>JAUHYD010000001.1 GCA_030426665.1 Bacteroidia bacterium | reverse complement strand
CATGAAAGGCTAAGTACGCATGATGGCTACCATCCTTGCCAGTAAACTCATTAAGGTGGATACGCCCCGATACCGTTACTATTGCACCTTTGAGCAAAACGTCTGCAACTTTACTGCTTATCCAATATGAGCAGTTAATGAACTCGGTGACTTCTACCCATTCCCCTTTCTTTGTTTTGTAGCTGTCATTGACCGCAATAGTAAATGTCACTACTTCTCTTTTGTCTTTCGTTTTCCGTACTTCCGCATCTGCGATTAATCTCGCTGTAATTTCCATTTGTTTTTGTTTTTATTGTTTGTTTTTGTTTTTATTGATTACTGATTGAATAAACTCATTTGACTTCGTACCCGATTATTCACTCTCTTGTTCCGGTTATATCGGAGTATCAGGTAATGAATTGTAATGTCCTCATTCAGCAAGATTGCCCATGCAGATGTAAGTGCCTTACTACGGTTGTATCGTTTGTTCCGTTGAATGTCCCATGATAGTTTCATTAGTCGGGAAAGTTTGCTGCTTGCCATTGTGTATAGTTTTAGTCGTTAAAAAATTTCGGCTCAAAAAGCCTTATGTCCTGTGATAAGCAGCAGAAAGGACGGACGGAGGTGTAAGGCAAGGTTTGAGGCAAAAAAATACAACCTCAAAGGAGATTGCAGTTAATGACTGTACGAGTGTGGAGATTATTTTGCCTCAACATGCAAGCACAGTGGTAACGGAGTGCAGAACTTGACGACACTGAAGGACAAACATACCTTTGCTGTAACACAGGGCAGAAGAAAATAGATACAAGTATGTGCTTGAAAAGGAACGAGTACTTACACCATATCAATTGTTATTTTTTCCTTCCGAGACCAATGAGAAATCTTGTGGTAATAGCTTGTGGCTACTTTGTTTAGTTGTTTCCTCATTGCCCTCTTTTTACTTGCCGGTACATATTTTAGGATGCGGTTTCGTTCAGCAATGAACTCAAGTGTTACGGCTTGAACAGTAATGAATGCTTTTTTGTCAGACTGTAGAATAATCTTCTTAAACCAAACGGTCAATGCACAATATGACTGGTAGTAGTCTATAAGTTCACTTTCTATGTCGAACACTCTGATTAATTATTATGTTACTAAGATATACAATAATGTGGTGTTTTTTAGGTATGGTTACTCTAACTAAAACAAAAGGTAATGGAGCCTTCAGCGGTGCAGTAGCAAGAAAAAGTGGTTGCAATACTTTGCGGGCACTTAGCTCGCCAGGAAACGGAATGAGCGGAATGATAATGGAGCAAATGAAGTTGCGAGTGCCACAGGCTGGGGCGAACTGTAAAGTATGAAGTATGAATACGGAGTTCGCACAGTGCAGGGTTGGTGCGTTGAATGTAAATTAGCGTGGGTTTCGTGCCAGCACCAACCCGGAACGCAGCCGGTGGCTACGCAGGCGAGCACAGACGATAGGCAGCGGGTGGACGGATATATGTGCTGACTGAAGACGGAAAGTGTGAGTGTAGCAGTCTGCCAGCCTGTGAGGTGGGTTTTGGAAGCCTGGTATTTTGTGTGAAGTAGTCAGCGTGGAAAGGAAAAATACCAAGCTGTAAAGAAGTAGAGGTAGCGGCAGTCAGCGTAACGATACCCGTCAAAAAAGGAAGCATATATATCGTACACAGGAGCTGCCGTGAGGCTTTTTCGTGAACTGCAAATACTGTGACATGCTGCGATAGCACCCAATAGGGCAAACAATCTCTTGCCCTTCCCTTTCAAAGTCAACAATCAAGGGGCAAGTGTTTGTTTGGGATGGCGCATTATTTGCGGAACGAAAAAGCCGAACTCCTTATTACCATTAGCATTTTATATCGAAAGTTATATATTTGTAAATTTTTCGAAAGTGCCAATAAATCGCAATGAAATATGGATTGTTGTAAAAAAGTCGTTTAGGCGAGCTTTTAGTGGTACATTATGGAAAATAATCTTTGGATCATCTGTTTCCTCAGTTGCAGGTTATTTTATTCTGCTTGATAAGCTACAGGAGTGGCTGTCAGAGGTTCAGCTTGTAAATACTTTTTTGCCATTCGGTATAATTCTACTTGCGGTTATAGTTCTTGTTAGGTTTTTTTATTACTTCCTCAAGTTTATTTATGACCTTATACATGAAACATTTGCAGAATCTGTGTATGGGGAAGCTTTAGTTGCAATTACTCTTGCTTTTTCTGAAATTCATTGCTTAAAAAAAATGGGGAAAGCAATGCCGGATGATAAGTTTATGAAAGCACTATTGCTCACTTGTAGCAATTTGAGAGAAGTATTCAACAGAATAACTAATTCAGACAATACTGTATCAATTAAAGTATCCGTTATTGATAACCATGTATTGACCTCCGATGACAAGGTTAAATCGTTAGTTCGAGATACACATTATACAGAAAAGGTGAAAGATTTGAATGACAACGGCTCCGAGGGACACACAGTTTCCCAAAATACTCCTTTATTAAAAGTCTATAACAATGTTCGAAAAGTAGTACAGAATAAAGATAAATTACTCAAATCGGACCGAAAAGTGACTAAGTATAAAAACCACTGCTATTACATGAATAATGACATAGCAAACTCAAAAGATTATGACATCACCTTCTTTGACGGGATGCGTGGAGAAATTCTTCCACACAAGAGTGAACTCATATACCCGATAATACCATCGAATATGTATGACGATTTTCAGATTGTAGGTTTTATATGTGTAGGAAACGAGTCCGTAAATAGTTTTAAAGCTAATTATGATGTGGCAATATTAGAAATGGTTTCAGATTGCCTTTATGATCTTTTTATGACCCGTGTCAGTAATTCACAAAATAATTAGTTGTACATTGCACTAGTGTGCTATCGTTAAATAAAAGTTGTTTGCTATGTCACATGAAAAAAGAAGAGTTTTTAAGAAAAAAGCTAGTACCCCCAAAAATGTTCAATCTAGTGATGTTAGTTTCTTACACTTTGCTGAAGATGATTTTGATAATCTGAAAAGAATTGGATACCGACTTTCCTCTGAACTCGAAAAGGGTAGTAAAAGTAACATTCTTAAAAGCTACACTAAAAACCGTTGAGACTGCCCCAAAGTGGCAGTCTCTTGTCTATATAGGCAGTCCTTATTAAAATAGTTTCTTTTTCCAAGAACTATTTCTCAGATATTTTTACCCAAGCCAGTGGTTATAAACTCTATAATATTTTTTCGGTACTCTTTTTCGGCTTATTCCTTTCCAACGAACATATCATTCCAACTTTTACATTAAGAATACCAGCTACTGCTTGGCAAGTCATTTCCCTATCTAACCGCGCTTTTACTCCTTCTTTGAATAACTTTACTAACAGGAAAGGTGCATGCAGAGAAGCGTTTGTTTGGGGTGGTGCATTAATTGCAGAGCGAAAAAGCTGAACTCCTTTTTGACTATTATGTTTCTGCAAACAAAATATTATTTCTATATTGCGCGTCACCACCTTGTTATCAGCTTGACATGAGTAAGTTAAAAATACTACACTTATCTGATTTACATATTGAAAGTGACGCAAAGCGATACAAGTTTCATGAGGACTTACATACGTTTTTAGTTGAAAAATTTAAAAACGCTGATTTAGATTTCATTATTATTAGTGGAGACTTTGGGAATAGATGTGACTATAATAATGTCACAAAAGCAAAGGTATGGCTAGAAGAATTGCAAATAAAATTACAAATACCTAAAAGTAAGTTTATATTTTGTGCTGGGAATCATGACCTTGACACATTAGTATCTCCCCCTCAACATTACAGAGAATGTTTTAACTACGAAAGAGGCAGTTCATATATTGGCAATAAATATCCTAAAAAAAATTTTTATAAATACTACGAAATATTATCAGAATTTGACCAATCAGAAAATGAGGAAGTAATAATCCTCCCGAATGGAGATCTAGTATATGATAACGATAAGGTACGCTTCTTTGTAATTAACAGCAGTTGGCTTTCAACGATAACAGAAAGTAGTAAGACGGCACTTAAAAGAAAACTAGAAAAGGCAAATGAAAGTAACGTATATGAAACTGCTAGTAAACTTTTCGAAAATGTAGTATGTATACGTGACTTTCCTTTAAACAATCCAGTAGATATTAACAACGAAATACTAAAGCCCTCGTTTAATCACTCTGAAAATACTAGGCAACAAATAGATTCTAGGCTAATTGAGTATTTGAAAAACATTAACATTACTGATGACAAACTAAATATTATCATTTTTCATCATCCTGAATTTTGTCTACACTTTCTAGAACACTTCAATTTTAAAGAAAACTCAGAGTCAGGGTCGTATTCCGAACTCGCATCCATTTGCGATTTAGCAATATGTGGTCATATTCACCCCAATTCTAGTTTGGACACAAACCAAAGTAGCAGAAAGCTGCCTCATTTAATTGGTGGTGCATGTCATTTGAGTGATAAGCTTTCCAAAGGGCATCCCTTATTTTATTTATACGAAATCAACAACTATAAGAATCACTTTGTATTTGAGCGAACGGAGTATCAAGTTTCTTCAAGTGATAATCTTACCAATTATTCTTTTGAAGAAAAAAAGTCTGACTTGGCGCCACAAAAGAATATTAAAAATAAAGACAAACAGTATGTCTTTAGTAGTAAACTAATAACGAACGAGAAAACGATCGAAGAAGTTAGATATAGATTCCAAAAGCACTTTATAAAATATTTAATTGGCTATATCAAAAAGAACTCAAAATCTATCATTAACCCTAAAGAAACTAAAACAATCTCAATTTGGGGACCCAATAAAGCTCGTGATTATGACTATTTGATTAAATACTCAGTTGATAAAATCACAATAATCGATGAAAATGGTAAAATTTATGGAATGATTATCGACTTCATTGCTGCTAATATGTTTGTCAACCCTCAACTTACACAAATAAGAGTCGATAAATATTCCAATTTAGACAATTTCAATACAACTGAGAATATATTTAGCAATAAATTGACAAACGATAACTACATCTATTTCCCGATACTTCTTGATACCCTTTATCCATATTTAGTAGGAGAGGGTATTGAAAAGTCAAAATATATTGAAGATCGAATTAAATGTGCAAATAATATTTTTTGGGATCCTAGCTCAATTAAGAAATTAAACTTTTTTTTGGAAAAATTTGTCAAACAAAATGTACTTCCGGACATTTTTTACATAAGTAAATTAGTATTCATGAGCAAAAACATTGCTGAAAGCCTAATTTCCAAAGATTCAATAAAAATAGAAGATACAAACATAGAAAATAAATATTTTATTATTTAAACAATAACATTTTTTTTACAAAAAAAAACCGTTATTTGTACTGTAGAACTAAATAAACACTTTATCTTACGCTCCGATCGTTTTTGGAATTGAAAAAAGTATAGCTTGAATGCATTCTGAGTCGTGAGGCGAAATGTAGCACTTTTTCTTCTGTAGAGAAACTACTTAAGAAACTAAATTTTAATTAAAATATGGCTAAATTAGCACATGCTCCACTGCCCACCTATTATCACAAGGTCATAAACAAACTAGATCAATTAGCAATTCACAAAGATATTGTAGCCAATATTCTATCTGATAAATGTAAATTTCACAAGAATGATATTGATGTTGACTATATAGAAATGTCCAACATTTTTATTGAACTCTCTATCATTTTTATATTGCTAGACAAAGAAGTTGACTTTAACAACAGTAGAATACTGAGCGAAGCTACAAAAATTTGGCGAAATACTTTTCCAAAAATAAAAAATAAATTGTCAAAATCTACACGAGTACTGCCAGGGGACATAGTTGTTATAAGAGAATGTATTTTTAATAAACTTAGTGAAGATGATGACTTACCAGCAATCCATCAAATACTCCTACAGCAAATTTCATCTGCAGAGTATCGGTTGGGTAGTTATCCTTTAGATACACCACGCCGCTCACCTCATACTATTTATTCACCAGAATATAATAGATATCATACCCCTTTTCATGATTCTGACGCCTACTTATATTCTTAAAGTAGGAATAATTTTTATAGAGTTTTGTCTATGTTGCAATCAAAAGCATATTTATTTGGCTATTGCTCCCTCCCGCTATGCTTAAAAAAAGAAGAAAGGCATGACTTTATTAAAAACCAAATAAGTGATAACCTGTTTAAACAATATAAACAGGGGCTGGAATCTGTCGGGAAATTAAAAAATAAAAAATTATTCAATCCAAGCTATTACTATCTATGGGGAAAGTATGATGTGTGCATGATTTCAGAAATTGATGACCTAGAGTTCCCTACTCGTTTTTTTAGATCTTATAATCCGATTGGGGTTAATACTGAAAAGTCCGATTTACAGAATTTTGATTATAAAGTAATAACAGGAATCAACCCAACGGTTTATAAATCAAGGATAGAGCATAGACTACCTTACATTTCAATAAGTGAATTAAAAATCAACTCCGCTTTCTTAATTGGAAATGGATTAAATATCGTTAATGGAGTTGTAAAAAAAATCAAGTCGACTATCAATAAGTTTAAAGGAGACAGTATAATATCTTTCAAAATATGTGAATCATATTCATACCATGAGCTTATTGTTGTATTATATGGTAACAGTATTAGCAGTTTAAAAAATATTATAGTTGGTATTCGGGAGTTGGAGTTAAATACCCTTGACACTCGACTTTACAATGAAACAATAGAAAACTCAATACTAAACATGCTTTTGTCTGAAGAAGACAAAGTAGTTTTGGATAAAAATAATTTGATTTCAAATCATATTTTTGAAAGTTCACTTACTACTTTTGGCGTTAATAACCTTATTTATGAAAAGGGAGTCCATGAATGGAATGGGTTTGATTTAACTCAAGGGGAAAAAATCTCATTCATATCTAAATTGAGTGTCAAACCTGGACATTATCATAATGTTACAAATGAGCTAAAAAAATCAAATAATACTCATTTTGATTATACTGTCGTTGGTAAAGGAGACCTTATGTTAATAAACGACATTACAATAGATGTAGAGAAAAATGGGTTTAACTCCTTATATTACCCAGGATCAATACTTGACCAGACCTTAGACATACACAAACACATAACTGAAACATATACAGTTATTGGATTTCCTAATACAAATGAAGTATATCCAACGTTCAAACACCCACATTTTGATTTACATTCGAACTTTAAGCGCTTAATCGTTAAACCAGATATTATTAAGAAGGTTAGAACACAAATGAAGAATTTGCGCCTACCCAAAGTATTATCTGAAAAGATATTAAAACTTATATCTAACTATAACAACGCAATACTAAACCCTGACATGTATGCGTCATATATAGAGTTATACTTCTATCTAAAAAGAAACTTTGTTACAACGGTAGATTTATATTATAATAATGTATTTGCAAAAATAGAAAAAAATCAATTTACCTCTCGAAAACTAATTGACTATTTATTGACCGCGTGCAATTGCCTTGAAACAAGTTTTCAAAATAGATTTTATCAAAGTTATTGGACATCTGAAGTACTTGAAGTTAATATTGACTATTCAGGCGGTTTGCACAATCTAATTAGTGCTTATGATGCTTGCGTAAAAGTACTAAATAACTCAATAATGCCCCGTAATACAAACTCTTCTTTCGTTTTTGTGAAGAGTGACCCTACTGTTTATTCTACCCCAGACGCATTGGTTTTAAACTATCTTCACCTTACACAGCCATATGTATTTTGCGCTATTTCATTTCATGAAATGGTCAATTTCCTTTTTGAGAAATGGTATCAAAACAATATTGAAAGCAATAGGGACTTAACTGACCAGAAAAGAGCTCAATTAATAAATGTGTTATCATTATATTATCAAGCCGATTTAAGATTCCGAATAGATGAAGTAACAGAAGATATTATTAGTGAGTATAAACAGAAAAGGAAGCTTGTTTCCCCGACAGGACCTATCCAAGAGATAAGATCTAAATTAAAATTTTCAGATTATGACCTCTTGCCTTACCTAAATGCCTTAACATTTAAGTATTTTATTACTGACTATGCGAATTTTTCTTATGGATACGATAAAGATTTTAAACTATTCTGTACTACATCATGGGCTTACTTTATACAACTTGGAAACGTATATGAAAAACATGATGAATTAACTACCTCTTCATTCATTACCACAGTTATTCGATTAATGTTAATTAGACATTATAGTGGTAATCATAAACAAAGTGTTTTTCCAAAGGAATTTGATTCTTTTTTAAGTAAAGACCAGTTAAAATACGAAAATGAAATATATGCTCTTATCAACGCAATTACTAGTAATGTAGATTTCAATAATTGGTTCGAAAGTTGGGTAGAGACATTTAACTCCAAAGAATACAACTTTCTACCTAGACACAATACTAGTAAAGATGTAACATCGGTTTGCCACGATGTATCCAAGTACTTATTTAATTTTGATGATGTTAACATAGAGCCGTTAACAAATAAACTTAACGACTATTTTTACTCTTCCCCTAAAAAAGAAACATGCTTATTCCCAATATATAAATACATAATAAAAAATTATTTAAAATTCTGCTCTCGTGATATAGGTATTTTATTTAGAAGTACTGGAAGAAATAGCCAACCAGACATTATACAGTCAAGCAGTTCCAAGCATTTGCAAATTTTTATAGACCAGTGCGGGGGAACATTTGTAATTGGAGAAGAAAACAGAAAAAAATACTTCTCAATACGAATTAAGTTCATTCGATTATTTTGGCACCTTTCGTTCCTCCAGAAGAAACAATATATGAACACGATTCTTGACAACTGAATAAGTATGTATTTTATTTTAATTATTTATTGAAATATGTTTGCATTATAGATATTATGTAGACAAAAATATGAAAACACTACCAAGTTATTATGTGACTATATTCAGTAAAATGAATGTTGGGGCCCTCAATTCTATAATAATAAAACTAAAAAAAAACGACCTACAACATATATTTATGTTTCTAGAAGTATGTTTTATTATATTCTGTCAAAATGAAGGGTATCTAGAATTTTCCAAAGTGAACTATGAGAACGGTAAAAGAATTTGGGAAAGATATATATCTAACCTAAGAAAATGGTCATCAATTAATAAACCTACCGAAGAAGATTGGAACGCTATTTTAAAGCTCTTTCAAAATATAAAAAATGGAACGATTAACATCACTTTTGAAGAAATTGAAATTGAAATGAAAAAAGAACAACTAGCCGGAGAATATCGGCTAGGGGTTGCTCCAGTTCCAGAAAAAATCATGTAAAAAGGAGGGTGTCTTAGTTTCCAACGACACCCTCTTTTTATTCGTGTATATATTGTCAATTGTGGTGTAATCACCTTATTTTCATCCATCTGTGCAAAAAATGCAGACAGCTATTTTTATTTTGAAGTTAGCTTCATTATTAAAGCCTGTGCAAATTTCTGGATCGACTTCGGCAAATACGCAAACACCACATGAGTAATATGCACAGAGTTTCTTGGAGACGGGTAAAACACACTTGAAACCTTCCATTCCCCATCTATAAGTTCCAATGTTTTCGTCTGCTCATTTTCTTCGTTATAGATATACCGGTATAACTGTGTTGGTATTTCAAACCAACGCAAATACCAATATTCTTGAGACTTCACAACCGCTTTGTCATTACTCATGCTCTCTATCCAAACTTTCTGTTGGGTAAAGCCAGATGGGTTCCCTTCGTTCCCTATCGTCCATCCTTTTTTGCTGTGTTGTACAAGAACATTGTAAATACGCAAATAGCCTGAACCACTCTCTGTACGGTATTTCAATAATTCAGCAGTCTCTATTTTAGGTAATTTTCTGTAAGCTTCAAATTCAGCTTGGTTTGCTTTTGTAACAATATCTACAAGCATACCCTCTATACTATTCCCCTGCTTGAATGAAGTGTTTTTCTCCTGCACAAAACTGTCCCAATCAGAATAGTCAATAAACAGAGATAGGATGTCGAGTGTTCTAGTAACACGTTTGTCACGCTTGTTGGGTAAGTATCCGTATTTGAATATCCGTTCTAATGTGCTTACAGATAGCGTAGTTCCCTTATCTCTTTTTACCGCAAACGGTATGTCCTCATTTGCATCAAGTGTTTGGTCAAGAATACTTGCAATGGTTTTGAAATCTGCATGCTGAAGCTTCCGCAACTTGTTAATCGTTGGGTTAATCGTGCAGCATTTATCGAGCAATTCTTCTTTCAGTAATTCAAGATATGGATTGACACTCGGCATAGCAAAAAGATATGAACACGATATGAACACGGCAAAAATAGGTAGGGCATGTCTGCCCCGATAGCTTTGTGATGTAAGCCGTATGGCATTGGTTACATCTACGGAAATCCACAACAAAATACATAACAATTTCCATATTCAGATACTCCAGCCGATACATGCTTGCGACAAAATATCTCTTAACTCTTAAAAACAAAATCATGGAAGGAATTATCATTACCATCATCGTCATTCTTGTCGCCACAATCATTTGGCTGTTCTATGCAGATTTTGCTGATTACACAAATCTCACGGTCATTCAAGACCTCACGGTGTCACGAGATACTCCGATAGATATTGTGGCTGTACAAAATCAGTTCGGGTTTAATGCACACCTCAATCAAGGTGCTCGCTTTCGGTATGTTGGCATGATTAGCGGTGAACGTGGGAAGATACAAGAGTCGCAGTTTAAGCATTGTGCCGGGCTGTCTTTCACGAATATGAGTCCTGATTTTCAGATGCAGTTCGAGAATATTTCTGAGTTCTTAAAGGATGTCAGGCAGATTTTATTGAACGCAAAAGAGATAGTAATACCAACACCGGAGCATTGTGGGGCTTCTTGCTATCTGTTTATAGTAAGTGAACTGCACAGGTGTGCCAAAGGTGTTGCATGGAGGAAAGTACTCATTATTGATGCTCCGCTATATGAGCGGTCAGACGCATTTGACAACACCACTGACGAAGGCTTGAAGATGCTCATCGAAGACCCGTGGTGCGTTGCCCGAATCCTAAATGAAGCACGTTGGTTTCCCTACTTGGGAGGCTTTCATATTCATTTTGTGTACCAGCCAAAGAATGAGAGAGAAGCGCAGATATACTACGGAATGATTGAAGTGTACAAACTGTTGTTTGGTTGCCAAGATGCGGAAACCTCTATTGTTTACCCTTATAAAACCAACTCGATATGAAAGACAACGAAACACAGAGTGCCTTCTTTAAGTCAATTAAATTGTTTGGAAAGGCAGTATTAGAAATATTGGGTGCGTTTTTATTATTCATATGCAGACTAATAGCACTCATTCTCACAAAAATTGCAGAACTCCTTGAAAGAAAACTAGGCAATGGAAAAAATTATTAAGGTATTACTCGATTGTATTGTAGGCATAGTAGGGTGGGTATTTGATGGCCTCTTTGAGGCTATCAAATACTTTGCCACTACTCCACGTAAAACAGAGTTTAACGCATCTTTTACGCATGAAGCAGAACTGCTGGGTTCGGGCAAAGGCTTCTGCCTTACAGGACAGAAATCATTGTCAATTTCTGATTCTACGAAAAATGTTCTCGTAATTGGGAGTACCGGGAACTACAAAAGTAGCGGTGTGTTAATCCCAAGCCTCCTTCGGATGCGAGGTAGTTCAAGTTTAATCGTGACAGACTTTTCTGGTGAATTACTCCAAAAAACTTCAGGAGTGTTTCTAGAAGATGGATACGATGTACTATCGCTCAATTATGGCAACCCGGAGAGCTCCGAGGGGTATAACCCAATGCTCAGAATGAGAAATGTCTCTGACATTCAAAAGATGAGTAAGATGGTTATCGTAAACGCTCTCGGCACTGGTGGCAAAGATCCTTTCTGGAACCTCTCGGCTGAAAGCTTGATTAGCCTCATGGCTACCTATCTGTTAAAGCACGCAGATACGGAATACAGGACACTGAACAATGTGTACCTGCTCATATCTACGTTAGCATTTGCACCTGAGAAAATCGACAGGTTAATTGTCAAAACAAATGATGAAGCCCTGCTCACAGAATACAAGGCTTTCTTGTCCTACGGAGACAAAACACTTTCTTCTATTATTGCAACCTGCCGGTCTGCTTTATCAATCTTCGCAACAGACCCGCAGGTGGCTTTAACAACAAGCCACGACACCTTGAATTTCCATGACTTCAGGAAAAGAAAGAACATTCTGTATATCAACACCAATACAAGCAGTATGCGATACTACAGCTTGGTTACTTCCCTTCTGCTTGAACAGGTGTTTGCCCATGTCATGAATTCCCTGCCAACAAAAGAAGATTTACCGTTGTTCTTTTTAATAGATGAGGCCAGTAGTCTCTATTTCAACAACCTCCAAATCACGGTGTCGAATATTAGAAAGTATAATGCCGGTATTCTGCAAGTGTACCAATCAGCTGCTCAATTGGTAGACCTATATGGGCAATCTGTAGCCAAAGCAATCACTGAAAATAGTTTTGCTAGGGTATATATGCCAGGACAACCAATTAGCGTTGCGCAGGAGTTAGAAGCTACTCTCGGACGGTTTGAATACAAAGATGACAAAGGTACACGACATGTCCGTCCTCTAATGACAGCAGATGAAATCCGGCATTCTAGTGATAGCCTCATTCTCTGCGGAAACAAGCCCGCAATTAAGACCAAAATAGTTCCCTACTTCAAACAAGGCAACTTGCTTGAAATGACTAACATAGCACCGTATCAGCCAACAAATAAGCTTCCATTTATAACCCCTCCAACGATTCAATTTGATTAACAATGAAAAGGGCAATAAAACGAAATAGCGGCTTGTATGCATACCTACTCAGTACTAAGGTGCTAGAGAACGGTACAGAGCAAGATGTTGCCAAAGCTCGGGAGCAATATTGGAGGGAATACAAGGCGAATTGGAGACGGAATAAGCGAAAGACCGAAAAGTCATTCACTATCTCGTTTACAGGTAATGAACTATCTGTTTTGTCTGTTACTGCAAAGAAGCACAAGAAAAGTGTTTCTGCCTTTATTAAGGCTTCCTGTCTTGCCTACATACAGAAACAATACGTAGTTCCAGATGTCTACGCAGTAAACTCAGTCATAGAGCTGTTAACAATGAACTACATGTCATTAAAAAGTGCTTTTGATAATTTCAATGTTCCCCATCAAACAGGTATTGAATTACTCAATAGAATGTCTGAACTGGAAACCAATGTAACAACGCAATTACAAAACCCAAAAAGCTTAGACGACCTTGTTATTGAAGCAATCAAAAAGAACCCAGAGTACATGGAAAGGTTGTTACGACTACTTCAAAACCTGTAGCCTATGATTATTAAATCATTGAGCAGAAGTAGTAAGAGCGGTAGCGGAGCTATCGGTCAGCTAGTGGAATATATTTTAAAGGAAAAGAAGCGTACCAAGACTAACCACAAGTCTCGTTTTGAGCAGTACCTATATCACCTCTCCCAAACAGAGCATTGCTATATTGCCGGATTAAGGTTTTCCAAGCAGGACATTAAACATCTGAAAAGCGAGGCTACAGACGCACGTCTACTGGCTGAGATGAAAGCATTCCCTGGCACAGTAGAAGAGTTTATTAAAACTCGCCTCGTGAACAAGTCACAGATGCAAATTCCGAAAGAAGAGAAAGCAACGCTACTCCTGAAGCACAACATAGCCTCAATGACTGCTAAGGGAATGGCAAAAGAGTTCGAAAAGAACGAAGCGAACAGGATGCATAAGCGGGTTGACCAAACACTGATTAATCACATGATTTTTTCATGGCACAACCAAGATGGAAAACACCTAACAGATGCCATGCTTACTGACATGGCTCGAAAGTATGTAGAACTCCGTGGCGAGAACAACCTCTATTGTTTTACGAAACATATTGACAAGGAACACACTCACCTACATGCAGCAGTATCAGGCACCTCGCTTAACGGATTATCCAGCCGTATTTCTAAAGATGTCTTTGCTCACATAAAGGTCGAGATGGATAGGTATCAGAAGGAACAGTATCCTGAACTATGCAGCTTGCCAGAACATGGGAAAGGTAAGAATAGAGGTAGAGGGTCGAAATACGAATATAAAATCGACGAGCGAGCTAATGTAAAAAGTACTCTCTTGCAGTGTACCGACGTGGCACAAAAGTCTGCTACCTCAACTGAACACTTCCTCTCATTACTACAAGAGCAAGGGTTTTCTGCGTATTATAGAGCAGGTGTACTTACTGGTGTACAAAGTGATAATGGATTGAAATTTCGTTTTTCAAGATTGGGTGTAGATATAGCAATACTACAAGAGCGAGATGATAAAAAAGCCAAAGATGATAAGACTATAAATGAATTACATGGATTAAGAGCAGGGCGAGTAAAACAACAAAAATTAGAAACAGAAAAGGATGAAACTGCTATCGAGAAGCATGAAACCCAACCCAACGATACTATAAAGAATGAGAAGTATGAGCCTGACAGTTCCCTACCATCAGAAGATATTGACACTAAGAATGTAGAAACTGAAAACGAAAATGACAACTTAGAAAAGAACGAAGTGGAAGAAATGTCAGCTATCCGTATTGATAGCCAAGACGAGTTAGAGCGGTAACAGTTCTACGCATTCACTAATTTAAGTAAATGTATTTGCGGGGTTCGGGGATGCTTCCCCGCAAGATTGCATCTCGCAAATAGAGAAGATTACTATCTATCGCCATGGCGAGATGCAATCTTGCAAATCCTATTTTGAGTACTAATAGGGTCGTTTTAAAGACCCTATTTTAGTCAGCTACCTGTCTTGTTCCAGATCCTTATTGTTCGCACCCTTTCTGATATTCCCAAGCATATTTAACTCATTCCGGCTTGCTTCTAACTCATATTCTTCTTTACCTGAAAAGAACCCTGACAAATAGTCATTTGTTGTAGCTTGTAACTGCTTTACTAATTTAGCTACTAAATCTGGTAGATGTTTGGTTAATAGGTAACCATGGTTAAAGCCCTTTATATATTGCTGTTCTTGTGTACTCATAACTAAAATGTGTCTTTTGCATGTTTATCAAGGTAACTGTATATAGAAGCCAAGTCGTATAAAATGTGCTTTTTCTCTGGTTGCGAAAATCTGATTTTTCCCTCGTCTCTTAATTTTTGAAGCGTTGTTTTACTGGATATGCGGAGTTTTTGCATGGCTTCTTCTGCGGAAATCCATTTATCTTCTTTGGCTTTTTCTTTGTCTTTCATGCGTTGGAACACCTGCTCCACGAGTGAGTAAAAGGCATCGTCTTCTAGGCAGATTACTTCCATAATTTATTCACGCAAAGTTAATTTTTCAGAAAAACAGAAACTTGTTAAGTAAAACTTAGTCACTAGAATTATTAACAAAGAATTCTAGTGCAATTAATTCGTCAACAATGTCGTCTAACTTTTGATTAATTAAGGCAATTCGAGTGTTAGAATAAGTGGCAATCCCATTTGTTACAGAAATAGGGGTGAAGCTTAAAGCTGTCACTGGAGTATAAGTCATCAATTCTTTTAAATCACGAAGCCATTTAAGACAGTTTTTCTCGTGTTCAGATATTGAAAGATTTCTTCGTGCTGAATAATTTATGAGGACTTTCCCGATTGCCATATAGTTATGCTTAACAAAAGATACAGCCTCTGTAATAGCAATATTATTTGACTGAATACGCAAAGTAAACGTTTCGCAATTATTTACAATCCGTTCTAGTCTGTTTATGGTAATCTCTATATCTCTTTTCTTTATTTCTTTTCCGCCATCTATAATTACAGAAAGATAATATCCAAGAGATATAGTAACAATAATACTAAGTACTGCAACTGGGTCTATTTCCTTTTTTATATAATACTTCGGAATATTGGAGCTTTTTGAAATAATAAAACCAAGTAAGAAGGATACTATAGACGCAATGGCAATAACTATGGCAAC
Source organism: Bacteroidia bacterium (assembly GCA_030426665.1). Taxonomy (GTDB): domain Bacteria; phylum Bacteroidota; class Bacteroidia; order Chitinophagales; family Chitinophagaceae; genus Nemorincola. The sequence goes on along the minus strand of JAUHYD010000001.1, from coordinate 444,619 downwards.
CTTATTTGGCTTGTTCAATATTTTTTTCAGCATCGCATAAATATTCCAAAATATCTTCAATCAAATATGGTTCTTCTTTAGAGATATACTGTAAGTGCTTGTTTAGTGCCGCGTGTGAAATTTTTTCATTTCTTATTAACCCACCAAACGCTTCTTCCAAAAATGACGTGCCGTAGCCTTCAGTTCCATCAAAGTCAATTGTCAAAATTTCATTTTGCTCTATTGCTTTTGTGACAGCAGGAGCAAGAACAGTCTTTCTAAAAAGCTGACCAGAAAAAGGTCCCTCACTTTCACTTCTCGGACCAGGAGTCGTTGAAAATACTTTCGCTATCTTTAAAAGTGTCATTGCAACTCAAGTTTTGTTCATTTAATTCCCAAAAGACAAAAGTACCACTAAAGTTTGAATCCAATATATTATAAATGTCATTTTTAACGTCTGCTTTAACGTCATTTGTTATTATGTATAAGTTAGATATTTGATTTCGCTCTAAAAGCAGTTTTAATCCAGGTAACCCTTTTCCTCTATATGGTTTATCGGTAACCGTTTTATGTAACTCTCCATTCAAAATCAATTTTAACAATTCGGCATTGTTGGAATATTTATGTTTTTGGGGCATGAGTTTTTTCCATGCCCCCCATTTACTTCCTTCCTTTTTACTATCTAAGCTTTTAAATACTCCTACTCCAAAATCAACAAAAGAGAAGAGTACCTTTTTTTTACTTTTAGAATGAGATGCAGAAAGCCACCAGTGTTTATCTCCTTCTTTGCCTATTTCAGCATGATTATGAGTATTCTGCATTAGTTCTAAAAAAGCACGTTGCACACCCTGGCTTCTTCTGTTTTCTCCCCAAATAGTTTCACTCGAATCGCGTATTATTGTCTTTCCTAATGAGGGGTCTACGTGCTTTGAAGCGTGGGTATGAATTCTACTTTTGGCATTCAGTACATAGCTGTCACGAATCATAAATTTTTCATACAGGTACTCAAAAAAGCCTGACGACTTGAGAACTGCAGCAGGTAGTCGCTTAACAGGAAAGTCACCATTGAATTGTATATTGTGAGAGCTAAATCTAACAAGGATAGATAGCAGAACAACGAGCGCATCATACTCAATATGCTCAACTTCTCGAAACCGAATAAACAATTTCTGTCTTTTTAGGAAGCATTCAAATACTTTGTTTATAAACCCTATTACCTCATTACTGTTAGCTACGAATGAGAAATTTTTAGGCGGTCTAATTTTTACAAAGTTGGCATGCTGAATATTATATGTATGGTTCAGTTGGGAGTGGAGTGAATCTAAGGAAGATTTATATCGCTTTTTTTGCTTTTTTCCTGCTTTCCATTTTAATTTTCTTTTCCATTGTTTATTAGCCTTTTTAGCAATAATTCGTTTTATATATGCTCTCATTATAACTGCCCATATTAAGCTGGAAATATCGTAATATCACTTGAGTTTTTCTTCTGTGCGGAAAAATATTTTCGGAAATGATACCTACGTGTAGTATTGGCACTCAATATTGAATTGAAGTCTTACGTGTATAATTTGATATTAAAAAATTCGACTTAACTGCAATTCTTCATAAATGGAACTGTTTCCCCTGCTGAACAGGGTATGAAATTGCAGTTATAGCTAACAACTAACTGCATCTGAAATATTTTCGTCTGCTTGTCGCATTGCCTCATAAATAGCTACTGCTTCTTCACAAACTTTTATCTCTTTCCCACTCTTAAGTATAATTTCGGAATTAATTACACCTTCTACCCGTGTCTCAATAATTGATGCGATATCTTCACAATTAACGTAAACTTCAAGAGAAGTGGTTCCATCGGTAATACAAATGTATTTTGCCATATTATTTACTTTAAAGAGAAAACATATTTCTACTGTGCTAATAACCCAATGGCTCTAAATATTTCACTGGCAGACTCAATAACTTTATCAATGTCAGATTTAGTATGGGTGCCCAAGCTTAGCAAATTTTGTTCCAATGATTCATATTGTACGTCGCTTAAATCATCTCCTTTTTCTTTCATGACTTTATAAATTGCGGCTTTGATGTAAGCTGACACTATACCGGTATGATACCCTGCATCAAAACACAACTCTTCATTACTCTTATTGAAGAGTTTTTCTTTTCCTTCCAATGCATTTGAATAAGAGCTAACCGATCTTTCAAATGCTCGATATATATCAGCATCGGCACCGTAAACCCCATGTCGCCCACAGCTATTAGCTTGCCTAATCATTAATTCATAACTCACTGCATCCATGATAATTCTTTTAAGTACGAATATAGTGAAATTAGCCAAACTAGGGGGGGGATGTCGTGTGTAAGTGAGATTTGTTATTATATATTTATATTTCAGAACAATTGTTGCTGTTTTGTATTATGCCAAATGTTGTACCTAAATTGTACCTAATACAATATAATAACCCTTACAATATCCTGAAATGATTAACTGTATTGTATTTTATTGGAATCAGTTAAAATATAAAAATAAGTGAGGAACACCAACAATGGCGGAACTTGGAGTTATGACAACGTAAACTTTACTGTGGATCCCGACGCTGGTGATAATGCAAAAGCGACATTGACCCCAGTTCCCTGTGCGTATGGATTATGGCTTTCTGGGGATGCGTGGTATACGGTATTTCCTGTTGGAAAGTCAGTAGGGTGCACGATTAATTGGAAGTTAACACATTAGTGAGTTTCGTTCTATTTTCATTTCTTTGCGTTTCTGCATTTCGGCAGGACTCGGCGATGTGTATGCCTGGGATTGTCGAAACAGTGCGAATTCCTAATTTAGTGTAATGCCTTTTTATTCGATTGTCTGCATAGTTAAGTAGCAAGCCGTTTTAAAATTTTTGTTTTCGATAATCACCAGCACCTCTAATGCATATCAAATTTGAAAAGCAAGTTTCCTTTCAAAAACTGAATAGCATATGCTTGCAATTATTTCTTTTGTCGATTAATCAGAAATTGTGCGCATAGCAATTTAAAAAGTAGTTGTTGGCTATTCTTTCATTTATCCCATCAATTTACACATATAGTATTAAGATGGTTTAATCGCATGATTTTAGAGACAAAATAATTAGCTTGCATGCAAAGAGTAATTCAGAAAAATATATCATGACGAAACTATACAAGTTCTGCGTAATCGTAGTTATAGCCCTATCTATGTGGGCACCCTATTTAAGTGCACAAACAGTCGTTTATACCAATGATTTCCCGGGTACGACCGGATCGTTGCCAATCCCGTTCGGTTCCCCCTCATGTCTCCCCGGAAGTGTTCATCTTGGCGGCTCGGCTGGTACAGGTGCAAATTCGGGCGTTAAAGTTGGTGGTTGGGCAACAGGCACTTCTGTAGCACTTGCTGACAACATGTTGGCGGCTTGGGTATCCAACGACTTTGAAACCTTTTGTGACCGCTATGCATTTGTCAGCCCGCCACTTGCACCGTACCTTGCTCCATTTAACTCCACGCTTTCATTAAATAATGAGCTGGTAACCTGGACGTTCAATATGAGAACAAGTGCCCCGGTGAGTGGGTATTGGGGATCTCAGAATATTGCAGTGACGGTACTGGCTACAGACGTTGAGAACTATCAAATTTTTGGAAATGGCTATGCTGTTGTTTTCAATCCGTCGATGCCTCGTGGTGTGCAGCTAGTTAGGTTCACTTCTGGACTGGTGGGAACCGTAACACCGGTGATATCATCGTCAGCAGTACTTGCTTCCGCAACCAATTACGCAAGTATAAAAGTTGTTTATCAGCAATCTTTAAACCAATGGACATTGTATGTACGTGACGATGGCCCAACATCTTTTTTAGACCCATCTATAGGGGTTACTTCACTGGAAGGAACGGCAGTTGACGAAATATTTACATCGATCCCTATGTCGCATTTTGGCTTTTACGGAAATTACTCGCTTCCTAGGTCGGTAAGGGAAGCGCAGTTTGCATACTTCGACAATTACACGGTTACGATGAATTGCCCGAAAATTGCAGAAGGTGGTCTGAATACGTGCATCGGCATGACAACAACCCTCACTAACCCAACACCCGGTGGCACTTGGACGAGTGGAACGCCATCAGTAGCAACTATAGGTTCAGCATCAGGTATCGTTACTGGTATATCCACAGGTACCAGCATTGTGACCTATGTTGCAGGAGGCTGTACCGTAAACGCTATTGTTACTGTTAACCCGCTGCCCGTTGGTCCGGCAATTACCGGCGGACTTACAATATGTGCGGGTGCGACAACGACACTATCAACGATACCGCCATCAGTTCCCGGGACGTGGAGCAGCAGTACTACCTCTGTTGCAACAGTGAATCCTACTACTGGCGTTGTAACAGGCATGTCAGGTGGCACTGCAATAATTAGTTTCACTGTTCCATCAGGTTGTTTTTCGACTACAATACTTACAGTAAATCCAATTGGGCCAATCGAAGGTTCGCCGACATTTTGTGAGGGAGAGGTACGTACATTGACTAATGTGGCTTCTGGTGGAGCCTGGAGCAGTGACGATCTTTCTGTTGCTGCGATTGATGTGGTGACCGGGGAAGTAACTGCCATAAGTGCCGGAACAGCCGCTATCTCTTATTTAATGCCAACCGGTTGTTCCAGTGCAGAAGTTGTAACTGTGAGCCCGACCCCTACCCCGATAACAGGTGAAGATTCCGTGTGTGTAGGGTTCACGACTTCCTTATTCAGTTCTGGCGGTGGTACATGGACCTCTGCCAGCACAGGCATAGCAACGATATCATCTAGTGGGGTAGTGACGGGCGTCACTGCCGATACTGTTGTGATTACGTATGCGTATGCAACCGGTTGTAACCGTACTGCAACGGTAACTGTTGTTTCTCCACCACCTGCTATCAGTGGTACATTAACTGTATGTACGGGCCGTACTACTACGCTAACCAATACCAGCGTTGGCGGCACATGGAGTAGCTCTGATATGGCTGTGGCTACAATTGGCTCTACGTCGGGAGTAGCAACAGGTGTTACAGTGGGTACTGCCAATATTTCTTATACTTTGATTGCGGGTTGCAATACAGGTTCAATAGTAACAGTGATTTCGTCGCCAGCTGCTATAACCGGGGCAGCCGCATTATGCGAAGGGTCAACTACCGCATTGGCAAACACCACACCCGGCGGCGACTGGACAAGCAGCAACACAGGAGTAGCCACTATAGATATTGCAACAGGAGTGCTTACTGGAGTTGTGCCGGGTACAGCAACCATAAGTTATACGACCTCTAATGGGTGTTTTGAGACTGTGGTGGCTACTGTAAACCCCATACCAAACGCAATAACCGGGACACCGACTGTATGTGTGGGTGCTCAAACGACGCTTAGCAGTTCTTCTGGCGGTGGCACTTGGTCAAGTGGCGACATTGCCATAGCTACTGTAAGCGGAGGAGGGATAGTGACCGGAGTGTCGGCAGGTACTACGAGCATTACTTATACACGGTTGGGTTGTATTACGACTGCGGTAGTTACGGTCAATGACATACCTGCAATCATTGGCGTTCCCGGCCCGGTTTGTATCGGCTCAAACATCACCTTGACCAACGCAGCAACGGGAGGGACATGGAGTAGTAGTAATATTAGTATAGCCACAATTGGTTTGGCGACAGGTGTAGTGAGCACGGTAGCTACAGGCACCACCACGGTGACGTACAGATTTACTACTACCGGTTGCTTCAGAACACAGACAATAACAGTGAACCCGCTGCCCGGAACAATAACCGGACCGTCAACGCTGTGTCCCGCGAGTAATATGACCCTGACATGTACCCCTGCTGGGGGCACATGGGCCAGCAGTAATTCAGCCATAGCTACTATTGTGTCTAGCACGGGTGTGCTTACGGGTGTAGCTATGGGTACGGCAACGATTTCCTATACATCTCCGGCGGGCTGTGTGCGCACGACTATCGTATCCATTTCTTCAGCGCCGCCGGCAATTATCACGCCCATCGGTGATACGGTATTTTGCCCCGGCGACTTCGTGACACTCACATCCAGCACCTCTCCCGGCGTAACTTATGAGTGGTATAGAGGTGGGGTACTTATCCCCACTGCAACCAGCCCAACCTATATTGCAAGCATGGCAGGTAGCTACCAGGTAAAAGTGGTTGTCGCAGCTGGTTGTTCTTCGTTATCTGTTCCTATGGATGTGGCTGTAGCGCCCGCAACGGCTACTATCACCGTGCCGGGTGGCATTACTGCAACCTGCACAGGGATGTCAGTAGCATTAGATGCTAATACAGGCGTTGGTCTTACTTATCAGTGGCAACTCGGTGGCACAGCATTAGCAGGTGCTACCGCCAGCACATTTAATGCATTGACAGGCGGCAGTTATACAGTAAGGGTTACCAATAGCGCAGGATGCTGGGCAGTGTCGGCACCCACGTCTATTTCCGTTAATCCGGTACCTGTCGATGTTATTACAGCGTCCGGTCCGCTGACGTTCTGTGATGGTAACAGCGTTACTCTGACCGCTGCTTCAGGTGCGGGATATACTTACCAGTGGTACAATACGTCGGGCTTAATTGCCGGGGCAACATCGTCAAGCTATACAGCAACCACTATAGAAGACTATTATGCAGAAATAACTAATAGCGCAGGTTGCATGGGGACATCGGTAATAAGTTCTGTTATGGTAAACCCGTTGCCTGACGTGACCATAACTGCCGGCGGTCAGTTGATATTCTGCGTAGGCGGTTTTGTATTGCTGGGAGCACCAGCAGGCTATAATTATCAATGGTACAAAGACGGAGGTGCCATATCCGGAGCTACCAACATCAGCTATGTAGCTACAATGGGTGGCGGCTATAGGGTACGTGTAACTGATGGGGCAACCGGCTGTGCTGACATCACACATGCAGACACGCAGGTAGTAGTAATTACAACCCCTACTGTAACACCAATGACCCCGTCTCGCTTTTGCTGGGGAGGTAGTTCGTTGTTATCGACCTCTGTGTCGTACCTGGGAGGGGCAATCGCTTACCAATGGTACTTCAACGGTGTTGTGATTCCCGGAGCTAACTCCGGCACATACAATGCAACAGCAGAAGGCGATTATCATTGTGAAGTATCGGTACCTGCAAGTTGTATAGTTTCGATGGCAGACGTCCATGTTGTAGAATTACCGTTACCAGATCCGCCAATCGCATTCAATGGGACAATATTCCGCACAGGCAGTTACTACTTGAGTTACCAATGGTACAAAAATCTGGTTGCGATACCAGGAGCAGTAACGGCATCAACACCTGCTACAAGTAACGGCAACTACAAGGTAGCAGTCACTGATACAAACGGTTGTCAGTCTGTATCTGCAGTATATGTACTGACAGGGTGGAAAGGCACAGCTCCTACATCTGTAACAGACGTTAACGGTGCCGAGATAAAGATATTTCCGAACCCGACCAAAGAAATGGTGTTTATAGAATCGGCGGTGCAAGTGCGCGCGGTGATAAGCAGCGTGGATGGCAAGACCTTGATAGACAAAGAAAACGCCAACAAAATTGACTTGAGCGGGTTGGCTGACGGATTGTACATTATTTCATTATATAACGACGCTGGGCAGCTAGTAGTGGTGCAGAAGCTGTCGAAGATATAGGTGGTGATTATCTTTAAAGCAATACCTACTATGCAAATGGCGGCTTTTTTGTGTGCTTAATAGGATCTTTGAGAATACTTCAATAGTCCACTTGGTAGTCGGAATGATGCTGGTGTATTGTAGAAGTGCATATTTCATGCTTCCATGTACCGATTTACTTTGCCGTGAAGTATAGTTATGCGACTATGTTGTGAGAGGATGGTGAGGGAATACCTCGCGACGTGCTGAATTTAATGAAAGAGCCAAAATGTCTTCTTTCCGTTGGACCATAGGCCGAAGCTAGGAAGTTTTCAATCATGCTCTAATTACTTTCGTATTGCCATAGTTTGCTTTTTTTAGAAAGCATAGGCACTTCTGTGCCTGCCCCGAAAATCCGGGGGGCATAAAAAAAGCCCAGCATTTCTGCTGAGCTTTCAAAGAGTCGGGAAGACAGGATTCGAACCTGCGACCCCCTGGTCCCAAACCAGGTGCGCTACCGGCCTGCGCCACTTCCCGAGCAATAATGCTGCAATCGATGTGCTGATTGCGTCCGGTAAAACCAATTTTTAAAAGAGCGGTGAGGGCGGGATTCGAACCCGCGATACGCTTTGAAGGCGTATGCCAGTTTAGCAAACTAGTGGATTCGGCCTCTCTCCCACCTCACCTGTTACCTTTTAAAAATCGTCCCTCATTTTCTAAGGGACTGCAAAGATAAACTAATTGTCGAAATGTGCAAATGAAAAATTCTGTGATTTTGTGACGATTTCTGATAGTATTTTTAACCATCAACCTAACCGTCATATTGCCATCAATTAAATGCTTGCCATCTGAACTTTTTGCTGAATTTCCATCAGGTTGTCTTTGTACTCGGTGTCTGTTGCCATCAGGTTTTCTACTGTCTGGCAAGAGTGTATCACCGTAGTATGGTCAAACCCTCCGAAGTGGTCACCAATTGTCTTTAGTGACTGCTTGGTGAATTTTTTAGCAAAATACATGGTTATCTGCCTTGCCAATACCACCTCCCGCTTACGTGTTTTGGTAAGTAGGCGTTCATAAGATACGTGGTAGTACTCGCAAACCATTTTCTGTATGTTCTCTATGGTCATCTCGCGCGCTGCCGTCTTCACAAAGTTCTTCATCACCCGCTTGGCGAGGTCCAGGTCTATTTCCTTCTTGTTGAGGGTTGCCTGTGCAAAAAGCGCTATCAATGCTCCTTCCAGCTCACGGACATTGCTCTGTATATTATAGGCTACATAGCGTACCACTTCATCTGGTATTTCCAGACCCTCCTGGCGCATTTTTACACGCAGTATTGCTTGTCTTGTCTCAAAGTCGGGTGCCTGAATGTCTGCATTCAGTCCCCATCTGAATCTGCTCAGCAATCGCTCCTGCATACCTTCCAGATCTCTTGGTGCGGTATCGCTGGTGAGTATTATTTGCTTGCCATTCTGATGCAGGTGGTTAAATATCGCAAAGAACACATCCTGTGTACGTACCGCAGAAACAAACAGGTGAACATCATCCATTATCAGCACGTCTATTAACTGATAGAAGTGGATAAAATCATTAACTTCATTATTCTTAGAGTGGTCTATAAACTGATTGATAAACTTCTCTGCACTTACATATAATACAGACTTATTGGGGTGCAGCCGACGCACTTCATTACCTATTGCCTGTACAAGGTGGGTCTTGCCCCAACCAACGCCGCCAAAAACCACCAATGGATTAAACGCGGTTGCTCCCGGCTTTTGTGCAACGTGAATACCGGCAGAGCGTGCTACTCTGTTGCAGTCTCCCTCCACATAGTTATCAAATACATAGTTGCTGTTCAGCTGTGGGTCTATCTGCATTCTTTTCAGACCCGGAATTGCATATGGTGTTTTGATATTGTGCGGATCATCCCACTTCAGTGGCATGTCAACAAAGTTATTATCCTTGGTTGGCCTGCTAAGTGTGCTACCCGGCATATTTACCGAGGCAGGTTTTCTTGCATTGCCGTCCATCATAATTCTGTACTCCAGTCGCCCTTCCTTTCCTAAAACCCGTTTTATCGTCTTACCTAATAATTCTACATAATGTTCTTCAAGCCATTCGTAAAAGAATTGACTTGGTACTTGCAATGTCAATGCATTATCAACCAGGCTTACCGCCTTGATTGGTTCAAACCATGTCTGGTATGTTCTCCAGCTGAGGTTATCTTTAATAATCAACAGACATTTGTCCCAAAGTTGTTCTGCTTCTGTCAAAAGATTGTTATTAATACTATTATAAATATGATTGTCCATATTAATGAAAAAACATGCTAAGGTTAATTCACTTTTTTGTTGCTAACTGGAAACATAATAAGACCGGATTCTAATCTGATTTAACTAAATTCAACGCTTATTTCAAGGTCTGTCATCAACAGTTGAAGTTAATCATTTTTCCTTGAACCCCACGACTCGTAAAACACACTTTTCCTTTCATTTGCTCTTATTACAGAACCAGAAGACGAAATTGCTAACATTTTGTTGAAAAAAAAAATTAAATACCTCTTGTTTGTTTAGCAAAACTTACAGAATGAGCATTTGAATGAAATGATTTTTTTTTTGTGTTTGCGGGCAGGATTTCCGTATTTTTTATAGCTTATGGGTTTGGGTGTTCCCACTACTCTTCGCGATACCCGATACCGGCTGAAATGCTTTACTGGTAAACGTTACAGCTATTTCTATGAAAAATAGTCCACTATAAAATACGGTTTCTATACAAATCTGACAACATTTTTTTTCAAATGCCTGATTACAAAAAATAATCCCCCAAAATGAAAAATCTCGCCTGCCTTGATTGAGGTTGATAATGGCTCCTGAAGCAATTTATTTTAGTGTGTTAATTGTTGTCAGTTTTTAGCTTTTTTTTGGCAATTTCTGCGTATTGTTGCACCACACCATGCGCTATCTCTGGCAGCACATACAATCCCTGATTGATACCTATAATGGAAGCGTTCCGCTTACCCATTTCCTGAGAAAATATTGCAAGTCTTTTCCGAAGCTTGGCAGCCGTGACAGACGAATTTTAAGTGCTGCCGTTTATTCCTGGTACAGGTGCATCGACGGGCTGTCGTTTTATGGCAAACCGGTGGTAAATGACCCGGATATGTTTGAGAAATGTGTGCAAAAAAGTCTGCAGTTGTGTAATGCTATGACGAAAGAGACCATGCGACTTACAGCTGATATTCAGGACCAGACGGAAGGGTTGCTTTTTGATGCCGGTTTATTGTGCCCCGAGCATATACAACTCTCAAAAGGAATTGAAAGGGAAGACTGGTTGCACTCGATGCTGATACAACCCCGGTTATTCATTCGTATAAGAAAAGAACGACATTTGACTGAACGGCTATTGGCGGAAAACAATATTCCGTTTGTTAGCATTGGTGACGATTGCCTTTCGCTACCGAACGGAACTGCCATAGATAGAATATTGCCTGATGATTGTTTTGTTGTGCAGGATGCATCATCGCAGGCAACGGGTTCTTTGTTTACGCCAATGGAAGGCGAGCGGTGGCTCGACTGTTGTGCCGGTGCCGGAGGGAAGTCGTTACTGCTGATGGATAAAGGATTAAATATTCATTTGACAGTCGCAGACAGAAGGTCTTCAATACTTAAAAACTTAAAAGAACGATTCATTAAATACAACTTGCCTGTTCCGGAAATAGTCGTTGCCGACATGGCTTCCGGAAATAGTGGTGCTGCATTCGCGAATGGTAGTCGATTCGACAATATTATATGTGACGCTCCATGTAGTGGCAGCGGTACCTGGAGCCGTACCCCGGAGCAACTGCATTTTTTTGAACCTACAGTACTTGGCGAGTTTACTTCTATGCAAACCGCAATTGCCGTTAATGCCGTTCAGTATCTGAAGCCGGGTGGTAAGCTCTACTATATAACATGTTCGGTGTTCCGGCGAGAAAATGAAGAAGTAGTTGAAGCGGTTGCGAGCCAAACCGGGCTGCGGGTGCAGCATCAGCAAATTATCAATGGGATTGATAATGGTGCGGACAGCATGTTCGTTGCAGTACTTCAATAGTTACTATTACCTTAGCCCGACATTATCGTACTATATTTGAGTACCCTAAACAGGAATCAATGAAACTATCGTTGCATAGACTGATACCCGAATACCTTGCCGGAAGTGTGTCCGACAGAGCATCGGATATTTGGAACAAAAACTGTAGTGTGGCTTCGGGTGCAAGTGTGTTTGTACAGGCACCATCGGGTACGGGAAAAACAACCTTTATTAATTTACTGTATGGTATGCCCATAAAATATGAGGGCAAAGTGGAGTGGGGGGATACTGACCTGAAAAGCGTTGACGATAAGCAGCTGTCCCTCATGCGTGCAAATGACATCAGCATCGTATTTCAGGATTTACGGCTATTCCCCGAATTGACCGCATTAGAGAATGTAGCTGTAAAAAGAGAACTTACAGACACTGTCACCCAACAACAGGTTGTTGATTGGATGAAAATGTTGGGTCTGGAAAATCGGCTGGATGCGAGTGCCGCAACGTTGTCCTATGGTGAGCAGCAGCGGGTGGCCATTGTGCGTGCATTGGTACAACCGTTTAGATGGCTATTGATGGATGAGCCGTTCAGCCATTTGGATGCAGGCAACAGAGCCCGGGCTATTTCGCTGATAGCCGATGTAGTGGGGCAACGAAAGGCCGGTTTTATTCTTGCAGATCTTGACGACAATAATTACTTTTCTTATTCACAAACACTGCACATGTAGCAATGGGTAAGGCAACTGAATTACTGGATAAATTGCTATTCCGTTCATCCGGACGGATGCGAATGAGGTTGGCCGCAACGGTACTCTGCATCGGGAACGGGTTGTTGTTTCTGAGTGTGCTGGCCTGGTGGAACTTCAACACTATATTGAATAGTGATGAAGGGGATAGTCATTCCGGTGCCGTATATATGATGATTGCCAGGGAGGTAACAGAGCATAACATGGGGATGTCCGGCGGCAGTTCATTTACAGCCGGCGAGGTAGCAGATATAGCCAATGCCCCGGAAGTAATGGATGCGGGTGCACTCACCCCGGCACGGTTTCCGGTATATGCAACTATTGGCGGACGTGTGGCTATGGCTACCGATTTGCCGTTAGCATCTGTGCCTGATAGGTTTATTGATGAAATTCCTGAAGGTTGGTCATGGCAGCCGGGGCAGCGGAACTTGCCGGTTATTATCTCGTCGCAGTTTCTTAATGTATATAATTATGTTTTCGCACCGGGGCAAGGGTTGCCGCAACTGTCCCGAACATCGGTAAAGTCGGTAGGGATTACTTTGCAGGTAGGGGGAGAAAACGGCATGCATTTGTCTGCTCATATAGCCGGGTTTTCAGACAGGGTTTCGTCTATATTGGTTCCTCACTCGTTTATAGCGTACGGGAACAAGCAGATGGGCATTGCCGCCGGTACTCAGGAACCTTCGCAATTGATAGTAAAGGTAAGAGACCCTTCTAAGCCGGCATTTACGGAGTATCTGCGGCAGCATGGCTACACTACCAATCCTCAGAGCCTACAGTGGAGTAAGTTGCGAACGGTTGTTGCGTCTGTGGCCGGGGTTATGGGTGGGATAGCGCTTTTGCTCGTGGTAATTAGTATAATGGTGATTCTTTTCTTCATTGAACTGACAATTACCCGAGGTGCTGCTTCAATAGCGTTGTTACAACAAATTGGTTACAGTAGACAATTTCTGAAAAAATACCTGATACGCCGCTTTGTTCCTACCGTAATCGGTTCCGTTTCGGTTGCGCTTTTGGTATCATGTGCTGCACAGGTAGTAGTACACAATGTTGCTGCAAACCAAGGAATGGACTTGCCGCTCCTGCCAGGTTGGCCCGTTGTAGGAACTTACGTAGCCTGTTTGTCTGCATTGGTACAGATAATCAGGATTGCTGTAAATAGGACAATGAAACTATAGTGTCTGTTTTCACTTCTCGGCAGATGCTTCTTCAAGCTCTATTTCATCTTCTGCGTCTTCGTGGTCGACGCCTATCCCGGCCTCATAATAGTCTCTGTAAAATCGTTTGATGTACAGGGTATTAAAGACCAACGAGGCAATGATAATCCACTGAGTAAAGGAGCTAAGGTTGAACGTAAAAAAGAATTTAGCAATCACAGACATGGGCATCAGGTGCTGGAACTCCTCATAATATTGCCGGTTTGAGATAAGGAATGACAGACTTATACCGTAGAATAGAATGGTGAAAATTATGTTGAATACATGAAAGGGCATCCTGTTTTCTCCGGAGTGCCATATGTATTGTTTGATGGAAATGATAGCCGTGACTAAAAGTGCTAAATTTAATACAGAAATGATTACAGCTGTTGTTTCAAACTTACCTCCCGAAACCTTCATCGCAAGACTATACAGTGGAATGGTAACCAGACATATAGTCAATATGTTTCTGAATAATTTCATGCAATCCTTTTTACAGTTATCACAAAAATAGCAAATTTGGTACTCGTGGCAGGCTATTCACAAGTCATTCACTTGTCATTCACTTCTTATTATAAATCGCAATCTGACAAGTTGGTCTCGGGGTTGCTCAAAGTGGTTCGTCAAATGTTATGAGTATTGGCGACTATTGGAACGAATGTTTATTGCCTATTGTAGATTCATAACGTCCCCGGTAGGTGCGTAGCACATGGTCTACCTTGTACGATCGCATACCGGTAAGTTCTTTCAGGGATAGCTTAACATGTTCGCCGTTCGCATCATAAGAAAGCCCGTAATAGGAAGCTTTTCCGGCACTAACATAAAATATCTTCTCGTTTGAAATGTCGCGCCAGGGGTGGAACCCGTTTGTATTTGTAGTTATTCCGTCATTGCTAAGAATAAGTACCGGCCCCTTTATACGAAGTCGTTTATATGTTGTATAGCCAAAGACCAGACCAGAGGCCAATAGCAGAAGGCCAATGAGGGTTTGATGCAGTAACAAAAGAACTGCCGCTCCAATGAAATAAACAGGCGTCATGATAAAGTACACATAGTTGTTAACTTTAGCATAGTTATAGACTGTCTCAAAAGGGATATTCAGGTCGTCTTCAAATATGTCCGGCAGGTTGAATTTGTCTTGAATTTCCTCAAGTTTTTGTTTTTGTTCTAAGGTTTTCTTCTCAAATCGCCACCAAAAGCTATCATCTTTGGGTGTCAGTCGGCATATCTGCGACATGTGTTTCAACTCATGGACATTCCGGACATTGCCGAATGCCCAAATACGCCATCCTGCCAATACCCGGAAGTAGAAGATAAATGGTAGCGTAATTATTAGGAAAAACCCGGAAAAACCACAAATTAGTATCCAGATAGAGTCATTGGGGATGGTTGCAATACCTATGCCGGTACACAATATTGCACCAAACATTATAGCCAATGGCGTCCACACGAGCAGTTTTCTACCTTTAGCAATTGCTTCTTCAACCGTTACAGTGCTAACATCTTGTGAATTATACATGCCGGACAGGGATGAATGAATTTACTGTTTCAACACTCCTTCCCACTTACTCATAGCAACGGTGGCGACGCTATTCCCGACAACATTAGTGGCGGCACGCCCCATATCTAGTAGTGGGTCTATGCCCAACAGTAACGCTATTCCCGCCTCCGGCACATCAAATGTTGCCAGTGTTCCGGCAATAACCACTAAGGATGCACGTGGTACTCCTGCTATACCTTTACTGGTAATCATCAGCACAAGTAACATGCTGATTTGTGTACCGATGTCCAAATGTATGCCGTAGCACTGTGCAATAAATAATGAGGCAAAGGACATGTACATCATAGACCCATCGAGGTTGAACGAATAACCGAGTGGCAACACAAAGCTTACGATTTTCTCATCGCAGCCAAAGCGCTCCAGTTCGAGCATGAGTTTTGGGAAAGCAGCTTCGCTGCTGCTGGTTGAAAACGCCAGCAATATTGGCTCCTTAATGTGTCTTAAGAGCGTAGCAACCCTCCAGCCTACAAATAGCCATGCTACACTAAGTAGTATCAGCAGCAACAATAGCAATCCGAGATAGAACTCGCTCATAAACAGAGAATATGTTCCGAGGATACCTAACCCCTGCTTGCCTATTACTGCCACCATCGCGCCCAAGACCGCCAGAGGAGCGAAGTTCATGATGTAGGCAGTCACTTTCAGAATGATATGAGAAACAGAATCAAGAACAGTTATGACAATAGCCCCTTTTTCTCCTACTGCCGCTGTTGCTACACCAAAAA
Source organism: Bacteroidia bacterium (assembly GCA_030426665.1). Lineage (GTDB taxonomy): Bacteria > Bacteroidota > Bacteroidia > Chitinophagales > Chitinophagaceae > Nemorincola. Next base: position 428,733 of record JAUHYD010000001.1, on the reverse strand, counting down.
ATATTGAAAATACCACCACTTGCAATATTTCATTCCTTGCCATCGCATCAATAATGCTTACGGGGAAGATGTGGCTGATAAAATCTTTAAGCGAAAGAGAGGCATGTGCCACCACTTCACTTGCCTCGTCCGGGAGTGGTAGGTTCATTGCGGAACCGGGCTGGAAGAAGTTGACCAATATCATTCCGAGCATGAGGCTTATCAGGGAAAAGCTCATAAACCAGGCCATGGTTTTTCCTCCGATTCTTCCCACAGACTTTATATTTCCCTGCTTGGCAACACCTACTACTAAAGTACTGAATACCAGCGGCGCAATTATCATTTTCACCATGCGCAGAAATACATCTGCCAACATGGTGAAAGGCTCCAGCATACTGTCTCTGTCGGCTATTGGTTTGCCATCGTAATACTGATTGAAAAAGAAGCCGATAGCGATTCCCGCAGCCATCGCGATAAGTATATAAAGTGTAATTCTGTTTTTTTGAGGTGGTGTGTGTTCTGTTTCGGTCATGCAAAACTCAGTTTAGAAAATTTGATACACAAAATACAGCAATAGTACATAATTAACGAAAAAAAGGAAGATAACAATTTGGTGATAGGAAAATATAAGTATGTTTACACAATACCATTAGTCTTAATGCAACTTATGAAAAATGTACTATACTTACTGATAGGGCTGTCAGCCATACTCTCTTCATGTAGCCAATATGACCAGCTTACAGGAGTCTGGAATAAAAATGTAAATGCTGAATTTGATGGCGCCGCTTTTCCTCAATGGCAATCACGGGGTCGAACGATGACTGATTCCGGAGTGGTGGAATCGCCCCTTTTTATCAGAATAAAGAAATCCGGAAGTCAATATGTTATGAGCTGTTATATTTTCGACGGTTCAATAAATAAGATTGTAAAAGAAGCTTCCGTATTTGATTACGTGATATTTACGAAAGCAGAAGAGAACGTTTTGATTTCTGACAATGCCGCATCCGGGATGGCGACAAATAAATTGATGATTGTACGCCTTGATAAACAAACCGGATTGTTATCGATGTCGCTTGACGTAGAAAAAGAAAGCCTTCCTGAAAGCAAGCGGGGTCGGGCGTTGCTCAAAACAATGTTTAACTCAGGCTTTCATAAGCTAATTGACATCCGACGTAAGACCGATGACCCGGCACTGATAGATCAAAAGTTGAAGGAAGAGCATATAATTCTCAACCCTTGATAATATCAATTTAGTTGACGGATTGCATCATTTTTGTGATTTCCGGAGACGAAGTTTGAAAACGGAATGTCCCGAAATGTCCGGCATCGTTGAGTGTGATGCCCATGGCATGGGTGGATTTATCACAAACTACCCTGAACAATGCTACACCGTCTTCTTTTCCGAATCCAAGAAACTGATAAGATTGCATGCGACCATACTTTTCATAAATTCTGTTCGCGTTGCCAGTACTCCAGAATTGCTTTGCTTCTTTTCTCCAATTTTCGGCAAAACTATTCTGTACGGCAGTTGCATTTCTTTCATTATAATTCCGTTGGAAGCGGCTCATTGCTTTTTTGAAGTCTGACGGTTGTTGCCCGGCTGGCGCACTCCAAAACATTTTTGGGTCAGAAGTGAAATAGTATTTCAGGCTGTTCATGCCGTCTTTTCGGGTGGATGAATATGATTCACGCATGTCGTCGCCGGGTACCAACGTTATATACTTGCGTATTCTGTCTTTTTTTGGTGTTTCGTGGTTGTATTCACTTACAGCAGGGCACTGCAATTTGTATAGATTTTTCGCCATGTAGTATTCCAGATAGTAATCCACGGACTGAACATTGTAGTTATTATGATTGGCGTCGGCATTGAGCACCACTATTTGTTTTTTTCTTAGCCGGTCTCTTACCTCTTCTATGCTAAGCAGATTGCCTCGCTCGTCCATAACGTAGGCCATGAATGTCGGGTCCATCCAGAGCCATTTGCGGTGTTGTTCAGAAAATACTGTCGTTATTACATGGCAGTCGTTGTCATCAGGGTCTTTGGGTAAGCAGGTAACAATCCGTGATTTATACCCCATGGCCAGATAAACTTCGTTGAGTATTGTAGCCATCCCTCTGCAGTTGACGGTTTTTTTATCGTGTCTGCAAACAGTCAATAAGTTACTTGCGTTCATTCCTTTTGGGTTGCCTTTAGAGCCGTCATGGGCAACCATATTGTGCACCCATCGCATTAGTCGTATGATTCTCAATTGTGTGCTGCCATTTCCTGCAATTGAATCCAACTTATACTTTTCTGTCAATTCCTTAAGATGCTTATTGTCCACTTTCATGTATTTGAACATAGGCAGGTTCGCATTCGATTTGCGATTGTATGCTGCAGCCTTTTGCAGAATTAGCAACTTATTGGTCTTGTTTTCTGCCAACTCCACATATTTGTCAAAGCGAGGGTCATCACGTAGGAGATCCATATCAGGGTCTTCTCTGAGGTGCTGATAATCATAGTATTTTGACTGTTCCAAACAATCCAGTGCTTCTTTCTTCCTGCCGGCGATTGCGTAGGTGCAAGCCATATCATATCGGTCACCCACAATCTCACTTTTATAGTAAGATCGATTTTCTTTGGAGAGCTTTTTGTAGGCTTCATACAGAACTGTGAAGTGTAGCTTGTATGCATCGGGATCTTTACTTTCATAGGCAGCTTTCATGAGGGCATTTTGTTTCTTTGCCAGTGAATAAAAAGCTGTATCAATACTTTGGGCATGAGTAAATGTTGCACCAAAAAGGAAAACAAGAATTACTATCAATAATTTCATAAATGTGCCATTTAAAACATAAATGTAGAAAAAATACTTGTTGGGGGGTGACTTCTCTTGAAACTAAGGCCTCAATGCAATCCGATAGACAATACTTCAGTCGCCCTTCCCATGTTAACAATACTTTATTTACAGTTAACTCATAAATGACTTTCGTATAGATATATTCCGTACTTTTGCACGCTGAAAAACACCCCTTCCTGTTTTTTATATAGGAGGGGATTTTTTTTAAACAGAAGAAAAAGCGACAAAAAAACAAAAAATGGATATTCGTAACATTGCCATCATTGCCCACGTTGACCACGGAAAAACAACACTGGTTGATAAGATTCTACACACAACAAATGTGTTTCGTGACAACCAGGAAACTGGTGACCTGATAATGGATAGCAATGATCTGGAGCGCGAGCGTGGTATCACCATTCTTGCCAAAAACGTGTCTGTTACCTACAAAGACGTTAAGATTAATGTAATTGACACACCGGGTCACGCCGACTTTGGTGGAGAGGTAGAGCGTGTATTGAAGATGGCTGATGGTGTATTGCTGTTGGTAGATGCTTTCGAAGGCCCTATGCCGCAAACAAGATTTGTACTGCAGAAGGCGCTTAACCTCAACTTACACCCAATAGTAGTAATCAATAAGGTAGATAAGCCCAACTGTCGTCCTGATGAAGTGCACGATGCCGTATTCGAATTGTTCTTCCAGCTGGATGCTACTGAAGAGCAGCTTAACTTCCCAACAATATATGGTTCTTCAAAACAAGGTTGGTTCAATACCTCATTGGAGCCTACAGAGGATATAACTGTACTGTTAGATACAATACTTGAAAAAGTACCACCACCAACTGTAGTTGAAGGACCGGTGCAGATGCAGATTACATCACTTGATTATTCATCTTTCCTGGGTCGTATTGCTATTGGTAAGGTTACACGTGGTGTCCTGAAGGAAGGACAGCCTGTTATGCTTTGCAAGGTTGACGGTACCATGCAGCGAAGCAGAATAAAGGAGTTGTATGTGTTTGTGGATATGGGCAAAAAACGCGTTTCGGAAGTTCAATGCGGTGACTTGTGTGCTGTGGTAGGTATTGAAGGGTTTCAGATTGGTGAAACTATTGCCGATGCGGAAAACCCGGAAGCTATCAAGATTATTGCCATCGACGAGCCAACAATGAACATGCAGTTCAGCATCAACAACTCTCCGTTCTTTGGAAAGGAAGGTAAGTTTGTAACTAGTCGTCACATTCGCGATAGATTGATGAAGGAGCTGGAAAAGAATCTGGCATTGCGTGTACAGGAAACTGATGACGCAGATAAGTTTATGGTGTTTGGTCGCGGTATTCTTCACTTGAGTGTATTGGTAGAGACAATGCGTAGGGAAGGGTACGAGCTTACAGTGGGTCAGCCGCAGGTAATTACAAAAGAAATTGATGGCAAGAAGTGTGAGCCATACGAATTATTGGTAGTTGATGTTCCTTCTGAATATAGTGGCAAGGTGATTGACCTTGTGACACAACGCAAGGGCGAGATGCTGGTAATGGAAACAAAGGGTGAAATGCAGCACGTAGAGTTCGATATGCCATCTCGTGGTCTTATCGGATTGCGCTCGCAAATGCTGACCAATACAGCAGGAGAAGCGGTTATGGCGCATCGATTCCTGGAATACAAACCTTGGAAAGGGTTTATCCCCGGTCGTGGTAACGGAGTTTTGCTTGCAAAATCTGCTGGAAAGGCTACCGGATATTCAATTGATAAGTTGCAAGATAGAGGTTCGTTCTTTATCGACCCGGGTCAGGAGCTTTATGGCGGTCAGATCATCGGGGAGCACATTAAGCCGGGAGACCTGGTAGTAAATGTGGCGGAAACCAAAAAGTTGACGAACATGCGTTCCAGTGGTACTGATGACAGTGTGCGTATTACTCCTAAGATAGAAATGACGCTTGAAGAGTGCATGGAGTATATTCAGCAGGATGAGTGTATTGAAGTAACGCCTCAGAATATACGTCTCCGCAAGATTATGCTGGATGAGGAAGATCGTAAGAAATATCAGAAGATGATGAAGGCTGATGCCTAAACAACATCTTGTTTGAATAATTTTCGGATGGGTGCGGCAACGCACCCATCTTTTTTTGTTTGCGGTTGTCTTACAATTTTTTTTTGCCTCTGTATCCGCAAAATATTTTCGTTACAATGCCAAAGTAGTCTTGAGTCCTGCAAGTAATCTGACTACGGCAATAACGTAAATGACAATTTGTTTATGCAGGTCAATTTGGGTTATGGACTTTGAGTTACTACTGTACGTTCTAAAATTGCGGTGATCAGGAAATTCAATTCAATCTGGGAATAACCGGGTTGGGATGGTGGGCGGATTGGCAGGAAGATGTGAATTTGAACCAAGAAGGTGCTATTCCTATTTTGGGGAAATTGTTCAAAAGAAAGACAAATTGCCCTTCAAATGTTATGGTTTTTGAAATAACTTATTTTTATTCAAGGAATACATATATTTCAATATTTTATATGGCGATGTGTAGTAGTGAAATAAAGATTATTTTACATAGTATGTAAGTATTTGATTTTTAGTTTTTTAGTCTTTCTATATATATAACTAAAAATATAAATCAACAATGACAAACTTTTTTTGAAAAAAGTCTGTCTTTATATGTGTGGGACGATATTACGCCAATTATGTAAATCGTTTTATTGTTAAATAATTTTATTATCTTAATGCTCTGGAACCTCATCGAAGTTACAGACAATAGTTGTTTATTTTCTTAAATTTGAGATTATGAGAATGCGTAGTCTTCTACCAATAATAGTTGCGATAACACTCCTGTCAGCTTTTTCTTCAAACGCGCAAATAGTAGGAACCGATTGTTTTCTGCAAGGTGCTTGGGTTGAGGTTGGGATAAACCAAATGGGGGGATTCGGGACCTGTTCATCGCCGGCGACCTATCACTCGCACCCATGTTGTGGTGCTACTACAACGTTTACTCCCGGTATTGCCATGGACATGTCCTATGATTGGGGGCATGACGGGTGGGGGACCGGGTCTCCCGCGTTAATGGGACCTTATTCTCAGCCCGGTTATCCTCAGGAAGGTTGGAGTTTGCAGATTGGTGCGACTGAGTATCGTAATGGAGCCTGGGGGGGATTGTGTTCGGGAGAGTATGATGTTCCCGGTACAATTGTTGGTTATAGTAATGCGGGTGGTCGATTGATAAATAACTGGGAAGGCGGCGTAGGCGGAATTGATGTAAAACAGGAAACAAGGATAGATACATTTGCTTCATGGATTGTAATGACGGCCAAACTATACAATACTACCTCGGCACCAATTACAGATATTTATTTCGAGCGAACTTTGGACCCCGATAACGTTTCCTTTTGGGGTGGTGGAGCAACAACGAGAAATAGAATTGTGCATCAAAATGAAGATGCTTCTAATAGGGTAATGGTAAGCGCAAACGGAGAGCGTGCTGCATCAGGAAGCACCCCGGCATATGACTCAATTAATAGTTATCTGGCGCTGGCAGCAAAAGACTGCAGAGCGAAATGCGGCTATCTGGCATCAGGCCTTTCTCCGTCAACGACCCCCGCCAGCTTGTGGGCGCTGCCTACTACAGGAGGTGCAATCGGAGAAAAGGGTTCTAATAACTTACGCGATGTAGGTATCTGGATAGCTTTTAGAATTGGGACAATAGCCGCAGGCGATAGTGCAGTTGTTGCATACGCTTATGTATTTGACAGCTCTAAGAGCATAGATAGTGCCTTGCGCGACCCTGTTCTGGCTGTTGAAGATGTACCATTCCCGCCGATGGCTGCCGCACCTACTCCTGAATATGATACTATTTTGGGAAGTGATTATCCCGGCATACCAACGGTAACTGTAGATATATGGTATGGTGATGAAGGTGCCTGGACTTGGGCAGACTGGACATGGGCACCGGCAACAGGGTTGTCTGCCACTACCGGAACAAGTGTCGATGTGACATTTGGTAGTTTGTCTGGTCCTACGACTTATACTATTACTGGATCTAATACAGGAACAGGCGGATTGTCCTGCGATGAGAAAATAATTTACCTGACAGTAATTCCTGATTTCAGGGCCACAAGCAACAGCCCCGATACAAGCAGAGTTTGTGTTGATGACACATTGAAACTCAGAGCTCACGGAGATTCTACAGGTGCAAGTTACGTATGGTATGGCCCAACTATTGTTGGTCCGCTTAGAGGGTTCACACAGTACGTTGACATACCTCATATTACGATGGCCGATACCGGATGGTATTATGTCATAAAAACAGTAGGTGCAGTTAGTGATACAACTGAAACTCACGTGCTATTTAAGCCTAAGCCAGTCATTACCGCAACCTATAACGCACCTTTGTGCTCAGGGAATACGCTTTTGCTCTATTCTAGTCCAGACTCGGTAGGTGAAACCTGGGTATGGACAGGACCGGATGGGTTTACATCAACCCTATCTGATCCCGGGCGACCGTTCGCTCCTACATCATACTCCGGGCCATACACGGTCGTCGCGACGTTCGGTGGTTGTGTTGATAGCAGCATCATTAACGTAGTCGTCGATTCTACTCCTGCTGTGCCGACGGTGAGTAGCAATAGCTTTATATGTGAGGGTGATACAATCAAGTTATTTGCAGACTGTGTGACTCCGGCAATAACGTATAGCTGGGCCGGACCTTCGGGTTATACATCGTTTGATCAGAATCCGGTGATTCCGGTGGCTCCATTGACCGCCAATGGTACCTATACCGTTACGGTGACACGCGGGACTTGCACAAACTCAGCAACAATAGATATAGATGTGCGGCCGACTCCGGTACCTACATTGGGTAGTAATTCGCCCGTCTGTTCCGGAACTCCGCTGAACCTGACAACCACGGCCCCCGCTGGCTCCACATTCGACTGGACGGGACCGCTGGCCTATACATCCGGTTTGCAATTCCCGACCATAGATCCTGCGATAACGGCCAATAGCGGCACGTATTCGGTGGTGGTTACTTTGAACGGATGTGCGTCGGATATGGCTACAATAACGGTAGTGGTTGACAGTACTCCTGAGACACCTACAATTAGTAGCAATAGTCCGGGTGTGCCTGGTCCTACTTTGTGTGAAGGTGATACCTTGAAATTGTACTGTTATTCAGGTTCAGGAGGTGTGGGTTACGAATGGGGCGGTCCTTCTTCTTTTACATCTACAGAGGCAAATCCCGTAATTGTGCCGGCAACACCTGCTGCGTCCGGTGTGTATTCAGTGGTGGTTTCCCTGGGTGCTTGCTCTGTAACTGCATCCACAACCGCAACTATTACTCCGACGCCATTGTTGACTGTTTCAAGCAATTCGCCCGTGTGTTCGGGTGATGGAGATTCCATATTGCTGACTGCAACCAGTAATCCGGGCGCTGTGTTTAACTGGACGGGGCCATACACGTTCTTCTCGGCAGCACAGGACCCGATAAGGACGCCTGTAAGTACCGAGTATGGTGGTGTGTATCATGTTACTGCGTTCTTTAACGGTTGTTATAAGACACTAAGCCATACGGTGGTCGTAAATCCTACACCATCTGCACCTTGGGTTAAGTGGTTGACATATTGCCAATACTATGATGCACCATATCTGCAGGCAGTAGGAGATAACTTATTGTGGTATTCTAGCGCAGACCCTACCGGTACAAGTACTCCTGAAGCTCCAAAGCCACAGACAGATGCGGTTGGTGTAACGTACTATTATGTGAATCAGACCGTAGAGAATTGTACCAGTGCGATGGATTCGATAAGGGTAAAAGTAGATCCGACACCAACGGTAACGGTAAGCAAAGACCGTACAGTGTGTCCTCGTGACTCTGTCATACTAACTGCGGTAAACACCGATGCAGTTGCCTACTTCAGATGGTATCCGGATATGTACCTGAGTGATACCGCCGGTGCTGTAGTAATAGCGCGCCCCGAGACAGACACTAAGTACAAGGTGGTAACATCTAATATGTATAATTGTACAGATACAGCTTATGTTTCGCTTACAGTAAAAGCCGATGCGGTGATATCTCTTGAAGATTCAGTAACACTATATCCGGGTGAGAACTACCAGATTGAGCCTGCGACCAACTGTACGCAGTTTAGCTGGACGCCATCAGGTGGTTTGAGTGCAAAGTTTGTATCGAATCCGTTGGCTTCTCCGGTAATAAGTACTAAGTATGTAGTGACAGGTGTTACTGAATGGGGTTGCCTTACAAAAGATTCCATAAGCATAAACGTAAATACAGAGGCGGTACTTACGTTGCCGAATGCGTTTGCTCCAGGTAGAGGAATCAATGACAAGTTCAAAGTAATACGCAGAGGGTTAGCAACACTACGCTACTTCCGGGTATACAACCGATGGGGTAACCTCATGTTTGAGACAACAAACATAGACGAGGGTTGGGATGGTACGCTGAATGGCAAGCCACAGCCTGTAGGCGTGTACGTGTACGAAGTGAGTGCGGTTTCTAAATCAGGAACAGTATTTAAGAAGCAAGGTAACGTAACGCTGTTGCGATAGATAAAGCTGATTTTTTTGGTTAGTATAAAGGCTGTCTCGAATCAAGAGACAGCCTTTTTTAACGTTAGTATGTATGTAACTGCGCCTGTCTTTATCTGCACCATTTTTTGAGTTAACTTTACGCATAAGAAAAGCTGAATAAATATGTCATTACAAAAACTTGAGAACTACGCCGAAGGGAAATGGGTAGGAGCAAATAACGAAGGAGAACCATTGTTTAACGCAATAACCGGCGAAGCCGTTTATACAGCCGGTAGTGCCGGACTGGATTTTGGTGCTATGATGGATTATGCGCGTAAAGCCGGTGGTCCTGCTTTGCGTAAACTCACCTTTCAGGAAAGAGGCAGAATGTTGAAAGCCCTTGCCCTTTACCTGATGGATAAAAAGGAAGACTTTTATACAATCAGTTCCTATACTGGTGCTACCAGAACAGATTCATGGGTAGATATTGAAGGAGGCATTGGCAATCTGTTTGCCTATGCAAGCCTCCGCAGGCAGTTTCCGGATGAGCGGTATTATGTAGATGGCGACGCTGCAAAGCTTTCTAAGAACAATACTTTTATCGGGCATCACATTATGGTGCCAAGAGAGGGTGTGGCAATACATATCAATGCCTTCAACTTCCCTGTTTGGGGTATGCTGGAGAAGGTGGCGGTAAACCTGTTGGCAGGCGTGCCGGCAATAGTTAAACCCGCAACACTTACCTCTTATCTGACAGAAGCTGTATTCAGAGAAATTATTAAGTCGGGCATTCTACCGGAGGGGTCGCTGCAGCTGATATGCGGTTCTGCAAGAGGAATACTTGACAGCATAGAAACACAGGATGTAGTGACGTTTACCGGTTCTGCAAGCACCGGCCGTATGCTGAAAGCGCACCCCCGGATACTATCTGAGTCGGTGCCTTTTAATATGGAGGCAGATTCGCTGAACTGCTGTATTTTAGGTACTGACGTGCAACCGGGTATGCCGGAGTTTGACATTTTTATTAAAGAGGTTGTTCGGGAAATGACTACTAAGGCAGGGCAGAAGTGTACCGCCATACGCCGGGTGATTGTACCTACCGACAGAGTAGAAGATGTGCAGATAGCATTGGGTGCGCGTTTGCAAAAAACAACAATAGGTGACCCATCAATTAAAGAAGTGCGTATGGGGCCATTGGCGGGCATCTCTCAGCGTAATGAAGTGCGCGAAAAAGTACAGCAACTGTCGAAGTCGCAAAGTGTAGTGATTGGAGATATGGAACACTTTGAAGTGATGGGTGCCGACAAAGAAAAGGGCGCCTTCCTTCCGCCGTTGGTATTCCTGAATACAGCCCCCTTTACCAATACAGATTGTCATGAAGTAGAGGCGTTTGGGCCTGTATCTACTATCATCCCTTACAATGATATAGATGAGGCTATAACGCTGGCAAAAATGGGCAAGGGGTCACTTGTGTGCTCTATTGTTACACAGGATGATGACCTCGCCAAAGAAGTAGTATTAGGCGCGGCCAGTATGCACGGTCGTATATTGGTGCTCAATGCTGATTGTGCTAAGGAAAGTACCGGACATGGCTCTCCGATGCCTTTGCTGGTACATGGCGGTCCCGGCAGGGCCGGTGGTGGCGAAGAAATGGGCGGTAAGCGTGGCGTAATGCACTATTTGCAGCGGACGGCTATACAAGGTTCGCCGACAACCATAAGCAAGATAACAAACGTTTACCAGCAGGGTGGTAAGCAACTGGAAACAGATATTCATCCGTTTAAAAAATACTTTGAGGATCTGCAAATCGGTGAAACGCTGGTTACTGCAAAACATACGGTGACAGAGGCAGATATCACCAACTTTGCCAACGTAAGCGGCGATAACTTCTATGCGCACATGGATGCGACATCTCTGGAAGGGACGATATTTGAGGGGCGTGTAGCGCATGGTTACTTTATACTGTCGAAGGCTGCAGGACTGTTTGTAGATGCTAAGAAAGGACCGGTACTGCTTAATTATGGTATTGATGAAGCGCGATTTACCAAGCCTGTTTATCCCGGCATGACAATCGGTGTTCGTCTGACGGTAAAAGAAAGAACCGCACAGGAGAAACGCTCACCCGAAGATGTGAAGAAGGGAATTGTAAAATGGCTCGTAGATGTATATGATGAAACCGGCGAGACTGTAGCCATAGCAACCATCCTCACTATGGTGAAAATGAGAGATCAGGAGGAATAGGGAATTGGGAATTAGTTAATTGGGAATTGGGTATATTTATGTGCATGCAGCGCATGAGTATACCCAAGTTTTTTGAGGCATAATGCGTCTATAATATAGTAGTGGATTATTTTCTCAGGAAATAGAGACCTTATGAACTTAAAATGTAACCCCACATTTACTGTCGGACAGGGTGTCGTGGCTATTATTGTTTGCTTTCTCTCGTTAATCGCTAATAGCGATATGTATGGGCAATACCTTACGACTATTGCCGGAAATGGAGACAATAGAACGATGACTTGCACTGGTGATGGCGGCCCTGCGACAGATGCAGAGTTAAAGAGTCCGGTTGGTGTCGCGGTTGATAGTTCGGGTAACGTTTATATTGCTGATTATTGGAACAGGCGCATCAGGAAGGTAGACGTGCACGGGATTATTACAACATTTGCCGGGTGCGACAGTGTTTACCCGGGAGATACACTACCACCTGAAAAAACAAGCTTAGCTGGTACGCTCTCTGTTGCTGTTGACGACACAGGTAGTGTGCTATTCAGCGATTACAACAAATTGCGAAAGGTAGATCGATATGGTAGGATATCTATTGTTGCTGGGGGTGGTAGTGGTGGTGATGGTGGTCCGGCGAGTGTAGCAGGGTGCAGCAGAATTTATTCTGTGACGACCGACCACAGCGGTAATATCTTTATCGGGACAACGAATGCAGTAAGAAAAATAGATAAGGATGGCATTATTACAACCGTTGCCGGGAGTATTCTTTATGGCTCTGATTTGGTAGAGGGCGGTCCCGCAACTGATGCTCGCCTTTTTGAAGTTTGTGGGCTTGCGGTAGATTATGCGGGCAGTATTTATTTTTCTGACAGGCAAAACAACCGTTTGTGTAAAGTGACAACTTCCGGTGTGATTACAACTATAGCCGGAACCGGAGAAGCCGGGTTTACGGAAAACGGTAACATGGCTTTCGGAAACAAAATTGATCATCCTTATGGTTTGGCACGTGCCGATAACGGTACATTGTATTTTTCTGATGGCTCCAACCATCGCGTGCGGTGTATATTACCGAACGGTATGCTCCGGACAATTGCTGGTACAGGTTTTTCTGCCGGCGGCGGACCTTCAGAAGGCATTGCATACGATATTGCTATCCCTTTTCCGGAAGGACTTGCGCTTGATAAAGACGGTAGTCTGTATATTGCTGACGATGGATTAAGCTATAGGGTACGAAAGGTAACTGACCCTGTCATTAGTCTCAGGGCGTTGGAAACAAACGGGACGAAGTGTGCAATGGAATGTAAGCCTAATCCATGCAGTGGTAATATTCGTATTAGGGTATTAGCGCAAACTCACGGCAAAGTTCGAATTATTCTGAAAAACGTTTTGGGGGATGTAGTTGTGGAGAGGTCAATTGAAGCTAATGTAGAAAACGAGCTAAAGCTTGATTTGCCGGCCGGTTTGTACTTCTTGGTTGCATCTGTTGACGATAAGCAAATTCAAAAGAAGGTAGTCGTAAATTGAAGTATTGTTTTGACATAATATGAAGCTACTCAGATATCTTGTGGAGGGATTGTGTTGGGTGCAGTTGTTTTTGTGCCCTGCTGCTATACTTGGGTTTGCAGGGTATGTTGTGTATCACAACTTCCCCGGTAACTGGGGTATTGCAGGTGGTGGCGTTTTGTTGCTTACAGGTGTCGGGTTGGGCATATACTTTGCAGAGCGAGTCAGGGGGAGTGGCGGGTGTTCAACATTAATGTTCAGGATATTTGCACTGAAAAGATAAATGGTATGATATTCAAAACCCCTTCCGGGCTTGCCTGGAAGGGGTTTCGAATTTTATGTATTTTCAGCAATTATCGTTAATCGATTACTTTGATTGCCTTCTATTTTTCTTATATCTGCTTATCAGTTCCGATACCGATGCTCGCATCAGGTACTCAGGATTGAGGTCTGTAAACAGTTTTAATTTTCTTGGTGCAAGGCGCAATGCTTTTTCTAATTGCAGTAGTGCCTCTTTAGCCTTACCCATTTCAAGCAGTGCAGCAGCATAGCAGTAGAAGAACTCGCCCTTTTCTCCGCAGTGCTCAACAGCAACGGCCACCTGTACCGCTACCTCATCATAGTAGCCTGCTATACAAAGACCACGCACGAGCGATATCCATGTGGTCTTATTATCTGGTTTCAGCCGTACCGCATTCAGGTAGCATACGAGTGCTTCGCTCTTTACGTCCAACTCCATCAGGCAGTTGCCGATCGCCATGCAGTAGGAGGCGTTTTCTTTGTCCAGGTGCAGCGCTACAGAGAATGACTTTATAGCTTTCTCCCATTGTTTTTCGCGCGTGTAGGTTTCTCCTATTTTATAGAAGATGCCATCGTCCTGCGGATTGAGGTGCGACGCCCGGCGGTAGAACTCACGTGCACGGGCAAAGTCTTTACGCTTTTCCCAGCAGTAGCCCATAGCTTCAAATATCACGTCTTCCGGCTTACCTATTTCTATGTGTTTTTCTAATACTTCTAATGCCTTGTCGTACTGTCGTAACCGCATATAGGCATCTGCCATGTTGCGATAGGCAAATTCAAACTTTTCATCGATAGCCACGCAATACTCGTAGGCATCAATGCTTTTTTCGTAGTGCTTCAGTCCCTGATAGGCTGCACCCAGATTGAACCATGCCAATGCATTGTAGGGGTCTTCATCTGTGAGTTTGGTATGAATGTCTACACTTTCGTCCAGCCTTCCGGTAAATTCTGCCCAGAAGCATATTTTTTGCAATGCCTCTTCGCTGCGTCTGTCTATCTTGATGACCTTTTTCAGCGTATTGAATACAGCATCAAAGTCCTCACTTTCGTCATATACATCAGATAGTTCCAGCAGTAGTTCCAGCTTCTGTTTGCCCGCAAAAGCGTCAGACTGTTCCTCCAGCCATTGTGCGGCCTTATCGGGTCGGAATTGTGCCATCAGTATATCTGAGCGCAACAGTACCGCATCAAGGTTGTTGATGTCGTACTGCTCCAGTTCGTCAAGCGCATATAGCGCCTGTCCGTACTTTTGGGCCTGAGTAAGTATCTCTGCCTTGAGGAGTAATATAGAACTGGAAAAAGGATAGTATGTACTGGCAATTTCGCAGGCAAGCGTTGCTTGCTCTTCATTGCTGTTCTGGAAATAATATTCTATCACCCTTTCAAACTCTTCTTCGTCAAGAATTGATGCCGCTTCCCCGTTCTTCACCTGTTCGTACCTATGCAGGGTGTCTTCTATTGAGCCCCACTCATCGTCGTTATATTCGTCGTCAAACATAAGCTTAGTGGTTTATACCAAAGTTAACGAAAATACACGTCGCTTATTGCGGTGCTGTGTTATGACAATGTAAAAATACACAAGTTGTTAACAGTTGATTTTGATTGTATATGTAATTGCTCTTTTAATCAGTCAGATACGGTAATTGAGGAACTTAGCGACAAGTTTTTAACAACTATTAGCATCAGAAAAGTCGTACCTTTGCATGCTCGCTAGAGGTAAGTATAGGTTTAACGAATAACTGCAGTGTCAGTTCTGAATTACTACCGACGCTTACCGGGAAAGAGAAGCCGGGGCCGACCGGTTTTGACAGCATTTAGCAGGGTATGTAAGCATGTCGTGCGTTGTGTAATTAGCACGGAAATCTGAATGCTCAAAATCTATAAGGCGAATATTCTTACGCCATGGCTGCCTAATCAGAGATTAGACAACCTTTATAGCCGCCGGGAAGGCCGCCTGTTGTCGTCCCCGCCGCCGAATCGAACAATAACGGGATAGGCTGGTGCCTGCTGTGTGTACCGGATGAAAACTAAAGCAGATTGGGAAACGGTAGGTTTGTTCTGCCCCGGCCGAATCCTGAAATCCAATGCAGAAATACACATGTAGAAAGCTTATTGGGCGAATGTTTGGACGCGGGTTCGACTCCCGCCGGCTCCACAAACGTTGTTTATTAACGTTTACTTTTTATGTAAAACCCCTGATTTTCAGGGGTTTTATGTTTTTATATGTTCACTGTTGTTTACTTAATTCTGATACCCATCTGATACCCATTTTTTAATTGTTTTCAATGCAACCACATACTTAACCCTCTATTGATGTAGCCGGCCAGTACAGTTAGTTTAGCTGCATGAGTAAAAAGGCAATAAAGTATACCCCTGTTTATAATCGCAAAAAGCGTCTTAATAAAGACGGTAACGGACTGGTACAGATCGAAGCTCTTAAAGATGCAGCACGGGTTTACTTCAGCACAGGTATTTATGTGAAACCTATCTATTGGGACAGTGCTAGGTTACAGATTGTAAAGCACAACGACAGCTACAACCTAAATAACCGGATAATACAGTTTATAGAACAGTGTAAGGATATTGAGCATAAGCGTAACCGGACAAACCCGGAGTTTTCTGTGTATGACCTGAAGCAAGCTATTGAAAACGCTGCTGCCGGAGAGAGCTTTACAGTTTTTGCACTGGCTCTGATAGAGAAGCAAAAGAACCTGTCTGAAGCTACTGCAGTAAAGTATAAAAAGGCTATAACAACATTTGGGGAGTTTGCGAAACATAATGACTCATTTGTACAGCTCTCTAATAAGCTGATAGATGAGTTTGATTACTACCTTATAGACAGGGGATTGATACCGAGCACCCGAAAGCTTTATTTTAAAACTCTCTCAAAATATGCCCGATTGGCTGTAAGGCATGGGCTACTGGAACACAATAAAAACCCATTCCCCGATAAAAAGATTGTTGCCGAAAAAACTACCAGGTACAGCCTTACAGATGCAGAGCTGCAGCAACTGGAGGCGCTGCAGTTTTCTCCGGCACAATACCATCTGGAGGTGATACGTGACCTGTTTCTGATGCAGTGCTATACCGGCTTGAGGTTTAGTGATGCCTCACGGCTGAGCAAAGGGCACATACACAAAACAAATGAGGGGCTGGAAATACGTATGATTTCTGAGAAAGAGAACAAGACAGTAAGCCTGCCGCTTGCTTACCTGTTCAGAGACAAGTGCAAGCAGAGCCGCCCAGAGCGACTGATAAAGAAGTATTGGCGCAATGATAATAAGCCTCTATTTCTGTCTATGAAACCACAGAAAACTACTAATGCCAACAACCAATATGTAAATCGGCAACTGAAAGATATACAGGTTATGGCAGGTGTACAAACGACACTAACCAACCATGTAGGCCGGCATACGTTTGCTACTTATCTGGTATGGCGAGTGCCGCTACCAGTAGTTCAGGAGTTGCTGCAGCATAGCAAGGTAGAAACAACCATGATATACATACATGTAGGTACAGACAAGGTAAAAGAACACCTAAAGAGGATAACTGACTGGATTTAGTTTAGTCTATTTTTTCTTTTCTTCAGTCGCAGACTCCTGAAGGAAGGTTTTTAAGTTCTCATCAATAATATTTTCAATGTCTTTTTGAGAACTGTTTTCTGAAAAGATTGCACTCGTTAGCTCATCAACAAACGTTATCTTATGTTCTTTGTCTTGTTCCGTTAACTCTTTGTTTGTTCGTTTTTGGTAAGCAAGCAATGCTTTATCAATGTAGTCAATTACTTTTTGCAGTTCGTCAACACTAATAGGTTTATTAATCGATGCAAGTTTTTTTAACTGAAGTTGAGTTCCTAAAACTAATAACGTAAAAAATGAAGACCCATAGTTGATTTCTTTTGCCCATGACAAAGTGAAATTCAATCTATTTTTTAAGTCCTCTACTTTGTCAGAAAAGAAACTATCAATTGGCACATTGAACACGTCAGCAATTTTTTGCAATGTGTCAACCTTTATTGAACCGGTTTCTATCATTTTGTAAAAACCCGATTTTGACATTCCCACCTTTGTTGCTAGCCAACTAAAAGTAGTGCCATTGTCATCTACTAATTTTTGGATTTTTTCAGAGATTGTTGCCATAAGTTGTAAAGGTAATAGGCATTATTTCATTAAAAGGAGACAAGTTTTCCGAAAAAGTGTTCTTTGGGGTATACTTTAGTGATATTTTTGTTTACTTTTGTGGACACAACAAAATAATCAATAATGAATAATGGTAAGAAAAGTCAAGAGACGATATTCTCAGCCCTACTGAGAATCGAAAAGAAAGTAGACCGCCTAAGTGTGCAGAACAATATGGATAAAGAGTATCTATCTACACGAGAAGCATGTTTGTATCTAAGTTGTAATAGGACAATGTTATGGAAGCTAGTAAAAGAAGGTAAGGTAAATAAGCAGAAGTTAGAAAATGGGCGCACCTATTATTCTTCGATGGAACTAAAAAGCCTAATTGAATCACCATCTGAAAATAATGTGTAATGGTACCGGTGACAACAAGGCAAAAGAAGAAAATTCGTAACCTGTCTACTATGCTTTCTACCAAAGACCAAAAGAAGATCATAAGAAGAGTCAGTAACGGCAGGGTTAGTAATATAGATAGATTGACAAGGTGCGAGGCATTCAAACTGCTTAGAGGGCTTGCCATTAAACAAAGAGAGAATGCAGACAGAACAGAACCCTCACCACAAAACAAAACGGTGGTATCTGCGCACTGTAGTACAGTTATAGTTGCCTATGACTCCGGATAAAAAGAAAGGCTACCGTATAGGTAGCCAATTCGATTGATTATAGTTACGTCCTTGCAGGGACGGCTTGAAAAATAAATATTTGGCTTTGGCGGTCAAACTAAACCAATTAATAACCTTCAAACAATACAAAGGTATGAATAATGTTTTTAATGAAAACCTACTAACAAAAAATTATGATCTCGGGTATGTACCCACAGATAAGCTTTCTTTCCACTTCAAAAATCACTTTGGCAACCGAACGATATGTGAGCTACAGCAACAGTTGGCCGGGCTTTCGTTGGATATCATACAGTCGGGAGTAACAATCAGTTCTGGGACTGCTGCAAAAGGAGCATTAATATATTTGATACTGTGCAATAGTCTCAATGGTCTTAAAAGAGAAAGAAGAATAGTAGAGATAAACGATGCCGACTTAGGCTATGCAATTCATTCTGCCGTATTTATGTTCGACAATGCAGCCCTGCTTTATCAGTACGCTACTGAAGCGGCAGCATTGTATGTGGATGATGCGGAAAGGGAAAGTAGTGAATATGCAGTACCGGCACTTGCCGTACTCGCAAAGTTTCAGATGATGATAAACGACACAAGTAAGAGCCTGATAAAAGAGTCTGCCTGAGTAGTCAAGAATATATCTGCAAGAACTATAAGCCTTATCATTTTTTCGATCAGTAAAGAAATGTGAAAGCATTGAAAAGAGGTCGAAAAAATGTTTGAAAAACTATTGAAAAGAGGTCGAAAAAACGGTAAAAAATCGAAAAAAAAGCATGAAAAACCCTGTGAATAGGGCTTTTTGTATAAAATACAAGTAAAAATGACCGAGAATAATAACACAGAATATTCAGTGAGATACGATAGTCCACTAAGAGTAAAAGCTATGGTATTTTTTATTGAAAATGTAGATGGAGATTTCATTTCTGTAAAGGACTTAATGGAAGTATTGTCTGAAGATCGCCAATTAATAAACGAAAAGACAGCCCGAAAAATATGGACTGAAATACTGCTTGTGTGCAAAAAAAGCATGTCAAAATATAGAGTTCAGGAAACAACGGTACGGAGGTATGAACGCAAAATACCGACCAGAGTATATCGGTTTATCAGTAAACCAAGATAACAAGTGCCATTATCAGGGTGTCTATTGTTAGGCGTAATGTCTGATAATACTTTTATCAAGAAAAACCTGCAGTTGGCGATGCAGTGGGGCTGTTTAGAGATAAAGTACAATTTGTTCAACACCCACAAAGCGACAAAACATGAGTGACTCACATAACAACGTTCAAACGCTGGCCGATACTACGGCTACGGCATACTACAATAGGCGCATGGCACTATTGGGTATCGCAGAAGATACGAATAGTATCGAAATTAAGCAGACGGAAACCAGAAGAAAAAGTGCTGATTATGGAAACACGATTTTAAAGCCATTTCCCATCTTTACCCCTACCGAGAGGGGTATCGACATTTTGGTATATACCCTCGATCGGCACATTGTCCGGTATGCAAGCAGAGGGAGCCGGCACAAAAACCATATTTACAAGCTTACCAGGCTTTTCCCTGAAATTCCAAAAGAAGATGGCAGCACACAGAAGTATAGTATGCCGGCAGGACAACCCACACTTCCGTTCTTCTCACCTCAGATAGTTGTCAAGTTTGAACAAAAAGAACAGATACCAGTACTATATCTGACAGAGGGTTACTTTAAGGCGTTTAAAGCGACTATGCACGGAATAGATTGTGTAGGGTTGCCGTCTATTACACTAATGACGGATAGGGAAACCAACGAGCTTTACAGTGACGTAAAAGAGCTAATAGCAACGTGTAATGTCCAGCGGATAGTGTGGTTACTGGATGGTGACTGCTTTAATCTTACATCGAAGGATATAGAAGCCGGAGTAAACCTATATACAAGACCAGCTGCATTTTGCCGTTCTGTTACGACCTTTTATGACCTCGTGTCTGATTACCGGCACATTGATAAATATTTTGCGTTCATCAACAGTAGCACACTTGCTGCCAGTCCGAAAGGTTTAGATGATTTATTATGTGCCTTTCCCGAAGAAACAGAAGCAATCGCTACAGAGTTTAATTCGTTCTCAAAAAAGGTAAAGCAAAGCGTACTGGATGGCAAGTATCTTACAAGGGTAGACATTACAAACGGCAAAAAGGCCGTGTATGATTGCTTTCATCTGAATGATGTAGACGCTTTTTTTACTTTCTATAAAAAGAGCCGTCCGGAGTTAGCAACTGCAAAGCAATTCAACTTTAGAGGTAGCTATTATGCTTATGATGAAACAGAACAAAAGTGTGTGCCGACAACGACTTATCCCCCGGAGACACAAAACGCTCTGGACCTAGTAAAAACACTATGCAATCCATCTAAATGGGACAATAACGGTAATGTTAAGGATATAGTAATACTACATTCCAATTTCAATGACTTGCTGTACTCCTACGGATTCCGTCGTTTTGATATAGACCGCTCTAATTACATAATAGTGAAGATTGCTAACAACGTACTGGAAAAGGTAGCACCAGTACAGGTACAAGACACATTCTTTAGGCTTTTGGAGTTGTTGCCGGATGAAATACACGATAAAATACCACGTCAATTGCTGAAAGAGAAGTTCACTAGGGGTAGGGAAACATACTTCAGTTATGGCAATCTAAGCTTGCTTAAAAATGACAAAGACTACACCTTCTGTAAGGATACAAAAGATGAAGTGTACATCTTCTATAAAAACGGCTTTGTGAGTTGTACGCCAGGCACCTGGCAGCTACACCCACTCAGCGAGCTAAAGACATATATTTGGCGGGAGCAAATGTTGCTTAGAGATTTTGTAAAGGCAGATATTACGGACAAAGCCCCCAGCATTTTTCAGCAGTTCATAATCAATGTATGTGACAAAAAGCATGACCGCTACAACGCGCTGTGTAGTATGTTGGGCTACATGATGCACAGCTATTTCGATACCAAGCGCAAAGCACTAATACTCACAGACAGCGAGATAAGCGAGAGCCCAAGCGGAAGAACAGGTAAAGGGTTACTGCTGCAAGCATTAAAGCGGATAAAACCGACTGAAACCATAAATGGTAAGGACTTTAAAACAGATGAAAAGTTTAAGTACCAGGACGTTTCACTAGAAACACAAATAGTTGGCATAGATGATGCCAAAAGCAACGTCAAAATAGAAGATTTTTTTAACGACATCGTGGAGGGTCTGAAAGTAGAAAAGAAAAATCAGACACCGTTTAAGACCAATGTAAAATTACTTATTACTACTAACAAGACTATCAAGATAGAGGGTGCAAGTGCAAAGGACAGGGTGATAGAGTTTGAGATGTCCGGCCACTACAGCGACAAGTACAGCCCTGCAGATGAATTTGGCAAGTGGTTCTTTACGGAATTTACCGAAAGTGACTGGCAGGGCTTCGACAACTTTATGTGCTACTGCATAGGGCTGTATTTAGATAAAGGTCTGATACCCGCAAAGTCTATTAATTTGGAGCTGCGTAAGCTAATAGACCAGACAAACGAAGATTTTGTAAACTGGATGGACGATAAAGTACAGACAGGAACTATAATAGCAGATGCAGATTACGATAAAAAGGAGCTTCACGCACAGTTTTTGGCTGCATACCCCGATCATAAAGAACGTTCACACTTCAGCAAGCAACGGAAGTTTACAGAAAGCCTGAAAGCTTATGCCAATTACTCCGGAAAATTTGCCCCTTTTGACAAAAAGAATGACGAAAGGCGGAGCAGCGGTAAAGACTTTATCATATTCAGAAAGAAACAGGCTACATGATAGTGATGACATTTTGTGAGTGTGTGATTAGGGCCGTTTTCTACCGGCTCTTTTTTTATGTCTTAAACGAAAAGTGCCGATTCTTTTGTTTTGTATTTACTTCTTTCTTTCATTAGACTTTTCTATGCACTTATGCACTTTCAGAGAAAAAAGATATAATAATCAATAAGTTAGATAGTGCATGTGGTTTTTATAGTACGCACTTTGTATGCACTTTTGGCAACTAGTATGCACTATTGCTGTTTAAGTGCATAGGAAATAAGTGAGTGCATATGTTGTTTTAGTGGTATGCACTAAATAAGTAACTGAAAATCAAATACTTAAAAAGGGAAGTGCATAAGTGCATACGTTCTTTTTATTTCTTGTACTCTGACGATAGAGTAAGTCATTTGATTGCTGATATACATATCCAATTCTACGGCAATCTATTCCTCTCGTTGTCGAACAAAAATAGTTTTACATAAAATAACAAACTATGGAAGAAACAGCAAAGACAACAACGCCAGAGGTTACTCAAACTAACACCTCAACACCGCCAGAGCCAGCCATTACAAAGCAGGCCCCTCCATCGTCAGTATATACCATTCCGGTTCATGTACCTGGGGATTTATTTAATCACCTTGTTAGTCTATCTAATGAGAGTAGTGTGAGTGTATCCGACCTGAGTTTGCAACTTATTAATAAAGCTGCAAACTCAGAGTTGCTATCTGGTGGGACAATAACAGAGATTTCAGATGATGCGCAGGAAGTAATTAAAGGACTATCTTATGATGCCCTATTAGAAGCAATGCGTATTTACAATGTAGCAAAAGAGCCAGTATCTGAAAGTACAAAAGAAATTCCGCGTGTATCGGGTGTGATTTCGTTTGTTGCTAATCCTGAAACCTCAGAAATCGTAAAGCAAATAAATGATAGGAGGGTAGTTAAAGGTTTAGCACCACTTGAAAAATCACTTTGTGAAATGCTCTATCACTATTCATTAAGTCTTGGCGATAATCAGGCATTTGAACCCACAACCGGTATAAAGCTTGCTAAATTCAAGTCAACTATGAAAGCGTTAGCGTTGAATGAAAGAGATAGTAATGGCTCAAAATCTAATCTTATAGAGACCGCATCAATTTTCGGAGGCTATACGATTGTTGAGACTCCGGAGGAACCAGAGAACGAACAAAACGGTATATCATGAGGTTAGTAATATTAGCGGTATTGATTACAGTATACATCTTTCATCGACAATACATGCTGCATCTTGTTGAAAAGAGTAAACACACAAATTCTAGCGTAGATGGAATCGAATAAGGCAAGAAGGTTTTTTAATTCATTCAACGGTATTACCCCAGGTAGAAAGGGGAAGTGTACGCCCGAAAAGTGTGAAACCTTGTCAGGTGAAAAGGGTGGTGCATGTTGCAAGTTAGGAGGTAAATGTCCAATGTTATCGGCAAAATCGAAATGTTCTATTTACTCAATACGTCCGGGGAACTGTATAATATTTCCTCGAACACCTGACGACTTAAAGTTGGTCAAGAATTGCGGTTATTTTTGGTGAGATTTCGCTAATCAATGTATTAGGTGAGATTACTTTGGTTTTTGCAATTATTTTTAATTGGGCAATGATGATACTCTCATTATTGCCCTTTTTGCTTACTGCTATATTTGCCAGAATGAAATCAGATAGCGAAATAGCGATCCGTCAATTATTACAGGAGCAGAACGAGAAACTAGATAAAATTATAGCATTATTGCAAACGGCCAATGATACACCTGTAGCCAACCAATTAGCAGCTATACCCGGCAGAAAGAAGGAAATAACGAAAATTGCCAAAAAGAAGGAAGCCCTACTGCACCTGGCAAAGTATTTGAAACGCTCGGACTTCGTAAAATATCTTAAGGAATAACTGGTAGTTTCCTGTCAGAAATTGTGTTGCACATTATACCTAGGTCTATCTTTCCTAATTCTCTTTTGTTCAATATGTTTAGCCCTGTCTTGTGTAGTAGGTTCACCAAAAATACATTCATCAAATACTTTTCCTGAATACTGGTGCTCATACAGTCTTGCATCTAACCTGTCTTCAAAGCAAATGCCATGATAAACAAGTCTGCCTCTATACCACAATTCGTAGTTGATAGTGTCTTTCTCAATTGTAAGTAGCTGATTAATGACTTCAAATGCAAAATAAATTGCAGCAGCCTTACCAATTAGACTGCCAATATTTTCTCTGTTCATAGTTCATATTTTATGCAAAGGTAGGTGTTGAGAGTCGTGGGTTTTATCCTGATAGAAAGATTTATAGTTTAACAACAAATGTGAATTGAAAAAATTACTGAAGAAAAAGTACTTAATGTATTGAGTTCAAGTGAAATAGATCTCCGATTTGTTACTGTTCTGATACCCAAAGTTTATCTGTTTATCGAAACATGCTACAGGACAGCATTACGTGTCATTTTGGGGTAGTTCCGCCGGCTCCACAAAACAGTTTTGAGCGAAGAAGGAAAGCGTAGATTGCTTTGTTTCTTCGCTTTTTGCTTGGACGGTAATTGAGTTCTTGGGAGTAATGGATAAATTTAGTTGATGTGTTTTGACTGCCATTTCCAGCCCTGTATGAGATTATCGGTGAGGAACACCAGCAATGGCGAAAGTATTTTAATGTAACCAAGGAAATATCATAATGCTGGCTTGCCAAGCATAGTTCAGTACAAAATTATTGGTGAAAACTAAGCAATTGAGCGCAAACGTGAATAAATGTATCTTGACAACATGAACAGAAGCGAACTTCAATTTTTGATTTGCCGTATGTAAGTTCAATATCAGAAAATTTAATAGAGTTTTTATGAATGTCACAAGTAATCGGTTTGGTGAAATTGCTCTTATGAAAGGATTTGAACAACTCCAAAACACTATCATTTAGTTCACAATTAGTGGGGATCATCTCAACCCCAACTTCTTCGCCGTAGAACTTGCCGCGCGTTTTAAATACTAATTCAATTTGTTCTTTATTGGAAGTGGTCAAAGTATAGCTTAATTCTTGTTCTGTGTCTATACTATCCTGCATGATATTTACTCCAAAATTAACACAACCGTAACGTGTACTCTTTTCCCAATTGTCTCTTGCAGTTGAAATAAGGCTTGGTAAGCTGATAATCGGAGGTAAGTAAGTGGTTTCGTGTAGAAGGGTTTGAATAGCCTTGAATGTCGGCAATTGGACACCGGTACTTGTAGAAATAATTTTAGATCCGAAGTCGATTGTGTCCGAGTAATTGTTTTTTTTTAAAAACTTAGACAGGACTCTTTTGATATCATCAATCGTTTCCTGTGTTTTGATTTTAATTTTTCCCAAAGAAGAAGCATGATAAGAGTACTCCCTATAAAGTTCGTCCTTTAGAAAGTACTCGAAGTTATCAACGAGCTCTAAAGGGGCGAAAGATTTTAGGACCCTAAGCCCTGGAACTTCAACAGGTTTATAGGTGTTTAGTAAGCCAAGAAGAACCGCACAGTTTTTTCTTGAATTCTCACTTCTACATGTTGACTTTAACGCTTGTAGTGAGTCAATTGTTTTTTCAAGTTCTAATGAAATTTGAGTTTTTTCTCTGATTCCAATTATCAAAGGATAAATATTCTCATATGCTATAGCAAATGACTTTAGTTTCTGTTTTCTGATGAAATTTTCTTCATTTGAAACAATTAATCTTTGATAGTTGAACGTACTAGAAGGTTTACATTGATTGATATCAATATCTAGTTCTTCGGCGATAGGTTTAAAGAAGGTGTTCAAGGACTCAAATATGTGAGTCTTTTCATCGACAATATAAGTCCTAGTTTTTAAAACCTTGTCATATGAGTCAAGATGCCTCGTGTATCCCGAATCAGGTAGTAATGCCAGATTTATTGCTCCACGGCTGATTAATTCTTCGAAAATGTAGTTAAATGATTTCTTGTCTAAACTGAATACAGCATCTTTGTCGTCAGACCAAGGAGAATCAAGTGCCAAAAAGGACTCTTCAGTTCCTTGAGGCAATAAAATCTTATTAAATTCACTCAACATAATATCGGTGAATATATAATATTTATTTGATGTTTTAAACTTTTAATTAACCCAACTCTGTTTTGTGAGTAAATTAGTTCATAAATAAGCCATTATTTGTAATTTTCTATATTTTTTTCATATTTTCATGGTGTTGTTCTTTCACAACATAACAGGGTAATAAATCGAGAGTAAACGGGATAAACGATCTTTCATCTTGTTGATTTACAATACTAATAGTCGATAGGTTCGCCCGCTTGCCGTAGTGCAAAAACACAAATGTTTGGCGTATGTCGCCCGACTACGTCACAGCGGAGGTCAGTCTCCCGACTGACGAATGTAATAACAATTTAGTCAGTTGTATACACGCAGCCTTAAGTTAAATCGCGCTCCTCCAAATACTTGCAAACATCTGCTTGCAAAAAGGAAAATGCTAAATGCGAATACGTTTTCCGTCATTTAAGAGTCACTGCTATTATCAATGTCCGAAGTAATGTTCGGCCCGTGTAGAATTTTTTGTCGTGGTGAGTTCACGCTGTGAGCTGCAAAGGCACTTTGAAAATGACAGAATTAGTAGCTACAGCAGAACGCCTCCTTTCAGGGGTGGGGGTAACTTCACGAGTAGCAAGGCTGCTATATTTCGACGTTTTTTGTAAGTTTGGTTTTGTTGTTAACGCATGCGATTATTACATTTACATACATGCAACCCTGATTATTAATGGCATTCAAAGACAAGCTACCGGTAAGCTATTTACTTTTCACTACCAGAGGGAGAATAAACCGCATTACCTACTGGGTAGTTTCGGTTTTTATTTGGGCAACTTTTTATGTCATAATTAACTTGCTTGAGTTTGGGTTTTCCTATTCCACTACCTTAGTTATTTATCCGTTGTTGTTTTGGGCATTGACGGCAACAGCTACAAAAAGATTACACGACTCCAATAAAAGCGGCCTTTGGCTGCTGCTAGTGTTAATACCTGTGTTGGGGCCTGTGTTGCTGATATTTTTGCTCGGTTTCAGGAAAGGAAATGCAGAAGCTAATCGGTTTGGTGTTGTTCCGGGTTCTGCTCCCGATTATTTTAAAAATTGTCCGGCAGAGGAGATTCCCCATCTTAAAACTGACGAAAGAATAGTTAATGATGTAACTCGATTAAACCCAATAATTGTAGCCAAAGTAGCAACTCCTCATTCAGTTGAGGAATTACAGACCTTAATACAGTCTGCCGGCCTACCAATCAGCATCGGTGGTGGGCGCTTCAGCATGGGTGGGCAAACGGCCAGTCCGCATAGCCTTCACGTAGACATGCGCGAGCTGAATAAAGTAATCGATTTTTCGGAAGCAGATAAGACTATCAAGGTACAGGCGGGTATTCGTTGGTGCGACATTCAAAGGTACATTGACAAATATGACCTGAGCGTAAAAATCATGCAGACTTATGCCAATTTCACTGTAGGTGGTGCATTAAGCGTCAACTGCCATGGGAGGTATATGGGACTTGGTCCGGTGATTCTATCGGTGAAATCGCTTGACGTTATGCTTGCCGACGGTACACTCAAGTATACTTCCCCTGGTGAGAATTCTGAATTGTTTTATGCCTGTATTGGCTGCTACAATGCGGTAGCCGTAATAGTAAATGTTGAATTGGAGCTTGCAGACAATGTAGCAGTAAGGCGAAAGCACATTAAGATGAAACAAAAGGAATATGCGCGTTATTTTGAAAATGTAAAAGATGATGCCAATATTATCTTTCATAACGGCGACTTATATCCGCCGTTTTACAAAAATATCAGAGCGGTTAACTGGGTAAAAACAGACGAAAAGCCGACTGTGAAAACTCGATTTATGCCGCTTGCCGGAGCATACCCTATAGAGAGATATTTTATTGGTGCATTTGCTAAAAACAATTTTGGGAAGTGGAGAAGGGAATTTATTGTTGACCCTATTTTATACGCTTTTAAGAAAATACACTGGAGGAACTATGAAGCAGGGTATGACGTGCTTGAACTGGAACCAAAATCCAGACAAGACAGTACCTATGTACTACAGGAGTATTTCGTTGGGGTGAAAAAGGTTGATGAGTTCACGGATATAATGGCTGAAATATTTACAAGACACAAGGTGAATGTGATAAACGTATCCCTGAGACATGCTCGGGCCGACAATGGCTCGCTACTGGCATGGGCTAAGGAAGAGGCATTTGCATTTGTAGTGTGGTACAAGCAGGGAACAACCGAGGTAGAAAAGAACAAAGTAGGGGTTTGGACAAGAGAGTTGGTTGATGGCGCACTGTCGCTGGGCGGTTCCTATTATTTACCTTATCAGGCGCACGCAACTGCAGAACAGTTTCATCGTGCATATCCAAACGCTGTTAAGCTATTTGAACTGAAACAAAGGTTAGATCCGGAATTTAAGTTTAGAAACGTCATCTGGGACACTTATTATAAAAACGGTTTAATATGAAATCTGAATTTAAGGCAGTATTTTCTGACACAAAGTGGAGCGATGATTTCTATCGATTTCTTCAGGTCATTTTTCATTTGTATCCGGAAGATAAATTTCATTACCTGCTTTCTTCTGCAAGCAAAAGTGAAAACACAGACGAGGAGATTTATAAAACTGTTCAGGCAAACCTGCCAAAAATTAAGCCCTTTCTTTCAGAGCTTACATTGTCTTTGCCAGCCCTAAAAAAGCAAAAGAAAGAGATGGCAAAACAGGTGCTTCAACTGCTTGGCGAAAGAAAGGTTATTGATGGCTATCTTGAAATCGGAACAACTGGTAGATATATCAGTGAGCTTCGTAAACATATCTCTCTGTCCGGGTCTATATTTCTCACAAACGACATTTCACCGTCAAACTCAATTGCAGATATTTTTGAAAGGGGACAAATCTCAAAACTTGGGGAGTTTTTCCCGCTTGACGATTATCAACCGATTAATCAGAATGTAATTCGCGATAATAGCATTGATGTGGTTACCTGCCATATAGGACTGCATCACTGCCCGTTGGAGTTGTTGGACGGATACATGGGTTCTGTACATCGGATACTACGAGAAGGAGGTCTGTTTATTATTAGGGAACACGATGTGAAAACTCCGGAAATGGCAACTTTTGTGTCAGTTGTACATACCGTTTTTAACTTAGGCTTGAATGTTGCCTGGGAAAAGGACAAGTCTGAATTTAAGTCGTTCCGGTCGATCGAAGAGTGGAGAAAAATTATTTCGGGTGCCGGTTTTAGAGATTCCGGAATGGGGTTATTACAACATAAGGACCCTACATTAAACACCTTAATGTCATTTACTAAATCTTAGAAATGAAGAGGCTCTACATCCTTACGCTTTGTTCGATATGCACCGCAGTTTGCATTTTCTTTTTGAAGAAACGTAACCCGACGACTATTGCAGCTGGTGAGGGCTTAATAGTTCCCAAGAGTTGGTTAATGGCAAACGATACCCCCCTGACACCAAAAGCGGACATCAGGCCTGCAGATCAGACGTTTCTGACATTCCCGGAATGGTTCTTGGTGTTTAGTCCTGACGAACAAGCTCAATACTTTAGAAATCATACTGCAACTACATTTCCCTTTATGGCCCATACTGCGCAAATATGGGACAGTTACAAAATTGTAAACAATCAAATAAAAGACAACTTTCCGACCAATACGGGGTATCATTTTATGATTTGGGTTATAGGTTCAAGTGCCACAATTGAGTACTCTATAAAGGCATGGTATGAAACGGTGATAGGCCGTATAACCGATACAAAGAAGCCGTTATCAGAGGAAGATAAGTTCAATGCTGACTTTACTAAGAGCTACGTTAATTTCATCCTTGACAGACCTTGGTACGAATATGACTTTAAAACACGATTACGTGAATTGTGGTCGGAAGTGCCATTGATGGGAAATCATTTTATTAGAAAAATTGAGCGTAGGTATTTGCTGACTTCAGAGTTGTTGGTTAAGTACTTGTACGGGAAGTTGATAGGTATAGGTACTAAGCAGGTGTATGACACGGCTGTACCCACTACTGCGGTAGTTTTAGAGGACGACAGTTTAAAATATCTGCCACGTTATAATAAGTTCGCATCCGAGGCAACAAAACTGGCAAAGGAGAGACATGAATTCAAAGAGATTGCAGGAAACAATTCGGCAATCTTGTTAACCGCAATAGTGAAATCGGACAACAATACTACATTTGATAACGCAGTTAGACTGTTTACACAACCCGTTGCCTCTGATGTCACTAGAAAAAGAATTGCACTTGTGACACCTGTCTCGCATTTGCATCAGCTACTATTGCAACTCGACAAGGAGCACATTCATATAGAGCACATATTCGACTATTGATTTGTTCTGAAATTGTGTTAGAATATTCCCCGTTGGCCATATTCAAAAACAAAAAAGATTGGCGTATGTCGCCCGACTACGTCACAGCGATGGTCAGTCTCCCGACTGACGAACTTAAATTACAAACTAAAGGTCCGCTTGCGAAAAAGAAAAACGAACTTGTAACGAAGCAATTATACCGCATCGCAACCTGAATCAAAAATGTGGATATCTTATTTCACTCGTCTAAGTATTCGACAGTGCTACTCATAGCAAGCGTTCGCTTGCGAAAACACTCGTAAATTGTGGTCACTGCTGAAATAATAGTTTGTTAAGTACATTTTTTTATGTTTAAATTTTTGAAAAATGGTTGCTGGAAGTATAGTCGGTATTATCGTAAGAGTAGCCTTAATGACGGATTTAGATTCGTTACTTTGCTTAAACGAAAAATGGCAAAAGGTCAATTTATCTAATTTAAAGGACGGTTATGTTGGTGCTGTTTTCGCTCCAACAACATTTCTGGAATTGATGGATCGAAAACAAGTCGTGGTTGCTGACTTAAACGGAATTATCGTTGGGTATTATTTACTAAACAATTATTCAAGAGAGGGAATAATTGGGAAGCATGAACTAATAGTCAGTAAATTGAGAGGTGAAGGGCTATTTGGCGATAATGACCAAGTGTGTGTGGGTGCCCAAGCAGTTGTTGATACCGATTACATGGGTAAAGGTATTCGTCAGGCTATGTTAACTAAGTTGACTGATACCGTGAAAAATAAATACCAGTTTTTATTTGCTACGATAGCGAAAGACAATTTGCGAGCATATAAAGCACACACGAATGACGGATGGAAGGTTCTAGGCGAAGACGGCCAATTGTATTATGTTGTTTATAAGATCCCCCTGCCTTAGTCAAAAACAAAAAAGTTTGGAGTATGTCGCCCGACTACGTCACAGCGGTGGTCAGTCTCCCGACTGACGAACTTAAAAGACAAACTAAAGGTCCGCTTGCGAAAAAGAAAAGCATACTCGTTACAACGCAATTAAACCCTGTTGCACAAAAAATAATTTGTGTGATATCTCATCCTGCCAGACACACATTTCGGCCCGATTCTTGATGCATATATCACAGTAAACCAAACCTGTCAGTATGCCAAATTCAACAACAATACTATCAAAGAATGTGACACCCTGTTTTAGCACAATGGCAATGAAAAATTGCTCATTTGCTGGCAAGGAGTGGGCAAAGAATGCGCAATTTTGATTGGGAAAAATCGCATAAATAGCTGATTGTCAATACCATTGTGTGCAAAAAGAAAATTATTGCGCAATCCCCATGTTTGACGTAGCTGTGTTTTAGACAACACCTCCCTCTCTTTTGCCTCCCCCGATAGAATCGGGGGAGAGGGCTGGGGCAGAGGCTTCTTTCTACTGGCTCGCTCTGCTACTGAGGCTTCAGCTTACCAAGGTTCGGTCTTAGGTTGTCAGCATCCGGGTCGATATCGTCAGCTATAAGAACTGTTTTTAAGAGTCTGCGGGCATTTGCGCCTTTTAGGAAAAGCCAGGGAAAGTAGGCCAACGTCCCTGTAGCAAAGGAAGCGGCTCCCACTCCCATCAGTGTTTCATTTTGAGTTGAGAACGCCAGAACAGCACCGCCAACTACCATTCCCAGCATAGTATATCCCATCCCTCGGTTGAACCTTCGAGCCTTTTCATACCTCCCGAACATCTCAAATTCCGGGGTGTTGGGCTCAATCATTCCTTTGAGCGATTTGTAGCGCAGCAGATAGGCCGGAGACAGATAGCTTCCTTTCTGGATGAAGTAATCTACCTTCTTAGAATTTCTGAACTTATTAAAATCTTGATCGTAATTGACATCAATACGTTCGTATTTGTACATGTTTATTTTACCGGAAGCCACTTGCGGAATGAAGTTCCTTCTGCCGGCATTTAAGTAGGTTAGCCCTTCAGCATTATATAAAGCAATGTCTTTTGTCTTCACGGTAGTGTCGCCAACGGTGGTTCTTTTTTTATTAACGTAACCTCTTTTGTTGTCCTTCAGAGGGGCGTTAATCATTTTGCCGTTTTTCAGTTTTACAAATGGTTCAGTGTTGGATCTGATACCAGGTAGATTGATTGTTTTGCAGGAGCAAGCAAAGATGCTACATAGGGCAACAACCAAAAACAAACGGGTGTATATCATAAAGTATATTTTGCCGTAAATATAGAGACAAAAGCCTGAAAACCAATAGCGTAATGTTTGCTGTCGGTTGTGCCTGTCACAATACCCTGGTGGGGGGAAGTTGTATTCACAGTTATGCAAATGTCACAAATGCTGGTGATTGGCTGTCTTGTTGACAATACCTTTCCCTTTTTTGTCGGTCCCGACACAATCGGATGAGAAAGGTGGGGAGGGGTGCCTTGGGTGGCAGCTACTGAGAAAATCCATACCTTCCGCTGCACAAAACAGATGTTACATGAGCAACAAACCATCAGCCACCTTTGGCGACATTGACATATACCTGTTTGACCAGTTGCTGAAGGGGCGATTTGACCAATGCCGAAATATAATAGACGTGGGTTGCGGCAACGGCCGAAACATCCATTATTTCCTGAAAAACGGATTCAATGTACATGCCGTTGACCCTAAGCAGGAAGCGATTACAGCGGTGAAAGCATTGGCACACGAACATGCACCGAATATTCCTTCCGGCAGTTTCGTTGTCGGGAGAGCGGAAGATATTCCGTTTGAAGATGAGTACTTTGATTTGGCAATATGCAGTGCCGTCCTGCACTTTGCCAATAATAAGGCTCACTTTGAGCAGATGATATACGGTATCTGGCGTGTTGTAAGACCGGGCGGTTTTTTCTTTGCAAGGCTTGCGTCAGACATCGGCATTGAGTCGCTGGTAACGCCCATTGAAAACGGAAGGTATTTGTTGCCGGATGGATCACAACGCTACTTAGTAAGCTACGATGGTCTTTTAGGCTATACCCGTGAGCTGGACGCAGAGTTGTTTGAACCCATAAAGACCACAAATGTCAGCAACCTACGCGCCATGACTACATGGTGTTTGCGCAAAAAGTGATATTCCTATCTCTCTTGGTTGATAGTCGCGCAATCAGGTGTTTTTTTTCATCTTCGGTATGAAGTACACATCTGTGGTCTGCCGTGGGTAGAATAGAGAAGACGTAAGTCGACTTTTGTCTTTTAGATTATACGATAGCATTGAGGCATGATATTTGAATGGTTTTTGAGATGTCGCAGTCTGAGTTGTTTTTCGTTTGCCGTTGAGAAATTGTATAGCAATCGTAATTAGTATTAATTTCAATCTTGGAGAAAACTATACCAATGAGTGAGTCTAAGAAGAAAATTTGGCTTTTTGCTGTTTGGGGGTTTGCTATTGCGATGACTATTGTATTGTTCCCTCTTGTGTTTTTTAGTAATGGACATATTGTTCCCTCATTCGGAGGAGATGCAGGAAAGAACATATTTTCTTTAGTTTATCATTCGTTGTATGACAAGGGGTGGCTGTTTACTGGTATGAACTACCCATACGGCGATCATATCAGTTATTCTGATGGGCAACCCTTGCTGTCAGTGTCGGCAGGTTATTTGGGGTGCACTCATCCCGGTCAGGTCCTTAGTGCGATGTGGGCATTGATAATACTTAGCTATATGCTGGCTGTTGTGTTTACATACAAAGTGTTATGTCATTTTGGTGTTCGGCCTGTTCTTGCTTTATTGTTTTCGGGTCTTATTATTACATTGAGTCCTCAGTTGTTCAGAACCTACGCCCATTTCGGGTTGTCCTATGCATGTTTGGTGCCGATGTTGTTTTTCTGGACTATTCAGTACGATATATCTGCCCGATGGAAGTATGTGTTGTATATGTTTTTGCTTGGTTTAGCCGTTAATTTTTTGCACCCATACCTTACAGCATTAGTTATGGTATGGGGCGGGTTGTATAGTATTGGGTACTTGTTGTTTGCCAAAACGTCTGTCTTGAAAAAGCTGAGACGTTTGTTGCCGCTGTTGTCTGGTGTTGTGCTGTTGCTGGTAACGGTTATGCTTTTTATAAAGGTTACTGACAATGTTGCGGACCGACCTGCAACACCGTATGGCATGACGGTTTATTGCACGGAAGGCATTCATATTTTTACTTCCGGTCATTCTCCTATATGGCAAGCCGTGCACGACGGGGGGCGGATAGCTAGATCTTCTGGGCAAGAGGGCTTTGCTTATCCGGGGCTTGTAGTACTTATCGTGATTGCTTTGTCGTTTGTAAGTGGCGTTATTTATCGCTTCAGGAAAAGCTCTGTGGCGAGTGGGCAGGGCAATGCTTTCCCCGGGATATGGGTGTTCGTTGGTATGGCCGCACTTGTGTTGGCAATGGGAGTGCCATTTGTGTGGGGGATGGAGTGGGTTACAGATTATGTTCCTTTTCTGAAGAATTTTCGCACATTGGGTCGTTTCGCCTGGATTTTTTATTATGTAATGACGGTGTATGCTGTCGTGACTTTATACAGGTTCTATACGGGCAAGATAAAGTCCGGTAATAGTTTGATGGCTAACGTTGTTTTGGCCGGAGCACTGCTTTTATGGGGGTATGAAGCAAGTGGGTACATAAGCGACATGCATGGGCAAATGCAAAATGGGGAAGATAATTACGAGGAACTGATTGGTAGGAAAGGAGATACCTGGAATCGGTTTTTGGAAGAGAACGGTCATTCTTCTAATGACTTTCAGGGAATATTGTTGCTCCCGTTTTTTCATTTGGGTACAGATAAGTTGTGGGTAGGCAATAACACGTGTCAGTATGGGGTCGGGGTCGGTACAATAGCAGGCATACAGTTGCATCTGTCATGGGTAAACTCAATGATGGCGCGTGCATCCTGGAGTGCTGCACAGCGTCAGGTTAAGATAGCCGCAGGACCTTTTGCGGAGAAGCCGGTGTTAAAAGATCTGCACGACGACAGGGCATTTTTGTTGTTGCATTATTCGGGTTTGCCGCTTGACGATAATCAGAAATATCTTTTGCAATTTTCCGAACGTATTGGTACGTTTCGTAACTGTGACGTATATGCATGTTATCCGAAGCGTATAGTAGCCGGCGATAGCGAAGACAAGGAGCGGGTATTGCGTATTGCAGCTTCTATGGGGAATAGGAAAGCGGACAGTTGTGTAGGATGCGGTGGTGCCGGATGGTTTGTCAATCATTTTGATACTGGTACAGCTGACCGTAAGTTTTTTGGTGAAGGAGCTACTAATCAAATTGCCGCATTTGAAACAGTGGTCGCAGATATTTCTGTCGCCCCGGCATCAGAAAGCCGGGAGTATGAATTTTCGTGTTGGTTCCTTTTGGGAGACAATAACTACAGGAGTCCATTCTTTAAGCTGGATATGGTGGATGCCTCGAATAGTATTATTGCATCAACCGGTGTATTCACCAAGGAGAGTACCGATAGCAGGGGCTTGTGGTTTCGCGCCGGTGGTTTTGTGAATATTCCACCGGATTGTACTCATGTAGTTTGCCGGCTGAGAAATGAGCCCGACAATACGTATAAGGTGATTGATGAGCTAATGCTTCGTCCGGTTGGAGCAACAATAATCTCTCGTGGCAAAAATTCGGAGGTGATGGCAAATAATCACTTGATATCTTCTGTGCCTTAATCTCTTGTTTACACTGTGATGAATAAATGAGTAATCTTTTATTATCGATTTTAAAGAGTCCATCATTAGTAGTGTACTACTGCGGACAAAGGAATTGCCAAATTGTAGATATGAAAATCAAAGATGAAATACTTGATATTTGACTAAAATGTATTATCATTGTGGCATTGATAACCAAAAACAAATCTTATGAAATTAAGTTTACCAACAGTTTTCAGAGTCGGCATGTTGGCAACTACAATCGGTATTTTTTCGATAGTGGTTACGAGTTGTACAAAGGATGAGGATACAGACGAAGCATCAAAGTTTAGCGGAACGTGGAACGCCAATATATCATGTACTACAGGTGAGACCGGTACCGGACCTATGGTCCTGACTAAAAAAGACAACAAGACGGTTACGATGTCTTATAGTGTAGGAGACGCCTCAGCGGGTTGCGCAAAGGCACAGATTCTTACCGGAAACGCGAGCGGAAATGCTGTCAATTTTCCTTCTGTAACAGTTGCAGATGGATGTGGCTTATCTTATGGTCTTAGTGCTGTCGGTGAACTAAATGGCAGCACACTGACGCTTACTTTAAGTGTTAATGGTGCTATTAACTCAACATGCACTTTTACAGGTACCAAATAATCATTAAATATTTTACTTTATTGAACTGCCTCGCATAGCGGGGCAGTTTTGTTTGAGGAAGGCACGGTATATACACGAATTCATTGCGAAATAGTTGTCCTGCTTCCATTAGAAACACAAACAAAAGAGGGTGTCTCTGAAAGTCTGAGACACCCTCTTTCAAATATTAGCCGAGCAAAAAGCCTACTCGCGTGTCAATTTACCGGATGCCAACAATGCTCCGTTTTCTGAGAGAATACGATATAAGTAAACTCCTGATGCGTAATTCTCAACCGGTACAGTTATAGAAGCCGTTCCTGATGGATATTGCTTACCATCGGTTTTGTAGATTTGTTTGCCGGTAATGTCAGATAATACAACTGACAAGCCAGTCGGGGCTGTAAGGTTCATATTGAATGTAACAAGGTTTTTTGCAGGATTGGGGAATACTACAACATCGTTTACCATTCTTACTGCTGTGATTACTTCAGACGTGCCACCGCCACCACTGCCACTGCCACTGTAACTGAATAGCTCAACGCCGGAGCTGCCATTATCAGCCGCAAAATATAGTTTGCCATCTACCACGCACAAAGAGCTGGGGTTTGAGCTGCCGCTGGTGTTTATGTCAGCTACCATATTTGTATTGGCTTCTGTGCCATCTGTCACCCAAAGCTCAACGCCGTCAGTACCATTATCTGCGGCAAAGTATAGTTTACCTCCATACTCGCAAAAATATGCGGGACTTGAAGAACCTGTTAGCGGATTGATGTCTTTGACAAGTGTAGGAGTTGAGGTGGTGAGGTCATATTTCATTAGATCATAGCCGGCAACCCCGTTAGACCCAGAAAAATAGAGAGCACTACCGAATTTAATAATTTTTCCGTTTTTCCCAGGTTGGACACCATCAGAAGAGGTGTTTAATGCCGTTAGTTTTGTAACAACGCCGGTTGTTGAGTATGAAAAAAGTTCTCTTCCTTCTGCAGCAGTTTTTGCTGAGAAATACAGTACATTATCATCTCCTGACCATAGGTTATGTGGGTAAAAGTCTGACAAAGACATCGGCACCGGAAAAGCCACTTCCGTAATCGTACTGGTAGATGGCTTGTAAACCTGTAGTTGATGCGGACCATGTATGTCAGATACAAAAAATACATTGGAGTTACATTCTGTAATTTCCTCAGCTTGTGAAAACTCAAATGGATCGAATGCACTGAGTAGCGTCATTGAGTGGCTGACATTTATATATGCAAGACCTGAACTTCCAGATACAGATCCCCAGCAGTACAATTTTGTTCCGTCTGATGAGGTCGACAAGTCACTTCTGATTGCATTTAGGGATCCGCCCGTGATTCCTCCCGCTACTGGCATTCCTCCTTCTGTTATAACGTATGTGCCTGTACCCGTGTCTGGTGGTGCAACTATAGCATGAAATACAAGTTTGTCGTTTATTACGCCAAACCTTTTTTCTATGCCACTTGTTTCGTCAATAGCTGGATAGAGGCTACCGGGACCAGTAACTTTTACGGCGCCGGTTGTTGGGGTATACCTATATAGATTGTACTCGCTTGATCCTCCTGCTTGGGCTTGAAAGTAGACTTCAGAGCCGAGTGCTGTAACAGACCTTACGTTAGAACCACTCATTCCGGTATTAATGTCAGCGACTAATGTAGGAGTAGTTTGAGCCATGATAGTAAATGGCAAAACTGATAGAATAAATAAAGGAACCTTTTTCATAAAGAAATCAAATTTTAAATGTGAAATGCAAAAATACGGAATTTGTGAATGCCTTTGATTTATTGCCGAGGATGTTAACATTAGTTTGTCAACGTTTTTGATAGAGCAGGGTGCTCTGTGATATTCTTGAATATTGTATCGGCGGTAGCTAATTGTCCAATCTTGCATTTACCTTTGAGGCATGTCATTATACACTACAGCAGCCCCGGTTACCATTACTTGTCATAAGCGGCTTGCGCCTTATGTGGAACAGGAGGTAAAGGAGTTGGGATTTGAGCCCTTAGAGACATTTGTAACAGGTGTACGTTTGATGGCGACGGTCAATGATTGTATCCGGCTGAATCTCAATCTGCGTTGCGCCAGTCAGGTGCTGTACAGCCTGAAACAGTTTGACGCTGTAGATGCCGATGACGTGTATAATAATCTGGTGAGCTATCCCTGGGAGAATCTGCTGCCCGAAAACGGCTATTTCTCTATTACGAGCAATGTGCAGAACCCGACCATCAATAACAATATGTTTGCCAACTTACGGGTGAAGGATGCTATCATAGATAGACTCAGGGATAAGCGTGGCACCCGGCCCGATACCGGCTCGGAGTTGAAGGGTGCGGTGATACACTTGTTCTGGAAGAATGAGTCTGCGGAGGTGTTTGTAGATACCACCGGGGACTCACTGGCAAGGCATGGCTACCGCAAGATACCGGGTCGTGCGCCGATGCTGGAGGCGCTGGCAGCAGCAACCGTAATGGCGACTAGGTGGGACCGGCAATCGCCATTTGTAAATCCTATGTGCGGTTCGGGTACACTGGCAATAGAGGCTTGTTTGATTGCTACCAAAACAGCACCGGGATTATTTCGGATGAACTATGCCTTTATGCACCTCACAGGTTATAACAATGAAGTGTATCTGGATGAAATGGAGCGTTTAGACCGGCAGATTGTAGAAGTGCCGGGTGTTCGTATTATAGCAACGGATTTCAGTGACATTGCGATAGCCAACGCAAAAAAGAATGCAATAGCAGCCGGAGTGGCGGACATGATAGAATTTTCGGTTTGTGACTTCAGAGATACCGATGTGCCCGAAGGAGGCAAGGGTGTGATGTTTATGAATCCGGAATACGGAGAGCGATTGGGTAGTATGGAGGAGTTGGAGAAAACCTACATGGAGATTGGCGACTTTATGAAGAAAAAGTGCGGTGGCTATTGGGGATACATATTCACAGGCAATCTGGACCTCGCCAAGAAAGTGGGGCTAAAGGCAAAGCGGCGTATTGAGTTTTATACGAGCATTATTGATTGCCGTTTGTTGGAGTTTGAGCTATATGATGGTAGCCGAAGAATGAAAAGAGAGTAGCGGAGCCACAGGGTTGCGTGTTACTTCACCGTTATCCTTTTTTATAAGAAATGAATACACACACTTGTTAACAGAATAACAGCAACGGAAATAAGTGATATAACAACAAGCTGTTTATTGGTGTTGCTATGTTTTTTGATACCGGGGTAGAACACATAGCCCATGGTAAAGCCACTCACGAGTCCTCCGATATGTGCTGCATTATCAACATTTCCCTGCAGGCCGGTCATCAGGTTAAATACTACAAAAAACAGCATGCTACGTAGCATTGTTTTTCTCATAGTCTTCTGAATATGAGAGGTAGTGAGTATCGAAAGGAATACGCCGTACATGCCGAATATAGCACCGGATGCTCCCACGCCCACGCTATTGCTATGCATAATGATACTGAGTACTCCTGCACAAACACCGGTAAGTACATATGCTGACGCAAATCTGAGTCTGCCCATTAATGGCTCCAGGAACATGCCTACATACAGCAGGGCAAACATATTCATGAAGATATGCAAACCGCCAGCATGCAGAACCATGTAGGAGAGCAGTCGCCACCATTCGCCATCTACAACAGCCAATCGGTAGTTGCCGCCCCACATAAATAGCGCCTTGGTAGTGGGATGTAGCGGAGATACGCCACTAAGTACCATCGCTATAAATACAATTACATTAAGGTAAACAAGTACCGGTGTAACCACATAACTCTTTGAAATTACCAATGCCCCGTATTTTTCCCGATGCATGGGGTGCATGTTGCGATTTTTCTTTTCCTCTTCTTCGGCCACTCGTGAAATGGCATTTTTCAGAAGGGCGATATTGGCAAGGTTTTGCTGGTCGTTAGCATAGTATTCGTTGACGGACTTGCTGTGGATGGTGGCTGTTTTTTCAGAGATGCTCAAAGTGACGAGCTCCCCCATAGAGTATTCGTTTTCCGGCGTCCTGAAAACCAATGTATGGGTATTTGACTGTATCAGAAACCATGGGACAAGTGAAGCAACTTTGTGCGCATATGCAACGTACTGCTCAGGCATGAGGTGATTCAGAGAAAACTCCTCTGTATACACTTGCTGTCTGCTACTGGTCAATTCCACCTGATTTCTTTTTATAAAGGTAGGCTTCTTGTTTCATTGCTATTATCGATTAACGTAAAGTATAAATTAGAAAAGCTGATAGTTGCAGACGTTTTTTAGGGCTGTTGAGAATGTTTTTATCGTCAATTCAACGGTTTGTTGAAAAAGCCTAATTTTAGACGTTCCCAATTTTATTAATTATGAGTTATAGTAGGAAGGCGTTGTTAGTTCGTTTTGGAGTATCTTTTATTATTGCAATAATTTTTTCGGGTAGCATTGCGTTTTCGCAAAACAAAGTCCCCTTTGACCTCCCTGCAGAAATTTCTGTCCCCTCGTGGGTAACAAGTGCTGATTGGGCGCATCCTAATGTGTACAGAATAGACTCATTAATTGAAGTGTATAATGCGACATCTGATGAAAGTGAAAGAGTAGATGGTGAGGATGGATTTCAT
This sequence comes from Bacteroidia bacterium, assembly GCA_030426665.1. Taxonomy (GTDB): domain Bacteria; phylum Bacteroidota; class Bacteroidia; order Chitinophagales; family Chitinophagaceae; genus Nemorincola. The sequence goes on along the minus strand of JAUHYD010000001.1, from coordinate 387,554 downwards.
GAAGACCCATACCTGAATGCATATATACGGTGGCGAAATGAAATGATGCCTTTTGTAAATGCTGATGGTAGCATTAGTTACAATCCGAACCGCAACAAAGAATTGTTACTCAGGTCTATTGCGGAGTCGAATATCCGGCAAGACCCTAATTATCAATCACGGACGACCAGCGCTGCCAGTTGGTCGGTGCTGGGGCCGGTGCAGACTTATAAGGTAGGAACAGGAGAGCTGAAGAACTATCAGTCCAACATATATGCGATAGCTGCTGCGCCATCAAACCCCAATGTATTATATGCGGGTAGCGAGCCGGGTACGTTATATCGTTCGTCGGATAAGGGCATGCATTGGGCCAGCATCACTGAGTCCCTTTCTAACTGCACTGCGAAATCTATTGTTGTTGACCCGACTAACGAGAACATTGTTTATACCTATGACGGCTCTGCAAATGTACTTTTGAAGACGGCTACGGGAGGCCTTACGTGGACACCTTTAACCGGCTATACAGGCGGTGGCGGCAACTCAATGGTAATAAGTCCGACAACCGGCAGAGTGTTTATTACAGGGAATACAGCAATTTATTATAGTGATAATTTCGGGCTGACGTGGTTTGTGTCGCCGGGTAGCACTGTCACCGGTAAGTTATACGATATGGCAATTAACCCAGCCGATGCCAATACGATTTATGCGGTTGGTTCTACAACGACTGATGGTTTGGTATTGCTTCGGTCTGTAGACGGAGGCGCCAACTTCTCGAATGTGACGGGAGGTTTGTCTTCGACAGATACTAAGGGTGCAAGACTTGCTGTAACACCTGCCAATTCCAATGTGATATACTGTGTGAACCTAGGTAATACTACTCCACCTAAGATGATAAAGAGTACCGATGGCGGAAGCACATGGAGCGTTACTGTATCGTCAACAGCAACAGGACTGGGCGGTACATCTGCAACCACAGGGCTTGGCATGTCGAACGGACAAGGGTATTATGATTTAGGTATCGTTGCATCTCCCTCTGATGCCAATGCTGTGATAGTTGGGACTACCACTACATACAAGTCTACTGACGGCGGTTTGAACTTTAGTCCTGTTGGCGGTTATTCCGGACCTATTGGTATTCATCCTGACTTACAGTGGGCGTTAGCCATTGGTGGAGATACTTATCTGGCAACAGATGGTGGTGTAAATCATTCTTCTGACTTTTTTACTAATGCTGCAAACTGGTCTGTGCGTAACAATGGTATCCGCAGTGCAGACTATTGGGGATTCGGACAAGGGTGGGATGAAGATATTGTGGTAGGCGGAAGGTACCATAACGGAAATGGTGCGCTATACGATTTGTTTGGTGCCGGAAATGCACTTTCGCTTGGTGGCGGGGAAGATGCGACTGGGCACGTATTTCATGGGCACAATGGTGTCGTGGGCTTTCGGGATATAGGCATGCGGGTACTACCGGGCACTTTGACCGGAGCAGTAGAGAATGGAGCTCCCGATGCACCGAACTCTATGTGGCCGCAAGATGATTACTACGGTAAGTTTTCGAGTGAATTAGTGTCAGACCCAAGGTATTCGAATGTGTTTTATTTAGGTAAGGATAGTATACTCTGGAAGTCTGTTAATGCCGGCTCTTCGTATACATCGTTACATAATTTTGGAAGTGGAAATAAGGTGTGGCGTTTTGAAATTGCCCGCAGCCAGCCAGATGTGATTTATGTATGTACGAACAGTGGCTTGTATGTAACTACCGATGGAGGCTCAACATGGAGCGCACTTTCGCTGCCGGTTGCATGGTCTTATTACAATACGGACGTAGCTGTTAACCCGAAGGACGAAAACGAGGTTTATGTTTGTATGGCAAACGGACCTGCGGCATCTAAGGTGTTTAAGTCGACGGATGGAGGAGGTTCCTGGACTAATATCACAGGGTCTGCATTGAATGGTGAGAAGGTTGCTTTTCTTCAGTTTCAGGGAGGAACAAATGGTGGAGTGTATGCTGTTACGAATGTGAAGCCATCAAAACTATATTACCGGGATGCCACTATGAGTGATTGGATAGATTTTAGTGACAATCTACCACAAAGCTTGTCTGCCAGAGTAGGTGCACTTATTTTTTATAGAGACAGCAAAATAAGGCTGGCAGGGAATTGCAGCGTATGGGAGTCTCCGTTATACTCGGTGGGGAGCCCGGTTGCTCAACCGATGGCTGATAGAAAGTATGTAGGCTGTGCCAGAGATACAATTCATTTCTTTGATTACTCCATGACTGATTATGCCGGGACAACAAGGGCCTGGTCTTTTCCCGGTGCGCTTTATGTGAGCAGTACTACAGATTTGAGGCCTAGTGTTGTTTACCCGGGTGCAGGTACTTACGATGTTTCTCTTTCTGTTTCGAGAGGTGGGGTCACAGATAGCAAAACGATTACGGGCATGATTGTTGTGGACGATACACACTGTGGCCCGGATACTGTTGCCGGTAAGTGTATTCAGCTTAACGGGATAACACAAACTGTAAACTTAGGCGTTGCAAATATTAATAGTAATACCTTCTCTATATCTTGCTGGATACAGCCGGAGGGCGTGCAAAAGAGTTTTTCTCAGATAGTATCTCATGGAAAATATCCGGGTTCGGGGAGCGGGGGATTTGGTTTAGGTTTTAAATTTAACGGATATACTCCCAATCTTATTTTGTGCTACACAGACAGTCTCATAAGCTATCATGGTACGAGCAGCTTAGTGTGTGATAGTACCAAGTGGAATTACGTTGTGCTGACTTACAGTCCTACAGGTGTGGTTCTATATCTGAACGGGATAGCTGATACAGTGAATACAGATGCTATGCCGGCAATAGATTTATCGCAGTCGCCGTTTATGCTGAATCTGGATTGCCATAACGGGCAAGGGTCTAAGTTTAAAGGGAAGATTGATGAGGTGAAGTTTTTTGATTATACACTTAGTCAGGAAGAGGTAAGGGAAAAGATGCATCTTATTACCGACCCTGCAACGGAGACTGGTTTGATAAAGTATTTTCAGTTTAATCAGTATTATGCGCCGGGTGGTCGTATTTATGATATGAAGAACAACTTCAACTCTTTCGTCCCGGAAGCAAATGTTGTTGCTTCCAGCGCGCCGGTTAGTAGTGGGCGTATGTTCCGGATGCCGAGTGTCAATTCTGGCGGTCTGAAAAGTTTTACAGACGCTAATCTGAATATACACTTACCGACTTCAGGTGTTTATCCTGACGGAGAGGTGGTAGCGTTCCATTTGTTCAGTAATCCGGATGTGGCTCCTGATACACGGCCAACTGTGCCCGGTTATTTTATTGTAAACAACTATGGTGCCAATCAATCTTTTGCTGCACCGGATAGTACGGTCATGGGCGGATTGAACATTCTTTTTTCTGATTATCTGGCAGGTGATTTCCGCTTATTTAAGCGCGCAACCGGAGATTTTGGTAATACATGGGGGAGTGAATTGACTGCTGCTACGACTTTTAGTTATGCGCCGGCAGATTGCCATTTAACTTGGGTGTCGGGCAGTTATGACAGTGCTTATAACGCTCAGTATGTTGTGGTTAATAATGACACCACTTCTCATATAGTATCTATAAGTGGGCAGGAGAATGCTGCGTTAGCAATTTCTGATTTCTATCCGAATCCTTGTAAGGGATGGTCAAAAATTGACATTGATCTGGGAAAGACGCCTTCGAGTGAAGCAAGTGTAACTATTACTGACATTGCCGGTAAGAAGGTTACTGGTTTTTCAGAAAGATTGAGGGGTGGGGTAAATACAATAATGGTCAACTTGCAGGGGTTAACTCAGGGTATTTATGTAGTTTCCATTGATATTGATGGGGTACAATCTGTAACCCGAAAACTCGTGAAGATGTAGAAAGTTGTAAACGCTCTGATGACGATTTTTAATCTGTTTATATATTATGTAATATGTTAAAATTAAACTGTAACTAACTTATTTTAAGTTAGTTACAGAAAAATAATTTTCTTTGCTGCATATATAAATATATGGAGTCAAAGTTTGAGGAGCTGGTAGATGGTTTTATTACCGGCAAAATTGGAATATCCGATGGGTTTCTGTCCTCTACGTTGGCAGCTGCGCTGCTACAAAACCTGTACAACCTTAATAGCGAGGGGGCATTGCGTGTCGCCGGTATTGGCAATGGCAAAGAAAAAATCGAAAGACTTAGTATCAGAGGTGATAAGACTCTTTGGCTGAATGAAAAGTCAAAGAATGAGGCTGAGATGGAATTTCTGGAGATTGTCCGCAAGTTTGTTGCTTATCTGAACAAGACTTGCTATACGGGGTTGAACGCATTTGAGTTTCATTATGCCTTGTACGAAGAAGGTGCTTTTTATGCCAGACACAAAGATCAGTTTAAGAACAATAGCACCCGGAAGTATTCAATGATCAGTTACCTGAATGAAAACTGGCAGGACGACGACGGTGGGCATTTGGTGATACACCATGAAGGTGGCATTATGCAAAGTGTAGCGCCAAATAGTTGTAAGGCTGTGTTTTTTCAGAGTGATGTATTGGAGCATGAAGTTGCCGTAGCGCGAAAACCCAGAATGAGCGTAACAGGCTGGCTGAAGCGTGTGTAAACGATAGATTAGTATTTATATGTAAATTGCCAGGTTAAAAGGATTCATGCTGCTCCCGATAAAGTGTTATAATGAGCAGCATGATTTTTTACATTTTCTGTATTTTTCTCACAGCGACTTTTCTTTCTTTTGCGTCAAGAATGGTAACGACATAGTCGCCATTGGGGAGATCTTTTATAGATACTTTTCCATTTGCAGTTGGTGTATAGTTATATTGTCTGCCATTAACACCTGTAAAAACTAGTTTTACTTTAAAGGGAGCATTAATGAATATATCTGAGTGTGTAGGTACAGGATATAACAAAATACTCTGAGAATTTGAGGTTATCGGTAATCCTGAATGACAGTCTGTAGCGCTTAGTACGTTCACTTCGATATAGCGGCTGGTAATTCCACATGAGTTATCGACAGTGTAAGATATTGTTGTTGTTCCTGCACTAACACCAGATACTACACCGCTACTTACGGATGCAATAGTTGAATTATCGCTAATCCAAGTTCCATCGGCGGTAGCATTAGTCAAATTAATGGTTTCGCCTTCACAAACCGTTGTTGGCCCCAAAATGTCACTGGCCGGTTGATCTATGGTGACCATAATTGTCGTCGTGCTTATACCGCAACTATTGTGTACAGAATAAGTAATAGTTGCTGTTCCTTCTGACACAGCCCCTATTACACCCGAAGAGCTAGCCGTCGCAATCAGTGTATTACTTGATGACCATGTACCTCCAGGAGTTGCATTAGAGAGCGTAGTTGTGTTGCCTATACACAAATCTGGATCGCCTTCTATGTTGGCGGCGGAAGTGTCCACTGTTAATAGCATTGTATCATTTGACATGCCGCATGCGTTTGTTACTTCATAAGATATTATCACAGAGCCGGATGCTACTCCCGTGGCAACCCCACCGGTAGTTATGGCTGCTGTTGCAGGGAAATCACTACTCCATATACCTCCAAGCGTTGTGTCAGTGAGCGTAATGGTAGCGCCGACACATACCGCGGACAGTCCTGTTATTGGTGTTGCGGTAATATCGACAGTTACGGTGTGAAGTGCAGTTGTTATGCCACATGCATTGCTGTGCGTGTAACTTATTATGGACGTTCCTTGTGCAATTCCGGAAACAACTCCAGTGCTACTTCCAACAGTAGCAATACTAGTAGATGCTGACGTCCAAGTGCCTCCCGCGACACTGTCTGTTAACGAAATGGTTGCTGAAGCACACAGGGAATCTGGCCCTGTTATTATTGATACCGGGCGCTCGACACGAATTATTTTAGACGCATCAGAGGGACCGCAGGAATTTAAAACAGTATAACTTATTGTTGCAGTTCCGGTGGTGATGCCATTTACTACCCCGGACGAAGAAATAGTTGCTATCACTGTGGGGCTAATACTCCATATACCATCGGAAACAGAATCGGTCATAATAGCCGAAGCTCCTGTGCAAACGGAGTCAACACCAACAATTGCCGATGCCATACGCTCTACCGCAATCAGTTTAATTGCCTCAGAAGTTCCGCAAGTATTTGTAACTGAATATGTAATCGAAGCGGTACCCTGCGCTAGGCCATTCAGGTATCCCAAAGAAGATACCGTTGCAACTGTCGGCGCACTACTACTCCAGATACCTGAAGATGTTGTGTCCGAAAGGGAAATAGTACTTCCAATACAAAGTGCAGTATCACCCAGAATTGGTGCAGCTGTTCTCTCAATCGTAATATATTTAACAGATATGGCTCCAACACAGCCAAACGACCTGGAATAGGTAATGATTGCGACACCTTGATTGATACCGGTAACCATGCCAGAACTGCTAACTGTAGCTACAGAAGGATTGCTACTGCTCCATGTTCCTCCTGCAGGGCTGACTCCGAGAGCGATTGTTGTGTATCTGCAAAGTGTGCTTGGTCCCGAAATTGGGGAGATAAGGTTTTTTTCATAGGCACCCATGTCAATAGAAATGCCGTTTACACGGTCGTTGCCGAGCATGTCATCATCAACACCCGGAATCAGATAGGCATTGCTTCCGGTATTCACCGCTGGACTACAGGTCTGCAATTGTAATCCATCGTCAGCTGTACCCCAGATGTTATCTGGTCCAGATGGTGTAGTTGATGAAACAAACAATGGGTCGGTATCACTGAATAGGTTATTACTGAAATCAAAAGAACCAGTTCCTGAAACGCTTGTATCTAAACTGGTACCCGATGCGTAGCACTGGCTGAAAATATTATTGGCGACTCTACTAATGCCAGTAGCACTTTCAATTTTAATCGCACCTCCATCGGCCGATGCCGTATCAGCATAAAAAGTATTGTTGTATATGAAGTGTGCTGGACTTGTTATGCTGATTGCCCCTCCCCCGCGTGAAGAACCACTCCCTCGTGCTGTATTATGTAAGAAAACGTTGTTTATAATTGTGTCACCGTACGGTCCTGATGACCCGACCCGAATAGCTCCGCCTCGCCCGCCTTGAGCATTGTTTCCCTTAAAAACGTTATTAATACTACTAAATTTCATGTCAGCTCCTGTACTGTAAATCGCACCTCCATCATAATATGCTTCGTTACTTTCAAACAAACAGTTTCGTGGAGCTAGTGAGCCAGAATTCTGATATATTGCAGCACCATATCTACTCGAGTTGTTTTGGAACCAGCATGTGTCAATCACTGGAGCGCCCGCCTCATTATAAAAAGCTCCTCCGTAGTACTCGCTAAAAAATCGCCCGTTATTGCGAAATTTGCATCTGATAAATTTTGCATCGGACCTTAGACAAGCAACTGTGCCAAAGGTTACGTATGAACTCCCAATATTGGAGTCTATAACACAATCCCAAAAGACAGCGTTGGATGTGTCTTGATTGAATATAGCCGACCCATAAGGGTAACCATCTGAAGTGCCTTGGGCGCTGTTATGTTTAAAAGTGCAATTGCTTACTGCAGGTGATGAGCGATAGTTGGCCAAAGCTCCTCCACCTGAAAGCCCTGGTCCCGGTAGCGCATCCATAAACCAATGCAAATAGCCACTTTTTGATTGGTTTTCAGACATATTGCAGAATGAGATAGTTGGGGCACATTCGAGATTGTAAATCGCACCTCCGTAGCAATACCCTTTTCTAAAACTTATAGCTCTGTTTCGCAGTAATGTACAGTTTGTTATAGATGTATTTGCATTAATGTTGGCTATAGCGCCACCCATGCAATAAGGTTTGGATAGGTCATAATAGACCGATGAGTCTGTTGCTAAGTTTGATTCGAATGTGCAGTCAGAAACAGAAGGCGTACAGTTTTTGTTACACAAGCCTCCGCCGAATGCATTACCATAACGGTTAGGGATAGTTTGGCCTGGGAATACTACATTTTTTTCAAAAGTCGATTCGAGGAGAAAAAATGATGCGCTGTCTGCAAATATTCCACCTCCATATGAGCTGCCTCCCCGTGCATAACTTGAAGGACCGTCTCCAGTACCCCCATAAGCGACGTTCTCAGCCAATGTACAATCAGATACTGTCGGCGTACAGGATTGAAAGCAGGCCCCTCCTCCAAAAGCATCGCCTCCTCTACCCCCACCATAACTAGGAGTGTGGGATCCTCTTTTACCTATGCCGCCCATAACAGAGTTTCTGTTAAAGGTGCACGAGGTTATAATAATATCTGCTCTGTTGGCATATAGACCTCCCCCCGAAGCATTGCCACCTGTACCTGTGAATGTACCGGGAAATACATTGCACCCTCCTGTATTTCCGACAACAGCATTGGCAACGAAACTACAGTTTGCAAACAATCCTTGAGTTGATCTTACATATACTCCGCCTCCAAATGCACTGCCACCCATTCCTCCCGAGCTATAAATACAAGTGTTGTCATTTCCTATTGCACTATCAAACCTGAATGTGCAGTTTCTAATGGCAATTTTAGATGTGAGGTTATTTTCTAGATAAAAACCACCACCAGCGTTTCTGGCAACGTCGACACCATTAAATGTTTTTACCCCATTGCCCTTTGCACTACCGTTTTGTATGGTAATACCATCGATGACAACACTATCTGATAAAGCGCTTAGTCCTGTTATTACACCAATGTGATAACTACGTTCTAGTCCTAAATAACCGTCGAGGTAAGTAGTATGACCACTTGTTCTTGCCGATATACTTGTTTCAGTGCCAGAAAACCCACCATACACTTTTAGTGCTCTGCCAGCACCGATACCTCTGCAAAACAAAAATGAGGTATCCGCAAGTGTAGGCGAGGTTGGAGCAATTCCATCAATAGGGGTGTATGTTCCCTGAGCAATCCATATCTGAACTTCTGCAGCAATGCTGCTATTCGCGCTCGCCAGTGCTTTTGTGACATTTCTGTATGCCAATACCCAACTCGTACCAGGGTTTGCGTCGCTTCCTGTTGAGCTGTTCACATAAAATATTGTTTGACCAGTTGACTTGATAGCTGTGGATGCAAGCAATAGAAAGCATATCATTGATGCTTTTACGAGACATTGTAGGGAGTTGGATAGCATTTAGGTACAATTTAAAGGTGTTGAATATATTAGCAAATATAAAAAAATATTTTGATTAAGCGGCCGTTGCAAAGCGATCGAGGATGAGCGTAACGGGTTGGCTGAAACGGGTGTAAGTAACAGTTTTGTCTTTTCGTTATCAGGGTGCATTAGGCAGATTCCGATATTATTAGAAATACTTGGTACATCTTTCTATTTTGTGCCGTATTTCCATAATATGGGGCGCATTATTACATGTTTGTTTTTGGTTCTTTTCTGTCTGCAAGCTTATGGGCAGCGGTACCGTTTTTCAGATGCCTCATTTAGCCAGAAATATATTTATGTAGATTCTGTTTGGAGAGCTGAGTGCAGCAGAAAGAGCGCAGAAGAAGTATCGGCCATTTTTTCGTCTGCATTGGCTATGGCAAAGAAGGGTGATGACAAGGAGCTGATGGCAATGCTGGAATTGGAGTTAATAAAGGCAGGTGCCAGCCGGCAAAATGATGAAGCCAAGCAACTATTAAAGGACATATACAATGAATATGGAGGGTTGTCTGCATCAATAGAGGCAGAGATATTGCAGGCTACAGGTGATATTTATTATTTTGTATACAAGAGAAACAGTATCTCCTTTGAGTATTACCTGAAAGCGTACGAAATATACAAGGATATGCCTTCTGCAGAATTTCCCGGCAAACAAGAGTATCTGTATAGTCTGGCAGGATCCTACTACAGGTATGATGACTTCACTAATACTGTGAAGTATATGCGCATGGCTGTAATGGCAGATTCAATGGCATTTCACGATATAACTGTTACCGCATATAATACTATCGGGTTGTGCTACCGGCATATGGGGGTATATGACAGCTCACTTCGTTATTTTGAGTTAGCATTGAACAGTGCGAATGGGAATTCTGAGAAAGTATGGACGGGTATTCTCAGCGGGAACATCGGCGCGACTTATTACCAGATGGGACGCGTTGCTGAAGCGATAGACCTGCTTGAAAAAAACGTAACGATTTGCATGGAAGTCGGCGAGCAGAAAAATGCCTTCACTGCCGAATGTGCATTGATTGATTGCTATTTGGAGCAAGGTAATATTGAAAAGGCAAGCAGTTGCTGGAAGCGATTGAACGATATAGATAAGATCAGGGATATCCTGTCTGACTTTGCAATCGCGACTACTTATTACAAGGTTGGTAGTCAGTTGAATCGCCGATTGGGCAATATGGAATCTGCCCTTGTTTATGCAGACTCTGCGCTTGTTGCAAAAGATTCAGCATCAGTAGCAAAGATAAAAAGCAATAATATAATGGCTCAGGAAAAAGTTGCATTCGTGCAACGCCGACAGGAGCTAGATGCAATGATTGCCGAGAAAGGACGACAGACTATTATTAGAAATTCACTAATTGGTCTTATTGCATTAGCTGCGATAATCGGTATATTAATCATCAACAGAAGCCGACTTAGGCAGAAGCAGCTTGTAGCCGAACTGGATGCCGCTACTTTAAAGTTGATAAATTATAGTCGTAGTGTTAATGAAAAAGATGAGATAATAGATGAATATAATAGCAAATTGGAGCACTTGCAGAAGGAAGAAGATGAGCAAGCGGACATAAATATTATGGCGCAACTGGAGGGAGCTATATTGCTTACTGATGAGCAATGGGATGACTTCAGGAGATTGTTTGAAAAGGTTCATAAAGGCTTTTTTGCTAACTTACGTAAGAAGCATCCGGACCTTACGCCTTCTGAAGTCAGGTTTATGGCGTTGTCAAAACTCAATCTTTCTCCAAAAGAAATGGCATCTATGCTTGGCGTTTCGCCCAGTACTATCCGGATTTATAAGTATCGCATTCGCAAAAAACTCAATCTGGATAAAGATGATACATTAGAACATCTTGTATAGTATCCCGGTTTGTATCCCTTACTTATTTAAAAAGTAGCGCGATAATCGTGTTATGTTCTGCCAAAGTGTGAATTTCTCTTGCATCTTGTTGGTACAAAGCCATACTGTTGGTGTGTTTTATTGTGCAAAATAATGTCATGTATAAATCGTTGGTTGTAATTTTATTGTGTTCAAGAAACGAAATTGTAACTGGTTGTATACAAAACTGTAACGCCAAATAGTTGGCTCGAAGTGTTCGTTTGGGTTAATTTTATTTCATGGACTCAAAGCGGAACCATATGCCTGTAAACAAATACAACGTTTCTATTGCATTGCTCGTCGTTTTTGCAACAATTTTCATATTAGGCGTTTGGATATGGTTTGATAACAAAAACGAAAAAATAGACCAGGAGATATCAGATATAATCAAACAATAGCAAATTGTATATTTGTTGGTGTTGCTAATGGGGGTGTGATTTATTTATGTAATTATGAATATTGCAAGAATTGGCATAAGAGAACATGATACTGATGTAGAGATATTTCAGAAAAAATTTCTGGTATATCAGGGAGTATGCATGAGTATTGGGGGGGTGCTTTGGGGTGTACTGCTGCTTGTTGCAGGACTACCGGAGCCTGCGGTTGTACCCTTTGGCTATACTATCATCACAGCCATTAATTTCTGGATATTTTCTAAAAAGGAATATTTCTTTCTGGTTCGTCATTTGCAGACTACAATCAGTTTGCTATTGCCGTTTATATTGCAGTGGTGGTTAGGAGGGTTTGAGCAGTCAGGCGCCGTAATGTTATGGTCTATACTGGCGCTGGCCTCCTCGGCTTCTTATCTCGATATTAGGTCCTGTTTGTTTTGGTTGTTTGCATTCATTTTTCTTACACTTGTCTCTTTTTATGCCGACGATTACTTGCGGATTCATTTCAGCAATGAGTGGCCCGGTTCTATCACCCGTATATTTCTGCTCATAAATATATTGACAAACGCATCTATATTTTTTGGTTTGTTTCTTTACTATATAGAGACACAGAAGCGTATGACAAAAGAACTCATGAAGACGTACACCAAGTTGCTCAGTTCTGAAAAGCTGGCGGCATTGGGGCAGGTGTCTGCGGGGGTTGCTCATGAAGTAAATACGCCGCTTGGTGCTATCAAGTCATCGGCGGAAGAGTCCTCAATTGCCTTTCAGGAAATAATGGAAAGGTTGCCGGAGTCGCTCGCAAAAATGACGTCAGCGGAAAAGGATTTGTTCGTTGAGTTTCTTGCTACTGCTAAACCCAACTTCGAGGCGCATACAACGATTGAAGAAAGAGAGCGCAAAAAAGAGTTGCGGGCAGAGTTAGAATCTCTGGGCGTTAAAAATTCCCGATTTATTGCTGACAGGATGGTGCAAGTAGGGTTACTGACTGTAACGCCTGTCCTCAGGAAGTTGACGGCGGTAAGCGAGTTTGAAAATCTGATAATGATTGCCTACAATCTACTCAATCAGCAAAAAAATAATTCAACTATTATTATTGCTGTCGATAAGGCATCGAGGGTTGTAAAAGCATTAAAAACTTACTTGCATACTACCAGCAGTGAATCGCCTGAGCTTACAAACCTTCGTGATAATATAGAGACAGTGCTGATGATTTACCACAACCGTATAAAGCAAGGTGTAACCGTAATAAAGGAATATGAAGATGTGCCCGATGTAACAGTATTTCCCGACCAAATGAACCAGGTTTGGACCAATCTGATAGTGAATGCGGTGCAGGCGATGGATAATAAAGGCACGCTGACGATTCGTATAAGAAGAGTAGATAACTTTGTAGAAGTGAGTATAAAGGATACAGGGAAGGGAATACCGGAAGCGATAAGATCGAGGGTTTTTGAGCCTTTCTTTACAACAAAAGTATCGGGAGAAGGGAGCGGTCTCGGGTTAGATATCATCAAGCGTATTCTTGATCATCACGGTGCCAGAATATGGTTTGATACGGAGGAAAATGTAGGGACAACTTTTTATGTAAGCATTCCTGTGAAACAAGATTAAATGAAAAAGACGTTAAATATAGTTTGTGTAGATGATGAGAAAATTATTCTCGATAGCCTAAACGCACAGTTGACAAGAAATCTCGGTAACCACTACCATTATGAGTTTGCAGAATCGGCGGAAGAAGCATTGAGCATTATTGATGAAATTGACCATGAAGATGGAGAAGTACTATATGTGGTAATATCGGATTGGTTAATGCCCGGCATGAAGGGGGATGAATTGCTGCAAACAGTACGTAATAAAGTAAAGAATGTGGTAACTATCTTGTTGACGGGGCATGTAGATAACAGAGTCGTAAAGGCGATAGAAGGTAGAAATGATGGAGCTATTCGCTGTATTCACAAGCCCTGGAATGAGCAGGACTTAATAAATTTAATAATCGCTAAATGATAGAATCTGCCGGAATAATATTGTGTATCGACGACGAAAGGGTTGTGCTGAATGGTCTGCAGTCGCAGCTAGGTAGAGGGTTTGGCAAAGACTTCGCTATTGAGTTGGCAGAGAGTGGCGAAGAGGCTCTTGAGCTTATAAAGGAGTTGCTTGCGGCGGGTAATGACGTACCGGTTGTAATTTCCGACGAATTGATGCCGGGTCTTAAGGGACACGAGTTGCTGCGTCAGATACATCAGATGTCGCCGGCTACTTATACTATTCTTCTTACCGGACAGTCAGACAATGAGGCAGTGATTGAGGCAGTGAATCAGGCAAACCTTTATAGATATATCGCCAAGCCGTGGGAAGGACACGATATGATACTTACGGTGCGTGAGGCGATAAAGGGGTTTTATCAGGACAGACAACTGGAGTCGCAAAACAGATTGCTGGACCGCCATAACAAAGAGCTGGAGAAAATTGTGGAGGAACGCACACGTCAGTTGCAGGACGAGAAACGAAAAAGTGATGAGTTGTTGCTGAATATACTTCCTGATGCGGTAGCTAAAGAGCTTCGCGAAAAGGGTGAGGCTACACCACGCAACTATGACTCGGTATCTATTCTATTCTCTGATTTTCAGGACTTTACAAAACTGGCAGCAGAGATATCTCCGCAAGAGCTGATACATACACTTAATGAATGCTACACCGCTTTTGACGATATAATAGATCGGCACAACCTAGAAAAAATAAAGACGATAGGCGACGCTTATATGTGTGCCGGCGGGCTGCCAGCCGAAAACACAACCAATGCATATGATGCGGTAGCCGCAGGGTGCGAAATACAGCAATGGGTAACAGAATGGAATAATGAAAGGATTGCAAATGGGAAAAAGAGCTGGGGAATACGCATCGGCATTCACACGGGCAAGCTCATAGCCGGTGTGGTCGGGAAAAAGAAATTTGCCTACGATGTATGGGGAGATGCCGTAAATATTGCTGCACGGCTAGAATCGGGCGGTGAGGTAGATAAGGTAAACATATCTAAAGCAACATATGAATTGGTGAAAGCGCATTTTAGTTGTTCACCCAGAGGAAAGGTAGAAGTAAAGGGCAAGGGAGAGATAGACATGTATTTTGTTGAAAACCGCATATAGCTGATTGTCGTCAGGAAAATTGCTGCCTGATGTTTCTATCTTCGTCGCTTCAATAACTGCAAGATAGATGAAACTGGAAGAAATACTGAAGCAAAGGAGTGAAAGTAAGTGCGAACTTTGTGCGGCTGAAGACGGGCTGACTGTGTATGAGGTGCAACCTCAGGATAATAACAATGAAGATAACTCTATTTTACTTTGTGCCAAGTGTATAGCACAGGTAGATAAAAAGGAAGAACTTGACAGCCCACACTGGCAGTGTCTCAACACAGCTATGTGGAGTGAGGTGCCGGGTGTGCAGGTGGTGGCCTGGCGTATGCTGAACAGGCTTCGCAATGAGAGCTGGGCGAGTGATGCGTTAGATATGATGTACTTAGACGATGAACGTCTGGCATGGGCAAAAGCTACCGGCGACCATGAGAGTGACGGCTCAGTAGAACTACATAAGGACGCCAATGGAAACGTATTAAACACCGGAGATACTATTGTACTTACGAAATCGCTTGATGTAAAGGGCTCAACGCTAAATGCTAAGATGGGTACGGTTGTAAAGAATATACGTCTGGTGCCGGACAATACAGAGCAGATAGAAGGCAAGATAGAGGGGCAAACCATTGTTATACTTACCAAGTATGTAAGGAAGCAGGGAGCGTAGCGTAACAGTGACCTTTTTACCGCTCACTATTTTTTGCGCAATCACCCAGAAATATATAGTAAGACTCTAATCCATGATTATCTCGGTGAATGATGTCACTGAACACACTCTTATGAATTAAGCGGTAGTTGCCGGGTGTACTGCAATAATTGGCGTAAGCTCTATTCATTGCGTTATCATTTTTGGTGATATAGTCCGGACCTTCTTTGCCAGATGTATAGGTGGGGGCATCACCATTGTGTTCCATAAGCTTATGTGACAGGTATTTGCGGTTGCTCACTTCCTCAATAATCGCTAACCGTCGTTCGTTTTTGGGTTTCCTTCTGGTCATTAATTTTATGAGTGAGGGGTACACCTGATGTCGACGATAGGTGATATGGTACCCGCCGGCAATACACAGAAAAGGCTTGTCTTTAAGTTGCTTTTTGATGTTGCGATACATACCTCTATCCCGTCTGCTGAACTTGTCTTCCCGGGCCGGGTTTTCGAATATCCGGCGAAGTACGTCATAGTCTTTGTTTACTATTTTTTGCAGATATTTTTTTTCTTTGCTGAATAGTTTACATGCATGACGGTAAATCTGCAATCGGTCTCTGCTCTGTTCAACGGTCATGTATACCAATGATGTTGCAGAATCCGGTAAAGAGTTCAGGTATTTATAGAGTTCATTTGATTTTGGAACGTTATTGTCGCTCAATATCATAATTGATGATTCTATAAATCCCACCCGTTCAAAATCCATACCGTAAAATGTTATCTTTTTGTTTGCGGGTAGCGCCTCGTACATGGCTTTCGTGTAGCGTAGGAATTCTTTCTCTTTTTTAGTTTTGGCATGTCGAAACAAAGTACTGTCATCATTTGTCATAAACTTGTTGAGTAAGTACATATGTGAATGGCCAGCTTCGAGCACTATATTCCTAACGTCGTGTTCTCTGACAAGGTATGGGATAAGGGCATTGTAGAAATTGTCTTTTTCTTCAATGCTGTGTGTCTCAGCAATAAAGATGAGTTCTTTATTCTCTAATGAACCGCCTACTGTGGTTATCGGTTGTGCTGATGACTGATAGAAAGAGCATAAGCATGCCAGCAGAAAGAAGAAAATTGACGGATATGTGCAACGCATAAGGTAAATTTAAGGGAGAGTCACCCAATTATTATGCTGTAAACGGCGTTAAATGTACTTTTATTGTTATCGCATATAAACTCCCTAACATGAATCAGGAACTAGATACTTTTTATCTGAAAAAGGAAGAACCCAGTAAAAGCTGCTTGTTGGTCTTGCGCAGTATCATATTATCGCAAGACGATAATGTTACTGAAACGCGCAAATATGGTATGCCCTGCTTTTGCTACAAGAAGAAGATGTTCTGCTACCTATGGACGGATAAGAATACAGATGAGCCGTACATACTGATGGTAGAAGGAAAGCACCTCGACCACCCTATGCTGGAGGAGGGTAATCGCTCTCGTATGAAGATTTTCAGGGTGAACCCCAATGAGGATATTCCCATAGAAGTAATTGCCAGTTTGCTGAATGATGCTCTTGATTTGTATAGGAAAGGAATAATTAAGATTATGTAGCATCCCGGCAGCTTACTTCGAGACAATTTTGTCTGCAATGCCTGGGAAGTAATGTGCAATAAACCGAAACATTATTATTTGCCGGACGGTTAAAGTGTTCCTGTCTTTTCGCATTTGTGGAAGTATATGTGCTACGAGTGCCTCCGGACTCATTTTATTACCTGCTCTGCCGGAAGTCATGGCAGTGTCCGTTACTGGTGGTATGAACTCCATTACACCTATGCCTGCGTCACGAAGTGCATTACGTAGCCCTATGGTAAAGCTGCTCATAGCTGCCTTTGTGGCACTATAGGTAATTCCATCACGCTTAGGGAAATAGGAGAGTCCGGATGTGGTATTAATAATGTAGGCGTTTTTGTTGGTCATGAGCGTAGGGAGCAACAAATACGTCAGCGTTAATTGCCCGGTTATATTGACGTCAATTTCGTGCTTTATTTTGCCCAAAGGAATGACCGCATCGGTAAACAAGTAGTTGTTCTGAATGCCGGCATTGTTGAACAATACATTTAGTTGAGGGTAGCTGTTTTGTATGGTCAGTACTGCTTGCTCAATTTCCTGCTGATTGGCTAAATCGCAGCATATCGTGCTGAACCCATCTGCGCGCAGGTTGTTGAGTGCCTGAGTATTTCTTCCCATTAGGATTACATGGTTATTCAGTTCTTTAAGTGTTTTGCCCAGTTCAAGGCCTATGCCTGATGTGCCTCCGGTAATCAATATTGTGTTGTTGTTTAGTTGCATAATTGTTGTTGTTTAGGAGTGATTTACTATGGTTTTACTCTTGTGTTAGCCGGTATGAAAAGCCTACGTGAAATACTTTGTACATATTGGTTGGGCTTGACTTGAAACCGTTGTCCATGTTTTTCTTAATGTTGTTGATAGCTGATTTAGGCAACTCTGTACTGCTGCTAATAGTATAGGTAGGTACAGGGTATTGCATCCATGCGGGAGTCCATTCTGCATTTACCGAAAATCCATTGCTGAAATTGTACTGATAGCCTATTCCGCAGGCAAAACCCCAGCCGGCCGGACGTGTTTGAGTTATAGAAAGGGAGCCGTCGTGTACTTGTCCTCCGATTATTCTTGTTCGATTGTCGAAGTTCATCAACTCTGTATCACGGCCGTTGAACACAAGTCCGGCAGATAAGTACGGTCCGAACTGTATGGGTGTATAACGGCACTGCAACATAAATCGTTGCGCAACTGTTTCTCCGGAGTTTACCAGACCTTCAAGATTTGTTGATCGGGCGTTAAAGGATGTTCCGTTTCTGTTTATTTTGTCGGGAAATTGAAAGATGACGCCGGCATATAGTTTGTCAGTAATGTGGTAGCCGAACGTAACGCTGGGCTTAAAACTGCTTCCAATGGGTAGTTCTCCTAACCCAAGACCAACTTGCCATGAACGCTTCAGGACAACAGTTTGGTTGTCTTGCGATATTGATTGCTTACAGCAGCAGATAATGACTGTGGCAGTCAGAATACATGTTCTCATTTTTTAGTGAATTGCGTGTATTAAATGAATGATGCCTTTAATCAGGTTCACGAGTAAAATTCCAAACAGAAGATTTATCAGGAGCATTACAACCGTTGCTCCCCACAAGCCGAGTTGCTTAAAGGCAAGGCTATCGGGTATTCCTGTGTTTCTACCTAGTTGTTTGTTCATTATTGCCCAGGCATTGAGGTGTTCTGCCTCCGGCCCTAGAACAAAGTCGACAAGCATCATTATAGCGAGGCAAGCGATACCTGCTGTAACATAAATTGAAATCGGATAGTTGAATGGTGTTTTCATTTGCATTGATTTTTAGTTCAGGGCAAAGGTGCGACCTGCTAAAAATCTATGCATTAACTTATGTTAAGAAGTGGAATTTTGCTACTTGTTTTCTCGAAGCTGTGCTCGTATTCTGCTAAGCTGAATAGGTGTTATTCCAAGGTAAGAGGATATATGGTATTGAGGAATCAGCGCCTCAAGTCCGGGGTAATCGTCCCTGAAAAGCAGGTAGTTGGTGGTTGCGTCATTGGTTACCATTCTTATATCGTGTTGTTCTTTTTTTATCCATAGTTGCTCCATGATAGTCAGCATAAGTGCCATAAGGCTTTTGTGTTTTTCGAACAGCGATCTGAATGATGCGTAGGAAAACTGTGTCACCTTACATTCTGTTAGTGCCTGAAAACTGATGTTTGCCGGGCTGTCTGTAAGCAGTGCCGTAATGGGTGTGGGAAACATACCCCCTACAAATAGTGTTTTGTTGTACTCATTGCCATCTTTCGTATAAAATACCCGAACTACTCCATCTTCTAAATAATAGCAATGGTGTGCTCGTTCTCCTTCGCGCAGGAAGTACTCATTTTTTTGGAGCACTTTTGAGTGGAACAGTTGCTCTAAATCTTCCCATGCCTCTGAGGTGATGGGTTGGATTCTATTTAAGACAGATTTAATATCAGTGTTCATGTCTCAGCCTTTTGTTAGCAAAATGGTTATAAGTTAAAGTACAATATTTTCGTAAAATATAGAATTAGTATAAAGCAAACAGCGAATCTGGCAAGCTCTATGGAATAATAAGTCGGTATATATACAATATCAATTGTTCTGAAATTGAACATTATAGGAACGGCAGTTTTAACAACACGTGCATCATCGAGAATCGTTGAAGCATTTCCAGTAACTTTAGTACTCGATGTGCAAACGTCGCATGTCGGACTTAAAAGATTACATCGCGAATGAAGAAGCAATTTGGGGCTAAGGCCTCGCAGGTAGACATAAGCAGATATGCTCTTTCCAAACAATGGGATGGGGAGCGATTTCTGAACCTGGAGGAAACAAAAATGGAGTTTAGTTTCCAGTCGTTGCCAAAGCTGTTATACAAGCAGTTTTGCGAAAAGGCAGGCCGAGAACCGGAAAATAGAATTCCAATAGTGCCCTTTGATAGTTCTGCTTTCCTGAAAGCTTCCAGCGAGGTTAAAATGATATGGTACGGACATTCAGTAGTGTTGATGCGGATAAACAATAAAACGTTACTGATAGACCCTATGCTTGGTAGTAATGCTGCTCCTATATCACCGTTTCCTGTAAAGCGGTTCAGCGACAATACCCTGAATCTTATTGACGATTTCCCCGAAATTGATTTGCTGCTGTTGACGCATGATCATTATGATCACCTTGACTATGAGAGTATTCAGAAGTTGAAGCCAAAGGTGAAGCAATACTTTGTGGCGTTGGGGGTGGCAAGGCATTTAGTACAGTGGGGTGTCAACGAAGCAGATATCACTGAATTTGACTGGTGGGAGCACAAAGTGTTTGAAGGAATTGATGTGACCTTTACGCCAACCAGACACTTTTCCGGTCGTGGTTTGAGAGATAGAGCTAAGTCGCTTTGGGGTGGTTGGGTGTTTAACACGCCGAACGAAAATATCTGGTTTAGCGGTGATGGGGGATATGGCAAGCACTTTAAGGAGATAGGCAATAAGTTCGGAAATTTTGATTTTTCATTTATGGAGTGTGGTCAGTACAATGCAAACTGGCATCAGATTCACATGTACCCTGAAGAGAGCATACAGGCTGCCAATGATACCAACTCCCGTACGGTAATGCCGGTGCATTGGGCGGGTTTTTCTTTGGCACAACATACGTGGAGAGAGCCGGCGGACCGATTTGTAGCTGAGGCGCGCAGGGTGGGATTAAATTTTGTAGCACCATCGATAGGTATCATTTTCGGAATAAATGATAAATTTGAGGAGTCCGTTTGGTGGCGATAAATCATAAACTATGGAGTCATATAAAGAAATATTTGAAAACAATAGGCTTTGGATAGCTGATAAGACAAAAAACGATAAGGACTTTTTTGAAGAATTGTCCAAGGGTCAGAACCCCGATTTCCTGTTTATCGGGTGTAGCGATAGCAGAGTTACGGCAGAGGAATTAATGGGTGCCGGACCCGGCCATGTATTTGTACATAGAAATATTGCTAATCTTGTGCCTAATAATGACAATAACTCAGCTTCAGTAATAGAATACGCAGTTAAACACCTTGGCGTAAAGCACGTCATTGTCTGTGGACATTATTTTTGCGGAGGTGTAAAGGCAGCGATGCAAAGCGAAGACCTTGGAGTCCTTAATCCATGGTTGCGTAACATAAGGGACGTGTATCGCTTGCATAAAGATGAGTTGAATGCCATTACTGATGAAACCCATCGCTACAAGCGACTGGTGGAGTTGAATGTACAAGAGCAATGCGTCAACGTAATTAAGATGGCAGTCTGGCAAAAGACCTTTTTGGCAACAGGGTATCCTATTGTGCATGGTCTTGTATTTGATGTTCAGTCCGGCAAGTTGATTGATCTTGATATTGACTTTAATAAGGAGTTAGAGTTTATAAGAGAGATATACGATTTGGGGACGAATAAATAAGCAATCAAATCTTATACGGCAGATAGCATAAGTCGAGTGCTGGGAATTGAATCTGTAAGTCAACGCTGAGACGTAATGAGCGTTGATTTACAGACATACGTTGATTTTGGTCGCTAGGTTGCTGAACTTAAGCATTGTGAGTGCCAGATAGAATTTACATAGAACAAATTGCAGCCGTCACCCTAAATTGTCAGCAAGATATTCTGTTAATTAGGTTTTGTATATCCTCAGCGTTTCAGTCGAATATCTAAGAAGAAACTCGGTAATACTCTCGTCGAGTTCCATACACAGAATATTTGAACAGGCTTATTGTTAAGCCAACTTTTTGCGGGTCTCTATACCGCTATAATAGAATCTGATTTTTGAAATAGATGTATGTACATACATTTGCATTACAATCAAAACAAATTCAAAATCAGAAACGATGAAAAAGACAAAGTCAATATTATTTGCAGCAATGGTGTTTGTTGCATCAGCAGTATCTGCACAAAGTAAGTGGACAGTAGATCCCAGTCATTCCACCGTTAAGTTTTCGGTATCGCATTTGATGGTATCGGAAGTAGAGGGTCGGTTTAGCAAATTTGATGGCGCAATCGCGACACAGACAGACGACTTTAATAATGCTGAAGTAAACTTTACAGTAAATGTAAACAGCATTAATACTGACAATGAAGGAAGGGATAAACATTTAAAGAGCGATGACTTTTTCAATGCAGAGAAATTCCCCAATATGGTTTTCAAGAGTACATCCTTCAAGAAAAAGAACAAAAATAAATACGTGCTGGAAGGAAACCTGACTATACGTGACGTCACTAAGAAAGTAAAGTTTGATGTAACGTACGGTGGAACTGTAACCGATCCCTGGGGTAACGTGAAAGCCGGATTCAAGACATCCACTACAATCAGCCGCAAGGCATACGGGTTGTTATGGAGTAAATTGACAGAGGCTGGTGGGGCCGTGGTTGGTGATGAAGTTACTATGACGCTGAAACTGGAGTTTGGAAAGGTAAAGTAAGATGGTTTTGAGTGTGTGGAGGTGAATAATAGCAGGTGGTACGCTCATGTGTATCACCTGTTGTTTTTAGGGTCCAGGGATTCGTATCTTTATTGAACAAAGCAAAAGGGCATTTATGAATATTGTCAACAATAAGAAGCAATACAGATTTGAGGCTGAATTAGAAGATGGTGAATTACTTAAACTTGACTATCGATGGCTAAAGGGTAGTATGGTGCTCATGCACACATTTGTGCCTGTGTCTGCCAGAGGTTCAGGTAAAGGCAACCAAATTGTGCAACACGTGCTAGACCACGCACGTACCCAAGAGTTGAAAGTCATTGTATATTGCTCTTTTGTAGAGAAGTACGTGCAGGAACACCCTGAGTACAATGACCTGCTCGACGAGCAACATCGTCGCTAACCGACAATTCGTAATTTGGCGTAATTGAGCATTATTTTTTTTGTGCCATGACCACCTCCGAACTCAATGGTGGCAATACGGTTAGCAGGTGCGCCCTCAAGTGATAGGATTTTCCCATAGCCAAATTTTTGATGTTCTACCTGCATCCCTGCATCCATAGTGCTTACGTCGTCCGGCACAAAGTCAGGTGAGGGGTTGTGTGCCGCAGGCTTGGGGGCAGATAGCTTGTCAGCCAATTTCTTGAGCGACGGAACTTTGTCAAATGACTGTTTGTTAAACAGGTTGCCCGTATTACTGCGTTGTGGTGTGCCGGTGTTGCTGGTTCCGGTAAATGTTGTATCTACATATCTTGGTGGCACCTCGCTGATAAACCTACTGGGGTCATTTTGTACTAAACTTCCGAATCGATACCTGCTGTTGGCATATGTAATCCATAATTTTTCTTTTGCACGGGTTACTGCAACGTAGAAAAGCCTACGTTCTTCTTCGAGATCAGACCTGTCATACAGACTCATAGCAGACGGGAAGAGGTTTTCTTCCATGCCCACGACATAAACGCAGGGAAACTCAAGACCTTTAGCGGCATGTATGGTCATTAGCTTCACCGCATCTGCATCTTCTGCTTTATCCTGGTCTGCATCCGTCAGGAGTGTAATTTGTTGTAAGTAGCTACCCAGTGTTTTATCGTGTAACTCGCCTTCTTCATCGGGTGTTTCGGTAAATTCTTTGATGGAGTTAAGCAATTCCTGTACGTTTTCGTAACGCGCAATGCCTTCGACGCTTTTGTCATTGTACAGGTCTTTTACCAGTCCTGTATGCTTGCCAACGAAGAAAGCCACATCATAGGCATTCTCTTTCTCGAGCATCGTGCGGAAGTTGTTAATCATCATCACGAAGTTGTCTGTATTAGCGGACCTAAAGCCCTCTATGTCAGGATTGGCAATTGTTTCCCAGAAGGTAACGTCCAGTTCGTTGGCCCTAACAGATATTTTGTCGATCGACGTTTTGCCAATACCCCTCGTCGGTACGTTGATGATTCTTTTCAGGTTTTCCTCATCCTGAGGGTTAACAATTATTCTCAGATATGCGAGGTAGTCTTTGATTTCCTTGCGTTGGTAAAACGATGTGCCACCTACCAACTTGTACGGGATGTTTTGCCGTCTCAGACTTTCTTCAAAAGAACGACTCTGTGCATTGGTACGATACAGCACCACAAAGTCTTTGTTGGCATAGTGATTGCGCATCTGCTGCTCCTTGATGGAGTCTGCCACAAACCGTCCTTCGTCGTTGTCGGTCATGGTACGTGCCAGCATTATTTTTTCTCCTTCGTCATTGCTCGTCCAGAGCTCTTTGGGTATCTGGTTTTTATTGTTGCCGATTATGCTGTTAGCAATGTCGAGAATAGTTTGCGTACTCCGATAGTTCTGCTCCAGCTTAATTACTCTTACATCGTCGTAGTCGTCTTTGAATTGAAGTATGTTTTGCACTGTTGCCCCCCTGAAGGAGTATATGCTCTGAGCATCATCTCCCACTACGCAGATATTTTCGTTCCTGGCACCGAGCATCTTTATTATTTCGTACTGTGCATGGTTGGTATCCTGATACTCATCAATAAGAATATAACTGAACCTACCCTGATACTTGGCTAGTGCATCGGGGTATTCGTGGAGCAGGGTATGCATCTTGAACAGCAGGTCGTCAAAATCCATCGCTCCGTTGCGGAAACAGCGCCTGGCGTATTGGTCGTAAATGTCGGCAATCAACGGGCGGTGACTTCGTGTGTCTTCCTCCTGTACAAATGTATCTGCCCGGTATTTTGCCGGGTCCAACAGGCTGTTCTTAGCCGCTGATATTCTATTATAAATGTAGGCGGGTTTATAGTGTTTGTCATCGAGGTTCATGTCTTTGACAATGCCCTTTATGACGCTTTTTGCGTCGTCAGTATCATATATGGTGAAGTTGTTGGGATAGCCGAGTTTGTTGGCCTCTGAACGGAGTATACGTGCAAAGACAGAGTGAAACGTACCGATATACAGGTTGCGGGCTTCTGTGTTTCCCAGTGCCTTTTCTACACGCTCCTTCATTTCGGCAGCGGCTTTATTGGTAAAGGTTAATGCAAGTATATTGAATGCGTCCACTCCGCTATTCATCAGGTGGGCAATTCGTGTGGTCAATACTTTGGTTTTACCGCTTCCTGCTCCCGCAACAATCATGAGCGGTCCGTCAATATGTTGTACAGCAGCCAGCTGCTGCTCGTTCAATCCCTCCAGATAAGTCTGCATGGGGCAAATTTAAGGTGTATGGGGGATTTATGGCAGGCTATCTGAAAATGGGGAAAAGTTTACGGTGTAATTGAGAATATATCAATACAATCACAATGGAATGATTGATCTGGTCGTTAGTTATTAGGTTTTTCGTTAACCTTTATTCTGTACCCGGAACCGTATAGGTTTTCTATTTCCAGCGACGCATCATCTTTCAATAGTTTTCTGATGCGCGTGATATACACGTCCATGCTTTTGGCGCTAAAGTAATCGTCTGTCCCCCATATCATTTTTAGAATTTCGCTGCGGCTAATGAAGGTACCGGGTTGCAACATCAGCATAGCGAGCAGTTCCGACTCTCGCTTACTTAGTTTTTTGTCGGTGTTATTGGTGTTTAGTATTCTTTCGGAAGTAAAGAGCGTTGATCTACTTAACGAAAGTTGTTTGGGCTCCTCTAACACATGCGTATGTTGCATTCTTTTCAGGATGACCATTATTCTGTAGTGGAGCTCTTTAAAACTAAATGGTTTGGTTATGTAGTCATCGGCTCCCGTTTCGAAGCCGGCTATTTTGTCTTTTTCCTGCATTCGCGCCGATACGTAAATGAATGGTGTAGCAGGGTGCAGGGCTTTCAGTCTCGCTCCCAGCGACAGGCCGTCTGTTTCCGGTAACATAATGTCGAGTATTACGAGGTCGTAGTTGCTGTTATTAATTGCTTCGAGTCCTTCGCGTCCGGTTTTAGCCAAAGTAACTTCTATGCCCTTGGCTTCAAGATTTTCTACCATCAGGTAACCAAGGTTAACGTCATCTTCTACCAGGAGAATACGAATTGATTTTTGAATCTCATTCATTGCCGGATGTTTTTGGAAAGCGAATTGTAAACCGTGTACCGATGTCTTTTTTGCTCCATACTTCGATACTGCCACCGAGAGAAGTAATGATACCTTTTACATAACTCAATCCTAGTCCAAACCCTTTAGTGTTGTGGGTGTCACCCTCATGTGCACGGTAGAATTTATCGAAAATATGCTTTTGTGTGTCATTCGTCATTCCGATACCATTGTCGGAAATGACCAGAAGTGTTTCATGGCTTGTGCGTTCCAGTTTTATTTTAATTTCAGGAACGCCTTTTCTATACTTAATAGCATTGTCTAAAAGGTTAACCACGCAATTAAGCAGGTGTGTTTCATCGGCAATAATTGTTGCTTCCGGAGGGTGGGCGAACTCGATACTGCCGCCCAGCGCTTCACATTGAAGTACATAGGATGAGGCAACTGTATTTATCAACTGCACCAGCTCTACTTCTTCTGTCTTTAATTGGAGTTTTCCATCGTCCATGACTGCTACCTGGAGTGACCGCTCTATATTTTCCCGAAGCCGCGAAGATTCTGCAGCTATAATATTTATGACGTTTTTGGTTTTAGGGTTATTCGGTATTTCCTGGTTTTCGAGTGTTTCTAAAGCAAGCGATATGTTGGTCATTGGTGTATTGAACTCATGCGTAAGGTTGTTGATGAAGTCAGTTTTCATCTGTGAGAGCCTGTTTTGCTTTAAATAAAGCCTAATAAAAGCTATAAAAGCAAACGTGAGCAAGAGTATAATAGCAATGCCCGATAACAAAGGGAAGTTTAGTGTTGTGGTTTTGTGTGCGTTCGGAAAAATGAGTGATAGTTTGTAGGGCGACATAAACCGATTGTCGCTAAACAACGTTATAAAGTATTTGCTTGTAGTAAATGCGGTAGTGTCGGCTATCTGGCTCGCATAAGCAACATTGCCACTATCTAAAGAAATGAAACAAAACGCAAATTGTGTATCAGCTTTGGCTTTTGTCAGCGCAGCTTTCAGAAGCGAATCAACTTCCGCCATATCGTATATGGAGTCAATAGGCAGATCGTTTCGGATAATATCATTCAGATGTTTGTTGCTTAATTTTTCGTAGAAGTTGTCTCGTTCAGTATAATAGGAAACAGTATCGTCGACAATCAGAAATGCACTAAGCTTAATTTCCATTGTGAACGGATGGTGAAAACTCATTGTCTTAATTTTTCCCACATTATTATCCTTTGTGTATTGCTCGTCATAGAGCATGTCAATTGTGTCGATTTCTGCTTGTCTGTTTCGTCGGACCATGTAGAAACGTTCTCCGCTATCGACATAGGTCTTTGCAAACGACTCGATGCAGAAGCTGCGGTCTCGTAATCGTTCGCCTACTGCAGCCAGTGCCTTGTCAATGCGTAGCCCTGCTTCTCTTTTTTCAGCAGCCGCTGCATTTCGGAGCCATACGAGTTGGGTAATAATCAGCGTGATCAGCATGCAACTAATAAGGACTGTCAGTATGTAAATCCACTGTTTACGCATCAATCAAATATCTGATATTTTTTGCACAGACCGTTGTTTTGCATCTATAGTTAAGCATGTTTTAAGTTTTGCAGTCGATTTTAAGTTTGTTTTATGTGGGTGTTAAGTATAGTTAATCAGTTTTCGCCAACGACTGATAAGGTGTTCATGTCTACTAGTGCGTAACAAAACAAAATAACATGAAAACGGTATCAGTACTAAGAAAAGCGAGTTTAATACTTATGATGGGTTTGATATCCCAAACAATTATATCAGAGGCACATGCGCAGGAGTTGTCCTGGACGACAAAGACGGACGTGCCTATTACGTCCGGTTCCGGAAGAAACTACCCATTGACAATGTCGATTGGTGGCAAAGTATATGTAGGGGGTGGAAACGTAGCACCGGGTGGCGTAGGGGCAAACGATTTTTATGCCTTCGATACTGTGACCGGAGCGTGGACGGCAAAGGCAAACTTACCAGGTGCAGCAAACCGCTCCGCGGGTGTTGCATTTTCTGCAGGTGGCAAGGGTTATGTTGGCTTAGGGATTTCCAATTATTTTGGTGCGGGCGCTACATACCTGAATGATATGTGGGAATATGATCCGGTTGCAGATGACTGGACTGCAATGGCATCATTACCAGATACGGGCAGGGGAACGGGAGGCTATTTTGTAGTGGATGGAAAGGTTTACGTGGTTGGCGGACAAATTACTCCTGCCGGAGGTAAAACAGCCAAAGTATGGGAGTTTAATCCTGCTACTGACACGTGGACTGCAAAGGCTTCCTTTCCCGGCGGACCTGTTACCTATCCTTTTGCCTTTAGCAATGGTTCGAAAGGGTATATATCCAGTGGAACGCAGGGAGGAGCCGTTACAAAGGCGACATATGAGTATGATCCGGTGGCAAATACCTGGACCGCAAAGGCAAACTTTCCGGGGTCAAAGACATCAGGCGGAGTTGCATTCACGATTAATGGGAAATCCTTTTGCGGCTTGGGTAATATAGGTGCAGGTGCGGCTACTGATACTTTCTATGCTTATGATCCTGTTACAAACACCTGGAGCGAACCTTTAACGAGCTTTACCGGTGGTGCCAGAACATATGGCGTGGCCACTGTTATCGGCTCCAGGGCATATGTGGGGTGTGGATGGGGTTTTGATATGGCCACAAGTAGTCAGACTTTTTATAGTGACTGGTACAAGGTGTTTGACTCATCTGTAAGTACAACAGGTTTAGGTGATGTTTCT
Source organism: Bacteroidia bacterium (assembly GCA_030426665.1). Lineage (GTDB taxonomy): Bacteria > Bacteroidota > Bacteroidia > Chitinophagales > Chitinophagaceae > Nemorincola. The sequence goes on along the minus strand of JAUHYD010000001.1, from coordinate 359,074 downwards.
GCCAGCGCGGGTATAGGACTATATCCAAATCCGGCACATAGTACACTCAATATTTCTGTGAATGATAAAAATGTTACAACCGGGGGAATTGCCCTTTACAATCTTGTAGGACGAGAGATTTTCGCCACAAATTGGTTAAAGGGTACCCCGGTAGATATTAATTCTGTTCCGGAAGGGTTGTATATAGCGAAGCTTACTGTAGGTAACAATAATTACTTTAAACGTGTGATGGTAGGCAATTAGAATTGCAAGGGTTTTGTTGGTATCACGTGGCTGCAACGGTTTTCCGTTGCAGCCTTTATTGTTCTCGTGTATTTGATGAGTTTATGGAATTAATGAGCATTTTCATCTTATAATAAACTACTTCTTATGGCAGACATAATCTTGAAACAAAACGGTGGACGGAGGCTTAGAGCCATTCCCCGAGTTGATTTAACTCCCATGGTAGATCTTGGGTTTTTGTTGATAACGTTCTTCATTTTCACGACTTCGTTAGTAAATCATAAAACGATGCCGTTGAACATGCCGGCACCAGCTAAGGGAACAAATACCGTATTCCCGGAAGAAAGTACCGTCACGTTGATACCAACAACCGGACATAAGGTGTTATACTACTACGGTTCCTATAAGGAGCTGTCTTCCATGAAAAGTAGTAGTGTCGCAGATGTAGTAGGGCTAATGCTAACTATGAAGTCTTCTGTTGCCGGCCTTCCGGAAACCTTGTCTGAAGAAGCACATAAAGTACATGTCATTATAAAGCCTGATGAGGACTGTGTTTACGATGACGTTGTCCAATTGCTGGACGCTATGCTGATTGCTGACGTTCCGTACTATGCAATTGCAGACATTTCAGCAATAGAAAAAGATGCAACAAAGGCAATCAAGAATCACTAATCACAACTACTTACCAATAGCGGCGAGTACTTCTGCACTCATCGGGTTAGTACGGGGAGAGAATACTTCTATCAGTTCTCCTTGCTCATTGATAAGGTATTTCTGGAAGTTCCATCTTACGTTGCTGTCTTTGTATTTATTGTATTTTTTCTCTGTCAGCCATTGGTAGATGGGCGCTTTGTTATCTCCTTTGACTGTTATCTTGGCTGCCATAGGGAAAGTGACGCTATAGTTTTTCTTGCAAAATTTAGCAATCTCCTGATTGGAACCGGGTTCTTGAGAACCAAAGTCATTCGCCGGAAATCCAACAATGACCAGCTTTCCTTTGTAGAGTTTGTATAGCTTTTCCATGTCGGCGTATTGTGGTGTATTGCCGCACTCGGACGCTGTATTTACAATAAGGATTTTTTTGCCTTTGTATTTTGAGAAATCTATCGTGCCGCCATCGAGTGCTTCTACTTTAAAATCGTAGATGCTTGCAGGTACATCAGCTTTAGGGGAACCGGTAAAAAACAGGAAATTCAGTATCAACAGAAATTGGAAAGTCATAATAGTTCGTTTTAGTTGATAAAAATACAGATAATAGATTGAGATTGGCAGCTATAGCTATGGTATTTATATATACCGATATAGGTGTTCTGTAGCTTCGGACGTTTATTGTTGAAACTGTAAACAAATTATGTGCTTTGGCAATCGTATTTTTATGTCTATTTTGGTCACATATAGTACACAGGTTGGATTGTTTGTATGGCAATGTGATTAGTAGGTACTCATAAAATGTATATTGTAGTAATAAGTAGTAAGATATGTCAAAGCATAAAAAAGGAAGGAAGCCAACTTCGCCACATGGGGCAAATCCGTCAGTTGCTGCTCAGCAAAAGGGCACACAGATATCGGGTGCTAAAGCTGTGCCGGCTCCCGCATTAAAGTGGTTTATTGTTATTCTTTGCGCCGTAGTAGTATTGGTAAATATTCGCACTATCGGTTACGAATACACGCTTGACGATCCCTTTTTTACGAAGGATAACCCCAATGTTAGTAAAGGGCTTAGTGCGATTAAAGAGTTTTTTACACATGCTGCATATTACGGTGTTTTTAAAAACCATGATGCCTCTTATCGTCCATTAATGCTGACCAGCTTCGCTGCAGAGAAAGACTTATTCGGCTTTAGCCCTATGACCGGGCATTTGATTAACCTGTTGCTTTTTGCATTAGAAATTGTAGCATTGTTTTTCTTGTTGAGGCGGATGTTTGATAAGATGTCGGTCTATTTGCCGTTTTTCATGACGTTGCTTTTTGCTTTGCATCCTATTCATACGGAGGTAGTGGCAAGTGTAAAGAGTCGGGATGAGATAATGGGGCTGTTGTTTTCGGTTTTAGCGCTCTGGCAAACATTGAAGTACACCGACACGGGCAAGACAAATGCAATGCTGTTATCGGGGTTTTATTTTTTCTGTGCACTGATGTCGAAGGAGACGCCGATTGCGTTGGTGCTTATTGTGCCGATGACTATTTACTTTTTCAGGGATGTGCCATTTGCTAAGATTGTCCGGCTGACAGTGCCATACATTGCCGTTGCGGCAGTGTATATGGTGATGCGTGCCTTGTTCATAGAAAGTGATGGGGAGAAAGTCAGAATTCTGGTGAATAACAATGCATTGATGGCAGCTACTAACTATGCTGAGAAGTTGGCCACTTTATTGTTTATACAGTTGAAGTATTTGGTACTGTTGGTATTTCCACATCCGCTGTCATATGATTACTCTTACAATCAGATTCCGATAATTAATTTCAGCAGTCCGAAAGCTTTAGCAGCGGTAGCGGTTATCGCCGGTCTATTTGTTTATGCGCTCAAAAACTTCAAGAAGAAGGATGTTTTTGCCTACTGTATTCTTTTCTACGGTATGTCTGTGATTATTACTTCTAATCTGCTGGTAGACATTGGTGCTACCATGGCCGAACGTTTTTTATTCAGTGGTTCACTGGCGTTCTGTATTGCGATTGTTTTGCTGCTGGCGAAGGCGTTTAAGACGGATACAAAGTTTGCAGATTTTTCAAATGCAAAAAACTTGTTTATGGTGTTGTCGGTTGTGTGTGTACTGTATGCGGCTAAGACTGTTGCTCGCAATGAGGCGTGGAGCAGTAATTATGCGTTGTATCAAACAGGGCTTGAAACTGCGCCTAATAGCTGGCGTGCCCAGTATCTGATGGGTGTGGAATATACTAAGATGTTGAACAGGGAAAAGGACCCATTGGTAAAAAGGGAGTTGTATCAGAAGACAATGACCGTGTTTAACAAAAGTCTGCAGATACTACCCAATAACAGAGATGTGTATTTGTTGAAGGGGTATGCCGACGAGTTTGCCGGGAACCTGGACTCGGCGGTGATTTCGTACACAAAAGCGCTTGAGACGGATAGAAATAACGCGCAGACAAAGAATAATCTCGGGGGTGTGTACTTGCGAAAAGGGATGCTCGATGAGGCAATTGCAATCATTTCTGACTTACTGAAAACGGATAGTCTTAATCCGGATGCGCTTTCCAATATTGGTGCTGCATATGGTAACAAGGGAATGTTTAAGCAATCTGCGCAATACTACGAGAAAGCGATAAGCATTAAGCCTGATATGCCTTACAATGTGTACATAAGTATGAGCAATGTTTACAAGTATCTTGGCGACTCCACAAATGCTCAGAAATACAGGCAGATTGCTGCTAAAGCCACTCGGTAGGAGTGAACGCATACAAAAAAACGCCCCCGATTCCGGAGGCGTTTCACAGTGAAAGGAAAATTATGTTGTGTTGTTATTAGTTGTAGTTAACAGTTACCGGAACACCAGTTGCGTTGGTGTAAGTTCCTGAAGCCTGACCTGCTGATACGTTAAGGGTAGCACCCACGTTCAGAGTTTGCGTACCCGAACCGCTCAATGTACCTGTTGTAGCCGGAACACTAGTGAAGTTATCAACGGTCATAGTGTGAGAGCTACCATCAGTGATAGTAGTAGAAGATGGCAAAGTGATTGCGTAAGTGTAGCTTGCTTGTCCGGTTACATCGAAGCTTGCAGCAGAAACAGTTCCTGTAGTTGCTGGAAGTGTTACACCACCTGCACCGCCGGTAGTACGAGTGCCAGCAGGAGCCAAAACAGCAGTACCAGCGATTGTAGCAGAAACGGCTACGTTACCGAAGTTCATATCTACAGTCTTAGCGATAGAGATAGGAGTGATGATGTTGGCAGAGGCAGAAGCGGTAGCTGTAGCCTGAGCGAAAGAGCTGTTAGAAAGACCTATTACAGCGATAGAAGCGATTGCGATTGATTTGAAGATGTTTTTCATTTTTTAAAGTTTTAGTTTGTTTAAGTTTTTTGTTTTGCCTGTCCCGATTCTTATCGGGATTTGGTAGGTATAATACCAACGACGTGCCAACATTATAACTAATTGATAATCAGTAAATTATATTTTGTCACATAAAAATTTATTCCGTTTTGCGGATTCGTTTTCCGAATTATGGAATGTTTTCGGTATTTGTAATTCAAGAAAGTATCGATATAGACAATATTCCTGTCGATTGATATGGATACACGAATACTAATTACTATCTTTAATATGCATATACTCCGCTCAAATGAAAAAAATCCTATTACTTATCTTGTTGCTTAACGCACAATTTTCCCATGCGCAGAACTATAATTGCTTGAATAGTGAAATCCAGCAATTTTATGCCAATAGTAAAGGTTACTTACGTTATATATCCGTTGATTCTGTTCGTGCGATAGGTGCTGACACTGTATATTACCCATATAAGACAACTCGGTTAACCTGGACGCTGCTTGATACGAATAGGGGCAGTTGGGTGGGAAGCAATGTGATAAAAAAAGCAAATGGCATGTTTCTATTTAACACTGCCTGGAACGATACCATATTTATCAATACGCAAGCAGAACCTGGAGATACTTGGATATTTTACGACGATACTTCTACAAGGTCATACATGGCTACGTTGGTGAATGTAGATACAATGTCGTTTCTCGGTATCTTAGATTCGGTAAAACGAATAAAAATTACTGCATATGCTGGCGGGGTTATTAACACAACAGACACTATAAGTAGATTTGAGATATTGTTGAGTAAGAACAATGGTTTTGTACAGAACTTTGATCTTTACCTGTTTCCATACCACAACCCAACCACACCCGTATATTCTTCGGATATTGACCCCTACTTGCATGAATTTTCAGGTTATTCCGGACCTATTACTTTGTCCGATTTTATTTTTTCTGTTGTTGATTATCACATACCGACAAAGCTTGAAATATTTGATTTCAACGAAGGAGACGTGTTTATATCAAGTTATACTGACATTGAATATTGTGCGTTAAATAGCAACTACAAAATAGCGTACGACAGCATTACTGATAAAGTCGTATTAAGTCCATATCATACGCAATATACTGTGTACAGAACGAGTAAATATACCACAGTGCCTAATGGTCCGGGGGCGAGAACTTATAGTATCTACTCAAGTTCATACGTTATCGATGCAGATACAAGTATACTTCCTGGTTTCGAAACACTACCCGAAAGTGTCGATGCTTTTGCGTTTGCCTGGTATTATTGGCCAAAGGATACCGCAAATTGCAGAAACGGACCATTATACAAACACAAAAACATTGTTACATTTGAAGGTTGCGAATTCCATACTGAATACAAAGCCGGCTTTCCTTTGATTTCGGGGCAAAACTCTTTTGGATGTTACACTTGCCCACCTGATTTTGGAGCAATATGTAGTTGCGAAAAGAGAACAAATTTATTGTTTTCTCAAAAAGGCGGCATTCCTTGCGGAACGAGACCTCTTATGACAATAGGAATTAAAGAGACCCCTGTGAAAAGTACATTTCTGTTAAGCCCAAACCCTGCAAATAGCATATTGAAAATATCATCGCCTGACAAAATAAGCACTGTAATTATATACAGTATAATGGGGCAAGTGGCATTGCAACAGACATTCAGTGCGCGAGAAGTTTCTATTGATGTAAGTCAATTACCGGCTGGTCTGTATTTTGCAAAAATAAACGAAATGGTAATGGCGAAATTTATGAAGCAGTAGGCTGATTTGCTGATTTGGCAATAACCCATGCATTTGAGTAGGATGGGTACGTGTTATGCTTACTTATTTCATTCCCTCGAAAAGCAATAGTGATGTGTAGGCGCAGGAGTTCATACACAAAAACGCCCCCGATTCCGGAGGCGTTTCACAGTGAAAGGAAAATTATGTTGTGTTGTTATTAGTTGTAGTTAACAGTTACCGGAACACCAGTTGCGTTGGTGTAAGTTCCTGAAGCCTGACCAGCAGATACGTTAAGTGTAGCACCTACGTTCAAAGTTTGCGTACCTGAACCGCTCAATGTGCCTGTAGTAGCCGGAACACTTGTGAAGTTATCAACAGTCATTGTGTGAGATGCACCATCAGTGATTGTAGTAGATGATGGCAAAGTGATTGCGTAAGTATAGCTCGCCTGTCCTGTTACATCGAAGCTGGCAGCAGAAACAGTTCCTGTAGTTGCTGGTAGTGTTACACCACCTGCGCCACCTGTAGTACGAGTACCAGCAGGAGCCAGAACAGCAGTACCAGCAATTGTAGCAGAAACGGCTACGTTACCGAAGTTCATATCTACAGTCTTAGCGATAGAGATAGGAGTGATGATGTTGGCAGAGGCAGAAGCAGTTGCAGTAGCCTGAGCGAAAGAGCTGTTAGAAAGTCCTATTACAGCGATAGAAGCGATTGCGATTGATTTGAAGATGTTTTTCATTTTTTTAGATTTTAAGTTTGTTTAAGTTTAGTGTTGTTGTCTGTTTGGTAGGTATAATACCAACAGCGTGCCAACATTATAACTAATTGAAAATCAGCAATTTAAATTTTGGCACACTAAATTATTTTCCAGATTGTGGACTGTTTTTCCGTTTTGTGTACGTATGTATCCATATCACCAATGTTTGTACTTTAGCGACAGCGTTAGAAAACCTAGTTTAAATCCTTGAGTGCATGAATCGGACCACCAAACTATTGGGAGTAATATCCATAATTGTATGCTCTTGGTTTTATATGTCTGACGGGTATGACTCCTATCCTTTTTACGGGGATTCGATGGGGTATTATATGTACCTGCCCACTACTTTTATTTATCACTCTCATAAAGCTTTAGACTGGCTACCCGAAGACAAGCATTTTGATTATAGCATTCATAATTATCTCAGGAGCCTTCGGGAAGGAGGAGAATGGTCTGCCAAAGGCTTTCTCGTAAACAAGTACACTTATGGTGTAGCTGCCATGGAGTTGCCCTTTTTCGTAATTGCGCATATCTATGAAAAATTGACAGGAGGAGAGGCGAATGGGTATAGTGCCTCTTATCGGTATATGCTGAAGACGTCCTCCATCGTTTATGGAATTCTGGGTATTCTTTTGTTATATCGGGTCCTGACTTCATTTTTTGATAAGGATACTGCGACAAGGACAGTTCTGGTGTTACTTATGGGTACAAATTTGTTTTGGTTTGTGTTCTTTCAGGCAGGAATGGCTCATGTTCCGCTATTCTTTTTGTACACTTTGTTGCTGTATCTGACTATTCGATTGCATAAGCAACCGACAATGATGAGGTTTGTCTTAACAGGATTATGTGCCGGTCTTATTACCATAATTCGTCCCGTGGATATCCTATGCCTGTTGATTCCGCTATTGTACCAGGTGTATAGTAAAGAGAGTTTCAGAGCTAAGTTGGCTTTTATAAAAACAAACGTCAAGGGAGTTTTGTCCGGATGTTTCGCGTTTATACTGCCGTTGCTGCCACAGATACTTTATTGGAAGATGCTTACCGGGTCTTATGTATACTACAGTTATGGTGAGGAGTCTTTCCATTGGTTGTTACCAAAAATACTGGAAGGAATTTTTTCCTTTTCGAATGGGTGGCTTATATATTCTCCTGTTATGGTGTTTTCGTTGATTGGCATCTTTTTATACCGACTACAGAAGCCGGTAATCTGGATTGTGCTGACACTGTTGCCGATGTATGTGTATATTATTTATTGCTGGCATACCCCTACGTACATCAATGGGTTGGGCTCCAGGCCTATGATACATATGTACCCATTGTTGGCTATACCTTTAGGTGCATTCATAAAGTATTTCAGTAAAAAAGGGGTTGCGCCGAAGCTTGTTGTTTCTTTGTTTTTTTTCTTTTTTATAGCTCTTAATATTTCTTACAGTATTCAAAGCTCTCGTGGCGTATTAGTTAGCGAGGAGTCAAATGCCGCTTACAACTTACGGATGCTATTTCGTTTGCGGCCGCGGTACGAAGATCTGGTAACTTATGATGTACCTCATTGTCAACCCGATTATGGTCAACTTAAGAAGGTGGCGACACTTGTTTGCAACGATTATGAGCATATGGAATTTTCACATTGTGAAACCGATACATCGGGGCGTGGAAAATATGTTTATCACATGGCAGCCGACGAAGAATATCATCCCGGTACTATTAAAGTTTTGTATTCGAAAGAGCGGTTTCGAGATGCCACATGGTTGAAATGTAGTGGCTATTTTTTGTGTACAAAGCAGTATCAGTATTATAAACACCTGCTGACACTTGGTATACAAAGAAATGAGGAAACGATATGCTGGAATGGTTTGAAAATTGATAACAAGATAGGTCTCGGAGGAGTATATGACTCGCGTAAAAACTATTCCTTGAATCACATGTTGCTAAATAGTTGGGGGTATGTGTATTACTTCGTAAAAATACCTGATAATATTCATGACGGAGATAAAATAACGTTGGATGTTTGGAATATAGGGAAACAGGATTTGTACATAGATAACTTATGTCTTGAGCTGTACAGGGACAAGGAATAAAGAACGCCCCCGTTTCCGGAGGCGTTTCACAGTGAAAGGAAAATTATGTTGTGTTATTATTAGTTGTAGTTAACAGTTACCGGAACACCAGTTGCGTTGGTGTAAGTTCCAGAAGCCTGACCAGCAGATACGTTAAGAGTAGCACCCACGTTCAAAGTTTGTGTACCTGAACCGCTCAATGTACCTGTTGTAGCGGGAACACTTGTGAAGTTATCAACAGTCATTGTATGAGAGCTACCATCGGTAATAGTAGTAGACGATGGCAAAGTGATTGCGTAAGTATAGCTCGCTTGTCCTGTTACATCGAAGCTGGCAGCAGAAACAGTTCCTGTAGTTGCTGGTAGTGTTACACCACCTGCGCCGCCAGTAGTACGAGTACCTGCAGGAGCAAGAACAGCAGTACCAGCTATTGTAGCAGAAACGGCTACGTTACCGAAGTTCATATCTACAGTCTTAGCGATAGAGATAGGAGTGATGATGTTTGCAGAGGCAGAAGCAGTAGCAGTAGCCTGAGCGAAAGAGTCTGAAGAGTTGAGAACAGTCCCGATAAATATCGGGAAAGCGATTGCGATTGATTTGAAGATGTTTTTCATTTTTTAAAGTTTTAAGTTTGTTTAAGTTTAGTGTTGTTGTTTGTTTGGTAGGTATAATACCAACGACGTGACAACATTATAACTAATTGATAATCAATCATTTAAATTTTGGCACGATGCAATTTATTCCGACAGGTGGATTGTTATTCCGAAATGTGGAATAGTTTCGGAAATTGTGAGTTGTTTATATTGCTATGGTAAATGTGCGTAAATTGGTATCGATGATTCACCTTAAAATAGCCCAATATGAAAATCAGGCACATATACTGGTTTGCCTATTACAATACAAGCGAACCAAGCATCAGGTACCGAGCAAAATACCCGCTAGATGAATTGCGACAAACAGAAGGTATAGGCTACACGTTGGTCACAACGGGATATGACTTGAAATCAATTTTGAATTTTACGGTTGCTTATTTCGGTTTGCTGTTTTTCAGGAAAGAAAATTCCATTATAGTATTTCAAAAAATCAGATCGCGGCGTATTTATGGCAATGCACTTAAGCTTCTTTTATTCTTCAGAAACAAAAAGACGCTTTATGATATTGATGACCCGGATTATCTAAGCTTTTCCGGAGCAACGGTACAGTATTTCATTCGGAATTGTGAAGTGTGTTTTGCCGGAAGTGTAGCATTAATGGAATATGCTCAAAAGCTCAATGGCAATGTAGTTCTACAGACATCTCCTGTAGTCAGCCATGGTGTAAACAAAACTGATACGAATAAAGTTTTCACGATTGGTTGGATTGGGTATTATTCTGCGCACAAGTCCAGTTTGGGAGCGTTGTTTTTTCCTGCTTTGTCAGATTTGGATATTCCTGTAAAATTAGTTTTGCTTGGTGTGGTAAAACAAGAAGACAGGGATAACATCAATCGAATGTTTATGTCTGTTGGAAATGTAGCGGTTGAGATGCCTGATAAAGTAGACTGGATGGATGAACATTCGGTTTATCAAATAATCAGGACCTTCGATATTGGCGTTTCGCCATTAATTGATAATGTCGTGAACCGATCAAAGTCGGCATTTAAGCTAAAGCAATATCTTTCGTGTGGGGTGCCCGTGCTGGCAAGTCCGGTCGGGGAAAATTGTCACTTCCTGAAGGAAGGTGTCAATGGCTTTTTCTGTAAATCGCCTGAAGAATACCGCACGAAAATCAAAGAAGTATTTGGTCTTAGTCCGGAAGCGTATAGCCGTCTTTCATATAATGCAAGTGCATCAACCGGGTCTTTTTCAATGGAACGTTATTGCAAAAAGTTAACAGGATACTACGACAACAGCGTTAGCAGATATGAGTAGTTGTTGCGCCATAAAAAAAGCGCTTCCGAGAACGGAGGCGCTTTGAAAGGGAAATGAAAAACGAGTTATAGCCTGTTTATCATTATGCGGCTGTATTATTTATCATAGTGATTATTAGTTGTAGTTAACAGTTACCGGAACACCAGTTGCGTTGGTATAAGTTCCTGAAGCCTGACCAGCTGATACGTTAAGTGTAGCACCCACATTCAAAGTTTGCGTACCTGAACCGCTTAATGTACCAGTAGTAGCCGGAACACTTGTGAAGTTGTCAACAGTCATTGTATGAGATGCACCATCAGTGATAGTAGTAGAAGATGGCAAAGTGATTGCGTAAGTATAGCTCGCCTGTCCTGTAACATCGAAGCTGGCCGCAGAAACAGTTCCTGTAGTTGCCGGTAGTGTTACCCCACCTGCGCCTCCAGTAGTACGAGTACCTGCAGGAGCCAAAACAGCAGTACCAGCTATTGTAGCTGAAACGGCTACGTTACCGAAGTTCATATCTACAGTCTTAGCGATAGAGATAGGAGTGATGATGTTAGCAGAAGCTGAAGCAGTTGCTGTAGCTTGAGCGAAAGAGCTGTTAGAAAGTCCGATAACAGCGATAGAAGCGATTGCGATTGATTTGAAGATGTTTTTCATTTTTTTAGATTTTAAGTTTGTTTAAGTTTAGTGTTTTTGTTTGTTTGATAGGTATAATACCAACGACGTGCCAATATTGTAACTAATTGATAATCAATTAATTAAATTTTGGCACGACGAAATAATTTCCAAAAATCGGAACTGAATTCCGCTTTTTGGAAGAGAAAGTGGCGCGAAGTTGCGTGAGATAAGACGAATGCTTCCCTGGCTGCGGACGATCTTGAAGATTGGAAAGTGATTTATCGGGCCGACTGGATGACCTCACCGATAGCAATTATCAGCTCTTTGTCGTGATCAGTTGCTTTTAGGAGATGTTTTTCGGGTAGTATTGCACGATAGCTGCGTTCTTCGTCGGGTTCGAACATCACTTCTAGGTCGTTTATCGTTACGATAAATCGATGTGTGTATCCGACAGTCACCACAGCAGCGACAAAACAGTATTCTTTACCGTTTAGAGTGACTTCTATTGATATGTTGTCCATTGAATTTGGAAGCAGCGCTAATTCTTTTTTATCATTTCCCGGAATATACAAGCACCGGCTTTGTTATTTTAATGACTTTAGCCCACGCCAGAAAACGGATAACGGGATAGATAGGGTCCAGCTCATGCCACTTTACGCCGAAGTTTAAAGAAGAAGGGTGCTTATGGTGGTTGTTATGGTAGGATTCGCCCAGCATCAGGATATCTATGTGCAGCAGGTTGTTAGATGTGTTTTTTAGTTTGAAATTCTGGTAGCCGTATTTGTGGGCAAACCAATTGATAATACCTCCGTGGAATGCACCCATTCCAATAACAATAGGTAGTAAAAGGTATAGCCAAGGAGAAGCTGCGAAGAAAATGAAGATGGCAACATAAATAGCTACCCACAATAGTCTCGAAAAGGTTGAATTGGCCCATTTTTCAAATGCCGGCCATTCGGGTAGATTTTTTGTAAACCTGGGTTCCAGCTCGGTTGTGCCTTTAAATATTCCGACATAAACTTTTCGGGTGTGCAACATCATGCTGAAGATGTTCTTGGAAAAGGACGGTGAATGGGGGTCTTTTTCGGTGTCTGTATATGCATGATGCATCCGGTGCATAATGGCATACGCCCTCGGACTCATATAGGAGGAGCCTTGTGCTATGTATGAAAGTACAAAGAAGACGCGTTCCCAGGACTTCGTCATGCTAAAAGCATGGTGGGCCGCATATCGGTGTTGGAAAAATGTTTGGCAGAATAAAGACGCATACCAAAGACCTATGAAAAACAATATAATTGCCATGTAATTCTGGTTTTAAGTTTCAAAAAATATAGAACTAAGGAAAACCGGATGTTACAAAGCCAAACGTTCGAGGAGATTGAACGGAATGAAAATGAGAGGAAACTTATTTCGATAATTATCTACTTCGTGAAGTTAACAAAATATAAGTTAAGGAAACCACAATGTAAAATGTGGCCATAATGAGTCACCAATCAGACGCACTTATTTCCGGCGTCAGTTTGAATGAATGCAGTCATATAAAAACGCCCCCGTTTCCGGAGGCGTTTCATAGTGAAAGGAAAATTATGTTGTGTTATTATTAGTTGTAGTTAACAGTTACCGGAACACCAGTTGCATTGGTGTAAGTTCCGGAAGCCTGACCAGCAGATACGTTTAGCGTAGCACCCACGTTCAAAGTTTGCGTACCTGAACCGCTCAATGTACCTGTAGTAGCCGGAACACTTGTGAAGTTATCAACAGTCATTGTATGAGAGCTGCCATCAGTGATTGTAGTAGAAGATGGCAAAGTGATTGCATAAGTATAGCTCGCCTGTCCTGTTACATCGAAGCTGGCGGCAGAAACAGTTCCTGTAGTTGCTGGTAGTGTTACACCACCTGCGCCACCTGTGGTACGAGTACCGGCAGGAGCCAGAACAGCAGTACCTGCTATTGTAGCAGAAACGGCTACGTTACCGAAGTTCATATCTACAGTCTTAGCGATAGAGATAGGAGTGATGATGTTAGCAGAGGCAGAAGCAGTTGCAGTAGCCTGAGCGAAAGAGCTGTTAGAAAGTCCGATAACAGCGATAGAAGCGATTGCGATTGATTTGAAGATGTTTTTCATTTTTTTAGATTTTAAGTTTGTTTAAGTTTAGTGTTTTGCCTGTCCCGATTCTTATCGGGATTTGATACGTATAATACCAACGACGTGCCAATATTGTAACTAATTGAAAATCAATTATTTAAATTTTGGCACGCTGATTTTATTCCGAAATGCGGATTGTTATTCCAAAATATGGAATTGATTTAGAGTTGTCTGTTGTTTTTTGGGAGTCCGCACGATGATTGGAAACGTCTGTAGGTAGCGCAGTGTCATTGGCAACTACTTCGACGGTATGCCAATAGGGTAGGGAGAGCGATAATCAACGCAAACTGCCATGGTTATAATAAGAGATTTCTGTAAACAAGGTTGAGTGGAACATAAAAAAGCCGGCTTCCACAAATGTGGAAGCCGGCTAACGAAATTTGTTAATGCGTTTTATTAGTTATGTATTGGCAGGAATGCATACTCCTTACCATACTCCATCATCTGATTGAAGAAGTTGTCAGGGTATTCAACTTTTACGTCTGTAATATCGCCACCATTCATAACAGGAATCAACTTAGGCTGAATAAAGCCACTATATGGTTTTGTGTTCAGCTTGGCATAACGTTCCAATATTTCTGCATGTAGTTTTGGATCTACCTTCACGCCGTAAGTCTCAACAAGGTTTTTACCAGCTTCGTAATCGCCTTCTGATTTTATGCGCTGTATTTCTCTCAACAATTCACCGAAAAGAACTTTCAACTTGTCGTAGTTGTTTACCTGTACATAGGTCTTGCCGTCCTTTGTTATCATTTCTATGACACTATCTTTCTTACCTTTCTCATAAGCCCAATGTGCAATCAATGCCCGGTTGCGCATGTGCGCTTCTTCAAGTTGCTCTCCTGCTTTAAGGCGAGTAAGTTGGGTTATCATGCCGTTTGTAATATAGTTGTCGTAACCTGCTTTCCCGACTTCAAGACTTGGCATTACGCCCAGGTCTACCAATTTTTGGTCGTATACATAATAGAGCCCAACAAGGTCTGCACGCGCCTCTTCAAGACAGCTTGCATAGTTCTTCAGGGTCTTATCAGTTGTTTCCACACCCTCGTTTATTTTGCCAGATGCGTGACCGATACATTCATGCATATCTGTATGGAGGTTAGAAGCTAAGTCGCCATACTTTTTTAGTCTTTCGAGTATCTGGTCGTTTACTACAAACTCTTTGCCAACACCGCTGGTTACTTTTACCATGTTGTAAGAGTGTACAATGTTTGAAAGAGATACCGATTTAGAACCGTATTCGGCACGAATCCAATCTGCATTTGGCAGGTTGATACCGATAGGTGTACTTGGTGCAGCATCGCCACTCTCAACAATCACGGTGATTGCTTTTCCGTCAATTCCTTTCACTACTTTTTTCTTATGCTCGTCCATTATCGGAGAGTTGTCTTCAAACCACTGTGCTTCACTCGCGATGGTTTTGATCATCTTAGTTCCTTCATTATCTCTAAGAGATACCGTGCTCTCGAAACTGGCTTTCTTTCCGATTGCATCCATGTAAACCTCAATGAACCCGTTTACAGCATCTATACGTGGCTCTGTATTATTAGCCCAGGCAATACTATAGTCGTCAAAGGTTTTAAGGTCGCCGGTTTTGTAATATTTCACCAGCAGCTCCAATGACGCTTTTTGCAAAGAGTCTTCTGCAACGGTAGCCGCTTTTTCTAACCAGCCTGCAATTTTTTCAAGTGAAGCACCATACATTCCGCCAATCTTCCAGGTTTTTTCAACTACCTGTCCGTTTTCTTTTACGACCTTACTATTCAGTCCCCAAGACGGCGCATGTCCCTTAGTGTCAAACTTCGCATAGTATGCTTCAACTTCTTTTTGGGTTACACCTTCATAGAAGTTGTTGGCAGAGCCAACTATGTTATCTACGTTCGGACGTTGGTCTACCAATTTCGATTTGTAATTAATGTCATATACCGTTGGTTTAATACGCCCTAAAAAGTCATCAACGCTTTCGCCTTCCTCTTTTGGAAGCGCATCTACATCGCTTTCCTTGGCAATGGTGGTAAAATACTCATAAGAGCATTCCGGAATAAACTTCTCATTGCTGTAGTGATGGTAGTTGCCATTGCTGAACCATACACGACCGCAGTAGGTCTTAAATTGTTCCCATTCCGGAGTGGTTTTGTCACCTTTATACGTACCGAAAATCGTTTCGATGGTTTTACGGAGCATTATACCATCCTTGCTTTTCTGGTCGTATATAATATCACGACCGCAGAGTGCAGCCTGATACAGATAATAAGCCAGTTTTTTCTGTTGCAGGCTAAGTGTATTGAATTTAGGTACCTGATAGCGAAGTAATTGCAGGTCGGCAAATGCCTGTGCTTTTACTTCAAAGTTCGGGTCCTCGCCGTCGTAGTCAGTGGTCATTTCTGTTTCAGTTTTTGCGGGTTCGCTGTTGCCACAACCCATCATCACTTGTGCTGAGATTGCCATCATTGGTATAGCCCATTTCAGGCTCATTTTCGTTTTCATTGTAAGAACAATTTATTATAAGGCTAAATATACTTCAAAGAAAGTTAAGTGCCAAAATCCCAATACTCATTGCCAAAAGTAATAGCAGCAGCATTATAGCTCCACACCAAAACCAAAAACAATCTTTCCATTTTTTTCTAAATCAAACATGGTATTCAGGTGGTAGAAGTAGCCCGCATTAAAAGACAAATAGTATAGATTTCCTGCCCGCATTCTTAATAAATTACTGATCAGCACACCTGCTTCCTGGTATATCGAAGATGGTACCGATATTTCTGTATAGAGATGTGACGACTGATTGTTCATAAGTCCGTAAAGAGCGTTGTATTGAACGCCAATAAATGGTATAGAACTGAAAACAGATTTGGGGGACTCCAATCGGTAGAGCTTTTTGTCAAAATCGTGCCGGTACAAAAACTGTACAAACTTGTCGGTATAATAACCGTTTGGAGGCATGGTCAGCAGTCCGCCAAAAGCATATAACGAAAGTGCGGAACGGTCGTCATACCTGTACCCGTTGCCTGCAAACAACTTGCTAATCGGTAATGGAGATTGACTCCAGATTTTACCTGCTTCAATCAGAAAGTGTTCGTTGCCGATTCTGTTAATGTGCTTATGCCAGGAAAGTGCTGTTGTGATTTTGGAGTAATTGTTTTCGGTTGTGCCGGCAAGCAATGACCCTACTGTTAATTTGCCATACCAGATAGGGTAGTTACTTCCGACTGAGTAGTAGCTACCCATAAACGGACTTGTCCTTTCGGCATAGGCATACCGAAGGTTGAGCGATGCCTCTTTTGCGGTAAACTCCTGGTGTTTTCTGCCATCGAGAATCAGCGCATATGGGTATTGCGGCTGTATCTCCTGATAACTACCGGATAGTTCTGCATCCCAGTAGGCAATTTTCTTAGATATGCAGAGCGCATAGGTTTGGGTTTTGTCTACTCGCTGGAGTAGTAACATTCGAAGATTATTTTTGTCAAGGTCCTTGTTTAGCTTTATTTGCCCGGGCGTTTCTATTTCGTTTGTATAGCTACCCCTGAAAACAAATTCCTTATTTCTATCGGCATATACCTCGGCAAATGCGCCGTACTTCCATTGTTTATCTTTGAAACCGTATCCTGCCCATCCGCCAACCGACAACCATTTTAGTAATTTGTCGTTTGTCTGTAGTCCGGCACCGAGCCGAAAGCCTTCGTGAACATTGTAGTTTAGCAATCTTTGGAAGTCGAAGTCTAAAACACCAAGACCAAGACGACCTTTTGAGAGATTTTGAAATCGGTCTATCATTTCATCCGCGTGAATCTCCTCGCCGATGCTGTCAATTACCCTGTAAGTTCGTGTTTCTTTCGGTTTAAGCGGCTCCGGTCTGAGTTTGGCCAGCATCGTTGCTCCGTTAGTCGTTGCATCCGGTCGTAGCGTAATAGTGTGTCTTTTATCAAACTTGAATTGTTTGTCTACCGGAAATGTAACAGAGTCAATTACAGAGTTCCCTTTAATGAATAAGGTATACTTGCCTTTTTCTGAGGTCATTTCACGGTCTATTATATAATTGAGTTGTGAAGGGAACCATCGAATTAAGCTATCATTATACGGGATTTGACGATATTGTTGCTCTATTCTAACTGCTTGTCTGAGAATAGTATCTCTTGTTTCTGCAATAATGTCTGAAATAGCGTAACCATTGGAGTGTATAAACACTTTACCTTTCAGTAAATCGCTGGTTTTTGATTTAGGCTTAAAGGTTAGCACCCAAATGGTATCATTGCCGGACATTAGTTCCTCTGAAAGTCCGAACCGGTACCGAGTCCAGTACCCTTTACTTATCGGGTTATGGTAATCCTTGCCATTCAGAGTAATGTAGTTTTCATATGCATGGAATGGGAGGATATCTGTTACGGTCCCGGTGAATATTGATTTTTTTAGTCCGGACAGCCTTGTCGACAGGATTTCCTCCTGTAGTTTTCTTGGTCGTTCCCATGTTCTTATGCTGTATGTTTCTGACAGCATGAGGTGTTGATTTTCCAGAAAGGCTGCTTTCTTACGGGCTTCGCTTGAAGTGTCAACTCTTAAAGAGTCAGACGGAGAAGCGTCAACAAGTAGTTTGTAATAGACATGGCATTGATAGCGGTCGTATAAATCGGGATTATTTTTGTGTTTGTTGTTAATGGTATTGTTTAGAATTCGTTTTATTTTCTCGTTCGGAATTTTAATGGTTACTTCTTTGAGAAGATTATTGACTGGTTGTAGATAAATGGACCTTTTTTCAAGTGGGACTTTGACTTTTGTAGTGTGGTAACCCAGGCACGAAACCTCAATATAATCTTCGTTTTTGTTTAATTTCAGATTGTCCAGAGAAAAGGATCCGTCTAAGTTGCCTATCAGTCCATTATGGCCATTGTTGTATTTAATGGTGCAAAATGGAAGTGTCTCTTTTGTGACGTCGTCATATACAATAGCGCTCGAAAAGGTTTGTGCTGGCAAACTGAAAGGCAGCAATATTACTATTGAAAAAAATACTTTAAAAATCCCACACATGAATATTCTATGATAAAGTTTTATTGAAAATAATATTTTTTAGGTTATCTTTATCCATATAAATTTATGACATGAAGAAGTTATTTTATGGTCTGTTGTTTTGTACTGCTGTATACGGCCTTAGTTCCTGTAGCAATGGAGACTATCAGGCCTCGCCAAGCAGCAATGCAAACGCAGCAGTAAACCCTATTACACCGCTTACAGAAGATGAATTTTCCTGGTCTGGTGACGAGCCCTTGAGTGCTGACATTAATGGAAGCCGCTGGGTCGCGGATTATGCAAGTTTTGCATTAGACTCAAGCGGTGGTAATGTTATTATCGGATACAAAGAAGGAAGCCGTTATATAATGCGTTTTTATCTAAAAGATGTATGGACCAACAACCTTTACTCTATGGAGTGGAAGGATTATAACCGGTTTGCTTATGTAACAGATAGCGAAACGCTATTTACTGACGGAGCTTACTTTAGTTACCTGAGTAATTCCGGGGGCGTAAGTATTATCCAAAATGACTCGGCAGTAATTAAAGGCAAGTTTTATTTTAAAGGTGTGTCTGCCAATGGTAACGTAATGACAATCAATAACGGATACTTCAAGATAGATAAGCCATTATAGGTATCAAATAAAAAGAAAGTATTGAAATAGAAAAAGTCCCGATATCGGGACTTTTTCTATTTCTTAATATATGAAAACCAGAAACTAGGCTACTTCTACTTCTGCGCCAGCTTCTGTAAGCTTTGCAGCTACTTCGTCAGCTTCTGCTTTGCTTACACCTTCTTTGATAGCTTTTGGTGCACCGTCAACGAGCTCCTTAGCTTCTTTCAGTCCAAGACCTGTAAGTTCTTTAACCGCTTTAACAACGTTAAGCTTAGAAGCGCCTGCGCTCTTAAGGATAACATCGAAAGAAGACTTCTCTTCAGCAGCAGCTGCGTCGCCACCACCGGCTGCAACTACTACAGCAGCAGCAGCTGGTTCAATACCGTAATCTGTTTTCAATACATCAGCCAATTCCTGTACTTCTTTTACAGTAAGGGCTACTAATTGTTCTGCAATTGCTTTTACGTCTGCCATTGTATAATGTTTTTGTTTGTTTTTTTAAAATGTTTACTAAAATCTGTAACTATATATATTGACCTGGAAGCCTGTTTTGTGAAGGTAGTTCGGTATTGCAACCAAACGCCTCTTGTTTACTCTGCTGCAGCCCCTTCTGTTGCTTTTTCCTCGTGGTGGTGCAACAAAGCAGCCAATACGCGTTTTGCAGGAGATTGCAGTAGTCCGATAACTTCGCCGATAAGCTCGTTCTTGGTTTTGATTTTCGTAAGCGCAACCAGTTGGTCATCGCCTGAGAATACATCATCGCCAATCAGTGCTGCTTTAAGCACCGGCTTTGCTACATTATTTTCTTTACGGAAAGAAGAAAGAATCAGCGCCGGCTCTTTAGGAGAGTCAGAAAACATAAGTGCAGTAACACCATGTAGTGATTCATAAATTTCCGTGTATTTGTCATCGTTAAAACTCTCAAGAGCCTTGCGAATAAGTGTATTTTTTGCAACTTGCAATTGTACATCTTTTTCGAAGCAAAGCCTGCGGAGTTTAGTAGTCTGTTCTACCGTTAATGATTCGGTATTTGTGATATAAAAGTTAGTGTACTGGGAAAACTTTCCTTTCAGTACCTCTATTGCTTCAGTTTTTTGAGCAGGTGTCATTTTTTAAGAATTTGATAATTTGACAATTCTGATAATCTGATGTTGAAATATTCCTTTCAAATTGTCGTCATTGTCTCCTTGTTATACAATAATATTTATTATCGAAGCAATCGGGCTAAATCCCGTTCGCCATTATTGTCACTTATATGCTTTTTGTGTCTATCGCTAGTCCGGGACTCATAGTAGACGCCATGCTGATTCCTTTCAGATAAATACCTTTTGCAGTAGAAGGCTTCATACGAACCAATGTATTAATAAGTTCCTGAGCGTTTTCTGCAATTTTATTAGGTTCAAATGAAACACGACCTACAGAAGCATGGATGATACCTGCT
Source organism: Bacteroidia bacterium (assembly GCA_030426665.1). Classification (GTDB taxonomy): domain Bacteria; phylum Bacteroidota; class Bacteroidia; order Chitinophagales; family Chitinophagaceae; genus Nemorincola. Next base: position 338,583 of record JAUHYD010000001.1, on the reverse strand, counting down.
TTATCAATTTTAAAAGCAATTTTACCACCTTTTACATCAGATACAGCACCTGCAACATCGTTAGTTACGGTACCTGTTTTTGGGTTTGGCATCAGGTTACGTGGACCTAATATCTTACCAAGACGACCGATTTTAGGCATCACGGAAGGTGTTGCTATAATCACGTCAACATCGGTCCATCCGTCGTTGATTTTCTGTACATACTCGTCCAGACCTACGAAGTCTGCGCCGGCTTCATTTGCTTCCGCTTCTTTGTCAGGAGTACAAAGTACAAGTACTCTTTTTGTTTTACCGGTACCATGCGGTAATGTAACAGTACCACGGATAGCCTGATCTGCCTTTTTAGGGTCTACTCCAAGACGTATGTGCATGTCTACCGAGCTGTCAAACTTAGTCAGATTAATGCTTTTAACCATACCGGCAGCTTCTGCCAGAGTATATTGTTTGTTTTTATCGAGTGTGGCTTCTACAGCCTTTCTTTTTTTAGAGATTGCCATTGTCAGTTTTTTAAATAAGGTAAAAAATACTGTTTTACAGGGACGAAGCCTTATTTAACAGTGATGCCTTCCGGAGGTGTACCGTCTACGGTGAAACCCATGCTACGTGCAGTACCTGCAACCATGCTCATGGCGCTAGTAAGCGTAAAGCAGTTAAGGTCAGGCATTTTGTCTTTAGCAATTTCTTCTACCTGTGCCCAGGTAACTTTACCTACTTTCTGACGATTTGGCTCTTTAGAACCCTTTGACTGCTTAGCAAGCTCCATCAACTGCACAGCGGCAGGAGGTGTCTTGATAACAAAGTCAAAAGACTTATCTGTATATACTGTAAGTGTAACGGGAAGTATTTTTCCCATTTTGTCCTGCGTGCGAGCGTTGAACTGCTTGCAGAAGTCCATAATGTTGACGCCTTTAGAACCGAGCGCCGGACCGATTGGTGGGGCAGGGTTTGCCTGACCGCCTTTTACCTGTAGCTTTACGAAGCCACCGATTTCTTTAGCCATTTTTAATTTTTTGGTGTTAACGAATTGACCTTTTACCTTCCTCCTGCCAAACAGGTGGGCAATAAAAGAATTACAACTCTTCCAAATGCAATCTATTAAAGAGCAATATGAGAATTGGACGGCAAAAGTATGATGAAAAAATTATAATAAAAAATAAAAATCGAAAAAGTGTGTCATCGGTCGGTTTTTAGTTCAATTCAAGTTTAAAGATGCTTTATCAGGATGTTTGCACCAGCGGCAAAAACGAGTACCGCTGTTACGCGCCTGACGGTAAGTTGGTTAAACTTCCCCGAGCCAATTCTGGACCCCGCCTGTCCGCCAATGAGCACAGCACAAGCTAGCAGAAGTATTTCTGTAATGTTTACTTCGGTGTTTAGCGACGAAAGCTGCCCGGTGATTCCGGCAATTGAGTTAATGAGTATGAAAAAACTTGCTGTTGCGGCTATTTTCTTTGGGCTGTCCCACTTAATAAGGCTTAGCAACGGTGCCAAAAAAATACCGCCACCTATACCAACCATGCCGGAAACAAACCCAATACTACTGCCCAATAGAACTTCTCTTATGTAGCTGTTTGGTTTTTTTTCATTTTCGGTAATCTTCAGCGGCTTTATCCAGAGTAGCATTCCTGCCACGACGAGGCATAATCCCAGCACCATAAAAAATGTATTCTGGCTTATTCTAAGTCTGGCGCCCACGTATGCCATTGGTACACTTGCAATGACAAGTGGTAGTATTTTTTTGAGCTGGAGCTCTTTACGTTTCAAGTAAATGATAGTTCCACCTGTTACTACTACAATGTTGCAGATGAGTGCAGTTAGTTTCATTTCCTGAAATGGTATGGCATAAAGTGAAAGGAGCGCCAAATAGCTTGAACCACCACCGAAGCCCACCGAGGCGTAGATGAAAGCAATGACAAGAAAGAAGAAAATCAATTCTATATGTGGCATTACGCTATTCTCATTCACAGAGTATACTTGTGCTCTCTGTGAGTAGTTTTGATTTATTTATTGCTACCACTCCGGCCTCTCCGCATACTAGTCCGCCGGCAAGGTTGGCAATGGCTGCCATGAGCCTTACATCTCTGGTGATACTAAAGATAAGTGTCGCAGTGGCAACTACGGTATCTCCGGCACCGGAAACATCGGCCACGTCACGGATGTGGGATGGCAGAATGTCAGCATTCTCACCGTCATTAAAGTACACGCCTTTTTCTGATAGTGTGATAAAGGTGATACTGTGGTTCAGGTGTTCTTTCAGTTTTTGATGAGCAATATTTAGTTGTGGTCTGTCTATGCTTGGCATATCAAAATGCAGCCCTTCATGAACTTCTTTCAAATTTGGTTTGAAGATTGTAACGTCTTTGTAAGAAAGGAAGTTCTTTTTCTTTGGGTCCACAACGGTAATAATGCCAATTGTTTTACAGTGCTCAGTTATCTGGTGTATCACATTTTCTTTTAGAACACCCTTATTGTAGTCTTCAAATATCACTGCATGTGGTTTTACCTTTTGGAGGTATTGCAGCACGGTATCGATAAATGGATGCTCTTCGGCTGTGTTCAGGTCGTGCGTTACTTCCTCATCTATTCGCATCATCTGCTGACCCTTGCTCAGGATTCTTACTTTGGTGGTTGTAGGGCGGTGATTGCTTTTCATAACAAGGGACGTATCGATGCCCCCTTCGCCGGCGAGTGCCAGCAATGCTTTGCCGTTTTCGTCATTACCTATAATGCTCGCCAGGGTTACGTGTGCACCTAGAGCGCGACAGTTGAGTGCCACGTTTGCAGCACCACCCAGACGACTTTCCCGCTTTTCTATGGCGACTATCGGTACGGGCGCTTCCGGAGAAATGCGGTCGACACTGCCGAACCAATAATTATCGAGCATCACATCTCCGACAACAACGACCCGGATGTCGGACATCTTCTCAAAAATAGTTTGTAAGTCTTCTTTTTTCATTATTAGTTTTTCTTTTGCAAGAAGTAGAAAACCGGAAGCCCCAGCAAAACAATTCCAAGGCCAAGGCCAGCGTAAAGCGGCTTCAAGATCAGCATTGCCACACAGATAAATGATGCAAGTATAATATATAGTACCGGTATTACCGGGTATCCGAATGCTTTGTAAGGTCTTGGGTGATCGGGCATTGTACGCCTTAATTTAAAAATGCCGGCGATGGTAAGTATATAAAATAGCAGCACCGTAAAAATTATGAAGTCCAGCAGATTGCTGTATTGGCCGCTGATACAAAGCAAGCAAGCCCAAAGGCATTGCATCCAGAGTGCCTTTGCGGGTACGCCTTTATTGCTTAGTTTGCCTGCAACCGGAAGAAACAACCCGTCCCTTGCCATTGTATAATACACTCTTGCGCCGGACAAGATGAGTCCGTTGTTGCAACCAAAAGTAGATACCATAATCATAACAGCAATAAATTTCGCGCCATCACTACCGAAGATCTTGAGGGCTGCTGCAGTTGCAACAATTTCGGAAGGGGCATGGGCGATTTCGGAAACGCTCATCACATTGAGGTACATCAGATTGATACAGATGTAAATAAATGTCACTACCACAGTGCCAATTAATAAACTCAGGCCAATATTGCGTTCCGGCTTTTTCATTTCGCCGGCAATAAATGTTACGTTATTCCATGCATCGCTGGAAAAAAGAGCGCCAACCATAGCGGTACCAACTGCAAGTAGTAAGGTGCCGCCGGAAAGGCTGGTATGTGTGATGGCTAATGCCGTTTTTGAAATTGTTTTTGCTGACCAGGCATCTTGCCAATTTAACTGCCAGATTTCGTGATCTGAAAAGAAAAAGAAGCCAAAAATCACAAGGGCTGCCATGGCGGCAACTTTTGTAAAAGTAAAAATAAACTGTATCCACTTCCCACCTGTAACACCCCTGCTATTTATATAAGTTAGTAGTGCGATGGTCAGCATGCCGGTAATTTGCGCTGCTGTAATATGAAAACCTGCGGCAGTTCCTATCAGGATGTTTGATTCGCCAAGTGGCGGAAAAAGATATCCGGTAAACTTGCCGAACCCAACGCCAACTGCGGCTATAGTTCCTGTTTGTATTACGGCAAAAAACGACCAACCGTAAAGGAAACCATAAAGCCTGCCAAAAGCCTCTCTAAGGTATACATACTGTCCTCCCGCGTGCGGAAACATGCCACTTAGCTCACCATAACTAAGTGCTGCCATCAATGTCACGAATCCGGAAATTATCCAGACAGCAATTAGCCACCCGGCACTACCTATTGTCTGGGCTATGCCTGAACTTACTATAAAAATGCCGGAGCCTATCATGGAGCCTATAACCAGCAGGCTGCCGTCAAGTAAAGAAAGAGAGCGGTGAAAGTGACTTTCGGTATCGTTAATAGTACTGCTGTTGTTTTCCAAATCGTAGTATTTTCAGAAAAATACTATTTATTTTTTACTGTCTTCAGTTTTTGCCAAAGCGTTTAGTCCTTCCACAACATCTGTGGTGATATCGTGTGCGTCCTTGGCAAACAAAATTGCGGAGCCTGCGCTAGAATAAGACATGATATAATCGTAGTTGTGCGACTTGTTATATTCTGCCAGAAAAGCATCCAATCTTCTTTTTAAGTCAAGGTTGAATTCTTCTTGTTCTTTCATCAGTTGCTCTGTCAGGGATTGCTTTCTAGATTCCAGTGTCTGCTGCATTTGCATCAATCTCTTTTGAGCAGCTTCATATTCAGTTTGTGTCAAGGCATTAGCCTGCGCTTTTTTCTGTACTTCATTGGCATCACTTTGCATTTGGCCATAAGATCGCTGCAGCTCATTTTCCATTTGCTCCTGACGTTTTTGTAGTTTTTCCCGATTTGACTTAAGGAGCACATAGTTTGCTTCGAGGGAATCAATATTAACGTAGGCTAATAGAGAGCCGGATTTTGCTTCTTCCTCTTTTTTCGGTTTTGGCGCATCATCGTTTTTCTGCGACATCATCATTCCGCCGATTGCGAGTACACCTATAAATGATAAAATACTTAGGATTGCTGTGAGATTTTTCATTTCAGAAGTTTCAATACATTAAGTTAAGTAACGGTCAAAAGTAATAGCCGGACCTGTGTTACAGTTAAAGATGACTCATAAAGTTGTCCTAATAATCAGCGACATAACTACCATTTGAGCCAAATAAGCATTCAAATTATTCGATGGCATCAATAAATGGAACAGTTCCATACTTCTCCGGGTACGGTAGTATCGTAGCTGCTACATTCTTCTTTTGCATTTTTTTCATATTGCCCGCCTATGTCTTTTGAGAAAACAACTTTATTATTGTAGGAACAATTGCAATGATATAATTTCTTACAGGATGCCAATGACATCAATCCGATGAATATAACTACAGCAGTATAAATTACCTTTTTCATATAGCGGTTGATTGAATAAAAAGCGAATTTAGTTTAATTATCTTTGAAGTCGAAATGATTTTAGACCTATTTTTCGATTGTCATTTCTTTGCATCCACCATACACAAAGTTCATGTTAGATATAATTTCAGCAGACCCTTCACATATTTCTGAAATCAAAGCAATAACGCTGGAGGTTTGGCCGCAAACGTACACACCCATTGTTGGTGCTGCTCAGGTACAATATATGCTGGACCGATTTTACTCGCGGGAGTCCCTCAGTAATCAAATGAAAGACCAACAGCACCAGTTTATCTTGCTATATTCGGAAGGTAAGGCCTCCGGTTTTGCTTCTTTCTCTGAATTGGAAGGAGGAGTGTACAAGTTGCATAAGCTGTATGTGGCCAAAGGTATGCAAGGACGTGGCATCGGCAGGGCAATGACTGACCATATAGTAGCTAAATTACGGCAACTGAGCGCGACGGCATTGAGTGTTAATGTGAACAGGTATAATACGCCTGCAATCAAGTTTTATGAGCAATACGGATTCGAGCATGTATTAACGGAAGATATTGATATAGGTAATGGCTATTTTATGAATGATTTTGTACTTCAACTGTCGATATAATTATAGATACTCCACAAAATAAAGCGGGCTACCAATTGGTAGCCCGCTTTATGCTTATGATGCTTTTGTAATTAATCTAACTTGAACTTGATAGGCAAAGTGAAATACACCCTTACTGCCTTTCCGTTTTGTTTTCCCGGTTTCCACTTGGGCATTGCTGCAACTACTCTACGCGCTTCTTCATCACAGCCTCCGCCAATTCCTCTTACTATCTGAACTTCACTTACACTACCATCAGCATTGACAACAAATTTCACAATTACACGTCCGACGATGTTGTTTTCGCGGGCAGCGTCAGGATATTTGATGTTTTGCGCAAGGTATACCTGTACATCATAATCCGCTACAGGCATCTGCTCAACGTAATTGAAGACTGCAGGTGGTGGTGGGGCTTCCACTACTCCTGTTCCGTCAGAAGGGTCAACAATTGCCGGTTCTAATGCGTCAGGGTCACCGATTTCATCTTTAGGACCGGGTGAAGTAATTTCTTCCTGTGGAGGGGGAACCTCTTCTTCCTTCACTTCCTCATCCTTTTCAATAACCGGTGGCGTAAACTTCTGCATAGGCTTAACCGGTGGTGGTGGCGGTGGCGGCGGCGGTGGTGGTGGTTTTGTCGGATCAATAGGTGGAGGTTCGGCAAGCGTAACCTTTTTCATGACAAACACCTCTTTTTTAGGCGCTTTCATGTTTCTGCTGATAAAAGCGTAAGCCGCGATGGCAACACCTACAAATAGCAGCAGTAACATTGATTTACCGATACGCTTGCGATAGTTTTTCCGCAATTCGTAGCCACCGTAGACTTTATTTCGCCCATCGAAGATGATGTCGAGATAGTCGCTGGTGAGTATTTTATTAATGTCCATTTTTTCCTTTTTTAGTTGTAAGTACTTGTAACTTATAACCTAATATTTCAATTTTCAGCAATTACTGGCTGTTGTTGGCAGATTCAGTTTCCTGAATAAAGCCTTGTTCGATTTCTGAAATGTCAATGATTGCATAAACCTTTACATCGTTGATGCTCATTTCGTCAAGCATGTTTACAAGATCGCTGTATGTACTTGTTGTGTCCGGCTTGATAAGAATCATCGCTTCGTCTTTCGCAGTCAAGGTACCTGCGCGTTTCATGCCCGCTACCATTTCCTTTTTCTTGATAATAGCATCCCTGATTCCTCCTTTAGCCTTGAACGTGGTTGCTTTCAGTTCCGGTGTGTTTTCCGGGTCATCGCCGATACCTTCGTAATAGTAAATGCGGTGATTTTTGCTCAACAGGATTGTCATTGCCGCACTTGCCTTCAACTTGTTTTTTTCTTCGTCTTTAAGGTTTTTATCCTTAAAAGGCATATTAATTTCCATGGTTTTGGGCTTGGCAAGCGTAGTTGTAAACATGAAGAATGTTATCAACAGAAAGCCGAGATCCACCATGGGGGTAAGATCTACCCGTGTACTTAATTTTTTACCTTTTTTGACTCCGGGGCCTTTTTTATGCCCCCCGCCACTCGAGGTATCCATTTCTGCCATGACACAAGTGTTTTTATATTGTTCTAGTGGTACTCCACTTAAATTATTTTTCTATTCAGCTTTTTACGAAATTACTTCGCACTTGCTGTACTGTGTTTTTCCGCATAGGCAGCCGTACCTTCCGGAACTGCTTTCAGGTTTGTAATAAGGTTAAACCTGAATATTTTGTAGCCCTCTAAGGTTTTAATAATATTCTGAACCTTAGGGTAAGCTGCATCTCCATCTGCTTTGATACAAATACGCAACCTCGGATTAGTGTTCCGCCCACTCTTTATCCATTGGGCTAACTCATTGTCCGGAGATAAAACGGTTGAGTCAACCGGTATTCCGGGAGCTGATTTCTCAACTTCTGTCTGCTCTAAAGGAGACAGATGTAAAAAAGATTTCAACTGGTCGAATTTGATGCCGATGGACGCTCCGATTGCGAATGAATTCATTTCTTCTTCAGACAAATTCAGGTTTTTCGCTTTATTTACGTCTTCGATAAGCGCTTTTCGCTTGATTTTGTTGTCGATGGAAAAGAAAATTCTCCCTGTTTTATCAACAGTAAGCAGCATGATATCGACATCGGGCAATGGTATTTCCGAAATTGAAGAAGGCGTTTTCACTACTACAGGCTCTTCCGGCTTAAACTTAGTAGCCAACATGAAGAACGTGAGCAGCAGAAATGCTACATCGCACATCGCCGTCATGTCAATGTTGGTACTCTTACGTGGGATTTTTGCTTTTGGCATTGTAGTTATTCTTCTGCTGTTAAATTAATAAGATACATTTTCACTAAAATTCCATAAATCCAACTTACATAATATTAAAAATATGTAATCCCATTGCCTGTTTTAACCAAAAACAGGCAATGGGGAACATTCACTGGAATTATTTGTGAGTAGAAACGAAGCTCTGAGTCAACGTAAAGCCACTCTCATCAATTGAATAAGTGATTCCATCGATGATGGTCGTGAAAAGGTTGTAGAAAATGATAGCGAAGAATGATGTTCCGATACCGAGGGCAGTGTTGATAAGTGCCTCAGAGATACCAGCCGCAAGTGCAGCCGCATCAGGAGCACCTGCTGATGACATCGCCTCAAAAGAACGAATCATACCAAGTACCGTTCCGAACAGACCCAACAGGGTAGCACAAGAAGCAATCGTTGACAAGAATACAAGATTTTTCTCAAGCATTGGCAGTTCTAATGCAGTAGCTTCTTCAATTTCTTTGTTAATTCCCGCAACTTTCTGGTCAGTGTCCAGTTCGTTGTTGGTTGTCATTTCTTTGTATTTAACCAGACCTGCACGCATCACGTTACCTACAGAACCTGCTTGCTTGTCGCACTCAGATACAGCTGCATCCAGATTTTTATTAGCAAGGTGATACTGAACTTTACGAACAAACTCTCCACCTTCAATTTTTCCTTTTGCTTTGACGATAGTTAGAGCGCGTTCAACCACGAAACAAAGAAGCGTCAGGAAGGTTGCCATAAGAAACGGTACCACAAATCCACCCTGATACATCGTTCCACCTATGTTTGCCGGGTGCATTCTTGCAGCACCGTCGTGGAAATTCCCTTCTGCGCCCAATACAAACTTCCAAATAAGCTCACCAACAGTTATACATCCTGCTACAACTAATGCGTTAATCCAAAAATTGTTGGAGTTTTTTGGTTTTCCTGCACCTCCACGAGAAGCTGATGGTTTTGCTGCGGCTGTTTTTACGTCTGCCATAATTTTGATTTTAGTTTTTGCTTAATATTTGATTGGTTAAAAGACTTTTTAATTAGTGTTTGCAAAGATATACGTACCTCTCAAAAAAACAATTTTGGGTAAAAAAATATTTCACAAACATAATATTGACTATTTCTACCCTCTTCCGGCGATATTTTTTACAAATATAGGAACGTAAAGCTAAGTAGATTATTGTCAATTGGGCGTATTTAAATAGATATGCCTTTCCTGCGAAAATATTTAGCTTAAATTGTTTGTAGGTACATCATCTTTAGACGTAATTTCGCGGCAATACCTTTGTAAACTTGAAAAATTTTTTCTCAACATACATATAATATATGAATTTCAATCCATGGCATGACGTTAGTTACGGTGAAAACGTGCCTGAAACAGTAAACGCAATCATTGAAATCCCGAAGAACTCCCGGGCGAAGTATGAATTAGATAAGGATACCGGTATGCTGAAGCTGGACAGAGTTTTATACTCTTCTGTTTATTATCCGGCTAATTATGGTTTTATTCCACGTACCTATTGTGATGATAATGACCCACTAGATATATTAGTACTGTCTCAGATAGAAATGCAGCCGCTTTGCCTTGTAGAGGCAAAAGTGATTGGCGTAATGAGGATGCTTGATGGTGGTGAAGCCGACGACAAACTCATAGCGGTTTGTAACAACGATATGAGTGTCGCTCATTTTAATGACATAGATGAATTGTCCAATCATTTTATCAGGGAGATGCGCCACTTTTTTGAAGAATACAAAAGACTAGAAAAAAAGGAAGTTAAAGTTGAGGATTTCGAAAATGCGCGCTTGGCAAAAAAGATTTTGCAGCACAGTATAAATGACTATAAAGCGAAATTTATAGACAAAAAATAATTATTTGGTTGAAAAAGTCGGTTTCGCTGAAAAGTGTGATTATCGAATTTTATTTTTTTGTCATAACGGTGCTTGCACACATCATTGACTTGATGTATCTTTAAGCTGTTTTTAACGTTCAATTAAGATTTGCGGGCTCTTTGTCAGATACTCCGCAACATTAATTTCTGTGCGAGAAACTTTTGAAAATTTTAGATAAACTCAAAGATTTATAATGAAGAAGATTCTATTTTTCCTGTTTGGGTTAGCCGGTTTTGGCATCTTTGGTGCAGACGCAGCGATAACCGTAACTCCCGGAGGAGGAGGTATTAATATTTGCGGCAATCTGGCTGCAGACGGATCCACTCCTGCTTATACAACGCTCGGACGTATAACAATAGCCGAGGGGCTTCCCGGTGATTTAACAAACGGCTTCCCGAAAACTCTGGTTTTGGATGCTCCTGCCGGATGGTCGTTTAATACCGGTGCCACCCCAACTTTTGCGTTTAGTGCAGGTGGTAACATATTTTCTGTAACCAGCGGAGGCATGACAGCTACAACGCTTAATGTTACGATATTCTGTTTTGGTGCTACCGCACTTGATACTATAACTATTACAGGTTTACAGGTTCAGGCAAATAACACTACATCGTCTGCAGGTAATATAACAGCGTCTTCAGCACCCGGAATGGCCGGTGTGGTTACCGGAAGTACAAACTTCGGCGGATTGTCGTTGACACCAGTGCTGACACCTTCTGTAACCGTTACTCCGTCACCTACGGGGGCGATATGCGAAGGAACGCTTGTTACTTTTACGGCAAACCCTGTGAATGGCGGAACACCTACTTTTCAATGGCGATTGAACGGAGGAGTTATTCCGGGAGCTACAAATACGGTATTCTCAAGTAGTACACTCGCTGATGGAGATATTGTAAGAGTAGGAATGACAGCCACAGGATGTGTGTCTCCAACTATTGTTGGTTCTGCACCTTTGGTAATGACTGTAAATGCAGTGCCCGTAGCCCCTGTGGTAACCGGAGCCGGCACATATTGTGATAGCGCAACACTATCTGCTACACCTACCGGACCGGGTACACTTTTTTTCCAGGGTACGACATCAGGAGGTACTTCTACATCGTTTCCCGGTGGGTCTCATGTAGTAACGACTCCGGGAACTAATACCTATTACTTCAGAACTCGCTCGGCTGCCGGTTGCTGGGGGCCAGAAAGCAGTGTAGTTGTAACGATTAATGCATCTCCCGGCCCTGTGATGGTAGCCGGCGCAGGTGCGTATTGCAATAATGCGACGATTACAGCAAGTGTATCAGGTGGTGGTACCATCTATTATCAGGGTTTGCTGTCAGGTGGAACGTCAACGTCAACACCTTCTACTTCTCAGTTTATCACTACGCCGGGAACACATACCTATTACTTCAGGGCTGTTTCAGGTGCATGTTGGGGACCGGAGGGGAGTGCCAAGGTGACTGTGAATTTACAGCCATCTGCAATATCAATAACCCCTGCAACGACCGCAACATTTTGTTTGGGAGATAGCGCTACTTTCATAGCGAGTGCAACAGCTCCTTTGACAGAAGTATTAGAACAAGATTTTAATAGTGGGTTGGGTGCCTGGACGATAACGAATATTGCGACTGCCGGTCAAACTGTGAGTTTTTTCCAAATTCGCAATTCTCCGGGGTACTTATCTGCAGTAGCTGGTGACGGCTCCCCTTATGTGCAGGCAGCTGGTGATGCTACCGGTTCCGGTTCAATTCCGACCAATACGATTATTACGTCGCCGTCATTTTCGTTAGCGGGTTATACCTCTGCGTCTGTATCGTTCAATCAATATTATCAGGCAATTCCCGGTTTTGATGTTACTGCATCTGTTGAATACTCAGTAGGTGGTGGCCCCTGGATTTCTATGGTCAATCAGGCGCCAACATCCGCAGGGTCAACAACATGGCTGTCTACATCTCCGGACTTTACAATTGCCTTGCCGGGTGCAGCTCTTGGTGCAACTGACGTACGTTTGAGATGGAACTATTTTTCAAACTGGGGATGGCATTGGGCAATTGATAATATCAAGGTTTCAGGTACACCTACGCTTGATTATGCCTGGGTAGGCGTATCGGGTGCATCAGGGCTTTCATGTGCTACATGCGACACCGTTAGCATTACTCCTGCAATGGCAGGCACCAATGTATATAGCGTATCGACATCTGCGTCAGGATGTACGGTGGTAGCAGGTGTAAGTGTTTCTGTTAATCCAATTCCAACGATATACACTGTAACAGGTGGTGGCGGTTACTGCGCCGGAGGTACTGGTGTGAGTGTAGGATTGAGTAATTCAGAGGTAGGAATAGATTATCAATTGTATAATGGCGCTGCCGCTGTTGGTGGTCCTGTTGCCGGTACCGGTGCTGCTTTAGATTTTGGTCTGCAAACTGTAGCAGGCACGTATTCTGTGGTTGCCGGTAACACATCTACGTTGTGCGCACGGGATATGTCAGGTACTGTCGACGTTATTGTTAATCCGTTGCCGACCGTTCACGCGGTTACAGGTGGCGGCACATTCTGTGCAAGTGACACAGGTGCTCATATTGGTCTTGATGGTTCTGATACGGCGATATCTTATCAGTTGTATAATGGTACAACAGCTGTAGGTGCTCCGGTTGCAGGAACCGGATTTCCCTTAGATTTCGGTCTGCATACGGCATCAGGAACATACAGCGTTTTAGCGACCGATGATGTAACTGCATGTACGAACAACATGAGTGACAGCGCAGTGATAATGGTAAGTTCTCTGCCCGTTGTTTACAACGTGACAGGTGGCGGTGCGTATTGTGCCGGTGATGCTGGTGTGAGTATCGGGCTTGACAGTTCAGATATGAGTGTAAGCTATCAGTTGTACAATGGAGCGTCTGTTGTAGGAAGTACGATGGCAGGTACGGGAAGTTCTATTGATTTTGGTTTGCAAACAGCGGCCGGAACTTACACGGTATTAGCCACCAATGACACTTCGGGATGTGCCAGTGCAATGAATGATAGTGCGGTGATAATTGTTAACCCGCTTCCTGCAACTATTACCGGTGCGTCGTCTGTGTGTGTGGGTGATACAACAACATTGATGAGCGCAACATCGGTAGGTTTTTGGTATTCGTCAAACCCGGCTGTTGCGACGATAGATACAGCATTTGGAATTTTAACCGGCGTGTCGGCCGGTACCGTTGAGGTAACCTTTACCGGAACGACGGGTTGCTTTGTAACTCATGCAGTGACAGTGAATGGGCTTCCGGTTGTGGCGCCTATCAGTGGAATGCTGAATTTGTGTGTCGGAGATACTACTACTTTGACAAACGATTCAACTGGTGGGTTCTGGTATAGTGCAGATATGAGTATTGCGATGGTTGATACTACCTCAGGTATGATTGGAGGAATTGCTCCTGGAATTACTACTATTAGTTACACAGTTATCAATGGTTTCGGTTGTTCTACAACCGTGACTGCATCAGATACTGTGACTGCTCTGCCTGTTGTTGCGCCGATTACCGGAGCGACTGATTTGTGCGTAGGTTCTTCGGTAACGTTGTCGAGTGCAACTTCTGGTGGCGTTTGGTCGTCAGACGATATCTCAATTGGTACAATTGATACTATGGGTATGGTTACCGGCGTTGATTCGGGAAGTGTCGTTATATCTTATACCGTATCAGTATATCCCGGTTGCTCAACGTCTGTAACAGCATCTGAAATGGTACACCCATTGCCTGTTATAGCTTCAATTTCAGGAGATACCTCGATATGTGCCGGCATGATGACAATTTTTACAGATGCCACTTCTGGGGGTACATGGAGCAGTAGTGATACAACAGTTGCTACCGTTAACGCCTCAGGTGTTGTATCTGGTATTGCAACAGGAGTTGCATTTATTTCCTACACAGTGACAAATAGTTTCGGTTGTACTGATTTTGTAGTGCACGATATAGCGGTTGGCAGTGCGATAACTTCAATTTCAATTTTGCCTGCCGGAACCGACGTAACATTGTGTCATGGCAACCCTGTTAATCTGGTTGGTACTATAGATATGAGCATATCTTATCAGTGGTCAAAGGATGGGTCGTTGATTGCAGGTGCAACTAATAGTAATTATATAGCTACTACTACCGGAATGTACACTTTGGAGGTGAGTAACGGATTGTGTACGATGACTTTGCCGGGCAAAAACGTGGTGCCATCACCGAACGCGATGATTAATTATAATACCAGTGGCGATTATTTGTACACCGGCACTTTCCCAACCTATCTATGGCTGAAGGATGGTGCGGAAATGCCGGACGATACTGCTAGCTTGTTGTTTAGCCCGACTCCGGGTGACTATCAAGTGGTGGTTTCTGATGGACGTGGTTGTTATGATACTTCTGATGTGTACACAATACTGCCTTCAGGTATTACGTTCCCAACGCAGGCTATAAGTGTAAAAGTTTATCCAAATCCGGCTTCTTCAATAATTAACATTGAGTCTCCGGTGACGGTTCGGGTTGTAGTTATCGCGCCGGATGGCAGGTATGTAACTGAGAAGAAAGAGGCAACATCTATCAATGTAGGTAATCTGGCAAACGGAATGTATATGCTGATGATTTACGACGAACAAAACACTTTGCTGCGAGCGGAGCGGTTCTCGAAGATTAATTAGTGATGGGATTTATATCAAACTTTAAGGGAGGTTGTCATCAAAAACAACCTCCCTTTTTTATTAAATTTTTGTGATTTGATTTTACGCCAACGTCAACTTTTCACATCTTCACCAATCAGTATACTCCATGCTTTTAGCGCGTCCACTTGTTCACAGACCAGTTTTATGGTACTTACAATTGGGATAAACAGGAACATCCCGGCAACACCCCAAATATATTCTCCTACAATTACCGCGAGTATTGTGACAAAAGGGTTCATTTTTACCCGGCTGCCGATAATTCTCGGAAAGAGAATGTTTGAATCAAGCAGATGTAAGATAAAAAGACCGGCGCCGGCCTCAAAAGCCATTCCGAAATTGCTATTTGCAAAGGTGACAAGCATACACAAAGCAATTCCGGTATATATACCCAAATAGGGAATGACGTTCAAAAGAGCAATCATCATAGCCAGAAGAACAGGATATCGGATATCCATAATCAGGAACATAATACAGGATACAGTTCCTAACATGAATAGCTCAATGACCAGACCTGAAATATAGGCATTAATCATGCTTTTTGTCGCTAAAATCACGCCTGTAACTTTTTGTCTGTTGTGGACGCTGAACAGATTCAATGCAAAGCGCATCAGCAGTCGTCTGTAGTAAAGGATAAAGAAGGAGAATACAAACACAAAGGCCAGAAGCAACAGCATAGCCGAAATAGAAAACACAACATTTCCGACTGATTGTGCTGCTGTATTTGCAAGTCCCACCAACGATTTGTTGATGTATTCTGTTTGCTGACCGGATGTGATATGCAATGTTGTGGTAAGCCAACCTTGAAACTCCCCGAAAATTTGAATAAATCGTCTTTTTAGCGACGGAAGGTCGCTTGAAAACACAGTTATCTGGAGCGCGACAACATAGATAAAGCTTAGCATTACTAATACTGCCAGTGCCACACTAAGAAAAGCAGCTACAAACCGGCCGGCCTTAAGCTTGTATTCTAAAAACTGATTTAGCGGTAACATGAGGATGGCAATCAATGATGCGAACATCAACGGCACAAAAATGCCGGCTCCGACTTTCAGAATAACGAAAATGAGTACCACTGAAAACAGAACCAATGAAAGGCGTGCGTAAAAAGGGAACTTAACTGTTTCCATAATTTATTAGCTTGAAGCTTACTCAAACCTACTAGAAATCTTTAATAGTGCAAAGAAAGTTTTAGGTAGACCCATATGGCCAATTGTATGCCGTTTCTGATGCTATAAGTCACAATTTTTTGAGTCTGTAAGGCAATTAAAATTTTATACCTCCTGTAATATTGTATTTTTACACCGATATATTTTCAGATGGCTACTAATACTAAAACAAAAAAGAAACCTGTTGCTAAGAAACCTGTAGTAAAAAAGAATGCTGAGGAGTTGGAGAAAGCTGCAATTGAGCGTAAAAGACAGCTTCGCCTTGGGATTGGAATTTTTTTGCTGCTGATAGGTGTGTATGTATGCTTTTCGATTATTGGGTACTACTTCAGTTGGAAGGTAGACCAGGATAAGTTGTTTAGCAGTAGCAGTATGTGGAGTTTTGCCTGGGATAAGGAAAGTACATCAGTGGCTAACTGGGGAGGTCGTCTTGGGGCAGCTATTTCACATATTTTGGTTTACAAAGGAGCAGGAATTGCTTCATTGGTAATCGGCCTCGCTACAGCAGCATTAGGCTTGCATATAGTATATGATTCGAAGGTATTGCCTGTATTGCGTTACATACGTTGGGTGTCTATTTTCTTGTTGCTCACGGCGCCCGTTCTTGCTTATTTGTTTCCAGAGAGTTCTTTCCCTCTCGGTGGTCGGTTGGGCTTAGGAGCAATAACCTATCTAAATGGTCTTTTAGGTAGTTTGGGTACCGGTATGGTGCTGATATCTACTGTAATGTTTTTTGTGTTCGTGATATTTACCCTGGATATCCGGCCAATTGTAAATAAGATGAGAACGCGGGCAGGGAAGGTTGCAGCGTCGCTCGCAGAAGAGCCGGTGTTTAATGAGCCGGTGGCTACCGCAGAAGAATCAATAGATGAGGAGGGTGGCGATGATAACACCGAAGAAAGTGAGGCGCCTGATGAAAATGATGGCTCGCTGAAGTGGGATATAACCTTGAGGGACGAAGAAGAAGTAACTGAGGAAACAGAAGCCGGAAAGGATGATGAAGAGGAAGAAGAAACGGAAGAACAGAAAGAATATCAGAAGTTCTTGAAAGAGAAAGAGGCAGCAGAAAAAGCAGCTGCAGCTGAATTGGCAAAAAATAGCGAGCCTGAGCCTGAGTTGTCGTTTGAAGTGAAACAACAAGAGGAACAACCGGCTGTGAGGCATGGCTCTCATATTTCGATAGGGAGTAACGAGCCGTATGACCCGGAATTGGATCTGCCTGATTATAAGTTCCCGACAATCGATTTGTTGGAAGACAGGGTGACTGACGTAATAGCACTTGACAAAGAGGAGTTGGAGAAAAACAAGAATCAGATCTTACAGACTTTGCGAAGCTTCGGGATAGAGATACAGCGGATTAGTGCTACTGTTGGTCCTACCGTTACTTTGTACGAAATAGTACCTGCCGAGGGTGTACGTATTTCTAAGATACGCAATCTGGAAGATGATATAGCATTGAACCTTGCAGCACTTGGCATACGGATTATTGCGCCTATTCCCGGTCGTGGTACCATTGGTATTGAAGTGCCGAATGCCAACAAGAAAATCGTATCGATGCGAACGCTTATATCGAGCGACAAGTTTGTGAATAACAATATGAGTCTGCCGATAGCCTTGGGTAAGAAGATAGATAATGAAAATTATATTGTAGATCTGGCTACAATGCCACACCTGTTGATGGCCGGTGCTACCGGACAAGGTAAATCTGTAGGTATCAATGCAATTTTGGTGTCCTTGTTATATAAAAAGCACCCGGCGCAGTTGAAGTTTATTATGGTTGACCCGAAGAAAGTTGAACTTTCTATTTACAGAACGATAGAAAAGCACTTTCTTGCTAAACTGCCCAATGAAGAAGAAGCTATTATTACCGATACCAAGAAGGTAATTAATACGCTAAATGCTTTGTGCATTGAGATGGATAATCGGTACGAGTTATTAAAGGATGCCGGTACCAGAAATATAAAGGAGTATAATCAGAAGTTTGTAAAACGGAAGCTGAATCCTGAGAACGGGCACAAATACCTGCCGTTTATAGTATTGGTAATTGATGAGTTTGCCGACCTGATAATGACAGCGGGTAAGGAAGTGGAGATGCCTATCGCCCGGTTGGCGCAGCTGGCCCGTGCGATCGGTATTCACCTGATTATTGCCACACAGCGCCCATCGGTAAATGTAATCACAGGAACTATTAAAGCTAACTTTCCTGCTCGTATAGCATTTAAAGTGTCTGCAAAGGTTGACTCTCGTACTATTCTGGATGCAGGGGGTGCGGAACAGCTGATAGGACGTGGTGATATGTTGGTGTCTCATGGTAGTGAGTTATTGCGTCTGCAGTGTGCGTTTGTAGACACACCGGAAGTAGAGGATATTGTGAGTTTTATCGGACAGCAAAGAGGGTATGCATCAGCATTTGAGTTGCCGGAATATGAAGGAGAGGAAGGAGAAGGAGCAAAAGAGATTGATCTTTCTAACAGGGATAAGCTTTTCGAAGATTGTGCGCGCCTGGTAGTTCAGATGCAGTCCGGGTCAACATCAAATTTACAGCGGCGACTTAATCTGGGGTATAATCGGGCCGGCAGGATAATGGATCAGCTGGAAGTAGCGGGAATAGTAGGTCCGGCGGTGGGAAGTAAGCCAAGGGATGTATATTTTAAGACTGACGCAGAGTTGGAAGAACTTTTGCAGACATTGGATTAACAAAATACACACATTTTATTGCATACCTTTGCACCCCTTTACTGAAACTTTAATTTAAAATTTATTTATGAAGCTATTGGCGGTATTAAGTACAGTTGTTTTTTTGTGTGCGACACAATCTGTTTTGGCGCAAAATGATCCTAAAGCAAAGGCTGTTCTCGATGCAGTAAGTAAGAAAGTTAGTAGCCTGAAGACGATGAAGGCAGACTTTACGTTGCAGCTGACCGGAGGAAAAGGTAGCAATATTACTGATACGCGAAAAGGCTCGGTTGCACTTAAGGGACAGAAGTATCATGTCGTTTTGGGGCCTCAGGAGATGTTTTGTGACAGTAAAACCATGTGGACGTATAACAGCGAAGTGAAGGAAGTTCAGGTTGCCAACTATAATGCGAGTGAACAAACAATGTCTCCGGCAAAGTTATTTACTCCTTCATTTTTTGAGAAAGAGTACAGCTTTTCCTACAAAGGTGTGCGTAACGAACATGGAAAAAAGTGTGACGTGATAGAGTTGACGCCACATGATAAATCAAAGCAACTTTCGAAAGTTGAATTGTTGGTAGACAAAGCATCGTCAATGATTGTTGGTGGGAACTATTGGGAAAAAAGCGGGAATAAATACAATGTAACCATAAGTAACCTGAAGCAAAACGTAGATATACCGGACACGAGGTTTGCTTGGAATACTAAGGCAAACCCCGATGTTGAAGTCGTTGATCTGCGCTGATATCATATCCGTTACTTTGCATCAAACCATAATGGTGTTGCATCGTCCCATGTGCCGTTGTAGTTAATAGTAAGCTCTTCGCCCGGCTCTATTTCGCGCACTGCTTCTATGTAGATTTCGCCTTTTTCATAGTCCATGCAATATTCACAATTAGACGCATAGGAGTGGTTGTATAATGGAACGAACCCAAGTGCCATACAACATAGCTCTTGTTCGTCAGGTTGCCATTCAAAAATGTAGTTGTACAACAATGTTTGGTCGAGTAGCATTCGGTCGTTTTCACTCATCACAATCACGGGAGAGCGCTCTACAATTATTCCGGACTTGATGGCTTTTTTTGTAAATACACCGCGACCCTTATTTTCGGTATTGCCGACATATATATACTGTTTTATCATTTTAGTGTATTGGCCCGGTAAAATTACGATGCTGACTTTGTAATCTGTTCTTTGATAAAATAGTATTTTTAGTTGTCTTTTTATATATTTACAACTTAAAGGTACTTAGTATGAATCTGATCAGGAAAGCCGGCATTGTATTCGCAATTGTATTTGCAATGGTGCCTGTGCTCGGTTTTGCACAATACCAACACACTGTTGACCCTTTCTGGAGCAATTTGCGCAACCCGCTACGTTATGAAATAGGAGGTGGATTAGTGATGCCTTCCGGTACTTTCACAGGGGTAGTCCATGTTCAAGGTTCAAATGGCGTATATAAAGGCGATAGCACAGCAAGCAGGTCACTAAGCTCTCAGGGTTTTGGCGGATCTATCGGTTTGGCACTGCCGTTTAAGGCTACCGGTCATATTAGCTGTTGGGCTGTAAGTGCACAGCTTTCGGGCAATATATATTCCTGGGAAGGGCTCAATCAGACAATGGGTCTGGACGGAAGTTATAATGATGCAGATGTTCCTTTGAATGCGGGTACAATGCAGTTTACAATGCCAATTGGAATTGATTATAAGATTGGTAACGATGCAATTCTTACCAAGAGACTTCCTTTTGCCGCGGCATTTGGAGTCGGTGTAATGCCACAGTTTGCAATGACTACTCTGGAAGATATAAGCGGATTTAAGGCGCAGTACGGTTATGGTTGTACTCCCTATGCAAAATTCGATTGGTCTATTTTTGCCGGTATTTGCTGGAAGCTACGGTTTATGTATTCAATGGGTAACATAAACCTGCTGGACGTTAATAGTAGGTTAGGCACTTACAATGACGGACCTTTTACTATCAGTTCCGGCTCGCAATTTATGGTGTCGCTTATGTTTATGCCATTCTCCGGCGGTTGGAAAGAATTTGCCTGGTATAATACATATGATACCTACAACCAGCACGACAGGTTTAACTAAAATTGGTATCGACTTTCTATTAACTTCCATTTCGTAGTGGTACATGCTGGTTCGTTCTGCGGATTGGTATCGTGCTCAATTTTGTGGCCGTAATTGAACTTTGCGGGATTCATTTTTGCAGATTGATAAGCAATGGACTTCGGCGCTAAAATCTCCGGTGCGTTGAACTGTGTTGTCCGTCAAGAGAATGATACGTTCCTTTGTAGTGGAATTTGTACAATCTCAGTACTCTGCATCAACAAGCGACCTGATTTTGGTTTTCATGTCCTTTGTATATTGCAGACTAAACGCAAACTAATGAGCAGACTACAGCGTAATTATTGGTTGCTTGCATCCATCGTTTTTGGCGTTTTACTTGCTGTTGTTTCATTTGGTCCTTTGTTTCTTGAGCCCTGGCATGCAATTCCTGAAACCGCCGGCGACGCGGCAAAAAATAGCTTTACCTATTTGTATCATTCTATTTACGGAAGTGGATATCATTTCACCGGAATGAATTATCCGTATGGCGAACACATAGTTTACACTGATGGAGTGCCATTATTGTCTGTGTTTTTTGCATCTATAGGCAATGTGTCTGTAGGTACTGCACTATCTGCTTTCTGGTGGTTACTCGGATTGAGTTACGTCCTTTCTGTGGTGTACGTATTTAAGACTCTTTTGCGTCTCGATGTTTTGCCTGCTTTTGCATTGGTGTTCGCTGGATTAATCTGTATAATGACGCCCCAGCTACTTCGGATTGCCGGACATTTTGGTCTTTTTTTAACCAGTGTGATCCCAATGTTGCAATATTGGACACTAGCATATTTTCAGGAACGTAAGATAAAATTTGTTGGTTATGTGCTCTTGCTGGGATGTGTTGTAGTGTTTATTCATCCATATTATGCTGGTCTTATTTTGGTGTGGGTTGCGTTTTATAGCCTTGCATATCTTCTATTTGTCAGAGACAGGTTGATAAATATTATTAAGCATGTAGTGCCACTTATTCTTGTTTCGGCTGCGGTTCCTGCTGTGATGCTCGTGACTATGAAGTTGACAGATTCCGTAGTTGACAGACCGATTACACCATACAGTTCTGCAGCGTATTTTACAACGATAAATCGAGTTGTTTCGTCGTATTTCTCTCCGTTCTGGAAATTCCTTACCGATATTTCAGTAATAGACAATGCTGCTACGGGAGGGGAAGGCTATACATATGTAGGTCTTGTTGTGCTGATTGTTTCATTTAGTACGGTTATATTGTACATCCTGCGTAAACGTAGGGGAGAGCAACCGTTTGATTACTTTACCGGATCGGGCAATCGAATCTGGTTGTTTATGGCATTTGGTGCCTTGGTGTTAGGGGCCGGTATTCCATTCAGGTGGGGGCTGATGTGGTTGAAGGATTACGTTTTTATTTTTAAACAGTTTCGTACGCTTGGGCGATTTACCTGGATATTTTACTACGTTATTTGCACCTGGGTGGTGGTCGTCATTATGATATGGTATCGGGCTCTAATTTCTGCAAATAAAACGAGACAAGCGGTATTGCTGTTAGCAACAGCAATAGGTATATGGTCTGTGGAGGCTTCTGGTTATGTGCGGTTGTCCAGAGCGGTAGGGCAGTCTTCCGTTAGCAAATACAATGCAACTTTTTGCGTGAATGAACAGGGATGGGTAGACTTTCTTCATCGAAAGGGGCTGAATGCTAGTGACTTTCAAGCAATTCTGTTGCTCAAGTTTATACATATTGGGACTGACAAGATTTGGGTAGGGGATGCAGGGCAATTGATAACGCTTGGTACAAGAGCATCGTTGCAGCTACACCTTCCAATAGTTGATGCGATGATGGCCAGATCATCTTGGCACGTTGCCCTGCAACAAGTTAAGATAGTAGCGGGGCCTTTTGCCGACAAGAAAATATTGAAAGACATTGAGAGTAGGAAGCCATTCCTTTTGCTCGACTATGATACAGATTCGTTGTCACCCGACGAACGGTATTTATTAGCATCATCGGACTTTATCGGCAACTTTCAGGAATGCCGTATATATGCGTGTTACCCGGAGCGCATTAAATATAATGACAGTGTTGCAAGGCGTGCGGTAGATGATATCCTGGTAGATATGGCAGGAATAGATACTTGTATTGGCGATACAACATTCTGGTATGTCAATCACTACGAAAATATGGACTTACCGACGACTTTGTGGGGGAGTGGTGCCATGGACGCAATTAAGAAAAGTGATTCTTGTGTGGCCACAGTGTCCGTGCCCAAAAGTGCTGAGGGTTGTAAATACGAGTTTTCATGTTGGTTTTTGTTAAGCCGAGAAGACCCCCGTTCTGCATCAATTGATCTCGATTATTTTGACAAAAGTGGCAAGAAAATTTTGTCGGTTGCTGTAAAGGGGTACGACAGTAAAGACAGTTACGAAATGTGGTTTCGTGCCAATCAATATTTTTACATGCCAAAAGGGTGCCGTACTATAAAATGTACCGTCTTGAATGAGCCCCAACCTTCGTATATTGCAATGGATGAAATGCAGTTGCGACCTGCAAGTGCGCTGATAATATCGAAGGGTAGTGATGGTGTAGTAATGGCAAACAATCATCTTTTAACGAAAGCAGTTTACGCAGGAAATGGAAAGTAAGGACAAGATATATGAGTGGTTGGGTCAGGTAACCGATCCTGAGGTGCCGGTTCTGACAATTCTGGACCTGGGTATTGTGAGAGATGTTGTGTTGGATGAAAATACTGAAGAGGTTAAAGTAATCATCACGCCGACATATAGTGGCTGTCCGGCTATGGATGTCATTTCGATGGGAATCCGGATGGCATTGGTAAGTCGGGGGGTGAAAAAGCTGGTTATTGAACAACAATTAAGTCCCGCATGGACTACTGATTGGATGAGTGAAGAAGGTAAGGTGAAGTTGCGAGACTATGGGATAGCGCCACCAAACAGGAAAGCCTTTCAGCCATTAGGCCTGTTTGAAGATGTAGGTGTCAGCTGCCCTAGATGCGATTCGGAAGATACAGAGATGATAAGTCAGTTTGGGCCCACAAGTTGTAAGGCATTGTACAAATGTAATTCCTGTAAAGAGCCATTTGAGTACTTCAAGTGCCACTAATATTGGTTTTGTGTAATGATAAATCGATATATAATGGGGTGGCGGGATAGGAAGAGTATCGAAATCCACTCGATATTTTTTGTGCTTTCAAGCAAATCAACCCGGTAAATTTTCGTTTATTGTTTTTGATTTGCACCGTTTATCGGCACCATATGTTCGTTATCCTATCTGCGACAATGGTCTGGATTTTTCGAAACTTGTTGATTTTCAGCTTTGTCGGATATAGCCGTTGCTGTGCGACAATTTGTCTTAAAATATACTTTGGCAAAGAAATTGCCAACATACTAATACTATGTTTTTCAAAAAAAAGAAGGATATGAGCGAAATGAATACCGACAAAAATAACATAACAAACGACGATACCGACAACTTGTCGCAAAATGAAAGCCAAAATGAAAATCTGTCAACTGATCAAGTAGAAATGGACGATGAAGTGGTAGATAGTGCAAATGGTCAGTCAGGTGATGGTGAGATAGAAAAGCTGAAAGCCGAAATTGCAGAACTCAAGGATAAGAACCTGCGACAGATAGCCGAATTTGAGAACTTCAGACGCAGGACGGCAAAAGAGCGAGGAGAGTTGATTTTGACGGCTGCCAAAGATACAATTGAGTCTCTATTGGTGGTGTTGGATGATATGGATCGGGCAGAAAAGCAATTGGGTACTACTACAGATATTGACATTGCTCGAGAAGGTGTAATGCTGGTTTTCAACAAGATGAGGAGTGTCATGCAGCACAAAGGCGTGCGCAAGATGGAAGTTGTTAACGAGGAATTTAACCCTGATTTGCACGAAGCTATTACTGAAATACCTGCACCTTCTGAAGAAATGAAAGGTAAGGTTCTGGATGTAGTGGAAAGCGGATACTATCTGAATGACAAACTTATCAGGTACGCTAAAGTGGTAGTAGGCAATTAAGGCGCTTTGGAGTACAGGAATGTCGGTACTATTGTTAAATTATGTTGTAGTCTGAAGAGTTGACTATAGAAAAAGTCTCATTAAGAGACAACAAAAATAAATATGTCTAAAAGAGATTATTACGAGGTTCTTAGTGTTACTAAAAGTGCATCGGTAGATGAAATAAAGAAGTCTTACCGGAAAATTGCGTTGCAGTTTCATCCGGATAGGAATCCGGGTAATTCAGAAGCCGAAGAGAAGTTTAAAGAGGCTGCGGAGGCTTACGATGTCCTGAGTAATGCAGACAAACGTGCTCAATACGATAGGTTCGGACATGCAGCAAGCGGAGCTGGTGGAGGCGGAGGATATGGCCCTCAGGGCGGTATGCGAATGGAGGATATTTTCCAGAATTTCGGGGATATATTCGGGAATGACATGTTCGGTGGGATGTTCGGCGGCGGTGCTGGTGGTGGCGGTCGGCGGCAGGGTTCCAGAGGAGCGAATCTGCGCATAAAACTCAAAATGACTTTTGCAGATATCGCAAATGGTGCCAATAAGAAGATAAAAGTAAAGAAACATATTACTTGTACAGCGTGTAGTGGTAGTGGCGCAAAGGATAGTGGTTCTGTACAGACCTGTGGTACTTGTTCCGGGTCGGGGCAGGTGCGCCGGGTAACGAATACTTTTCTTGGTCAGATGCAGACCGTTACAACGTGCCCTACTTGTAATGGAGAAGGTAGTACTATTACACAGAAGTGTGGAAGCTGTAAAGGAGACGGACGTGTGTATGGCGAGGAAACTTTAAGCCTTGATATTCCTGCCGGAGTGCAGGACGGTATGCAGTTGAGCATGCATGGCAAAGGTAACGCAGGTGAGCGTGGTGGCCCTCCGGGTGACTTGTTGCTGGTAGTTGAAGAGGTGAGCCATGAGCATCTGACTCGTAGCGATTTGGATGTTATATACCATTTGCATGTTTCCTTCCCCGATGCGGTCTTAGGTATTCAGGCAGAGGTCCCTACAATAGACGGTAAGGCGAAAATAAAAGTGCCACCGGGGACACAAAGTGGTAAGATATTCAGGCTCAAAGGGAAAGGCTTCCCGGCGTTCCAATCTTATGAAAAGGGTGACGAGTTGGTTGAAGTAAATGTATGGTCGCCACAGAATATGACGACTGAGGAAAGAGAGATACTGGAAAAACTACAGAAGTCTCCAAACTTTCAGCCGGGTCCGGGCGCAAAGAAGGAAAAAGAAGAAAAGGGATTCTTTGATAAGATTAAGGATGCATTCGGGAGTTAGTTCAGCCCCTTAATGATTGCAACAATCTTTTCAAATGCGCCTTCGTCTTTAACTACGTAGGTATCAGCGCCTTTGCTTATGGTCTGTAATGCAGTACCGTAGGCATCCTGGCTGGATAACATCACCACGTGAATGCTGTTATTCAGTTCCTTGATCTGGTCAAGAATTTGTGAACCATTGGCAGCGTCGGCTTCTACAGAGTTCAGGTTGTAGTCGAGAATAACAATATCCGGTTGCTTGCGTAAGTTCTTGATGCATTCTTCACCAGTGCCAAACACTTCAACTTCATGCAACGTCTTGCGTGTAATGAAGTCTTCTAATGCCATACACAACATTTCATTGTCGTCTACAATGAATATCTTCTTAACCATATTTGTGCCCATGATTGATTTATTGTTGCTATAAAAGTACTTCTTTGTCTGCCAATATCAAATATAGCGCAGCCGAAAATGATTGATTGGCAAAATAATATTTAGACATCGAAGGAAATACATTACGGAATTTGCGTTTCAGGTTTCAAACAGAACATTTAAAAACGGAAGGCATCCAACCTGCGTTAAATGCCTTCCGTTGTAAAGTATTAATCTTGACTCGATGCGTTATCCCGCAATCATTTTTTCTAAAGAGTCGTTATATAGTTTTTCCCAGTCAGAAATATAACCCCAACTGTCACCGTCTATCGTCAGCTCTTTGTTGCTTTTTACCGTTCCGAGTTTGGTAAATGGTGTGCCTTTTAATTCCGCTTCAAAAAGGTCGCACAAATCAGGGTTCACACTTACTACCACACGGCTTTGTCCTTCTCCGAATAACGAAGCATCCTTGCGAATCTTGTCATCGGTATTGACAGCAAAGCCCAAATTGTTAACCATGCTACTCTCCAGCAGACAAGCAAACAGCCCGCCCTCTGAGATGTCATGGGCAGACCTAATCAGCTTCTCGCTTATAAGTCTCAGGATAGTCTGCTGCAGGTTGTATTCTTCTTCTAAATCGAAACGTGGCGCGGGGCTATGTGTAACACCGCACAAGTGGTGAAGGTATTCTGAACAGTTGATGTCATCTGTTTGTACTCCCAGAAGGTAGATCACATCTCCGGCATGTTTGAAGCCTAGCGACATCTTTTGCTTCATATTATCTAAGATGCCCACCATGCCAATGGTAGGAGTAGGATATACAGGGCCGTCCTCGCTTTGATTATAGAAGCTCACGTTTCCTCCGGTTACAGGTGTTCCCATTTTAAGGCATGCTTCTCCCATCCCTTTTATGGCATGTACGAATTGATAGTACACTTCAGGATTGTATGGATTGCCGAAGTTCAAACAGTTGGTAATAGCGACTGGTTGCCCACCGCTACAAACGATATTTCTGGCAGCTTCCGACACGGCAATCATTGCTCCTTTGTATGGGTCGGCAAATACATAACGACTGTTACAGTCAGTTGTCATTGCCAGCGCCTTTTCAGAGTCGTGTATGCGCACTACCGGTGCATCGCTCGGCTCATTGGTATGAGTATTCCCGGTGCCTACCATGCTGTCATACTGTTCATAAATCCAACGCTTGGACGCAATGTTAGGAAGCTGTACGAGGTTGATCGCAACCTCTTTCAAATCGGCAGGAACTGAGATCGTGCCGGCATCAAATTTGTTTATCTCGTCAAAGTACTTTGGCTGTCTGTACTCTCGTTCATACACCGGTGCACCGCCACCCAGTACCATGCTTTCAGCAGGCACATCGGCAACCAGTTCGTCATGCATGTAGTACTTCAGATTCTTGTCCTTAGTTACTTCTCCTATCTGAACACAATGGATATCCCACTTGTCGAATATTTCCTGTACTTCTGCTTCTCTTCCTTTCTTTACCACAATCAGCATACGTTCCTGACTTTCGCTCAGCAGCATTTCCCAGGGTTTCATATTTTCCTGTCTGGTTGGGACTTTGTCCAGATGGATAATCATACCATGTTCACCTTTGGCACTCATTTCGCTGGTGCTACAGGTTATACCGGCGGCCCCCATGTCTTGCATGCCTATCAATGCGCCGGTAGGTATCATTTCGAGGCAAGCTTCCAACAATTTTTTCTCTTCGAACGGGTCGCCTACTTGAACCGAAGGTAATTGCTCAGCACTGCTTTCGCTGATGTCGGCAGATGCGAAAGATGCACCTCCAATTCCGTCCTTACCGGTAGAAGCTCCTACGATATAAACGGGGTTCCCTTCGCCATGAGAAGTTGCCGACACCGTTTGACCAACCTTTACGACGCCAACACTCATTGCGTTAACCAATGGATTTGTCTGGTAGCAACTTTCGTAATATACTTCTCCACCTACGGTAGGTACACCAAAACAGTTGCCGTAGTGGCCAATGCCTTTTACTACTCCTTTAATGAGCCATCTTGTTTTGGGGTTGTCTACCTTGCCAAATCGCAAAGAGTTTAACGCAGCAATGGGGCGTGCTCCCATTGTAAAGATATCTCTGTGAATACCGCCAACCCCTGTCGCAGCACCCTGAAACGGCTCAATCGCAGAGGGGTGATTGTGGCTTTCTATCTTAAACACACAGCCCCAGCCATCACCTATATCAACGAGGCCGGCATTTTCTTCTCCTGCTTTCACGAGTAGTCTGTCGCCGTCGCGGGGCAGTGTCTTTAACCATTTAATGGAGTTTTTGTAACTGCAATGTTCGCTCCACATAACGGAGTACATAGCTGTTTCATTGAAGTTTGGCGTGCGACCCAATACTTCTTTTATCTTTTCAAATTCTTCTTCCCGAAGACCCAATTTTAGTGCTTGTTCCAGTGTGGCTTGCATAGGGCGTAAAAGTACAAACTTTTGGTTATTAGCCCATGGTATGAGCAAACTAAAAGCAATGTATCGCAGCACTTTTTTAGCAGTTGCTTCGTGGTGTTAGTTTGTGGTAACGGAATTGATAGGTGATCCTGTAATTTGAGTTACAATGAGCATTTATTGAACTTAAAACAGGTTTACTTTCTGCTTACCAAATAATACGAGATATGACGATTGGCATTAATGTCGTTCGTTGATTTTATAGAAAAATCAATAAGGAAATTCGATTTGAAATTTAAACGAATTATAATAGTATGATGTTTGTATGTGATTGGAATATAGTGTTTTGTGTTCCTTATGAACACCAATGCACATCAATTCACACGTTATCCACATGTCATATTCCCGTTTTCTATGAGAAACGACCTGTAATCCGCTACAGTAAAGAGATAGAGGGTGTTTTATAACCTGTGGATAAATATGTTATTCAAAAATCGTATAAATAAGTGGGAATTTGTGTTATTTTGTGTCATTATCCATCAAATACTTCAATGGCAAAGTTTATCGGTGAAAAAGAGGTTGCGATTGATTCCAAGGGGCGGTTCCTGCTCCCATTGGAATTCAGGAAGCAACTGCCCGAAGGTTTGGATAATAAGTTTGTGATGAACAGAGGTTTTGAGAATTGTGTTACGATATACTCAATGGATGCTTGGACTGAAATCTTTGACAAGGTTAATCGGTTAAATGACTTCAAAAAGGAAGTGCGCGAGTTCAAGCGATTGTTTTTGAACGGTGCGAGTGAGGTTGAGCTGGATAGTGCAAATCGCATATTGGTGGCTAAGCCGCTGCAGTTGCATGCGGGAATAAAGAAAGATGCGGTATTGACGGCCCAGGGAAACAAGTTAGAGTTGTGGGATAAAGATACGTATTATAATTATATACAACAAAACTCAGGAGGCTTCAGTCAACTGGCAGAAGTTGTGGCAAATGATTTCGGTAACCCTTTTGATGGTGTGTAAAATGGAAATGTCCAACCAATATCATACGACAGTGTTACTCGAAGAGGCAGTAGATGGGTTAGCGATAAAACCGGACGGGGTATATGTGGATGCAACATTTGGAGGCGGGGGGCATAGCAGAGCGATTTTGGAAAAGTTAGGCAAAGAGGGGCGGTTGGTAGCATTCGATCAGGATGTAGATGCCTGGCAAAATATTCCGGATGATGAACGATTGATAAAGGTGCCTGAAAATTTTAAGTATATGCGCCGCTTTTTGAGGTTGCATGGGTATACGCAGGTAGATGGAATTCTGGCAGATTTGGGAGTAAGTTCTTTTCAGTTTGATACGGCAGAGCGCGGGTTCTCTATTCGGTATGATGGCCCGCTGGACATGCGGATGGACAAGCGAAGCGAGTTGACGGCGGCTGAAGTGGTTCAGAAATATTCTGAGGCAGACCTCCACCAGCTATTTGAGAAGTATGGCGAAGTGCGAAACGCAAAAGAGTTGGCAAGGCATTTGGTCGCAGAGCGAAAGGGCCAGAGGATTGAAACAATTGCAACCCTGAAAGCCCTATTAGGACCTGTGATAAGAGGTAACCCGATGCGGTACCTGGCTCAGGTTTTTCAGGCATTGCGAATTGAGGTCAATAGTGAGTTAGATGTACTGAAAGAGTTGCTGGAGCAATCGGTAGCTTGTCTGGGACCCGGTGGAAGACTGAGTGTGATTTCGTTTCACTCTTTAGAGGACAGAATAGTGAAGCAGTTTATTAAGAAAGGTAGATGGAGTGAGGTGGGTATGTTCGAGACGCCTGAGCCCTCGCAGTTGAAGCCGATAAATGCTAAACCGATTGAGCCGACAGCTGTAGAGATGAAACGTAACCCGCGTTCGAGAAGTGCAAGGTTGCGAGTGGCGGAAAAGATATAAAGGAAGAACACAAATTGCCCTGGAGAGGGTATTAATAATAGAGAGTATGAGCAGCGAGGAAAACGTAATTGAGCAGGAAGCAGCAGCTCCTGAGCAACGGGTGAGAAGCGACTGGCGGTCGTTGGTGGAGAAAGTGTCTTATAAAGCGATTGTAAATAATATTCCATTTTTAGCTTTTGTGGTTTTACTCTGTGTCTTGTATATAACTAATAGCCAGCGTGCTATAGATATGCAGCGGGAGCTCAATGCCAACAACAAAGTGCTGAAAGAATTGAGGTGGAAATACATGGATGTTAAGTCTCAATTGGTAAACGTAAAGACAGAAAGTCAGGTAATGGTAAATGCACGGAAATTGGGACTTAAGCCATCGCTGCTTCCGGCATATAAAATAACGGCTGACAAAACGAAAAAAGGGAAAACAGAACAGTGAATATTAGAAAAGACATACGGTTCAGGGTATACGTAGTGTTTACGTGTATTTGTTTATTGGGGTGTGCCATCCTGATAAAAGCCGGTATGATACAAGCAAAGGAAGGTCCGCGCTTGAGGTCGATGTCTCGCGAAATGCACACAAGGTTTGATACACTAATGGCAGAGAGAGGTAACATTCTGAATGAAGATGGTATCCCATTAAGTGCATCTATGCCGCAGTTTGATGTGCATGTAGATTTTTCTGTTATTGACTCTGCATTGTTTGAAGAGAAAATAGATTCTGTGTGCTGGAATATGGCTAGGCTGTTCAGAAATAAGAAAAAAACTGCAGCGCAATACAAACACGAATTCGTGAGAGCTTACGACCACGGGAGCAAATACTACCTGGTAGGTCGAAAATTGAAGTATTACGAATATGAGGCCATGCGCAACTTTCCGATTTTCAACAAAGGAAAAGCAGTAGGAGGTTTCATCGTAGAACCGATTGAAAAGAGGCAATTACCCTATCGAGCTTTAGCACGTCGTACAATCGGCATATTTCGGAGTCACCATATATCAGGTCTTGAAGCTATGTACAATAGTGAATTGATTGGAGAAAACGGAAGACGAGTGGTGCAAAAGGCTACAGGTGGAGTATGGATACCTATTGAAGGAAGTGAGATAGAACCTCAAAATGGTAGAGATATAGTTACTACCCTTGATATGGATGTTCAAGACGTGGCTCATCATGCGCTTTTGAAAATTCTGGAGAAATACGAATGTGAATATGGTACTTGTATAGTGATGGAGGTGGCAACGGGCAAAATTCGGACGTTGGTAAATCTCGGCAGACAGAAGAATGGTAGTTATTATGAAGACTATAATTATGCAACGATTCCTACTGAGCCTGGGTCCACGTTTAAGTTGGTCACACTCATATCATTACTCAATGACAAAAAGATAAATGTAGAACAGCTCGTAGACGCCGAAGGGGGAATGATTCAGTTTCACGGCAGAACAATGAGAGATTCTCATTTGGGTTTGCACAAGTTGCCTATTTGGGAGGCATTCGCAGAATCGAGCAATGCCGCAATGGCAAAGCTTGCCGAAACGTATTATGCGGATAATCCCGGAAAGTTTGTTGATCACCTGAAGCAATTGCAACTTGACCGTCCGACAGGTATTGATTTGTTGGGTGAACGCAGGTCCGTAGTCATAGACCCTAATGACAAAAGGTGGAATAAAGTATCGCTTCCATGGATGGCAACCGGATATGGTGTAATGATAACGCCATTGCACACTTGCATGTTATATAATGCGGTTGCAAACAATGGCAAGATGATGAAGCCATATCTTGTAAGTTCTATTCAGGAGTACGGAAAGGATGTGAAAAAGTTCAGCCCGGTAGTAGTTGCAAAAATTGGGGATTCCGCTACGGTGGCGCAATTGCGCAAATGTACACGTGCAGTTGTGACGGAAGGGACTGCCAAGGGCATAGAATCTCCATACTATACAATGGCCGGGAAAACCGGTACAGCGCAAGTAGCAGACAAAGGAATCAAATATTCTGATGGCGTATATCATGGTTCATTCGTGGGGTACCTGCCGGCAGAAAATCCGAAGTATACGATATGTGTTGTAGTGAGGACGAAACCTAAGTCAAAAGCATACTACGGAGGCACCGTAGCGGCACCTGTCTTCAGGATGGTAGCCGATAAGATTTTCTCCCAGAATATGGGGGCCTGGTCCGGACCATTGGACAGTATGGCAAAGGAGGCAACCCCCGCCATTCCTGCGAAGACTGCAACAGCAAGTACTTACGAGCTGCTGCTAAAGGGCATTCATAAGGACATACCTGTGAAAACTGATTACCGGTACACCATGGTGCAGCTACAGACAGACACGAATTTGCATACAGATGTTGTGAAGCAAAAGGTATATAGAGATGTAATGCCGGATGTCCTGGGAATGACGTTAAAAGATGCAGTTTACATTTTGGAGACTTATGGTATGCATGTGAATGTAAAAGGTGCGGGAAGAGTGCAGGCGCAGTCTGTACCGCAGGGGACAAAACTGGAAAAAGGACAAAAGATATTATTGAAACTTAGTTAATGCAGGAGCTTACAAACATATTGAGAGGTATTACAATCATAGAGACTAAAGGTAGTCTGTCTTGTGATGTAGCTGCGGTATGCTTGGATTCCCGAAAGGTTGAGGCCGGAAGTTTGTTTATTGCTGCAAGAGGTACTGTTTCTGATGGACATGAATATATTGACAAGGCGATAGAGCAGGGGGCGGTAGCAATAGTTTGTGAGGTGCTTCCGGAAGCTATCCATGACAACGTAGCCTATGTCAGGGTAGCAAATGCAGCTGCTGTGGCCGGGCTTATTGCCGACGAATTCTACGGGCATCCTTCCAGGCAGATGAAGGTTGTCGGTGTAACCGGTACTAACGGAAAAACTACGACCGCAACGCTACTCTATAAGATGTTTGAAGCGATGGGCCACAAATGCGGACTACTCTCAACTGTAAGTAACTATATACACGATCAGGCGGAAGTAGCAAAGCTAACAACACCTGATGCGGTTTCCGTTCATGCATTATTGGCAAGGATGGTTAAAGCGGGCTGTACGCACGCATTTATGGAAGTGAGTTCTCATGCAATACATCAGCATAGAATTGCAGGCATCCGGTTTGCGGGAGGTGTATTTACAAATATCACGCACGATCACCTGGATTATCATAAGACTTTTGAGGAATATATACGGGTGAAGAAGAGTTTCATCGACAATCTGCCAAAGACAGCTTTTGCATTGACAAATGCCGATGATAAGAGAGGGGCCGTGATGCTGCAGAATACTAAGGCGCAAAAAAACTACTACAGCCTGAAAGTGCCTGCGACTATAAAAGGAAAGGTGCTGGAAAATAGTCTTACAGGTCTGGTGATGAATGTAGACAACATAGAAACACATTTCAGGTTGATAGGGACGTTTAATGCGTACAACATTTTGGCCGTATATGGTGTCGCTACATTGCTAGGTGAAGACAAGTTGAACACTCTGGCTGTACTAAGCGGCCTGGAGAGTGCTGCCGGAAGGTTTGAGACCATTGTTTCGCCGATAGAGAAGGTTTTGGGTATTGTTGATTATGCACATACTCCAGATGCGTTATTAAATGTGTTAGGTGCGATTAACCAATTGAGAACACAGGGGCAGCAGTTGTTTACTGTGGTCGGTTGTGGCGGCGATAGAGACAAAACAAAGCGCCCGATTATGGGAACAATTGCCTGCGAACACAGCGACAAGGCAATTCTGACATCTGACAACCCGAGGACAGAAAATCCGGAGATTATATTAGATGAGATGGAAGCTGATTTGTCGCCTGCACGCAAAAGAAAAAGCCTCAGGATAACGGACAGGTATGAAGCAATAAAAGTTGCTTGCTCTCTGGCTCACCCTGGCGATATATTGTTGGTCGCTGGTAAAGGACATGAACCCTATCAGGAGATAAATGGAATACGTCATCATTTTGACGATAAAGAGGTGTTAACCGAAATATTTGAGTTGTTAAATAAGTAATAGAATATGCTGTACTATTTGTTCACATACCTGCGCGATACGTTCCACTTAGTGGGGGCGGGGGTGTTCAATTATATCACCTTCAGGGTGGCTATGGCTATTATATTATCTCTGGTAATCTCATTGCTTTTCGGAAAGAGCCTTATACGATACTTGCAACGTAAGCAAATCGGAGAGACGGTAAGAGATCTGGGTCTGGAAGGCGAAAAGCAAAAGAAAGGAACTCCTACAATGGGCGGCGTGATAATAATTGCCTCCATTATTATCCCTACGCTACTATTTGCAAGAATAGCCAATGTATACATACTGCTGATGCTGGTGTCTACTCTGTGGTTGGGTTTAGTAGGCTTTCTCGATGACTACATTAAGGTATTCAGGAAGAATAAGAAAGGGCTTGCGGGTCGCTTTAAAGTTTTGGGGCAGGTAGGCCTCGGAATCATTATCGGGTTGACAATGTACTTCAACGATCATGTGGTGATAAGCAGGGAAATAACACAAGGGCAGAACGGCGTGTATAATTCTACGGAGAAGGCTTTGCCCGAAACATTTGAAAGGAAGGATGATAAAGGAGTCGCACATACTTATGTGAATGTAAGGACTGCAACCACTACAATTCCATTCCTGAAGACACATGAATTGAGGTATGAGAAGATAGCAGAAATATTCGGTAAAGACAATGTGGACGTTACTACACCTATACTGTATATCATTTTTGTGATTTTCATCATTGTAGCTGTGTCTAATGGCGCCAACATGACTGATGGTATTGATGGTTTGGCTACCGGTGTTTCGGCAATTGTTGGTGTTTGTCTGGGTGTGTTTGCTTATGTGTCAGGCAACTATGTTTTCGCCAGTTATCTTAATATCATGGACATCCCTAATCTCGGTGAGCTATCAATATTTATTGGCGCATTTGTGGGTGCGTGTGTTGGGTTTCTATGGTACAATGCCTATCCTGCGCAGGTGTTTATGGGTGATACAGGTAGTTTGGCATTGGGTGGTATTATTGCCTCGCTTGCAATCATTATGCGCAAGGAGTTGTTGGTGCCAATTATTTGTGGGGTGTTTTTCGTGGAAAATCTTTCTGTGATAATGCAGGTATGGTACTTTAAGTACACAAAGAAAAAGTATGGTGAAGGAAGGCGTGTATTTCTTATGGCACCATTGCACCACCATTATCAGAAGAAGGGCTACCATGAAGCTAAAATTGTAACCCGGTTTTGGATAATAGGTATCCTGCTGGCAATTATGAGTATTGTAACATTAAAACTGCAATAGCGTGAGTGAAAATGTAAAACGTCTGGTTGTGCTGGGCGCTGCTGAAAGCGGTGTTGGTGCTGCCGTGCTGGGAAAACAGCAGGGCTGGGACGTTTTTGTGAGTGATGGGGGAGCCATTAAGCCAAAGTTTGTTGCTACTCTGGAACAGCACGGTATTGCATATGAATCAGGTACTCACTCTATTGACAAGATAACGACAGCGACTTGTATCATCAAAAGTCCGGGTATCAGCGAAAAGACGGCAATAATGAAAGTAGTACGCTCGTCCGGTATTGAGGTGTGTAGCGAAATAGAGTTTGGATATAGATATAAAGGCGATAGTAAGATAATTGCTATTACGGGTAGCAACGGCAAAAGCACAACTACGATGCTCACCTATGCAACGCTTAAAGAAGCGGGTTATGATGTCGCCCTGGTTGGCAATATCGGCTTCAGTTTCGCGGCACAAATTGCTACTAAGCCCGCAGAATGGTATGTGATGGAAGTGAGCAGTTTTCAATTAGATGACATTCATACTTTCCGGCCATATGTTGCGGTACTACTGAATATTACACCGGATCATCTGGATAGATACGACAACAAGTTCGAAAATTATGTTGCTTCGAAGTTCAATATCACCAGGAATCAACAAAGCACAGACTATTTTATAGTAAACAAAGACGATAAAGCAATTCAACAATACTTAACTAACCATTCTATTCTCACAACAACAATTTTTTTTACAATGAGCGACAACATATCAGACAACGACGGCGGCTTCATCCAAGACGACAATATGCGTATCCGTCTGGAGGGCGATACCATGAATATGTCTATTCATGACCTGGCATTAAGAGGTAAACACAATCAATATAATAGTATGGCAGCAGGTATCTCAGCCCGTATTGCAGGCATAAGGAAGGAAAAGATACGCGAGACTTTCGGGCGTTTTCGTGGAATGGAGCATCGGCTCGAATATGTTGCCACTATACGTGGGGTAGACTTTATCAACGACAGTAAGGCGACAAACGTAAACTCTGTGTGGTTTGCACTGGAGAGCATGGAGAAGCCGACAATACTTATAGTAGGAGGTCAGGATAAGGGAAATGACTATTCCGAGATATTGGACCTGGTAAAACAAAAAGTAAAAGCTATTATTTGTTTAGGGGTCGACAACAAACCCATTTTTGATGCGTTTGAAACGGTTGTTGACACAATTATAGAAACAGGGAGTGCGACCGAAGCGGTACATGCGGCATATGCTTGTGCCGAGAATGGTGATGTTGTATTGCTTGCTCCCGGTTGCGCAAGTTTTGACAGGTTTGAAAATTACGAGGATAGAGGAGTGCAGTTCAAGAACGCAGTTAAGAGTCTGTAATATAGAGTAGGAAACACACACTAGAGATGACAGAGCATTTGAAACATTTACTGACTAAGACCAAGGGCGACAAAGTGATTTGGGGCGTGGTGCTTGTGCTGTCGTTTATCAGTTTGCTGGCGGTATATAGTTCTACAGGGTCACTTGCCTACAGACAAGAGAAAAACGCAGGTTATTTTCTTGTAAAGCAGGTAATGATACTTGCATTGGGGTTGGTGATTATATATCAGGTGCACAAGGTTAACTATACAAGATTTGCAAAAGTCGCGGTGGTCATGTATATGTTAAGCCTCCCTCTGTTATTGTATACCCTGTTTTTCGGGACGAGTCTCAATGAAGGGTCGCGCTGGATTAAATTGCCTGTTATTCACCTGACGTTTCAGTCGTCAGATATGGCGAAACTGGCGTTGTTTATGTTTTTGGCACGGGTGCTAAGCATTAAACAAGAAGTTATTAAAGATTTTAAGAAAGGTTTTTTACCGGTACTCGTTCCGATGTTGTTGACCTGTGCGCTAATTGCTCCGGCCAACCTTTCCACAGCTTTGATGTTGGGGGTCACATGCAGTATCGTTTTCTTCATCGGCAGGATTCAGATTAAACACCTGATGCTGATGGCAGGTGCCGGTTTTATATGCTTGTGTGTACTGTTTACAATTTCCAAATTCACCGGTTGGGGAAGAGCGGCAACGTGGGAACAGCGAATAAGTGACTTTGCGAGCAGTAAGAAAAAGGAAGGAAGGCATAGAGATGTATATCAGGTTGAGCAGGCTAAGATTGCGATTGCTAATGGAGGTATAGCCGGACGTGGTCCAGGTAAGAGCTTACAAAAGAATTTTTTACCGCATCCCTATTCCGATTTTATTTTCTCTATAATAATTGAAGAATACGGATTGCTGGGTGGCGGATTTGTTGTGTTCTTGTATCTCTTGTTTTTGTGGCGAAGTGTTTTGATTTTCAAACGGTGCCCTTATGCTTTTGGTGCATTTCTGGCGGTAGGTTTGAGTATTACGTTGGTCTTTCAGGCAATGTTGAATATGGCTGTTAATGTACACTTGGTTCCGGTAACGGGTCTCACATTGCCAATGATAAGTATGGGCGGTTCCTCAATCTGGTTTACAAGTATTGCAATAGGTATCGTGTTGAGTGTAAGTAAGTATGTAGATGAAATGGAGGGAGAACAAAAGAACATGCAGATTCCTGATGTGGAGCCGGACGGCAGTGGAGAAACGCCCGGGGAAGATGTGGAAACGGAAGTAAAAGAAAAACGAACCAGAGTAAGGGTAGCTAAGATACCGATCGAATAATGAGTGGACTACGGGTCATAATAGCAGGAGGGGGTACAGGAGGACATATTTTTCCTGCTGTGTCTATCGGAAAGGCATTGCAGCGGTTGTACCCCGGAACAGAGTTGTTGTTTGTAGGGGCGCTGGGTAAAATGGAAATGGAGAAAGTGCCCCAGGCAGGATTTGAAGTTGTAGGATTGGATATTGCAGGATTTAATAGAAGCAGCATTTGGAAGAACATAACACTACCAATTAAATTGTTTAAGAGTAGAATGAGAGCAAGGGAAATCATAAAGGAGTTTAAGCCGGACGCAATCGTCGGTGTTGGTGGTTATGCCAGCTTTCCGATTTTGTATTCCGGGCAGGCACTGGGTATTCCTACGCTCATTCAGGAACAAAACTCATACGCAGGACGAAGCAATAAACTGCTCGCACGTAAAGCCCGGGCTATTTGTGTTGCGAGCAAAGGAATGGAACGCTTCTTCCCGGCTCAGAAGATTTTTTTCACAGGTAATCCTGTTCGAAGCAACATCGCAAAGATGAATAAAACGCAGGAGCAGGGTAGGTTGCATTTTGGTTTAAAGGCCGATTTGAGCACCGTTTTGATTGTTGGCGGTAGCCTTGGCGCAAAGTCGATAAACGAAGCGGTAAATGAACATATCGAAACAATCTTGAAAGAAGGAGTGCAGGTTATTTGGCAGACGGGAACAGCCTATCTGCAAACGGCGGTTGAGCGAGTAAAAGGTCGTGAAGAAAATGTGAAAGTGGTTGATTTTATTCCGGAGATGGAGTATGCTTACGCTGCGGCAGATGTAGTTATATCGAGAGCAGGTGCATTAGCGATTGCAGAGTTGTGTATAGCAGCAAAGCCCGTCATTTTTGTGCCCTATCCTTATGCTGCGGAGAACCACCAGGAAAGTAATGCTATGGAATTAGTGTCGCATAATGCTGCGATGATGGTGAAAGACAGCGATGTAAAAACAGAGTTGCCCGGAAAGTTAAAAGTATTGTTGCATGATGCAACGATGAGAGCGGTAATGACAAAGAATTTAAAGGCACGTGCAATAACAGATGCAGACGAAAGAATTGCAGAAAAGGTGAGAGAAATAGCAGGTGTAAATTGATAAATAAACAGACAAAAAGCGTAACGCAGGATTTATGGATGTTCGAGGGGTAGAAAGGGTATTCTTTATTGGTGTAGGCGGCATTGGAATGAGCGCTTTGGCAAGGTTTTTCCGTGCCAACGGGGCTATTGTGTCCGGCTATGACAAGACGGAGACTGCGCTAACCCGACGTCTGATAAAAGATGGAATATCTGTACAATATACTGATGATGTAGCACTATGTGACAAAGATGCAGCGTTAGTAGTGTACACGCCTGCTATCCCTTCGGACTGCGTAGTGTTACAGTGGTATCGAGATAATGGCTATAAGGTATTTAAGCGTAGCGACGTGCTTATGTGGATTACAGAATCGATGTTTGCAATTACTGTTGCAGGCACTCACGGCAAGACTACAATATCTACGACAATCGCCTATTTATTGCGCAAAACAGGATATGGCTGCAATGCCTTTTTGGGTGGGATATCAGTAAATTACGATAGTAACTACTGGAGCAGCGAAAACAACACTGCTGTTATTGAAGCAGACGAATATGACCGTAGCTTCCTGAAACTCTTTCCAGATATTGCTTTGTTAACCTCAACCGATGCCGACCATCTGGATATATACGGAACGCATGCGGAAGTCGAAGCAGCTTTTATTAAATACACTAAGAACATCAAGGCAGGGGGGGCGCTGTTGGCAAAACATGGTCTGCATCGTTTGGCAGAAATGGATGGACAGCGCACTGTGACCTATAGTTTGCAAAATGACGCTGCAGACATTTTTGCGGAGAATATAATGCAAGACAATGGAGGTTATGTATTTGATGTAATAGGGCGTGATTGGAAGATTGAAAACGTGAAGTTGTACATAGGCGGTATGCACAATGTCGAGAATACGGTGGCGGCTATAGCGGTTACACAAATGCTGGGTGTGTCTGGTGATGCTGTGAGAGATGCACTCGCTGAATTTAGGGGCGTGCGGCGCAGGTTCGAGTATCATGTAAAAACTGATAAAGTTGTTTACATCGATGATTATGCACATCACCCGGAAGAGTTGGCGTCACTCATAAAAAGTGCAAAACTCCTGTTCCCCAAAAGGAAATGTGTTATAGCATTTCAGCCACACTTGTTCAGCCGTACAAGGGATTTGGCGACAGAATTTGCACGCAGTCTGGATTTGGCTGACGAAGTAATTCTGCTGGACATTTATCCTGCAAGGGAAAAGCCAATAGAAGGAGTGTCTGCTAAGTCTATCAGTGAAAAGATGGCTAATCCGGCAGTTACTATACTGTCAAAAGACGGATTGATCGAATACGTAAAGATTGCTCCGGTTTCATTGTTTATAACAGCGGGAGCCGGAGATATAGATAAACTTGTAGAACCAATAAAAGAGATTTTAGAAAAGAAATAATGACGACAAAGCGCAAAATATCGTGGCGAAAAATTCTGCAGATGTTGCTTACAATTACTGTAGCAACCTGTTGCATCGTGGCGATGGTGAGCGCATCCGATATTGAAAGTGAACTGCCGCTTAAAACTATGCCCTTGGTGCACATTAAGAACGATAGGAAATATCATTTTATAGAGCAGAACGAAATCATGAATCTGGCAATCTATGACAGGAAAGTAGATATTGTACATACGCCTGTCGGAAAGCTCGACATTCGGGGTATTGAAGAAGCTATAAAAGGAGATAAGTGGGTACAGGATGCGCAGGTTTACGTCAATATTGATCGGGTAATGCACATTTACGTTACGCAGAGAGTACCTGTAGCAAGAATATTCGGTCAGAACGGTGGCAGCTATTATATTGATACTACTCTGCATACAATGCCGCGTTCTAAAAGCTATACCTACTATACGCAGATTGTGACAAACGTGCCGGAGATGAATGATGATAGCGCGGGAATGGCTTTGCGGGGGCAGGTAGTGTCATTAATCAGGTGTTTGCAGGCAAATAAATTCTGGAGCGCTCAGGTATCTCATATTGTGATGAAATCTCCGGGAATGTTTGAGTTGATTCCGGTGCTTGGAAATCAGAAAATTGTATTTGGCGATACTTCATTTGCGCAGGAGAAGCTCGATAACCTTACGACGTTTTATAACAAGGTGCTGAATAGGATAGGCTGGGATAAATATGAAACACTTGATGTTCGGTTCAGGAATCAGGTAATTGCATCGCCTTCGCTCCCGTTTGACGGGCCGGTAGACAAGGCAAGCCTTCAAATGAACTGGATAAAGAGTATAGAAGAAACAGTTGGAATAAAGGTTCAAAGTAGTCACCGTTCACCCAAGGCAAAAGCGATAGTTGCCCGAAAGCCTGCAGTTGCGGAAAAGGCAAAGCCGAAGTCTGAAACACATGCCAATACAAAGAAGGCGGCTTCCGCAGACAATAGAAGTAAAAATTCGAACCAAGTGAAGAAAGGGAAAAAGCCGTCAAAACAGGGAGTGAAGTCGAAAAGTAAAGAAAACAAACCCAAATATATTTATCAGGAAAACAATCAGCATTAACAGGTTAAAAAAATAGTAAAATGAGTAAACATGAACAACCCATTATCGTAGGTCTCGACATCGGAACCACTAAGGTGGTGGCGATTGCGGGGCGTAAGAAT
Organism: Bacteroidia bacterium; assembly: GCA_030426665.1. Lineage (GTDB taxonomy): Bacteria > Bacteroidota > Bacteroidia > Chitinophagales > Chitinophagaceae > Nemorincola. Next base: position 296,215 of record JAUHYD010000001.1, on the reverse strand, counting down.
GAGTATGGTAAACTCGAAATACTTGGATTTGGTCGTGCCGCATCAGAGGGGGTCAACCATGGCGTAGTTATTAATATTGAGCAATGTGTCAATTCTGTTGAATTGGCAATAAAACGTTGTCTTGAAAATAACCCTGCTTTGGTAATCAATGAAGTGTATGTAGGTATTGCAGGAAAGCATATTAAAAGTATGCAAGCGCAGGGCAGCCGTGTTCGTGCAAATGTAGACACTGAGATAGATAAGAATGATGTAGAGCAGTTGTTGAGAGATCAGTATACGACTCACTTGCCAACCGGAGATCAGATAATCGACATCATTCCACAGGACTATACTGTAGACAATATTCCTGGTATTGTCGACCCTATTGGAATGAGCGGAGTAAAGGTTGGTGCTAATTTTCATGTAATCACAGGTGATAAGACAGCTATACGAAATATAAAGCGTTGTGTTGATCGTTCTTCGCTTACTACTTGTGATTTGGTGTTGCAGCCACTTGCATCAGCGGCTGCAGTGATGAATGACGAAGACTTAGAGGCCGGAGTTGCCATTGTGGACATAGGTGGGGGTACAACAGATATGGCAGTGTTTTGTGATGGTATTCTTAAGCATACCGCGGTAATTCCTTATGCAGGTGTGAATATTACGAACGACATTCTCAACGGTTTGCGTGTACTGCGCTCACAGGCAGAACAAATGAAGGTTCAGTTCGGAACGGCGCTCGTGAGCGAAGCAAACAAGAACTCTTACATTACGATTCCTGGGCTGAAAGGCCTTCCCGCAAAGGAGGTGTCGGTTGTGAATCTGGCAAATATCATTCAAGCAAGAATGGAGGAGATACTTGAATACGTAATGCTCCACATTCGCCATATTGGCCTTGAACATAGGTTGAATGGAGGTATAATTATAACAGGCGGCGGGGCAAGACTCAAGCATATTACACAGCTTGCCGAGTACGTGACGGGATTAGATGTGCGCATTGGGTTGCCAAATGAGCATCTTGCAGGAGGGCACAACGACGCATTGATGAGCCCGATGTATTCGACTTGTATAGGTCTGATATTACGTGGATATCATGATTTTGAAAGCGGAAAGCTAAACTTTGCAGGCGATAGCAAGAACTATATAAGAGATGAGGATGATTCCCTTTCTGATATTCGCATTAGCGATGATGAAACAGAAGAAGATTCCGAAGAAGGCGATAGTTCAGGTCCGGCGGGTGCTGCCAGAGATCGTTTCAAGAAGAGGCAAGAGTCTATGAGGGAGCTTTTTGACAGACTAAGGGGGAAGTTCATGGAATTGTTTGAAGACCTCGACGATCAGGAGCTCGAATAGCAGAAGCATCACTAATAATACCATTAAGAAATTCAGAATAAATTAGAAATCAAATACAACTCACAACTCACAATTTAATTCTAACCCACAAAAAAAGCAGGATATGATACACTTCGAAATTCCCAAAAATCAGTCGTCTATTATCAAAGTGATTGGTGTAGGCGGTGGCGGAAGTAATGCCGTCAATTACATGCACAGCCTTGGAATAGAAGGCGTGGACTTTGTTGTTTGTAATACCGACTCTCAGGCACTTTCTCTGAGTCCGGTAGCGAATAAGATTCAACTAGGTCCCCACCTTACACAAGGGTTAGGTGCTGGTGCCAATCCGGAAATCGGAAAACAGTCTTGCGAAGAGAGCTTAGAGGATGTTACTAAAATCCTCAAGGTAAATACACGGATGGCTTTTATCACTGCCGGTATGGGCGGCGGTACCGGTACCGGTGGAGCTCCGGTACTTGCTAAGATATGTAGAGAATTGGGTGTTCTTACGGTTGGAATTGTTACTACGCCATTTACCTATGAAGGTCGTAAGCGGATGAAGCAGGCCCAGGCCGGTATCGACGAAATGAGAGATCATGTGGATACGATTCTAATAATCTCAAACGATAAATTACGTCAGCAGTTTGGCAACTTACCGTTCACCAAGGCGTTTGCAAAAGCTGATGATATTCTGGCTACAGCAGCTAAATGTATTACCGATGTTATCACCTCCACAGGTCAGATTAACGTAGACTTTGCGGATGTGTGTACTGTGATGAAAAACGGCGGCGTTGCGATTTTGGGTAGCGCGTCAGCCGCCGGCGAAAATAGGGCACTTCAGGCCGTAGAAGAAGCATTGAGCTCGCCTCTACTTAACGACAATGATATCAGCGGAGCAAAATGGTTGTTGCTTAATATCACTTCAGCATCGGGTGAGCATGAGCACACAATGGATGAGGCTGAAGAAATTCAGGCATTTGTTCAAATGCAGGCCGGTGACAATTGTGACGTGATTCTTGGTATGGGGCATGACCCGAATTTAGACGATAAAATTTCTGTAACTGTAATAGCAACAGGGTTTAATTATAAGGACGTGGATGCTACGATGCCCGCAAGGAATGCGGAACCGGAAAAAGTAGTAGTGAAGTTAAGCGAAGTAAAAGAAACGCAGCAGCCAGAACAATCGGTGAGCGAATTTAAAGTGCCGGAGTATTCTTCCGATAGCCTTACACCTACATTGGTGGAAAGTGAGCCGGAGATTGTGAATGAGACTCCAGAGGAGACTCCTAATGAAGAAGTTGAGCATTTTGTGTTAAGCTCAGAAGATGACGATCAAACTGACGATGATCACTCCTTTGTTCCGCCTGTAAACAACGACGTGTCTGAAATGACCATGCAACAGAAAAACGAAGAGAGAGAAAAGGAAGTAGTTTCTGTGAAGATTGGGTCTAGGGTACTTACAGAGGACGAGCTCGAAGAAAAGAGACGTTTTGAAGAACAGAAAAAAGCGTTTGAGGATAGAGCTGCACGCCTGCGTAGTCTGAGCATGAATATTAAAGGGGGCGATAGTGGCGATGACATAGAGTCTGTGCCCGCTTACCTAAGGAAAAACATGCCGATAGATAACACACAAACACCGTCAGATTCTCACTATAGCGGATATTCTATCGGGAATAGTGGGGATGACAATAGCTCGCCCTCCGAGATACATACCATTAATACGTTTTTGGAAGGCAAGAAACCGGACTAATCCAACCGGGAGTGGATAACATTGTGGGAAAGCGGGCTGTTCCGGAATAGGGATAGCCCGCTTTATTATTGTGCTAATGTGTCGTGTATTAGTTGGTTCAGTTTATATAGTTGATGAGTATTTATTCGAAAGTGTAGCTTTTCAGGTACCTCATCTTGGTGCTCGACTTACTGCTGACGACCAGATAATATTCGTTGAATGTCGTATCATCTGGTAGCCGGAAACCGATGATGTGTGAGTATGGCTCGGGACCTTTTCGGATGACAGGTATCAGGCTGCCTTTAGATCCGGGCATCGTTAGTTTACTGGTCGCAAAATTTGGTCCATATTCTGCTTCTATGTCATATACACCGGATTTGACGTTACTATCTGCAATTACTCGTATGGTGTAAACAAAGCTATTGAGTGTGTCATCTGTTACGGGCTCACTCATTTCGGCAATTATAGTGCCCGGGACTGGGATTTTTTCTGTCTCTACTGGTGTCTCGTTGGAGCATCCAATTGTCAGTAGTGTCAAAACTGTGATGCTGAATGTCGTTCTGATTTTCATAATAGCTCACAAATGTAACGGTATGACGTGGATTTTTTTGACTGTGATACCAATAGAATGGGCTTAGACAAGTGGTATGCCCTCAATAAATTCGTAGATTCGTTTCATGAACTACCTCGGACATGCTTACCTTTCGTTTGGCAACCCCGATATTCTTGCAGGGAATATGATTGGCGATTTTGTTAAAGGGAAAATAGCTGTTTCTAAGTATCCGGAGGGCATGCAAAAGGGTATTATGTTACATAGAGCAATAGATTCTTTTGCTGATAGCCACCCTGCAACTCTGCGTGCAAAATTACTATTCAGAGAAGACTATGGCTTGTATTCAGGTGCAATTCTTGATACACTGTACGACCACTTTCTTGCGAGTGACCCAAAGTACTTTGGGTCAACTTCTGACCTTATGAACTTTTCGAAAAAGACGTACGAAAGTCTTGAAATGTATATGCCGTATTTTCCGGATAAGTTCAAAGCTATGTTGCCTTACATGAAAGAGCAAAACTGGCTATTTAACTACAAGTCACTGAAGGGAATTGAAAGGTCGTTATACGGGCTGGAGCGAAGGGCTAAATATATACCGCCAATCGGGAAGGCTTATACCATTTTTATTTCCGGCTATTACCATTTGAATCAATGTTACTATGATTTTATTCACGATATGGTTAAGTTTGTCAGAGATAAAGTAGACCATAGTTAGCAACCCTTGATGTTAGTTATTCAATTGAGAATAATTTGTTGTTTAATTGTGTTGTTTGAGTTTTTTTAACTTTTTGAGATTAGCAAGGAATAGTATATTGCCCGTTAGTAAAAGCTTATGAATTTTTTGAAGTCGCACCTGGGTGCATTTTCGTTTTTTTTGTTTCTAATCGCTTGTCACTCTCCTTCGGAGCAGGTCTCCGCGCGTACAGGTGGTTTTCATGAAGACCCTGTTAAGAGAGTTGATGCACCATTGATATATGACACCCTTACGCCCGCACGCCGGGAAATGATAGCAAAGCTTGATAAGTATTATCAAGGTCAGGTCCGTGCCGGGTTTAACGGAGCAGTATTAGTTGGATATAAAGGCAAGGTTATTTACGAGCGGTATTATGGATATGGCATCAAAGAGCGTAGAATTCCGCTTGCTTTCAACTCCTCCTGTCAGTTAGCATCCATCTCAAAAACTTTTACCGGTGCTGCTATATTGTACTTGTATGATCGAAAACAAGTCAATATTGATTATCCTGTTCAGTATTATTTGAAGGACTTTCCCTACAAAAATATTTCCCTCCGGATGTTGCTAAGTCACAGGTCCGGGTTGTCTGACTACACCAAGTGGGTGCCTGTATATCGGAAGGATTTGAAAACCCCGATGACGAACGAAGATGTAATGAATCTGATGGCCAAACATAAGCCTCGATTACTGACCAAGCCGGACAGCAGATTCGATTATTGCAACACAAACTTCGTAGTGCTTTCACGGATTATTGAGGTTGTTTCCGGAATGAGTTATCGTGATTTTATGGCAACTTATATTTTCGCCCCTCTGGGAATGAATAATACATTTGTTTATCAGCCGGACAAAGGGTTGCCGGGGAACGTGGCTATTAGCTACAATTACCGATGGAGGAGAGAGCCGGATATGTTTGCTGACGGAGTTACAGGTGACAAGGGTATCTATAGTACGGTGCAGGATATGTTTCGTTGGGACCAGTCTTTTTATAATCGCACATTGCTCACCAACGAATCAATTGAGCTTTCGTATGGTCCATGCTCGTTTGAGAAGCCCGGTATAAAGAATTATGGTCTGGGCTGGAGAATGCTTTGTCACCCGAACGGCAATAAGGTAATATACCATAACGGTTGGTGGCATGGGAATAATACTTCTTTCTACAGGCTGATAAAAGAGAATATCACTATTATTATTTTGGGAAATAAGTTCAATAAAAACATTTACCGCCAGGCACCTGTTATTTACAGTATTGTAAAAGGAATTGATTTAAAGTCGGCATATGACTTTGATAGTGAAGGGTAGTAGTGTAGGCAATGCTACTCCCTCTAAGAGGTAGGCCCGTGCTCATTTGAAAGCTGTAGTCTTAACTATATATCGATATTCGTTAGGTTATAACTGTTCCTTCATGCCAATAGATTAGCAGTTGCTGTTTTATTTGTTTCTGAACCGATAAGCCAAGGGGCGACGGTCTAGTTGCAGCAGAATTAATGAGTCGAGGGTAGGCATTCACAGACATTTATTATTGGCAATAAAAAATCCCGAATTGCTTCGGGATTTTTTAATTATAAATTGATTTATTGTTTCAACTAGCTTGAGGTGTCGCTCTTTGTGCTAACCTTATCCTGAATTTTATCAAATTCAAATATAAGTGAGAAGCGAAGTGTATTTGATAGTGGGTTTCTTGAAATGCCTGAACCCTGTGGTACCAGGTACGATGCGTTAAGTTGGAATACATTGTATTTAACACCCAGACCACATGTAATGTACTGACGATCGCCGTTTGTCTTGTCCTCATAGAAGTATCCTGCACGAACAGAGAAAGTGTTTTGGTACCAGTATTCAGCACCAAGAGAAGCAGTAATAAGATTCAGCTGATCACCTCCCTTGAATGAGTTGATAATTCCGTTGATGATAGATACGGAATCGGCACCATTGTCCAATCTAGGAACCAACAATTTGTTCAGGTCAAGTGCAAATGTAATAGAGTTGAACTCATCCATTTGAGCTGTGTATGCTGCACCTACTCCCAAATTCATTGGAATAAAGTCCTTAGTTCTGGAATTATAGGTGATTTTTGTGCCGACGTTACTCAAAACAGCGCCGAAGTTGAATCGGTTGATATGCTCAAAATCTTTTTCAAAGGTTTTTGTATAGAACATCCCCAAATCTGCTGAGAAGCCGTTGGCCGGCTTGTAGTCACTACCCAATGAAGTAAGACTTACCCCGGATGCAAGTGCTGAGTGAATATACCTCATGCTCAAACCTGCAGACAAGAATTCAGAAAGGCGACGAGAATACCCAAGGTCAAAGGCGTATTCACGAGGCATACCTGTACCGGTAGAAGCTCCTGAAATGTTAGTATAGTTGATATTTCCCAGAGAAAAATATCGCATTGAAGCACTTACTGCCTGATCCTGATTTTCGCCGAATTTTGCATAACCTGAAAGATATGCAAGAAAGATATCCGGAACTAAGTCTTTTAGCCAGGGAGTATATGTAGCTGAAACACCGTAGGTCTTTTCTGTAAATGGTATTTTGGCGACATTCCAGTATTGAGCATTCGCATCAGGCGAAACCGCAATGCCTGCATCACCCATGGCACCTGCACGAGCATCAGGTGAAATACGCAAGAATGGTACAGCCGTAGTTACAAATGTACTGTTTGTCCCGTTGGGGTTCGTTTGAGCTATTACGGTAGAAGCAGTTACTCCTGCCAGTAATGTTAATCCCAATAAAGCAAAGCGTTTTGCCATTTTATTATAATATTTATTTAAGTTTGGGCAAAAATATTTCTTTTTACCCATATAGTCAACAATATTTTGTGAACATTTACATTAACGTACGATTACCAGTTTTTGGTATGCGGTAGATTTATAACCAAGGTTTGTTGTAATCATTATTCGGTAAACATACATGCCAGACGGTAACTTCATTCCGTTGTTGTCTGTTCCTTTCCATGTTATCTCATTAGTTCTACTTCCAGTAGGTGTAAACTCTTTGCGTATTTCACTGACTAAGGTCCCAGCAGTATTATATATATTTATTTTTACGTCAAGTGCCTCGTCCGGGTGATTGTGCTCAAATACAAAGTGTGTTTCATCGCTAAAGGGGTTTGGATAGTTTGATAATTGCTCAATGCCAACAATCTTTCCATCTAAAACTGTGAAATCAACGCTTCCTTGACCTGAATTATTGTTCACATCCCAAGCTTTGACAACAATTGTATGTTTCCCGTTTGCTAAACCGGCAATTGGAAACGTAACAAATCCCCTCTTGTATGTATTAGGTGCGGTTTCATAATAGTCGTTAAGCAAGTATGGCTGCTCATTGTTACCATCCAGAATAGCCGTCATATCGTGCCCCAGCTTATTGCCGGAAACATTAATACCGGTTTCTGAATAGAGCGCCACGAATAGTGAAGTGTTTGCGCCGGTAATCCCGCCATTTTGAAAAAGGCTATCGTTGATATAGGGCTTTACAATTGGAGGAACGTCACTTATTACCGGATTATCGGAGAATCCTCCTACGGTGAAATTTGTATCTACCCCTGCTGCATCAGTTATATCATTTTGTGCATAGTTGCTTATCTTACCCGTTCCGTAATAGTAGTTGATGTCCTTGGGAGCAATAAAGGAGTAAGAAAAGCGCCCGTTGGTTACAGTTACTTTTCCCTTATATACCAGATTGTCCTGTAGCTTAAATTTTTGATTGAGGCTCGTAATACACGAAATGATTCGCGGTTTGTCATAAATTGATACAGACAGAACGCCGTTGAAATTTGTAAGGGTGTTGCCGTCATTGTCGTTAACTCTTCCCTCAATCCGATATTCGCCAAGCGCTTTTATTGTGTCGGCATGAGTAGATGTAGCGACGTCTGTCACGCCGTCGATTTCTACAAAGTATTCCGGGAAGTTCGGCACTAACGCAGGGTCTCCTAACAACGCGAACTTGCGGTAGTTAGAAAGTTCGCTAATGTTATTAGAAACAAGGTATCGGGCATTTTTACCTATTCTTGAGGCATCTCCGAAACTATTCCAGCTGCCATCGGGATTCTGCGAAAGCTGTGATGTAAGAAATATTCCATTTAGAGGATTGTTATAGCTCGCATAAACCGGTGCGGTGGTTGTTAGAATCGAAATTACACCGCCGCCTTTTTTCAATACAAGCCGCTCGGCTGCAGACACATATTGGGGGTGATCGAACTGTCCGAAATCGCAGGTTGCAGTTACCATAAACGGCAACATATTTGCGTTGTTCCATTTACTGTAGTCGTCTTGGGTAAGGATGCGTTCTTCTGCCCATACTTGTGTATTGCCGTGCCCTGTGTAGTTTATCAGCATAGTGCCTTTGAACACTCTATCGCTTATCGCAGCACTTGCATTCGGTGCCCGTTGACCAGCCGGTGTGGAAATGGTTGGGATAGCATCGAGGTAGATTTTACTGTGATTATAAAGATTATGTGTAGTTGCGGTGATGTGTGTTGCCATATCTTCCGCATCTTGCAGATGATTTCCGGCTCCGTCGGCATTGTCGGCCACCAGTGTCGACGCAATTCGCCACGGACCCAGCGTTTCCGGTTTCTTATAAGAAGATATTTTGTCAACCAGAATTTGCGCATCCGACACGGAGCGTGCAGGCAGTCTTCCGATGCCAATGTCCAATGTATTAAAAATTGAGTGATCCTCTATGTTTTCATTGTCATCCAGAAATCCGTAGAAGTCATCGGTCGAGAAGCTTGCGAGATTAAAGGATGATTCTGCCGATTCAAAAACAGGCACGTAGTTGGAATTATTGGGAAGTCTGTCTTTATAGTCATAAGATCCACTACCCAATAATGTAAGGTAACGCGGCATTTGTGTGGTATCTGTCCCAGCTCTTTTGTAAAACATACGTGCAAAATCTCTAATGGCACAGATGTCTTGTCCGCCGGAGGAGAATTCGTTGTAAACCTGTTCGGGAGTAGCAACAACCACTTTCAGGTTATCGTGTTGACGGTGGTACTCGGCAAGTTGTTCTGCCTGACTTAAGAAGTCTTTATGCGTAATAATGATGTCATCAACCTGTCCCATACCGTGCAGGTTTTGATTTGCAACCGTTCCGGAAAATGATGGCGAGAACAAATCTGTACTCTTCATAGCGGCAAACTCATGCAGTGCATTTGCATCTTGTGAAAAAGTATAAGTGTTACCGTTCAAAGCGCCGTTTAGCCTTATCGGAACCTGAGGGTCAGTAACGTCCCATACTATCGTTTGCGCATCGGCTCCCTGTATCGAATAAACCGCAACATTTCCTGTTCCAACGCTATTCACGGCTCTGAAATTAATTTGACTTTTATTAATTGCAAGTTGTTTGGTTGCATTTATCTCTATGTAGTTCAGGTACCCCAAAGATGCACTGCCTGAAGGCTTGAACGTTAAACTGACATTCGCTGAATTAGCAGTCCCTGTGGTACTCCATCCAGCAGACTTAGTTTGGATAACTGTATTTTCAGTGGTGCCGGACGGAAACGTAACGTTACTGAGTAGATTTCCGTTTAGTATGACATCAAATGAATTGCCGGAAGGTCCGGATGTTGACAGTGATACTTCGCAGTAGATGTTAGAAACGGGTGCCCCGGGGTTAATATTGAAAGATTGAGTGAGGTTTCCTGCAATTGGGTTGAATTGCTCGCCATACCACGTTTTCCCGATTCCTGCAGGGCTTTCCAGATCATTGTCGATTGCTGCAAAATAGTTGTATTCAGAAACATTTACATTGCCACCGCCATTTGCGTTTTGGGATGTGATTCGCAACCCTGGCCCTTTGTCGAAACAGATAAAATAATAGGCAGTGTCGGTATATAAGTTTTTCAGGTGTTTAAAGCGATTGGTTGTTCCGTCAAAGTCCCATCCCATAGGACCTTGCCCGTAAAATATGACATAGTCTCCGCTGCCTATTTTATTGTCCCCGCCATCGTTTACTAAAATTGCATTTTCTATCAAATCGGATGGTCTTGCTACCGAATTTGACTCTGACAACATTTTGCCCCCATTTCCATAAATTCTGATATTGCTTGCGTCGATGGTGTTGGGGTCAACACCCATGGCGGAGATAAACGAAGCGTCTATTTTATGAAATCCGGTTTCAGTGATACCTATTTTATACCATTTCCCTGACGCCAGCACCGATGTGGTTACGTCACCGGTCGTCTTTTTAGCGGTATTGCTTACTGTAGCTGGCGTTGATTGTTGGTCAACAGACATAGAAAATTCGGTAACTCTTCTTATTTGACCGGTTTTAGTTTTTGTGAATGCGGGTATTCTTATAACGGCAAACGGGCGCTTACGTTCCATACCGGGAAATACCTGGGGCGTGATTGCAGATTGGGCAGTAGCGTTGGCCGGCAATTCACAATCGGTGTACGATATGTCTGAAACATCTACAGCAGGCGCGCCGTACTGTTCAAGCCAGATTTTTTTAACGAAATATCCACCCGAAATATCAGAAGGAGATAGGTGATAAGTAGTTTTTGTAGTTTGTGCCAATCCGGTAGCAGAAAACAAGGAACACAGAAGAAGGGCGGTGATTGTGTATTTCATAATTAAATTGTATTATTGAGGGAGTTTATGTCAACAATTAAGCCAATAATCTATCCAAAAATACGCATTTTATATTGCAAGGATTCTGATAGGCTATATTTGTGGTGTTAAACTGTAAACGTGGTTTTAAATTTAATATTATATACGTGAAAGCAGAAAATGCAGTTTTTTTTTTGGCAGATAGGTTGAAAACTTGAAAATTTAAAAAGAATGAGGTATCATTGTAACTGCTTTTAACAATATACCTGCAAAAAAGCGTAAATTTTTTAGCGAAAATTATGAAAAGAAAAATCATAGGCGTCGGCTTGCTTTGCATTGGAGCAGCAACATTATTTTCGGCATGTACACCTCAATCAAAGAGGAACGGTAAAGGTGCGTTTGAATCACGTGTTACGGGCTGGGAGTTGAATAACAGGGACTGGGGCGGATTTGAGGTTACACCTTACGAGGGGCAACCAACGCCAATTGGTATGACCTTCGTGCAAGGTGGAAGGTTTACCATGGGTGCCGTTGACGATGAGTTGCCAACCGTAGATAATCACAGTATGAGGCGTATCGTTTCGGTTTCTTCCTTTTATATGGATGAGACAGAAATCGAAAATGTCAGTTATCGTGAATATATCTATTGGATGAACAGGACTTACTTTACTGATTATCCGGAGTTGGTTATTGGTGCCATGCCAGACGAAACTGTATGGCGTTCGGCGTTGTCGTACAATGAGCCGAAATTAAAATACTATTTCAAAGCGAGTGCTTACGATCATTATCCTGTTGTTGGTGTTAGTTGGTATCAGGCAGTCGATTTTTGTGAGTGGCGTTCTAATACGTTCAATGAAGGTTTGTTGATAAAGACAGGATTGGCTGACCCTAACGTGAACCAAACTGGTGAAAACGTATTTACTACCAAAACTTACATGGTAAATCAGTATCAGGCGGTGTCTGAGAAAAACAAAAAGAAAAATGGTCTTAAGAAAGACTTAGAACCCAATGGCTCGGGAGAGCGTCCTGTAAATTATAGCGATGGCTTGTTTCAGCCTGATTTCCGCCTGCCTACTGAGGCTGAGTGGGAATACGCTGCTCTTGGTCTGATTGGAAACAATCCTAGTCCTGAGAATAAGCGTCGCCGTGGTGAGGAAGTTATTACCGACAGAAATACACTTCCTTGGGGTCCGAAAAATACTACTCGTTACGGATTGCACAATCAGTATCAAGGTGAATTTGAAGGTAACTTCATGCGTGGGAAAGGTGATTACATGGGCGTTGCAGGTGGTCTTAATGACAATGCAGACGGTCCTGGTCCGGTGATGGCCTACCTGAGAAATGCATTCGGGTTATACAATATGGCAGGTAACGTAAATGAGTGGGTAATGGATACTTACCGTCCAAGTTCGCACGAAGACGTAAATGATTATAATCCTTTCCGTGGAAATATCTACACGAAAGATTTGTACCAGGAAGATCATACTATTGAGGAAAGAGATAGTATAGGTCATATTCCCTACGCGGTTATTTCTGACGATGAAATGCGTAATAACCAACGCTACGAAGCTAGAACAGCTAACCTTAATAGCTTTGGCGATGGTGATAGCTTGTCGCAATTTACCTACGACTACGGTGAAACCACTTTGATTAACGATTCTACCAAGGTTTACAAAGGTGGCTCATGGGCAGATCGTGCATATTGGTTGTCTCCCGGTACTCGTCGTTATATGCAGGGTAACCTTTCTTCCTCTACCATCGGTTTCCGGTGTGTAATGGATCGTTTGGGTAGCCCAACAGGGGAAATGCAACCTGGTGGTAATTGGTTCGGAAGAAACAGATACCATAAGAGGTAAGCCTCATTTAAAATAATTATCAGAAAGCCCCTTTCAAATCGGAAGGGGTTTTTTATTTTTATGCAAAACAATCGCACCGTGTCCATCGAATCTTTGTACGATATTTTTCTAAAGCACCCGTCCGTGTGTACAGACACTCGTAAAATAGCTCCCGGTTGTTTATTTTTTGCATTGAAGGGCGATAATTTCGATGGGAATGCGTTTGCGCGCAAAGCAATAGATAGTGGAGCGGCCTACGCAATAGTAGATAATCCCACCTTTAGTGATGGTGACAAGTACATTGTAGTGCCAGATGTTTTACAGATGTTGCAGCAACTGGCTAATTATCATCGGCTGAAATTCAGTATTCCGGTTATAGCTATAACAGGGTCCAATGGAAAGACAACAACTAAAGAACTGATAACGGCTGTATTGAGTCGTAAATATGCGATACACGCAACGGTGGGGAACCTCAACAATCATATCGGTATTCCGCTCACGTTGCTGGCAATGCCGAAAGGCACAGAGATAGCAATCGTTGAGATGGGTGCAAATCACCAAAGAGAAATTGCCGGCTATTGTGAAATCGCAGAGCCGAACTATGGTGTAATTACAAACTGTGGTAAGGCTCATATTGAAGGTTTTGGTGGTGAAGAAGGGGTGAGAAAAGGTAAGGGTGAGTTGTATCAGTATCTTAAGGGTAGCAGAGGTACTATATTCCGTAATGTCGACTTAGATTATCTTGATAACATGGCTGCAGGTATTACAAGTCAGATTACATACGGCAGTAGAAATGCGAACTATATCGGAATTCCAATAATTAATTCTGGATTTGCAGGGTTAAAACTAACGTATGGTGGTGACGATGTTCAAATAAATTCTCGCCTTGTAGGTGGCTATAACTTCCCTAACTTGATGACTGCTGTTGCCATCGGTCTGCATTTCAAGGTGCCTGTTAGCGATATTAGGGATGCCATCGAAGGGTATAAACCTGGTAATAGTCGCTCTCAGCTGATACAAGTAGGTAGTAATAGTGTGATATTGGATGCATATAACGCCAATCCTACCAGCATGAAGGCAGCGATATTAAACATGGTAGCCACCGACGCCCCAAACAAGGTGCTTTGGCTGGGTGGCATGAAGGAAATGGGTGATGATGAGCAGAAAGAGCATGCCGAGCTGGTGTCACTTGTGTCTGATCATGAGTGGGCTCATGTTATACTTGTTGGTAAGGAGTTTGCTGATGTATCTGACAACTATATGAGGTTCGATACTAGTTCTGACGCTGCTACCTATATTAAGGTGCATATGCCTACAAATAGCACTATTCTTATTAAAGGCTCCCGCGGAAGCCGTATGGAAGTAATGCTGGAAGCTTTGCAATAGCTACTGTTTTTTCTTTTCTTTTATCGTGTAATCGTTTAATAGCAGCCTTATTGCTATTATATTTTTTCCGTATTTCGGAAATGTCGTCCATTCTGTGGAAAATCATTCAGCGCGCCAAAATTTAATTAATTGATTATCAATTAGTTATAATATTGGCACGTCGTTGGTATTATACCTACCAAATCCCGATAAAAATCGGGACAGGCAAAACAAAAATCTTAAACAAACTAAAACTTTAAAAAATGAAAAACATCTTCAAATCAATCGCAATCGCTTCTATCGCTGTAATAGGTCTTTCTAACAGCTCTTTCGCTCAGGCTACTGCTACTGCTTCTGCCTCTGCCAACATCATTACTCCTATCTCTATCGCTAAGACTGTAGATATGAACTTCGGTAACGTAGCCGTTTCTGCTACAATAGCTGGTACAGCTGTTCTGGCTCCTGCTGGTACTCGTACCACAGGCGGCGCAGGTGGTGTAACACTTCCGGCAACTACAGGAACTGTTTCTGCTGCAAGCTTCGATGTATCAGGACAAGCTAGCTATACTTACGCAATCACTTTGCCATCTTCTACTACAATCACTGATGGTAGCTCTCATACAATGACTGTTGATAACTTCACAAGTGTTCCGGCTACAACAGGTACATTGAGCGGTTCAGGTACTCAAACTTTGAATGTGGGTGCTACTCTTAACGTATCTGCAGGTCAGGCTTCAGGAACATACACCAATGCAACTGGTGTTCCGGTAACCGTTAACTACAACTAATAATAACTCAACATAATTTTCCTTTCACTGTGAAACGCCTCCGGAAACGGGGGCGTTTTTGTGCCGTTTTCATCGATACAGCTCTGCTTGTATTTTTTCAAGTTCGGGTAGTTCTTTCTTGTAGGCTTCTACATCCCATTTTATATCGTAGCGCTGCAGGTAATCAGCGATAGGTCCCAGGCCTACCGATGCTCTTCTTTCGTCTACGTGGTCCGGGTCAATAAGTGGGGCAAGGAACTTCCGCTTTGGGAGATCGGTTATTTGACTGCCATATATTTGTTTCTTATGGTGCTTTAATGCTACTCTGTCTTCTAGTAAAGCAAGTTCTGCAGCATTTAGCTTATTCTCTTTTGCAGCTTGCCGCATCATTGGTAGATATTTTTCCTGTACTTTCAGGTCCGCGTGTTGTATTACGAGAAACAGAGTTGTGCACCCGTCATTACCTACTACATCAGGTCCGGGCCAGCCACGTTCTTCCAGAATGCCAGTAACGATTATGGTATTTATAGAGTCATATTTGTTGATTTTTTTCCACATGGCATCGATAGCAACAGGATCGCTGTCTTTTTTTTCGTAGAGCGTCATTATTTCCTGCCTGTATTTCTGGTCGCTTTCATATACTTTTTCTAGAGTATTAACCAGTTCCTTATCTAATGAAGCCTCTGCTTTTTCCTTATTTTCTTTTATGGTATTACAAAGTTGTTTCCACTTTTCAGTTGCATGCAGGTTATTAAAGTCTTTGTCTGTGGTTATTCCCTTGTAGTCGGAATAGTTCGCTTTTGCAACAAGAGTAAAAAGATGGGAAAAAGCAGAATCAGCGATTCCGGCAAGAGACCACGAGCAGGCAGCATTGTATCTGTCTACGGTATATGCTTTGCCGCCGTAGCAGGCAAATGCCAGGGAGTATGCTTCTGCAGAGCTTTTATATTCGCCACTGTCATACAGCTTAGAGGCTTTACTGATCCACTTGTTGTAATCCGCAGCGTTTTGTGCGTGTGATAAGTTGGGCACGATAACAAGAAGGGCGAAATAGAGTAATATTTTTATAAGGGTATTCATGTTCTGTTGTTGTTTATATTAGACAAATATAACTTAAAACATAACTCCCGCATCAGGTGATACGGGAGTTATGATATTGACTTTCAGTAAAACGGCTTGTTATCCATTCGCATTGCTGCGTTGCTGCGCTTTTCTTTTTTCGTCTAATTCTTCTTCTCTGGCTTGCTCTGTATCGTAGGCGCGGATAATCTGCTTTACTAATCGATGGCGCACTACATCTGCCTCGTCGAGTTGGATGTGTGATATGCCATTGATGTTTTTCAGAATCCGTGTTGCCTTCATCAGTCCGGATTTTTGGTTCTTCGGCAAGTCCACCTGTGTAAGGTCGCCTGTGATTATAGCCTTGGCAGATGCACCGATACGAGTCAGGAACATTTTGAGCTGTAGGTCGGTTGCATTTTGTGCTTCATCCAGTATGATGAACGCATTGTCCAGCGTACGACCACGCATGTATGCAAGCGGTGCTATCTCTATTATATGGTTTGACATAAAGTAATTGAGCTTATCGCTCGGTATCATGTCGTCTAAGGCATCATAGAGTGGGCGCAGATACGGGTCTATCTTTTCTTTCAGGTCGCCTGGCAGAAAACCGAGGCTTTCTCCAGCCTCTACAGCGGGACGTGTCAGAATGATTTTACGTACAGCTTTGTTTTTCAATGCCCGAACAGCCAGAGCAACAGCGGTATAGGTCTTACCGGTACCTGCAGGGCCGATGGCGAAAATGACATCATTCTTTTCCGATGCCTGTGCCATCATTTTCTGGTTCTGTGTTTTAGCACGAATCACCCGGCCGTTAGGACCGAAGACAAGTATGTCGTTTGTCGCTGCATCGTCTAATGGAGCTTCGCCCTGCTCGTCGTCACCGAGAATACGGGAAAAGTAATTTTCTGATAAATGCCCGTTGCGCTCTAAATATTGAATAACCTGACCAATTCGCAGCTGTGCGTTAGCAACTTCATCAGGTTGTCCGGATATTTTAATTTGTGAGCCTCTCGACAGAAGTTTCAGTAACGGAAACTTTCGTTTCAGGATTTCGAATTTGCTGTTATTAACCCCAAAGAACTCAATTGGGTTGACTGTTTCGAGATTGATTATTACTTCTGTCAATGTGCTATGGTTTTATGGTTAGTAATAAAACTACAAATTGCGCGCCAAACTCGTAATTAAGTATGTGTTAAGTGATTTGGTCACTATATTTTGTAACCTATCGACTTAAATTCTTCTACTTTAGCAGCAATAGTTGGGTTGCTGAGTGCAAATATCCGCGCTGCCATAGCTGCGGCATTTCTGGCACCTGCTTTACCGACTGCAAGCGTACCTACAGGCAGTCCTGCCGGCATCTGTACAATGCTATACAACGCGTCAATACCACCGGGAAGACCGCCGTCTAATGGTACACCCAAAACAGGGAGTGATGTGTATGCTGCGCATACGCCGGGCAGTGCAGCAGCCATTCCTGCGCCTGCGATTATTGCCCCGTATCCGTTGCCCTGTGCGCCGGCTATCAATTCTTTTACTTTGTCCGGGTCACGGTGGGCGGATGCCACTACCATATTGTTTTCAATCCCAAACCAGTTCAGCCACTTTACACTTTCGGACATAATTGGTTCGTCTGACTTAGACCCCATGATAATCATTACTTTCATAGCTATGTAAATTATTGTTTGCTCGTGAAATTAGACAATGACTGTCAGTAGATAAAGTGGATTTATCCACTTATCTGTAAAACTTTTTGTCAATCTAGTCTGCGAGGGCGCGTTATTTCTTCAACTTGTCTTTGAAAACCTTCTTAAATTTTTCAACTTTAGGCCCTACTACATATTGGCAATAAGATTGGTTCTTATTGTTGTTATAGTAGTCCTGGTGGTAGTCATCGGCTTTATAAAACTTAGTGAACGGGGCTATTTGTGTTACAACCGGTTTGTCCCAGGCTTTTTCCTCATTCAGTTTGGCCTTGTATGCAATAGCCTTTTGTTTTTGCTCTTCATTATGATAGAATATGGCAGACCGGTATTGAGTACCTACATCGTTGCCCTGACGGTTGAGTGTGGTAGGGTCATGGCAAGTCCAGAATGCAGCGAGCAGCTCATCGAAGGTGATAACTGAGGGGTCATAATATATATTACATACCTCAGCATGACCTGTGGTGCCGGTACAAACCTGTTTGTAGGTAGGGTTGTCTACCTGTCCGCCACTAAAACCTGACTCGACGAGTCGTACACCCTCTAACTGCTGGAACTGAGCCTCGGTACACCAGTAGCACCCTGCTCCAAATGTTGCCGTTTCTTCTTTTGCGTTTGTTCCTTTGCTTTCGGTATTGTTCATTTCTTTAAATGTTTTTGATTGTTCGTATTTGTGGTCTTTTTGTGCACAAGCCTGCAGCTGTAGCATCATTAAAAATAGCGGTAAGCAATACTTCATCAGATTTTTCATGATTATCAAATTTAAGATTATATACGTTAGTAAGGAGCATTTGGGTTTGCCGCACTTTAAGGCGGCGGTTCATTTGCCATTTCTTTAACAATCGAGCGGTTCGTTTGCATTTTATTTCATGTTGCCTATATTTGCGAAACCAAAAGGTTTCATAATTGTTCAACGCTATAAATTTGATAGAATGAGTCAACAACCACTGATAACAGAAAGATTGATAGATGCGCCGGTTGCACTGGTATGGGCAGCCTTAACGGAGCCGGAAAGAATGAGGGCTTGGTATTTTGATGTCGATGACTTTAAACCCGAGGTTGGTTTTGAGTTCCGATTTGAGGGGTGTGGCCGAGAAGGAGAAAAGTACCTGCACATTTGTAAGGTGCTGGAGGTAGTGCCGGGTAGGAAGCTGGTGCATACCTGGTGCTATGATGGCTTTCCAGGACAGTCAGTGGTGATGATAACCTTGGAAGAAGAGGGTGGTGGTACTAAGCTGGTGCTTACGCATGCAGGTTTAGAAACGTTTGACCAGACCAACGATAGCTTTGCGCGTAATAGCTTCGAAGCAGGCTGGACTGAAATTATTGGAACTTCGCTGCCGGCCTATCTTGCGAAATAGGATACCGTATTTATCTGAAATGAAATAGCCCTGAGTTTGAATTCAGGGCTATTTCGTTTTTGTAAGTGCGGTATGAATTATTTTTCCGAAGTGCCTTTTCTGGACAACCCTAATTCATCCATTTGTTTGTTGTCTATTTCAGATGGTGCATCAAGCATTACATCTCTTCCTGCATTGTTTTTCGGAAATGCGATGAAGTCCCGGATGCCTTCCTGTCCGCCAAGAAGTGCACATAATCTGTCGAATCCGAATGCTATACCTCCGTGCGGTGGTGCGCCATACTCGAAGGCTCCCATCAGGAAGCCAAACTGCTCTTGTGCTTCTTCTTTGCTCATGCCTAATGCAGCAAACATTTTCTCCTGTAGTTCCCGCTGATGGATACGTATTGAACCGCCACCAATCTCGGTTCCGTTGAGAATGATGTCGTAGGCGTTTGCCTTTATGTCACCATATTTTTCGGGTTCATTCATCCAGTCAATATGCTCCGGCTTGGGCGCTGTAAAAGGGTGGTGCTTTGCTACCCATCTACCATTATCGTCGTCATACTCGAATAGTGGGAAGTCTGTTACCCACAGTGGTTTGTAGTCTTCCGGGTTGCGCAATCCCAGCCTGTTGCCCATCTCTAATCGCAACTCGCAAATAGCTTTTCTGGTCAGTGACTCTTCACCCGCAAGAATCAGTATGAGGTCGCCGGGCGTAGCTCCGCAGAAAGCAGCCATTTCAGAGAGCTGTGCAGCATCGTAAAATTTATCAACACTGCTCTTGAAAGTGCCATCAGCATTGCACTTGATGTACACTACGCCGTTCATGCCTATCTGAGGGCGTTTTACCCATGCGGTAATCTCGTCCAGTTGCTTACGAGTATATTCGCTGCCACCGGGAACACTTATTGCTAGAACGGTACCTGCATTGTCAAATACCGGAAAACCTGAGGGGATATTGAAGGTATTATTATCACCGTGTGTATTTCGGAATGTCGTTTTCAGATTTTGTATTTTCATTTCAAATCTGATGTCCGGCTTGTCGTTGCCATAGTGCCACATTGCGTCCTCCCATGTCATTCTGGGAAACGCTTCGTTGATTTCTACATTTTTTACATCCTTGAATACGTGCTTAAACAGCCCTTCAAATGTTTGAATAACATCTTCCTGCTCCACAAAGCTCATCTCGCAATCTACCTGAGTAAACTCCGGCTGTCTGTCGGCGCGTAAGTCCTCATCTCTGAAGCACTTTACTATCTGATAGTAGCGGTCGTAGCCGCTTATCATCAGCAGTTGTTTGAATGTTTGCGGACTTTGTGGTAGTGCATAGAACTGACCTTCATTCATTCGGCTGGGCACTACGAAGTCACGTGCACCTTCAGGTGTACTACGAATAAGGAACGGTGTTTCTATATCCCAAAAACCCTGAGCGTCCATATAGTTGCGTACTGACCTGCTCACCTTGTAGCGCAGCTCCATATTGCGGCGCAGTGTAGGACGACGAAGATCCAGATAGCGATATCTCATGCGTAGCTCGTCGCCACCATCGGTATCTTCCTCTATAGTGAACGGTGGCGTTGCTGCAGCGTTTAGGATTGTGAAGTCGGCTACCTCAATCTCAATGTCGCCGGTCGGTATCTTGTTGTTTTTATTGCTGCGTTCCAGCACCTTGCCTGTTATCTTCAACACAAATTCCCGACCCAGTGGCTGAGCGTCCAATCGGTTATTCAATTGTTCATTGAAGAGTAACTGCGTAATGCCGTATCTATCCCTTAAGTCAGCAAAAGTGATGCTGCCAAATTTTCGAATAGTTTGAACCCAGCCGGATAGTGTAACTTCACTATCGACATCAGAAATGCGTAACTCGCCGCAAGTGTGTGTACGATGCATGATATTATTGTAATTATAAGGAGTGCGAAGATAGTTATTAATCTGCTCCTGTTGTGGCCGGAAATAGTATGTGAATCTTGTTAAAGAAAATTAAAATCACATTTCTTTGTCATAGAATTTATAGCTTGTCCTTTTAAATTT
This sequence comes from Bacteroidia bacterium, assembly GCA_030426665.1. Taxonomy (GTDB): domain Bacteria; phylum Bacteroidota; class Bacteroidia; order Chitinophagales; family Chitinophagaceae; genus Nemorincola. Next base: position 275,233 of record JAUHYD010000001.1, on the reverse strand, counting down.
GTGATTTAGAAAATTATGTTCCAGTTTCAACACAGTAACTATTTATATGCATTTGCCATCATTCCGGTTTTGGTGGTACTCTTTGTGAGTATTGTATATTGGAGGAAGCGGAAGATGCAAAAGCTGGGGGATGAGACGCTGCTGTCCACTCAGGTGCAGGGCTATATCCCCGGCAGAAGTACTTTTAAATTTATATTAGTGTCGATTGCATTGTCCGCAATAATTCTCGGGTGGGCAAACCTCCGGATGGGCGATAAAACCGAAAAAGCGGAACGAAAGGGTGTAGATGTTGTTATTGCTTTAGATGTGAGTAAAAGTATGCTTGCAAAGGACATACAGCCTGACCGACTCACTCGCGCAAAGCAATTGATAATGCGCCTTACTGACAAGATGAAGAACGATAGGGTGGCGCTGATAGTTTTTGCGGGGAAAGCATATATGCAAGTGCCACTTACCATTGACTATAGTTCGTTGAAAATGATTTTACAGAATGTTTCTCCGGATATTGTGCCGTCTCAGGGAACCGTTATTGCTGATGCAATAGGAATGGGAATGGAGTCGTTCTCACGGAACGAGAGAAAATATAAGTCGCTAATAGTAATTTCTGATGGTGAAGATCATGATGAACAAGCGGTAGAAGCGGCACGGCAAGCAACAGAAGAAGGTGTCATCGTACATACAGTAGGAATCGGGTCGCCACAGGGCAGTACTTTATTTGACCCGGATACCCGCTCTGTAAAATTGGATGCAAATGGAGAGCCGGTTGTCAGTCGGTTGAATGAAGGAGCACTGAAATCAATTGCGAAAGCCGGCAGAGGTTCGTACAGTTTACTTCAGAATACAGACGAAGTCGCTGAAAAGTTGAATGGTGCATTAGAGGGAATGGAAAAGAAAAATCTCGGTTCCCTGATGTTTACCGATTTTACTAGTTATTTCCAGTATTTCCTTTTAACAGGTTTTGTATTGTTAATAATTGAATGGTTATTGCCGGGAGCAAGATGGCGTAAAAAAAGGAGTGTCAATGAATCAGTTGCATAAAGGAAAAGTATTATTGTCAGATTTTTTTGTGTTGCGCATCGCGATATGTGGTTTCATGTTGTTGCTTTCTTCTAGTGATTCAATGGCACAGGTGACGCGTTCCATACAGAAAGCGAACACGCTTTATGGTCAGAAAAGATATAAGGAGGCGGCAGCCAATTATGCAAAGGTCGTTGCTAAGAACCCAAAGTACACACCGGGTTTGTTTAATCTAGGGAATAGTCTGTACCAGCAGAAGCAATACGACTCATCCAGAAAGGTGATGGAGGCAACGGCAAAGGTGGCAGAGGATAAAGGAAGTAAGGCAGCTGCAAACTACAATATTGGCAATACCTACATGTCTCAGAAGAAATGGGATGAAGCAATAGAGGCTTATAAAAACACCCTTAGGAACAACCCTCAGGATGCAGATGCTAAGTATAATTTGTCCTATGCCGAACAGATGCGTAAGAAAGAAGAGCAGCAGAACAAGGACGACAAGAACAAAAAAAATAAGGATAAGAACAAGGATAAAAAAGACAACAAAGACAAGAAGGACGATAAAAATAAAAAGGACGATAAGAATAAAGACCAGCAGGAAAACAAACCCGACAAAGACAAAAAGGGCGATAAAAAGGAAGAAGAAAAACGTCCGAAAAGTCAGCCAAGCAAACTCTCGAAAAAGAGAGCAGAGCAGATTCTGAACGCACTACAACAAGAAGAAAAGAAATTGCAGGACAAGATGAAAAAGGAGAAAGGCGTTCCTGTAAAAATGGAAAAGGACTGGTAGTGAAATTCCTGCTTTTTGTCGCATTTTTCTTTTTATTTTCTTTCGGAAACTTGACTACTTCATAATTTTAGTTGCAAAATTTCCTTGGCAACAGAAGCAAAAAATACAGCAATTAATTTCGATTTGTGGATAACGTGTCAACATCTTTTTGGGGTGGCGAAAAAAAAGGTTGAAATATTTTCTTAGTAAGAAAAGTTCTTTTTAATATTGTGTAAGGATTGTGCTTACTAACCCATCCTTTATAGAAGTCCGGCAGTCCACAACCTCGCCGGACTTTTTTTATGCCCCTCTCTATTCCTTTACAGGCAAGCATTTCAGAGTTTTATTGATTCGTATTTTTCATTCTTTTGCGTATACGGTACGTCAAGCTGTTGGCAATTACAGTCACATAGTTTGATGCATAAAAAAAGCAATGCTCTTTCGAACATTGCTTTTTGAAAATGATAATTCAGCAGAATCAGTTATTGTCGCTATTGTTTCTTTCTTTTTCTATTCGTCCTTTTCGGAGAGGGTTTGCTGTGTTCTCTGTGTAGATAGCTCTCTGACGAAGCAGAGAAATTGACTGAAACAAAGCTTCTCTGAATGATGACGGGTCAGCGATGTTTTTGCCCGCTATATTAAATGCTGTGCCATGGTCGGGAGACGTACGAATAACAGGAAGACCGGCAGTATAGTTTACACCACTTCCACTCGCAAGTGTTTTGAACCCAACTAATCCCTGATCATGATACATTGCTAATATGGCGTCAAACTCTGTGTAGCTTCCATTTGCAAAAAACGCATCTGCGCTATACGGTCCGAACACCAAACCATCTTTTTGTTTGAATCCTTCAATAACCGGTTTAATAATGGTCTCTTCCTCGTTTCCTATTTGGCCATTATCTCCTGCGTGGGGATTCAGTCCGAGGACTGCGATACGTGGTTTGTCAATTCCAAAGTCTTTGATAAGTGTTTCTTTCAGTACTGTCAGTTTATTTTGTAACAGTTCTTTTGTTATCGATTCTGCAATCTTTGAAACAGGTATGTGTTCTGTAGCTAATGCAACACGTAGCTTTTCGCTAAATAGCAGCATCAAAATATCCTTAGCACCGAATTTTTCTTTCAGGAAAGGCGTATGTCCGGTATACTGAAAGTCATTAAGGTTGGTATTCGACTTATGGATTGGAGCGGTAACAATTGCATCTAGTTGTCCGTCTTTCAAACACTGGGTTGCTACCATCAAAGAACGGATGGCGTACTTGCCTCCTGCATCTGTTAGTACACCCGGCTGTATGGCAACTTCATCGTCCCAACAATTAAAGACATTTACCTGTTTCATGTTTAGGTTCGAAAGATCTTTTGTGCTACTAAAGTTGAAAGTAACATCCGGTGACAGTCGACGGTAGTAATTAATTACTTTGTTTGAAGAGAATATTACCGGAGTGCAAAGGTCAAGAATTCTATTGTCTGCACATGTTTTTATTATTACTTCAGTACCAATACCGTTCAAGTCGCCGGTCGTGATACCAATAACAGGTTTTTCATTATTTGGTTGCATATTCGTGTGTAGATTAATTTGTTCGATTAATAGTTTTTTATGCTTTACCGTAGTTGACAAGGAAGTCAAGCAACATTCGCAATCCGTATGCTGTTCCACCTACAGGTTGATACCCTTTCTTCGCCCCTGAGAAAGCAGTTCCGGAAATGTCGAAGTGCATCCAGTTATAGTCAGTAAAGTGTTCCAAAAATTTACCTGCAGTAATGGAGCCACCATAGGGCCCCCCAACATTTTTGATATCGGCGATGGTTGATTTAATAAGGTCGCCATATTCGTCCCACATAGGGAACTCAACAAGTCGTTCATATTGATTGAAGCCACTTTTTCGCAACGATTGTTTTACGTTGTCAGGAGCATTACCCATACATACCACACCGTTGTTGCCAATTGCTGCTGCTGCTGCGCCGGTTAGCGTTGCGAAGTCCATTACTAATTCGGGCTCATAGCGCTTTGCCCAATGCAATGCGTCGGCAAGTACCATTCTTCCTTCGGCATCGGTATTCAGTACTTCCACAGTTTTGCCACTGTACATTTTTATTACATCGCCCGGTACATATGCTTCCTGCCCCGGACGATTGTCGGTTGCTGGTATGAGTGCTATTACGTGTACAGGTAACTGCATTTTTGCGATTGCATACATTGCAGCAGACACTACCGCAGCACCACCCATGTCACTCTTCATTTTGTCCATGGAGTTAGGTGTTGGTTTCAATGTCAAGCCACCGGTGTCAAATACAATCCCCTTTCCTACCAATACAATCGGCTTTTTGTTGAGTGGTTTCTTAGGGGTATACTCCATAATGGTGAACGTAGGTGGTTGTATGCTACCTTTATTTACTGCAAGAAGGCCACCCATTTTTTCTTTCGTGATTCTGGCTTTGTTTAGTACTGTTACTTTAAACCCTGCTTCTTTTCCCATTTGTGCAATCTCTTTCGAAAGCTGCTCTGCTGTCAGGAAGCTCAATGGCTCATTCACAAGTGTTCTTGCTTTATAAACTGCATCTATTGTGGCCTGTAGCCTTGCTGCTTCTTTAACCGTTGCTGAGTCTTTTGAGAAAAGTATTTTATTGAGGCTATTAGTTGTTTTTGCAGCGTCGCTTTTATATTTCAGAAACTGATAGTTCGATAAAGCCAGCCCTTCAGCCAGATGTACCGCCGCCGAGAGAAACGATGTTCTATTGGTAATAGTGACATCCGGAAGTTTATTGCTATTGCACAATGGTTCGATAGTTGCCCCGGCCTTACGGCAGCTTTCGGCAAGTTGCCATTCGGAGTTTTTATTTTTTAAAAATGCTATAAAGATAAAGCCACCATATCTGTTGAGTGTGATTACAGACTGGTCCGCATTAATGGATTTTGTTGCGTAATCTGATTCTGCCTTTGAGAGGTCTGGAATCGAGTTAAGTTTAGTTACGTCATCAATTATCCAAATTTGATTTTTTCCCGGTGCTTTCAGAGATATTTTTATTTCCATGTGCTTTAATAAATTTAATGAGCGAAGGTAACATTAATTCAAAAGTAAATCCTATCCGTCGAAAGCCACCATTCCGCGGCAAAGCTTTGCGGTTGCCATCATTGACGCAATCGAGCTATTTATAGTTATCAACTTTGTACTTTTGCGTAATGTACACACTCAAGAAAAGTCTTGGGCAACACTTTTTGCATGACGAGAATGTATGTAAAAAAATAGTTGACCATATCACTCATACTTCAGGTATGCGTTTACTGGAAGTCGGACCGGGGGGCGGGGCTCTAACCAAATACCTGCTGGCTTGGGATGACATTGATTACCGTGCGATTGAAATTGATGAAGAAAAAGTAAATTATCTAAAGAAGACCTATCCGTCGATTGGCGATAAGATTATTATGGAGGATATCCTGAAGTCATCTGCTCCGTTTTCTGAGAATTTTTCGTTAGTTGGCAACTTTCCATACAATATATCGTCGCCTATATTATTTAAGGTGTTGGAGTGGGAGCCACTCGTGACAGAAGTAATAGGTATGTTTCAGAAGGAAGTGGCATTGCGAATTGCTTCCGGGCCAGGGTCTAAGGTTTACGGTATTTTGAGTGTATTGATGCAGGCGTTTTATAAGGTGACTTATTTATTTGATGTTCATGAAAGCTGTTTTACACCACCACCAAAGGTGAAAAGCGGTGTATTGCAGTTTACAAACCTCAATAATCCCTATGATATCGATGATAAACGACGGTTCTCTATTTTGGTGAAAGCCGCATTTAACCAGCGTCGTAAAACATTGAGAAATGCATTGAAGAGTGTGTTGCCTCCCGGTAAGCACAACGACCCTATGATGGACAAGCGTGCTGAGCAACTATCAGTTGCAGATTTTGTAACTCTTTATAATAGGTATGGGAAACAACAGTAAAGGCATCGTGCTGATAGCGGCCCCCGTAGATCCGGTATTGTTAAAAGGATTGGCCGATTTTGGATTCGAATGTAAAACCGAGCTTAACATCAATGACTTGAATGCTCCGTCGCTTATCCGCGACTGTGTAGGGGTAATTACGTCAACACGTTTGCAACTTAATCGTTCGCTGATAGACGCAGCAACATCGCTGCGCTGGATTGGCAGGATGGGTTCCGGCATGGAGGTAATTGATACCGTATATGCAAGTGAAAAGGGAATTAATTGTTACGGAAGTCCGGAAGGGAATTGTAACGCCGTGGGTGAACATGCCCTGGGTATGTTGCTTGGTTTGAATCATCGGATTGCCTGGAGCAACGGACAAATGAGAAGAAATGTGTGGGAGCGGGAGGAGAATCGGGGGATAGAACTCGAAGGTATGACCGTGGGAATTATAGGTTTTGGACATACGGGAGCATCATTTGCCAGAAAGTTGAGCGGTTTTGATGTTCGAATTATTGCATATGACAAATATCATGCGGAAAGAATTCCCGATGGAATTGAAAACTGCGAAAATCTGGAGCCGATTTTCGAGAACGCTGACATAGTGAGTTTTCACGTGCCTTATTCTGAGGAAACAACGCGCTATTTTGATATTGACTTTATTGACAATATGAAAAAGAGCTTTTATTTAATTAACACTTCCAGGGGTAATGTAGTTGACACCCAGGCTTTGTTGCAGGGTATTAAGCAGGGAAAAGTAAAAGGAGCTTGTTTAGATGTTTTTGAATATGAGCCGGTCACCAAAGCACCGTCGGAATTCGAATACGTTGTAAATCAATTGATTGCGCTTCCATCGGTATTAGTGACACCACATATTGCAGGATATACGAGCAACGCTTTGTATAAAATGAGCAAGGTGCTACTAACTAAGATAGCAATAGGTGAGGGTCTATGATGCCGTCATACCGGAAATGAGCAGCAATTTTGCATCGCTCTAACTTTTTTTTAAGAATTACCCAAGATTATCATTTCGTTATCCGTCTATATTAATCAAAGGGAGTTAGTTTTAGGTAAAGGGCATTATAAAAGCCTGAAAGTGACTTAAGTAAAAATAAAATAGTTGTGTTGGAAATGCGATTTTTAACAGATTTTTTTATCTTTACGCCTCATTTGCTAATAATTTATTAATGTTGGATATGACACGTACACTACGTTACTTGCTGTTGTTTGTATTTACGGGACTTTCCGGGGTGGTTTTTGCCCAGTCAGAGATTGCCGGTACAGTATTAGATGAGAAGAAGGAACCGCTCATCAACGCATCAGTTCAAGTTTATAAAGGAGGGATTCTGCAAGGTGGAACTATTACCGACTATGATGGTAAATTTTCTGTGAAACCACTTGAACCCGGTAACTATGACCTTCAGGTTTCCTATGTGAGTTACGACTCTGTGCGGTTCACAGACGTTATTGTTCCGCCAAACGGAAGGGTAACACAGAATGTGACAATGGTTCCGTCTTCTAAAGAGCTTGCCACGATGGTTATTCGTGCATTTAAGAAAAAGCTTGTGGATCAGGACAATCCCGGAAAAAAGGTACTTACCGGTCAGGATATTCAGCGACTGGCTACAACTGAAACGTCAGATGCGGTTAGTCAGTCTGCCGGTACATATCAGAAGCAGCGTGGTCAGGGCTTGAGCTTTGGTGGTGCACGTGGTTCCGGTACACTATATATAATAGACGGAGTACAGGTTCAGAATTTGGGTGAAAGCGCTACGGCTGGTATTAACATGTCTCAGAACTCAGTGGAGCAAATGGAAGTTATTACATCCGGTATACCCGCTAAATATGGAGATATATCCGGTGGTGTTGTAAATATCACATCTCGTGGTGTTGCACAGAAAACTACAGGTAACCTGCGTATACAGCAGTCTATAGATGGTTACAATAACAGATTTGCTTCTTTTTCTGTTGCAGGGCCATTAGCAAGTAAGAGAATTGACAGCACCCATAAGAAGCCTGTTTTAGGTTTTGCATTGAGTGGCGACGTTTACGACGATCACAACAGGTATCCGACTTACGACCAACAGTGGGTGGTAAAAGATAATGTGCAACGTCAACTGGAGCAAAACCCTTTGAAAATCTTATCTGATAATTCCGGCTCAAGAATATATAACTATTCTTCCAACTATATCACTTTTGATGATATGGAGCAGCGTAAGATTCAACCCAAGAACAGAACTCGTGAAGCACGTCTTAATGGTAAGGTCGACTACCAGATTACAGATAACTTACGTGTAATTTCCGGTGGTATGGTTAACTACATTGCCGATGATCAATATTCAAGACAAAATAGTTTGATGTCTCCACAGGGTACTGCAACTTTAAATACTTTTACCGGTCGTGGATTCGTAAGGTTTACGCAGAAGTTTGGTAAGATGAACGATACCTCTGCACGTAATAGCATCATTTCAAATGCATTCTACAGTGTACAGGCCGATTTCCAAAAGACAGCAACCTGGGCACAAGATGAGAATTTCAAGAAAGACTTATTTAAGTATGCATATGTTGGGAAGTTTACAAATAATGAAAGACAAAAAATATATGGTCCGGCAGTTGACTCTGTAAGTGGAGTTACCGGTGTTGTATTGCAAGGTAGTACTTCAACAGGTGTAGATTTCGAGCGTTCAGAGTTGAACCCGATTCTTGCGAATTATACATCTCAATACTATAACTCGCTCGAAGGGAACTTACCAACCAGTATCTTGGATATACAAGCTCACAACGCTATGGCGAACGGTGACATGCCTAATGCAACGTACAGTTATAATGGTGTTGGACTGTTTTCAAGCCCCGGTACTGCTATCAGAGGTTACCAAAACTTTAACTCTGATCAGTATGCGCTTGACGTAAATGCTTCTTTCGATTTGCAGACCGGAAAAACCAAGCATGCTATTGAGTTTGGTTTGTATTATCAGCAGCGTATTATCAGATCTTATTCTGCATCTGCCAATCGTGGTGGTACACAGTCTATCTGGGCACAAATGAGAAACTTGGTTAGTAATCTGGACAATCAGGACCTAAGATTGGATAAGGATAACCCGATTTTTAGGGTTGACGGTAAAGACTATACGTATGTGGCTGGTTCTACACCCGGACAAGGTACATTCTATGACAAGGAAACCGGTACAGAAGCAACAATTATTCCTGGTCCATTGGATACGGTTTACTATGACCTGAAGAATGTTGGTACCAGCACCTTCGATAAAAACTTGCGTAAAAAGCTTGGTGTAGCTGACAATGCTATTGTTAATATTGATGCTGTTGATCCGAGCATGTTGTCACTTGATATGTTCTCTGCAGATGAGTTGTTAAACCTGAGTGGTAACGCATTTGTCAACTATTACGGTTATACTTATACTGGTGGCAAACAAACAGGTTCAGTAAACTTCAACGATTTCTGGACACAAAAAGATGAGAATGGTAATTATACGCGTCCAATCGGAGCGTTTACTCCAACTTATATCGCAGGTTATTTGCAGGATAGGTTTGATTACAAAGACCTTCACTTTAACATAGGTGTTCGTGTAGATCGTTATTCAGCAAATACAAAGGTGCTGAAGGATCCATATTCTCTATATCCTGTTACAAAGGTTGGAGAAGTATCCGGAGCTAATAACATTATCAATGGTGGAGCACACCCTAGCAATATAAGTAAAGATGCGGTTGTTTACGTTAGTGATAACTCCTCAACGTCACCAACAATTATCGGCTATCGTAATGGAAGGACATGGTACGACCCAACCGGTACTGTAATTGAAGATCCGGCTGTACTGAAAAACTATTCTGATGGTCGTACGCCTCAGCCTATGATTGAGGCTCAGTATAAAGACATAAAGATGACTGATAGTAACTTTAATCCTAACTTGTCATTTACGGATTACAACCCACAGGTAACTGTAATGCCACGTATTCAGTTTTCATTCCCAATATCTAATGTAGCTAACTTCTATGCTCACTATGATATTTATGCACAGCGTCCTTATCCGAACTCAATTGGATATGCTTCTGCCTGGGATTATTACAATTTGTCTGCGGCTGCACCTACCGGTGTGATAAGCAATGCAAATTTACGTTCACAGAAGACGTTTGACTATGAAGTTGGATTCCAGCAGAAACTTTCGGATCACTCTGCAGTTACTATTACCGCGTTCTATAAAGAGCGTAAGAACATGGTGAATATAGTACCTTACGTATATGCATACCCTTATACATATCAGACGTACGGTAACCGTGACTTCTCAACAACTAAAGGAACTACCATATCATATGACTTGCGTGCAACAAATCATCTTGCTATGACACTGTCTTATACTTTGCAGTTTGCAGAAGGTACGGGGTCGTCATATAATGGTGGTAGAGGATTACTGACAACGCTTATCAATGAAGGGTTACCTAACCTGCGTTACGTTACCCCACTTAGTGTGGATTCAAGACATAACATTGTATCCAATATTGATTTCAGGTACTTTGACGGTGAAGGTCCTGTGGTTGGCGGAAAGCATATACTACAAAATGCCGGCGTAAACCTAATATTGAAAACAAGAAGCGGAGAGCCATATACAAGGTATACCGATGCACTTGCTCAGACGGTTGTCGGAGGTGTAAACGGAGCAAGACTTCCATGGCACTTTGGAGCGGATATGCGTGTCGATAAAGACTTCTTGCTGAGCTTCGGTAAGAAACACAAAAATGAGATTGAAGGCGTTCGTCCAAAGCGTCCTAAGTACCTGAAGGCAATCTTGATGGTTAACAATTTGTTGAATACAAGAGAGATTTTAGGAGTACATGGGTTCACAGGTCGTACTGATGACAACGGTTATTTGGTATCAACATTTGGTGCACAGTTCATACCTAATCAGGTGAATCCGCAATCTTTTATTGACCTGTATAAAATATACCAAAATAACCCTGGCTTCTTGAACTATGCGAGAACCGTGAGCCTATCACTTAGCTTTAATTTTTAATATTTATTTAATATAACTTTTCGGTTATGATATTCAGAAATAATATACGATTTGTCCGTTCTGCGATGCTACTTGTAGTATTGGGGATAACAGGCAATGTTAGTGCGAGAGAGAATCAGGGTGTTAAACGTCCCGGAGCTCAATTGAAAACTACCGCAGAAGGCTGTCAACCCGCAGCGCAAGCAATTGACCTAGATATTAACAACGTTCGTGCCAGGTTGATGACAGGTGGAGATATGTGGTGGAATCAGGGCGGTGCTGCTAACGCGGCCTACGAAATCCCGAAAGGTTCCGGCAGACACTCGCAGTTTGCGGCATCGTGCTGGATTGGTGGTGTAGATCAGCAAGGACAGTTGAAAGTTGCTGCTCAGACATATCGGCAAACCGGAAATGACTACTGGCCCGGTGCTCTGGATGTAGATGGCAAAATTAAAGCGGATGATTGTAAAGCCTGGGATTATTTCTGGAAAGTAGATCGTTCTACAATCAATAAGTTTGTTCAGGCATATAAAATCGGTGGAGATTTAAATGCGTCTGAATTTGACGTGATTAACGAATGGCCCGGTGTTGGTAATATTAATGTGAAAGGAAATGGTGGCGCTAGACTTACACTGGATCCGAATAACACGTATGCACCGTTTGTAGACGTGAATGGAGATGGTAAGTATCAACCGCAGGAAGGAGAATATCCGGATATATTGGGTGACCAATATATATGGTGGGTTTTTAACGATGCGGGTAACGTAAAGCAGCAGTCACTTACAGCAGCAATGGGTGTTGAGGTGCAAACCAGCGCTTTTGCATATGCTACGCAGGATTTCCTTAACAATGCTACTTTCTGCAACTATCGTGTTATTAATCGTGGTGCTCTTACCATTGATAGTACTTACATCGCTGTTTGGGATGACTGCGATTTGGGATATTACATGGATGACTTTATTGGTTGCGATACAACAAGAGGTTTAGGTATCCAATACAACGCAAGTAACGCAGATGGTCAGATTGCCGGTTTCCCATCAAACAGTTATGGGGCAAATCCACCGCAGGTTGGCTTGGATTATTTTCAGGGTCCAAAACGTACATATACCTTGCCATCAGGTAGAGACACTTTTGAGCAGTTGCAAATGACTAACTTTACCTATTACAATAATGACCAAAGCATTATTGGAAATCCTAATAATGGTATCCAGATATATTATTACATGACAGGTTCTATTCGTAACGGTCAGCGCTTCTCATACGACTTTACCGGTCCCGGTTCTGCGTCAAAGGGGTATGGATCAGGTCCTGTTTCCAATTATGTTTTCTGGGGCGACCCTGCTGACAATTCACAGTGGTCAGAGTGCGCGAGCGGTAACAACCCGGGTGACAGAAGATTCATATTTTCTTCAGGTCCTTTCCAGTTGAAGCCTGGTGCCGTTAATGATATCACTTTCGGATGTATTTGGGCTTCAGACATCGGTGGTTGTCCGAGTACAAACTTTAAAACCATAAAGAATATCGATGATGGGGCGCAAGCTTTGTTTGATTACAATTTCAAAACAATAGAAGGCCCTGAAGCTCCGAGAATGGTAGTTCGTGAGTTAGATAAGAAACTAGTGTTTTACCTGACAAATGATTACGGTAGTAATAACTATGGCGAAAACTACGGACGTTCGGATGGTGCATATAACGACTCTTTGAGATACCATCAATTTGTTGTGAAATCGAAAGGTGTAAGTAACGACTCTTTGTACAAGTTTCAGGGATACCGTGTGTTCCAGTTAGCTAATAGCCAAATAACATCTGCGGAAATATTTGACCAGAATACTGGAGAAATTGATAACACGAAAGCGATTGAAGTTTTCCAGTGCGATATTACTGATAGTGTTACTCAGATTGTAAACTATGTTAAGAATATTGTGGTAAGTGATACTACACATACTGCTCAGATTAAAGTAAATGGTAGAGATAGCGGTATTGTACATAGTTTTCAGTTGACACAAGACCAATTTGCAACAGGCAATGATAAAAGCTTTGTGAACTACAAGAACTATTACTTCGTAGCAATTGCATATGCTTACAATAACTTTGCAAGTTTTGATCCGAAAAATACAGTTGCGACGCAAGACGTTCCATATTTAGGAAGTGCACATGGTGCCGGTGGAGTTGAAATCAGTGTAGTAGCAGCATTGCCAAATCCTGCCAATGGAGCAATGGGTACCATCATTAATGCTGATTATGGATCTGGTGTTGTTGTTAAGAGAATTCAGGGTAAGGGTAATGGTGGTAACGAATTGCAATTATCTGAAGAGTCTGAAAAAGAGGCTATTGAAAAGAATTTTGTATCACAGCCAACCTACGTTCAGGGTTTGGGCCCTGTAAATGTAGAAGTAGTGGATCCTGTAAAAGTGCCAGCGATGGATTGGGTGCTGCAGATTCATGGTGAAAATAGGATTTCCTCACCTAAAGCTATGGTAGAAGGAATTGTTGAAGAGGGCTCCTGGACGCTAACCGGATTTGTAGATGGGGTAGCAACAGATACTATTTACAGTGAGCGTACAATCGCAACTCGTAATGAACAAATTCTTGAAAAGTACGGTTTGGCGGTTACAATTAAGCAAGTTACGCCTCCGGGTTCCAATACTCCGGGTACCAGAAATGGCTATATGACATCAGGAGTTACTTTCAACGACCCATCTCAGCCATGGCTTTGGGGTGTTCAGGACAAAACCGATAGTAGTTTTGCAAACTGGTTGAGAGTAGGTAGCGTCAAATCTTTCAATGAAAGTGGTATTACCGCTACGGCTCCCTGTGAATTTAATGATATTCAGATAGTAGCTGATCAATTCATTGACCCCTCTTCTAATTTTGGGAAAATGCTCGGGAATTTCTCGCCGACTCAGAGTACCTGGGGACCTTATAAAATGGCAGCCTACTATGAGGGTGGACACTTTAATGGTTCTTTTGTTTGCGGACATCACCCTGCTGCGTACAAGGCGCGTACAGTCAACGAGGTTAAAACTCTATGTGATGCGGATTTAGTATTTACCAGCGACAAGAGTATGTGGACTCGTTGTGCGGTAATTGAGTTGCAGGAAGATTCATTCCTGGCACAAAACAGAGGTAAGAAATTCTTCCTCAGAAATCATAAGGGTTGGAATCTGGATTTTGCTGAAGACGGTAATACTCCTGTTTACTCTGAGAGTGCAGACGATATGGGTATGTCATGGTTCCCCGGGTACGCAGTAAATCCATCAACCGGTGAGCGCTTGAACATTGTATTTGGTGAAGATTCTTATTTGGCAAGCGACAATGGTAACGACATGATTTGGAATCCATCAAGTCCGAGTGCGGATAATGGTTTTAATCCATTTGATAATTCGATAGTATTCGGCGGTAAGCATTATACATACATTCTTGGTACTAAATACGATAGCTGTAAGGAGTTTGTTTCAGACATAAAGGCTGCATTCAATGCTATTCCTGCGCATTTGTTCCTTCAGCGTGCGTCGTACTTAGACTTTCAGTGGGTTGGGTTACCAATGACCAATCCGGATGTGAAAATGTTGTCATTAAAAGATGGCTACATTCCAACAAAAACCAGATTGCGTTTCAGAGTAGACCGTCCTTATATGCCTTTTGAGGCTACTGACTCAACTTCTGACTTTGTTTTGCCTGGTACTTCACTTAAGGCAGGAGAAGCGGTTAATCCGTACTATTCGTTCAGTACGACCAATCTTGCTCCTACAAAAATGTCAGATTCTACAAACCGCAACAGATTGGTAGATAGGATTTATGCAGTGCCAAATCCATACTATGGCTATTCTGGTTACGAAAAGACTAATAGTCGCTTTGATACAAAAATTAGAATTATCAATTTACCTGCCAGAGTATCAGTTCGGATTTATTCCCTCGACGGTACGTTGGTTCGTAGCCTTTCGAAAAGTGATCCTAATACCTCATTCCTTGATTGGGATATCAGAAATAGTGCAGGATTACCTATCGCTAGTGGTATGTATCTGATTCATGTAAATGCAGAAGGTATAGGAGAGAAAGTAATTAAGTGGTTTGGTTCATTGCGTCCATTGGATGTAACACAATATTAATCCGGATTTAGTTTAGGGCAGCAGCTGTTGCCCTAAACAATTATTATTTATTTGTTTAGACTTATGAGACATAATTTTATAAAATCGTTTGTAGCATTGCTTGCAGTTGGCATATCATTTAATGTGCACGCCGGAAATAAGGATCGTTCCGGTCAGGCAGGTGCTCCTGAGTTGGTGATTAATCCTTGGGCCAGGACAACGGGTCTCTTCGGGTTGAATACTTCTCATATAGGTGGTGTAGAGGCAATGAAATCGAATATTGCCGGTTTGGCACAGGTTTCTTCAACTGATATAGGCGTATCCAGAGGAACTTACTTGTCCGGTACAGACATCAATATCAATAATATCGCGATTGGGCAAAAGCTCGGAGAAGCAGGCGTCATCGGGTTCAATTTGATGTCTATGAATTTTGGGGATATTACTACCACCGACTATTTCAACCCGGAGGGTTATGGTAGTTACAGGCCTCAATTTCTGAATATTCAGTTGGGGTATTCCAAGCAATTCTCTTCGCATGTTAATGCCGGTGCGTCAGCGACTTATGTATCTGAGCAGGTGGGTAATATTAATGCTTTGGGTGTTGCCTTTGATGGTGGCATTCAATACATAACGGGTAAAAGAGATAAATTCCATTTCGGAATTACTCTGAGAAATCTGGGAAGTAACATGCGTTTCTCCGGTACAGGATTTTCGGTTAATGCCGATAAGCCTCAAAGTAATCCGACTTTTGCTGTTTCTCAGTTATATCCGGCTGATAAGTTTTCTATGCCGACCAACCTTAACTTTGGTGCTTCCTACGATTTTTACTTAGATGAAAACCACGTAAGTAGTGCAGACAGTATGCCAAAGCACAAGTTGACAGGTATTTTGAATTTTCAGTCAAACTCATTTAATAACGATTATCTTGGCGTAGGTGCTGTTTATGGCTTTAGGGACATGTTTTTGTTTCGCGTAGCATATCGCTACGAAAAAGGAATTGGTAGTGCAGAGTCGTCTACCACAATGTATTCGGGAATTGCATTAGGGGCAACCGTTCAGAAGAGATTTGGTGAGAATGGTCCATTGGTTTCTTTAGACTATTCGTTCCGTCCTACACAAAGGCCGGCAAACGGTGTGCATATGATGTCTATCAGATTTGCACGCTGATAATTTTTTTTAGTAATTTTACAACGCAACGCTTCTGAGTTTCAGAGGCGTTGTGTTTTTTTCTATATCATATAAATTTGTTGTAAAAATGTCTGATTTAAACTACCTGACGAAGGAAACACTTGAGCGAATGAAAGCTGAGCTGAAGGAGCTTAAGTCTACAGGGCGTGCCGAAATTGCACGGCAAATTGCCGAAGCTAGGGAAAAGGGTGACTTAAAGGAGAACGCAGAATATGACGCCGCGAAAGAAGCACAAGGTCATCATGAAGCAAAAATTGCACATTTGCAAGCTGCGATTGTGACTGCGAGGGTTATTGATGCCAAAGATATTGACATCAGCAAGGTGTCTGTTTTAAGCAAGGTTAAAGTAACACACCTGGGGATGAAGAAGTCGTTTGTCTATCAGATTGTTTCTGAGAGCGAGGCTGACTTGAAACTTGGAAAAATATCCGTGTCATCGCCAATCGGTAAAGGATTATTGGGGGGAGAAGTAGGACAAATTGTTGAGGTGGTGGCGCCAAGAGGAAAGATGGAGTTCAAAATTGAGGAAATTTCTATTTAAAAATGGCAAGTATTTTTTCAAAAATTGTTTCGGGGGAGATTCCTTCTTATAAAATAGCAGAAGACGAAAATTTTTACGCCTTCCTGGACGTGTTCCCAATGCGCGAGGGTCATGTGCTGGTTATTCCTAAGACTGAGGTAGATAACTTCTTTGATGTAGATAATGACTTGCTGAGTAAGATTATGGTCTTCGCTAAACCGGTTGCAAAGGCAATTGAAAAAGCATTTCCATGCAATCGTTGTGGTATGAGTGTGGTTGGGCTGGAAGTGCCACATGCCCATGTACATTTGGTTCCGATAGACTCGGCAGATGATTTGAACTTCACCCGTGATAAAGCAAAAGTGACAGCCGACGAATTGTCAAAAACACAGCAACGCCTGTTGGCTGCACTTGGTGAATAGTGATAATGGTATCAGGGTAAATTTGATTATTTCTTTTTCAGGTCGGGAAATTCTTTTTCTGAATTACATCCTATGACCTTCCCCTTTGTCAGCCATAAGTGCCTTTCATATCGGTAATAGTCACTGTTGTCTGTGGTGAGCGATTGATTGTCTAAAGTAGAAAGGTCAGGTTTGCCGGCATTGACCCATGCAGTATACCAAAGGTCAGCTGTATATCGGATTGCAAGCCTTATTTGTTCCTCCACCATCCCGTCGAGCAATTCATGGTATACATGGGCATAGTTGTAGGCATGTACGGGTTGACCGAAAATGTTCTTTATTGGTTCGCCGTCACGGCCCAGAATGTATTGCTTGCTTTTAGGGTTATCATTGCGCATTTGCATTTCGCTTGCGTAAAGTTTGTCTGCCTTGCTAAACGTGTTTTCTATTATTTCCCACGCCGCTTTGTGCGTATTTTTGAGGTATAATGCATCGCCTGTATATAATTGGTATTCTCTTCCGAAAAGTTCCGGCAATTGAGCCTCCCAGAATGCATGTATACCACGTTGTCCCGTTAGTTGCCCATCGTGGTTTGAGGTAGTATGTAGTGGAACGTGCGCATCTCCGATATAGTGACCAAGATCTGCGGCAACCAACAATATTTCTGTTTTTCTTTTGTTCTTGAAAGCTTCGGTAAGTAAATCTACCATGTGTTGAATGTGCCAGGGCAATATGCCATACCTGTCTACACTGTCCTTGCCAAACTGAGCAATTGCATCATTTAGAGTAGCAGGCATTGAAGACTTTCCATGTCCGTACTTCTCCAGATTTATATAGTGCTTGCAGTTTTCGCTCCGTTCTTTGTAAGTGTATTTCCGTAGGTCTGGTACTGTCGACTCCTGAACGATGAAGTCTGCATGATTAAAAAAAAACTTACCCATCTCCGGAGGTAGGGCAAAGATGGCAGCTTTGTTAATGTGATTGTGTGCCCATATTCCCCACGCATGTACGTCCCTCGTATTTACACATATACAAGACACAGAAAGGAGGACAACTGTAAGCAATCTTTTCATACGTTGTAGTATTGTATGTGTAAACATACTATTGTTATTCCACAAAAGAAGTCGATTCTGAAATGAATTCTAAGTCTTGAATAGCCTCAATACTAATACTTAGTAGCGACTGCTTTGCGTCTTTTAATCGATATCCAAATGGTTAACGCTGATGGAATCAACGTCATACAAAGAATCGATACGATTGTACCTGCATCCTGTAATGCCCACGTGGTGCCAATTATGCAAATGTTTGCAACGAGAAGCGTAAGTACTGCCCCGGTATGTGTAAACCCGGCATCCAGCATATAGTAGTGTATATGACTTCTATCTGCATTAAACGGCGAAATCCCTTTAGATAACCGGATAGAGAAAACCCTGATTGCATCAAATATTGGGAGAAATAAAACTGATAATAAAATTGAAAAGGAAGCCGATTTGTTGTGAACCACCAACGTCAAATCGGCCGTACTGCTCGACAATAACTCTGCACAAAGTACTGATAGTGTGAATATGGTAAAACCAAGCATCATGGAGCCTGTATCGCCCATATATATCCGTGCCGGTGCAATATTGAAGTAAAGCAATCCAATCGTAGCACCCATTAGACTAAGTGAAATCCCGGCAATACTCATTTCTCCTGCATACGCAAAAAGCATACCCAGAAAAAGTGTATATAGTATGGCGAGCGAACATGCTAGTCCGTCTATTCCGTCCATAAAGTTGAACACATTTATAAAGAATGTACCCAGAAATACCGTCAGCGATACACTTATGTAATATGGCAAATCCTCAATACCGGCAAATCCATGCAATGAACGTATCCGGATGTCGGCAAAAAGAACGGCTATAGTAGTGGCGACAGCCTGTGCCAGTAGCTTTTTGGAAGGACGCATGTTCATAATGTCGTCATAGATACCGGTAAAAAAAAGTATCACAGAAGCCGCCATTACAAAATACCATTGGTGCTCCATGAAAAAAGCTGCAGTGACCATGTATCCGACAAAAACACCTATTCCACCCAGGCTAGGAATCTGACCCCCGTGCTTTTTTCTTACGTTGTCGGGTTTATCAAACAGGTTTCTATGTCGGGTAATAAATATTATTTTCCTGACAGCATATAAACTAATCAGCGCAGACACGATAATTGTGACTGGATACAATAAATATGCCGGGATGAGGGAAAGCATGAATAGAAGTAACGTATTTGTCGTCGGGTTTATTTTAGTAAATAGTTTTTTGTGAACGCATATAGGTTGAAGCCGGGTTCACCAATGGATTTGGCGAGTTGTTTGCTCAGTTCTTCTTGATTGAGCCCCTTCATGCGTTGAGCCTGTATAAGTTGCCAGCATTTTTCTGTAAGCAGATGCAGGCGTTTATCGGGAATCGCTTCTTGCACCTCGAGGAAATCGGTTATGTGCCTGGCTAATTCGGGAACACCGGTTCCGTTCGTGGCTATTGTTTTCAAAACCGGAATTTCTTGTTCGCCATTAGCTTTTTCGTGTGCCATAATCCGAAGGTTTCGATAAAGTCCTTCGGCACCGTCCCTGTCAGCTTTGTTGACAGCAAAAATATTGGCAATTTCCATGATTCCTGCCTTGAGGGTCTGTACGTCGTCTCCCGCTTCCGGCACAAGGGTAACAACAGTGCAGTCTGCAAGGCCGGCTATTTCGACTTCGCTTTGCCCTACGCCAACGGTTTCAACCACAACTAAATCAAATGGTGCTTCCTTGACAACGTCAGCCACTTCAATTATTTTCGAACTCAGTCCACCCAAAGCTCCTCGGGAGGCAAGGGATCGAATGAATATATTGTCGTTTGTATAGAATTCACTCATTCGTATCCTGTCACCAAGGATTGCACCATAGTTAAAAGGTGAAGATGGATCTACAGCAATGACAGCTATTTTTTTATTTTCCTGCAGCCAATGGTGCAGCAGTGCATTTACAAGTGTACTTTTACCGGCACCGGGTGGTCCGGTTATACCTACAACCCTCGCCCGACTATTATCATTGAGGCTAAGCAACAGGTCTTCATATCCATTGAGTTCGTTTTCTACTATGGTTATACCCCTTGCTATAGCAGCAACGTTGCCGGCCCTTATCTGTTGATGTAGTGTGTTAATGTCAGGTTGCACTAAAAAATGTTTTTCTGCGTTTTTATTAAAACTAGAATCAAGCGTCTGTGAGCAAAAGTAGTTTTCTAAACGGTAAAATGATAGATAAATCCCGAATTGCAATATTCTGCATCATCGGGATGTTTGCCGGTTTTCTTGTATCGCGGGCGGTTTTGTCTATTTCTATGTTTCTTTTCGGTATAAATGCTATTCGTGACGTACATCCCAAAAACTGGTTGAAACAAAAATGGTGGCTGTTTGGACTGGCGTGGGTTGCGTTGTATGCGGTTTCTTTTTTCTGGAGCGATAACAAAGGAGAGTGGGAAAGCCATCTGCAAACAAAACTTCCGTTTTTATTGTTGCCACTTGCATTTGCCTATCAGCCTGTTTTTTCCCGGCAACAGTTAAAAACGCTGACACTTGCACTCGGGGTGATGTTATCTATAGCAGCCTTGTATAGTATGTCGTTCTTTGTTATAGACCCGGAGTTTTATGTTAAGGAGTATAGTGTGTCTCATATGTTGCCCACACTCCCGAAACGAGACCACATTCGATGTAGTTTGGCCATGACATTGTATATTGTTTGGGCTGTTTATGTGTGGCCAAAGCTTGAGGGGCGAAACGTAAAGCGGTTTGTAAGTTGTGTAATTGCATTGTTGGTCGTTTACCTGCATGTGTTGGCCGCAAAGACAGGCTTGGCATCTCTTTACTTGTTTCTGATTGCATGGGGTGTGTTTTTGAATGTTGCGCGCAAAAAGCTTGTGGGTTTGTTGGTCATAGTTGTTGTGCCCGTAATAATATTTGTAGCCGTCAAAACAGTTCCAACGTTGAAAGCGCGCGCACAGTATCTGGATTATACGTATTATATGCTCACACATGGCGATGAGTCAGGTAATATTGGCGATATCGCCAGGCTTATATCCTACAAATTGGCAACTAAGTCGATTTCTGAACAGCCCCTTACCGGTGTAGGCACAGGAGATATGAAACACGAAATGGATTTGTTATACGAACAATTTTATCCGCAAGTACCCGAACATGGCAGGTTATTGCCACATAATCAGTTTCTTACGGTTGCGTTAGGGGCAGGCTTACCGGCAATGGTTATGTTTCTACTGTGGTTCGCTGCGCCACTAAGGTTGGTACGAAAAAACAGGCAAGGGTTCTTTTTTCTGGTGGTATGGGCATTACTGCTGTTCCAGCTGATGATAGAGCCTGTGCTGGAAGTACAGTTTGGTGTATTCGTTTTTCTGTACTTTTTCCTTTTGCAAATGCAGGAGCTGAAAAGTAATGTGGCGACGTAAAGCGTTATAGATTGGACAGGCTGAGTGTTGCGCCGGCTTCAGAAACATCTATTGTATATGTTGTTCCCAGCAAGAGCGTATAGTTGACTTCCTGATGGCCGACGGGTATATTAAAACATACAGGATAATTGTACTCCTTGACCTTGTCTGCGATTATTTCTTCAATACTTTGGCCGAATGGTCGTTTGGTGTCTTCCATTTCCGTAAAACTGCCGACAATCAACGCAGCAAGGTTGTCTAACTTGCCGGCTCGTTTCAGGTTCATCAACATTCTATCGGCACCATATAGGTGTTCACCTATTTCTTCGATGAAGAGTACCTTGCCGGAGGTGTCCACCTCCGATACCGAGCCCGTAAGGTGTGCCAGGATTGCGAGATTCCCACCCGTTAGGGTGCCGGTCGCAGTACCTGCTCTATTGAAAGACGAAGGAGGGATATGTTGTTTTAGGGTATTCCCTGTAAGTGCATTGTAGAAAGAAAGCAAATAGGCTTCATGTTCTGAATCGCGGCGGAATGCACCGCACATCGGGCTATGTAAAGATGCGTAACCATATTGCGCCAAAATGTGACTATGTAGTACAGTGATATCGCTAAAACCACAAACCCATTTCGGGTGTTTCAGGAATTCTGTGAAGTCTAAAGAGTCGATTATACGGCTCATACCATATCCTCCCCGTCCCATCAGAATCGCGGCGACGTCAGGGTCATCAAGCATCGCTTGCAGGTCATCGCGTCTTTCTTTATCTGTTCCCGAAAAATAAAAATATTCGTTGCCAACGGTCTTGCCTTTCTTTACTTTAAATTCCCATCGCTCCAGCATGGTGACAGCATATGCCACCCGCTCTTCTGACACATATCCTGACGGACAAGTTATGCCAATTGTATCACCACTTTTTAACCATTTGGGTAGCAACATATCATTCATATTTTATTCAGGCTATGAGAGGACTAACCCAACCCATATTTCATCGTCTTTTATTTCTACCGGATATGTATATAGCTTATATCCTTCGCCGCTAGTATTTCTTCCGTTTTTAGGGTCAAATCTGTATTTATGCAACGGGCAAACTATTCGCCCGGCTGCATCCATCCAGCCGTCGCACATAGGGGCTCCGGCATGAGGGCACTTAGCAGCAAAGGCAAAGACATTTCCTTCTCGTTTCAAAAGGCCGATAACCTTTTCGCCAACTACAGCTTCTGTAAGTTTATTCTCTTGTAAAGAGGCATAAGTTTCAGACGTTACTTTTTGCCAGCTCAATCCAATTCTATTTTTGTATTGTTCTTTGTCTTCGATGTTCATCCCGATTTATTTGTCAAAGATTGACATTTTCGTTTGGTAAATTTAGTGGATTATATTTTGAGCTCCGATATGGAGCGTTATATATTCAATGAATACAGTCAAGGTAAGGGCATTTATGCCCGAATACTAAGGAAGTAAACGAAAAAAATACTACTTTCAAACTTGATAACTGAAGAGGGATTCCTATGTCTAAGAAGCAAAAAACACGTCAACAAAAACCTGTTCAACCCAAAGCGGCTTCAAGCACATCTACCGCTGCAAAACACAATGCCGAACCACGAAAGAAGATGTCGCTCATTCTGAAGCTATCTTTGATTTTGGGAATAGTTACGCTTGCAATTTATGCCAACACGTTGCAAAATGGGTATGTGCTCGACGATTCAATGGTATTTTCTAAGAACAAGATTGTCAATCAGGGTTTTGATGGTATTTCTGAGCTTTTTCAGACCCCAAGGCTCAAGGGGTTTGGCTACCTCAAGAATGAAAACTATCGTCCATTGTCTTTGGTGATGTTTGCTGTTGAGGTTGGAATATTTGGTTTAAACCCGACGGTGGGGCATTTTTTTAATATTGTCTTTTTTGCAGGTTGTGTTATTTTATTGTTTCTGTTTCTTGACAAGCTCTTTGAGCGAAAAAAGACCGTAGTTGCGTTTATAGCTGCTTTGTTGTTTGCGGTGCATCCCATCCATACCGAGGTTGTGGCCAATATCAAAAGCCTGGACGAAATTTTCTGTTTTATGTTCGCATTTCTGGCAATGAACATTTTTGTCAGTTACATGAAAAATGGGAAGCCGTTACAGTTGGTATTGGGGCTTGTTGCTTTGTTTTTATCTTATCTGTCAAAAGAAACAGTCGTTACGTTTTTAGGTATTATCCCTCTGGTCTTTTTCTTTTATCTGAATGATAATGTAAAAAGAGCGATAACCATGATGGTAGGGGCTCTTGTGGTAACAGGTGTATTCCTCTCTATCAGGTATGTTATTCTGACTGACTATGGAGCCAGTACCACGGCGATAGAGTTTATCGATAACGCTTTGGTGGGTGCAGATAGTATAGCGTTACGACTTGGTACCGCGTTTTATACTTTGGGGATGTACGTTAAGTTGCTGATACTTCCGTTCCCATTGATTAACGACTATGGCTTCAAGAGTATCCCTTATGTTGGGTTCGGAAATGTATGGGTGTTGCTCTCAGTACTGATATATGCATCTGCAGGTTGCTATGGGTTATACAGGTTGTTTAAATTCAAAAAAGACCCTTGGGCGTTCGCTATACTGTTCTATATGGCAACCATTGCGTTGTTTTCAAATATATTTTTCCTGATGGGCTCAGCAATGGGTGAGCGGTTCTTGTTTTTCGCCTCTGTGGGCTTTTGCTTGTTAATTGCACTTGCTATTGATAAATGGATTTTGAAAGATGGCGGTGATTTTGAATCTTTTACAAAAAACAAGTTGGCGTTGGGTATTCTCATTCCGGTATGCCTTGTATTTTCCTATCAGACGTTTGCGAGAAATGCTGAGTGGGAGAGCAACGCGACCCTATTCTCTGCAGACTTGGCAAAGTCGCCGGACAATTGTCGGTTGAACTATTATATTGGTAATGAGTTGGTAGAAAATGTACTTCCGGCAACTACCGATAGTGCTAAAAGAAAGGAAGTTTTGGCAGAAGGAATTCAATGTCTGACAAAAGCAATTGAGATTTATCCGAAGTATACAGATGCACATACAGAATTAGGTACAGCCTATTTGAATGCACTTAATTATGCCGCTGCCGAGGAGCAGTTTAAGATTGCGATTTCACAGAGCCCCTATCAGTCAATAGCAGCTAATAATCTCGGAACTGTTTACTTACGTACCGACAAAATTCCTGAAGCGATTGCTGCGTATAAGTTAGCTATAAAGATAAAGGCTGACTTTGTTCAGGCTTACTGCAATTTAGGTAGCTGTTACGCACGTCAAAAACAATTTGACTCAGCCATTATTACGCTCAATCAGTGCTTAGCGGTAGACCCCAATTATTCTGAAGCCTATATGCAATTAGGATTAGCTTACTATTTTGTAAAGAAGTATGCAGAGGCTGAGCCATATTTTTTAAAGGCATTGGAACTTAATCCCGCCGATGTGAATGCTGCAAATAATCTGGGGGCAGTTTACCTCAACTCAGGTAAGTATGAGCAGGCTGTGGGAATTTTTAAACAACTTGTTGCTGCCAACCCAAATTATGTAAATGGATACTCTAATCTCGGACATTGCTATTTTCAGATGAAACAATATCAGGCTTCGATAGATGCAATAAGTAAGTCGCTATCCATTGACCCGGGAAACGTAAAAGATATCCCTTACATTGCCTTATCGTATCAGGCAATGGGAAGGATGGAAGACGCGAAAAAGTACGAGGCAATAGCACAGCAGTACTACCCCGGATTTGTCTTGCAGTAATAAATATATCCGAAGAGATAATTTCAGCAGTCAGGAATTATTTTGGGAAAGAGACCGGAAGCGGGGGGCTTCTGTATGCCGGAATCTTCAATTGCATGTAGTTTCCGGTAAAAATATAATCGTTTCCTGTTTTCTGGAAGAGTTTGTGATTTAGGTAATAGAGGGCTGCCATGTATTCGGTTTCTTGTCCTCTGTAAATGTATCCAATTTTGACAGGTTCGTTTTTAAACAAGAGTTTTGTTATTTCAGATAGCGTCATGTTAGTAATACTGACTTTTCGTAGGATTAGTATGTCGTTTTGGTAAATCTCAAAGTTTGGGCGTGGGTGCAGGTCTTTTGCGTCTGCGAGAGAAGACGGGGTAATAGTGATAGCTTCTTTCATTATGTCGAACGCTGCAGAGTCCGGTGGTGATGCTCCTCTTGACGGTACTACAGAAGTAGGCACAGCAGGGGGATTGTCCGACTGTTTGTCAGGGTTGACCTTTGCAACGGGCTGCAAAGGGATAATTTCGCCGGTATTCTCTTTTTCTGAAATGTTTTGTGCGTTTGCTTTTTGCCGGTCTGTTGCTGTGTCAATTTTATTCATACTTGAACCCATATCTTCGGGTACCGCCGATACTGTGTCCGTATAGTTTTCCTCCTCAGGATAATCAGCATCTGAGTCCGATAGGGTAGTATCTACTTCGTCGTAGCTTTCATCGCCCTGACTGTTTTCGTCCGGCACTACACTTGTACTATCTGTCGTGGCAGGTTTCGAATCACTGAAAATGTCACCTCCGAAAGAAGTTATAAAATAGGCGCTGACTATTGCCAGGATAAGCACAATCAGAATAATGGTAATTATTTTCTTTTTTCGATTTGGCCTTGACTCGAATTCCGGTGGCATATCAAATTCCGGCGGCGGGTCGTTTGGAATGTCATCGTTTGCTCGATCGCCGGTCTTACCATTCATATGATCCAGCAACTTGCTGGTGTAATTGAACAGCCTGTTGTATTCACTCTGCTTTGCTTTAGCTTCTTCAGGAGAAAGGCCACTTTCCGGAATTGGCTCTTCCCAAATGTCAAACGGCTTGTATGGATCCTCTTCAGTGTGGGAGTTTATTTCATTGTTTTCTGAAAAATCATTTTCAGTCGCGTCTTCTTCAGAGTCATTTTCGAAATGAAACTCTGGTTCGTTCCCGGCATCCAGATCGAAATTGGTTGCCGCATCTTCAATTTCTAAGCTTTCGTTTGACTGAGCGAAAGCGTCGGTTTCCGGTGTCGTGAATTTCTGAATACCCTTTTTAGTCAGCACCATCGGAGGCGGTAGCCCCTGCGATTTATAGTTTGTAAACTCTTCCCAATTGTTCATTGCCAGAAAGTCGGCATCCTCGACAAACACAGCTACATTCCTATCAAATGAAAAATAAAGCGTCCCGGTATCGGTAAAGTGCTTTAGCGCTTCGTCAAAAAAAGCAACCAATTGAGCATCCCTGGATTCAGTTGAATCGGCGTTAGGAGAAACAAAACATTTTTTTTCAGGGTCAACAAGGGAGCTATTGAACGGCGTTTTACTTATTGGTATTACATTGGCCTGAAGAGCTACAAAGTCCGCGGGCTCTTTAACCAATACGTCAAGTGCCTGTTGTGCTTTTAAAGAGTAGTTTTCTACATTTTCAGAGTTGCTTAGCACATCGTCATGCAGCTCTTTGAGTACTTTGTAAATGTAGTCGGCTTCTGCATAGCTGTCCTCCAGAACGATGCACGAGCCAAGGAAAGTGCCAATACGATCGGAACCGGGGGCGCGCACACTTGAGTATATACAAAACGTAATTTTGTATACGTCGTCAACCAATTCTCTTTTTACTGCATATAATTCTGACCCCGGATAGAATTCTATTTCACTTTCGTCCAGGTCCAGCGTCGTGTCGAACGACACATCAAAATAAAATACCTGTTGGTACCCCAACGGTTCGCCAAACGTACCGAATACTCCCAACCCGATTTTATTGTTCATTTCACTTACCAACTTTAGGCCCTAAATTAGAGTAGTATTTCTTATTTTTTGAATAATGTCGGGTTTTTTTGGTTAGAGTAATGCTAATGTCGGGTTTATTAGTCAGTTCCCTCTTATGATTTCGGGTTAGAATATTATGTTTTTCTTGGTTTCTTTTTGGCAGCCGGGAAAAGTACATTATTCAGAATGAGCCTGTAACCCGGAGATGACGGGTGAAGGCTAAGTTCGGTCACGGGGTCATTAATCATATGTTGATAGTCCTCAGGGTCGTGACCGCCGTAGAATGTCCATGTACCTTTGCCATACTCACCGTGTATGTATTTTGCCTCATTTGCTGGTTTAAAGTCACCCATAATCAGTACGCTTGACTTCAGGGTTTCTTTTCGAAAGGAAGTAGTTTGGCCCATAAAACCTTTTATCGTCGTGGTGTGATTTTGACACAGCATAGCAGGTACGGGGTCAAATTTTGCGGAAAAAGTAAAGAGTGTGAAGTAGTCAATTTTCATTGGAATTGCTGTCCGGAACTCTGTATTGTCAATTGTCGAGTACTCATAGTGCATTGGGTTTGTTACCAATGTAAAATCTTTAAATGCGAAGCACTTGGTGAAATCAAGTTTTTGTTGTGCTCCCTTGTCCATTGGGTCGCCGTCAAACATAGATTCACAAATGTCAACACCCTCAGCCGCAAGTGCTATGTCATAGCTGTCAGTTGCAGAGCACATTGCAAACAGATAACCACCACCTGCAGTGAAGTCCCGGATTTTCTTAGCGATGGCAAGTTTTAACTGTGATACTTTCTTAAAACCATGTTTTGCTGCAGACTCTTCAGCCACTTTTTGGTCGTGCTGATACCATGCTGCGTTGTGGAAACTGAACCAGAATTTACCATATTGGCCTGTGAAGTCTTCATGGTGCAGGTGTAACCAATCATATTTAGCGAGGTCGTCCCGCAACACTTCATCGTCATACACTTTGTCGAAAGGGATTTCTGCGTACGTCAAGACAAGGGTTACGGCATCGTCCCACGGCTCTTTGTTGGCGGGCGTATAAACTGCTATTTTGGGAGCTTTCTCTAATTTTATCACATCTCCGTTAAAGTCCGGATCCAATATGCCATTCAAAATTCCTCCATATTGGGCGTCGCTCATCACCTCGTAAGAGACGCCCCGCAATTTGCACATGCGCTCAATGCCGTCAAGGTACTCCATTCCAAAACTTCCGCCTTTGTAGTTAAGTAGCCAATCGATATGAAGCCCCCCTTTTAGTGCCGCATACGCTACGCCGTAGGCCTTCAGATGCGCCGACTGGTGCTCGGCGTCCATCGGTATAAGAATCTTTGAAGCACGTGCATTCGAAAGCCCAAACAGGCAAAGCACAAAAAGGCAGGTAATCGTCCGAAGTCTCAATCTCATTGTCGTCAGTAAATGTGGACGTAATTTACCTAATATAGCTGTATCAACCTGAAAGCAAAAGCTATTTTAACAACCTGATGCTAAATATTTTTCTGATGCTATCGAAATGTCGAATCATGCTACCGCTCAGTTAAATTGCTCTCATTCGGTTATTGCGTGCGTTATGTTCAACTTCTGCCAGCCCCAGAGCTTCCATAAGTGGTGGTAGGTACATGCCAAACCTACCCCGGAATCCTTTTTTAAGACCGTACCATCCGCCTACCGGATTGTCTTCAGCACGCCCCCAGGCTTCAACCGTACCTTCTTTTGCGGGTTTCTGCTCATCGGCACTACCCAGCAACATCCAGTCGCCATGCTTTTTCAACATTTCGTGTAGGTCATTGATGCATCGAAGGTTGTAATGCAATACTGTTTTGCCGACTGTACACACCAATATTTGCTTTTCTTCATCCTTGTACATGGTGTATTCCGATGATTGAGGTGGGGTTTTCAGTACCCATGGGCTTTCTTTAGTGCCGTTTCCTATTGCCATTTTCAAAAATTTTATAGAAAATTACTAAAAATTTGCGGTTTGATTATGTTGTATATAAAGTAGATAACTAATTAAAAACCCCTATTTTTGCACAAAATCAGCGTCTTTTGATGGGTAAATGGTGGTGGAAAATAGCATGTGTTGCATTTGTATTGTATACTGTAATTGCCGGTTTTTTGATGCCTGTACCACGACTTGATATTCTGAACGAGACTATCCGTAATTTGTACTTTCACGTACCTATGTGGTTTACAATGATAGTGCTCTTCGGTTGTGCATTTTGGTATTCCATTAAGTTTCTCCGCTCCGGAGATATGCGTCACGATGCATTTGCAGTGCAGTTTACTAATACCGGTATATTTTTTAGTATTTTGGGGATGCTGACAGGAATGGAATGGGCGCAATACACCTGGGGAGCTGCCTGGAGCAACGACCCTAAGCAACTTTGTACCGCTATAAGTATGCTTATTTATTTTGCATATAGTATATTACGAAGTGGGATGCGGGACGAGGAAAAACGAGCAAAAATAAGTGCTGTGTATAATGTGTTCGCTTTTGCAATGATGGTACCGTTAATATTTGTGCTACCGCGCATGGTTGACTCATTGCACCCGGGTAATGGCGGCAACCCTGCATTTGCAAAGTATGATTTGGATAGCAATATGAGACTCGTTTTCTGGCCTGCGAATGCCGGTTGGATACTTTTGGGGGTGTGGATAGCATCGCTGAAAGTGAGACTGGCGTTGATTCAAAATAAAAGAGAAGAAGTTTTTTAAAAAATAGCAATTAGCAATATATATGTTACGATTCGCAATATCAACATTGTTTTTATTACTGCTTTCGGCAACGCAACTTTCTGCACAGACAGAAATGGCAGATATTATGCGTTCAAACGGTAAAATATACGTTGTTGTTGTGGTATTAGCTACTATATTTGCAGGGCTTTTCGTTTATCTTTTTTTTCTTGATAGAAAAATAGGTAAGATGGAAAAAGAAGTTAAAACAAATTAATTCATTAACTCACTCAAAAAACAATCTAAAGGTGGAAAATACAAATGCGCAGGGCGCTCATTACAGCTTTTTCCGTGGTGTTGAGCGCAACTTTGATAAAGCAGCAAAGTATACTCGTTATGAAACAGGTATACTTCAGCAAATCAAGGTGTGTAATTCTGTTTACAAGATGAAGTTTCCGGTTCGTGTTGGGAACGATATCGAAGTTATAGAAGCTTATCGTGTACAACACTCTCATCACAAGTTGCCTTGCAAGGGAGGGATTCGTTATAGCATGGATGTGAATCAGGATGAAGTGATGGCCTTAGCCGCACTCATGACTTACAAGTGTGCAATCGTGAATGTACCGTTTGGTGGAGCAAAAGGTGGTATTAAAATCGATCCTAAGCGTTACACAAACTTTCAGCTGGAAAACATCACACGCCGTTACGCGAGTGAGTTGGTTAAGAAAAACTTCATAGGGCCCGGCATTGATGTACCTGCGCCGGATTATGGTACAGGTGCTCGTGAAATGAGCTGGATTGTAGATACGTATGCTTCTTTAAAGCCGGGCGAAGTTGACGCTATGGCTTGTATAACGGGTAAGCCTGTTACACAAGGTGGTGTTCGTGGGCGTACAGAAGCAACCGGTCTGGGTGTATTCTATGGTGTGCGCGAGGTATGTAATACTGCAGACGATATGAAGAAGCTTGGTTTGCCGGTAGGTGTAGAAGGCAAGCGTGTTATTGTACAGGGATTGGGTAATGTGGGATACCATGCTGCCAAGTTCTTTTATGATAATGGCTCGATAATAGTTGGTATTGCAGAGTACGAAGGTGGTATCTATTGTGAAAAAGGAATCGATATTTATAAACTCGTTGAGCACCGCAAGGCTACCGGTTCAATATTGGACTTCCCGGGCGCAACTAATATTAAGAATAGTGCAGATACTCTGGAGCAGCCATGTGACATACTTATTCCGGCGGCACTTGAGAATGTGATAAATGCCAGTAACGCAACACGCATTCAGGCAAAAATAATCGGTGAGGGTGCCAATGGTCCTCTATCTCCTGAAGCCGATGAAATTCTGAATAAAAAGGGTGTTATCATCGTTCCTGATATGTATTTAAATGCGGGCGGTGTAACAGTATCTTATTTTGAGTGGTTGAAAAACCTAAGCCACGTTCGTTTCGGACGTTTGGATAAGCGTTTCAGTGAAAATTGGAACACCTCTATCCTTAAGACTGTTGAAGACCTTACCGGCAAGCGTGTTACTGATATCGAGCGTGTACAGTTGTTGCATGGTCCTGATGAAGTAGATTTGGTTTACTCCGGTCTTGAAGATACCATGATAGGTTCTTATCATGAGATTCGCGAAGCTATGTTGAGTCTTGACGGTACAGTCGATATGCGTACTGCTGCCTTTACGCTGGCTATCAATAAGATTGGCGTTTCTTATGAGGAGTTGGGCATATTCCCATAAATAAATCGTAAACAGATAATATTTTCAAAGGCTACCTACTTGGTAGCCTTTTTTGTGCGAACACTTGATTCCAACCTCTGTTTAGCTATTAGTGAGCGATGACTCATCAAGGAATTAAACCCGAGTTACTTATCGGATGGCTTTTTAATAAATCCACAATTAAATTTATGGTCGTAGTAACAATGACTTAGCGGGCATAAAAAAGCCCCTGCACAAAAACAATGTGCAGGGGCTTTAACGTATTTAAGAATCAACCGTTTAACGCTGTACCGAGAAACGAATTACTTTGCTAACATCATCTGCAGAAACCTTAAGCAGGTAAATGCCGGATGCAAGGTTGTCAAGTCTGATTTCTTTATTCAGCTTGTTGTTAAACAGCGAAGCATCGCTTGAGTAAACGACTTGTCCCAATGGGTTAATCACTGATATCGTTACTTTGTTTGCAGTCATTCCTGCCAAATCGCCGGTGATTGTAAAGTTGCCGGGGTTAGGGTTAGGGAATAGTGTTATGTTGTTTAGTAAAGAAGAAACGTCTGTTACCGCAGTATTCGGATGTGCTACCAGCGCATTACTGGTTGCAATGCTTGGTGTTGCACAAGCCATAGTAGAAGTTACAACCAGTGTAATAGTATCGAACTGTGTTACGTTATAATGGGTATAGCTGCTGTTAGTAGCGCCAAATATAGCAAGACCATTTCTATTCCATTGGTACGTGGGGCCAACACCTGCATTATAGACAGCCGATGTGAATACCACACTATCTCCCGGAGCAACGGACGTTCCCGGATTTGCAAAAATAGTCACAACGGGTTCGTTGGTAATAACATGCATCTTGATAGGGTTACTCACCGCATTCAATGGTGATGGGCATACTGCCGTACTTGTCATTACACAGGTGATTTCCGCGCCATCTGTTAGGCTGCTAGTAGACCATGCGCCGGTGATGGCTCCTACTACCGGTACTCCGCTATTCATCCATTGATAAGTGGGCGATACGCCACCATTAACCGGAACAGAGGTAAAGCTAACTAATGCGCCTCCGCAAACGGTGTCGTTCGGGCTTACGTTTATTGTGATAGAAACTGGTGTGTTTGGTGTAACACTAACAGAAACCAAAGTAGGTACAGAAGGACAACCGCCAACCGTATCTACAACGTAATAGTCACCGGAATTAGCCGATGAAATAGGCGACAATGTAGGATTCCGCATTGTTGATGAGAAACCCGCTGGTCCTGTCCATTCGTAGTTACCTGTTGCAGAAACACCTGTGTCTGCATAAAGGTATAGTGTGCCACCCGCGCAATTTAAGGTACTGGAGAATGCCGTAGGAGAAGGGGGAATTGCATCATTCACCACTACGTTAATTGTAGACACATTATCAGGGCAACCGTTGTGGGTTGTAGTCACGGAATATGTGCCCCCGTTTGCAAGCGAAACGCCGGGTATGCTCGGGTTTTGTAGTGCCGATGAATAGCTGGCCGGACCTGCCCAGATGTAGGAGGAAATAGACCACGTACCATTGCACGTCAGGGAGAGTGTGTTGCCCACACAAATTGGTGTATTTGCCGTTACCGTAGTAAGTGGAAGTGCACTGACAATAGTAATATCCATGTATTGGTCAGGTGAAATGTAAGCAGGTGCGCTTCCCGTAATTCTGATGCGGTAACCTGTACCAGGTGTTACGCCGGACGGTATATTGCAAATTATTGTGCCGAAGCCAGAAGAAAGCAATGTACCTATGTCAGTAGGAGAGGCAAAACTTCCGGTTGCATCTGAAAGCTGAGCCGTGAATGTGTTCCCCGGTTGGAAGTTATAATTCACTCCATAGTCTAGCGTAAGTGTACCGCCGGCACATACCAACGTGTCCGTATAAGGTTGGTTTATTAATGCGATTGTGTCCCGACGAAACTTCGTCAAAAATGCATCATAAGTACCGCCTCCATATGATGTACTAGCCGCACCGGCAGTAGCAATACCTGCAGTGCTGGTTGTATGCCCGGCCATGATGATTTCGCCGTTGTTACTATTATCACATACAACGCCAAATGCATAGTCATAAAACGCATCACCAAAGTAAGTACCCCAGATGCGTTGACCGAGTACTGTGAATTTAGCCGTAAATGCGTCGTAATTCCCGGCTATCGTTGGTTGAATACCCATTGGGCTTGCGATGCCTGTATTGCTGAAGGTTCCACCAGCGATGACAATGTGGCCGTCTGCGTCAAAGCAGACACCTTCACCGTAGTCCAGATTAGTTCCTCCGTAATAGCTACCCCATTTAAGGTTGCCGGAGTTAGAAAAATAAGATACAAAAGCATCCTGCACCCCTCCGCCATATGTCGTTTGGTGCGCCTTAGGCGTTGCTATGCCCGTGCTGCTCGATGTATAGCCGATCACAGCTACATCGCCGGTCGTAGTATTACAAGAGATTCCCTTGCCTTGGTCGGCACTTGTTCCTCCGTAATAGGTTCCCCATACCCTGCCGTCACCGGTGGCGTTTAGCATGGCTACGAATGCATCGTTCGGCCCGCTTAATACGCCTTGGTGCGCCCCTGCGCTTGCTATACTGATAGTGCTATTGGTTTGACCGGTAATAACAGCTTTACCGGTGCCGTCTACCGTAATTGCGGCACCTTCATCTACACCTGTTCCGCCGTAATATGTAGAGTAGATATTGTCCCCACGGGCGCTGGTCGCGTCAAACTTCGCCACAAATGCATCAGCAGAACCACTTAAGGCAGTTTGGTATGCGCCGGCCGAAGCGATTAGTGCGGCACTTTCCGTACGGCCGGTAATGTATACGCCTTCAGGTGCGCCGTCATGAGCAACACCATATACATAGTCGTTGCCGGCACCGCCGTAATACGTACACCAGACTCTAGGTCCATTGAAGCGGATTTTGTACAAAAAGCCGTCATACATGCCACTGTTGGCCATATGGTATGCCCCAAATGTTGCCAGCCCTCCGGAATTAGTAAAGCCACCCAAATAGATGTTCGTACCGGAAGCGTCAATAGCCAGACATGTACCTCTGTCATTTCCTGTTCCCCCTACATACGTTGTCCATTGCAGCGTTCCCGCAGAGTTATATTTTGAAATAAAAGCATCATACAGTCCATTAAAGGTTGGGTCATTTCCGGGAGCTAAACCTACAGAATTACTTGATGTATAGCCGCCTATGTAAATGTTCCCCCCCGGACTTACAGTAACTGCAGTGGCGACATCTTCGTTAGCACCACCGAAGTAAGTACTCCACATAACAAACGGGTCAATAGTTAGCGTGCCGTTATGTGCTCCGGTTTCGAAGCTCACATTATTATTCTCAATTTTAAAGTTGGCGGCAACAGCCTTTCCCGTCTTATTTTCGTAAGCATAAGGGCTTTTTTCCCGTATCGTTCCCATTGGTGTTTTAGCAACAATACCCCCATCTGCACCAATGCTAAGATCGGTTGCACCACCGTAATGCAATTTTATCAGGCTTACATCAGCACCCGGACGCACCACAAAATCGTACTCTATATTACTTTGATTCAGGTACAGGACCCAGTCGATGCCGGGGTATACATCATGATAAGTAATTTTATTGTATGCGTGGGCAGTAATGCCGTTTTCAACACCGGTGGTATAGTATGTTTCGAAATAATCGAGCATACCCGATTTTGTTATTTTGCTATTCGGATTTGCCCCTACCAGGCTTACATCCATCTGATATGAATGAATTATTGCCTGATTTTCGTCAGAGTTGTCTACTTGTCTGAACTGGTAGTGCAGTGCGCCATTCCCAACAAAAAGGTTCATCCCGGCAGTTGACAATCTAAATTGAATGTCGCCGTACTCTGTTGCATCCTTCGCCACCAACTGACCCTTGTTTTCGATGAAGCATAGTGGTTTCTGGACCCCTTGCCCTACCTCAGGAGTGGTGTTTTTTGCAATTGTCGATAGCGATAACAGGCAACCCAAAGCAATGGCGACGCATCTTGTACCATTCAAATACATATAGAAGTATTTTTAGTTAAAATATATAGACTGCAAAATAGGAAATATATTTGGCATTTGGAATAGGCAAAAGCGCCTGTAATCTCCTATGAAATCAGTCTTTTACCGGAGTTATAAGGGAATAAATTGCTGAATCGGTAAAATTGCCGTTGAAATAGTAGTTTTCCCGAAAATATGCTTCCTGAACAAAATTCAAACGTTCCAGGACTTTTCTCGATGCATCGTTGGCCGGGTTTATGTTTGCTTCCAGCGAGTGCAGCTTCATTTCCCTGAATCCGTAATCGATAATTGCACTCAGTGCTTCATGCATCAATCCTTTGCCTTGATGGTCGGGGTGCAAAGTATAGCCTATTTCTCCGCGGTGGTGTGTTTTGTCAATCCGCCAGATGGCTGCAGAGCCTATCAAGGTGTCTTCGCCTTTAAGTGTCACAGCCCAGGGAATTGAATCGTTGTTATTTACGTTGTCAGTCAGTTTTTGGATAAACAAAGCAGCTTCATCAAGCGATGCACAGGGGGCTGTGTCTAAATATTGCAAAACCCTGGGGTCACTCCGCATAAAAAGCACCTCTTCCGCGTCGGCTAACGTTGTTTGTCGAAGAATAAGGCGTTCGGTGGTGAGAACCGGAAAAGTAGAGAAGTCGAAGGTCAACATAATAGTGCAAATGTAAAAAACGCCTGAAAAGAATCATTAAAGAGTATGCGAATCATATTATGTGCTACACATGCTGCCTGCCGAAATAGATACTTTCATATCTTTAGGGTACTAAATCTTATTAGCAAGTGAGTAAAATTTTCATTTTAGCGGGCGTTGTTTCATGTTTGTTGTTTGTCGGTTGTGGTAAACAGCCGACAACTAAAACTGAACCTTGCTGTAGTACAAGTTACTCAGACGATCAAGGGGTGCCGTACGACGCATCGTCAGTTGATGGAGTTTTTGTGGCGAACATTGTCACAGATTCTCTTGACCAATCTTATCCCCTGAAAGCGTCCTACTTTGCGCAGATAGTGGCAGCTGATACAGCACGGGTGTCTGCTAATGGTCTGTCGCTTACAAAGGATGCCGGTGGGTTTCATTCAGACCTGAAGAGTTTGTCGTTGGATACGTCGCTTAATTTCTTCAATGTGTCATGGATTATTCAGGGCAATCCCGGCCATAACTTCACTTACAGTAATATTGATACATTTCCTTCGTGTAAATATATATTGCCTGACACCCTTACACCGGGTATAAATACGATATTTTATTTTGACCACTCTATTCTGAACCTTGCAGATACTGTGATGCTCACCATTTATGCTCCCGGAAATGGTGATAGTGTTAACTATTTGCAATACCATTGCTCTGCTTCTATACCAGACAGAATCGAAATTCCAACGGATATTGCTCAATCATTGTCCGGAAAAAGTATACGGATGACAATTGGCGTATATAACAGTAGAATTTACACTTTTAATAGTGAGCAGTATTTGTTTATCAAAGCTCAGACACAGACTGGTTACGTATGGTTCAGGTAGATTAGCGCTAACGGTTATTTATAAGTATTGACCGGTATAACTTTTCGCAACATTCTTTAGAGCCGCCGGCAAGCCTTCGTACAGAAGATAGCCTCCCTCAGCTCCCCCCTCCGGACCCAGGTCTATGACCCAATCCGCACATTTTATTACTTCGGTATTATGCTCTATAACTATGATTGAGTGTCCTTGTTCTATTAGTGCATTAAATGATTGGAGCAGTTTCCGTATGTCGTGGATGTGCAACCCGGTGGTCGGTTCATCAAAAATGAACAATACTTTTTTACTTGCCCTGCCACGTCCGAGAAACGAGGCCAGCTTTACCCTTTGTGCCTCACCCCCGCTCAAAGTGTTGCTGCTTTGTCCGAGCTTGACATACCCTAATCCTACGTCGCTAAGCGGCTGTAGTGCAGTTGCAAGTTTCTTTTCGTCTGCGAAGAACTCGATTGCCTGATCCACGCTCATGTCAAGTACGTCATAAATGCTTTTTGTGCGGTAGGTTACCTCCAGCACTTCCGGCTTAAAGCGCTTGCCCTTGCAAGATTCACACTGCAGGTGTACGTCAGCCAGAAATTGCATTTCCACAATCACCTCTCCTTCGCCCTTACATGTATCACACCTACCACCGTCTGTATTAAACGAGAAGTGTTTTTCTGCAAATCCTCTGGCTTTAGATATTGCCTGTCTGGCGTATAGTTTGCGTATTTCATCGTAGGCTTTGATGTAGGTAACCGGATTGCTTCTCGAGGATTTCCCGATTGGGTTCTGGTCTACCAGCTCTACCTGTGCAATATTATCCAAGTCTCCTGATAGCTTTCTGAAAAGTCCGGGTCTGTCAGCGCTCTCGCCAAAGTGCTTCATCAAGGCCGGGTACAAGGTTTGTTTTACCAGAGTAGTTTTGCCACTTCCACTCACCCCTGTTACAACGCAGAGCACATTGAGCGGAAACGATACCGATATGTCTTTCAGGTTATTTTGTCGACAGTTTTCTATTGTTATTTCCCCAATGGGCTTTCGCTTAATGTCCGGAACATCTATAGACAATTCCCCGCTTAGATATCGCCCGGTCAGGCTTCCCTTATTTTTTACTATTTCACTGTACGGGCCTGCTGCAACAACTTCTCCGCCCAGGTGGCTCGCCAGTGGTCCCATGTCTATTATGTAGTCAGCTTCGCGCATCATCATATCGTCATGCTCCACCACAACAACAGTATTGCCGAGGTCTCGAAGAGTCTTGAGTACGTTGATAAGCCGTTCGGTATCTCTGCTATGTAGCCCTATGCTGGGCTCATCCAATATGTATAGGGAATCTGTCAGGTTGCTGCCCAGAAATTTTGTGAGCTGTATCCGTTGACTTTCTCCGCCGGACAATGTATTTGCAAGTCTGCTCAGTGTCAGATAGCCAAGACCTACATCCAGCAATGTTTTCATGCGTTGGTTTACTTCAAGCAATATACGCTTGGCAACTTCGGTATCATGTTCACTTAGTGACAGTTCCTGAAACCATACATTTAGTTTGTCTGAAGGCATAAACATTAAGTCCGCAATTGTCGCATTGTTCACGCGTACATAAAGGGCTTCTTTCCTCAGTCGACTACCATTGCACTCAGGGCAGGTGGTGCGGCCTCTGTACCTTGCCTGCATGACCCGGTATTGCACCTTATAAAGGTTTTGCTCTACCATCGCAAAGAAGTCATTGATGCCGGCAACTTTTGCTGTGCCTTCCCAGAGTAGTGTAAGTTCCTTTTTGGAGAGGTCTGCAATAGGCTTGTGTATCGGGAAAGAGTCACCTGCAGCCCTGATAAACTCATGCATCCACTGACCCATTTTCTCGCCTCTCCAGCAGGCAACAGCACCTTCGTATACACTTAGCGACTGGTCGGGGATAACAAGATCTTTATCTATACCCAATACCTGCCCGAAGCCTTCACACTCCGGGCACGCACCGTAAGGATTGTTAAAGGAAAATAAATTGGGAGAAGGTTCGTCAAATTGTATTCCGTCTGCCTCAAACCGATTATTGAAAGTGTGTATTTTTCCACCATCTACTTCCACATGGCATTCTCCTTCACTTTCATAAAACGCCGTCTGTATGCTGTCTGCCAGTCGGTGCAGGTCGTCTTCATCAAATGCCTCTTTTACCACAATGCGGTCTATCAGCAGGTTAGCTTTTGCATTCCCAATGTTGACATCTCCCGACAAAATATCTTCTATCCGTATCGGCTTATTGTCATAATGCGGAGCATACACTCTGCTGAACCCTTTCTGTAGCAGTATATTCAGTTCTTCTTCCAGAGTGCGTTTATATCTCAATACTAAAGGAACAATAAATTGAACCTTTGCACCCGGAGGTAGCTCCTGAACAAATTGCACAACATCTGTTACCGTGTCTTTTTTTACAAGGCTGCCGCTTACAGGGGAGTACGTCTTGCCAATGCGCGCAAACAGCAGACGGAGATAGTCATATATCTCTGTCATGCTACCAACAGTACTGCGCGGCGTGCGGGTAGTCACTTTCTGCTCAATAGCTATGGCCGGACAAATACCACGTATATAATCCACATCAGGCTTGTCCATGCGCATCAGAAACTGGCGGGCATAGGCGCTCAGGCTCTCTGCATACCTCCGCTGCCCTTCGGCAAACAAGGTATCCATTGTGAGCGATGATTTGCCGCTGCCACTTACTCCCGTTACCACCACAAGTTTGTTGCGGGGAATACTCACATCCACATTTTTTAGGTTGTGCATACGTGCACCCTTTATGAATATAGCGTCATCTTCTTTTCTTTTTGTGTCATTGATAGTTGCAGCGACCGGTGTCTTTTTTGTTTGCTGCACATTAGTTGCATTACGCTTGCCGACTCTCGCACTTTTTGTTTTCTTCTCTGCCATGATGTATAACAAACAAATTTAGGAGGATTAGGCGAAAGACGTTAAAATGATTGCCGAACTCACGCACACTTTTTTCGTTTGCCTATATTAATGGTACCTTTGTTGCTAAACTATAGTATTATGAAAACTTATTCTTTAGCAATGATCGCAGCTTGCAGCGCATTCTTTATGATGTCTTGTGGTAATGCAGATAATACTGAAAATAGTGATGGGGAAGCTGCCGCTACCGAGGAAGCGCAACCCGCACCGGAACTTTCCGATGTAAGTCCGTCGCCGGAGTATGACGGAGCAAGCCTTACTGTTGCTTCCGCTTCAGCCGAAAATATAGGGGAAGACTCTGCGAAAGTTACGTTTAACTTTGATGTGAAGAACTATGAACTGACGATGCAAACTGCGGACAATGGCAGTAAGTTGTGCAACAACTCTGCAAAAGGACAACACATCCACTTTATACTGGATAACCAACCTTATCAGGCACTATACAACCCCACGAACAGTGTTGTTTTGGCTAATGGCACAGAGCATTACCTTATGGCGTTTCTATCCCGCTCTTATCATCAGTCTGTAAAGAGCCCGGGTGCAGCATTAGTATATCATTTCAAGGTAGGAGAAAATGGCAAATTGGAGAAATTGGATGACCCTGCCACACCTATGGTATTTTACAGCCGACCAAAGGGAACTTATATTGGCGACGATACCAAGAATGTTTTGCTGGACTACTACGTATGGAACTGTAGCTTGTCGCCTGACGGATATAAAGTGAATGCTACCTTGAAATCTCCCGGCGATGCAGCACCGGTAACGTTTACAATGGATAAGTGGGAATCTCACTTCATCAACAACATGGTGATGGGTGAAAACGCAATAACGCTGACTTTGACTGATAAAGATGGCAATAAGGTGGACGGACCATGTACAGAAGTTACAAGGACATTCACACTGGCTGCTCAGGAGCCGCTACCATAAGTTTATTGAAACAATAAATTACCAGATTGTTTTGCATTGAGACACAACACCGTATCCGGCAGCTTGCTCGGTAAGCTCTAATTGGTGGTCGTTACACTTTTTCTGTGCCAGATTGTTGGAAATCCTGCCCATTGGTAATTCAGAAGTAGTGCCATTACTCATTTTACAGAAGCACGTGTAGTCTCTCTTTTCGCAAGAAGAGAACAGGCACAACATAATCGCCGCAACAGGAATAAGTAACTTCATAGAGTTGTGTTTTGTCATCACGTTACAAATTACGGCATTTTTTCTGACATGATAAAATGCCTGCGCCTCTTTATATATAATTATTGTAAAATTAATCAGGCTTGCCGGGCTGCTTCATCCAATCTTCTATTTCAGTCCGGTTCAAGGTGTTATAGGTCGATTTTGCCTCTACTGTGCCGTTGTTTACCCAGATTATGAGTGGGAATATACCCCCCGTAAACTGTAAAAATGGTGCTCTGTGTAGTCGGCTATAGGGTAGCTGCTCGGCCTTAGTTTCCTTCCAGAAGTCGGTCAGGTCGCTGGCAACACCACCTATTACCATATAGAAAGGTATAGATGGGTTTTCCTTGTTCATCAAAGCCATTTTTCTGGCAGCTATTCTGCAGTGCGGACAAGATGGGCTGAGGAACGCAATAATGTGTTTACCCTCAGCAAGATCGATGTCCGGCACCATAGGGTATACTACCTCCGCAACTGTGGTGTCGCCCGCATCTTTCACGGGGTGATACAGAGGAGAGAGGTCTATCGTGTAGCTATCTTTTCGCAGCCAGTTGGGCTCACTCTTGCTTATGGGGTACAGAATGAAAGGTAGCACAATACCAGCCAGCGCCAGAAAAGCTGTATAACCGTTAGACATGGGGAATACAAATCCGCTCTGGAAACGCAACAACAACACTATTACAAGAATAAGTACAAAATTCTTCAGCAAGGACACCGAAGGGCTCATCCATATCTCGTCGCCAAAGCAGCCGCAGTTTATCTCGTTGCCTGCGGTTGCCCACAGCCATACAAGGTATATACTGAAAACTATGGTTAGCAGCAGCGCGGCTTTAAGTACTTCTTTACGCCTGCCTAAGAGGTGCAGCACCATCAGACCGCCTAATGTAGCCTCAAGACCTACCATAAATCGCGCTGCAATAGCAGCCATAAACCAGGGCATGTGCAGATACTCAACCATTGTGTACTCAAAAGGCTGTATAGGCAGCACCTTTGTCCATGCAGAATACAGGAATAATGCGCCCGTAGCTACAGAAAGAAGGATAAGCAGGTATCTGAATAGAATACGCATAGCGATGCAAAAGTAGCGAATGATTGTACGCCGTAGTAGGTGTGCACGTATAATTCTATGCGGTAGTTACGTATGTACATGAACGATATGATTTGCTATGTGTAATTCTTCTCTAATTTCAAAAAAGTATTTTGTTAATAAATATTAAATGATTAACTTCAATTAAGTGACCAACCTAAACCTATACTTGTAATGTTCTTATCCTGTCGTTTATTTCTGCATCTGTTAGCCCTCCGAAAGCGGTTTTTGTCTTGCTATTTCAATTGTGAGCACTTTATTCTGTCGATGGTATTTTTTCCGATATTTCGAGTGTATATTCCATTTTTTAGCAAGAAAAATGCTTTTATTTGATATATTTATTTATTTACAAATACCTACAATTTTATGAAAAAATATTTTTTTACGCTCGTAATGAGCATCAGTTTAGTGGCGACAGCCCAGCCACCATACCCTGTATCAGTTCAATATAACTTGGCAAATACTTTCAGTAACTATGTGACGGCCGCAGGTGCAGGCGTAGGCACGTCTGCCGGTTCTACTCAAAATACGGCGACCACAGCACAGTGGCACTTTCAGGGTGGTAATCTAACCATTCCTACATCAACAGATTGGGCATACTCGATAGTTGAGACAGATAAAAAGGAGTATATAGTATGCGGGTATACAAATAACTACCCTACTGGAAGTGGATCCTTGGCAATTTGTCCAACAATATTCAAATTAGACCACTTGGGGAAGCTTGTTTGGACGAAAACAGTTGTTTATGAACATGGTAGCAGTACTTTTCGTACCGGAGTTCTTTTGCAGGTGATAAAAGCTAGCGACGGATATGTGGCCACAGGTTATTTTTACGGGACAACCGGAATTGCATATGATCAGCAAATGGTAGTTGAGTTTGACGACGATGGTAACTTTTTGAATAACACGCCAACGGCTTTTCATCCTGACGGGTGGCAGTCAAATACGACGAGTCGTGCGTACTCCGTGGCGTTGGATCCTAACTATAATTCGATTGACAATATCGTCGTGGCTGGAAAAGGCATAAAAAACAGTACTTCGTATGTAAGTGCTGTTATTACTAGGCTTAATAAAAATACCGGGACCGGAAACATGGAGGTTCAGAATTCAATTTATGGTGGGAATAGCACAGGGGAGAATGTATTTAATAAAATCATTACCCGTGGCTCCGGTAGTAGTTACGAGATATACGCATGTGGTAGTATTAGCGCAGGTAGCGATGACAATACTACTACTACCTCTTATTCCAATACAGATGGTTGGTATATTCCTATCTCAATATACCATCAGGATATCTGGATTGCAAAAACAAATGGAACTCTATCTTCGCTTTCCTCTGTGACATATAATAAGTCGCATTTAAATAGTATCGTATATACAGATGTTGGCCCGCTTACCGCTAGAAATATGGATGGGAGCGGACGAATAATATATAATGACCCTATATCTGGCTATTATTATTCGGATGCCACAATTCCACTAAATTCAACTAACAATAAGCACTGTGGTGCATGGGACATTATATTTGCTAATGATGGGAGCTTAGCTGTCTCTGCGTTTGTAAATTATGTTGGAGTAGGCTGGTACGGAAATCGATGGATTATTAAGGATACTTGGGATGTATTTGGAGATTATGATGAGTATAGTGATGTTGATGGATATTTGTTGAAACTAAATCCTTCAACTTTGGCAATGACAGGGTTTGGTAATAAGAATATCGGCCATTTCAGTGGAAAGGATTTTAGAACAAAGGTAATTCAGAATAAATATGATGAGTTTATCATTTCCGGAAGTTCTGCAGATGTTTATGGAAGCGGTGATCCGAATTTACCTGACAGATTTGATGATTATGGCACAAATATTTTTATTGTTTGCGCAGGTGATGATGCAGGTTCGGATGTATGGCGTAGAAGTTTGGTGGCGTGGCCGAAGGAAGATATGACATGCGTATTTGGATTGGCTAAGACGGCTGATGATGGGTATGTGATATGTGGTGATAATTATGAATGTGGCGACGACTGGAGCGTTACAAAATTTGCTCCGACATTTCAAGAAAAACTAGCTTCTTTAGGTACTTATGAAAAGTTCGGACTTGGGTATATTCCTGATATATACGTCTTGCCCTCTTCGCAGACATGGTCATCGTTAAAGCTGATTGGGTCAAAGGTTGTGGTGCCTTCGGGTGTGACTCTTACCATTCAGAATACGAGTGTATTATTTGCCGCAAGTGATCAACTTTGGGACTACTATATGTTTAACAATAATGCATCTGAAAATGGAACCTATGATAGATCCGATCATAAAGTTACGCCAATGGCCAATGGAATGATGGTAGGTATCGAAGTTCAGCCTGGTGGTAATCTGATAATTGATGGTTCGACATTGGGGAGTGTTAATAATCTAAGTCTCGGAGACCGGAATATGTGGGACGGAATAGTATTGCTTGGCGATGCGAGTCATACGGGTCTTGGTTATCAGGGAAGAGTTACGATGACCAATAACAGCACGATAGAAGATGCTCGCTACGGAATTTATGTTGCTAGCAATTGGCGAACCTATCAACAGCAACATCCTACTGTTACCGGAGGCTTGGGGAGCGAATCATTCCTGACATACACCATATCGTCTCGGTATAATGGTTATGCGAACGCTGGTGGTGG
This sequence comes from Bacteroidia bacterium, assembly GCA_030426665.1. Classification (GTDB taxonomy): domain Bacteria; phylum Bacteroidota; class Bacteroidia; order Chitinophagales; family Chitinophagaceae; genus Nemorincola. The sequence goes on along the minus strand of JAUHYD010000001.1, from coordinate 230,340 downwards.
CAGAGTGTTAGCCGATAACACCACATTCAAAAATTGTCGCAATGGTGTGAACTTCCAGAATGCACCGATAGGGCTATACCAGAGTGCGTTTGAGAGTTGTACCTTTGAGAGTGATGCAAACGGCATGGGTGATATATGCTTCTATACCGACGAGAACGGAGATGCAATACCTGCCAACACACACTTTGCGGCATGGAATGTAAAAAACTTACGTGTAAGTGATTGCGACTTTACCTGTAATACGATTTTTGATGAAGATAAAAGGCCCATTGGGTTAATATCTCATACCTGTGGTTTTAGGATAAGTGACTGGTATCACATATCAACGTTTACAGATGTACCAGGCAATCGATTTACCAACCTGAGTAATGGCGTGATAGTAGAAAACCCACCCGGCATCAGCCCGATGGTTACCATCAGGGGAAATGAATTTGACAACAATACATTTGGCGCAAATGTGCAAGGAGCGCATTATGGTTTGGTGGTGAAGGAAAATGTATTTAAGGTGCCCGAAATTCTTTTCCCATCTACATATTACGAGCATGTCGGTCTTACTTTGGCAGGTTGTACAGGATATGATGTATCCTATAACGACTTTCAGTCTGTAAGTGCGCTCAACTATTGGCACTCAACCGGAGCAGTAATCAACAATGGTCACGTAGGAGATGAGCTGTTTAAGAATAATAATTTTATTGACAATCTGATGTTTGGTTCGGTGGCATTAGGGACTAATGGGTCGGATGCATCAGGAACAGGGCTGCAATTCAAATGTAACGACTATACACATCAGTATGGTATAGTACGTAGCAGCAATATAGTTGGTTCTGCGCCACCGTACCCATGCGTTATCAGACCTCATCAGGGCGATTGCGGGACAGGAACCTCTCCTGCCGGTAATGCTTTCAACTATTGTACAGGTGGTATAGCTCCCGGAGGTGGTAAGATTATTTCATTTGATTATGACATAGCGCAGGTAGTTACTTATAACAACAACTATGCGGGTAGTGTTTTTGATCCCGGTAGCTGCGCACAATATATTCACCCCCTGACATCTGCTACGATATTGGTTAATGTTGATTGTCCAAGCGGAGGAGGGGGAGTGCCACTAGTAGAAGATGCCTGTCCCACCCCATATCCGTATGGCGATTGGGGTGATCCGGGTATGACTACTGCCATGGCAGCCCTGACAACACTTGATGATGATATTGCCAATAATAATGACCCGGATGTGGCAGTTGTTTTGGAAACGCAGCGCAATGAAGTATTGGGCTATATGGCAAGATTTTACTCCGACAGTGCCAGCTACGATACCGCAGCGGCGTTGCTGGCAGGCTACGGAAAGTATGCCGATGCACTGCCTTTTTATCTGATGGCGGGCGACTATCAGAATGCAGCAACTATGCTAAGCTATCTGCCGGTGCAGACCGATGATGAGCAGCTATATAAGTATGAAATGGGGCTTGCTATTGATTTATATTCGCAGGGTCTTACCTGGATGGATATAGATACTGCCACGCGCGATACCCTGATGGGCATGGTGCAATATGACAGCCGTGCCGGCTATATGGCGGGTGCGGTTTCAGCTCTTACGGGCAGAGGTCCGGTAACATGGCCATTGCCATTAATTGATAGCGCAATACTTGATACTATATTGGCCGATTCCAGTACCTGGTTTCAAAGACCGGGTCGCGGTGATTATAGTTTCCCTTTCACTAAAATTGATAAGGCAGGAGATGGGTTTATGGCATACCCCAATCCTACCAATGGAACATTGAATATTGTAGCACCGTCAGACGGAAGATTCACCCTCTATACATTACTTGGGCAGAAGCTTCAAGAATACACAATAAGCACCGGTGAGACGGAGTTATTATTGCCTCGAGGGATACCGGCGGGTATATATATCGGGTCGTATAGATCAGATAAGGGAGGATTGTTTAAAGAATTGAAAATAATGTATCAACCGTGATAGGAAGCAGATATATAGTTGCAGCGATGATTTGTTTGCTGATGCTAATCGCATCGGCAAACAAATCTTATGCTCAGTATATGAACAGGTTATACGATTATGACAGTACGCATGATTGGGGCTTGAATCTTTTCGTTAAGAATGATAATACTTACTTTGTTGTGGGCGGGGCAATGAGAACTGGCGGGAGATGGGGCCAAATAAATATGAATATTTCAGAAGATGGTAGTACAATATTAAGCAAGCATAGAATACAGAATGACAGTGCGTATTTATATGGTGGCGATTACGGACAAGCAAAAAGAATACCTACCGGAGGGTATTTAGTACCTATTGTGGTGCAATACCCTAATTACGTGACAGGGTATCTGTATAGTATGGCTTGTCTGTTGAGGTATAAGGAAAACGGCGACACCGTTTTTATGAAAACTTATACTGATACATCGACTTACTTTGAAAGAATACTTAACTGTGACATAATGCCTGACGGTGGCTACATAGGGGGGGGGGGGCACGGATTGAATGTCCCGACCTATTATCCGGGATTGATAGTGCGCACAGATAGCTTGGGTGACACTCTTTGGACACATACTTACCAAATTCATGCCACTCAAAGTGTGGAAGTGAATGCTGTATTGTCTCTCCCTGATGGCAGGATTGTGGCCGGCGCGCAAAGCAGGTATGATGTTGTTACGCCGGCATTAGACGTGTATTATCATTTCACACCGTGGTTTATGGTACTGGATAGCGCCGGCACTATTATCAGAGATACGGTGTATGGTAGTAAGTATGGTGGCGGCGGTAAGCTCTACCGGGATACCATAGAGGGATACGTACATACCGGACAGATAGATACATTGGCATATCCGCGAGTGCCGGAAAATTATCAGAACCTGCCATACTATATTGCTCATCTGGATACTAACTTTCGGATGAGTTGGATAACACGGTTTTCGTATAATAATAAAGGCCGGCGGCAGCCAATGACGGTAAAACAGTTGCATGATGGCAATTACCTTGCGGTGGGCTATACCGGAAAGTGGCCGAAACTTTGGGGATGGGCAGCCAAGATAGACCGGAGTGATGGCAGCATTATCTGGGAACACTACTATGTGAGCGACTCACTCAATGATAACTATCTGTCTGATGGGGCTGAGAAGGCAGATGGCAGCCTTGTGTTTACCGGAGCTACGTTCAATGATACATTGCCGTCTTATCGGCGGGTATTTGATGTGTGGCTATTGGGTACTGACAGTAATGGCTGTCCCACACCATTGTGCTTTGAGGATACCACCACACCACCGCCTACCGTCATTGCAGAAGTACACCAAGAACACACCTTCTCCTTATACCCCAACCCTACTCGTGGTAGTTTTACATTGCAGTCATCAGGTAGCGGAACGTTTACGTTGTTTACCCTATTGGGTCAGAACGTAGCCTCATTTGCAATTAGCAAAGGCTCGGAGGAGTTATATATGCCCAGGCAAATGCCTGCCGGTATATACTTAGGCGTGTACCGCCCTGATGACGGTACAGAACCACATGAACTGAAAATAATGTATCAACCGTGATGAGCAGTAGATATATAGTTGCAGTGATGAGGGGGCTATTTTGTTAGTGCTTTCAAATGTGTTCGGTTGTTTAGCTAATATACTGATGCTTTTTGGGGTCATTGATTCCCTTGTTTCTTTTCGCCTTTTCTTCACACTATAAAAAGTATATTTGAGTCAAATAATCTGTTCCGCATGACTCTGCGGTATTATGAGAAAGGTATTAACGCTTGTTGTAATGTTGTTTGGCGTGACGGTTTCGTACGGTCAGGCAGATCCGGCTATGGCAAAAACCGACTCTGCCTCTTCCGGGTTCCCTAAGATGAAGGAACCACCTCCTCCCGAACGTCCGGAAGGCATTAGCCTATATCTTATCGATACTTTGTTGCAGCCGATACCGGTATCAAGGCAGCTGTTTCATGATAAGATGAACAAAGAGCAGCAGCGGGCAGACGAAGCAGATGGTAAAGCAGATGGAATAGTCACCATTCCCGGCGATAAAGATGGTTCAACACTACTTACATCAACATTGCTGAAAAAGGTAAGTCGCCTCGCAATTATGGTAGAGAATATGCCGGCAAACGGTAGGGATGAAGGCGCGGAAAGTCAGCAGAAAATTCAGGGAATAAGAGGCCTATGGGAGCTATTGCAGCAGTATAATGCCGACCCCGCACCGGAGGCCGGCTTTTACGACACCCTTGTTCGTAATATGCGCGATATGATAGTAGCTACTAACGAATACAAGTCGTTAGACTTCGTGATGGCTACCCCCGGCATTTATACATTAGACAATGCGCGCTCGTTTCTGGACAAAGACTCAGAAGCCCGTGCCTGGATATATACATGGATGGGGAAGCGATACCCCATGATGATGATTAAGCGGCTGAAAGAGTATGCTAAAGACACATTTGCATCGGCAATTATAGCTTCGGCTGCCAGGTTAGACCCGGCACTTATATTCAACTATTCGCTATCCAGCAACCTCCAGCTGAAAAGTGCGGTGTACAAAACTAAAGACCCTTATGTTCAGGCGATAGTCAGGCTGGCAACAGAGTCTGATGCGCCATTAAGGGCATTGCCATTTCTATCTGATATTTACAATAATCAAAAGACCATCCGCGAAATAGACAATATCACAGCCGATCCTCAGACTTTCTATAATAACCTCGTCAGGCTGCGTAAAAGTAAAGAACCATTGACGCGGGAATTGTACACAGACGCCTTGTCATACAATGGCCTGAAGTATTTTGTACGACCGATGAACGAATTGCATGATACACTTGATGAGGTCAGGTTTGCATGCATCGATAGCCTGCCTGCTGAGTCACTGTATTATTTGCTTGTCTATGGTAGAGAAGAGGTGTACACAAGCAGTTTTCTGGGTACGTTTGAGCGACTGCTGCAACGAATGTCGCCACGCAAAGGAAATGAGTTGCTCACAGATCTTGACTATGATCACTTCCGTACCTTCATACGTTTATGTGCCGGCTATAACACCTTGTCTGAGTTTCTTGCTACGATGGACGATACCGCCCGCACATCTGTAATGTCTCGTTTTGTAAGCGATTTGCAACAGGGCGAATTAAACGATTTGGAAGGTGCCGTTGACGTGGCAGACGCTATAGGGAGTATTAAAGACACGGCATTGTTTACCTTCTTGCAAAATAAAATTCAGCAAAACTACAATCGTTGCTTACTCTTAGAGAACAAAAAGGGAAAGGCAATTTACAGTCTGTTATACATGCTCATGCAGAGCAGTCAGATGTCTGTGTCAGATGCGGGTGCTGTTGCCGCGTCCGATAAGCTACACATACCGCCAGTTAACAAGGTTCTTCATCGCTCGCTCGCAAATGATACAGGAGTAATCTATGAACGTGTTTTCTTCTATGGCGATCAGGATGGGCAAACGGCTTATGATGGCTTTGTATATGATTATCGGCATAACAAAGATTGGGTAGTGGACACCACTCAGTACTGGACAACCGTAACTTCCACCAAGGGAGAAAAGGTGATAATGTATGCCAACCGCCCGTTGAAAGCACCGGAAGATGAAAAGGCAATAGACTCTCTTGATAAGTATTTACGCATGTGTGGCATAAAGCCGGGTATGATAATTCACAGAGGTCATAGTTACCATGTCAAAACAACTTTGTCTAAGTTAGATACGAAAGTACGGGTAGTGGTGCTGGGCTCATGCGGTGGTTATCATAATGTGGCAACAGTTCTGGAAAAGTCGCCCGATGCTCATATCATCTCCTCTAAGCAAACGGGTGTCGGTGCCATCAACGAACCAATAGTAAGAACGATTAACGATGAGCTACAGCAAGGCAAAGACATCAATTGGATAGCCGTTTGGCATACGCTGGACGATTACTTTGCCAATAGAAAATACCTCCAGGAAAAGTATATGGATTATGTGCCACCACACAAGAACCTCGGCGTTATCTTCATAAAGGCATATCGCCAGATGATGCGTTAAGACCTTGCACTATCCTCCTTTTCTAAGCATGTCTGCATAGGCATTTGGGAGCGGGCTTTGCTCAATGCCGGTTGCCGCTCGCTCTATGTCATATTCAAATCGGACGAACTCAACTGCTATGGAATCCGGCTTTGAATTTTTGCTTTGCTCGTCAATGGTAAGTAGCACATAGCATCCCCTTGGGTCGCCGTCCTTAGGCTTACCTACAGAACCGGTATTGATGGCGTGGTGGTATCTGCCTGAGTGCTCGTCACGAATGACTCTGTGGTATGGTATATGAGTATGTCCGAAACACAAAATGTCTGCATCAGATAATTGCAGAATGCGCAACATGCTGATTGCTGCTCTATCTTCGAAAAGGTATTCATTTATCTTCCGGGGACTACCATGCACCAACACTAAGTTCATAGGTGTGTCATTAAGTTGGTATTCCAACCTGATATGTGCCGGTAACGAACGAAGGTACTTTCGCTCTTCTGCTCCGATGGTTTCATTTGTATAGGCAATGGAGATTTTCCCCATTGCCTTGTCATCTTCGGTCTTGTAGGCGCACCCGCATTCGTCGCTGGCCCTTCCTATACCAAAATCATAGTTGCCCGCTATCGTGGGTATGTTACGTTTTCTGATTTCGGCGATTACTTCGTTCGGCCATATATTATAGCCGACTAAATCGCCGAGGCAGAAGACTGTATCAATAGCCCTGTTGTCAATATCAGCAAGACATGCTTCTAACGCAGGTAGGTTGGCGTGAATGTCAGAAATTAGTGCGATAGTCATTTTGAATAATTTAGTTACAACAGCCCGGAGCGCAGCATGCTTCAGGTTTTTTACCGAATACCGTAACGCTGTATATTCCGGTATTGCTATTCCTGAAATTTTCTATTTCGGCTACTGTCATATATCCGGAAAGTATGTCGCTAGGGATAATTATTTCTTTTTCTTTCTGAACAGTTATTTCTGCGAACCCTGCTTGTTCAATAAGCGACAAATATTCATCCTTCCCGATAGCTCCGGACACGCATCCCGCGTACATTTCTGCAGCTCCTTTCAGTTTGTCTGGTAGTGCGCCAACCAATACCACATCAGATATACTGAAGTGTCCGCCGGGCTTTAGTACCCGGAAAATATCTTTGATAACGTTGCTTTTATTCGGAACGAGATTGAGCACGCAGTTACTTACTACCACATCAGCTACATTGGCAGTAACGGGCATTTTTTCAATATCGCCAAACCGGAACTCAACATTGTTGAATCCTGCTTTTTCGGCATTCTCTCGTGCTTTATTTATCATAGCTTCCGTAAAGTCTATGCCAATTACTTTTCCTTCTGCGCCGGTTGCTGCGCGTGCCACAAAGCAATCGTTGCCGGCACCGCTACCGAGGTCTATAACAGTATCACCTTTTTTAATCTGCGCAAATTCCGTCGGGAGTCCGCACCCCAGACCGAGGTCTGCATCTGTGTTGTGTCCTTCTAATTGTGTATAATCGTCACTCATTATGTTGTACACTTCTGTACTACAGCCACCCGCACCGCAGCAGGAGCTCATATTTGTGGCCTTATCCTGCAGGGCTATTTCACTATACTTTTGTCTCACTAGCTCCTTCAATTCTTGTTCTGTTTGCATATCGTTATTTTTAGTTTTTTCGTTTGTAAACCGGCGGTAGTTTGCCTTTGTGTTTCTTTAATGAATCACTAGCTACGTTTCTCTACCATTAATTGGTTAATTGCAATATTACGATATAATAATTAAATAACCAAATTCTTATTTTTGCGAGGAACAAAATGCCCCGTTATAGTGTGGTAGGTTATTTGCACTATCATCTTCTTTCCTCGGGCTATCCTTACTATTTGTTACAAGCAGGTGAAAACACCTGATTTTTAAAACACGCTTTTTTACGCTATTCCCGGCTGCTGCGGCCTCATACCTTTACACTATCAAAAGCTTTTGAAAATGGACTTGCAACCATTATAATAAATGCAGACCAGCGCAGCGGTAATAAAAGCGAAGGCGGTTGTCCGAAAAGCCTTCATTAGAGTAGGACACAATAAAACTATCACCATGGCAGACATAAATATCTCAGTCGATACGACTACAGACCTTTTTACCATTACTCTCGATAAGTGGGAATGGACAGATCTTTACATAAAGGAAGGCGGCAATTGGGTCCCCGTTTCTCCATACAATGGTCCCGACCCGAATGTGCAATTCCGTTATCAACAACCGCCACCTGCAGGTCCGCTTAGTTTTAAAGCAGTGGCGAATAGTAACTTGGTTATAGTTAACCCCGCAAATCTGCTGTTTATGTCGGGGCCGACAAATAACCATACCTATTTTGCAGGTCTTAGTTATACCACCAACGATAATGATGTACACATGTTGGGAATTCTGGAAACTTTCGACGAAGCGCTTCCGGATGCAAAGCCAAGTCCGTTACCATTCAGTCAAGGCAGAATGACCGGAACATTTCAGGCAACTAGCTAAATGTCAATATTAGCCCTTTCACTATGAAACGTGGTTTCCCCTAGCCACGGATATGTTTAGCGGGACGCCGGTGACCTTTTGGTTGCCGGCGTTATTTTTTATATATATCGCCTATCACTTTGGTCCTGATTACACTTTCCCTGCTATGTTTTATATCTTGTGATACACATTTCAGACCAGATTGGAACATACTACAGAAGCCATTAAACTAGACAGGGGATTATCTCTATGGCAGGCCACATCCATCAACATGATTGATATGGTGGGTATAGGTCCTTTTGTAACGCTACCTATTATCGTGACACTTATGCATGGACCGGCAAGTATACTTGCGTGGTTGATAGGTGCATTGCTGGCTTATATGGATGGTATGGTGTGGGCAGAACTGGGTGCTAAATGGCCACAGGCGGGCGGTAGTTATGTGTTTCTGCAAAAGATATTTAAGGGCAGGCAAATGGGTAGGCTCATGCCTTTTCTGTTTATATGGCAGACCACCATACAGGCGCCATTGGTCATTGCAAGCGGTGCGATAGGGTTCTCAAAATACTTTTCCTTTCTGATTCCTCTTACCGAGATGCAAAAAAAAATGGTAAGCGGCGCCTTAGTCATTATGTTGGTAGCCCTGCTGTATCGAAATATTAAGAGCATCGGCAAGATTTCTGTTGCAATGTGGGTAGTCACGGGTGGCACTATTTTGTGGTTGGTGTTTTCGGGATTTGGTAGTTTCAATGCAGCACAAGCGTTCGACTGGCAGTTGGGTAGTTTTGATAGTAGTAGTTTATTGTTTGTGGCATTGGGCCAGGCATCTTTGAATGCTGTGTATTCCTATCTGGGGTACTACAATGTTTGCCATTTGGGAGGAGAAATCAAGAACCCCTCTAAGAATATTCCCCGTAGCATATTGCTATCCATCACCGGTATTGCTATCCTGTATCTGGCTATGCAAACGATGGTACTCGGTGTACTGCCATGGCAGGAAGTCGCCAATTCAGACTTTGTGGTAAGTGTGTATTTTGAGCGCATCTACAATAGCCACCTTATCGGGCAGATAGCAACACTGCTTATCCTCGTTATAGCCGCCTCGGCATTGTTCGCGGGTATATTGGGTTACTCCCGCATACCTTATGCAGCAGCACTCAATGGCGACTTCTTTAGTATTTTCGGTAGGGTACACCCAAAGCACAAATTCCCCCACATCTCATTGCTGTTGATAGGTGGCGCAGGGTTTGTTTTTAGTTTGTTGTTCAGGCTTGGCGAGGTGATTGCCGCTATCCTTATGATGCGGATGCTCATTCAGTTTGTATCACAGGCGGTAGGGTTGATAGGGTGGCGACTTAGGGAGCGGGATGTAGAAATGCCGTTTAAAATGCCGCTATTCCCAATTCCGGCATTGGTGAGTATAGGTATCTGGTTGTTTATTTTTATCAGCAATGAAACGCGTTATCAATTATTTGCAGTCTCTATAATATCTTCAGGTGTTATTGCTTTCTACGTTCGCGAGCGGTACCTGATTGACCAAAAAAAGTAGTTGCGTACAAATAGACCCTATATCAATCCGGATATTTCGTTTTTTGCTATGGAGAAGTGAGCAATCAATGGTAAATCTCCACCTCATTATTCGAAAACAATTTCACCATATTAGCAACCCGGCTCATGGCTTCGTTGTTTGCTTTGTCTTTTTTCGTGATGAAGTAGTACCTCGGTGCATCTGACGCTTCTAATGAATCCCAGACATGCGTCACCTCATGAATGAAGTGTATGTGTGTACCAAGTGTAGCCCTGTTGGTGAAGGCGGGTATCCACATGCCGGCATCTGCATAGGTGGCCACAAATAATGCTTCAGACTCCGTACTGTCGTTTATCCAGCGGAATGCGGCTCTGGTTTCTTTATTACAGTTGATTTGTTTTCCTTTGCTTAAACCTAAAGAGGTGTCCGTCATGTATTTTATGCTAAGTCCTGCCAACAGAATTGCTAATAAGTGATACGCATTCAGTTTGTATCTAAAAACGCTCAGGGTTATCACTTTGTTTTCAAGCCCTGTTAGAACATAGCCGAAATAGAAGGTCCAGCAGAAAATCATAAAATAGGCAATCCGTTCAGGATATAGTACTTCAGACAAAGGCAGGAACCAGTACCCACTATTGAAAATCAAGATATAGATAGTGAGCGACATAATAGTTGCATACATCACCTCCTTATATCGTTTCAGGTAGATAAGAATAACCACAGAAATGGCAGAAATGATTGTGATTTCAACACCGGCTCTGTTATTGATTTGCAATGCGGTAACCCATAAGTCATCTGGTATTTTTCCCGTAAGCTCGTTAAACATCATTTGCAGTTGCCATTTCTTAATCATGGCTATCAATGCCGGAGAACTTTCATTCTTGAAGTTAATGATGAAGGGGGCCAACAGGAATAGGGTACAACCAACCAGAATTGCGGCGTTGACAACAATCCACTTAAGTTGCTTCCTATTAATAATGGCAAGAATGATTGCACCAATGCTCGCGATATAAACGAGTGTTACTGCTGGTATAGCGTGAATCAAGGGTATTGCCGCTACTACAAAGGCTAATACATAAGTGAGCTTTGTGAGCTTATACTTTATCATGTGCATAAACATCCCAAAGCCAAATACACACAGTGCAAAAGATAATAAAGTTGGGTTGCCGCCCACCAGATTGTATCCTTGTAGGAGTGATTGATACCGAAGAATATGATAGCTGTATATATCGCCGTTTTTTCAGTGAAGAATCTATTCAGGCAAAATACCATTGAAATTAATGTGAGCGGATATACCGAAATGCTCAGAAAGATGATGGCCAACCTTAAGAAAGAAGAGTTGACTCCGCTGATTAAAGCTGTAAGGACATGATAACCGGCACTGTAGCTGCCAAAGTAATCGACAGGGAGAATTGGTCGATAAGAATGAGGTAAACCGTTGTTGTCAATGATTAGCCGGGAAATGTAGCCATGCATCGCTGTGTCATTGCCGGGAGGGATGGTGATAAACAAAATTGGAAATATCAGCGACAAGATTGCAATGACTAAAGCAATCCGATGAAGTGGGATATTCTTCAATTGCAATGACCGGGCTTTAACCAATAGGGCACGCTGTGCACCTTTCCTGAAGATAGCGAAGTACAATATAAATACTGCCATGAGCGATAGCGCGGACAACCTCAATGGCAAATGAAGTAAATCAAGAAACCACGCTAAACACACCCAGAAACTAATTGAAAAAAATACCCCTGTTGTTATTTTAGACAGCGTATTCAAATACTTAAAAGTGCTGATGAGCAAGACACCCGGGAAAGTGAAAAAAAGAAAACCTAATAAGGGTACAACTATATATCCGATAATATCCATTGTAATTTCCGGCACGGGATGTTTCTGCCAAGTGCAAAAGTAGCCTAATTGCCGACAATCGTATCTTGATTTGAATTCGTATTCTCCGGCGTTAATGCCCGGTAAATCCATAGATTGGAATATCAGGCACCGATAACCATAGACCGCATGGATATAGACCCCATCTCAAATCGGTCATTGAAGTACGTAATTGATTCGCCCTTTTGCCTTAAGCCCAGCACATAGTACAGCGGCAGTAGATGGTCATTGGTCGGATGCGCCATGGTAGCAGTTTTGCCTAATATCTTCTGATAGTCGAGCAGAGAGGCATAGTCGCCCTTATCTATCCAATCCGTAAAGCGTATGTCGAATTCCTGTGCCCAGTCCACCACATTATTGCTGTTGCCGCTCCAGTCCAGTGCGCCGAGGTTATGCACTAGGTTGCCACTGCCTATTATCAATACACCCTTGTCGCGTAGCTTACTCAGTTGTTTGCCTATTTCGTAGTGATACGACAATGGTTGATAGTAGTCAAGACTCAGCTGAATAACAGGTATGTCTGCCGCAGGGTACATAGGCAGCAGCACACTCCATGTGCCATGATCCAATCCCCAGCTTTCATCCGACTGTACGTGGCTTTGGGTGATAAGCTCCTGTGTCAGCTTCGCAAATTCAGGTGAACCCGGAGCAGGGTATTGCTGGTCAAACAGTTCTTTAGGAAACCCTCCGAAGTCATGTATGGTGCGGGGTTTAGCCATGCTTGTTACTTTCGTTCCCTTGGTTATCCAATGGGCAGATACCGATAGGATGGCTTGCGGCTTGGGTAGCTTTTTGCCCATCTCCTGCCAGCTTTTGCTGTACACGTTTTCCTCTATGGCATTCATCGGATTGCCATGACCGATAAACAGCACAGGCATACGAGGACTGTTTTGTAGCCCATCGCCCAACTTTGCCAGTGCAGACAAAGTACCTATACCCGATAGTTGTGCTATTGCCATAATGCCTCCCGATTTTATAAGCGTACGCCTGTTCATAGACAGATATTGAAAATGAGAACAATACAAAGTTAGGTGTATGTACACATATGGGCAAATGGTTTAGGCATTGCTTGTCCAGGCTATTCGCTATCTTAGCTGTAATAGCTATTTGTGAATATTTAGGTTCGTCGCTTAGCTTATCACTCCAAGTCAGAGTTTTCACAAAAGAGTCGAAGTGCCGAAGGAACTGTTATGCGCAGAAGGGACTGTCACTCTGAGCCGCGCCGAAGAGTGGCAGTGTGGGCTGGCTATCAGCTGGGTGTTCCGAAAATTGATTGTCATACTGACGGGAGGAGGTAACAAAGAGTATATAAGTATGAAAATAGGTACTTTAATATTGTTCTGCTGTTTTTGTGCCTGCGACGGGACAACGCACTAGTGATGATGACAGTACATCTCACTGGTCGAGGGGGCTCCCTCGTAGTATTAACAGCGATTTCCTCCCACAATTCAGAGCATACCGCCTCTGAATAACAGCGTGTAGATGAATTTGTCGATCGTGGCTAATGCATATTTTGCAATAGCAAAAAGCAGGTGTAGATGCTAACTGCACCCACACCCGCTAAACTAGATAGAAACTGTGAATTACTTTATCACTGAAAACCGTTGTGAAATTGTGCCTTGCGCACCACGAAGGGTGAGGACGTAGCTGCCGGCAGGTAATTGATTCACTGAAAGTGTTTCCTGATATTGTTTTTTGCTTGCAACCGACCATGTAATGTGTGTTCTGCCACACATGTCGGTGATAGTAGCGGTGAATGGCTGTGCTTCATCCCAATTGATATTTATGGTCAGGTTGTTGCTGGCGGGTACCGGGAAAAGTTGGGCAGTACCACCAATGTTAGTAACCTTATATACTCCTGCAGTTGTTGAATAATTTTCATAGTGGTAACGTGTGGCAAATGAAGAAACATATGGTTGCCATGTGCTTGTGCCGGCGTCCCACTCTTCTTCGAACATATAGACAGGCTTATTGCCGGTGTTGTATGTTATGTTAAACTTTCCGGCATTCTCAAATGTATGTGTGGTAGCATCCCATGTTTTATATATCATAGTCTGGGGCTGGTGTGAGCCTACGAAGCTGCTATATTCGTTAAGGTCTGATGTGTCATAGGCTGTGCCGGACCAATACTCTTCTAATTCGGCTATTCTATTGTCAGATGCATCATAGGTATATGTGCCTCTGTAATAGTTCTCCCATGCAGGGCTAGTCCACCATTTGCCCGTTTCTCCAATCATGTTAGTGCCTGACCATGTAAACTCTGATTTCCAGAAATTCTCCCACGAAGACGTAGATGCATCCCAATCTTCGTACGTATATGATTCCATCAGATCAGCTGAAGTGTATGTATAAGTTGTCCGCTGGTTGTTATCCCAGGTGCTGGTGGAACTGTTCCAGTCCTGCTGAATGGCTGTTATATGTTTGTTTGAGGCATCGTATGTGTTTATGGTCTTACTCTGGTTTTCCCAGGAGAGCGAGAACCCGTCCCATATTTCTGTTTGTTCGATGGTTCTGTTCCCACTGGCGTCGTAGGTGAAGGTTGTTCTTGTAGACAATTCGTATGCCGGGGAGTTGTACTCGTAGGAATTAGCTACATCGAAGTTCCACCCCCACCAATACCACATATCATCAAAGTATCCGCCTTTTGTACCTGTGTAATTAAGTATTGTAGAGTCAACAGGTACATAAGTTGCTCCATCGTACTCCAGTTCGACAGAAGAAAGCAGCCTTTCATCTGTAGCAGTGGTCTTTGCCGCGAGATTTGAGTGATGTAACAGATGAGGAGGTTTGGGTGTCGCCTTGTGACCTATTATGGGGTTAAAGTGATGGTGAGCACGGGTTAGCACTTGGGCGCTAGCTGATGACGAAAGAGCCGCAATAGCAGCTAAAATAAAGGTAGAGGTAGTGGTTCGCATTTGTTTTGATTGAGTTTGATAAATGAAAACCAAAGGTATTTGTGGAATGTCAATCAAAGTGTTAAAGCGCAAGTCCAGTCATGTTTTTATGATTTCTTTGTATAATAAGTATTAAGAAGTGAGTGCGATTTATTGTACACTCCGGACTATTTTATAAGACATAGCTTGCTTTAAGGCGTATAGCCATCTATTTTGTTACGTGAATTAGGAAATATAAAAGCCCACAGCATTGGGCAATTTTGAGTTGCGTCATGCTCCAACACTGGTCGAGGGGTCTCCCTTTGTCCTTACCGCCGGAGCGTTTCGCTGGTAGTATAAACAGCGATTGCATTTATAAATAAAACCATGTAAACAAAATCGTTTATTTTTGTATTGTGGAGAATAAGATAGATATACTAAAAGGGCTGCATCCCGGTATTGCATTAGCGTACGAGTTGGAGCAACGCAAGCTACCGAAAGGGCGCTTTGCGCTGTCTATCAACGAATACCCACAAACATTAGGTGCCATAACCAATGGTAAGCGGGATATGAATACCTCGCTTGCCCTGAGGATAGAAAATGCTCTAGGCATAGAGGAAGGTTTCTTTATGACATTGCAGGTATTCTATGATATTAAGCAAGAGAAACGCAAGCAGCAGGGCGCAACCACTCCCAATCTCACAAAGTTGCGTCCTGTGTTATTTTGGGATACGGATATGGACAAAATTGACTGGCACCGACAAAAGAAAGCTGTCATCAAGCGAGTATTTGAGCGGGGTAATAAAGAAGAACAGAAAGAAATTACTCGCTTCTACGGCGCAGATACAATTCAGCAAATTCTTCAACCACAACCTACTAAACGTTGACGAGAAAGCTACATTGGGAAACAGTGAGCCCCCGGCTCCGTTACGTACTGGAGCAACTGATGTTGTGTCCGCTACTCGACACCTTTAGGTTGGTAGGCGGCACTTCGTTGAGCCTGCAAATGGGGCACCGTATGTCAGTAGATATCGACCTGTTCACAGATGCGGCGTATGACTCTATTGACTTTGATGCTATCGATAGTTATTTGAGGGCTGCTTTTCGATATGTTTCGCCCACAGGACCAGGCGGTGTGGCGTTAGGTGTCTCGTATTTTTTGGGAAATAGTAAGGAGGATTGCATAAAATTAGACCTCTATTATACTGACGACTTCATGCAGGATGTGTTGGAAGAAGATGGCGTTCGAATGGCTACAATAGAAGACATTATTGCCATGAAAATGGACGTGGTGCAGCGTGGCGGGCGAAAAAAGGATTTCTGGGATCTTCACGAATTGCTAGCTGATTATACACCGCAGCAAATGATAGATTTACACGAAAGGCGGTACCTTTACAGCCATGACGAAGAGCTCATAAGAAAAAACTTTACCGACTTTGCTGCTGCCGATAACGACTTTGAACCAATATGTCTCCGAGGAAAATATTGGGAAATCGTTAAGTTGGAAATTGCCACATCCGTAAATTTGGAATAGCCATATGTAATGTTAGGAACTTAGTCGTATGGCCGGTATTCCTTGCTTACACTTATGAATCAAGACGCTAAACAGCAAAGTGTGTTTGCTTATCACTCCAAGTCAGAGTTTTCACAAAAGAGTCGAAGTGCCGAAGGGAACTGTCATGCGCAGAAGGGACTGTCACTCTGAGCCGCGCCGAAGAGTGGCAGTGTGGGCTGGCTATCAGCTGGGTGTTCCGAAAATTGATTGTCATACCGACGGGAGGAGGTAACAAAGAGTGTATAAGTATGAAAATAGGTACTTTAATATTGTTCTGCTGTTTTTGTGTCATTGCGTCTGCTACTGCGCAATGCGATAGCGACTTTGATAGCACTCTGAAAATGAAAATTTATTCTTACGTAGACGAAATGCCACAGTATCCAGGAGGTATGGATGCTGTACTACTATTTATATTGAAGAACTTCAACTACCCCAATCAGGAAACACTTCAGGGAAGTTTTACTTTGGAGTTTATAGTGAATACAGAAGGAAACGTCACTAATGCTGCGGTGCGAGGGAAGAAAAGCATTGAACTGTCCCCTGCAGAAAATGAAATGCTAAAAGTTGTTCTTAAAATGCCAGAGTGGAAACCGGGGAAATGTAGTAGGAAGAAAGTGCCGGTTCGGATGTACTTGCCGATTCGGTTTTGACGTATTTCTACTTAGTTATTCAGGTTTTAATCAATTAGCCATTAATGATGCGCAAAAAAAATGATTTTTACTGAGTTTATAACAAATTTCAAAAATGCTTTTCCGCAATATCGAACAACTATTGAGGATGTTGACCTTGATGACTTGCCGTACTTACAAGTTCGCGAAATTGCAAGTATTGTGAATAGAGCTATCAAACAGCAAAATGAAACATTGGTAGACGGCTTGTTCTCCTTTATGGATGATTCACTAAAGTGCGGAGATGAACAGCTGGTAAATATTATTTCTGTTAGCTTTTTGGAGCATTTGAGTTTTGGTAAAGATGGTCGAAAGTACTTGATGGCGATGCCAATTTGTTTAAATAAGCAATACAAACTAATTGTTGAATATAATGAGTCCTTGAAGTCGGACTCTGAGTTGCAAGATTTTATGCAAAAACTATTGGACGATTTTGATGTGTAGTTTTCAGTTCAACGTGGCATACGGAAATATTTTTGGTATACGTCCCTCGCTCATGTCTCGTCGGCAATAGATGGTAAGCAGGATAGAAAACACCTTGGCGTCGAAACATGAAAATTGTCTTATCTTTTGATGTTAATACGTATACGGTATGTTGCTGGTATTTATAATTGAGCTGCTGACTTTAGTGTTTGTCGGTGTTGCATTTTCGTCTATTAACGAAACTGGTGTGGTCATATGGATGTTGCGCCTCGCTACCTTGGGTTGTGCTCACTTAAACATAATTGTTCTGCCCTGGTTATTCATTAATCCGCAACGAGCTTTGAAATCTGCATATATGGGGTGTGTTCTAATGCTGCCTTTGATGTTGGCGGCATCGTTCCATATCTATGGCATACCCGCGTTGTTACTTCTGGTTACACTCTATTATATTAGGGTATTGCAGAGAAAAGAAATAAGCGTCGAGTATATGATGCGTCACACAGAAAGATGGCGAATTATTATGGGCGGTAGCTTTTGGGTGTTATTTATTTTTTTTGTTCTGTTTGCTATTTTCCTTGGCACTTTTTCCTGGACAAAAGGAATCTTCCCAATTGAGAGTAGTGCCATAATCTTGTGGTGAAACGGCTGAATTTTTAATAATCGATAGAGCGTAGAGAATGTGGTAACACTAAATCCCCCCCCCTCGTTCCAAAATCTTCGAGTGTTTCGGAGAGCGCAGGCTTAATGCAATATGCACAGCAAATCAAATAAGTGTCACGATAATCGTTTTATACCATCAGCAAGATGCGGCAAATACTGAACAAAATGTTCTTAGCTTGTTGATTTCTCAAAACCCATTACGGCATATACTCCTGAAACAATAGTCACAATAACTCTTATCCAATGCGAAACGATCCAGCCATTTAGTTGGCTGGTAGCAGTAGCTGCATCGTACTTCAAAGCCATAAAATCTAAATTTATGGGTAGGTGGTAGATTGAAGTCTGGGCTATGACGAGCGTTAAGCCAACAAAAGCATACAAACGATATTTCCTGCTTTCCGATTTTTTGGGAGATTTGAGAAAAACCCAAAGGCTGCCTAACCAAGCTGGCATTAGTGTTAGTGCGGTGGGGGCAAGCAATCGTGGAAAGTCAAGTTTAAAGCTTTTCATAAAATCGATTGGGTCTAGCGACTGCCAATGTATTGCGTAGTTCAACCCAATGTTTATCATATTGCCGACAAAAGCGCCGATAGCGAGAATCGTAATTATTGAAATTGCTTTTCTCATGTTTAGTTCGTTTTTTATGTCAATTGTACAACGCTGAAATTATTTCCTTCTGATGTTTTTTATAAGCTTGCTGAAGATGTAAATGTGGCTTAGGAAGGTCGTTAAGCCGTAGGTGACAAACATCAACCATATAAATCCTAAGTCGTGATCGTAAAGTTTGAGGGAAAAGAATTTCGGGAAAGCAGTAATCAAATCTCCAAATCCGACAATATTGAAGATCCATACAAGGGGAACAGCGAAAGTCCATCTATTTTTTAAGGCTAATGATGTTATTACGGCAAGAATTGCTGTTGTTACATCTAATGTGCCAACTGTCGTTAGGAAATCATTTGGAAAGCCGGAATAGAACTGTTCCTTTGCCATAAAGGATAATCCCAGGTACCGGAATGTATTTAAAAATACAAATGGCAATAGTGCGTCGTTTATCGATAGCTTTTCTATACGGGGCTGTATCCACCATTTGAAAGCCATTATGATACTGATGGACCCAATAACGGCCTGTAAATTGATTATTACGAAGTTATTCATGTTGTTTTCTTTTGCGATTATGAACGATTAGTTGGAATAGGTTGTCTGTTCAGTTGTTTGAAAATGAATCCGGGAGCCAATCGGCTCATTATTCTTAAGATGTTAGAAATTCCTGGTGTTATTTCTTCCTTACCCCTTCCATATTCTTTCCAAAATATGTCTGCCAGCTTTTCAGGTGGCATGGGTTTTAAGTTGTCGTCTTTGAGATCTGCATCTTCAGCTAGTTTGGTATCTACAACTGGTGGCAACAGTTCAACTACCTTGATGTTGTGCTGCTTGAGTTGTGGTCTTATTGCCTGCGTCCAAAAATGCAAGGCTGATTTTGTTCCTGAATACACAGGTGCTTGAGAAAATGTAACATAAGCCAAACCCGAAGAAACATTAATGAGTACCGCATTTTTGCTCTTTTTGAGCATCGGAAGGAAATAGTGCAACATTCTGATAGGCGAATTGTAGTTAATTTCTATCTCGTTGAATTGCTTTTGCAGGTCGTTAGTTTCATTTCCTGCGTCCACCAAATTCATTATGCCTGCATTATTAATCAATACATCAAGACCCTTAAAATCCTGAATAATATTGTTTGCCAGCAACTGCACATCGGTATCTTTTGTTACATCACTTTGGTAAATGTGGATTTTCGGGTATTGCGCTTTTACTTTTTCTAGTTTGGCTAAGTTCCTGCCGGTTATGATAACTGTATTATGATGCTCCATAAATTTCTTGGCAAGAGAAAGGCCTATTCCTGAACTTCCACCTGTAATCAACACGGTTTGATGCGACTGTTTCATTTAAAATTGTTATTTTTACTATTAAAATGATAGCAAAAGTAGATAATTCTCTTGGATAACTATTAAAACAGTAGTAAAAAGTGAAAAATATATTTCGTTCTGGTTGCCCGATAGCATCTACATTAGATTTAATTGGCGATAAATGGTCGCTGCTGATTATTAGAGATATGATTTTGGGAGGTAAGAAAACTTTTAAAGAATTTTCGACATCTCCCGAAAAAATTGCGCCGGGTATATTGTCTTCAAGACTGAAATGGTTAGAATGTATAGCATTGATTACAAAGAGGAAGCTACCTGAAAACCAGAAAGAAAACATTTACCTACTTACCGAAAAAGGGATAGAACTAGTACCCTTAATTACGGAAATTGTGCTTTGGAGCGACAAAAATGTTCGGGCACTAAATTCAGAGATGTATTCCATGTCTGATAAAGGATTTCATGCCGATAAGTCAGCGGTTATTGAGCATATTCAATCAAATTATCGCGAATTAGTCCGAAAAACGCTCGGCTAAATACTATGGTATAGATATTTAATAATTGATAACAACGGCTTTGTCTATTCGCTCTGCCGATGGATAAGACCACAAAATTTCTAATACTCGTATGTCTGATAGTTATCACGTTAACAGAACTCATTTTGTGGATATCTAATTTGTCCGTCGTGCTTTTCTTGGCTTGATTTTTGATGCATATTCACCGTATCCCAAACCCTGTCAGTATGCCGATAAAAAATCAGTATTTCCCAAAATATGGCGCCACACACAATAGCAACAAGTGGGCAAAAAATGCGCAATTTTGAAAGGTAATGGCAGCATAAGTGGCTGATTATCAACAATATTCTGAGAAAAGAAAATGGTTGCGCAATTCAACTAACCCAGCAAAAAGTATGACGGGCAAACATCTTCAATCATCATCGCCGTAGCGGTATTGTTCGCTATCTTAGCCAGACGGAACTTGATGTTATTCTAAAGAGCAAAACATGAAATTAGCCGAAGTCCTTTTGTCGTTGGTAGTTTTAGGTTCCTGTAATAGCGGTGTTAAAGATGCTAAGGTTAGTGATGTCCTGCATGTTTCCGGAAAGACTATAGTATTCATTTCTATATCGCAGGCAGAGTATGATGCTCGCCAATCCGAAGAAGGTATTGATGAGGTAATAAGCGACTTCAACTTCTATACAAGTGAGGCCGAGCAATCATTAGATACATTAGGTATTAAGTTTCTACGAACTCATAAGAAGGACATTATAGTGCATCTCGGCGATGAGAACGAGGAAGCCATTAAGTTCGACACAACGCAGCATATTGTTGCTACGCTATTCACCAACGGAAAAGATCAACCGAAGTTGGAATATGGTGTACTGACAGACTTAGATATAAGTTACATTGTAAATAGCTATTATGGGAGATAAGCTTTTATGCTAACTACAAAGTGTCGAACATCTCCATGGTGTGCGACACTTGCGTTAGAATTGTAGTTTTACCATCCCAACAATTTGTACCATGCCACCGAAAACCGATACTACTTACATAGGTCACTTATCCAAAGACAAGAAGCTGGCACTTGTTTTGCAATCCGTAACACCTTATGTTCTTAAGAAGCGAAAGAATGTATGTCTGCGGCTGTGCGCATCTATTATGAGTCAGCAGTTGTCAGTAAAAGTTGCAGATATAATATTTAAGCGGTTTCTGAAACTATATGATGGTAAGGAGCCAACACCGCAACAGATAGCCGATACTCCGTTCGATACGCTTCGGGCAATAGGTCTGTCGAATGCCAAGACTGATTACGTCCACAATGTTGCTAACTATTTTATACAGCATAAAATAAAGGACGGTCAACTATACAAAATGAGTAATGAGGAGGTGATGGACTTACTGTTACCCATCAAGGGTGTAGGTAAGTGGACGGTGCAGATGTTGCTGATGTTTACCTTGGGGCACGAAGATGTATTCCCTGTTGACGATCTCGGTATACAACAGGCAATGGCATTGATTTACAAGATAGACTTGTCTGACAAAAAAGCTTCTCGCATCAGGATGGAACAAATTGCGACCAAGTGGGCGCCTTATCGGACTTACGCAAGCTTTTACTTGTGGAAGTATAAGGATGCTACATAGATACGTTATACTTTTGCCGGGTACATGCAGCTCAAAGACTATTATAAAATATTGGGTGTTGCACCTTCGGCGGAATTGTCTGTGATAAAGAAGGCATATCGGCTACTTGCCATCAAGTATCATCCTGATAAGAACGCCGGAGACGCATTTTCTGAGGCACAGTTCAAGGAAGTGAGTGAAGCTTACGGAATTCTCTCTGACGCACGAAAGCGGGCTGCTTACGACGACGAACGTTGGCTAAGTGGTATGGGCAACAAAAACAAACATGCCGAAGCAGTAACCCCTTCATGGTTAAAGCAGGTATGTGTTTCGCTGAATGCCAGCCTCAGAGAAATGGATACTTATCGTATGAGCCAACAAGCGTTGCAGGCCTACATATTGTTGATATTATCAGATGCACACCTCGGTGTCTTGCACAAAGAAGGCACGAAAAGCGTAAATGACGAGATAGTCACAGAAATTATTAAGGCGACATCGAGGCTTGAAGTAGAGTTCCTTGGTGACATCCTAAGTCGTTTGTACATTGTTGCTGCTGAAGATGCAGCAACGCAATTAACCATTGACACATATAGAGCGCGTCGGGCTAAAGAACGTAGGCGAGAGTTATTGTTTCCCTATATTATCCTTGTCATTACACTGGTATTGTGTGTATTCATGTACTTTTACGCAAGCACAGACTGATTTTCTAAACACAGCTTCAGCTGACTACTAATTTGATTATGTTTTATTCATTTAAGGGTTTTATTCCGGTAGTACATCCCTCGGCGTTTGTTCACCCGCTTGCAGCCGTCACAGGTAACGTTATTATTGGCAAGGATGTGTATGTCGGACCAGGTGCTGCTATACGTGGCGACTGGGGCGGTATTGTTATCGAGGATGGGTGCAACGTTCAGGAGAACTGTACCATACACATGTTCCCCGGTGTTACGCTTACACTCAGGCAGGGTGCGCATATAGGTCATGGTGCTATTGTGCATGGTGCTAATGTGGGGCGCAATGTGCTGGTGGGAATGAACTCGGTGTTGATGGATGAAGCAGAAATAGGTGATGAAAGTATTGTGGGGGCAATGACATTTGTAGCGGCTAAAACTAAGATACCTCGTCGCTCTCTGGTAGTCGGCAATCCGGGTAAAATAATAAAACAAGTAAGCGACGAAATGCTGGCATGGAAAACCAAGGGTACTCAGTTGTACCAGGCATTGCCCGCCGATTGTCGTGCCTATATGGAAGCGTGTGAACCCTTGACAGAACTACCCGCTGATAGACCTTCGCAAGAAGCATTATACGCTACCTGGGAAGCTATTAAATCAGGAGAATAAAATTCAATGCAAAATTAAGGGCAAAAAAAAAGACGTGAAGTACACGTCTTGGAATGATATGCGAAGCAATGTAGCTAATTAGATAACTCTAACGTCAACTGCATTTAAGCCTTTCTTACCATCTTGCACTTCGAAAGACACTCTGTCATTCTCACGAATCTGATCCTTAAGACCTGATACGTGAACGAAGATGTCCTGTCCGCCGTTCGCCGGCGTAATGAAACCAAATCCCTTAGTTTCATTGAAGAATTTTACTGTACCTTCTTGCATTGTAAAAAAATAAAAAATTAATAATAATCAAATTTACATTTTTTTTTTAAAACTACAACAGTCGGGTATGTATTTAACAAAAGGACAATACGGATATTTCTTCTAATAAAACGGGCTGTCTGGATTTAATAAGACAGCCCGTTTTATAATTGTATTCAACCGTGCTAATTCTCTACTACCATTCGGAAAATTGCCTGTTCGCCATCTGACGTAACCGTTAGCAGGTAAGTTCCGGTTGGTGTGCCGGGGGGAAGTGAAATTTGCTCTCTGAGCAAACCGTTTTTCACGATTGCGCTTCCATCATACACTGTTTGTCCGATAACATTAATCACAGAGACATGCACGTCCGATTGCAGTACTGAAGCCAGTTTGCCGCTAATTGAAAATGAACCGCTATTCGGGTTTGGGTTAACCGTAAACGAGTTTCCGTTTTTAGTTACTTCCCATAGACCGGTTGTTACCATCATAGTGAAGCCCGGACTGAGTGCGATACGCGGAGTTACGCAAGGTAGGCTGCTCGTTACTTTGCAATGCACGACCTGACCATTTGTTATGTCACTTGTCGTATAGGTCACATTCGTAGCACCCGGCACAGGCGAACCATCTATAAACCATTCGTAGGTAGCCGACGAACCGGCATTGAGTGCCACAGCTACAAATGTTACACTTTCGCCGGCAGAGATAGATGGCGAACTAGCGCTAATGGATACCGTGTTCGCCACAGGAGATTGTACCGTCATTACGAGAGGAGCGCTGGTAGCACCTGTTGCCGTTGCACATGCAGCTGCACCGGTCATAGCACAGAAGATGATATCTCCGTTTGTCGGAATAGTTGTGTACGACAAACCCGTCGCTACGTTTATCCCGTTTTCAGTCCATTGGTACGTTGGAGATGAACCACCATTAATTGGTGTAGCAATGTAAGTCACAGATTGCCCGATACAAACGGTGTCATTTGGCGACGGTGTGATCAGTACATCGGGCGTAACTGCCGGATTAACAGTCATAGTTACACTATCGCTAACGGTTGCCGGAACAGCGCATGCAAGGCTGCTGGTCAGGTTACATTTTACTATGTCACCATTTGCGGGTGTATAAGAGAATGTTACTCCCGGTCCTCCGACAGGTGTGCCGTTTACAAACCATTCGTACGAAGGAGACGGTCCTCCGTTTACTGGTATAGCTGTGTAGCTCACAGTGCCGATAGTCGAGCAAACTGTTGTACCCGGTGATGCAGAAACAGTAACGTCGGGAACCACAACAGCAGAGCCACTCACGGTAACTGCCACCAGTGGTGACGTTCCCGAGCAGCCCGAAGTATTAGTAATAACGACGCGATAGCTGCCCGCCACGCTCGTTGTGTAGGAGCTGCTCGTAGCACCTGGAATGTCTGTGCCTCCATCCTGCCACTGGTAGGTAAGTCCCGCGGTAGTCGGAGAAGCATTTATGGTGATACTTGCAGAGGTGCAAATAACTACTGGACCCGTTGGGGTTGTTGTTGCTGTTGGAGTTGCGTTGACCGTTACAACAGATGATGCCGAGGATATACAGCCCGATGGGTTTGTGACGTTATAGCTGATTGTAGTGGTGCCTGCTGAAACACCTGATACAACACCAGACGCACTGACAGTGGCTACAGCTGTATTGCTGCTGCTCCAGGTACCCGAAGGGGTTGCGTTTGATAGCGTAGTAGTTGCTCCATTGCAAACCGTAAGAGTCCCTGTAATTCCGGCAACGGCTGTTGCTGCACTTACTGTCATTGCTTTAGTTGCAATGCCACTACCGCACGCGTTCGTTACAGTGTATGTGATATTCGCGGTACCTGCTGATACTCCGGAAACAACACCCGATGTACTCACGGTCGCTACAGAGGCGCTACTACTGCTCCATGTGCCGCCGGGAGTTGCATCACTTAAGGTGCTTGTAAACCCGACACATACTGCGGAGCTACCTGTTATTGCTGCAGGTGTTGGTGTGGTATTTACCGTCACCACAGCAG
Source organism: Bacteroidia bacterium (assembly GCA_030426665.1). GTDB lineage: Bacteria > Bacteroidota > Bacteroidia > Chitinophagales > Chitinophagaceae > Nemorincola. Next base: position 204,642 of record JAUHYD010000001.1, on the reverse strand, counting down.
TAGCAGTGCCGGATGGAGCTGTGTAACTGATAGTCGTTGTTCCTGTAGTGATGCCTGTTACGACTCCGGATGCGCTAATCGTTCCTACGGCAGGTGTACTGCTACTCCATGTGCCTCCCGTTGTTGCATCACTAAGTGCGGTTGTAGCTCCTGTGCAGACGGTAAGTGTACCCGTAATAGGTGCGGTAGTTACGCCGGGGTTTACAGTGAAGTTAGCTCCGTTGATATTAAAGAAAACGTTGCCGCTACCTTTTACCTTAATTCTACATGTTGTCGATGTTGTTCCCGGGTCGGGTATTGTCACACTAGCTGAACCGGTATTAGGGAAGGTTCCCACTGTAAATGGCCATGTAAGTCCTCCGTCAACAGACATGAAGATGTCAACATTGGTAGCACTTACCGGAGCAGCATTTGTTCCCACTACGTTCCATGTAACAGTTTGTGTAGAACCGCCGAAGTAGGTTGTCGCACTGCTCTGGCTCGTAACAACAAATCCTTCATAGCCATTCCCGGAGCCGGTAGAATAAGCGTTTATATGTATCGTGTCGTCAGGTATTGTAAAACACCCATTCCCTGCAAAGATGTTGCGTATCACGGGTTTGAAAGTTAGGTAGCGGGTAGTGTCAGGTGCTTTCTCACCCGAGTTAGTAAGACCACCGGCCAATATTGTAGGAAGGGACGGGAATACTCGGGTTTCCCCGTAAACAGGTTGGTAGCTGCGGAAAATGGGACCATGTACATGTGTTGCCGCAAGTCTCAGGCCAAAGTCTCCAAGGTTTTGTTGACACCAGCCATAAGTAACTGCGGTGTCCATTCCACCAGTTACTGCCGTTGGACTGGTTAGCTCAAAGGGTGTTTTATAAGGGATATTGTAAGAAGCTGTAAAACCACTGACAGTTGCCACCGCATGTCCTGTAGATGCTGTCACGGCACATCCGCCGCCGCTACCCGAAATGTGCGCCTGAATTTGCTCCAAACTATTGAAACTAAAGTACGGGTCACTATGGGGTTGTAAATTATCAGGAGAGCATATGCCCGCATAGTCCATAATCGTAGCTCCACTTCCAGGTTCATATGCGTGTGTAGAGGATGCATTGCCACTGCATGCGCCATCACCATTGTTATTAAAGGTATGACTTGACCCAAATTGATGGCCCAATTCATGACACACATAATCGATGTCAAAATTGTCTCCATATGGCGCGCCGGAACCGGTCACTCCTTTTGCTTTTCTACCGCTATTGCAAATTCCGGCTACGGAAGCCAATCCGCCACCGCCGGTTGTGAATACATGACCTACATCATAGTTAGCAGTTCCTATCCGGGCATCGCAGGTGATTTGGTTTTGGTCGATACATGCCGGGCCACTTGTGTTGATGGCATCAAACGGGTCCGGGCCATTTACACTGCCGGTTGCGGTTGGCCAAATCAACTGATCTTCATTAATACAAAAGTTTAATTGTACTGATAATTCTCGATTATATACCCCATTTACTCGATTCATTGACGTAGTCATTGCGCTGAATGCGGTTGGAATAGTAGGTGCCGCAGGTGCTGTAACAGCTGTACAATATTGGTTGTTTGCAGATAGCGCGATACGGTAGGTGCGAAGTATTGTTCCGTTCGAAGTAATTGCTGCAGGAGTAGCGTCATAGTTGTCAGAAGGCAGGAATCCTCCCGCTGAAGCCGGTGTGGAATTACTCTCTGTTGACGGAAGGCGTAAATGACCCAAATCTATGCCCGGAAGGTTATTTGGGAACATCTCTGACGCTCCGTTTGTTGGCGCCAGAGTATTATGGTCGCTTACTTCACACTTCATTCTGTTATGAAAGGCACTGTTATCATATGCTCTGTCATGTATAATATATACAGCATCAGTATAAATATCATGTGGGTCAATAAAACACAGCTTGTTGCCATCAAATACTACAGAGTGAAACCCGTACAGAGTGAAGTCCAACTTGGCCGTAACCCGTGCGTCATTGACAGCCTCTGCCGAATAGGTTTTTATGTCAGGGAATTTGCTGGCAAGTGTTGGCGGCATCATAGGTGCTTGCCAAACCTTAAAGTCACGGAAACTCCCGTCGGCCATTGGTAATGCCACCACAACCGCATTCGCAGGGTTGGTTGAGACATCCCAGAGGTGCGTTTTTAGTGCCGCAATATTTAAACGATAAACAGAATATTGGGTTGGTGGGTTACGTACAAGGTTTTTAGATTCCTCATCTTCCGGAGCTACATACGTCCAAAGCGACTTGTCTGCTTTTGTTTGACTATTTGATGTCGGCGTTTGCGTCGTGTTTATAACCCTGGTGAAAGGTTGCCGCGTTGTTATAAGCCTTTGTGCATAAGTATTCATCGCTCCGGTAGCCAATACCGATGCTACAAAACATGTAAATATCTTCCTCATGTTTAATCGTCCTTTAAGTAAGTGATGAAATTAGAGAAATACTACGACAATAAAAAAAATCATTGCGAGTGCGCACATTCGGATATTGATAGTTTTTTATTTGCCGAATAACAAAACAGCCTGTCCGAAGACAGGCCGTTTTGGTTGTGTTTTGTGCTTTTAGCAACCTATTTCCTTGAAGCGAACTCCGCTCTGATAACGTTCAGCGCGCCGCCTTTACGGAACCATTCAATCTGCTGTTCGTTATAAGTATGGTTCACTTTAAACTCATCCTTAGTGCCATCGGCATGGTTAAGGACTACGGTCAACTGAACGCCCGGTGCAAAAGTAGTCAGACCTACCACATCAATAGTGTCGTCCTGTTGTATTTTGTCATAGTCGGCTTTGTTGTCAAATGTGATTGCCAGCATACCTTGTTTTTTCAGGTTGGTCTCGTGGATACGGGCAAAACTCTTCACCAATATCACGTTTACACCTAAGTGGCGAGGTTCCATTGCTGCGTGCTCACGGCTGCTGCCTTCTCCGTAGTTTTCGTCTCCTACCACTATGCTACCTATGTTTGCAGCTTTGTATGCCCGGGCAACAGCAGGTACGGCATCAAATGCTCCGGTCAACTGATTTTTAACTTTATTAGTTTCATTGTTGTAGGCATTGATAGCACCTATCAGCATATTGTTCGAGATGTTATCTAAGTGTCCACGGAACTTAAGCCAGGGCCCGGCCATTGATATATGGTCGGTGGTACATTTACCAAAAGCTTTGATAAGTAGTTTCAGTCCTTTGTAATCATGGCCGTCCCAAGCCGGGAAAGGCGATAATAACTGCAGACGCTCGCTGGTAGGGCTAACAACAACTTCTACGTTAGAACCGTCTTTAGCTGGCGCGTCATATCCCGGGTCTTTTACGTCAAAACCCAAAGGTGGCATTTCGAAGCCTTGAGGTTCGTCCAGCATCACATCTTCACCTTTATCATTTTTCAGTGTATCCTTCAATGGGTTGAAAGACAAACTTCCTGCAAGGGCATAAGCCGTTACAATTTCCGGAGAAGCTACAAATGCGTGAGTAGAAGACAGTCCGTCGTTACGCTTTGCAAAGTTGCGGTTGAATGAAGTAACAATTGTATTCTTTTTGTTCGGGTCGCTTACGTGGCGCGCCCATTGTCCGATACACGGTCCACAGGCATTTGCCAGCACTACACCGCCCATCTCGTCAAATGTTTTTAGGAATCCGTCACGCTCTATGGTGTATCGTACCATCTCAGAACCGGGAGTTATGGTAAATTCGCTCTTTGCTTTCAAACCTTTTCCCATTGCATTCTTTGCAATGAATGCAGAACGTGAGATGTCTTCGTAAGAAGAGTTCGTGCACGAACCGATAAGTGCAACTTCAACTTCGTTTGGCCATCCGTTTTCTTTCACAGCATTAGCCATTTCGCTGATAGGAGTGGCCAGATCGGGAGTAAACGGACCGTTTACATATGGTTCCAGTTCATCAAGGTTTATTTCTATTAGTTGGTCATAGTAGTTGGCTGGATTGTCATAGACATCCTGGTCAGGACGAAGGTCTGCAGCTACTCCGTTTGCAAGGTCTGCAACGTCGGCGCGGCTTGTTCCACGGAGGTATTCAGCCATTTTTTCATCATACGCAAACATGGAGCAAGTAGCTCCTATCTCGGCACCCATGTTACAAATAGTAGCCTTTCCGGTGCAGCTCAATGATTCAGCACCTTCTCCAAAATATTCTACGATAGCACCCGTACCGCCTTTTACAGTAAGTATGCCTGCTACTTTCAGAATTATATCTTTAGCAGATGTCCAGCCACTCATTTTACCGGTAAGTTTTACACCTATTAGTTTAGGCATTTTCAACTCCCATGGCAATCCCGCCATCACATCTACGGCATCCGCTCCACCAACACCGATTGCAATCATGCCTAAACCACCCGCGTTCGGTGTATGGCTATCTGTACCAATCATCATTCCGCCGGGGAATGCATAATTTTCTAATACTACCTGATGGATGATTCCTGCACCTGCACGCCAGAAACCAATGCCATATTTATTAGATATCGACGAAAGAAAGTCATACACTTCTTTGTTTACGTCAACGGCTGTGGCAAGATCCTGGGTGGCACCGGTTTTGGCCTGAATAAGGTGGTCGCAGTGCACAGTACTCGGTACTGCTACCTGATCACGACCGCATGTACTGAACTGTAAAAGAGCCATTTGTGCTGTTGCGTCCTGCATTGCAACGCGGTCTGGTGTGAAATTTACGTAGTCCTTACCACGAACATATGCATTCGAGGGAGTGTCGTAAGAATGTGAGTATAGAACTTTTTCTGCAAGTGTGAGTGAGCGTCCCAATAACGTTCGCGCTGCTGATACTTTGCCCGGTAGCTGTCCGTATACTTTACGGATTAAATCAAGATCAAATGCCATGTTGAATTATTATTATGTGTAATTTATGATACCGCGAAATTACCAAATTCACCACAAATACCGAAATTAACCTGTTAACTTTAATGTAAGTATATTTTCAATCAAAAGTTATTTTATTTTTATTTATTTTAATGTGTTCTTTGAATGCGTCGATATACTGCATTGTTTTCTATTTATTACAGATAGAAATCACCTTTAATCACGTAGGTTATTATTTATCTTCTGAATGTTTAATAACATATGCATTGCATAATTTTGTTCTATGAAATCAGAAGATATTATTGTAGAATAATTTTTTATTCTATTAAAAGAGATTATTTTTACCAAAAGCAAACCAATTTATCTTTGAAGCTGTCTATTAGTACGGAACACTAATTCAGTTTTAACAACCTTATTGTAATTTTTAAATTTATGAAAAGAGCACTACCATTATATTTTCGCAGCATTGTACTAGCCGTAGCTTTGTTGTTTGGTGCCGGTTCTTCCTTCGCATCACATATAGTAGGAGGGGATATTTACTACACGCACATCACAGGGCTTACCTACCGTATCACGGTGGTACTCTACGGTGATTGCGGCCCGGCAAGCGCCGGAGCGTTCGCTACATTAGATGCTCCAACTGCTGCGCCACGGATATGTATTTACGACGGGACAACCCTGTTGCCGGGAATGCCGATAAGTATTCCTTTCGATACTGTTGCTTCCACTGCACATGGTGTGGAAATTACACCAATATGTGAGGACTCACTTATATTGTCCCAGTGCTTGGACCCAACTAACCCGATTCCGGGAATTAAGAAGTTTGTTTATCAGGGAAACTACACTTTGCCGCATACTTCTTCTGACTGGCGTTTCATTTTTAACGCAAACTATGGTCCGTCTTCAGCTGGTCGTGCTGCGGCAATAACCAATTTAGCCGGGGTGGGATCTATGCAGTTGACAGCAACGCTCAACAATACAATATACGACAATAGTTCACCAAACCTTACGGTTGTACCAACGCCGTTTTTCTGTCTGAACTCCCCGATTTGCTACACTCCCGGAGCGATAGATGCAGAGGGAGATAGCTTACGTTTTAATTTGGTTCCGGCTACTTATACCGGTGCTGGTGCTTGTGGTATCGGAAGTCCGGCAACATATACAGGAACTGCTTGGCCTGGCACGCCGGTGTCGGCAACAACACCACTTCGTTGCGTGGCAGGTAGCTTTAATTTTAATCCCGTTAGTGGACAAGTATGTTTTGATCCAAACTTTTTGCAAAGAAGTATTGTAGTATATACGGTCAGCGAGTATCGTGGTGGTACTTTGGTAGGTACGATGCAGCGGGAAATGACATTTCTTGTTCGTACTTGTCTCACTCAGGCGCCTTCGGCAGATACTGGTTTTGCGAGTGGTGTTGCTGTTGCTGATGGTCCTAAGGACTTCCATGTGTGTGGTGATGAAGGTGCGTTTGCCATTACAATGTACCCACGTCCAGATGATACGTCCTATCACATAATTTGTACTGCTACCGGTTTGCCGGCCGGAATCACATTTAATGTGGTAGGTAATGGTACCAATGCGCCCGTGTGTACATTCTCCGGAGACGCTTCTACAATGACTCCCGGTGTTTATACTTTCTTCCTTAATTTGAAAGATGATGCCTGTCCGGTTTATGGTAACAATACCGTTGCCTATACACTCAACATTTATCCGGTACCTACCATTACACACACCGTGGCAAGTGCCATCGACTGTATTAACAAGGAACGAATTAATATTATACCCGGGGGGACCGGTGAGCCCTGGACGATTAAAGTGGTTGATTCCGCGCTGACAGCGCCAACCGATACTATTGCGACAATAGTTACGTCAACACCATCTTTACAGGAATATGGTCCCGGTAAATACTATTTCTATATATTCACTTCTGTTTCAACAGAATGCGGGCTGATTGATTCTGCATTCGTAGAAACACCTCCTAAGTTGTTGCCTACGGCAGATACCTCTTATCCGACTTTCTGCGGAAAAGACAACGGGTCTATAACACTGTCAAATTTAAACATTGGTGGTGTTGATACAATCACTTATGATAGGGATGGCGTTGCTCAAACTCCGATAATTGGTGTTGTATCTGTGGCTGGTACAATGACGATACCAAACTTAAGAGGCGGTGTTTATTCCAATATAGTAGTCCATTATGGATATTGTACGTCTGACCCGATTGGACCATATAGATTGATTGACCCTCCATTTACTCTACGTGCTGTGACATATGAAGACCCCACGAAGTGTGGGTATTGTGATGGTTCCATTAAACTATACGGATTGCATCCGGATCAGTTGGATACCGTAACTTATACCAAGGACGCAAGTGCTGTATCTCCGACTTCGTTCTATATTAGCGGCGACAGCAGTATTACTATTCCCGGACTGTGTGCCGGTGTATATACAACCTTTAACGTAAAAACGGCCGGTGTGTGTCAGGCAAACTTGTTGGATGTACTGAATTTAGTTGCACCTCCTATTGACGCACAGTTTGATACATTTATTAACTATGGTTGTCACGGAGATACCCTTATGATTACAAACCGTTCTACGCCGGCTTCTGATCTAACATATGCCTGGGAGTTTGGTGATGGTGGAACCTCTACGGGAATTAATCCGCAACATGTATATACTAATACGGTTGGGTCTTCTTACGTTATCAAGTTGTTTGCAACTAATACAAAATGTCTGGATAGTTTCATAACTACATTTAATGTTGACCATTATCTGAACACAGATTTTACACAGGATCCTACACAGTTTATTTGCCAGACAGATCCGGTAAACTTTACAAACGCCTCAACTGGTACAGGTGCCGATTATACATGGTATTTCTCTGACGGAAACTCAGCGACAACCCTTGATGCTGTACATCAGTACACAAACATGGGAACGTATAATACAATGTTGGTTTCTCACAATGTTACGAAAGGTGTTCATTGCTTCGATACCATGTCAAGAACCATTGTAGTTGACTCTAACAGTGAGTTGTCATTAAATATCACAGGAGATGTAACTGCTATTTGTCGTAGCCAATCTGTTACGCTGACGGCAGTTTATACTACAAGCGGACAAGTTGGAAACGAGTGGACTATGACAGACGGCTTTGCCATGAATAACGTTAACCCGGTAATACACTCATTTGACGGTACAGGACCATTTACTGTTAATTTTAAAGCACAGTTCAGAGCTTGTCCTGAAAAAGAAGAGTCTATTGATGTTGCTGTAATTGATGTGCCAAGTCTCTATTTAGGACCTGATACAGCAATGTGTCCCGGTAGTGCTCCAATACTTCTTAAAGATGAGCGTAACGCTTTTGTTTCAAGAGCTAAGTGGAAATGGAATACAGAAGACAAAGGTTCTGAGCTCTTGGTTACAAAGCCCGGTACTTATGCGGTTACTGTAACAATAGACGGTTGTAGCGCAACAGATACCGTATTGGTTGCTAAGGACTGTTACGTAGATGTACCGAACGTGTTTACTCCAAACGGAGACGGGGTTAATGACTACTTCTTCCCTCGTACTTTGCTTACAAGAAGTGTTGTTGGGTTTAAGATGAGCATATTTAACCGTTGGGGTCAGGTGATTTATGAAACATCTTCAACTGATGGACAAGGTTGGGACGGTGCGATGAATAAGGAACCACAGCCGTCTGGTGTTTACATTTATCTGATAGAAGCAGTATTTAAAGACGGAATGACAGAGCAACATAAAGGCAATGTTACATTGTTGCGCTAATACTGAGATTTTTAATGAGCCGTTCCCGAAAGGGAACGGCTTTTTTTTGCACTTCAACGTGATATATTTTTCCGAATGATGGGAATTTGTTAATTTTATTATACGTGATGGAAATAATTTGTGGGTTTTGTCTGACAGTGATACTTTGATTTTTTATGAAGTTGTTTGCCCCTATCTTTTACCGTAGAATACTTTATGTGGCATTATTGCTATTTGCAAGTAATGCTGTCCGTGCCAATCACCTGGTTGGTATGGATTTGAACTACACACATGTTACCGGTAATACTTATAAAATTACATTGAGTGTATATGCCGATTGTGGCGCGGCAACCGCGGGTTCTGCGTTTGGTGCTTTACCCACAAGTGTTCCGGAGGTCTACATATTTAATGGAGGAACATTGCTTGACTCTATTAATCTTAGGATAGAACCGCCGTCAGGAGGTGTGGAGATTACTCCTGTTTGTCCCGCTTATCTTAGTTTGACGCAATGTACCAGCCTGTCCTTTCCTACGCCCGGAATAAAGAAATTTGTTTATAGTGCTAATTATACGTTGCCGGGTATTTCACCGGTTTGGCGATTCTTATTTACAGGGTCACTGGGAGCTTCCGCCGTCGGAATTACTATCGCTGGCCGGGCATTGCCTATTACGAATATATCTTCGGCTCCGGTTACCTACATACAGCTTGTAGATACGCTGAACAACACTGTGGGAGCAAATTCAAATCCGGACTTAACAAATATTCCGACCCCATTTTTTTGTCTGCCTGTTACCAATAACTACAACCCGGGCGCGGTAGACCCCGATAGCGATAGTCTTCGTTTTTATTTGGTAGATGGCGCCAATGGTACTACCGAGCATACGCTCGGGGGTAGTGTTACCTATATAGCCCCTTATACAGGCAGCGCGCCGCTTGCAGTGACTAGTATGAGCTTCAATCAAAGTACTGGTCAGATATCTTTTACGCCAAGTGCGCTGCAGCGTTCGTTGGTTGTGTACAATATCAGAGAATTTAAATCAGGTGTGTTCGTCGGTTCCTGCCAGAGAGAGATGACGTTTTTGGTGCAGGCTTGTTCTAACACGCCACCGAATGGCGACTTTTCAAGCGCATCTGCCGGAACTATAGTTGACGAAAAGAATTTTCAGATTTGTAGAAACTCTGGTCCGTTCACGTTGCACATATTTCCATATCAGGCAGTTACAACAAACAATATAACGGTTACGACGTCAGGCTTGCCTCCCGGGCTCACCTTTACAACTATGGCAAATGGTACGCCTACACCGCATTGCGTGCTGTCATGGACCTCCACAGGCGTGGCTCCCGGAACTTATACCTTCTACGTTACCTACACAGATAATAACTGCCCTTTATCCGGAAAGCAAACTATTGCCTATACCATTACAATCATGCCACAAGCTACTGTGAGTGCATCGGTAGTTTCAACAATGACATGTTCTCAAAAGGCAGCGGTAACTACAGTTCCCGGTGGCGATGGTGGACCATGGAAAGTTATCCTCCGAAATGCTACGGCACCATTTGATACAATTTCAGTGCGCTGGCCTGTATCTACTGCACTTACCGATAGTCTTACTGCCGGGACGTACAATCTGATTGTTTCACCAACTGGTGTAGGTTGTGAAGCATCTGCTACTGTTACTGTCATCCCGCCGGTTTTTGCTACACCGGTTTTATCATTTACGCACCCTTCCTATTGCGGTTTCAGTGATGGTAGTATACGCCTTTCAGGCTTGTTGCCCGGAACTATAGATACTATTAAGTACACGAGAAACAGCGTTGCTCAGACTCCCCTGGTTCGGATGGTTGGTTCAGACGGTTCTGTCACACTTACCGGGCTTTCTGCGGGAGTGTACAGCAATTTTGTCGTTACTTATGGGCGGTATTGTTCATCTTTGCCTGCAGGTCCCGTTACCCTCGTTAATCCGCCTTTTACTATGAGGGCGATAACCGGTACCGACCCACCTTACTGTGGTTTCTGCACAGGGGTCATCAGGCTGTATGGATTGCATCCTGGTCAGATAGATACGATTACGTATATTAAGGATGGGGTAATGCAACCGCCTGTTGTCCGGTTAATTGGTCCCGACAGCATGGTAATCATAGGAGGATTGTGTCCCGGGCTATATTTTAATTTTGTTGCTAAAACAGCAGGCGTCTGTGTGTCGAATGTTTTAGGTCCCGTACGAATATCGGTCCCGCCATTTGTGGTAGACAGGGTGTCGTTCTCCAATCCGGATTATTGCGGCGTTTGCAACGGCACCATTACATTGCATGGTTTGTACCCGTTTCAGACAGATACAGTCACCTATATGCGTGATGGAGTTGTTCAGCCCCCTGTTGTTGCGACTATAGGTGCTGACAGTACCCTTGTCATATCCGGTTTATGTGAGGGCAACTATACAAATATTATTGCACGTACAGCGGGCATTTGCGTGTCGGCCGACGCGGGGCCGGTTACATTGGTCGCGCCACCGTTCACAGTACGTTCTATTAGTTTTACCAATCCTCCGTATTGCGGGATTTGTACAGGAACCATAACACTGCACGGGCTTTATCCCGGACAGATTGACACAATTACATATACGCGAGATGGTGTCGTGCAGCCGGCGGTTGTGCGATTGATAGGTAGTGACAGCACAGTTACAATTACCGACTTATGTGCTGGTGTTTATGACAATTTTGTTGCTCGTACAGCAGGTGTTTGTGTGTCCGATACGTTGGGGCCTGTTAGCTTAACGGTGCCTCCATTTACTGCACGGGCAATTGATTTTACTAATCCGGATTATTGTGGCACTTGCAATGGAATAATACGACTATATGGTTTGCATCCCGGGCAGTTAGATACGGTAAGCTTCACACGGTATGGTGTGCCGCAACCTCCGTTTGTACAGTTTGTAGGGGCTGATAGTATCATCACCATTACCGGGTTGTGTCAGGGAGATTACGACAACTTTATTGTACGTACTGCGGGAGTTTGTGCAACGGATCCTTTTGGTCCGTTAAGTTTGACAGTCCCACCTTTTACGATACGTGCGCTAAGCCATACTAACCCGCCGTATTGCGGAGTGTGTACGGGTACGATTACCATATATGGAGCGTTTCCCGGTTTGCTGGACACGGTAACTTATACAAGGGACGGCATAGCCCAGCCGCCATTTATTGCTGCAGTAGGTGCAGATAGTACCATAACTATTACCGGATTGTGCGCCGGGGTTTACGATAATTTTGTAGCACACACCGGTGGTGTCTGCGTTTCTAACACATTGGGACCTGAAACACTCACAGTGCCGCCGTTTACCATGCGAGCATTGAGCTTTACTAATCCGCCGTATTGTGGTGAATGTACCGGCACGATAGCGCTGTACGGATTGTATCCGGGGCAAACGGACACGGTAAGTTTTACAAAAGATGGTATTGCACAGCCACCGCATATTCAGTTAGTGGGTGCCGATAGCACCATAACAATTACAGGGCTATGTGCCGGAGTTTACGATAACTTTATTGCCCGCACAGGCGGTGTTTGTGTGTCTAATACTTTAGGTCCGGCTACACTTACTGTTCCGCCATTCACAATGAGGTCACTCAGTTTTACAAACCCACCCTATTGTGGCATATGCACCGGTACAGTTACTTTGTATGGCCTGTATCCGGGACAGACTGACACCATAAGTTATACAAAAGATGGTGTAGCTCAGACTCCCCACATTCAGGTAGTAGGTGCCGATAGCACGGTAACTATTACCGGGTTGTGCGCGGGACTTTACGATAATTTTATTGCCCGTACGGGTGGTGTTTGTGTTTCTAATACACTTGGTCCCGCAAACCTCACGGTCCCTCCTTTCTCAATGCGGGCGTTGAGTTTTACTAACCCTCCTTATTGTGGCGAATGTACCGGTACCATTACTTTGTATGGCTTATATCCGGGACAGACGGACACTATTTCTTTTACTAAAGATGGAGCTCCGTTTCCTCCCGTTGTACAAACAGCTGCCGCAGATAGCACGATCGTTATTACAGGTTTGTGTGCCGGATTGTATGAAAACTTTGTTGCCCGTACCGGTGGTGTTTGTGTATCTAACACGCTTGGCCCCGCAAACCTGACAATCCCTGCCTTCACCATGCGCGCAATCAACCGTACTAACCCAACCAAATGTGGTTGGTGTGATGGTGTTATCAGGCTATATGGCTTGTATCCCGGTCAAACCGATACGGTGACTTATAAAAGGAACGGGGTGGTACAACCCCCCGTAAGTTTTACAGTCGGTGCCGACAGTATGATAACCATCACCGGATTGTGCGACGGCGTTTATTCAGATTTTGTTGCCCGCACCGGCGGAGTCTGTGTTTCTAATACATTAGGTCCGGTTACGCTTGTCGACCCGCCAATGATAGCAGCATTCGACTTTACATTAAAGCAGAATTGTGATGCAGATACAGCATATTTTATCAATAGATCGGTACCGGCTGCGGATCTTACTTACAGATGGACATTCGGCGATGGGGATTCCTCAACTTTTATTAACCCGGTGCACTTTTATACTGTTTCAGCCAATTATAAAGTGAAGTTGGAGGTAACCAATACCCGATGCGTAGATAGTATGATTACCTTCATCCCTGTAACTAATATCCTGAAAGCCGGATTTACCGCTGTTCCGGATAGTTTTCTTTGTGCGGGCGATCCGGTTGTCTTTACAAATACATCGTCCGGCACAGGTTTAAAGTATGTCTGGTCCCTTGGCGACGGCAGTACATTGTCTGCGAAAGATCTGACCCATATTTACAAGTATTCCGGTGAGTACAGTATCGTTTTGGCAGTTTCAAACGATGCCCCCTGTTATGATACGGCGGTCGCCGTTATCGCAGTAGACTCAATAAGTGATATTAGCATTAAAGTAACAGACTCAGTTTTGTGCGGTGGTAGGTCTGTTGCTTTTTCCGGTATTTATTCTGAGTCGGGTAACACAGGTGTTCGTTGGAGTTTCAGCGATTCGTCAACAGTATTCAATGAAAATCCGATAGTGAGAGGGTTCGTTTATTCCGGTATGTTGACGGTAAGACTGGATGCATATTATCGTGCCTGCCCCGATACCTTTGCGACACGCACTGTTTGGGCATTCGACCATCCCCAGGTTTACCTCGGGGGCGACACTTCGATTTGCCCTGGTGGGGCTGCCATCACCCTGCGGGACCGGACTATCGGCGATGTGCCGGGAGTTAGGTGGGTATGGAGTACCGGTGAAAAGACAAGAACAATTCAGGCAACAAGCCCCGGGAGCTATTGGGTGACTATAACGCTTGATGGTTGTACCGCTACCGACACCATTCAATTGGTGGGCGACTGCTTTATGGACGTACCAAATGTGTTCTCTCCCAATGGCGATGGTGTTAATGATTACTTTATGCCGCGTCCTGATGCTGCAAAAGGATTGGGCACATTCTCGATGAGTATCTTCAATCGTTGGGGACAGACAGTTTTTGAGACTGATAATATTTATGGGCGCGGTTGGGACGGTCGTTTTAACGGAAGTGAGCAGCCGCAAGGCGTTTATATTTATCTGATTGACGCAACTTTTGTAGATGGTCAAAAAGAGACGCACAAAGGGAATGTAACTTTGTTACGATAGCTCAATGTTTGCTATCGCCGGAAACTTATTTAGTATTTTGGAGGTATTATAATAGGCGGAACCAGTTTTGCGGCAAGAGGATGGTATTCGATATCAAATATAGGTGAAGTATAATAGTACTTATTGTGCTTGTATTTTTTTGGGGAAAAGTGCGCCTTATTCCTTTGCCCGATATAATTGAATTGTTCGAATTTAAAGTTGTTTATCACCAATCCCTTCCAGTGTTGGTGTGTAGAATGAGAATACGCTGATTCGTCACGAATTAGCTTGCCCTTAGGCCGTTGTGGTACAGGGTAACCATAGTAAACAATAAGAAAATCTGTATCAGACGGACTCAGTATTTGCTGTTGAACTATTTCTCCCCTGTTGTCAAATAATATGCCATTGAAGTCGCGCTTAATTACCTTATTAAGGTTGGTATCCATATAGTAGTAAACCGGACAGTATACAAAGTGATCCCGAAAATCTGCAATAGTTGCTTTCTGTGCGCCACGCGCATCTTTCTTTAGTTGTTTCAGTTGCTTGTACAAATGACCCGATTTGAGGGCTTTCATTCTGTTTTGTTCGCTACTCAGCTGTACGAGTACGACACTTGGGTACGACCTGTCTTTCGTAGCATTGTGTTGCGCGTTTGCCCTAAAGCATGTTAAGAGCAACAAAGAAAAGCAATAGGAATACAGGGTGACCAAGCGCATGACATGAATTTAAGAAATGTCCTCGGTTTTTACAAAGCCAGCAAACATACTTTCATTGTCCGCTGCAATATGTAAGCATCGGTTTTGATATTTTTCTTCGGATTTTGGTAACAGTATCCATTGTTGTTTTTCGTTAACTTTACCCGCAAAATCGAGGAAGAGATGTCTGTTTCTGGTAGATATCTCAAATGGTCAGTGCGAAAAAAATGACAACTATGCGCTTGTTTTTATATATTTTGTTTTTTACCCTTTTTAGCAAATTTGTTTTTGCGCAACGGGATTCTGCCCGGTACAGTTATAGCTATATTGGAAAGAAAATAAACGGAAAGAAATCCGGCAAAGCAATTTGTTATTGGATAAATGGTGACATGTATGACGGAAATTTTGTAAACGATACAATGTCAGGATATGGTAAAATGTACTATGATGATGGCAGCCGTTATGAAGGTGAGTGGAAGGATGGAATGAAACACGGAACCGGCGTTTTTTACAGAAGTGATAGTAGCGTATACGAAGGTGATTTTAAGAACAATCTGATGCACGGAGAAGGTACGTATCGTTGGAAAGAAGGCGGTGTTTACGTGGGTGGGTTCAAAGACGACATGAAGGATGGAAAGGGTGAATGTACCTGGCCCGACGGTACAAGGTATGAAGGGGAATATAAATGGGATGCGCGAACCGGGCAGGGCACCTATTACTGGCCGAACGGAGATAAGTATGTAGGGCAGTTTGTCAAAAATGTCAGGCACGGGAAAGGTACCTACTACTACGAAAATGGTGCCAGATACGAGGGCGGTTGGGTAAATGATAAGAAACAGGGTAATGGCATATTTACCTGGAATAACGGAGATAGATACGATGGTCAGTTTCAAGATGATATGAAGAGTGGCCTCGGAAATTACTTCATCACATCTCCTAAACCCAGATATACCATTCGTTACTGCCCTCGTTGCAAAAAATACATCGGAAGATGGAAGGATGGCGCAAAAAACGGCTATGGCAGGTGTTATGACAAGAAAGGAAATTTACTTTATTCCGGTAATTTTGAAAACGACAAGCCTACAGAAAAGTACCCCGGAAAGCACTAATATGTCAATAGTTGCTTGACAGTAGTGTTTCCTTGCAAGCCACCTGAGTGAATGCATAGAATCCTGTCGCAGGTAGAGAATTCATTGTTTTGTAGGGCTTGATTTAGTAGATACATCATTTTGCCGGTGTAAATCAAATCGAGAGGTATACTATTCTCCCGATGAAAGTCGTTCATGAAGTCTGTCAGCTTATTATTCCATTTCCCAAAGCCACCGAAGTTGCTGTCAGGAATTAATCGCCATGGTTTTTGTTTGTCAGGCGCTACAAACGACGAAATGTATTGTTCCTGCTCAACGCACTTTTTCATCGGAACATATCCGAGAACCTGTTGGTCAGTTGCCAGCTTTCCGCGCAGACCCGCAAGGGTTGTCCCTGTCCCGACTGCAAGTGCAATGTGCGTGTAAGTTGGGTTCACAAATCGCGTCAATAGCCCGGCTCCTGCACGCCCCCTTTCATTTGCTCCTCCTTCAGGTACGTAGTAAGTGTCACTTGAATTACCCGTCAGCGAAATAACCCATTGGGTGTCGTGTCGGTTTGTATAATCTTCTCTACTTACAAATTTCAATTCCATACCAAAGTCGCGGCACTGTTGCAATGTTGGTGTCATCAGAGATTCATCGCCTCGTACTATGCCAACAGAAGTAAGCCCGAAGCGTTTTGCAGCGCATGCCGTTGCTACCAGGTGGTTTGAGTAACCTCCCCCAAGGGTTACCACTTTTTTGAATCCGTTGTCAAGGGCATATCCGAGATTGAGGCGAAGCTTATACCACTTGTTTCCGGATATTACGGGGTGCAGGAGATCTAATCGCAATACATCAATTCCGGCAACTTTCCCCTCATACCAAAACTTACTCAGAGGTTGAATTACAGCCAGCCGTTCATCAATTATATCCATATTCCCGTAGGTAATTTTCATTGTCCCGCCATTTCGGGCGCACTTTAACAAATAGCTCAAGGTGCACTTTCTTTTGCAAGAAGTCCTCCATGGCTTTACGGGAGTTTATACCCAGTTGCTTAATCATGCTGCCGCCCTTACCCAACAGTATCATTTTTTGCGTCTCTCTGCTCACTATGATGTCGGCTTTAATTACGTTTAGCGATGTCTTCTCTTCAAAGGATTGAATAAGCACAGCAGTATGGTATGGTATTTCTTCAGAATATAGGGCGAATATCTGTTCTCTTATCATTTCTGCGACAAAGAAACGCTCAGATCTGTCAGAAATACTATCGTCGGGGTAAAATGGCATTCCTTCCGGTAGTGCCTTTAGTACCATCGGAAGTATTTTATCGGTATTTGTTTTTTTTCTGGCTGATATTGCCAGCACTTCCCAGGTGGGGTAGCGTTCCTTAAACTGGTTAACGATGTCGTTTTTAGTGCTTTTATCCTTGAGCGTATCAATTTTATTCAGCAATAATAATGCAGGCACTTTCAGTTTTAAAGTAGAAGCAATAAGGTCGAACTCCTCAATTGGTTGCGTTATGTCGTGCATTAATATAGCAACGTCGGCATCTTCCAGAGCACTTTTTACCTGCATCATCATTTTTTGATGTAGTTTGTATTTTGGCTCAATGATGCCCGGAGTATCTGAAAACACTATCTGATAGTTTTGTTCAGAAAGAATCCCCAGAATCCTGTGTCGCGTGGTCTGTACCTTCGGAGAAATGATTACAAGTCGCTCTCCCAAAAGCAAATTGAGCAGTGTAGACTTTCCCGCATTCGGTGCGCCAAAAATATTTACAAAGCCTGATTTATAGCTCTCTGTCATAGGAGCAAAAATAGTTTAATAGTTGGTTAGAAACGTGAAAACTGTATTTACATTTAAGGATTGTCCGATTCCGGATTCACTATCTGCTCATGGGTGCACTAATTTTGTTAGATTAGCCCCTTATTTGTATTTTCAGGCTTCATAAAAGCTAATCTGTGTCGTCAAAAAAAAAGCAAGATGTCCGCAAAGCTCCGGTGCCACGGCCCGAAGTAGAACAAAAACCGACTAACGATTTCGTCGATAATCTCGGCAACAAAGTAGTATATGTTGCACTTGGTTTGTTGGCAATTATGGCGTTTGTTGTGTTCAAAGACTATCTCACAGGTAGTAAGGCATATTCTTTTAAGGATATTGGGAGCGATACCTATAATTATATTTATCCGTATGCATGGCACGTAGCTGATTATATTGCAAATAATGGTGTGCCGAAGTGGTCGTTTCAACATGGTATGGGACAGAGCATATTCCCTTTCTTTTTGTTAGACCCATTCTTTATATTTTTAATGTTGATTGGTAAGGGCAGTATTCTCTATGGGATTGTATATACAGAATATATAAAAATCGTTGGTGGAGGACTATTGTTTTATTTTTATCTGAAAACCAGAGGGATTGCCTCCTTTCCTGCCCTTATGGGTTGTCTTCTGTTTGCTTTTTGCGGCTTTGCTATATTGGGTAGCGGCTGGAATATCTTCTCTTTCGAGACATTCAATATTGCATTGATGCTATTGGCTTTCGAGCTGTTTTATAAAAAGAAGTTATGGTATCTGTTTCCGATTCCTATTTTTTTGTTCAGCGTTTCACAGCCCTTCAACCTGTATGTCTATGGTTTGTTTTTAGCGGCTTATGCCCTGTTACGACTAAAAGAAGATGGGAAGCTCAGTGTTAAATCATATGGAGTTTTATTGTTACAGTTGGCTGGTCTTGGGTTAATAGGTGTATTGGTGAGCGGTCCTTTCTTGTTAGAAAATATCGTACAGCTATTAGAGAGTCCCCGGGGTAGTGGCAATACTTCTTATGCTAATATTTTGTCGTCTTTGCCTGCTTTCAGAACTACCGAAATTTCAGAATTGGGTACCTCTGTTATGAGATTTTTTTCCAGTGATATGATGGGAACAGGCAATAACTTTAAAGGGTGGCAAAATACCTTGGAAGCACCTGCATTTTATTGCGGTATTCCCTGTCTGCTGCTCATGCCACAATTATTTCCATTCCTGAAGAAGGGTGTCAGATTGTTTTTTATAGTATTTATGTGTGTGTGGCTTTTGCCCATTGTTTACCCCTATTTCAGACATGCGTTCTGGCTCTTTACAGGCGACTATTATCGTGCCTATACTGTAATTGTGGTGTTGTTTATGTTGTATTATTCTGTGCAGGCATTAGAAAAAATCATAACAGAGCGTCAAGTAAACCTACCTATCCTCATCGTATCAGTTGCTGTATTGTTTTTGTTGTTGAACTACCCATACTTTCCTGACGATAGCTACATCAACTCTCCAATTTATAGTTTCGCAAGCCTGATGATATTGGTTTATGCTACACTACTCTTTTTTATAGGGCGAAAGGGTAGCCCTCAGTATCTCAAATACATTTTCTTATTCGCGGCGGTATTTGAATTGACTTACTTCTCATACACAACAGTGAATGACAGAGAAGCAGTTACAGAAGCCGACTTTACAGGTAAGAAAGGATATAACGATTATACGGTAGATGCACTTCAGTTTTTAAAGAAAAATGATAAGTCCTTCTACAGGATTGATAAGAGTTACTCGTCATCGCCGGCGATGCACTTTTCGCTTAATGACGCGATGATACAAGGTTACAATGGTACTTCTCTTTATAGCAGGTTCAATCAGCTTCATTATATCCGCTATCTCCAACTGATGGGGATTTCAGACAAGAATAATGAGTTGGAATCCCGATGGGCAAACGGACTCGCAACCAGGCCTATACTGGAGTCTTGCAATCGAGTAAAGTACATGCTGGACAAAGGCAGAACAAACCCGTTGTGGTATGTGTTGTGTGACTCGATAGCAACTTTCGGAGATGTTACAGTGTTGCGAAACAGATTTATTTTACCATTTGGGTATACCTATGAATATTACATTCCCGAAAGCGTCTTCGAAAAGCTGTCGAATACTCAGAAAGATTTTACATCGATGCAGGCCTGCGTGGTTAACGATGCGGACATCAGCAAGATCGCCGGGATGAAAGAATTTCAGTTGAAAGATACAATTGCGCCTTCCGGCTTCAATCTTAGCGTGTATGCGGAAAGTGTCAGGCGCTTGGCAAAGGATAGCCTCTTGGTTGAAAATTTTGAAAACAACCACATCAGCGGAAAAGTGTCCGTGGACCAGCCCAAGATATTGTATATGTCTTTGCCTATCGACGGTGGGTGGACTTTAAAAGTAGATGGGAAAGAAAGGGAAAAGGAAATTCTTTTCGCCGGGATGACTGGCGTTGTTCTATCGAAAGGGCAGCACTCGATAGATTTAGTTTACGAGCTCCGTTATTTCAATACAGGGCTACTGTTAACTGTTGTAGGGCTACTACTTATTGGAGGATTGTGGTTTTTGCAACGTAATGGTAAACTCAAATCGAAGTCCGACCCACAAGTATAATCGAATATCCTTATTTTTGCCGCCATGAAAATTTTATTTAGTCTGTTCTTAACGGTGCTATCAGTATCTGTGTTTAGTCAGTCCTCGCAACCGGCTAAGCCAACGAGCAGGGAGTTTGCTGCTGTAAAGTCCGGTGCTGCCAAAGGCAAAGCAGAAGATATGTGTCGGCTGGGGCAATACTACTATTATGGCTTAGGTACCACTAAGAATTTGGTTACTGCAAAACGATGGGTAGACAAGTCTGCGGCGAAGGGCAATGTAGAAGCTATGTTGTTACTGTCTGACATGTACAACAGTGGTGTAGGTGCAAAGAAAGACAATGTCAAGGCATTAGAATGGATGAAAAAGGCGGCGCTCAAAGGCAGCGAAATTACCGCCTATGAGTTGGGTGCTATGTATGAAGATGGGGAAGGTGTGGATGCAGATATGAAGGAAGCAGTGAGGTGGTATAAAGTTGCTGCTGAAAAGGGTAGCGCAGGTGCCATGATTGCGCTCGGGTTTTGTTATATGGACGGTGAGGGTGTTGCCGTTGACAGAAACATAGGTTACGATTGGTTTATGAAAGCCGCAAATAAGAAGGATAGGTTGGCGATGCGGTATTTAGGAGATTATTTCGCGCAGGCTGACATGGGCAACGATTGTGCTAAAGCAGTATCATGGTACATGAAAGCAGTAGATGCCGGCGATACCGCTTCACTACGCCCGGCGGGAGCTATTGCAATGAAAGGCGATTGTCCGGGGTTGAATGAAGAAGAGATAGCAACATGGATGAGGTTGCATGCTGCCAGGAAGTTCCCTTATGCTTGTTTTTTTATGGGTGGATTCTATATTGAAGGGGTTGGGGTTGAAAAAAATCTGGACAGGGGGATAGACATGCTGATTAAGGATCACGAAACCGGAATGTATGCAGATGACGAAAGAAACTTTTCAACAAACAACTTATTTACGCTATACAATTCCGGGGAATTAAATCTGACGCAAAAGGCAAGACTGCTCAAGTGGTTCGAAGAAACAGCAAGGAAGGACAAAGATGCTGAAATGATGGCTGTAATTGCCAACGCTTACATAAATAAAGAGCAGGCTAGCGGCAACGATTATAGGGCTGGTCTGGATTGGGCGGTCAACTCCGCAGAAAACGGTAATCCGGGAGGCTGTTTTTGGGTGGCGTTTATTTACTACAAAGGATTGGGCGATATAACACAAAACGATGAAAAGGCTTTTTCCTGGATGTTGAAGGCTGCTAAAAAGGGTGACAAGGACGCCATGAAGATGGTCAGCACATTCTATGAATACGGTACTGGTACCCCGGTAAATAATACAGCGGCGGCGGAATGGCTCAAAAAGTATGATGAAACTGAAAATAAATATAAAAACTAAAACCCTATCAAAGATGAAAAGTGTTGCTTACTTAACAGGTTTATTGTTAATTGGTAGTTTGGCTACTCTGTCAGCAAAAAGCCGAAGTGTGTATTTTATTGGTAACAGTTACACCTACACAAACAGTATGCCCGATATGTTTGTCAGTTTTGCTGCGGCCATGGGAGATACAGTCACATATGCTATGTCGGCTCCCGGTGGATACACACTGGAACAACATACAACGAATGCTACTACGCGTGCGGGCATTGCCTCCCAGCCCTGGGATATTGTAGTGGTGCAGGAGCAGAGTCAGAAGCCGTCTTTTTCACCTGCTCAGGTTGCCGATGAAGTATTCCCGTTTGCGACAAGGTTAGATAGTCTGATACGCGACAACGATAGTTGTACACAAACCATGTTTATGATGACGTGGGGTAGACGTAATGGTGATGCTATGAATTGTGCCAGCTACCCGCCGGTTTGTACTTACGCCGGTATGCAGGGCCGGCTTCGCGATAGTTACCTCCAGATGGCTGTAGACAATGATGCTGACGTCGCGCCAATGGGGGCTGCTTTTAAAGTGATAATTGACAGTTTCCCCATGATAGATTTATATCAGGCAGACAGCTCACACCCTTCGCTTACTAGTTCGTATTTGCAAGCGTGTATTTTATATACTTCTATTTTTCACAGGTCAGCACAGGGTTGCACTTACTTGGGTGGTGTGCCTGCAACAACGGCTCAGACATTGCAGCGTATTGCTGACAAAGTAGTGCTTGATAGTTTGTCGCAATGGCAGCAGCACGGTCATTATCCGTTTGCTAACTATAGCTATTCGCATACCGGTGCCACTTCCATAACATTTTCGAATGGGTCTGCTCGAGCTACCGGTTATACATGGTCTTTCGGAGATGGAGCCACTGATACTGCCAGCAATCCGGTTCACTCCTACACTGTTCCGGGTGTGTATACTGTTACCCTCACGGCACACACAGACTGCTTCACCGCTACTGCTCAGGATACGGTTCATATTGGCACACCAACGAGTATTCTGACTCAGGTATCCGGTCTTGAAAGCGGCGTCAGAGTATATTGCGAGCAGGGTGGGAACGTTAAGTTTGAGCTGCCGTCTGAAAACTCAGCGAAGATGCTCGAGATTTATAATTTAAGTGGTCAGTTAGTACACAAATATCAGGTGACATCCCATTCGGTGTCTGACCGCTTTCCACAGGGTATGTATCTCTACCGATTGTTATTCTCTGGTCGTGTGAGTTACGGTAAGTTCGTGAGTTACTAAGTAACTGGCTTGCCTTTGCCTTGTTTTATCGGATTCATCTGTCTTACCTTCGCAATATGGCTAATAGACTGATAGACGAACAGAGTCCGTATTTACTTCAACATGCACATAATCCGGTAGATTGGTATCCTTGGTGCGATGAGGCGTTTGAGATAGCGAAAAGGGATAACAAACCGGTTCTGATTAGTATTGGATATGCTGCATGTCACTGGTGTCATGTAATGGAGCGGGAGAGCTTTGAAAACCCGGATGTCGCAGCCTATATGAACGAGCATTTTGTTTGTATAAAAGTAGACAGAGAAGAGCATCCGGACGTTGACCATTTTTATATGGACGCTGTTCAGGCCATTAGTGGGAGCGGCGGCTGGCCGCTTAACGTGTTCGCAACTCCCGATAGAGCCCCTTTTTTCGGGGGAACATATTACCCCCCGAAACCCGCATACAGCAGACCTTCCTGGACGCAGCTAATGCAGCGAATGTCTGAGATTTGGAATAAGCAACCCGAAGAGGTCAATAGGCAGGCAGACCAAATGCTGACTCATCTGCGACAAGCTTCGGCAAGGATATCTTCGCCATCATCAAATGGTGCTGACGAAGACATTTGCGTGGATATACTTGAGACACTTCTGAAGCAGGCCGATAAAGAAAAAGGAGGCTTCGGGAATGCCCCCAAATTTCCCGGAACAATGGCAATTAGTTATTTGCTGGAACACTATCATTATGCCGGCGACGAAGAAGCGTTGGAACATGCATTATTCAGCCTTGATTCTATGATTCAAGGTGGCATTTACGATCAGATTGGCGGGGGCTTCGCGCGTTACTCAACGGACAGTAGTTGGTTGGCACCGCACTTCGAAAAGATGCTGTACGACAATGCTTTGCTGATAAGTACAATGTGCGATGCGTACCGGATAACCGGAAAAGAGATTTATCGAACAACCATACAGCAAACTATTTCGTTTATTAATGCCGAACTGAAAGACAACACAGGTGGCTTCTATTGTGCACTTGACGCAGATAGCGAAGGGGTAGAAGGGAAGTTCTACACATGGACGTGGGAAGAATGGCAGCAACACGCCGGCGACGATTCAGGAATGGCAGCGAAGCACTTTGGTGTGCTGCCGGAGGGTAACTGGGAAGGGACCAATATTTTGCACATTGTTACGGATGTGGAAACGATAGCAGCTCAGAAAAATTTAACAATTGACGAGGTGAACGGGGCCATAGATTCTGTTAAAACCAAACTGCTAAAAGCCCGAGCAAAACGGGTGAGACCACAAACAGATGATAAATGCCTTTTGTCCTGGAATGCGCTGATGAATATGGCCCTGACAAAGGCCGGTGTGGCGTTGCAGAATGCTGAATATTTGGCACAAGCCGGTGACCATATGGAGTGGATGTTGGCTACATATCAGACAAGACGGGAGTTGGTGCACACATGGAAGAGCGGCAAGTCCAGAATCACCGCAAATCTCGACGACTATGCGTATCTGATACAAGCGATGCTGCTTCTTGGCTCTGCAGTGGCAGACAATGAATTGATTGCAAAAGCAATAACGTTTACAACCCTTGTAGTCGAGCAATTTGGTCGGGAGGATGGATTTTTCTATTACACTTCTTCAGCCCAGAAAGATGTGCCGGTTCGGAAGGTAGACTTGTACGATGGAGCAACACCCTCTGCCAATTCTGTTATGGCTTACAACTTATGGGTTTGCGGTATGTGTGACGAAAGAAGTAGCTGGGTCGAACAGGCGGTATCAATGCTGAAAAATATGTCGGCAACGGCGGCTCGTTACGCATATTCTTTTGCCAATTGGGGGATAGTGTTACAACGAAACCTGAGGGGGATGAATACAGTAGTTGTAGGTGGCGGTGATGCGCTTCGGGCTGCGGCTGAAATC
Source organism: Bacteroidia bacterium (assembly GCA_030426665.1). GTDB lineage: Bacteria > Bacteroidota > Bacteroidia > Chitinophagales > Chitinophagaceae > Nemorincola. The sequence goes on along the minus strand of JAUHYD010000001.1, from coordinate 179,665 downwards.
TCGTCAAAATACTTGCCACATGCATATTTGGTCACTTGTGAAAAAGAAATATGCGAATTGCCGATTCTTGAAAAAAAACTTTTTGGCAGTAATTTGTCTATATTTGTTTGCACTGAGCAGGCATGCTTGTCGCCTGTAAGTAGTGTTAGAGAAGCCTTTAACCTTATTAGCAAGTAGAAATTAGTGTTAAATAATCGACAGTAATTCAATTTATTAATAGGTCGGAGAATTAACAATTTTTGGTTGAAACTTGTATTTTTCAAAAAAACTTTGAATATTGTGCATCGGTTTTGTGTGGAAGGTATCAACAGGTGGAAATAATTAGTTGCAAATTTGCAAAAACAATAGATAGTAGTATGAAAAAAACTTCCCTGAAGGTCTCGGCTTTAGCTTTGTTAGTGCTTGCTGCAAGCTGCGGGAATCCCGGCTCCAATGGCCAACTAGTGGGTGATCAAACGCGAATGAGTTACAAAGCACCATACCCGATTGGTATGATGTATGTTCCGTCCGGATCATTTAAAATGGGAGCGAGTGACGAGGATATCCGCGGTAGAAACGATGCTACTGTACACACTGTGCAGATGGTCGGTTTTTATATGGACGCTACTGAAATTTCAAATCAGGAGTATCGCCAATTTACAAATTGGGTTAGAGATTCTATCGCTAATACAATCCTCGGTAACTTTAAAGATAACCCTGATGGAACTCAGCGTGTTGATTATAAGCGTATTAATTGGAGGGATCCCGAGTTGCAAGACCAGTTAGCTTCAATGTACATTCCTGCAGAACAATCAGGGTGGGGGCGCAAAGAAATGGACGCATCTAAGTTGCGATATACATATACCACGTTCGACATTGCTTCGGCGGTGCAGCACAGGTACGAGTCGAGAGAAAAATTTGTTCGTCGTTACGATTTGCCGATTTATCCGGATACAACTGTTTGGATGCGTCAGTTTAATTATGCGTTCAACGAGCCGATTGCAATGCAATATTTTTGGTTTATCGGTTTCAACAGATATCCTGTAGTTGGTGTTAATTGGCATCAGGCAACGGCATTCTGTAACTGGAGAACAAACATTTGGGTAGCAGAAAGAGATAAAGCTAGATTATATACCGAAAGCCGTTTCCGTCTTCCGACAGAACAAGAATGGGAGTGGGCAGCAAGAGGTGGACGTAATCAATCGCCTTTCCCATGGGGTGGCCCGTATATTATTAATAAGAAAGGTTGTTATTTGGCCAACTTTAAGCCATTGCGCGGAAACTACGCAGCTGATGGGGGGCTTTACACTGTTCCGGTTGACAAATACGCAGCGAATGATTATGGTCTGAAAAATATGTCAGGTAACGTATCTGAGTGGACAAGTTCTCCATACTTCGGTGGTTCTTACAACCAGATGGCAGATATTAATCCAAGCATCACTTACAACTCAAGAGAGAATGATCCGCTATATATGAAACGCAAAGTGGTGCGTGGTGGTAGCTGGCGCGATGTTCAGTACTATCTTCAGGTTAGTACTCGTGACTATGAATTTGAGGATACTTCAAAAGCGTATATAGGTTTCCGTTGTGTATATCAGGAAGTTAACCCTGCTTTGAGCAATAGACGTCCATCCAGATAGTAGAAGAAGAATATAACACAACACACTCCGATTACTAATAAACTAACATTAACAGAAAAAAACAGGATAAAATGAATCCAATAACATTATTTTTTGAAACCGACAAAGGAAAATATGTAAAGAACCTGATTATCGGTCTTGGTGCGTCTGTTGTACTTCTAGGTGCATTGTTCAAAATACAGCACTGGCCAGGTGGAGGTATCATGCTTACTGCGGGTATGGTTACAGAGGCCTTTATCTTTGCGATGCTCGGTTTGCTCCCACCTCACCCGGATTATTATTGGGAGCGTTTTTATCCGGACATTACAATGAACCCACACGTAGAAGCTCATCAGAAGCATGGCAAAGAAGCAAAACTTGCTGCTGCAAAGAAGGACGGAGGAAAGGGTACTACAAAGTCGCTGGATCAGATGATGGAAGATGCGGAAATTACACCAGCTGTAATTAAAAGATTGGGCGATAATTTCCAGAAGTTTGGTAAGACGGTAGAAGAGATGAAAGATATCACCGAAGTTACTGCTGCTACCGGTGCTTATTCACAAAGTGCACGTGACGCTGCAGACGCTTTAGGTAAGATGAAAGATTCTTTTGCAGGTGCAACAAAAACGATGGGAGCATTTAACAGCGCAGCTGACGATACAATGAAATTCCATGATCAGGTAAAAGTGTTGTCGAAGAACCTCGGAACATTGAACCAGATTTATGAAGTAGAATTGACTGATGCTAACAACCACTTGAAAGCTATGAATAAGTTCTATAGCAATCTGGTTAATGCTTCTGACGCGATGGCTTCAAGTGCGAAGGATGCTAACAATACTAAAGACCAGATTGGTCTGTTGGCTAAAAACCTGACCGTGCTTAACGACATATACGGAAATATGCTGTCTGCTATGCAAGGACGCAAGTAGAAGAATATAGTGTATATAATTAAAATATTACTAACTAAATAGTAAAAGATAACTAATGTCTATACCTAAAGAGCCGCGGCAGATAATGATCAACCTGATGTATTTGGTGTTGACAGCACTGTTGGCCCTAAATGTATCAAACGAAATCCTTAACGCCTTCAAGACGTTAAGTACAAGCATCGATCGATCTAACAAGTCAATCGAGCAGAAGACTAACGAGGTGTACGCGCAGATAAAAGCCAACGAGGAAGCTCCGGGACAAAGAGATAAGGTGAGACCATATCGCGAAAAAGCGGATGAGGTGGTGAAACGTTCTAACGCAATGGTTGCTTACCTTCAGGATTGGAAACACCGGATTGTAATGGAAGCTGGTGGGTATTCTGAAGAGGATACTACCATGCCGGACAAAATGGACAATATTGATGCGACAACCCACCTCTTAGTAGAAAAGAAAGGTGGTGACTCACTTCGGAAAGAGATTCTGAAATTGCGTCAGTTCATGTTAGAGCAGGTGAAACCTAGTGACTCTGCTGCAATCGCGAGAACAATTCCATTGGACATTGTCCCTGCAACTGCAAATGACCACAACCCTAAAGCTGATTGGAGCATTGAAAACTTTGAGCACATGCCTGCGATAGCTTCTATTGCACTGTTCTCTAAGTTTGTCAATGACGTTCGTAGTACGCAGTCGCTGATCATCAACAAGCTTTTTGATGAGGCTCACTTAAAAGACATCAAGTTCGATACTATTGCTGCAGTTGCGGTGCCTACAACCAGCTATGCGCTGGATGGCGACAAGATTGAAGCGGCAATCCTATTGGCTGCGTTTAACAAAAGCAATAAGCCGGTTGTTAAAGGTATGAGTGGTGGCGGTTCAGTAAAAGAGGCAAAAAACGGTATCGTGCCTTGGGAAACAATAGCTCATGGAACCGGGTTGCAGACTGTTCGAGGAAAGATTGTTTTAGAAACAGAAGCCGGCCCTATAGAAAAGGATTGGAAGTTTGAATACATGGTAGGTACTACCGGTGCTTCTATGCAACTTGATAAAATGAACGTATTCTATATTGGGGTTGATAACCCGGTAACCGTTGCTGCGGCAGGTTACTCTGTAGAGGATGTATCATTGGACATACCTGGAGCCGTAATCAGAGACTCATCTGTAAAAGGGCACTACAACATTCGTGTTAGCAAAGTAGGGAAAATACAGGTTGCTATCAAAGCTAAAACCAAGGATGGTCCGGTAAAAACCGTCGGTGGTATGGAAGTGCGTGTTAAGAAAATTCCGGATCCTGTTGCTCAGGTAGGAGGTACGCCGGGTGGAAGAATGCAAGCTTCTACTTTCCGTATTCAGATTGCGCCCGCTGCTGTTTTGGAAAATTTCGAATTTGATGCTAAATTTAGAATTGTATCATTCTCTTATTCAATGCTTCCTAAAGGTGGCGATATAGTAGGACCTTTCAAAGCTGCAAATAATGTCGGAACACGTTTTACGGATAATCCGGATATTACACAATGGAAGGGACGTGCAAAAGCAGGTGACAAAGTGTTCATTGAAGATATCAAGGCGGTAGGGCCTGATGGAAAAGAAAGAAACCTGGCTTCTATATTGTTATCGTTATATTAATTAACTTAGTAAAAATTTTCAGAGTAATATGACTATTCTGCATTCATTCAAACTTACACTTGCTTTATCACTGATTATGTCTGGCAGTGCAGTGTTCGCGCAATCAGGGTCAGTGGATCCTATGGTTGCCGGTTCATCAACGGGTGTACAAAAGAATTGGTTGCCGTCACGCACTCCGGATGGAGCGTATGACCGTATTCCGATGAAAGACAGAGTCAGACAACCCATTCCTTGGTCTTATATCAGAGAGTCAGACATATTGTGGAAGAAGCGTGTTTGGCGTGAGATAGACACTCGTCAGAAACAAAATGTTGCCTTCCGATATGCCGGTGACGAACATACAGGTGGTGGTATGTTTATTGAGATTCTGATTGATGCTATTAAGAAAGGCAAGATTGTAGCTTACAGTGTATTTGATGATCGTTTCACTACTGTTCTCACTAAAGAACAGCTTATGGAGCAAGTAGCTGGAAAGCGCGATACCGTGCCGGTTTTTGATCCAATTACCGGTGAAGATATCATGCAGATCAGGATTACGGATTTCAGACCGGAAACTATTACTAAATACAGGATCAAAGAAGACTGGATTTTTGATAGGAATCTGGGTCAGATGGTGGTTCGTATTGTTGGTATCGCTCCGGTTAGAGATATATATGGCGATGACGGAGTATACCGTGGTCCTCAGGCTATGTTCTGGTTATACTATCCTGATATTCGTGGATTGCTTGCTAATTATGAGGTTTACAATCCCAATAATGAAATGTTCCGCCCTACTTGGGATGAATTTTTTGAAGCTAGGCAATTTGCAAGTAGAATTACTAAAGTCAGCAACCCTTATGGTACAACAAGCGGTGCTTACGGAGAACGCTTCAAAGAACATTTGAACAAGATGGAAGTTTTGTACGAAGGTCAACGTGCGGCTGAAGAGATTTTCAATAAAGAACATGATATGTGGGTGTATTAATTTAATTCACCGATTTAAAGTACTAAGCCCCCGCAAAACGGGGGCTTTTTAATAAAACAGTATATGCTTACCCTTTCTGATAATTTGGTTTGATGATGAATGTGGAGAAACCAATCCTAGAAGTATGCTTGTCACCTGCACTTTTGCATTTGTATAATACAAAAGGTGCTATTGTCGTTATAATAGACATTTTCAGAGCAACGTCTACTATCACAACAGCGTTGCACAACGGCGCAAAGTGCGTTATTCCGGTTGCATCGGTTGCTGACTGTATTGCGATAGGTGCTGAAATTCCAAATAGTCTTACCGCCGGCGAGCGAGATGGTAAAGTTGCAGAAGGTTTGCAGTTCGGAAATTCGCCTATGGAATACCCGCGCGAGTTCATTGCCGGTAAAACACTTGTGCTTACTACCACCAATGGTACCCGACTGTTGCACATGATAAAGGATGCCGACGAAATTGTAATTGGCTCTTTTCACAATTTGTCGGCACTTAGTAGCTATCTCAAGGCTCAGGGCAAGAACGTACTACTTGGTTGCGCGTCGTGGAAAGATCGGTTTAACCTTGAGGACACTTTATTCGCCGGTGCTGTTATCAATCAGTTAGAATCCTATTTCGATATCGATTGCGATGCTGCAAGAGCTGCAAGACACCTGTATCATTCATCCGGTGGCGGAGATTTCATTAATTTTTTGAAAGATGGTTCACACTATCGTAGATTATCAGGTTACGGCTTACAGGCAGATATGGAATACTGCGTCACGCCGGATATACACCCGATAATTCCACGCCTGCAAGGGCGGGAGATTGTTGCTCTTCCCGAAGATGTTTTAACATCTGTAGACGTATAGTACCATTTGTTTAAGTATTTTTGCAAAAGCTATTTATTTGTTTTGTGACTAACAAATGTCGGTAGAATTGCGCCTTAACTCATGTGGGTGTTGCTATCGATTGCAAAATCTTACATCCTTTCCAACAATATAGTTTATGAGATACCTTATTCTTACATTATCTTTTTTTGTTTTTTCTTTAACTGCAAATGCTGCCTTACCTCCTATCACTGGTGTTTTCATAGTCTGTAACGGATCTACTACTACGCTCAGCAATAGCGTATCGGGTGGAACGTGGTCCAGCTCGAACTTGTCAGTTGCAACTGTAGATGCAAGTTCGGGTGTTGTTTCCGGGCTATCATTGGGGACTGCGGTTATTCAGTACACTGATGGCACTGACATTGCCAGTGCAACGGTGACCGTGAATCCGGTGCCGGTGATTTCTTCGGGACCAGTATCGATAGGTATTGGTTGCTCTGTCGCTCTTTCAGGAGCTCCGCTTGGTGGTCTATGGACTTCCTCTAGCCCAGCTATTGCATCAATTTCTGTAACAAGTGGTTCGTTGACTGGTGTTTCATTGGGTACTGCTGTCATTTCATACCGTCTTGCCGGGTGTTCGACAACAACTGTGGTAACGGTTGTGCCATCAACTATTGCTCCTATTACTGGTACTGCAACGGTTTGTACTGGTTTAGCAGTATTACTTAGTCACGCTGACCCCGGTGGTACATGGGCTACAGATGCACCTGCTATTGCCAGTATTGATGCATCTGGTGTTGCTACCGGAAATAGTGTCGGTACTACGACAGTAACTTATGTGGCACCTTCCGGCTGTATTGCTACAAGAGTTTTAACAGTCAACACAACGCCTGCACCAATATCCGGTACTGCATCTCTGTGTCCGGGAACAACAACTGCTTTAGGAGGTACTCCCGGCGTTACAGGAACATGGTCGTCCACGACACCTTCTGTGGCTACAGTAGATGCCTCGGGCGTGGTTACCGGATTAGTGTCCGGGACGACAACTATTTCTTATACCGTTAGTACGTGCGGGACAGTAACAAAAGTTGTAACGGTGAACAATATGTGTTCTGTTACCCCTGTTACAGGTGTCGTTGCTGCTAGCCCAAGCGTAGTGTGTAGCGGGCTCCCGCTCGTATTAGACCTGCCGGCTTATGTACCTGCTTGCGGACACGTCATTCAATGGCAGTATTCAACAGATGGCTTAGGATGGAGTAACCTTTCAGGTGCCAATACCGTTCCATATACATACTACCCGACCTCTGCATACTTTTATCGCTGTTCTATATCGTGTCCGTCTGGTGGCACCAGTGCCTTTTCCGGGCCTATATATGTAGGTATTGATTTTGAGTTTGGAGCGAACGACATAGTTGGCGCTCCTAGTACAACATGCGATGCCACACATTTTTATGTGGCAGCATGTGGCGTTTCTTCTGCTTTTAGGGTTGTTACATATTTTGGGGACGGAAGTGTGGATACTAATGCTTTGTCTACCACCACGCTTAGCGATGTCGATTTATATCACACATATACATTGCCGGGTACTTACACCATTAAGCAAATATTGCTCAACGGGTCAGCAGAAGTAGATACTGCAATATTCGATTACAACTATGACTATTGCCGAACTTTGCCGGTTAAGTTTTATTTTGATGCAAATAGCAACTGTATCTACGATACAGGCGATGTAAGCAACCTGACTGCAGTTACAACACGGGTAGACTCAAACGGCGTGGCGATTGACACTATTGTTGCAACAAGTGGTTTTTATTATAAAGCACATGGAGTGCCGGGCACGGTATATGCCTTTACTCCCATCTCTGTAGCAGGAAGTGGCGCATTGGCTGTTACGTGTCCTGCAGCTGGTGTTATTTATGATACTATTACTGCATTCGCTAACACTTATCAAGCAAAATATTTTGGAGTAGGTTGCGGGGCTTCTACCGATTTCGACGTAAGGGTTGAAGCTACAGCGGCAACAGGCAGACATACTCAGGTTTTTGATATCCTTGTAAGTAACCAATATTGCAACCCGGCAACTCCTACAATTGTTACGCTCAAGGTAAATTCTAAGTACGGTTACTATCCATTGTATTCGTACACCTTCCCGGTACCAACCTCGGTTGTTGGTAACGTAATAACGTGGAATTTGGGGACGTTGGATGCTGAAGCTGTTAGGTCAATACACGTTCGTTTAGAAAGACCTATGTCTACTTTTCCGCTCCTGCCGACCGGAGATACTATCAACACCACAATTTCTGTTACACCGACATTGGGAGACCTGAACCCGTTTAATAATATTATCAACAGGGTAGATACCGTAAAAAGCTCTTTTGACCCGAATGACATCGCTGTTAAACCTGAAGGCCATGTATTGCCATGCGACAGATTGCAATACAAAGTAAGGTTCGAAAATACTGGAAATGATACTGCCCATAACATATACGTCCTCGATACGCTTTCCGATGGATTAGATCCATCAACATTGGAAGTCGAAATCGCTTCTGCAGCCATGAATGTGTCTGTTATTAATGACGGTGTGAGAAATATTGCCAGATTTGACTTCCCTAATATTAAGTTGCTGGACTCGTCCTACCATAACCTTTGTAACGGGATGTTCATTTTTAATATCAAGGCAAAAGATGCTTTAGTTGATGGTACTGAAATCAAGAATAGAGTAGGAATATATTTTGACGGTAATCCCGTTGTGATGACAAACGAAGTGACAAACACGATTGGTGTAGCACCGCTTACTGGTTCGGCTTTTGCCTGTATCGGTTCTTCTGACACACTGCGCTCTTTGACGCCCGGCGGCATTTGGTCAAGTAGCGACCCGGATACGGCAACGGTAGTAGCTGGTGAAGTAGATGGACTGTTAGCGGGAACAGCGACTATCAGTTTTACTGTTAGCAATGCATGTACGTCCAGGTCAGCCACAAGAATAATGACTGTAAACCCGATTGTAACTCCGGGAGTAACTATTGTTTCCAGCGCGGGCGATTCATCCTGTGTTGGTGCTCCTGTTGTTTTTAGAGGGGTGTCTACTCATGGTGGGGTTACGCCAGCCTATTCATGGATGGTGAACAGTTCAATTGTGAGCGGAGATACGAGCTATACTTATGTACCTACCGATGGTGATACATTGAGTCTGGTGATTGGAAGTACCGCTGCATGCGCTATTCCGTCGATAGCCTCTGACACTATGGAGCTCATTGTTATACCAACAGGTACACCGGTTGCAAATGTTATGATCTCCCCTGATGATACTGCCTGCGAAGGTCTGCCGGTGACGTTTACAGCAATGCCGTTTTTAGGTGGTACCACCCCGGGATTCAAGTGGTTTGTAAACGGTTCTCTATCTGGTTCGGGAGATACCTATGTTTATGTACCTGCAAGTGGAGATGTGGTGTACTGTCGTATGGGTAGCGATTTCTTATGTCGCCTGGCAGATACGGTTAATAGCACCGACATTAATATGGTGGTGGACCCTCTATATATTCCTATTGTTTCCATTGACCCGATTGCCCCCGGCCTTTCCGTTGAGGCGGGTTCTCCCCTGACGTTGCACGCCACCGTTACCGGTGCTGGCCCGTCACCAGAATATCAGTGGATAGTCAATAGTACTGTTATTTTAGGCGCGACCACCAATACATTTACCAGCAGTACGTTCAACGATTATGATTCTGTTACTTGTCAGGTGATAGGTGATGGTGTGTGTCAGATAAGTTCGTTTAATTCCGTGTACATTGCTGTTTCTCCTTTAGGGGTAGCAAGCGTAATGGACGTAAGCGAAGTTCGACTGTTTCCGAACCCCAATATGGGGGGCTTCAAATTGACGGGAAATATTGGAAAGCTGAGCAACAAGACAGTAGCTATTAGCATACACGATGTAGTTGGGAAAGTAGTGTTTACGAGCCATACTGTTACCGGTGTTGATGGGAAGTTGAACGAAGAAATTCATATGCCGGAGAATTTGGCAAATGGTATGTATATACTGAGTTTGCGCTCAGACAATGAAAATAAATTATTCCGCTTTGTAGTGAACAGGTAGACATTTTGTAATGGCAAGTGAAAGGTAGATAGAAGCAAGCGGTATTTTATGTAGTGGCACACAGCTAATTGAAGGTGTGTAACAAATTGATACCAGTTTTTATTTTACCTAAAACAATGCCTTATGAAAAAGCAAATTATTACCCTTGTTCTCTTTTGCCTGTCCTTTATTGCTTCTGCGGCAGTTGACCCGATTACTGGCGACCTTTCTGTTTGTTTAGGAAGTGCTGCGACTTTGTCGAGCGCCACCCCGGGCGGTATCTGGAGTAGCAGCAGTTTGTTTGTCGCAACCGTTGGTTCTGCATCCGGTGTAGTTGTGGGCATTGACCCGGGTACCGCAACCATTACGTATACCGTGGGCGCAGAGCATGTTGCAGCTGTGGTTACAATAAACGCATTACCGGGCTCAATCACCGGTCCTTCTTCAGTGTGTCACGGCTCATTTACATTTTTAGGAAATGCTACTCCCGGTGGTACTTGGGCAAGCAGTAGTGGAAACGCATCGGTAGATGCTGTTACCGGAGTAGTTACCGGGGTTGCTCCCGGTAATTCAACTATTACGTATACAGTGCCATCAGGATGTTACAAGACTAAAATGGTAACGGTATATCCACTCCCATCCTTGCCGGATACTATCGTTGTTTGTGAGGGTAGTTATATGGAGCTTGCCTGGTTAGGAGGAGGCACGTGGAGTACCGCCAATCCTTCGATAGCAAGTGTAGCTGGATGGGGGAGCCCTTTGCTGGGGGGCAGTGTGGGTGTAACTACATTGACCCATACGCTTCCGACTGGCTGTCAGGCAACTGCTACAGTAATAGTTACAGCAACAACTACACCGCTTATCACCGGAAGTCTGGGTGTTTGTATCGGCAGTTATACTACTCTGGCTAACGCCACCCCCGGTGGTACATGGGCTACAAGTGCGCCCGGCGTAGCCACAATTGATGGTACAGGCTTGGTCACATCTGTTGCAATCGGAACGGCTGGTGTTACCTATACCCCTCCCGGCATAGGCTGTCCGAGGCATTCGGTTGTTACCGTAAATCCGCTCCCAGCACCTATAGTAGGTGCTGATGCAATATGCAATTTAGCATCTTCAGTTTATACAAGTACATCATTGGGTGGAATCTGGTCAACTGGAAACCCTGCGATTGTGACAATAGGCTTGACTAATGGTGTTGCAATTGCTCATACGCTTGATACCGTAGACATTACATACACTTTAAGTACCGGGTGTCAGCGCTCAAAGTCTGTTTATGGTATACTCGCTCCTTATGCAATTTCAGGCCCTGATGAAGTGTGTGTAGGTGAGACTATAACCCTCTCGAACCCTATTGGTGGAGGTGTCTGGTCTAGTAGCAATCCGGCTGTCGTTTCCGTTGACTTTTTGAGTAGTGGGTTTATAGGAGTCACACCGGGAACCGCGACCCTAACTTATGTTTTATCTACAGGATGCTATTCAACACATACTGTGAGCGTCAATACGCTCAGTACACCTATTACAGGTGCATTAGGGCTGTGTAGTGCTACCGGGACAACATTGGCCAATGCAACACCCGGTGGTGTATGGAGTAGTAGCAATACTTCAGTTGCTATTGTCGGGAGTACCGGCTTCGTAAACGGAGCAGGTACAGGTACTGCTGTCATTAGTTATAGTACACCACTTAGCTGTACTGCAACGGCTGTAGTTTCGGTGAACGGACTGACCGGAATCAGTGGTGAAGGTTACGTATGTATTGGCGGTACCACCACCTTGTCACATTCGGTTGATGGCGGCTCATGGAGTTCTGATGATCCTTCCGTAGTGACGGTCGATGCGACAACTGGTGAGGTTACAGGAGTTACTGCGGGAACAGCTACTATAACCTATACGTCGTCCTGCGGAACTTATACCAAGCCTATCACAGTAATAGTAGCAATTCCTGAAATAGTTGGAGTTGATGCTTTCTGTGAAAGCACATTTACAGCTTACACCAATGCTGCTCCGGGAGGTACCTGGTCAGGTCACATGCCACTTGTCATTTCATCTGATGGGGTTGCGGCAGGACTTCTTCCCGGAACGAGTACAATTACTTATACTTTAGCAGGTTGTGGAAGTGTAACCAAAGCTGTGACTGTCCATCCCATAGCGCCACCTATAACAGGTCCTTATCAGGTTTGTGTGGGTAGTGCCGCAGTATATACTTCTTCCGCTACCGGTAGTACCTGGAGTGTTGCCGACGGCGAGTCCGCGAGCATAGATGCGTCTACGGGCCTGTTGTTGGCATCTGAGGCAGGTGGAGTTATCATAAAAAATACGTTAACTACCGGCTGTGTAGGGTCCAGGTATGTTACTGTAAACCCTAACCCATCGGATGTTTCCGGTAGCCCGGTTGTTTGTGTCGGTTCTTCAGTTGTTTACAATAGTTCAAGCCCCGGCGGCATCTGGACAAGTGCCGACCCCTCGATTGCTGCGGTCAATTCTTTGGGTGTTGTGTCCGGAGTAGCTGCTGGTACCGCCACGCTCGCTTACACTTTGGCTACCGGTTGCAGGGCTACATCCGTAGTATCCGTACAGCCTGCAGTTGGCGGTAGTATCACGGGCGCTACAAGTGTATGCCTCGGCAATAGTATTTCATTGAGCCATCCTATCTCTGGTGGTACTTGGACTTCCGCAAGTTCCTCGAGGGTGTCTATCAACCCCGGTACAGGCGAAGCGGTCGGAGTAGGTATTGGTACTACAACAGTCAGCTATTTCCCCACTGCAGGATGCTACTCAACATCCACTATTACCGTAGCGGGGCCGGCAGCGATATACGGTTCGGCAAATGTGTGTACAGGTTATACAACAACGTTTACAAATGCTACTTCCGGTGGAACATGGAGCAGTAGCGATGCTGCAGTCGCGTCTGTTGACGTTTCCGGTGTGGTGACCGGCGTGTCTCCGGGTACTGCATTGATTTCTTATGCGTTGCCTTGTGGGACTGCAACAAGAACCGTTAGTGTGTCAGCAACATCGCCACTGATTACGGGTGATGCGTCACTGTGTGTCGCGTCGTCATCAGAATTGCACAATGCATTTCCTTTAGGGACATGGAGCAGCAGCAATACGAGCGTCGCAACTATCCACCCTTCGCTTGGCACCATTTCGCCATTGACTGCCGGAACAGTTACTTTTAGCTATACATATAGCTTTTGCCCCGCTCAGACAAAAGGAGCAACTGTAAATCCGCTACCTGCTGATATTACAGGTGGTACATCTGTTTGTGTTGGTGCAAGTCTGATGCTGGCCAATGATACACCAGGTGGAGTATGGTCTAGCCCGGAGTCAACCATAGTGTCGGTAGATGCGGCTACTGGTGTTATTTTCGGCTTGTCACCCGGCACCGCTACAATATCATATACCTCCATTGCAGGCTGTAGTAAGTCAATGACTGAGTATGTGAACCCTGCTCCGGTTACTGAAGGTGGTAGTGCACTGTGTGTGGGCGGTACACTTACTTTGTCGACAACTATTCCCGGTACATGGTCCGGTTCTGACGCTGTAGCAACCGTCTACGATGGCGGATTAGTTACCGGCTTGACTGCGGGGAGTGCGGTGTTGACAATAACAGCAAACGGAACAGGGTGTATCCGTACTCATACAGTTACTGCAACATCCTTATGCTCAGGAATGCCCGGTGCTTCAGTTGCGGTTGCTGAAGACACATCTATTTGTGCAGGTGCTGTTGCGGAACTGTCGTTATCAGGTATAGAAGTAGGCTGCGGAATGAGCTGCCAATGGCAGTATGCGGATGGCGAAGGCTGGGCAAACATCTCTGGTGCTACAAATACAAATTACAGTGCCATCGTTTCAGACACTCGCGCTTTTCGCTGTGGAGTCACATGCATCGCCAGTCACCTTACCCGATACTCAAGTCCTGTAACGGTACACACCACGTTCTCAATAGCCGATCATAGTATTGTTGCAACACCGGATGTATCATGTGGCGCTTCTCATTTTCACATTAGTACCTGTGGTGCATCACATGATCTGAGTATAACCACTTATTTCGGAGACGGAACAAGCGACACTACACCATTGGCGGCACCCGGATTATCTGAAGCTGAAATTTATCATACTTATGCATCTCCCGGTACTTATTCAATAAAGCATGTGTTATCAAAAGATACTGTTGCTATAGATTCAGTGACGTTCTCTTATGATTATAACTATTGCCGGACAATGTCCGTTGCTTTTTATCACGATAATAATTCCAATTGTGTTTTTGATGTAGCCAGCGAGTTCTTGAATACAGTGCCTATTGTTACAGAAATAGACTCGAATGGTGTTCCGATTGATACCATAACAGCAATTAGTGGCTTCTACAAGAAAGTGTACGGAATACCCGGAACCGTTTATGGTTTTAGAGTGTTATCTGCTGCTGGAGGAGCTACTTTGTCACCATGTGTCATCGGTGGTATTTTATACGACACTATTAGCATTTACACAAACACTTACGCAACTAAGTTTATTCCTGTGATTTGTGATGCGGTTACAGGGCATGATTTGTCGGTAGTCACATCCATGGTTTGCCGCCCCAATATGGCAACTGGTAATATCGTTGTTTCAAACGCTCGGTGTCAACCTGTAGCGCCGACAGTAACTTTTACGTTTAGCCCCAAGTATAGTTTTTATTATTCAAATATTTCGCCTTCATCTGTTGTGGGCAATACCGTAACGTGGAACTTGGGGTCACTCTCGTCTACAGCTGTTTCTTTAAGAAATATTTCCGTTTCGCTCCGTCGATTAGGAGGGTCTGCGGCATGGTTGCCACTTGGGGACACCATTCATTCCCAGGTGTCGGTAGGACCGACAGCTGGCGATTTAAATACAGCGAATAATGTGGAAGTCAGACTCGATACAGTAAGAGCTGGTTACGACCCCAATGATATCGTGGTTACTCCCGAAGGGTATATTTTGTCTTGTACAGAACTGCAGTACAGAGTGCGGTTCGAAAACATGGGCAACGATACCGCATACAACATTCACATTCTGGATACACTTTCCGAATTCTTAGACCCCGGTACGTTGGAACCTGTTATCGCATCAGCTCCCATGAACATAAGTATTTTGTACGAAGGTGGCTATACAATTGCTCGTTTTGATTTTCCGAATATTAATTTGGCAGACAGCTCACATCCCGACGAAAACAAAGGCGTTGTGTACTTTAAGATAAAGGCACGCAACGGGTTGGCTGACAATACCATCATCCGAAACAGAGCTGGTATTTATTTCGATTATAGTCCGGTTGTGATGACAAACGAAGTGGCCAATGAAACTGGTCTGCCACCCATTCAGGGAACGGACAGTGTGTGTGCCGGTGCCGAAGTGGTGTTCAGCAATCCCATGCAGGGTGGAGTGTGGGCATCAGCCAATTCCGGCGCAGATGTTGTTGGTGGATTGGTGTCTGGTGTTACTTATGGAATGGATACCATTAGTTATACCACTGCCACATCTTGTGTATCGCAAACAAGAACCCGGGAGATTTTTGTCAACGAAGTACCTGTGGTAGCAGCAATAATGGGAGTCTCTCCGCTTTGTGCCGGAGATGCTGATACGCTAACGAATGCAACTGCCAATGGTGAATGGAGTTCGGAGGCCCCTTCAGTGGCCGTCGTTTCCGGTGTGGGTATTGTATCCGCTTCTTCATTCGGTACGACTATTGTTTCTTACATAGTTTCCAATACCTGTGGAGTTGGATATGATACTGCTACAGTTCATGTTGATTCATTGCTTACACCGGCTGTATCGGTAACTGCAGACTATACAGGAGTATTATGCGCTGGTACATCGGTTGTATTTACGGCACACCCAACCAACGAAGGAACAGCACCCATATACACTTGGCTTGTCAACGGCTCCGTTGTCACATCCGGTACAGACACGTTCGCTGTTACTCCTGCGGATGCCGACAATGTTGCCATTAGCCTTGAAAGCAATGCTGTTTGCGCTACAATTGATGTGGTTTCGGACAATATCACAGTTGTGGTTACAGACAATGTATTGCCGTCAGTTGGCATCTCGTCGGCTCATTCAGGGGCGGTATGTCAGGGCGATGCGGTTACATTTATGGCAACTGCAACAGGTGCGGGTACTGCGCCGACTTACCAGTGGGTCAATAACGGCACCGTAGCGGGTGGAGGAAGTACCTACACATATGTTCCCGTAAATGGTGATGAAGTCTATTGCCGACTGATGAGCAGCTTACCCTGTTTGATTGAAGACACAGTTGTCACTGGCATTACTACCCTGTCTGTCGACTCTGCTTACATACCTGTTGTGTCGCTGGATGCCACTCCCGGGTTTACAATAGTAGACGGGCAGTATGACACGCTGATAGCTACAGTGACAGGAGCAGGAAGCACCCCGACTTATCAATGGAGGATAAATAGCGTAGACGTTCCCGGTGCAACAAGCAATGTGTTCGTTAGCAATAGCCTCAGCAATGGAGACTCTGTGACTTGCTTTGTTACAGGTAGTGGTGTGTGTGCATACCATTCATTCAACTCTGTGTACATAAACGTTACGTCCCTAGGCATTTCGTCACTTTCTGCAGGTGCAAACCTGATGCTGGCACCAAACCCGAATCAGGGAGGTTTCTCTTTAAAAGGTAAAGTTGGCGGACAGCTGCCCGAGTCGGCAACAATAGAAATTACAAACCTGTTGGGGCAAAAAATGTATGTACAGGATGTTGTAGTATCCTCCGGTTTGGTAGATGTTAGAATTGATTTGCCGGATCAACTTGCAAACGGCGTATATATACTCACTTTGCGGGCTGGTAATCAAAATAATATGTTGCGCTTTGTAGTGAACAGGTAGGCGAGTAGCGTAAATGACGTAAATTTGAACTTAACATTATGTCATTTATTTCTGTTTCTGAAGCTGAAAGCATCATACTGAATAGCGTTCGAGATTACGGTGTGGAGCAAATCTCACTGGAAAAGGCACGAGGTAGGGTGCTTGCAAGTAATATTTGTGCCGACCGGGACCTGCCACCTTACGATAGAGTCACAATGGACGGTATCGCAATACGATATACCGACCTTCAGAAGGGTAACAAACAATTTGAAGTCATAGCTACGATGGCTGCCGGAGATAGTCCGGTTGATATTTCGGGAGATAGTGAGTGTATTGAAATAATGACTGGATGTGCTATGCCTTCCTCTGTCGATACCGTTATCAGGTACGAGGATGTTTCCATTGTAAATGGTGTGGCAACCTTGAAGATAGACACAGTCAAAGCTGGTGCAAATGTCCATAGGCGCGGCACCGATAAGCAACAAGGCGCTCCTGTTGTTAATGCGAATTCCTTGGTTGATGCCACGGTCATTAACATGGCCGCTTCTGTAGGTGCGGTTTCGCTACCTGTACGCAAGTTGCCGCGTGTTGTGATTGTTTCTACTGGCGATGAGTTGGTAGATATTGATGAGCAGCCTACCCCTTGGCAGGTTAGGAGGTCGAATGTTTATGCTATCAAGGCGGTTTTGCAAGAATATTGCATTAATGCCGAATTGTTACACATCAGCGACGACAAAACAACTGTTGATGAAGAAATCAGCAATTGTATCCGTGCGTATGATGTGGTGATACTTAGTGGTGGCGTTTCTATGGGGCGATTTGACTATGTCCCCAATGCATTGAAGAATGCTGGTGTTACGCAGTCTTTTCATAAAGTGCGTCAGCGGCCCGGTAAGCCTTTTTGGTATGGACAGCACAACGATGAACATACAACCGTATTTGCTTTTCCCGGAAACCCTGTTTCCGCATTTTTATGTTTGCATCGATACCTGATACCTTGGTTGCGTTCTTCGCTACATTTACAGCAGAAGGCCACAGTCGCAGTACTGAAACATGACATTTCTTTTGTGCCGAAATTGCAGTATTTCTTACAGGTATTTATTGATGTGGACAATGATGGTGTGCTGGTTGCTACACCCGTTGCAGGCAACGGTTCCGGAGATTTCTCTAACCTGCTTGTGGCAAATGGATTTTTGGAACTACCTGAAGGAAAAGATGAATTTAAAAGGGGTGAAAAATATCCCGTTTGGACATTTAAAAATAACATACTCTGATGAGTGATTTTACACATCTTGACGATAATGGTCAGGCCGCTATGGTTGATGTTGGTGCCAAAGCAGTAACGAAGCGCACAGCAGTCGCAAGAAGCGTGGTAAGTATGCCTGCAGAAATTATGCAGCATTTTGCGAATGGTGACATTCACTCAAAGAAAGGGGCTGTCTTTCAGACGGCGGTAATAGCCGGTATTATGGCTGCTAAGAAAACAGGAGAGTTGATTCCCTTGTGTCACCCCCTGGGGTTGGATAACTGTAAGATTGATATTCACGTAAACAGTCAGCAGGAAGTGATTATTGACTGTACTGCAGTTATTACTGCAAAGACAGGTGTCGAGATGGAAGCACTTATGGGAGCGAGTATTGCGGCACTGACGGTATATGATATGTGCAAGGCAATGAGCCATGACATTGTCATCAAGCAAACTAAATTAATGAAAAAGACAGGAGGAAAACGTGACTTTGAAAGAACAGAATAAAGTGCCGATGTATGGACTGGTACTTGCAGGAGGAAAAAGTGTCCGTATGGGCAAGGATAAAGGTGCGATTAACTGGCATGGCAAGGAGCAACGAATACACATGGCGGATATGCTGTCGGCAATATGTGACAAAGTTTTTATTTCGTGCAGAGAGGAACAGGATATGGGCGAATATGGTTACGATACCATTGTCGACAGTATAACAGGTTCCGGGCCACTCGTTGCTATTCGTTCTGCTTTTCTGAAATACCCTAACGTTACATGGATGGTTGTTGCTTGCGATTTACCGTTATTGGATCACCAGACATTAAGCTATTTGGTTAGTAGTAGGGATAGCTCGAAGATAGCAACTACTTTCAAAAGTCCGTTTGATGGGTTGCCCGAGCCACTAATAACAATTTGGGAACCCTCTTCCGGAGACGTACTTGAGCAGCACGTAGCTGACGGTTATACGTGTCCCAGAAAGGCCCTGATTAGAAATCAGGAACGGGTGAAGATTGTTGTACCTATTGATGATGATAGTTTACTCAATGCCAATACGCCGGCTGATGCAGAACGCGTACTACAAATGCTGAACGAAAGAAAGCAACCGTAATCTTTATAACCGCTACTCTTGTACCAATAGGTTTTCTGCAAAGACTTTCGATACTGTTGTAGGTTCGCCATCCCCGATCTTAATAACCACAGAATCGTCAAATTGTATTTTCTCGACAAGCTCTATGGTTGTGCCAATGCCGATATTCAACTTGTTCAGGTATTGAAGAAATGATGTACTTGTATCTTTTACCGCAGCCACTCTGCATACAGAATCTTCTTCTACTTCTGCAAGTAGTGTTTTGTATGTAGTTGCTGTTTCTCCGTTTGCTTTTGGTATCGGGTCGCCGTGCGGGTCGTATTTAGGGTAGTCCAGAAATTTGTCCAGCCTGTCTGCAAGTTCAGGATGGTGTACATGCTCAAGCTGTTCCGCAATATCATGAATCTCGTCCCATTCATATCCGAGCTTATCAAGCAGAAAAGCTTCCCATAGTCTATGTTTTCGAACAATAGAAATCGCAACGTTTTCTCCCGATGGTGTAAGGCTCACTCCTTTGCTTTTCTGATACGTTAGAAGCTTCTTTTCAACAAGCTTCTTAATCATATCTACAACCGATGCGGGGTTATTGCCCAATGCTTCAGAAATAGCAGTTGGCGTAATTTTTGACAACCCTTGCTTATATAGATTGTAAATAGCCTTAAGGTAATTCTCTTCAGATAATGTATGCATGTTCGTGACGTCTGCCGGGCCACAAAGGTAATGCATTCTGTAAGGCCATGCTACAAAACCGGTATTTTTGCCGTTCTTGATGCAGATTCATTCCAAAGCCGTACAAAATAGAGGCCCGAAGTTAGGTTGGGTATATTGAGGGCAAATAGCGAAACCCCTTTTGACAATTGCCTTTTTTCCTGATGAATTAAGCGACCGGAAATGTCATATAGGGTCAGATTGTATTCGCCACTCGAAACCACACCACACCTCATTGATATAGTATTGCCATTTGCAGATCCTGTGAGTGAAATTTTTGATGATTTCATCCCGATGTCTTTTACACTCACAATCTTTTCTGTTGTCGTTTTAATATTATCTAGATACCAACGGCTACCATTAGTCCCGTCCGCCGAAATGTACCTAAAGCCGATGTATAACGGAACAACGTCCTTATAATCTGTTAGATCTACCTGATGGGTAACCCAGTCGGTTTCATCACCAAACCCTATTGGTGGCATCATCCTTGAAGATAAATTATAAGTTGTGGGTGTGTCCCCGAGTGCTGTTGAGTCTTTTGAGGCTATGAAAAGTAATTTTGCACCAAGGTTGAAGTTGGTGGTTTTTGTGTCAAAGTTCACATATACTTTGTCTGAATATCCACTGAGGTCAAGACGTGGTGAAACCAAAGTAGACGTGTCTAAGTGATACTTAAGAGGAGAACCGTACAGTCCGGAACAAGTTATTCCCGGAGTTCCCTCGCGCCCTGCTGCTGCATCACAGGCCCAGGTTCCATCGGGATATGTTCCTGGCACTGTATTGAATACCATCCAGTTAGTTGGCCCATGCGCTCCGCCCGGACACATATCTAGGTTTTCGTCTAGCGATGTTAGTCCCTGGCCAAAACATAGGGATGATATCATTAAATAGGGTAGTAATATTAATTTTTTCATTGTATAATCTTTTTGCTGGGGCTACAAGTATTTTACGGTATTTTTCATGCCGACTACACAAAATTACAGCATACTTTGGCATGCACACTATTACCGACAATAGTATTGACGACTTTAATCATCTAAATGTTAGTACTTCAGCAGTATTTTTTTTATTTTCTAACATTCCACGATTGTTGCTCGTCTATTCTTTTGACAGACAGGAAAATGAATAAACCAGGAAGGGAATAATAAATATATAATTTTTGCGCAAGCACAACGACATAGGTAGCCATGGACTTCCGGAGAAAGCTTCTGCCACGGAGAGTGAATTGTTCGCTCTCCTTAGGGGTTGCCTTGCCGAAGAACGCACTGCACAAAAAAAACTTTATGACTTGTACGCGCCCAAGGCAAATGGAATAATCCGAAGATATATTTACGATAACCCTAGTGCAGCAGAAGAGGTACTCAATGATTCGTTTTATAAAGTACTGACAAGGTTGGAACAATATTCATTTCAAGGCTCTTTTGATGGGTGGGTTAGAAGGATTGTTGTGAACACCGTCACTGATTACCTGAGGAAGGCAATCGGAAAAGAACGTCACAAAGAAATTCAACCCGAGGATGCATTTATTGATAGTGAACCGGTTTCAAATATTGCCCACAAAGAGCTGCTGGAGCTTATTCACTCTTTGCCGGATGGGCAGCGAACCGTTTTTAACTTATTTGTCATTGAAAATTATGCACACAAAGAAATAGCAGATATGTTGGCGATTACAGAATCCAATAGTAGGTGGTATTTGAGTGACGCAAGAAAACGCTTAAAGGAAAAAATAAATTTCATCAGTAAGTAACAAAAGATGGAAAAAAAATATAACAATATTGATGACCTTTTCAGGGAAGAGTTCTCCGGTTTTTCCGAAGAGCCGTCTCCTGCTGTATGGCAGGCTCTCGAAAAAAGGCTTGACAATAGAAAGAAGAAGAGAGCCTTCTATTTTAAATGGTACTGGTTCGTCGGTATTATCTCCTTCATTACTTTGTTAGGGGCTTCTGTTGCTTGGTTGGTTAGAAGCCCCAATCCTGACATTGCAGACAAGGCCATTAGCGTTCATAGCGGCACAGATATATATTCTCCAACGAATACCCACTCAAAATCTATATCAAAATCGGACAAACTCATAGAAAAAACTCCCTCACAGGAAATCGTGACAACTGAAAAGGTTATTGAAAATAAACTATCGAAAAATAAAAAAGCATCTGGTAAAAACAGGAGAAAGCACCATCGCAAAAAACAAAGTCATAAATCAGAAAATCTTCAAAACACCGGAAACGCTCAGGATGTAAGCACACAGAATAGTACAACGCTAAATGCACCGACTGTGGGTACCAGCGCATACAGTTATGATCAATTTGAGGCGAAATCTGAAGTTGAGAAAGAACCAATGGAAGCCATATCACAAACAACTACAAGGCTGCAAGTTGAAGGGTTCGTAAAGCATACGATAAAAGGGCATAAAATTGTTGCGGTAGATATGAAACCCGTTGTTGTAGCGCCGGATACTAGTAGAGATAACCACGTGGCAAGTCGAATTGCTACCGCCGTTGACGCCGAAACCGGGGAAGATAATACTGTAAAAGTTGCTTCAACGGAAAGTACTCCCACCGATTACCCTATCGGTCAAAATGTTGCAGAGGATACTGACAAATCATCGGATGAAGATATTGTTCCCGCACCGGTTAAAAACAAATCTTTGGCAGCGGTGAAAGAATCTTCGGTCAATAAAAGCGAGTCGGAGCGGATCAGCAGATTCAGCAAGGCACTTGCTGATGCTCAGCCTGATGTACATCCGCCTTTTAAAGTTAGTGCTGCAGCCCCGGTTTCAGAAGAGATGCGCAATGCAGTGATAGATACTTTGTCTTCACAACATAAGGTTGTGAATAATCAGGCAAATAAGGGTATAACCGGCGTTGCCGATAATTTAATTCCTGACAAAGAAAGCGTAAATGACACACTGGTAGACGCACAACCACGCAGTCTGTTTTTCTTTCCGGAATCAATTGTCAAAATGCCGGAATTGGCTGCAATGTTATTTACAATAACGAAAACTCCATTTCAAATCAAACCGGTTATTATCGAACCCGTTGGTAAACCAACAATAGCAGAGACGATGGCAAGTAGTGATGTCGCGGTAGAGAAATCAATCCGGACAACACCTATAGCGACTAAGAAGGAAGTACCCGAAGTAATCTCTGTTGCCCCGGTTAATGATGTGGCGGTTCCGGTAATCCTTGCGGTTGCAGACCAACCTGACAGTGCAAGCTTAAGTAAAAAACGAAACGGTGGCAAAAGGGAACCCATAGGTGTCGCAGAAAGCTGGGTGGGTAACCTTGGGGCAACATCTACACCTTTTGCGATCGGTTCTCTGCCAACAAAACAGTTAACTGGCAAAGGTGCTTCTGTAAATTCAGCAGGAACGCCGAATACGGTCAGCGCTAAGGCAACAGAGCCATTAACACCGGTTGTCGCGGGGATAGACTCATTTTCAGTAGGTCCTATTGGGGCGTCTGGCCTCCCGTCGGCACATTCAAGTGTTGATAGTAACAGGAATATTGCACTGCAAGCGGGCACTCAGCCGGCAAAAGATGAAAAGAAGAATCCTCTGGCGGAAGCTGATGGTGGCGCCACGACAATAAAAGGTAAAAAGGAAAGTGCAGTAGGGGATACCTCGTCTAAAACGAAGCCAATAATGTCGGGGCGGTTTTCTTTTGGTTTAAAGGGCGGTTATGAAGGTAGCTGGCAAAAGAACACGGCAAATAAAACGGTCATATCTCCCTATGTTCAGTTCAGGATAGGCAAGAAATTATCCTTACTTTTTCAGCCGGCTATTAAAGGAGCGCTCGCCCCAAAGAAGGATATTGGAAACCCACAACAGTTTTATAATGTACATCAAGGTACCGGTGAATATCAACTGAGAGATAGCGCTCTTACATTCCTTATTCTCACCGGAGATACTATGTGGCTGAGAAATTATTCCTATACCGAAATATACGATTCAGTTGTTAAATCATATTCCTCGGGAGGTAGCTATATGGAAATCGAAATGCCTTTACTGCTGCAATACCGGTTGCTACCCCGATTATCTGTTTACGGGGGACTAAATGTGGTTTATAGCAAACAGTTGGGGGCAAAGGAACATACCTATACTGCAAGTGGGTTGACCGCAACAGGAAATGCTTCAACTTTGCTGCCGCTTTACACTCAGCCAACTTTACCAATGACCACCGGGCTCAATTATTCAGGGCAGGCACTATCCACTTATTCCGGACCAGCATATCCGGCTACACAGCCGGGTCTGTTTAGAATGGGATACATGCTTGGTGTTAGTTATGAGCTCAAAAAGAGGTGGTCGGCAGACTTGCTGATGCAACAGTGTTTTGCAAAGCCCAAAATTCAGGGAGGGTATAATATTAATAGCCCCCTTTCTGCCCCTTACATACGTATAACACTTGGTTACAGACTTTCAAAATAATCAGTATTCTCTTTATAATCTATAAGCCCTGTTTTCTTGTGAAAAGTAAAGCCCACCTGTTCAGGTGGGCTTTTTGTCGATGCCGTAGTCATGGATTTTGACACTTAGGAATAATAAAATAGGTCTGCAACTCTATGATGCAGACCTATTTGTTAATTAATCTTTTTCGTCAGGTACTTCGTTAATTGGTAAGACCGCTAATCTGACTATTGTGCCCATTAAGTGTATTTAAGTCATCGGCAACAGCAGAGCATTCTATCTGCCCATTAATATTGCTTTTCCATATCGGTGTTCCTCTTGCCGTATCCAATGCATACAAGTACTTGTCGTGGCTGCCAATATAGATTTTGCCTTTATAAGCAAGTGGGCTCGCTGTAATGATACCATTAGTTGAGAAAGTCCATTTGGGAGCACCGTTGATAATCTTCAATGCATAAACCCTATTGTCTTTGCAGCCTACATACACTACCTGGTTGTATGCGTAGGGAGAAGAAACTATTTCACTATTCATGCTGTCAATCCATCTCGCTTCAGGAACGGTAATGCCTATATCTAGCGAAGTATCTAAACAATACAAGTGGAAGTCATTGCTTCCGAAAATGCAAGTTCCTGCATAGGCTGCCGGTGAACTTTTAATAGGTCCTTGTGTTTTATATACCCATCTTACAGCACCTACGCTACCACCGCCCGGTGCATCAAGGTATATGCAATACATATTGCTGTCTGACTGGCTACCGACAAACATATAAGGCTCTGCAACTGCGGGCGACGATACGAAGCTTGCATTTGGTAGATTAAGTGTCCATGTTGGCGATGCTGGCGCAGGAAGGGTTGCCGTTGTGCCGTTTGTTTTTTCAAAGCAATAAACACCGCCCATAATGGTTGTTACATAAATGTTGCCGTTATGTATCGTTGGCGATGATTCTATTGGTCCGTTTGTAGCGTAGCTCCACTTTACGGTGAGGTTGCTTGTGTCAATTGCATAAATTGTACCGTTCATAGAGGCTATGTATAGCAAACCTTCGTCTGCAATAGGGGTTGCTCTCGCTCCGGCACCACCGCCCGTATAATAAATGTCCTGTGTTTTTTCACCTGTTCTTCCGTCTATTTTGAAAACGACATCAGCATTTTGTGCCGCAACATAGACACTGCCGTTGTACACTATAGGTGACGCATATATTGGTGTTGTAAGACCTAATTCCCAATTCTTTTCGCCCGTTACAGGGTGCAAGCCATATAGTACCTGATTGTTACTACCTACAATAATAGATGGTGAATAGGAGGTAGGTAGAACGTCATCTGAGCTGTATTCTCTTTGACACGATGAAACCACGATAGACGTAGCAACCAAAGATACTAAAACATAAATCCAACGCTTTGGCATAACTAAAATTTTAATTTTTTCTGAACATGCAAGATAAACTTTTTAAAAAACATTTCTTTACAATTCGAGTGTATATTTTGAAATTGCTCCTTATATAACTGTGTTAGACACTATTTTTACGCATACCGTTGGTTGGGGGTTGGACAGATATTTATTGCTGGTTAATATTTTTCAATGTTTTGTCCCCATTCTTTTCGGTATGTATTCAGACGGCGGACGTTTGGGTGAATTTTGTTATATTTGAAATGGCGAATCAGCCAATTTTAATGGGAATATACTACTTAGCATTCAATGGACCTTAACAGCAACTTATATGGCTTACAGCGAACAACTTGCGGACAGAATCAGAAAGCGCTTTGAAATGTTGTCTCCTGTCGAAGAGAAAAAAATGATGGGTGGCCTAACCTTCATGTACAATGATAAAATGTGCGTGGGTGTTATAAAAGACGAACTTATGTGCCGCATTAATCCGGAATTTCACGAAACGGCAATCAAGAAGAACGGATGCAGGACAATGGATTTTACAAACCGCCCTATGAAAGGGTACGTGTTGATAAGCGAGGAGGGAATGCGTTCCGATACCGACTTTGACTATTGGATTGATCTTTCAGTGGAGTTTAATAAGATTGCAAAGTCATCTAAAAGGAAAAACAAAAAATAGGTAGTGCTATTCTGCATAATCCGGTTGGAGCTCAATGTGCGATAGCCCCTTAAGGCGCAGATATACCTTGGCTGTAGTCAATACGTCTCTAAGGCAGTATTCGCTAATCCTTTGCAGGTCATTGTCTTTCCAATAGACTTCGCTTACCTGGCTTCCGTCAATGTCTGATTTTGGCGACGGTATCCCGAATATTTGTGAAAGCAGCGATAGCGACGTGAAGTTCTTATAGTCGCCAAACTTCCAAAGCTCCATTGTATCAATGTGTTGTATTTCCCATGGTTTCATTCCTGACAATTGCAGGCATTGAGGCAAGGGAATATTATTTACAACGTACCTCCGACAAATAAATGGCATGTCAAACTCCTTGATGTTATGACCACAAAAACGAATATTCTTGTAGCGCGACATCATATTGTTAACGACAAGAGAAAATTCGGTTAAAATTCGGTGTTCGTCATCGTATGCCAGCGACTTTAATCGTATTTTGTGATGGGTTCCGTCTTGGTATATGGTGCCAAAACTGATACAAACAATTTTCGCAAATTCAGCATATATGCCCGCACGGTCACCATAAAGTTCGGGTGGGTCGTTTACGATGGAATCTTTGGCAGGCTTGATGAGTTTTGCTTTGCGCGTCCATTCGGTTTGCAAACCGTCTGTCAGCAAATCGAACGATGGCTGAGCCGAAACTGTTTCTATATCAATAAACAAAATGCCGTTAAATTGCTCCATTATATAAAAATGCGTATTATATTTGCACTACGAGTCTACTGACACGCTAAACGAACTGTTCTAAATGAGCCAAATTAATCAAATTACGCCACAAGAGCCGCCTATTAACAATGAACCAAAGAAAAATAACTCTATTATCTATTGGGTTATTATTCTCATCCTTTTGGCTGGTTGTGTTTACTTGTTTATGAGTAAAAACGAGATGGCAGCTCAAAATGCAGCCGAAATGGAGATGAGTCAACATTCTCTCGATTCGCTCCATGCAGAGCAAGCACTACTTCAAACCGACTTTGAAGCAGCATCTGCCAAAATTGACCAGCTCGTATCTGAGAATGCGCAACTGGATAGTATGTTGAATAGTCAAAGGAATGCAATGAACAAATTGCAGGGTAGGATTCGCGGCATACTGAATAAGCAAAATGTTACGAAAGAAGAACTGGAAGAAGCCAAGCTCCTGATAATAAATCTTACAGATCGCTCGAAGGAATACGAAGAGCGAATAGCGGAGTTGGAAAAACAAAACAGAATTCTTACCGGCAAAAATAAAGTATTGGTCAAAGAAAGGGACTCTACTGTTTCTCAGAACATTGCTATACGTCAATTGGCTTCAGTGTTACATGCATCAAATATTAAACTGGAAGCAATTAAAATTAAACGCAACGGTAAGCAAAAGGAAACACAAAAGGCTAGAAAGGCAGATGTTTTGCGCGTTACTTTTGATATAGACGAAAACAGAATTGCAGAAAGTGGCACTAAGATGGTTTACTTGCGAATCCTTACACCGAGCGGAACTGTTTTAAATAACCCGGTAAATGGCTCTGGAATGATAACTACCGCTCAGGGAGATCAATTGTCCTATACCATGTCTCACGGTGTTCCACTTACCTATAATCAGCCACTTAAAAATATTATTGTCGACTGGAAGCAAAACGGTGATTACGAAAAAGGCGAGTATAGAATCGAAATTTACAACGATGGTTATGATATTGGCCATGGTTCAGTAACATTGAAATAGAATGAATTGAAAGTACTTAAGACGGCATGGGATGGTATCGCGTGCCGTTTTTTTATGTAACTTGTTGTTGGTCAATTAACAATTACATAATGCTATTTTCTTTTTAGTTATCGCATGGTAGTCTAATATTGCAGTCAACTATATAACGAGCTATGGAAGTTTTCCCGGGTAAAATATTGATAGTTGACGATGAGCCGGATATTGTTGAGTTCATCAGTTACAATCTGAAATCCAAAGGTTATCTGATTGCTACCGCAAATGACGGTGTCGAAGCCATAAGAAAAGCGAAAGAGTTTCGACCAAACCTGATCCTACTTGATATAATGATGCCAAACAAAGACGGTATCGAAACAATTAAGGAGCTCAGAAATAATCCTGATTTCGATGACACCGCAATTATTTTCCTCACGGCGCTGAATAACGAGAAGTACGAAATTGAAGGTTTGAAGATTGGTGCCGACGATTATATCGCGAAACCCATAAAGCCTGAATTGTTGGCAACGCGTATTGGCTCTGCGTTAAGGCGCTTCAGAAAAGACGAAGACCAGGACCAAAAGCAGACTTTTGGTGACTTGGAAATTAATAAAACCAAATTTACGGTTTCTTACAAAGGCAAAGATATTACCCTCGCAAAAAAGGAATTCGAACTATTGTCTTTATTGGCATCAAAACCCGGTAGGGTGTTCCTCAGAAACGAAATACTGCAGCGCGTATGGGGTACCGACGTCATTGTTGGAGATCGTACTATTGATGTCCATATCAGAAAGGTAAGACAGAAGCTGGGCATTGATTTAATAACTACCGTAAAAGGGGTTGGCTATAAGTTTGATATGCCCTAATCGCAATTTGCGCAATGCAGCTCGGATGCGCGTCGGTAGCTTGATTCACTGTATTCGAAATGGTCTGTACAAAATAATTTTGTGCAGACTATTTAGTTTTAATTTACCTTAGTGTCATGTCGCTGTTCGATTCAAAGAATGTATCGCCGAGGTCTTTGTCTATGATTACATCGTTTGTAATTGCACTTGCAAACGGTGTAATGGGTATATTCATAAGCAGTCGTTGGGAAGTGCCTCTGATAATTTTTATTGTCACTTTTTTTGTCATTTACTGGATTTACTATTACACCCTGCAGCGGTTCATTTATCGGAAGATTAAGCTTATTTATAAATTCATTTACCAAACAAAGGCTACAAAAAGAGAAGAGTTCTTTTACGACAATGTACTTCCACAGAAGTCGATAGACGAAGTAAGTGAAGACGTCGAAAAATGGGCGTCACAAAAGAGGAACGAAATAGAACTTTTAAAGGCCAATGAAAAATTTAGAAAAGAATTCCTCATGAATCTTGCGCATGAGTTACGTACACCCATATTTTCAATACAGGGCTACGTAGATACATTGCTCGGAGGCGCGTTGGAAGACCCGGAGGTAAACAGAAAATTCCTGAGCAATGCCTCAAAAAGCATTGACAGGTTAGTGCGCCTGGTAGATGATATTGACGAAATATCTAAGCTGGAGTCTGGGAAAATGCCCTTGATTCAGGAGAGCTTTAATATTCAGGACCTAATCAAGGATGTATATGAGGAGTTCTCGCTAAAGGCAAAAAACAGAAATATTGAATTGACCCTCAAGAAAGGAACCGAACGCCCGTTGTTTGTTACTGCCGATAAACAAAAAATAAAGCAAGTCATCGTAAATCTCGTTGAAAATGCACTGAAATACGGTAAAGACAATGGTGAAATAGTATCCGGATGTTACGAGGTAGATGATAAGCAGGTATATGTTGAAGTGTCAGATAACGGTCAGGGTATTGCAGAAGAACATTTACTGAGAATCTTTGAACGTTTTTATCGCGCAGACCGAAGCAGAGCCAGGGCAATCGGAGGGACGGGGCTTGGGCTGGCAATTGTGAAACACATAGTAGAAGCCCATGGACAGACTGTCAACGTTCGGAGTAAGCCGGGAGTAGGTTCTTCATTTGGCTTTACATTGGAGAAGGCAAAAGGCTAAATTCGGAAATTTCATATCCTCGCCTTGGTAATGATATTTAGAATCGTCTCGGCTGATTCCGCATAGTTATAAATACTTGTTAAGTGTTGTGTTTGTCTGGTGTCCGGTACACGAGATTCCGCAGCCTGAGTCAGTGCAGAAATTATACTATCTTGAATGTTTGGGTTGCAAAACGACGCAACATCATTATATAACTCACGATAAACCGGTATGTCGGAGCATACCACTTTGCATCCATTGTAGATGCCTTCCAGAATGGGTATTCCAAACCCTTCATAAGCAGATACAGATACTACGATCTCTGCTTCCTTATACTTGTTACAAAGTTCAGACTCGGAAAGGTTGCGGTACAAGTCTATATTACCCATTTGCAGTTCTGTTTCAGAAATTCCGGTTTCTGAGAAGACCTTACTTTTATCGCCTACAATTGCCAGTCGGTGGCTATGCCGCAATTTGCTATCCAGAAATGCTCTGATTAACAAATGGTGGTTTTTCCGGGTATTAAAACTGCCAACGGACAAAATGAGCGGTTTTTTAGTCAGGTTCTGTTCTTTGGTGCGCATTAGCATATGTTCGGGTACTCCATTATAGGTCACTGACACCTTGGTTCCCGGCAATGCAAACGCACTTACAATGTCCTGTTTGGCTGTTTTGCTTACTGTAAACACATGCATCGCTTTTCTCGCAATTCTTGGTACCAGATAGTTATACCACATCGAAAAAAGCCGTGAGTTCCATTCAGGATGCACCCTGAATGCGATATCGTGGATTGTTATATAATTATTTGGGTAATTCAATGGCGCCGTATTCCCCGGATTGAATAGTGGAGGAGCGCCAATTTTTTTAAGATACCGCGGCAATTCGGTTTGCTCCCAGAGGTGGCCGGTTCGGTTTCCAACTTCTAGGGCTTCAAGTTCTTTGGCAACTTCAGTATTATGTATATTTTTATGAGTTAAAAATATTGTATTCGGGTACAGATTTTTAATTTTTCTACTACACTCTATTCCGTACCTTTGCACACCCGAAATAGGTTGTGACAAAAATCGGGCATTTACGAATAGTTTCATGTAATGGTTATGTAGGTGAGCTTTTTTGCCTGCGCAAAGTATTAACAAAACACAATAAGTGCAAGACATAAATCGTATATACGCCCTTAGTAAGCGAAATGTGATACTAAGGTATAAAAATTCGTTGGTAGGCTTTTTCTGGGGCTTTATTAAGCCCTTGATTTACTTGCTGATATTTATGGTGATGTTCAGTCAGAGTTTTCCTTCGATGGATCACTATATCCTTTTTGTGACATCTGGTCTAATATTATGGTTTTTCTTTTCTAATGTTACGAGTCAGTCTGTTGGTAGTGTTGCGGGGTCTGCAGGGCTTTTGAAGTCCTTGAATATTCCGGCTTACTTTTTTCCCCTTTCCGAAATGATTAGCGAATTATTTAATTTGCTGCTGACCATTATCGTATTTCTGGTTTTGATGAACTGGTTTGGTATTGTGTATAGCTACAAGCTCTTGTTTGCTATCCCGGCCTTATTGTTGTTTGCGATATTTGCATATGGGCTCAACCTGCTATTGAGTTCAATTAATGTTTTTTTTAGAGATGTTGGCATCTTGTGGGGGACAATTCAGCCAGCTTTGTTTTACCTTACTCCGATTGCTTACCCGGAAACTATGATTCCGGAAAAATATAAGTTGGTAATCAAAAGTAATCCTATATATTATTTTATTAAATTGGGACGTACAATTTTTCACGAAAATGTTGTGCCGCCAATGCATGCATGGAATGTGTGTATTTTCATTGCATTTACTATGCTGATTATCGGTCTCGTGGTATTTAATCGTTTAAAAAACCAATTCATTTCCGCTATATAATCTCTTACTAAATGGCTGACAATATCATAGTAGTAGAAAATGTACACGTCAATTTTTGGGAGAATAATGTTGGCGTTTATTCTATCAAAGATTTGATTACTTACCGAAAAAGCCCTTTCAAAAACAAAACGATACTGAATAATATTTCAGTTACCGTTGAGAGAGGAGAAAGCCTTGGTATACTTGGTAGAAATGGCTCTGGCAAAAGCACGTTGCTTCGCACAATTGCCGGTATCATTAAACCCGATAAAGGGACAGTAACGGTAAATGGAAGTTTTGCACCAATATTGGCAATTGGCGCCGGAATTGAGGTAGAGCTAACAGGATATGAGAATATTGCCATGCTCCTGTCTTTGTACGGTACCAAAAAGAAAAATACAAATGTTATTGAAAATATTAAGAGCTTTTCAGAATTAAGCGACGAAGTCCTTAGGATGCCTGTGAAGCAATATTCGTCAGGTATGTCTGCTCGTTTGGCTTTTTCTATTTCGTTGGCCAACGATTCAGATATTCTTATTATTGACGAGGTGCTGGCCGTAGGCGACCAGGGTTTTCAGGCAAAGTGTTACGAAAAAATATTCCAGATAAAAAAACAAGGAAAGACTATATTGTTCGTCTCTCACTTTCCAGGAGATGTAGCTAAAATATGCGATAAAGCTATTTTGTTGGAAAAAGGAGAGCTAATCAGTAGTGGAAACGCGGAAGAAATATGCGCCAAATACAATCAACTGTTCTAAACCCGATTGAACTCGGTAAGACGCCGGTATTTATTATAGGCCCACACTCCTCTGATGGTGCTGGACTAGCAATGCTATTGTCCGATAATCTGGAAATCAGGGATATGGACGAGTTCTCAGACTCATTTTCTAGCCATGAACACAACTATTTCAACAACAGCGAGTGTGCAGCAGCACTTAAAAGATTTAAATCTGCATCTTACAATAGACCGGAAGAAGCACGGTCAGTAATTAAATTCCTTCTGGAAATTGGTTTTGACACCAATAAGTTGTGGGGGGTATTATGCTGTTACGAAGACTTTTTTGAGTTACAACTTTCTACTCTGTTTCCAGACTCCTTTTTTGCTTTCGTTTACGATGATAAATTTGGTTCAAACGACTATTCTAATAAAATAACTGAATTTCTAAGCCAGAATCAGAAAACTAGCTTCTCGGTACATGTTGATAATGTATTTAGCATACCCGAGATAGTTTTAAAGACCCTTCCGATCGTAAATCCAACGCTAAAAATTAAAGAGGTAAAACCAGCCTATGGCGTAAAAAACTTAGATGAGACCGATGAGAAAAACTTGTTGTCAGTAAATGAAAAATCTTCTCGGGATAAAATAGAGGAATTTAACTTACTGGTTAAATATGACGCATGGTATAGTGGGGAGGACATTCTATATATATTGGTGATATCTTCTGTTAACTTTAACGAAGACTTACTGTTTCGTAAGTTTTCCCAGCTTAAGAATAGCTTTTCTAAATGTCCTGAATTATACACATTGTGTAGTTCAGAGTTAGTTGAGAAAAAGCTTCTCCGAGTGATAGAGGGGAAAGTGTCGGGAATTTCTATTACAAATTTGCAGTCGAGTACTGACCTTAATAATGTAATTCAAAGTAGTAGTTGTGCATATGTAGTGCTAGACGACTCCTCGTTATCGCACCAAATTACGGATATCTTATTGCCGTTTAAGAATGAGCGTGTTCCTGTATTTACATTTGCTGCCCCTTTAGATTCAGACACGGAAGAGCTTAGCTTTCAGGATATGCTCATTAGAGTGTTAAACGTTGATAACCTGACTTTTTCTAGGAAAACATACCTAGAGACGCCTGGTTTCGAAGTGCAATATTCATATTACGGAATGTTGTGGGACTTTATTGTGAAATCGTTGCAGGTTAATGGTGGTAACGTAATAGCGGTCAACACTACGGTAGTTGTCGATGATAAAAATAGAGAGAATGGCAAAATAGCTGAAAAGAAAAAGGACGCATTTGATGAAATTAAGCCAGATGATTTCGAAAAAATATTTGACAAATACGCTTCACTATTCGTCGATAATTTGCAGTTTATTTTACTGAAGTCATTTAACCAGACGCGTCTGTCTACTTATCAACTTAATAAGTTTAATAAGAAAATAGATAGCCAGTTACAAGTCATTAACCAATCGATTGATGAAGTAAAGTCTGTTACGGAGCTCAATTTGAGCATGCAAAAACGGATTTATACTCTGGAAAGTAAATGGTATTACAAACTCGATCAGAAGCTTAAGCATTTTAAGGGGATATTTTTCAAGAAGTCTACAAGTGGTACAAGCGGATTTAAGAAAATTATTAAGTTTATCCTTTTTACTTTCAGCAGACCGGGATTCAGAATTCTCAGGAAAATTGCAAAAGGTATTCTGAAGCGCTTGTATTTATACTCGGAAGACCGACCTGTCAACATAATTTATCTGGATAGTTCAGAAGGTAATATTGTGCAGGAAGATTACAATGCGTGGATCAGAAAGAAGCTGGACCCCGTTACATTGCAAGCAGAGTATGACAATGAAATCGACAAAATCAGTAAAAGGCCTACTGTAAGTGTCATAATGCCGGTGTATAATCCTGAGCTTTCTTTCCTGAAAGATGCAATAGAGTCTGTAATTAGTCAGTCCTACGAAAATTGGGAGTTGTGTATTGCAGATGACTGTTCACCAAATCCTCAGATACAGCGTTTGTTGAATTCTTATGCGATGAAAGATAAGCGCATAAAAGTAGAATTGAGAGAGACAAACGGACATATAAGTGCTTGCACCAACTCTGCGCTTGCGTTGGCAGAAGGCGAATATGTTTTACTACTTGATCATGATGATGTACTTACAACCAATTGTTTGTTTGAAGTTGTAAAACATATTAACGAAAACCCGGATGACGAGTTAATATACTCTGATGAAGATAAGATGTTAAGTTCAAATGTTTTTGTAGATCCGTTTTTCAAGCCTGACTGGTCACCTGATAAATTGATGGCAACCAATTATGTATCACACGTCGCCGTTATTAAACGAAGTTTAATTCACGAAGTTGGTGGTTTCCGTTTAGGTTTTGAGGGTAGTCAGGATTACGACTTAATGTTGAGGTGTACCGAGAAGGCAAAGAGTATCGGGCATATACCCAAAATTCTTTATCACTGGAGGATACATGAATTGTCTGTAGCAGGAAATACAGATGTGAAGCCATACGCATATATTGCAGGGAAAAAGGCACTTGAAGAAGCATTAGTTCGTAGAAACTTACCCGGCGAAGTACAGTATACCTCACAGAGAGGACGTTACCGTATTAAGTACAAAATAAGAAAAGAGGGTAAAGTTAGCATCATAATACCAACTAAGGATGCTACAGATATGATGAAGAATACAATTGACTCTATTCTTTCATTAACAGAATATCCGAATTATGAAATTATTGTCCTAAACAATAATAGTACTTCCAAAGCGTTTTTCGATTTAATGAAGTTTTACACCGAAAAGCACAAAGATATATTCAGGTGTGTTGACGCATCCTTCCCATTCAACTTCTCTAAGTTGATGAATTTAGGTAGTTCGTTGAGTACAGGCGAGTACATTTTGATGTTGAATAATGACGTTGAGATATTGAAAGGTGATTGGATTACATGGATGGTGGCATATTGTCAGAATGAACCGACAGGGGCTGTGGGTGTTAAGCTCTTATATCCGGACGATACGATTCAGCATGCAGGAACCGTAATAGGACTTGGCGATGACAAAGTAGCAGCACATGCTTTTGTCGGGTATCATAAAAACGCAACCGGGTATTTTAATAAACTTCAGTTTGTGAGTAACTATGCAGCACTAACCGCAGCCTGTCTGATGGTTCGAAAAAGTGTGTATGACGAAGTAGGCGGAATGGATGAAGCACTTGAGGTAGAATACAATGACGTAGATTTTTGCTTGAAGTTGATTGATTCAGGTTATTATAATATATATTTGCCGGATGTTGTACTTTATCACTATGAGTCTGCTACTCGTGGGCATCCAAGTCAGGATAAAAAATCTTACGAGAGGCATGTGCGGGAAATTAAATACTTTAGATCAAAATGGAATAAGTATATAAAAAACGATCCGTTTTACAACCCGAACTTTAGTTTGGATAACGAAGGCTTCAGAGTAGATTTCAGCGATTAACCAAAATATTTGTTAATCCGAAAAAGTTAGCACGGTTTTTGCAGTAAAGTATAGCAAATCGGTTTATACCATTAATGAAACAACAAGCAACAATAGACTACCCGGTTGACAAGGTACAAAGTAGTTCAATTCCCCAAACGGATATGGCTAATATACGCTATATGTTTCAGGAAATGAATCAACAATATCTTGAGCATCAGCCTGCTGCGTATTACACAACTGTAAAACGTATGATGGACATTTCATTGTCATTGTTGTTTATCGTTGGTGTAATGTCTTGGCTTACTCCCATTTTGTATTTGCTGATAAGGCTTACTTCAAAAGGACCGGCGTTTTTTGTACAGAAGCGTACCGGCTACATGGGCGTTGAGTTTAACTGTTACAAATTCCGGACAATGTTCATAAACGACGAAGCCGACTTTAAGCAGGTTGGTATCAACGATAAGCGAATTACGAAAATTGGAAAATTTCTGAGAGTTACCCACTTAGATGAGACTCCTCAGTTTCTCAATGTACTTATGGGCGATATGAGTATTGTAGGCCCCAGACCCCACATGTTATATCACACAAAATACTATTCTCAGGTGATTCCTTATTACAATTTGCGCCTTGAGGTGCAGCCGGGAATGACTGGAATGGCGCAGATTAAGGATTATATTGGTGAGATTAGTGTAGAAAGAGAATTACGTAAGCGTATTCAGTGGGACATTTACTATATGAAAAACAGAAGCATATCGCTCGATATAAGTATTCTGTTCAACACTTTTGGGTGTGTATTTGTAAAGGCTTATGAAATGATTTCCCGAAAGAAGAATAAGTAACTCGGGTATTTCATTATTATACTTGATCTGCAATGACAATATGTCATTGCAGATTTTTTGTTTTGGTAACTGTACTTAGTTATTCCATCGCACACTGTGTGCCACTTTTTCATAAAGCAGGTTCATGATTTTGGGTAATCGGTTCGAAGAGCAGCATTAGTTCTTATTTCGGTTCAGGTAGCTGTCCCGATCTTACTTAATACCCTATGCCAATCGGGTATTAAGTAACGAAACCGGTACACTGATATCAGTGGACCCGAAAAGAAACACTTGTAACTTTCAAAACAAAGACAGAACTTTAAGCTAAAATTTAATTGTATGAATCTGTCAAAGAGAAATTCGTTTCGGTTTACCGCAAACAATAAGTTGAGTATGCTGATGGCACTTGCTAGCTTAGGTCTTATCGTGTCATGTAGTACATCTCGCAAAGCGCACACCGAAGTCAAGAAATCTAAAGGCGATATGTTGCCGGCCGTCACTGAGGCCGATGCAGCACGTGGTGCTGAAAAGTTCCCGGGATACACCTTGGCAGGGCTTAAACAGGACATGATACTATATGAGCAAAAGTGCGGTGCATGTCACGACCCGAAAAAACCAAGTATGGAACCAGCAGAAAAGTGGAAAGGGATTGTGACTGAAATGGTAAATAAAGCCAACAATACCTATGACAAAAAGATAAGTGCTGCAGAGCAAACCGCAATTATGAGATACTTAACTACAATGAGTACTTCAAAGAAGAAGTAGTTAATGCTTTTATCATTATCCTCCCGGTGCATCTATACTTATGTTGCCGGGGTTAAGGTGAATTATCGGCTTATCGGCACAAAAAGCAAGTGTCGCTCCTTGAGGGGGCGACACTTGTTTTTTGGAGTTGTCAATGATGCTTTATTGATTCATGTCCTAAGCTATTCCATTGTTTCAGGTAATGTGTATTTACGCCCCTTATTTTGCTCTTGCAACCAACTTACGAGCGGTTGAAAGTACTCGAGCATTGCTTTTGCATTTAGCTCTTCACCTGTTGACTCTTTAAGTACCTCGCGCCAGTCTTTAGAAGCACCCGGATAAGTGATTTTGCGAATGAAGTCTCCTATGCCAGTCTGGCCGTAGTAGTTAGTCGCACGAGGGTCTTGCTTCAGTATATTCTTAGCAATGTGGTTGTGTAGCTGATAGAGAATCACGTACGACAATGCATAGTCGTAATACTGAGCCGGGTCGTCATTGATATGTGTTTTCGTAGCCGCGTCACAATACTCCTCACCACGTTCGGTAGGTGGTACAATTCCCTGATATTTTTTCGCCAGTTCCCACCATTTATGGTTAAACTGATCCGGTGACAACGTATCAGCATACATAGCCTTTTCGAAGTTGCTCATAGTGCCTGACGAAAAGAAAATAAATACCACCGAGTTCAGTGCCTCACGCAATAGCGACTGCGTATCATCGGTCTTTACATCAGGTCCTATAAGACCTCTCCCCACAAGGTATGGCTTTTGCATTGCCGCAAGACCCATCATAGTCCCGATAGCTTCGTGATAGGCCCGGTTAGCTCCCTTGCGCAATAGCGGCGGCACATCATTGTTGGTGTACGTGAGGTAGTAGTAGATATGTCCCAACTCATGGTTGGCAGTCTCCCACCATTCTGCATTAGGCTCTACACTCATCAGGCTACGTACATCGTGGTTAAGATCCATGTGCCATGCCGATGCATGATTGTTTTTCTTAACTGCAGAATCGGGTGGGTAAGGGTACAGGCTCGACTTCTCCCAGAAGGTAGCAGGCAGCGATGGAAAGCCAATGCTGGTATACAGTTTTTCTCCTTCCTTTACAATCCACTCAGGTGTTTTTTCGCCGAGTACTTTGTCCAAATCTATGCCTTTGACCTCTACTGCTGCACTCCAGTCCTGCCCCCAGCGGTTAGGCAACCAGTGAGCCGGCAGGTAATCCGGCACCGATGCTACATGATACTTTGCCGCCATTTCATAGCGCATCCAGGTATGCAGCTCCCTGTATAGTGGGTACAACTCAGTGATAAGGCGATCCATAGTCTGCATCATTTCAGATGTAGTCATATTGTACTCACTTACCTGATACGTAAAGTAGTCTGGGTAGCCTAAAGCCTGTACCGTCTGATTGCGGTAGTCGCGGAGGTGCACGAGCCCGTCTTTCAGGGTAGGTCCTACTTCCTTGCTTGCGTTCCAGGCAGCTAATCGTTTATTGAGGTTTGTTTCTTTCTTAAGAATACCGTCAAGGTCGTTGGTGCTTACTTTTTTGCCATTGAGCAGGTACTGATAGCCATATAGCTGCTTAGTCTGTGCGTTCTCCGCCTTTATACGTCGCTTCACCAGGTCCGCCACTGTTTGGGGATTGTTTGCGGCGGCATATAATATCTGTTCTAATTGTTTTACCTGCAGGTCTGTGAGTTCATCTTTACTCCCCATGAACTTACGAGCGTTTTCTATGTTTTCCTTACTTCCGGTAAACTCAGCCATTGCCTGATCTGCCTTGCTGGCAGCTATGGTGTTGCTGCTGTCGCCCTCTATGATTTCTGTATTCGCCTTCCACTGAGCCTCACTGCTATTGGTGTATAGCTGCACATACTTTTGTGTATAGTCATCTATAAACTGTTGTGCCGCGGTTTGTTCTTCGCTCGCTCCTGTGTCTTTGGTCTCCTCGCTGCCACACGATGTAAATAAGATGGCAGCCATGGCAAGTGCCGTGATTGTTTGCTTCATAAAATACTATTTGAATACGAAGCTAAGGAAAGAAAAAGTTTTTTACTATTTATCACGCCGATTGGGGGATAATGGGGGAAACCGAAACCGTTATTCAGCGGAAACTTGTGAGGTGGGCGATACCTGCCTGGGCAAAATTGCGCATTTGCCTTGCAATATTTAAATTTCAGGTTAGTTGTTGATAATCAACGGTTTATATGATATAAGTTGCACAAAAATTGCGCACTTGTTGCCAACCGTGCCGCCCTCGCCACTACCCAAAAAATAACAAATAACCGCTACTCAACACCCTTGACATATGCCTCAAAAACTGTACCAAACAAGCCCAACTGCCAAAAGTTTCTATAACGGCAGACTTAGGCAGTAGTGTATATTTCGCGAGTCAAAAAAAGACTCGCAATGGGTTAGACACAAGAGGAAAACTCTTACGCCAAACGGGGCGTATGCTCCTTCTAATGGCAAGATGCCAACAACGAAAGCAATATCGTAAGTGTGGCACACCTTTGAGGTGTGCCACACTTGTGTACTTGTGTGTTATTAATTTTTCTATTTTGCAATAATGAAATTCGTCGAAGGCAATATTTATCACATTTACAATAGAGGGAATAATAAACAGAATATTTTCTTTAATGAAGGGAATTATCTTTATTTCCTCAGAAAGATGAGAAAGTATATTCATCCGCATTGCGATTTGCTGGCGTGGGTACTTATGCCAAATCATTTTCATCTTCTTATACATGCTGATGAGCGTACTGTTCAACCTAAGAATGATGTGCCGATATCAGGGAATCCATTAAGCGAAGGAATGCGACTAATGCTCAGTTCTTATACTAAAGGGATAAACAAGCAGCAAGGTTTTAGTGGAAACCTGATAAGACAAAATACATTATCGAAGTGC
The DNA here is from genome assembly GCA_030426665.1 of Bacteroidia bacterium. GTDB lineage: Bacteria > Bacteroidota > Bacteroidia > Chitinophagales > Chitinophagaceae > Nemorincola. The sequence continues at coordinate 139,059 of JAUHYD010000001.1, read as the reverse complement.
GTCTTTGACAAGTCAGAAGATACTGTAAACTATGTCTCAACATGCTTTACCTACATACATCAGAACCCTATACGTGCAGGGTTTGTATCAAATATGGAAGATTGGGAATACTCCTCGTACAAAGACTATGCCGGGCTGAGAAATGGTACGCTTTGTAACCGCAACTTGGCCGAAGAACTAATTGATAGGACCGTACTGCACACAAAAGCCGAGACGATAGTCGGCGAAAACAGCCTGAAAAATATTTGGTAAAAGGGTAAGGGTAATTGTGAGGTAAATGCGGTACACCTCAGCGGTGTGCCGCATTTGATGGCTCTACACTCCCCACAGGTTCAATATTTGATTGGTATGGTCCTTGCTTACTACTTTTTCTATGATGTGGTCTATTTGCCCTTTCTCGTTTATCAGAAAAGTAGTCCGTAGAATACCCAAGTATTCTCTACCCATAAACTTTTTGGGTGCCCATACGCCGTAGGCATTAGCCATTTCTTTTTCGGTATCGGCGAGCAGCGTAAAGGGTAGTTTGTATTTATCTTCAAACTTCTTGTGTTTCTTTTCGTCGTCAGGGCTTACACCCAGTACTACAATACCTTTATTGGTCAGCACATCAAAGTTGTCCCTTAGGTTACAGGCTTCCACAGTACAGGTTGGCGTATTGTCTTTCGGATAGAAGTATAGTATTACTTTCTTGCCCTTGTAGTTAGTAAGCGAATGTATATGACCGTTTTGATCTGCTATCTTAAAATCAGGTGCTTTGTCTCCTTGTTTTAGTTTCATCTCTGTAGTTTTAAGTAGTTATACAATACTAATCCACGCTGCAGTGTTTCAGCAGCTGATGAGGTTTGGCCAGGACGTTTTTAATACCCCCTGCCTTCCTGTTTTTCTATGTATTTCATGTAGGCACGGTTCGCTACACGATTACCACCCTTTGTGGGATAGTTGCCCGTAAAATACCAGTCGCCGGTGTTGTGCGGGCAGGAGTCATGCAGGCCTTCTATTGTTTGATACACAACGTCTACCTCTGCCGTCACTTCCTCGTGGCGCAGCATGCGAGATATTTTTTTGCTTATTTCGTCAGCGGTAAAAGGTTCGTAAATACCCTTGACGAAGTTTTCCTCATCAAGTGTTCCGGCTGCTTCAGCTTCTTTACACAGCCTGTATATTTCCTGTTGCTTGTGACCCTGTCCGGTATCTTCCAGCAATCCTACTGCTGCCTGAAAAGCAATGAAATCGCCCATCTTGCTCATATCTATACCGTAGCAATCAGGGTATCTTATTTGCGGTGCTGACGATACCACTATGATACGTTTCGGGTTCAGACGGTTCAGCATCTTGATGATGCTCTCTTTAAGTGTGGTGCCTCTCACAATCGAGTCATCTATTACCACCAGTGTGTCTACACCTGACTCCACGGTGCCATAGGTGATGTCATAAACGTGCTGTACCATTTCATTGCGCGAGGCATCCTCGGTAATGAATGTACGCATCTTCACATCCTTAATGGCTATCTTCTCTATGCGCACACGCCTATACAGCAACTCTCTCAAGTCCTCCTCTGTCATTTCAGGCCGGTCGAGAATTTTTTTGATTTTTATGTCTTTCAGATAGTTTTCTAAACCCTTTATCAGACCATAGAAAGCCGTCTCCGCTGTATTCGGGATAAATGAAACGATTGTGTGTTTCAGGTCATTATTGAGCATTTCCAGCACTCTGCCGGCAAGGTTAGACCCTAATGCCATTCGCTCACGATATATTTCAGGATCGCTACCTCTGCTGAAGTATATTCTTTCGAAACTACATGCTTTTAATTCCCGTGGTGCTAATATTTCATTTTCTGAGCATTTGCCGTTTTGCGTCACTATCAGCGCATTACCCGGCTTCAGTATGTGTACTTCTTCCTGAGGAACATTGAAGGCGGTCATAATTGCAGCCCTCTCTGATGCTGCAATTATCACTTCATCGCTCTTGTAATAATAGCAAGGTCTTATCCCGTTGGGGTCACGCATCACAAAGCTGTCACCATTTCCCACAAGTCCTGCAAAAACATATCCGCCATCAAAGTCGGCCGTAGCTTTTTGCAGAATATCCTTGATATTTAGAGAAGCAGGGTTTTCATCATCAGCCTTACACAGATAGTAATGTATCGTTTCTATAATAGCTCCCAGATCACTGTCCTGAAGCGAGCTGCCCGGTTGTTTTCCCAGTTTATCGAATAGTTCGTTGGTATTCACCAGGTTAAAGTTGCCCGCCATTGCTAGATTGCGGGTCGGGTTGATGTGCGACTTCACAAACGGATGACAAAACTCTTCATTGTTCTTGCCTTGCGTACCATAGCGCAGGTGCCCCATCATCAGCTCGCCTACAAAACGCATATACCCCTTCATCAGCCCGGGATGGTTCAATATTTCGGGGTACATCTTTTCCAGGTCAGTAACCTCTTGATTGATGTTCTGGTACAGCCTCGATATTGCCTGTCCACCTGCCAACCGCAAACGGTGCATAAACTGGTGTCCCGGTTCTATATTCAGCTTTACAGTAGCTATTCCGGCGCCATCCTGACCCCGGTTATGCTGCTTCTCCATCAGGAGGTACATCTTGTTAAGACCGAAAAAAGCAGAACCGTATTTTCGGTGGTAGAAGGAAAGTGGCTTTAACAGGCGGATATAAGCAAGTCCGCATTCGTGCTTTATGGCGTCAGACATGAGACAGCAAAGATAAGTGGATTTATGATAAAGCTACTACCATCACGTCCTATATCGCTATATGCAAAACTAATTTCACATTTCCTTTTACTATATGCGGCTAAATAAAAAAAGCACCACCGGTTTCCCGGCAGTGCTTATGATGTATTAGAATATTATTACTTACTGCGTTTTATGCTGCAGCCGATTGATTTGGTGGTTTCCGGGTCTATTTTCTTGCCCGATACCATTGCGTCTATCGCATTGGCCACATAATTTAATTTGGCATTCTCCGGAGAACGAGGGTTGTCATTCATTGCTCCTTTATAAACAAGTTTGTTTTGGTTGTTAAACAGAAAAACCTCCGGAGTGTGGTTGGCGCCAAACATATCTGCCAGACTTGCGTTTTCGTCTACCAGGTATGGTACATCATACCCCTGCTCCTTACCGTAATCTTTCATAGCTCCGTATGAGTCATCACCACCACGTTTAGCTTCGTTGGAGTTGAGTATTACTACCCCCACACCGTTAGATTGAGCATATTCAATTGTTTCCATCGTTGTCTCTTGATTCTTGATTACAAAGGGACAGGTGTTGCAGGAAAACATCACCAGCAGACCGTTTTTGTCAGCTGCTTTGTAATAAGGTATTTCCGAACCGTCGGTCGCATTCTTCATCGACTCACCATATCGAGGTAGTCCGTCCCCAATACTCATTTCCTTAGTTTGCTGTGCCGAAGCATTGCCGGCACTGAATGATAGCGTTAGCGCAGCAAGCGCAATGTATACAAGTTTCATATTCAGTTGATTTTAAGTAAAAATAAAGGTTATTGTCATACTTTCTTTCTCTTTCGACTGAGAAGTAGATATTTTAACAATAATAGCCACTCCCGTAATAAATTACATCCTTTAAGGTTCCAGGCTAATATTTTCATCACCCGGCCGATAGGGAAGGTAAGTCACTATAAACTGAAACATTTCGTCGGTTGCTTTCATGCTGCCGTCATTGTCGGTAACTAATCGCGGTGGGCTATAAGGGTTATTCAGATTCTTTCTGGTGTTGTCATAGATACCTTCTGCTACGATAGTGCTACCTGCAGGTACCTTCACCATTTTCCTGAAGGTGTAAAAGTATTGCCAGTTAAAGTCCCATCTGGGAATAGATATCAGCCGGATAGTATCACCGTCGGGCTTCAGCGCATAAGCCTTGAAACTCTTTCCGAGCAGGTGCATGTGAGGGTTTACGGTTAATATTGAAATGTCTCTTGGTATGGTATATCTGCTGGATACATGCTTCATAGTATTTGGTTCTATCTGCATATCCGGCTCTACAGGTGCTATCCCTAGTGTCCCTAATTGAAATTCATCTACTGGCCTGTCGGGCGGTATGTTTGTAAAGAAGATATTTATATAGGAGCTGTCCCATACATCATCGTCGCTGGTGAACCCATAGTGCAAATCATTAAGTAGAAAAGCACCTTTTCTGGGTAGTTTATAACCGCCAACTCCGGCAGGGTATTTTTGTCCAAACACACCCGGCAGGTAGTTTACCACAGATTTTTTTAGCGTAGGGTAGGAACCGTCGTCATTCGGTACACCCAGCCTTACAAATGCCTGCAAAAGGGTCGCAGTGTCCAAAGCCATATTCACGATTCGCTCGCCTGCAAATACGTCCGACTTTTTATCGTAGTCATACCGAACCATATCGCCGTTTACGTGGTGTACCACATTGTTTCTGCCCGGCGAAAACTCTATTAGACTCGCAAAAGTGTCCGATGGCAACTCAAACGGTACTTTTACCAGCAGAAACTTATCAAGGCTATTGGCAGGCAAAAAATAGGGGGCTACAGGAATACGCATGTCCGGTTCACCCACATCAGAACCAACAGGGAATGCCGGCAACGGCGGCATCTTTTCCTCAGGTCCCTTTAGCGAACCGTCATCTACCCATTTCTTTAGTAATGCTATTTCTCGCTCTGTAAGTATGCGTTGACGTACAAACTCAGTATAATGGTAGTCGGCGGGCCATGGCGGCATGATTCTTTGCTCGGTCACATACACATTGGCAGGCCCGAACTTTTTTGCGTCAGCATACGTGATTAATGAGAAATGAGCAGTTCCACCGGGTCGGTGACATATTGTGCAATTGTCGTACAACAATGGTGCTATATGTTCTGTATAAGTTACTTTCGAAGGTAGACTATCCGTGTCGCCACACGATGCAGCCAGCCAACCGATAGTTATCAATACAGTAATAAATTGTTTTTGCATCTCCGTGCTTACGGTCTTAGTTTCCGGCAAGTTACTATTTTCTGTTACAAGCATAAAAGCGGCATCGGGTGACATACAAATCCGTAAAAATCTCCAAGTCCGCTGTTTTCCATTACAATGTCTTATTTTGCAACGGTTAACGTACCGGAAATTTCCGATTAATCCAGTGTCGAATATGTTTGAGAATATTTTAAAGGTGGCAGACCAATACGATGAAGGGCTGGCACAGGTTAAAAACAGAAGAGAACAGTGGCTCGAAAAATATGAGATGGTAAGAGACCATCTGAAAAATATGGCAGCGTACCTTAACCAGCACGCGAAGTACAAACAAGGTTTTTTCGTTGATACGCTGTTTGCCTATAATGAAGACATTATGGGAACAAATTCCAGGTTGCCTTCTATTACATTCAGAACCGGTTCCATGCCTATGTTGGTCACATTCCGAAACAGCATGGGGGAGAAAAAAGCCTACACCGAAGAAGGGTTTAGTGTATCATTTACTCCGTCTATTACCGGTCAGATTGTAGCTTTTCTGCAACCACATTATAGCTCACTGGATAAGGAACCGCCGGAAATAGCTACGTTAGCCCTTATCAATAAGCCGGGAGAACTTACTCCGGCAGTGGTAGAAGAAATAATAACTAAGGGTATGGAAGTCGCATTCCAATCCAGCTTTACCGCCATGGGTAGTACACCGGAAGAAGAAGAGAACAATGAAAAAAAAATTGCTAAACGTAATCCCATCGGATTCAGAAAACATGATACCACAGAAAAAGTTATTTAAACCCTGGCTGATTGCTGTTGTGCTACTTGCAGCCGCTTGTTCTGACGATTCGCAATCGAACAACTCAGAAACGCTAGCGGAAACAAAAAGTGATGTGCTGATACCGCAGGCGTTACCTTACAGTATAGTCAATCAGTTCCCGCACGATGTAGGAGCGTTTACAGAGGGCCTGGAATATCACGATGGCTTTTTGTATGAAAGCACGGGGCAATACGGTCAATCTGAGCTAAGAAAAGTAACACCCGAAACCGGTGAAGTGGTTAAGTCTGTGAAAATGGAAAGCAGATACTTCGGAGAGGGGATGACCATACTGAATAATAAAATATACCAACTTACTTATAAATCAGGCAAGGGGTTTGTATATGACCTGGAGACGCTGAAGCAGGAGTCTTCTTTTGTGTTCAGTAATGCAGAGGGCTGGGGGATGACCAACAACGGCACACACCTCATTTTCTGCGACGGCGGCAATGTTCTGTATTTCGCTCAACCCGGCACTATGCAGATAGTGAAGCAGCTGAACGTTACTGACGAACACGGGCCGGTAAATGAAGTCAATGAGCTGGAACTTATTAATGGCTATATCTACGCCAATCAGTGGCGTTCAGAACGTATCCTGAAGATAGATACGACAACCGGAAAAGTAGTTGCCAGGGCCGATTTAAATGGCTTAAGGGAAAGCGCTGGTATACCTCAGTTCTCCGGCAGACCCGGACAACCGGACGTGCTTAACGGAATAGCCTACGATGCTAAGAAGAACAGAATATTCATTACAGGGAAAAACTGGCCCAAGCTTTTTGAGGTAAGGTTAGATAACTAATTACCGACGAAAACAACACATTAGTTATTACATCAAAAAATATTGTTGTCATTTTTGATAAACAGTTGTCTATTTCAAAATATTCGATCTATATTTGCAGCCCGAACTACAAAAGGACCGGTAGTTCAGCTGGTTAGAATGCCGCCCTGTCACGGCGGAGGTCGCGGGTTCGAATCCCGTCCGGTCCGCAAAAAAGCTTCACAGAAATGTGGAGCTTTGTTGTTTAAGGGATTTTGGATTTTCCGTGGATTTATGGGTTTTTACGTTTATATTATTCGGAGTGAAGTAGATGAAAGCTACTACAAAGGATTTTCAGAAAATCCTCAGGTGCGACTATTACAACACAATAATGGAGAAAGCCATTATACTGCCGGTAAGCGACCCTGGAAGTTAGTTTATGTGGAAAAGTTGCCAACGAAAAAAGAAGCATTGATCAGGGAAAAGGCACTAAAAAAATATAGTCACAAGCAAATAGAGGGTTTGATTGGTTCGTCAAAAAATATAGTAGGTAGTGCAGTTGGTTAGAATGTCGTCCTGTCACGGTCCCGACCTTCGGTTGGGACGGGTTCGAATCCCGTCCGGTCCGCAAAAAAGCTTCACAGAAATGTGGAGCTTTGTTGTTTAAGGGATTTTGGATTTTCCGTGGATTTATGGGTTTTTACGTTTATATTATTCGGAGTGAAGTAGATGAAAGCTACTACAAAGGATTTTCAGAAAATCCTCAGGTGCGACTATTACAACACAATAATGGAGAAAGCCATTATACTGCCGGTAAGCGACCCTGGAAGTTAGTTTATGTGGAAAAGTTGCCAACGAAAAAAGAAGCATTGATCAGGGAAAAGGCACTAAAAAAATATAGTCACAAGCAAATTGAGGGATTGATTGCTTCGTCAAAAAACATAGCTGGTTAGAATGTCGTCCTGTCACGGTCCCGACCTTTGGTTGGGACGTGTTCGAATCCCGTCCGGTCCGCAAGAAATAGAATACAACGCCGTGATAATCAATTTTTTCAGGGCGTTTCTGTTTTAAACGGCACAGCAATACTGAAAGCCATTTGTAGTAGTCAATTGTTTTGCGGTAGTACAAATTTGCGGTTGAAATATTCTGATTTATACACGGAATGGTTGTACATATAGAACAGAGGAAACGAGCAATTATTCCTTTTTATAGAAATAAATATTGTCGCTCTTTTTTTCTGCTGGCCTGTTTGACGAAAAATAACCTCCTGTACCATCTGAGAAGAGTGCCATTGAGATGTCATCATAGGACGAATTTATTGGTGCGCCAACATTCGTTGGATGAGTGAAAGTGTGAGTTACTTTGTCCCAATGTGAGACATATATGTCAAGCCCACCTAGTCCCTCATGACCATCTGAAGCAAAAAATAAAGTACTGTCATCTGCAAAGAATGGAAAAACCTCGTCCCCTTCAGTATTAATTGTGCTGTCTAATTTTTGTGGCCTAAGCCATTTGCCTATTTTATTTTTGAAACACATATAAATGTCAGGTCCGCTGCCAAGCATAGTTGAGCTGAATATCAACATTGAGCCATTTGGGCTTATAGTTGGGTGTGCTACGGAGTAGCGGGTACTGTTGAAGACGAATGGGCTGACTTTATTGAATTTAAGTGTTGCTTCATCAAATTCTGTAGCTATCATGGTCTCCAGGACCACAATAGAATCTTTGTTAGCAATTGAACCTCTATTATAAAATTTATCGTTGTACCTCGTGCGTGTAAAATACATCGTATCCCCACCTGCATTAAACGTGCATGGACCATCATGCCACCTTATATTCACATTTTTGGATGTGCCCAAAGGGATATAATCCCCATCACAATTCCCTGATCCATCGCATGGCATTGCATAAATATTGTAGTATGAATTCCCTGTCCATTTGTTTCTTTTCTTGTTTAAGTTCACAGCTGTATCCGCCGAGAAAACAAGATTTCCGTTCCACATTGTAGGCGCAAACTCAGAGTGATCTGTGTTAAACTCAAGTAAAACCACATTGCCTTTTACAGGCTTTTTTAGTATTTCCGGCGCCGACCAGCATCCAGCAATCAGATTGGCTACTCTCCTGTCATTTAGGTGGTTTTTCTGATATTTCATCAGCCATTTTGCAGCCTCTTCATACTGTGCCAATCCCATAAGCATTTGCCCATACCTGAGCAACACTATGTCGGTATACCTTCCTGTATCTATTGCATTCTTGTACCACTTTGCGGCATTTTCCATGTTGCCGGTGAGTCGGTAACAATCGCCTAACCGTGAAAACACTTGTATGTTTCCCCCAGAAACTGCTACTCTTTCGTAGTAAGGAATGGCATCATAAAATGCGAGGTGAGCGTAATAGTAATTACCCTTGACCAAATCCAAATTCTCCTTAGCGCATAGCTGATTGCATGGCAAAAGAAGAATGAGAAATATTGCAAACACAGTTATTTTCATAAAATCGGCTTAGAATGCTCGGATAATACGTGGAGTAAGATACTTTGAATTATCGCGGATAAGATCGAAACCAATGACTATTTCATGAGCGCCACGGTCGTAGCTCCGTAACTCAGACATAAGATAATCATAGGCATAACCAACGTTAATATTCCTGGTTGCCTGAATATGGACAATAAACTCAAAAGATTTGTCGGTGCGGTAAGTAAGACCGGTCATGAGCCTATCATAGAACACTCCTGAAACATTGAAATCGCAATTAAAAGGCAGCTTATAAATATGATTGCCTGCATATCGCATTAGTAGCTGGGGTTCTATCTTAACGACCTCATTTACTGTAGCTACATATCCTGCGCAGGCGTAATACCCCCTTACTTCCTTTGCCCTGGAATTTCGGCTTTGTTTTTTGTCATAATAATTCTGAAGGAGATTGGGTACAGAGATACCAGCATAAAAGTCATCGCCGTACCAGTAAATGCCTGCACCGGCATTGGGCAGAACAGCATTTCTTACATCCTGCGTCATACTCAGATCATTTTGTTGAACAAGGTTCAACTGGCTATAATAGGCACTGTACATTTTCACACCAGCCCGTAGGCCAAACGATACTATTGTGTTTTTTTGCTGGATACGGTATGCATAATAACCCATAACATTGGTATTGCTTTCCACACCTATTTTTTCGCTGGCGATACTACCACCTACCGCCACCTTTCTGAACGGGAGCATATATGTGCCAATCGGCGCGTCAATGGCCGCATTAAACGTTTTTGGGGCACCTTCAATACCAGACCACTGATCGCGGTAATCAGTATTTATGCTGGTGATATTCTTGCTGCCGGCATAACCGGGATTGTACAGCAACTTATTGTAAAGGAACATTGTATAGTGCTGGTCACTCTGTCCCAATGATTGAAAAGGACAAAATTGCAACACGACAAAAAACAGGATTAATATATGAATTGCTCTTTTACACAACATACCATTATCTCTTTATCAACAAAGGTCCGGTCAAAACATTCTTGCCACCAGCACCGTTATCGGCATTCAGTCTTATGAGGTAGAAATATGTTCCATCAGGTACTTCTGACCCATTGAGGCCCCGGCCGCCCCATTTGTTATCATACCCCCTTTGCTCAAATACTTTATCCCCCCATTTGTCGAACAGTTGTACAAGGTTATTAGGATAATTCTGCAAGCCCCCAATAATCCATAGGTCATTTACACCATCCTCATTGGGAGATATCCCATTGTGCACATTGATTTCGTCACAATCTCCTTCTAAAACATCAATTGCAAGCTTTTCTTTGCACTGGTTGTTGTCAGAAACTTCTACATCATACGTGCCGGGCAGCAGGCCTGCCACGCCATCTGAAGTACTATTATCATACCATTTATAAAAATAGGGTGTGGTGCCACCGTTTACAGCCAACTTTATAGACCCGTTGGCCATGTTACATTCATCGTTTTTTACTGAAGGCAACAACTCTATTGGATCAGGTTCATTAATTATGTAGTCTTTTTTGCCCGAACATTTAGATGACTCATCTATGACTTCGACACCATAATGCCCAGCGGTAAGGTTTGCAATCGCAGGCCTAGTAACCCCATTTTTCCAAATGTACTGCCAGGGACCAGCCCCACCCGAAGGGGTTACTGAAATACTTCCATCGCTATTCCCAAAACAACTCACATCAGATAGTTTTTCATAAATTATTACCGGAGAATTAAGTAATAGAGTCAATGGGTATGTTGCTATGTTTACACAACCTGCTCCATTTGGAGCAGTTGTATACGTTATGACTACATTACCAGGAGCAAGAGTATGCACTTTACCGGTTATGCTGTTTATCGGTGCGACATAGATATCGCTGCTGCTCCATGTTCCACCGCTTTCCGTCTCAGTAAGTTGTATTGTGGCATTAATACACACGGTCGAGGGACCCGAAATTACCCCGGGAGGCGGCAGTGGCGATACGGTAACTACATGGCTAATGGTACTGTTGCATCCGGCGCTATTTGTGACAATATAAGTGATCAGAGTAGTACCAACCGAAACCGGAGTGACCAAACCAAGCACACTTATAGTTGCGACACTAGTATTGGTGCTGCCCCAAACACCACCTGCAACAACTCCATTATTAAATGAAACCGTTGTGCCGAGGCAAACTATGTGAGGGCCGATAATATTTCCGGGGTCAGGTAACGGATTAATGGTGATCAGTTTGGTAGCAGTTACCGGTCCGCATATATTAGTAACGGTGTAACTCACCATTACAGTGCCAGCGGTCACTGCTGTCAGTAAGCCTGTAGTTGAAAGGGTTGCCCCTGATCCGCCGCTCATGCTCCATACGCCACCTGACATTGAACTGGTTAACGCAATACTATCCCCTTCACATAATGATGATCTTCCAATAATAGTACCCGGAACAGCTAAAGGATCGACCGTAACAATTTTAGTAGTAAACGCAGTGCAATATGCATTGCTTACGGTATAAGAGATAACAGCCGTCCCGGTGGAGACACCATGTACGGAACCTGTAGGGGTAACGTATGCTACAGATAAGGTGCTGCTACTCCAAACACCACCACCTACCGATGCCGTCAACGTAGTATTAGCACCCTCACAAACCCTGTCAAGGCCTGATATCGTTCCCGTATCGGGTGTGAGATTTATTGTTATTACTGATGTTGCGACATCCGTACCGCAACTATTAGTAACTGTATAACTTACAGTAGCCGTACCAACTGTTAGTCCGGTGAGTACCCCGGTTGATGTAATGGATGCATTGGCTGAGCAACTCCACACGCCGCCCGGCGCAGCATCTATCATTGTTATTACATTATCGGTGCAAACCATAGGTCCCCCGGAAATAACACCGGCATCGGGCAGCGGATCGACCGTAACCATATAAGTAGTGTATGCGGTACACATACCTAGTGTGACTGTATAAGAAATAGTGGCTGTGCCGTGGGTCACACCCGTTACGGCGCCAACAACACTAATCGTGGCATTACTACTGCTACTGCTCCAGGAACCACCTGTAACGGCATTTGATAATGTAATGCTACTTCCTTGGCATACATGGTTGGGTCCTGTTATCACTCCCGCGCTGGGTGTTGGCTCTATAGTAACAATGTGTGTTGCAGAGACACTACCGCAACTATTTGTTACCGTGTAACTGATAACTGCAGTGCCCGCTGTCAGCCCTGTTACGACACCTGCGGCAGAAACACTTGCGTTGGGGCTTCCCCCCGACCACGTACCTCCAGAAACGGTTTCGGAAAGTGTTATTGTTGCCCCTTCGCAAACCATGGAAGGGCCAGATATAAGCCCAGGATCAGGGAAATTATTCACAGTAATAACCCTGATTACATAACTAGTGCCGCAGCTATTGGAAACAGAATAAGAAATAGTGGCGGCACCACCCGACACACCGGTTACTATTCCGGTAGGCCCTACAGTTGCAGTGCCGCTGCTGCTCCAGATACCACCGGGCGTAGCGCAGCTAAGAGGTATTGTTAACCCTACACATACAACGGAGGGCCCTGTGATGGGTCCAACAGATGGCAACGTATTCACCGTTACAACTTTAGTTGCAGCGACTGTGCCGCAGCCATTAGTGACCGAATAGCTTATTGTAGCAGTGCCTCCGGATATCCCGGTTACGACGCCTACTGGTGAAATTGTAGCTACAGAGGTGGCGCCGCTTGACCATACACCTCCTGATGGTGTACAGGTTAAGGTAGTGGTAGCGCCTACACAAATTATGCCCGTTCCTGTAATGGGGGTAACAACAGGTAGAGGGTCAATGGTTATCACTATGGTAGCAACCGTAGTACCACACATATTAGTAACTGAATAGCTGATAATGGCTGTTCCTGCCGTTATGCCCGCTACAACACCGCTGGAAGAAACGGTTGCATTTGTGCTACCACTTGACCATACGCCACCCACAACACTTTCAGTAAGTGTTACGGTAGCGCCTTCACAGACATTTGGCCCGCCTGTTATGGTGCCGGGATCGGGCAAAGTGTTTACAGTAATAATTGTAGTGGTATATAATGTCCCGCAACTGTTGGAGACCGCATAGGAAATAGTAGCAGTGCCATTTGCTATGCCGGTTACAATGCCTCCGGTATCTACGCTGGCTGAAGCGCCACTGCTGCTCCATGTGCCGCCAGGCGTAGCGTTGCTTAGTGTTATCGTATCCCCTACGCACAAAACAGACGGACCTGTTATGGGAGTTGTTGTGGGTAGCGGGTTTACGGTTATAATTGCTGTCGCAGCTACGGAGCCGCAACTGTTGGTTATCGTATAGCTTATTGTTGTAGTGCCACCCGAGACACCGGTTACGACACCACTTGACGAAATTGTCGCAACGCTTGTTGCTATGCTTGTCCAGGAACCACCGGGTGTTGAACTTGCTAATGCGGTAGCGCCGCCGACACAAACAGCGGAAGGTCCTGTGATGGGCGTCACTGTCGGAGCTAGCCCAACGGTAACAATGGTCGTCGCCGTCGGGGTGCCGCACAACCCGGTTGTGGTATAACTAATTAGTGCAGTCCCGATGGACACTCCGGTAACGACACCAGATGACGATATGCTTACGGTACTGCTAGTCGTACTCCATACGCCACCGGGCGCGGTGGCTGATAAAGTCATTGTGTCCCCCACACAGACAGAGGGTGGTCCGCTAATGACGCCTGCTGAAAAAGTATCGACCGTAACAGTTGCGGTCGTAATACAGCCGAAAGGTAAGTTGTATGAAATTACTGCTGTACCTGATGAAATACCCGTTACTATCCCGGTCGTAGCTACCGTTGCTATGGACGGTGATGAACTGGACCATGTACCACCTGGGGTAGCATTGGCAAGGGGAGTGGTAGTACCTGCACACACCGTGAAAGTGCCGGTTATGGGTGTGGGCGCAGGGTCAATAGTAACAGTAAAGGCACGAGTCAATGTACCTGATTCAGGGCAATTATCATCTGTGAACGTTACAAAGAAAATATAAGAGCCAGGGGAGACCCCGGTTGTTGTCCAGGAAAAGGTGCTGTGTGGAGCAGTTGTGCCATTTCCGGAAGTAGTGAACGTGGCACCGGCAGGTAGGCCCGAGGCACTAACCGTAATGTCATTCCCTTCAAGGTCTGTAGGGTTCATGAAAATAGAAAAAGCACCCATACCTGAGCATATCCGAAAATGGGTACTATCTGTTATTAGCCCGGCAGAGGCACTGTTGTATATGCCAGACGGTGGAACATTAACACATGGACGTACGAGAAATGTCATTTCGCGCTGGCAGCTTCCGACAAACACACCTCCCCGAAATTCGCGGATATTATACACGACCACTGCCCGCTGTATGTAATCAGGGTGAAATAGTATTTGGCCAGTAGTTGAATCAAACGAATAAGAGGTAGCGACGCATCGCAAAGGCGTCGTGGGCGTGATAAGCTGGCCGGGCCAAGCTGTGCCGGTATAGGTCACAAGCCCTCCGAGAGTGCACGTCCTGGTTCCATTTGGGGCATGTTCCAGCGCAAATATGAGGTCGTCGCCATCTGCGTCAACAGCTCCGGGACTATAACCATTGTCATGGTTAAGACAAAAGAACGGAGTCGGTATTACTGTCATAATAGGGCTAGAATTATTAGGAACTGTGCTGTTATTCAATGTGTCAACCAATTGTATGGTAGTACCCGACCCAATGTTGGTGATTGCTGCAGCTCTACCTGCAGTTGCAGATCCGTAATCTCCGTTGAAAACAAAACGCCATTGTGTTGATGTATGGGGCAGTGTGTAAGTGCCCGAATATTCGAATTTCTTTATTCCTGGAATCGTAAAGGTAGGATCTGTACACTGAGTAAAGCCTATTGAGTCAGGGCATACGGGAGTTATTTCTGTTCCAGCTAAAGGTGACGCATTGCCAAGACTGATTGGCATGCCTGGCAAAAGCGTTGCTCCATCATAAATACAAATTTTAGGGTTAGCCGAAAGGGAACCTAGTGTTGCAAACACCCCTGCACTTGCCGGACCGCAATCGCCGTACAATACCAAGGTGATCTTGTAGGTAAGTCCCGAGACCCAAGTGTAATACAAGTCTGCCCCGACGATGTGCGATGCGAAAAGCTTTTGCGATGGGAGTAATAACAAAACACCGATGAAGCATCTAAGGAGACGATAGGTTATAGGACACTTACACATTACGGGAATAATTTTGGGTATCAATTGTAAAGTTAACAAAATTTATTATGAAATAAAATAAGTTTTGTGAGCCTTATGCGATAAAATGATTGCAGTTAATTAGTGTAAATTTGGAGGTGATAGAATACCTAATTGCTATTTGACAAACACAATTTTGACACCCGTAAAGCAGCAATATAGAGAACGGGTTGGATAGGACTGTTTGGCGCAAGAGTTTTCCTCTTGTGTCTAAGCCATTGCAAGTCATTTTTTTGACTTGCGAAAGATACCCCCCCGACTGGTGCGAGTTTCTGTATCACGGCTCTGCGTGAAAGCTAGCTCGTGACAGGTTTGCTCAAAGTGTGAGGGTGAATACTCTTATGGCTACGCCAAGCATGTGGTCGAATAAATATAGCCGGAAATTTTCTTGTATTGTGTTTAATTTGACGCCTTTAAGCAATTGTGCTTTTGCTCTTGAGTCCTCCACAAAAAAAGTTCGAAACTTGTCCCTTTCTCCCCGCAAAAAAAAGCTCCAATTTTGGGGCTTTTTTGCATTTAGGGAATTTTGGTGAGTGGTGGCACTCTGCCACTGTCTCGACTCAGCATAGAAGGGGCAAATGAATATAAAGTAAGTAGTTTCAGGGAATGAAGGTACTTGTCAGCCACTGATAGTCCACTTTAGCTTCGGAAGGATGCTAGTCAGTCTTAATGTTTATCTTATTGTAAGAAGGGTTATTGCTGATAAACTCCGGTACAAGGTCTTTCATCAGAGACACCGTTTCCAGCGTATAATGATTTCTTGCACTACTGATAAGCTTTGCCAGCTTAGCTTCTACCTCATCAAAATCGTATTGCCTTACATCGGCAATCATAATTTTCTCATGATACGTAGGTCGCGAGTTTTCTGCACTGCTCAGCAGTTCCTCAAAAAGTTTTTCGCCGGGCCTCAATCCTGTATATACAATTCTTATTTCCCTGTCCGGTTCTTTTCCTGACAGCTTAATTAGCTTTTTTGCGAGATCAGCTATTCTCACAGCCTTGCCCATGTCAAAGATAAATATCTCGCCGCCCTGTCCCATTACGCCTGCTTCTATAACCAATTGGCAAGCTTCCGGAATCGTCATGAAATAACGCGTAATATCAGGATGGGTAACTGTTATTGGTCCTCCCTTCTCAATTTGTTTCTTGAAGCGTGGTATCACTGAGCCGTTAGACCCGAGCACGTTACCAAATCTGGTTGTTACAAACTTCGTTTTCTTTTCTACCGTTATGTCATTCGTGGGGTTTAGGTGTCGGTAGTAGCTTTGAGTGAAAATCTCAGCAATACGTTTTGAGGCGCCCATAACATTGGTTGGGTTCACAGCTTTGTCTGTCGATACCATCACAAACTTCTCTACCCCGTTGGCAACAGATAGTTCTGCAAGCGTTTTTGTTCCTGCAACATTGTTTAGTATCGCTATGGATGGATTGTCCTCCATAAGAGGTACATGTTTGTACGCCGCCGCATGAAACACAATATTCGGATTATACACCTCAAACAAATGCTCCATTCGTTGTCTGTCGCATATATCTCCTAAGTACCCGATTGTACTTTGGTTTTTATACTTTTCGTTGATTTCCAATAGCAGGTCATGCATAGGCGTTTCTGCCTTATCGCAAAGAATAATAACAGAAGGTCGATAGTTTATAAGCTGACGTACCAATTCGCTGCCAATAGAACCTGCAGCGCCGGTTACCAGAATCTTTTTGCCCTTCAACTCACTATAGATAGCCTCATTATGAATTTTAATGACCTCACGTTCGAGTAGGTCTTCAATATTTATGTTCTGCAGTTGTTGGGTATCCAGTTTGCCGTTCAGCCAATCCCGCATTGCGGGTACCTGCTGAATTTTTATGCCATAATTAAGGCAGTTGTCAACCAGTTCATTTAGCTTGTTCTTTTCAATGTGTTTACTGGCTACAATCAGAATCTCAACCCCTTCTGATGCAAGTTTGGCGATACTGCTTTCCTGTGTACTATAAATTGGAACCCCTTCAAGAAGTTTACCGTTTGCGCTAAACGAATCGTCCAGAAATGCCACTACCTGCATATCACCGTCCGGCAGGCTGTTCATCACTTTTTTGATATGCAAGCCGTCACCCGATGTATCATATACAACTACTTTCTTCCTTGCTATCCTGACACCCGTATAAGAAATTGTTTTGTAATAGTTGAAAACATACCTTACTACCAAACGGTATGAGATAATAACAAAACTGGTAATGAAAAAGTTTATTGAAACAATCTGAAGCGTGAAATAGTTTCTCGACCCTAATAAGAATATGTTGATAACTAAATAAAAGAATGCTGATATGGCATTTACCATCACCAATCGCGATGTGTCCTCCAGATTGGTATATCGTACTATGCCGGCGTAACTCTTAAATACATAAAATAGAATAGCATTCAGAATGAATACAATTCCTAACATGAACTTTAATCCGACCCCCATTTGATCCCAGTCGAAATTCAACTTGATCATTCGGGAAAGCATCAGACAAAAACACACTAAAAATAAGTCAAGCAAAAAAACCAACCACCGAGGTAGGATGCGTACTTTGTATGACATAATTTTTACGTTAAATTAAAAAAGTGTTTATTGTAAACAATGTGACAGAGCAATATTACAAAATATTTATTCAAATTGGTAGTGCGACTATTAACTAATTGTTTACGTTAAATTATTAAAAATATATGTTAAAATAGTTTAATAAACATAAACTCTATCTTAATGTAACTGAACTTTTGAATCACTTTTAAGTTATCTTGCGTTATGGAAAATTCTAAACAGCCGGCCAAAAAGGCAACGCCTACCAAATTACCTTCTAAACAGATTGTTTTCGGAAATCAACCCAAAGGAAAAAAAGGTACAAGTGGTGGAAAAGCAAACATTAACTCCGCTAAGAAAGGTGGTGTAAACCATATGCGAAAGCTCTCGGGAATGTAGTTAGGGTTCTCGACCAGTGTCAATCTGAAAAACCTTGTTGTCTACCGCCTGAAAGAAGTCTTCCGGTTTGAATGTTCGCCACTTAGGGCTATCAATTAACCGGACATAATTCTTTATAGAACTGCGCAGTATATCATACTGCGTTTGTTCAGGTGTGTTCACAAGGGCTATCCAGCCACCATCGTCAGCTATATCTTCTTCCCATTCCTCATAGTAGTCGGTGTCGCCACTATGAAAATTCAAGACATTCTCGGTAATTATTATATACTTCGATATGCCCTTTGCAATCATCGGATCTATAAGCGAACGTTTCAGTTGCATAATATCGTCCTCTACCGCATCATTCCATTCGCCTATTAACTCCATAATAGCGTAGTTATGTTCATAGTCGACAAACAGAATCTTGATATATAATGTTCGGGAGCCGAATTCATCCCATTGAGGGTGAATGTAATAGTTATATATAGTGTTGGAAAACTCAAACTCACTGTGCTCCGCACCGTAGTAGGGAGACTGCTCATCTTCCTCTGCAGTGTACAGGTGTCTCCAGTTATAGAAAGGTTCTATTGCGTGCATGTGATACCGAAAATAAGCGGCAAAGATAATACTAGCCTGTCTAATTATAAGCCGTTAGCACTTGAATAATAGCTATCTTTGCTGTTCGTTTTGTTATTCATCAACAGATTCCGGAATTCCAATTCGGTGAAGTGACTGTTGAACGAATATTAATAGGAAACCGGCAAAATGGCGGCAATTTAGGATTTATCTGCGTGGTAGTACGTAGCATGGGCATTTCGAAAAAAAATATTTTAGTTAAATAAAAACTTTTTACTACCTTTGCAGTCCTTAAAAAAATATGGCAAAACAATCACTCATTAAACAGGACGGGACAATAGTTGAAGCACTATCTAATGCTATGTTCCGGGTAAGGCTGGAAAATGGGCACGAAATTTTGGCAACTATTTCCGGTAAGATGCGTATGCACTACATTCGTATCCTGCCGGGCGATAAAGTTGGTGTAGAGATGAGCCCATACGACCTTAGTCGGGGAAGAATAATATACAGGTACAAGTAAACTACCCTTTAGGGTCTAAATAAAGATTAATTTTTTAATAACATAACCATGAAAGTTAGAGCATCTATTAAGAAACGCAGCGTTGATTGCAAGATAGTTCGTCGCAAGGGAAGATTGTATATCATCAACAAAAAAAATCCACGCTTTAAGCAAAGACAAGGATAGTCTTCTGTTTTGCGCATTTTTTAATATCTTACAAATAATTCAATAACAAAAATATCATCTCCCGAATGCCTCTGCAGCATCGGTAGTACAAAAAACAAATTAAATGGCTCGTATAGCTGGTATTGACCTTCCTAAGAACAAACGTGGTGAAATAGCGCTGACCTATATATATGGTATCGGCAACAACACTGCTCGTTACATCCTCGATAAAGCTGAAGTCTCTTATGACAAGAAAGCTTACGAATGGAACGATGATGAGCAAACTGCAATTCGTAACATCATCAACTCTGAGTTCAAAGTTGAAGGTCAGTTACGTTCAGAAGTGCAGATGAACATCAAACGTTTGATGGATATCGCCTGTTATCGTGGTCTGCGTCATCGTAAGGGACTTCCTCTGCGTGGACAGCGTACACGTACCAACAGTCGTACTCGTAAAGGAAAGCGTAAGACCGTTGCCGGTAAGAAAAAAGCACCGAAGAAATAGAACATGTTCGCTGCCGGATCTGCTATGGTGCAGCAGGGAGGAGTGGCGTGTTGCCGGATAACCGGTATTTTTTACAGATTACCTAATTTAATAGTTTAAAATGGCAAAAGGACAGTCGGCTAAAACCGCAGCTAAGAAAAGAATTGTAAAAGTAGATGCCCACGGAGATGTGCACATTAGTGCAACCTTCAACAACATCATCATTAGTATCACAAACAAGAGTGGTCAGGTTATTTCATGGTCTTCTGCCGGTAAGATGGGATTCCGTGGATCTAAGAAGAACACTCCTTACGCTGCTCAGATGGCAGCTCAGGATTGTGCAAAAGTTGCTATGGAAGCCGGCATGAAGCGTGCAGACGTTTATGTAAAAGGTCCTGGATCAGGTCGTGAGGGAGCTATCCGCTCAATAAACAACTCCGGTATCGAGGTTACTTCTATCAAGGACGTTACACCGTTGCCACACAACGGCTGCCGCCCTCCTAAGAAACGTAGAGTATAAGCAAATGAGCCTGTTCATTCCTTATCGGATTGGTCAGGCATTGTTTTGTATTCAATTTTGATAAAATATTTTTTCTATAACAAATGCTGTCCCGGATCGGATTTTACGATTTTTAAAGGAGACGAGACAGCCTAAACAAAAAAAATCGTCATGGCACGTTATACAGGACCAAAAAACAGGATTTGCCGAATTTTCGGAGAACCAATCCTTGGATCAGGCAAGAGTCTATCCAAAAACAGTAACCCTCCCGGGCAGCACGGACCTAATCGCCGTCGTAAAGCACCGAGCGAATACGCAATTCAGCTGAAGGAGAAACAAAAAGCCAAATATACCTATGGCCTTTTAGAAAAGCAGTTTGCAAACACTTATGTTGAGGCTTCTCGCCTTAAAGGTGCAACCGGCGAAAACCTGATAAAGCTTCTTGAAGCTCGTTTGGATAATGCTGTTTACCGCATGGGTTTTGCACCTACACGTCCCGCTGCTCGTCAGCTGGTGTCGCACAAGCATATGATGGTTAACGGTCACACCGTAAACATTCCTTCATATTCATTGAAGCCGGGTGATGTGATTGAGTTTAAACCAAAGAGCAAGGCAAACAATTTGGTAGCTGGAATGGTTCGCCCTAAAAATACAAGAATTACTTGGGTCGATTTCAATGAAACCAACATGGTTGGTACATACATCGCCCACCCGGACCGTGATTCAGTTCCGGAGAATATCAAGGAACAATTGATAGTAGAATTGTATTCTAAGTAACCGGTTTTGCATGGCGGCATTTATTGCCGCTTTGCGCATTAGTTGCTTTTCACAATATTAAGTACACAAACAAATATCAAATAGATATCAATATGGCCATATTGAATTTTCAGAAACCGGATAAAATAGCTCTTCAAAAAACAACTGACTTTGAAGCACAGTTTGAATTTCGCCCCTTGGAACCAGGATACGGTGTTACCATCGGAAATGCACTCAGACGTGTATTGTTGTCTTCTCTTGAAGGGTATGCGATAACTGCTATCAAAATTCCAGGTGCAGACCACGAATTTGCCACTATTAAAGGCATTTTTCAGGATGTTACCGAAATTATACTTAACCTGAAGCAGGTTCGCCTAAAGGCTGTAGGTGAAGTAGGTGACTTTTCTAACCAAAAGGTTGAACTTAACATTAAAGGTGTTGAAGAGTTTACTGCTGGTATGATTGGTGATGCAATGCCTGATTTTCAGGTGATGAACCCTGATTTAGTTATCTGTAACATTCACCCGGGTGCTACTTTGCAGATAGAAATTCATTTGGGCAAAGGTCGTGGTTACGTTCCTGCTGAAGAAAACAGACATGAAGACGCTGTATTGGGGCTGATTGCTATTGACTCTATATACACGCCAATCAAAAACGTGAAATATCGTATAGAAAATACGCGTGTTGAGCAGCGTACAGACTTCGAAAAGTTGATAATGGAAGTTATCACTGACGGAACTATTCATCCGGAGGAAGCGGTTAAGGAAGCATCGCGCATTCTTATTCAGCACCTGATGATCATTACCGACGAAAACATTTCTTTAGACACTAAGCGTGAGGAAAAAGAAACGATCGTTGATGAAGAAACATTATTGGTTCGTAAGGTATTGAACACACCGCTTGAAGATCTCGAACTTTCAGTACGTGCGTTCAACTGCTTGAAGGCTGCCAAAATCAACTCTTTGAGTGAATTGGTTCAGTACACTCAGGAGGAGCTGATGAAGTTCCGTAATTTCGGTCAGAAATCATTATCTGAAATCGAGCAGGTATTACACGAGCGTGGCCTACACTTCGGAATGGACATCAATAAGTTCCGTAGAGCAGACGACTAAAAAACTTGGAAGAGAAAGGTGGTAGTTTATTTAGCTGCTACTTTTCTCTTTTTAAATATTAAGGATTTATACTTTTTACTTTTTCACAGTACCTCATAATTCCTGACACGGTATGAGGGAATAAAACACAATTGTCATGCGTCACGGAGACAAAATCAAAAATTTAAGCCGCACCGCTTCTCACCGCGCTGCGCTGTTGTCGAATCTTACTTGCCAGCTTATTCAGTATAAGCGCATTACTACAACACTTGCAAAAGCAAAAGCTTTGCGTGTATATGCAGAGCCGTTGATCACTAAGTCTAAGAAAGACAGTACTCACAACCGTCGTGTTGTTTTCAGCTATTTGCAGAGCAAAGAAGCAATAAAAGAACTTTTCGGCGTTATCAGCGACAAGGTTGCAGACCGTCCGGGTGGATACACTCGTATCATTAAGTTGCCACGTCGTGTAGGTGATGCTGCTGATATGGCAATGATTGAGCTTGTTGACTTCAATACATTGTATACCAAAGATGCTGAAGAAACAGCAGCTAAGAAAACTCGTCGTAGCCGCAGAGGTGGTGGTAGCAAAAAGGCTTCTGAAGCTACAGTTGAGGCTGCAGCGCCTGTAGCAGAGGCAACTGAAGCGCCGGCTACTCCTGAAGAAACCTCTACTGATGAGGCGCCTGCAGAGGATACGACTAATTCATAAGTCAAACAAATTTCAATATAATAGAATGGCTGTTGTTACCAAACAACGGCCATTTTTTATATGAGTGAATTAATTGTCTATTAGGAAGGTTTTAAGTGTTTATTAGGTTTGTCTAACTATTTTTATGTGATTCGAGAAATTATATTTTGTTTATTAGGTGCTTTTTGTAATTTGCAAAAAAAACAATTATGAAAAAGATAGTATTTTTATGCATTATTGCAGGGGTTACATTTGCTGCCTGCAATCAGCCTGCCGAAAAAGCAGAAGAACAAGTTGTAGAGGAAACAGCTCCCGCTGCGGCCGAAGCAGCAGCTCCGGAATTAGATTCGGCTGCTATGGCAAAAATGTGGATGGATTATATGACGCCCGGAGAAATGCATGCGCTACTGGCATCGCAAAACGGAAAGTGGAACATGGAAATGACCTCGTGGATGGAACCTGGTGCCGAACCGGGTAAAAGCTCAGGAGTTTGCGTATACGATATGGCGCTTGGTGATAGATACCAACATTGCAAGCTTGAAGCCATGGTAATGGGTATGCCTTTTGAGGGTATGGGTTATACAGCCTTCGATAATACAAAGAAGAAGTTTGTCAATACTTGGATGGACAATATGGGGACAGGAATAATTGTTATGGAAGGAGACTACGACGCTGCTGCTAAACAAATGAATTTGAAGGGGACCGTATCCGATATATTTACAGGAAAAGACAAAACTATGAGAGAAGTTTTCCGATTCATAGATGATAACAACATGTTGATGGAGGTGTATGATATGACGCCTGACGGAACTGAATTTAAATCGTTGGAGATAAAATATACGAGAGCGTAATTCAGTAATTAATTGAATCCTAAGGCAAAAAATGCCGGATGTTCCTTTGATGTACATCCGGCATTTTTATGGTCAATATCTTTTGTGTTGGCAAACAGACGATAGTAGTCCGACTATCTTGTTACAATTATCTTCCGGTGTGCTTGTCCGTCAGGTGTAGTTATCACTACGTAGTAAAGCCCGTTTGGCAAGTTTTCCGGAATTGCTACGTACCCGGAGTTTAGTTGTGTAGAAAGAACGGTTTGCCCGATGGAGTTGAGTAGTTGCAATTCGTTTGCATCATCAGCTCCGGTAATCCTGATAAAGTTCTGTGCCGGGTTCGGGTATACTTTTATATGACTCAATAGTGGGTCCGAAGCCGCCAGTGCCCAATCCAAATGAACAGTCGTACAGAGGCTATCTTTACACGTACGTACATTGCCGCGCTTTGCATAAACATACAAGCAGACATTGTAGTCCCCTGCCGTAGTAAATACGTGATTAGGATTGTGAGCCGTCGAGGTATCGGCAAGACCAGATGCAGGGTCTCCGAAATTCCATAGGATGCTTACGGTATCTCCATTATTCGCAGTTACTGTATCCATAAAGTCCATGTCATAACCTATCGTGTCATAATCGTAACCGTATGTTGCATCCAGTATTCCGCATTTACTATTCACAAATGCTATATCACTTACCAATATTGAGCCGGAAACTGATTTGTCAAACAAAAATTTCACCTTTCTCACTTTAGTCCTGTCTATACCGGTGAAACTATCTATCGGAATGCTGATTGTGTTAAACATTACTTTGGGTAACAAGGTAGCATGCGTGCCGGGTTGGTAAAACAAGGCATAGCTGTGCTGGTGAACATCCGTACTCGCGATATCTCCGGCGGAGTCAATCAGCTGTACTGTGAAGTTCAGATTTACACCAGGTGTACATTGATTAAATCGGAGTGCAGCTCTGAATTGTAGTCTTTCTGCAAGTGTTAGGTCCTGCTCCGCTGCAGGTATATTATTCTCATAGTAGTCAGCAGCACTGTTCCACCTTAATCCCATTTGTGCTAGCCCACCTACTGAGGAGGTTCCTTTATGAGGCTCTTTACTGTTGGAGCTGGACACGCTGCAGGCTGTCATGCCCAAACCGCCGCCACAAATACCCGAAGACACAAGGCCTCCGGAAGCAACAGTGCCACCCAAAGTGTTGATTGTTTCATTCGAAACCGTTTGTATCCGGTTAATATCAACGCGGTCAAACGGTCCCGGCTGCCAGGATACAAACACGTTTGAGGTGTCTAACATGGATGATGCCGGAGGTACAACGTCTTTTACTTCTAATATTGGTGCGAACTGTTCTTCGCCACCAACATACATACGGAAGAAAGCACTTGCATAAGAGTTGTACGCCGACTTTTGTGTGCTCGTATCGAATCGTCCGTTACCGGGAACACTGGCACCACAGTGAGGATCCGTACTGGTTGCGCCCCAATCGTCCGAAGTGCCTGAAATGTAAGAACCCGGCGTCCATACAGTATTGTAGAAATTATGATTGGCGCCCATCATTACAATGTTGTGTTTTGGTGCTTCGTCGGTCACTACATTATATCGTACATCATCGTAGAAGTGTACACCCTGTATATTCGACACATCCCCATCGCAATAAGGAGCAATGTTCATTAATGGGATATTATTCAGCGTTCTGCGAAAGAAGTCCACCGGTGCAAGAGTAATCACTCCCTTTATTCCATACGGGCTGCCAAGCGATTCATTTAAACGGGCATGGTAAACTACACCTTCGCCGCCACGCGAGTGCCCCATAGTGCCGATACGCTGTAAGTCCAGCTTACCCACAAAAGTTGTTCCGAATGGTGCCCCTCCTGTTGTGTTGTAAGCGTTCCATAAATTAAGATGATACTGAACCAATTGACCACGTGCCGGCATGCCCCTGTCAGGTCGGCTATTGTCGGCGGCATTAATAGCGTTGCACGAAATCGAAATAACTATATACCCATGACTTGCCATGAACTTTGCATGATAGTCATAGCCCTGAAAGCTCTCAATTGACGCATATCCCGACGGGCAGGGCCAGGCAAGTGTAGCATTGAAAGGCGATGAAGTGCGATAGCAGGTCGCGTGCCGGCCGTGAAGCAACACAATTACCGGATACGGACCGGCAGCCAACCCTGTAGGATAGTGCACAGAGCCTCTCACTTCTACCTGATTGCCAAAGCTGTCGAGTGTTGCTGCTAAGTCGCCAAGGTTATACTCCGCTTTGGTTACCGGGTACGGCCCCGGGATACCCGGGTCTGGCGCAGTTTGAGCCGAGGCGCCCAATTGGCTGAAAAGAAGAACAAGGAAAATAGTAATTTTGATATTATTGATATGTGTCATTGTCAGAAGAAGTTTAAATAAAGATTGCAAAATGCCGGATGGGATATCTATTTCATCATTGATTTATCTAATTTTCCCAATATCCAATGACGTTCCGGATCTGCTTTCAATAAATCATTAAAATCTTCTTCAGTATCGAATGTCGCTTCGCCATAAGAAAGGAAGACTTTTGCCCCATCCGCTAATTTTGAGAAATCCTCCTTCGGTATGTAGTAAGTAAGAGTCCCTTTTTGCTCACTATTGTTTTGGTCATATAGGTCAAAGTGCTTATCACCTATATAAAGAACATGAATGTTATTTCCGATATAGAACGCTTCAGTACTGGAAACAGTCACCACAACTTTTTCATTTTGAACCCTAATACCGGAGATAGATGCGGTTTGGGCGATTACGATGTCCGGTAGCCCGAATGATAAAAAAGTCAGGCAAACCAGAAGTAATTTGTTGCGCATATTGTCAGATTTTATTGTATACAAATGTATTTAAAAATGACGGCAATACAACTATAAATATAAAGCACTACTCATCTGTATTCAATAGAAAAAAAACGAGTAAAAAATATAAAGTACCAGTAAATAATCGATGTGTCTGACAGCTTATTTTATACCCTTTTATTATATTATTTTTATATGCAAAATTGCCGTGGAGCATATTCAAACCCTAAGAAGCATTACCCTGATCTTGGCATCGTTTTAACAGGGTTGCCCGAATTGCTATACGAAAAATCATATATTTGTAATATTCTTTTTTGCTTTTAATCTCTTTAAAATGCCCATTATGCGAAAAATTATTCTTTCCATTTTGTTGAGCGGATTTATTGCTGCTGCTGCGGATGCGCAAGACAGACTCTCTGCACAATTTTTTTCTGCTCCATTGTCATATAACCCTGCTGCTACAGGTTTGACGAATGCTGATATAAGGGCTGTTGGGAGTTATGAACGCATTGTCAATTATTATTATGACGATATCAGAACCCTTGACTTTTCGTGCGACATGCCCATAATGAAAGGTGTGTTACCAAAAGGAAATGCAATTGGTATCGGGGTTGCCTATCATTCTTTTTCTTTGTTGGATATTCGTTCATCAAGTTTTAGGCTCGATAATGACATGGTGGGTTTGTCTTTGGCCTATCATCTGGGTCTTGGTAAGTCAGGGAACCATCATTTGTCTATGGGAGCACAAACAGTTTATGCATCCTATGCTCAAAAAGCCGCGGTATATGGCCTGCCAAATGGAGAAAACGTGAGTGGTCGCGGACTCAATTACAACTGGGGTGTCATGTATTCCGGGGCTTTGTCAGAGCGAACGTCGCTCTCCGGAGGCGTGTCCCGCTACTATAATGGCATGCTTTATTCACGCGACAGATATACAATGTTTTTGGGTAGTACTTTTACGCTTGGCAAAAACACTTTGCTATTCACTAACGCTACCTACAACCTCGGAGATGAATTGCAAGGGAGCGTATATGCTCGTTTTTTGCTTAACAATGGTAAAAAGTCGGCAAGCAGGTATGACATTGCAATTTACTCCGGTGCGGTACTTACCTGGGTTGATGGAGCATTTATGCCGTATATCGGGTTTGAGGCAGCACATACTCGTGTTGGCTTTAGTTTCGACACGCGCAATTTCAGTAATAGTAAGTATCCTTCCGGCAGCTATCAATTATCAATAATGTATTCTGGAGGGGTGGGCAAGTTGTTTGGCAAGCAAAAAAATAATACTTTTCGCTGCCCGCCTATGTATTAGTACTCGAAATCAGAACTTAATTAACAGCTTTGCTACGGGACGGCATTACAATTCCATTCCCGTAACATAGGGGTAGTCGCTGTTTTGGTTAATTAACAACGCCAGTGTGTCTTTCCCTACCTTTTTTTCAAATCCCGGTGCAGCATGTTTTAGTTCGGGCGCGGGAATTCCGTCACCGATATTCATCTCGTTGGCTGTAAATATTCGGGCTTCGTCCCATAGGTCGCAATCTATAAAGCTATTGTGCAACTCAGCCCCTCCCTCTACAATGATCGATGTGATGTGCGCGTCATAGAGGCGAATGAGCAGCGCGTGTAGCATATTCTCGTCAAATGGCACACGGATATAGTGAATGTTACCTGAAACCGTTTCATGCTGCTCATTCAGAATCCAGGTGGCTGCTTCGGAGTTAAAAAGGTTGTTAGTCTCCGGAAGTGTAAGGTTTCGGTCAAGTGTAATTCGTAAAGGTTGTCTGCCCTGGTATAATCGTGCCGTAAGGTTAGGGTTGTCATGGAGAGCCGTAAGGTACCCAACCATAATAGCTGCTTCTTCGGTTCTCCATTTATGGGACAATTCCATACTTTCCTGCCCCGTAATTTGCAGTTTGCTCTTATCGGTTGGTGCCATGAAGCCATCGGCTGTTTGTGCCCACTTCAGGATAATGTACGGGCGCTTGTGGGTTTCATAACAAAAAAAGCGCCTGTTCACCCAAAGCCCTTCTTGTTCCGAAACACCTGTTACTACTTCTATTCCGGCAGCATCAAGAATTGCAATCCCCCTGCCGGACACTTTCTCAAAAGGGTCTTTGTTGGCTATGACCACCCGCTTCACTTTTTCTTCGGCCAGCCGATTAGCACAGGGAGGTGTAATTCCTGTATGGGCACAAGGTTCCAGATTTACATACATGGTACTTTCCGGAATGAGGTACTTATCATCTTCCGCAACACTGTCCAGACAGTTTACTTCGGCATGGGCAGAACCATAAAAGTGGTGTAAGCCTTCTCCTATTATTTTGTCATTGTGCACTAGTACGGCTCCTACCATCGGGTTGGGTGTTGTGTTTCCCTTGCCTCTCTGAGCGAGCTCCAGACATTGTGCCATGTATGTATTATCGTCCATGGGTGTAAAAAACTGCCTTTTTAAAATATGACAGCACCTTCAAAAGTATGGAAATAAGGTAGAATTGCCCATAGCAGATGTGTTTATGGGTTACTATTTTCACATTTACATTATTTTTCGATTAATGGTAGTACACCGTCAAAGCCTAATGGAATTTCCTGTTTTTTCTTCTTATATTGCAAATCGGTTTGGTTTATTAAAAAATAATTTTATGAGAAAGGTGTTCCGTAGCGGAGTCTTTGTGTTGGCGATGTGTTTTTCTTCAGCTATTTGGGCGCAACAGCCCATTATTAGTTCGGCAATTCCTATGGCAAGTGTTCCCGGGTTTGTTGTAACAATAGCAGGCACAGGAATTAATCCCGTTGCTGCAAACAACGTAGTTTACTTTGGAGCTACACGTGCCAATGTAACTGCAGCAGGGGTTGGTTTTGCAACGGTTACTGTGCCGGATGGTGCTACCCATGCCAACGTTTCATTAACCAATACAGCCTCCGGTCTGACAGGTTGGACGCAATATCCTTTCTTGCCTACTTTTAACAGTACTCCATATGTGGCTGATGTTGTAAACTTCGACGCAAGTGTAGACTTTAG
Source organism: Bacteroidia bacterium (assembly GCA_030426665.1). GTDB lineage: Bacteria > Bacteroidota > Bacteroidia > Chitinophagales > Chitinophagaceae > Nemorincola. The sequence continues at coordinate 109,470 of JAUHYD010000001.1, read as the reverse complement.
TGCAGGAGGCAGTCCATCAGGTGTTGCGATCGGCGATATAGATGGAGATGGGAAACCGGACATAGTTGCAATAAACCAGAGTGACAACACGCTTTCTGTTTTTCGGAATACGGCAAGTACCGACGCGATTGACGCAACCTCGTTTGCTGCAAAGGAAGACTTTATGACAAGCAACGCCCCTGTGGGAGTCGTTGTCGCAGATTTTGACGGTGACGGAAAATTGGATGTTGCGGTTGCTAATCAAGCATCGAATACGGTGTCGGTTTACCATAATAACAGTACAGCAGGGTTAATTGATGCATCATCTTTGGCGCCTCGTGTTGATTTTGCGACGGCCGGCTCTCCGGGAGGTATTGCTGCCTGTGACATTGATGGTGATGGTAAACCTGAAATTGTGGTGACGGCAACAACAGATGATGTGGTCTCTGTTTTGCATAATACCACCACTGTCGGTGTTATTAATACCGGGTCATTTTCTTTTCACGAAGACTACGCCACCGGTGCTGGTCCCAATGCAGTAGCTACTGCAGATATTGACGGTGATGGAAAGCAGGATATTTTGGTTGGTAATACCACTGACAATACGTTATCAGTGCTTAGGAACACAAGTACAACTGGCATTATAGATGCTGCTACTTTTTCCGGCGGTGTGGACTTTGCTACCGGTACCGGGCCTTCAGGCGTTGCAGTTGCTGATTTAGATGGGGATGGAAAGATTGATGTAGTTGTTGCCAATAATGGTTCTGACAATGTATCGATACTCAGAAATACCGCGACCTCCGGTGCGATAACTACCGGTTCTTTGGATACTAAATTTGACTTTGCAGTTGGCAGTTCACCAAATGCGGTAGGTGTCGGAGATATGGATGGAGATAGCCGTCCGGATATTTCTGTGCCGAATATGGCAGACGGTACAGTTTCTGTCCTAAGGAACGCCGGTTTTTCCGGATCGCTTACCACGGCGTCTTTTGATAGTGAAGTTAGTTTCGCGCAAAACAGTAGTCCGGTAGCAATTGTCATTGGAGATTTGGATGGCGATCATGAACCGGAAATCATTTGTGCAGATGCAGCAGCCGACGTTATTTCAGTTTTGAAAAACAATCCACTGTCTCCAATCGAGGGAACAGGGGTTGCTTGCTTAGGTGCAACTGATACGCTGACTGATGCAACAGGAACAGGTGTATGGAGCTCTGCGTCTACCGTGATAGCAACAGTAGGGTCTTCTACCGGAGTAGTCGTAGGAGTGTCTGTAGGGACTGTCGAAATTACGTATTCTGTTCCCGGTGGATTTACTACCAAAATAGTTACCGTAAATGGTTTGCCGGATGCCGGTGATGTTTCTGGTGTTGCTTCTATATGTGCCGGTGCCAATGTTGCATTTGCGACAACGGGTACAGGTGGTGTGTGGTCGTCCTCAAATACTGCTGTTGCTACAGTTGATGCGTCCGGTGTTGTAACTGGTATTGCGTCCGGAAGTGCAGCAATATCGTATACGCTTACCACAGGATGTGGTGAGGATTGGGATACGTCTGTCATTAATATCAATCCGCTCGCCGATGCCGGAACAATTTCCGGTGAATCTGGTGTTTGCCTGGGTAGCGCGACGAATTTGTCAAGTTCAACACCGGATGGGGTTTGGTCCTCTTCAGATGGAGGTGTTGCTACAATCGATGTAATCGGTAATGTTTCAGGCGTTGCCACCGGGTCAGCAATTATGTCTTACATCCATACAAACAGTTGCGGTTCGGATACGGTTACTTATGCGATGACCGTCAACCCATTGCCTATGGCTATTACCGGTACCGACAGTATGTGTGAGGGGGCTTCGGTCACTTTAGCCAACGCAACTTCCGGTGGTACATGGAACAGCCCCGACATGATTGTTTCAGTAGATGCGTCAACAGGTGTTGTAAATGGTTTGTCAGCAGGTACTGCGTCTGTCAGTTACTCATTACCTGTAACGGGTTGTAGTGCTACTGTAGTTGTTACAGTGAATGCGCAACCCTCTGCAATCGGAGGGCTGCACCATGTATGTGAAGGTAGCACACGTTTGCTCACTAACTCGCTTTCCGGAGGAGTATGGTCGGGTACCGATGCAAGTACTGCTACCGTCGATGGTGCAACAGGGGTTGTGTCGGGAGTGGCATCGGGGACATTGGTTGTGAGCTATGAAATGCCGACCGGTTGTTATGTGGTGGCAGATGTTACCGTCAACCCGACACCAGGCCCAATTGTCGGCGATACTGTTATTTGTCAGGGCTTTAGAGATACCCTTTACAATGCATCCCCCGGGGGAGTATGGAGTAGTAGCTTCTACGCAAGAGTGCCAATTGATGCAGGTACTGGTGCGATTTATGGTAGCTTTCTCGGACCTTCAATTATTTCATATACCACAACAGGTGGTTGTAGTAGTGTGAAAACGGTCACGGTATTAGCTTCACCGGTACCTGTTAGTGGTACGGGCGTCGTTTGCGAAGGACTTACTACCTCTGTGGCAAGCTCATCGTTTGGTGGCGCCTGGGTAAGCTCAGATACTTCTGTAGCGGTCGTTGTTGTGCCTACCGGAATCATCGGTGGTGTGTCTGCAGGAACAGCTGAAGTGTCTTATGTAGCAACGAACGGATGCTATCGAAGCATTGTTGTTACCGTAAATCCGTCGCCTGATACAATCTCCGGTGAGGATGCTGTATGTACCGGCGATACGATAACCCTTGGCTGCGCTACTGTAGGGGGTACCTGGAGTAGCGGGCATGCATTCGCCGATATCGCTGCGACCTCTGGTTTGTTGACGGGCGTTGCGTCAGGTCTTGCGACAGTAAGCTATACATTGCCAACCGGTTGCCAAACAACTCATATTGTCAGTGTGAACGAGACACCGGCGTCAATTACGGGCATGGATTCGGTTTGTGAAGGGTTGACGACAATTCTAAGTACAACAACTGCGCCAGGGCTCTGGTCGAGCGAAGACGCTACCGTTGCCACTATAGTGCCGGTTGCAGGGTTGGTAACGGGCATAAGTGCAGGTACAACAAATATTACGTTTACGGTTCCCGGGTCGGGATGTTTTACCAACCATGTCATAACGGTCAACGCTTTGCCGGATGCGATTTCGGGGTCCGGTACAGTTTGCGAAGGTTCAATTACAACACTTGCGAGTACAGGCACTCCGGATGGAACATGGAGCAGTAGTGACATAGCCACGGCCATTGCAGATTTAACCACCGGTAACGTACTGGGTGTATTGGCAGGTACCGTAAACATTACATATAGGCTGCCAACCGGATGTATGACCTCCAGGGTGATGACGGTAGCACCGCTGCCCGTTGCTGGTACTTTGTCCGGTCCGGATACTGTATGTGAAGGTGCGTCCGTAATGCTGTCCGCTAGTCTGCCGGGTGGTACTTGGAGCATCTCTTCCGGGCATGCGTCGGTAAGCACCACTGGTGACGTTACAGGCGTGTCCGGCGGAAGCGACATTATAACCTACAGTATTGTGAATAGTTGCGGGACTGCCGTGGTGTCACATGAATTGACGGTAAACCCGCTTCCGGCAATTGGTACTTTCACAGGTGATAACAATATCTGTTTGGGAAAGACAAGGTTCTTTTCAAATTCCCTGAGTGGTGGTGCATGGTCGAGTAGTGACCCTTCCGTTGCAACAGTGGCAAGCGGTACCGTTTCTGGTGTTGCATTGGGAACGGCAACTATTTCCTATACACGTACAAATGCTTGCGGCAGCACATTCTCCTCTACAACTGTGACCGTTCATGCCTTGGTAGACCCGGGTGTGCTTACAGGTACTGACACGATTTGTATCGGGGACGTGGTTACTATTTCCGCTTCAGTTTCCGGCGGAACATGGAGTAGTGCCAGTGCATGGGTAGCGAGTGTAAGTGTCGATGGTGATGTTACCGGACATTATCCCGGTGGTACGATTATTCGTTATATAGTTGCTAACTCTTGTAGTTCAGATACTGCTACTCTTTTGTTTACAGTTCGGTCTCCCGTCGATTGTTACACTTCAGTATCTGGTGTCGAGAATACAAAGGTTGGACTCAGCATTTACCCTAACCCGACTAACGGTGCATTTTCGATTAGTGCTCCCGTTGATGGAATATTATCGGTACTCACCGTTGATGGCCGGGTTGTGGCTCATTACAATGTGACAAATGGAGAGACGAATTTGACCATATCCGAAAACTTAAGCGCAGGTGTGTACATCTGTCGTTTTGAAGGTAAGGATGGCAGTACAGAAATGTTGAAGTTGTTATTTAAACCGTAAAGGGTATTTGTTATTGAAAGAGAGATGATGCTGACTTACTTGTCTGTTTGTCTGTTTTGATGCAGGAAAGAGTAATGAATATCACAGGAAAGTCAATTCGTTTCCATGTGTTTTCTGCTCGGTAAAGGGTAGGCGATACTTCGTATAAACGTGTTAAAGTGTAACCATTAAGCGTAAGTCATTTTGATAGAAAAAAACATAGCAGTACTTCCCTTTGTAAACATGAGTTCCAGTGTCGACAATGAATATTTCAGCGATGGAATTACAGAGGAGATAATAAATGCTTTGGCCAAGCTGGGCGGACTTAAGGTCACATCTCGAACTTCTTCATTTTATTTCAAAGGTAAAAATATTCCCGTCAGAGAGATTGCACAGCAGTTGAATGTGTCCACAATATTGGAAGGAAGTGTACGGTTGTCTGGAAAGTCTATGAGAATTACTGCTCAGTTAATTCAGGCAAAAGAAGACTTTCATTTTTGGTCAGAAACATGGGATCGTAAATATGATGATGTTTTCGAAGTTCAGGATGAAATTAGCTTACTGATTGCCGAAAAGCTTAGGGAACACTTCGGTCATTTTGAAATTCAGGAACACCTCGTTTCGAAACAAACGTCTAGTCTGGATGCATATACACTCTTTTTAAAAGGTCGTTACAGTTTCAATAAATGGAATCCGGATGACGTTAAGAAAGCCATGGGCTTTTATCAGCAAGCACTTGAAATAGACCCCAATCACACGAATTCTATGGTAGGGTTGGCAGATGCTTACAGCTTCTTGGCTACTTGTGGTTTTATTCCGTTTGAGGAGGGTTGGGGTAAGTGTAGCGAGCTGACGAACAAGGCTCTCGGTATCAACAGTCAACTGCCCTCAGCTTACTATCAGTTAGCCAATCTTGAGTTTTTTACAGCGTGTGATTTTAGTAAATCATTTTGGTTAACACAAAAGGGGTTGGCTATTGATCCCAATCATGTAGAGTTGCAGCAGTTTATGGCATTCCTGTGTATTTTGGCAGGTGAAAAAGAAAAGGCGTACGAACACTTAAATGTTGCGCTGAGTGTGGATCCTTTGTCTCAGGAAACTCAATTCTATAGTGCCTATCTCGATTATATGATTGAAGACTTCTCCGCATCTTTAACGAAGCTGGACGCATGCCTGAAAGTGAATCCAATGAATATTCCGGTTCATTCTGTCAAGGCGTTGTGGCTGTTAATGACAGGGCACTACGATGAGGCTATCGGATATTATGATAGTTTGCCTTCTGAAATAGTAGTAGCTGCAGAAAGGGTTGGCACAATTGCATTGGCTGCAGCCTTTAAGAATGACAAGAAATTGTTGGCCGAGTATTCGACGCGCTTGCAGGAGCAGGCTGCAACTCCCGATGGGTTCACCGCAGACTCATATCTGTTTTTGCTTTTTGCTGTTACTGGCCAGAATGAAGAAGCGTTTGCTTGGGTGGATAGGGCTATTGCAAAACGGTCGCCGTTAGTGCTACTTCGGTTTTCCGACCCTGTAGTATTTGCACTGAAAGAGGATAAGCGATATCACGGGTTTCACAAACAGTTATTCCCTGAAGAACTGTTTTTCGACAATGAAAATGAAATACAGAAGAAGAAAGTGCTTCCTGATAGTAAGGCGACGCAGGAGCAAAAAGAAAAGTTATTAAAGTATGTTGAAACAGAACAGCCATATCTCGACCCGGAACTGTCATTAAGGTCTTTAGCCGGGGAGCTCGATATCAGCCCCAATCAGCTTTCCTTACTACTTAACGAGGGTATTGGTAAGAATTTTAACGAGTTTATCAATCATCATAGGATATTGGAGTTTAAACGCTTAGCAAAAGAACCTTCCAATGCAAATCTTACCGTGATGGGGTTGGCGTATGATAGTGGTTTCAATTCAAAAACAGTTTTCAATACCTACTTCAAGAAGGAGACAGGCCTCACGCCGAAGCAATATATTAACTCCTTGTAGCTCCTGCCTTTTTAGTGCCATTTTGTTCGGGATTATAATTCCGAACTCCTTTCCCTTTATTCCGAACGTCTCGGGATTGAACTTGCTGCACCTTTGCTACCGAAACAATATTGCAATTGCCACTTACGGCATTGCCAAACTTTTAAAAGCAACAAACAATGATGCAAGCAATGATTACAACAGCCTATGGCTCTCCGGAAGTATTTAAGCTAAACCAGGTTGCAGAACCAACTGTTAAGCCCAACGAAATCAGGGTGCGTATCAAAGCTGCCGCTGTAACAAAGGCATGTACCATGATGCGTACCGGCAAGCCATATATCGGCAGGTTATTTACAGGGCTGCCCAAGCCGAAGCATCGTATTTCGGGTACAGGGTTCGCAGGTGTTGTCGATGCTGTGGGTGCTGAAGTAACTCGATTTAAAGTTGGTGACAGCGTATTCGGCGAGAATATTGCGTCTTTTGGCACTTATGCACAATTTGTGAGGGTGCCGGAAGATGGAGTTGTAGCACATATGCCGGACGCACTGAATTACGACGCGGCGGCTGGTATGTGTGACGGAGGTGTAACTTCTCTGAACTTCCTGAAGAACTTAGGCGAAATTAAAGCCGGACAAAAGGTCCTGATAAATGGCGCGTCTGGAAGTTTGGGGTCTGCCGCTGTTCAAATTGCCAAACACTATGGCGCAGAAGTTGTTGGGGTATGTGGTCCCTCCAATGTAGACTTCGTTAAATCATTAGGGGCCGATTCTGTAATTGATTATACCAAAGTGAATTTTGCTGAGACCGGGAATAAATACGACCTGATATATGATACGGTCGGAGTACGCTCTTTCGGCGATTGTAAGGTTGCCCTTACTGATAGCGGGCGATATGTTTCACCTGTGTTGGGTGGTGCTATACTTGGAGCAATGGTCTACACATCAATATTTGGCAAAAAGAAGGCGATGTTCTCAGCAACAGGCGCTTTACCCCAAAAGGAAATCAAACGACTATTAGAGGAACTAGTTGACATAATTGAAGCCGGTCACCTTCAGGGGTATGTTGACCGGAGCTATCCTTTACAACAGTTGGCAGATGCTCATAAGTATGTTGATATGGGGCATAAGCGGGGGAATGTTGTTGTAGTCCCGTCATTATAAGCTTTTAGCATAGAAAACCTAGTAAGAAAATTGAAAAAAGGTAGACATGAAAAATACACAGAGTAATTATATTGGCGGAGGTATAGTAATTGGTGCAGCTATTGGTGCAGTGCTGGGGCGTTTTGTCAAAAATCTCGCGTTGGGTATTTCGCTCGGTGCTTCGATTGGCGCTGCAATCGGTTCCTATTTTCAAGAGCGCCGGGAAAGTGGTGTTGCACGTGGAGATACGGACAAGTAGAAAGGATGAGTAGATGTACCTTTGCAGTTGGAGTAAAATCCGACTTTGAATGTGATCAAAGGTTGTAGTTTTAATTGTCTTTGAGTAAAATATAGGGCGTTATGGATTTACATAACAGTATGATTGAGGGGTTCAACCGGTTAGCAGCTGCCTATCAGGAAAAGTTTATGGACTTCGACTTGTACGATGATACTTACGATCATTTTTGTTCGTTGCTCAATAATGACGGAGCGAGCGTTTTTGAGATAGGATGCGGTCCTGGAAATATTACCCGGTACCTGCTGCGGCAACGACCTGACTTAAAAATCCATGCAATTGACTTGTCGAATGAGATGGTAGCCCTGGCACAATCCAACAATCCATCTGCTATTGTTGAGGTAATGGATTGCAGAACGGTGGGTAGTCTTAGTACGAGGTATGATGCTATTGTGAGTGGGTTTTGTTTGCCGTACTTATCAAAGGGGGAATGTCAACAGTTGATTAAGGATAGCCACAAGTTACTTAACGAAGGAGGCGTGTGTTACTTTAGTGCAATTGAAGGTAGTTACGATAGGTCTGGTTATCAAACGACAAAAGACGGAGAGTTTCGGTTTATGCTGTATCTCTATGACGAAGCCTTTCTTGTTGACACTTTGAGTCAAAATGGCTTTGACATATTATCCGTTTCCCGCAGGGTTTACCCGATGAGTGGGGAGCCGGACGCTATACACATAATAGTGATGGCCCGGAAATGTAATTAGTTTTTCCTGCGGTTTTATAGAGGGTTGTAGTTGAACCTATAGTTTCATAAATAGTATCTTTGGTTCAAATGCTTTCAAGATGAGACTATCTATACTGCTTTCCCTCAGTCTGTTTCTTTCTGTTTCCGTTTATGGGCAGAATATAATTTCGCCAAAGTTATCACCACGCACCATGAAGTATGTGCACGACCTGAAGAAGACAGGTGTGTCGCTGCAGCCGGGTTATGTGTATAACAGAGGTGCCGACGGGGTCGTGTACGTAAGCGCTTTGGTGAAGGTTGAGGACGAAAAAGCAGCTGATATGTCACTTAATGCGATGGCTGCCAACGTTGGTACCAGGGCGGGTCGTATTTGGACCGTGAAAGTGCCGGTAAATCGAATGAACGACTTTGTTCATACTGCCGGTATCAGATACATTCAACTTGACGAGCCTGTTCGTCCGTCATTAGATAAAGCCCGCAAGACCACCCGGGTAGACTCTGTACATGGTGGCTACGACTTGCCGATGGCATATAGTGGCAAAGATGTTGTAGTTGGCGTCATTGACTTTGGTTTCGACTATAATCATCCTACGTTTTATGACACTACCCATACTACTTATCGTATCAAGCAGGTGTGGCAAATGAATGGTACCGCAGCGCCGCCATCGGGCTATTCGTACGGTAAGGAGATAACGGACGCTGCGGCTATAAGGGCAGAAGGTACGGATGATCCTAAGCAGAATCACGGTACATCGGTAGGGGGTATGGCTGCGGGTTCCGGATTTGGAAGTTCGGCAACAAGTAGCCTGCGTTTCAGAGGTATGGCTTATGACGCAGACATTGTTATGGTTGGTGTTCGACGCGACTCAATTGGAGGCCAGTGGATTGAGGGTAGCTTTTCTGATTTTCTGGACGGTGTGAAGTATATTTTTGACTATGCTACTGCGGTCGGTAAGCCATGTGTCGTAAACATAAGTTGGGGCTCCCAGTCAGGCTCGCACGATGGTACATCACTTTTTAATGAAGCATGTAATACATTGTCTGGTCCTGGAAAGATTATTGTGATGAGCGCAGGAAACGATGGGCAAGACAAAATTCATCTCTCAAAAACATTTACGGCAGCAGACACTGCTATTCATACGTTTCTGACTTTTAACCCGACTACCTATCAGCGCACCTGGATAGATGTTTGGGGACAGCCCGGCAAGACATTCTGTACAAGAGTTACTTTATACGACGGTGCCGGTGTCGCGGGAAACACAACGGAGTTTCATTGCATTGATGATGCCGTAACAGACACCTTTCTGATTTCATCTAACGGTCTGGATACCTGTTATGTTCAGTTTATTACGTCCTCTGCTGAGGATAATGGCAAACCAAGAATTACCGTCAATATGTTTAACAAGTCAACCGATACCATCGGGTTCTCGGTTATGGGCGTAGATGGTAAAATTGATATGTGGAACGAATATTACTATTATGGATTCCCCTACAAGTTTAAAAGTGAATTTGATGCGCTCGGATATTCATGGGCAGAAACGGGCAATACCGTTTCTACAGTGAGCGACATGGGTAGTGCTACCTCGGTGTTGCTCGTTGGTGCGTATGCATCCAAGGTTGGATTTACTGATATTAATGGCAATAACTGGAGCTATAGCGGATATGTACTTGCCAACCGGCTGGTTCCGTTTTCCAGCAGAGGACCGATGATAGACGGGCGGATAAAGCCCGACATCACTGCTCCCGGACTTACGATTGCTACAGCCATGAGTTCGTATGATACCAGCCATACAGAAACAGGATCTAACAGTACAGGCGTGATTGCCAAATATACAGATGCGGCCACCTCCAGAGATTATTACTATTGTGAGTTTTCGGGTACGTCGGCTTCTGCTCCGGCAGCATCGGGGATAGTAGCATTGCTACTCCAGGCCAACCCCACACTGACCCCCGACCACTTAAAGACAATATTATTTGAGACAGCCATAACCGACGTTTTTACCGGCGTGCTTCCCGCCGCCGGAAATAACGATTGGGGACACGGAAAGATAAATGCTTACAAGGCAATGAAACGTGTAGTACAGGAGGTAGGTATCTACAACTACCAGGGTAAAAAGCCCGACGTGGTTGTTTTCCCGAATCCGACAGATGGTGTTTTTGCAATAGACTATGCAGCAACGAACAATGAGCCGGTAAATGTTTCTGTCTATAACATTTCAGGTGTTATGGTGTATGCGAAGCTTTGGCAGGTAGGTATTGGTACTAATCGTCTCAACGTCGCATTACCGAACATGGCCGGCGGAACCTATGTAGTTCGCCTGACAACGACGGAAGGTGCCGCAAGTGTTGTAGTCACCGTGAAGTAGCGGTTTGTTTACCCGCTCTCTTGGAGTGCAGGTTAATGGTGTCAATTCATTGTGATATACTTTCACCAACGATATTGGGGATATTTTAGGAATAGACCTATTTTTGTTTCATGAGGTTTTTTCGGCTTAAAGCAATATGGTTCCCTGTTATTTTATTGTTAGGTGTTTCGCAAGTATTTGCTCAGCCGCAATATCAGGGAAGGCCACGTAAGGTCGATAATCTCAGGAAGGCTTATTGGGTAGATAGTATATATAGTACCCTAACCAATGAAGAGCGTATCGGGCAGTTGTTCATGGTGGCAGCTTATTCCGGTGGTCGCAACTACAATGAAGATTTAATTACAGAGCTTCTTAATGCGCATCAGGTAGGAGGATTAATATTTATGCAAGGTGGACCCGCTCGACAGGCAGTACTCACCAATAAGTATCAGCACCTCGCGCAAGTACCCTTGTTGATAGGTATGGATGGGGAGTGGGGTTTGGGTATGCGATTGGATAGCATTACACATTTTCCCAGACAAATGATGCTCGGTGCTACGCGAGATACGGGATTGATGTATAAGATGGCAAGTGCTATTGCTTATCAGTGCAATCGAATGGGGGTGCATATCAACTTTGCGCCCGACGTAGATGTCAACAACAATCCTGCAAATCCTGTTATCAATTCCCGGTCATTCGGAGAGGATAAGCGTTTGGTTGCACGGATGGGAAGCGCATATGTGCGAGGTTTACAGAATAACGGTGTTATGGCCTGCGCGAAACACTTCCCCGGGCACGGCAATACCAGTGTGGATTCTCATAAAGACCTGCCATTAATTAACGGTTCTATGGCGGAGCTGGACTCTGTTGAGCTGTATCCATTCAAACAAGTGATATCTGAAGGGGTGAAAAGCATAATGGTGGCGCACCTCGAAGTGCCTGCATTGGAGAATGCACCGCACATTGCAACCTCACTATCTCAAAAAACTATTACAGGGCTGTTAAAGAACAAGCTGCATTACAAAGGGTTGATTGTTACCGATGCGCTGAACATGAAGGGGTTGACTAAGTATTTCCCTACGGGCGAGGCCGACTTAAGGGCTTTTTTGGCGGGCAATGATATGCTCCTTTATCCGGAGGATGTGCCGGCTGCAATTCTAAAGATAAACCAGGCCGTGAATGCAGGAACGATAACACCTGAAAGGTTAGAGGAGAGTGTCAAGAAGATATTAGCAGCAAAGTATGATGCAGGGCTTGCAAAATGGAAAGACATAGAGTCTGAAAATATTGTCAATGATTTGAATCAATACACCGACAATATCAAAAAACTGGTGGCTAAGTCAGCGGTGACATTGGTGAGTGACGAAAACCAGATACTGAAAAAGCTGAACGTTACAATGCGCATCGGCTATGTTGGGGTTAATACAGATGAAAATACTCCGTTGTGGGCCGCTCTCGAAGACCGGTTTGACGACGTGAGTATAGATTTACTGCCACACGATGCGGAAGCACACGACGCACAGTTGTTATTGGATAAAATGGCAAGTTACAGTTCTGTGATTGTCGGGGTTCACAATGTAAGTATTCGCCCCAGCCATAATTATGGTTTGAGCGATGAAGCTATCGCTTTCCTGAAAGTGGCGGGCTGTCTGGATAACGTAATGATTGTGTTGATGGGTAATGCATACGCCACACAATATTTCTGTGGTGCAAACTCATTGATAGTAGGCTACGAAGATGATACACTTTCGCAGGAAGCAGTTGCCGATGTATTGTTAAAGAAAAGTAGGGCAAGAGGTAAGTTGCCCGTAACAGCGTGTGCGGAGGGCAAGAGTGTCTGCCCGTCACCCTTTTTGTTGAAGACGGTATTGCGTGCGCCATCCACAACATTGCGACACGTCTTTCCCTCGGCAGCAGGTGTGGTCAAGCCCGATGCGTTGCACCATCTGGACATGTTTATGGCAAGGTGTATTGCTGAGGGTGTGTTTCCCGGTTGCAGGGTATTAGCTGCCAGGTATGGGAATGTTTTTTACGACAAAGCATTCGGTTATCTCGATTATGAAAAGCAACACAAAGTGGACTCTAATACACTTTATGACATGGCCTCGTGTACAAAGGTGCTCGCGACAAACATTTCGGTTATGAAGTTGTACGAAGAGGGTAAGCTGGACCTCAACAAGCGAATAGTGGATTACCTGCCGGAAGCAAAAGGAACAAATAAAGCGAATATCAGAATTAAGGAATTGCTACTGCATCAGGCCGGGCTGCAAGGTTGGATTCCTTTTTATAAGGACATTTTAGAGAAGGGTGGAAAAATAAAAGAGAACTTATTCCGGACAAAAGAAGAGCCGGAGTACACTACCCACGTAGCCAGAAATGTGTATTTGCTGGACAGCTACATAGATACAATGTGGAGTCAGATTTACAGCAGCAAAAGGCGCAACATCGGTAAGATGGTGTACAGCGATCTCGACTTTATTTTTCTGGCAGAGATAGTCGAAAGAATAACTGACAAGAGTCTTGACGAGTATGTGAGCGAGGTGTTTTACAAGCCTATGAGACTTAAAAACATCATGTACAATCCGCTTAACAGCAGGATAGCCACAAACATTGCTCCAACGGAAATTGAGAAGGCATTCAGGGCGAGTGAGATACGCGGATATGTACATGATCCGGGTGCGGCTATGCTGGGAGGTGTCGCTGGTCATGCAGGTCTTTTTTCAACAGCACATGATGTAGCTGCTATATTTGAAATGCTTCTGAACAAGGGGATGTACGGAGAGACCCGTTTTCTGAAAGAAGCTACAGTGCATGAGTTTACCGCCTACAAAAGCAAAGTCAGTCACCGGGGCTTAGGTTTTGATAAGCCGCTACAGGATGCAGACAATGGCGGACCTGCGGGCGACAGGTGCAGTGCACTCGCATTCGGTCATCAGGGCTTTACCGGTACCTGCGTATGGGCCGACCCTGCCAGTGGTGTAGTATTTGTGTTCTTGTCTAATAGGGTGCATCCCTCCGGTAGTAACTGGAAAATAAACAAACTGAATGTTCGTACCGTTGCGCAGGATTACATCTACGAATCACTTGGCATACCCGTAAATAAGAATAGAAAGGAAGTTTTTGACATTCAGGTAAAAGACTGATAGCAGAAGATCAATTAAAACTCTATCGGCATCACAACCTGTTTGCCCTCTCGCAATACTTCTACGTCCGTTTTGTCGCCGGGCGATAGTTTTCCGAGCGCCTCCATATAGCTCTGCATGCCTTGAATCTTGTGTTCGCCAAGCCGCGTGATTACGTCACCTGTTTGGATGCCTGCTTTTATCGCCGGCCGATTGTCGGATACGCCATCTACCCGCACGCCACCACCATCAAAGGTATAATCAGGCATAATGCCGAGTGTGACCTTGAATCGGGTTCTCTTCACTGCCTTTTGTTTGGTCAGTGTATAATGCGGTTTTATTTTCTTTTTGTCCATCTTACGGACAATGTAATCTACATATTTGATGACCTGTAGTTCTCCGGGATAGTTAATAAGATCCGCTTTGTCCGATGGTTTGTGGTAGTCTTTATGTAAACCCGTAAACAGAAACAACACAGGTATGCCTGCATTATAAAAGCTCGTATGGTCAGACGGACCGGTACCCGAACTGTCGATGGCAACCTTAAAATCATCACCAGCCATCGCCACTACTTGCCCCCATTCGGGTGCTGTACCCACACCACCAATAGTAAGTGCATGGGTACTGTCATTCAACCTGCCTACCATGTCCATGTTAATCATGTAAGCTATAGAGTTGCTGTCTAAGCCCTGTTCATTTACAAAAGCCTTTGAGCCATACAAACCAAGTTCTTCACCCGAAAAGTTGACAAACAAGTAGTTGTAGTTATGCAGTCTTCTGTTCTTCTTGATGCGCTTTGCCATCTCCAGTAGGGCAGCGGTGCCACTTGCATTGTCGTCTGCGCCACCGTGTATCAGGTGAGCCTCTTCCGCATTGGCATGCCTGCTATTGTGGTCTTCTCCGTAACCCAGGTGGTCGTAATGCGCACCTAACACTACCGTTAGCTTGGCGTTGTTGTCTATATAAGCGGCAAGATTATTACCACTTCGTTTCCGCTTTTCTATATTGATGTTTAGTTTAATGGTAATGCCACTGCCTCCTGTTTTGCGGTCAACTATTGCTCTGTTGTATGCCGCATTAGAGATAAAGGCAACGGGAATATCAATTACTTCATAGTCTGTTCGCTCATTAAACACCGGAGCGTATTCGCTGCTGTAGTTGTCGTAAAATACAACGGCGGTTGCCCCCTGTTTGGCTGCTTCACGACTTTTGTCGAAAGCAGCTTTTTCCCAGTCGAAGTGTGGGTTTTTAGCTTCTGACTCTTTGCTGTATAGTGGTAATATCCAGGCATTCTCCTGCTCTTGGATATCCGGCAGAATATCGCTTTCTATTTTTTTGTTGGCACTGAACGGCATCGGAAAACCGTCTTCCCCGATTGCCATATTGACACCGTTGATGTTGATGCGGGTGTCCGGACTTATTTGTTTGCCATAAGTGAAATGGAACGGGTGATAGTAGGTGTTTTTGTAGGGAGGTACGTTCAGTTGTTGATAGCGTTTTTCAATATATGCCGCCGCCATTTGCTCTCCCGGAGTTCCGGTACGCCTACCTTCCAGCTTGTCAGACGCAAGGTAGGAGATGTCATCCTTAAGCTGTTGCAAAGCTTCTTTGTCTGCTTTACGTTGCGCGTAGGATGCCAGTGGGGCTACAAATAGCACCGCCGTTAACAAGAATACAGAACTCCTAATAGTCATATTTAACCTTGAAACACAAATGTACATATTATGTTGTATGATTGCCAATCTCAGGCAACGAGCAGGAGAAAGCCTGTTCTTTTAAAAAAAGCCGCTCTGATTAGGAGCGGCAGGTTGTGAAATTGTGATGATGTATTATAATTGATGCTTACTAAAAACTACGATGCTTGCCTCAATTCATTTGGTTCATTTACCAATATCAATCCCGGAGTATCAGCAGGTGCCGCTTCTTGTCCGCTTGTTGGCATTACTATTTGTACATCTGTAATGTCCTTAAGCTGTGGCAACTGTGAAGGGGAATTGATGCCTAAGTAGTCCATGAAATTTTTCGAGGTGTTATATATCAATGGTTTACCTACCATTTCCTCATTTCTGCCCGATATAACTATCAGGTCTTTTTCCAGTAGTTTCTGGATGCTGTAATCTGCGCTTACCCCACGTATATATTCTATTTCGCTCTTAGTTATTGGTTGTTTGTAGGCAATAATAGATAGTGTTTCCATAGCCGCATTCGATAGCTTCTTGATGTGCTTTTCGCCATTCAGTTGCAACACGGTTTTGTGGAATGCCTTTTTAGTCAGAAACTGATAACCACCACCTGTTTCTCTCAGGTGGAACGGATAATAGGCAGCTTCGTATTTCTCGGCAATAGCATCAAGGCAGGTAGCAATTCTTTCCGCCTCAATTACAGTCTCAAGTGCCTGCCCCATTATTTCCGTCATCTCTATTTGCGTAAGCGGACGCTCACTTGCAAATATAAGTGCTTCAACGTGTGGCATTAATTGTTCTATATCCATATACCTTGCATTTACTGAAATCGAAAGTAGTACACATCAGGCATCCTGCACAATCAAGTAATGCACAGATGTGAATAACTCAGGAGTGTAAAAAGTTGTGCGTGATGAGGGGGTATGAATTGGATGCTGGGTTTTGAGATAGTGGAGCTTAGCTTGTCTGCCGAATTTAAATGGGTATTTTCTCAGCTAAGCGTAGCCATAAATAGAGATGATGGTCGAAGTCTCCCGACTTCCACTTAAGCGGAGTTCCGTCTCCCGACTGACTTGGGTAATAATTGTTGCTCGGGTTCCGACCTACGAGCGGTAGAGTTATTTTCACAGATGTGACTTTTTTTAAGTGTGGCCCATCTCTAACATTTGCCATTTCGTTTTACATTGCTTATCTTTGGCGTTAGTAACGTATTTCGATAGTATGATATTGTCATTTGCTTCAAAGGAAACAGAAAAAATATGGATAGGTGAACGGAGCAAAAAACTACCGAATGAAATACAACAGATTGCCAGACGGAAATTGAGAATGCTCAATAGTTCGCATAGTATTGAAGACTTAAGGGTGCCGCCCTCTAACAGACTTGAAAAGCTGTCCGGCAATATGAAGTTGTTTTATTCCATTCGAATCAATAGTCAGTGGAGAATCGTGTTTAGATGGACGAATGGCAATGCTACAGATGTGCAAATCATGGACTATCACTAATAGACGAATATTATGGACAAGCTTAAGAACGTACACCCCGGCGAGGTACTGAAAGAGGAGTTTCTTGATGAACTCGGGATTTCAGCGTATCGTTTGGCGAAGGATACAGGAATACCTCAAACAAGGGTGTCTCAGATAGTCAATGGCAACAGAAGGATAACCGCTGATACCGCTTTGCGCCTATCTGCATATTTTGGGAATACGCCTAAGTTTTGGTTGGGTTTGCAGGATGACTATGATCTGGAAGAAGAACGAAATGCAAAGGGCGATGAGTTCGGTAGTATTACACGTTTTTCTGGTAATGCTGCATAGTTTGTCTGGGCGTACGCCTTTTTGGGTCTTATTCCCCGCTAAGCGTAGCCATAATTAAAAGTGATGGGCGAAGTCTCCCGGCTTCGACCTTAGCGGAGTTCAGACTCCACTGGTCCAAGGGTCTCCCTTGGTCCTTATTCACGTCAGCGTCTCGCTGACATACATCCATATTTGCATCAGTGAAACCATCGCAATCTCGGCAGTCGGTTTCTACCCGACGAATTGTAAATGCATTTGTAGCTAACCACGTTATCAAGCTGTGTTATATAACACCTCCCTCTTTTCGCCTGCCCCGAAACAATCGGGGGAGAGGGTCGGGGCGTGTCCGCGGTGGCGGGATAGGCTGCTCTTTTTGGAAAGAGCTAGCTTCATCGGCGCATATACTTTTCGTCATTGACCTGGCAGCGAGCTTTGTTACTGCGATATAGTAAGCTGACTTAACTGAGACATATACTCAGCTATATATAAAAATGGGCTGTTTCGATTTTCCATCCGAAACAGCCCGGGAAATTAAAGTATAAGTTACTATTATTGTTTTTCGAACTTTATTGTTTTTGCTCCGTTTGTTCCTTTCAACGATAGGTAATAGATACCGGGATTAAGTGCGTGTACATCTATTTTTGTTGCAGCTTGGTTTACTTTTTCCGATAGTATCATCTGACCAATTATGTTGTATATGGTCATCGATTGGTAGGAACCGGCATCTGTCTTTATTGTCAACTCTTCGCGGACCGGATTAGGGTAAATCTTTACTCTGGTCAATGCGACATTGTTTTTAACACCCGTTGGTAATGGTATCCGACTATACGCAGTGTTGGTCATTACAACAGGGTTGGTATCGAAATAAATACCTACACGGTTGGCGATAGTAGTACCCGGAGAAAGTGTGGATTTCGCATTGATTGAGAAAGCGACTGACCCTCTGCAATAGTCGTGATGTGTGCTGTCTGGCAGGCGAATATCCGGAAAGTCAAATTTCAGAATGTTTTTGCCCGCACCTACATATTTAATTATGTCCACAGCGTGCGTGCCTCCTCCCATCTGGAAAGTGTTTATATCTAAGTATTCTGATAATGTATCCATGATATGTATATTATACGCAGTGTCATTACCATCATTTTCAAATTCTAGCAAATATTCCAGTTTAGTACCTGCGGCAATGTCGCCGGTGGGTGTCACTGACTTTCGGTTGGGGTCAAAGGCCGCTCTTACAGTATCGCATCTGATTATAACATTGTTCGTAGGGTTCGAGTCTCCGGTTATTGGTGTTACCGTAAAGGTACTGTTGACCGTATCTCCGATTGTAAGTGCTGATACTGGTATCAAACCAACAGAGAAGGACTTCGGTGTAAATGCTCCAACAGTACCAACGTCAACTGATACAGATGTGCCGGTTACCGTGTAGCTGAGTGAAGGTGGCGAAACCCAACCGAAAGAATATTTCGGGCTGAATTCAAAATTCACTACAGCGGGAGTGCCGGTACAGCTGCTGTTGTTTACCGTCACTCCGGCTGTGTTTGCTAATAGCCCTCCCAGAGCAGGCCAAAAGGCTGCATACATTTTCAAATCAAACGAAGAGCTCGTAACACACTGAAATCCGAAATACTCAACAGAGGCAAGCATCCCCGACGAAAGTATAGTACTGTGTATGACACCTGAGGATGGACATGTTAATGATAACCCTGCCGGCGGAGATACTAACCGGAAACCATATACGGTTCCGGGAATCCCGCGTGTGAAGTAACTTATGCCAGCCGTCATAGTTACAGTATCGATTGGGTACCCGGCTGAATCTATTGCAACCGTAACAGGTATACACAGGTTTGGCTCACCGGCATCTTTAATGCAATTTCCATTCACATCTAAATACAGACGCACGTGCAAATTGCTGCAAAACGAAACGGTAGTGGTAAACGTTACAGAATCTAAACCGCCCGTCGCATCGCTCAATACTTCTTTTATCGTATAACTGCCTGAGGCTGAATACGCATGGGAAAAAATCGCGGACCCGGAAGAGCCGGAGCAGTAAGCAGTACTGACTGCACTGGTGCCATCACCAAAGTAAATCTTGACAGTCTGTCCGCTTGTGCAGCCGGTAGAGGATACAATAAAGCCGACAGTGGAACATGTGTCATTGGTTTCAGTATGTGACGAAATTGTTTGGGCTTTCAAATTGGTTCCTGCCAGCAAAATTGTGAAAAACGCAATAATTAAATAGGATAGTTTTTTCATGAGGTTTTGTTTTTTAAAAATTATCTGATATACACAAAGACCGAATAGATTATGAAAACGTTGGGGCATTTTTGGATAAACTACTTTCAATAACAACGAGCGAAATATAATTGCAAATAGAATGCTACTAATTAACCCGCTAAGCATAGCCTCAATTAAAGATGATGGGCGAAGTCTCCCGACTGACTTGGGCAATAATTGTTGCTCGGTTTCCGCCCGACGAATAGTCTATCACTTGCGTAGGTTCGCAACCAAAACACCCGTCAAAATGTGGATATCCTTTTCTGTCTTTCACCTTTTTCTGGCTTGATTTTTGACGTTTTTACAGCTGCTATCAAAACCCTGTAACAATGCAAACTACAATAAAAGGACTACCGAATTTTGTCCCCTGTTTAACAGCAAACACTGCCCATCCACTAGCAACAAGTGGGCAAAGAATGCGCAATTTTGCCCTCCGGAAAAATTGCAAATAATTGATTATCAACACAAACATGTGAAAAAAGAAAATTATTGCGCAACTCACTTAAAATCTTGTGTCACCACAGACAATGCGAATCCTGCTCTCCTTTAATTCTAAGAATCAAGGCTCTGACAAAATCGGCAGTCGCTTTCTGACCGACGAATTGTTAATGCATTTGTAGCTAACTACGTTATCAAGCTGTGTGTTAGAAAACACCTCCCTCTTTTTGCCTCCCCCGATATAATCGGGGGAGAGGGTCGGGGAGAGGCTTTCTCAGTTTTGCATTACCTTAGCGTTATGCCTGAAAAGAAACTATTTCTCCTCGATGCTTTTGCATTGATATTCCGCGCCTACTATGCGCTGATACGTAATCCCCGTGTAACCACAAAGGGTAAGAACACTAACGCTCAGTTCGGATTTACGAACACATTGTATGACCTGATTAACCGCGAGAAGCCGACACACCTGGCAGTCGTGTTCGATACATCCGCTCCTACAGAGCGGCACACAGACTTTGCCGACTATAAAGCAAATCGCCAGGAAACACCGGAAGATTTGTTGATGGCAGTGCCCGACATTAAACGGATTATTAAAGGTTTTAATTTGCCCTGTCTGGAGTTGGATGGCTATGAAGCGGATGATATTATAGGGTCGCTGGCATTGGAGGCCGCAGATTTGGGTTATGAGGTATATATGGTCACGCCCGATAAGGATTATGGGCAAATTGTACGGGAGAATATCTACATCTACAAACCATCTTCCGGAAAGAGTGAGATGGAGATAATGGGCGAAAAAGAAGTGTGTGCAAAGTGGGGCATACAGCGGGTAGATCAGGTTATAGATATGCTGGGGCTGATGGGCGATTCGGTAGATAACATACCCGGTATACCGGGGGTCGGAGAAAAAACGGCTGCCAAGCTCCTTGCGCAGTACGACACCATGGAGAACATCCTTGCTCATGCCGATGAGATAAAGGGGGCCCTCGGAGAGAAAATACGCAAAGGCAAAGATCTTGCCCTGATGTCGAAGAAGCTGGCGACGATTATCACCAATGTGCCTGTTCCATTCCATGAAGGCGACTTCCGGGTAGAAGAAAAAAATAGTGAAGCACTTGCAGAGGTGTTCGGAGAGTTGGAGTTCAGAGCATTGAGCAAGCGCATACTTGGCGGTTCGGAAGCAGAGGAAGGGAATAGAGATTTGTTCGGAAATGTGGTGCCTCAAAAGAGGGGTGCAACCACCAAGGCTGCTCAGGCGGCATCTCCTCAGGAGGTGGAAGCCGACGATGCAGCCAATGCAGAAGTGGCAAACTATGCTACCATAAACGATGTGGCGCATGACTACAAGTTGGTTAATGACGATGCAGGCATAGGGGAGTTGGTATCATTGTTGCTTACAAAAAAGGAAATAGCTTTCGATACAGAGACAACTGGTATAGATGCCAACCTTGCTGACTTAGTCGGTATGAGTTTCTCATTCGAGAAGGGTAGCGGTTACTTTGTAAGTGTGCCCGAAGATAGAGAAGGCGTGATAGTAGTACTAAAGCAATTTCAGCCGCTATTTGACAGTAAAGACATACTTTGGGTAGGGCAAAATATCAAGTACGACATGCTGATGCTGAAGTGGTATGGTTTCGAATTGAAGGGTGCCACCTATGATACCATGTTGGCAAACTACGTGATAGACCCGGATGGTAAGCGCAGCATGGATATGATGAGTATTAAGTACCTCAACTATCAGCCGGTGTCAATAGAAACACTTATCGGTAAAAAAGGGAAGAGTCAAGGCACTATGCGGGATGTTCCTATCGAAGAGGTAAAGGAATATGCAACAGAAGATGTAGATGTAACCTTGCAACTTAAGAAAGCTTTTGACCCGCTACTGACAGAAAAGGAAGTAAGTAAGGTGTTTGAAACGGTGGAAAGCCCGTTGGTGCCGGTGCTTGTAGATATGGAGTATGAGGGAGTAGGACTCGATGTAGACTTCCTCAATAATTACTCTGTCGATTTGGGTACAGACATTAAGAAAGCAGAGGAAAGCATTTACAAGCATGCGGGATTGCAGTTTAACATTGGTTCACCCAAACAGTTAGGAGAAGTGCTGTTTGATGTGATGAAGATTGACGGCGACAAGAAGATAAAAAAGACAAAAACCGGACAGTATGCTACCGGAGAAGATGTATTGCAGAAGCTGAGAAGTAAACATGAGATAGTAGATGAAATACTTACTTACAGAGAACTGACTAAGCTGAAAAGTACTTATGTTGATTCTTTGCCGGGTTTGATAAACCCACGTACAGGCAGGCTGCATACCAGCTTCAGTCAGGCTGTTGCCGTAACAGGGCGATTGAGTAGCAACAACCCCAACCTGCAAAACATACCTATAAGAACGGACAGAGGCAGGGAAATAAGAAAGGCATTCATACCGAGAGATTCAGGACACATGCTGATAGCTGCAGATTATTCTCAGATAGAATTACGGATTGTTGCAGCGATAAGTGGCGATGAGAATATGATTGCTGCGTTCAAAGAGAACAAAGACATTCACACGGCAACAGCCGCCAAAGTATATGGAGTTGCAGAGTCGGAAGTGACCAAGGATATGCGCCGTGCAGCTAAAGCAGTGAACTTTGGGATTATATATGGCCAGTCGGCGTTCGGGTTGGCAGAGAATATAGGGGTGAGCAGAAGTGAAGCAAAGGAAATTATTGAGAACTACTTTGTGCAGTATCCATCCATCAAAAAATATATGGATACCTCAGTCGAGTTTGCAAAAGAACATGGATATGTGCAAACGGTATTGGGGCGCAAACGGTGGTTGAAAGACATTTATTCTAAAAACTTTACAGTAAGAGGCTATGCAGAGCGAAATGCCATAAACATGCCGATACAGGGTACTGCTGCCGATATGATAAAACTGGCAATGATAGTGGTACACAGGGAGTTGAAGAAGCGCGAGCTAAATACACGCATGATATTGCAGGTACACGATGAATTGGTGCTGGACGTCCCACATGCCGAGGCAGAGGAAGTAAAGTCGCTTATAGTATCTTGCATGGAGGGGGCGATGGCACTACCGCACGAGGTTCCAACGAATGCCGAGGCAGGTAGCGGAGCCAATTGGTTAGAGGCGCATTAGTCGGTGGTTGCTTCGCTTGTTTCTTGAGCCTTTTTACGCAGTAGCTTTTTGACATCTTTGCGTTGACTTTTTGTAATTCGTGTCGGTTCTAATACCCCTGGTACAATTACAATCACTAAGATGAAACGTTGTAAAGGGCGAATACGGAGTGGTGCTATTCTGTTAGATTGTACCAAAGTAGTATCGGTACCTTGGGGAAAGGATGTTTGAACAGGAACGGCTGCATGCATAATCTTACACAAACAACTTAGGAATACAATCGTTATAAAGACTATTGATGTTTTCATGTTTATAAGGTATTGGTCGGGCCGATGTAAATGTCGTTATTTTGTACTTGCAGTAAGTGATGTACAATCTAAATAAAACTAAACCAAAATAGTAGCTATGGAATACAGGAAGATGGGTAATACCGGATTGAAGTTAAGTGTGTTGTCTTATGGATCTTGGGTAACATTCTCAAAGCAGGTAGATGATAGTGCCTCTGACAGGTTAATGGGGTTGGCATACGATAACGGTATCAACTTTTTCGACAATGCTGAGGCTTATGAGGGTGGCAGGTCAGAGGAGATGATGGGGCGTGTACTGAAAATGAAAAATTGGGACCGTACCTCTTATTGTATTTCAAGCAAGGCATTTTTCGGACTGTATGGCAAGAACAATAAACCTAACCAGAACGGACTAAGCCGGAAGCACCTTACAGAAGCGTGCAATGCGGCATTGAGCAGAATGCAAACAGATTACCTTGATTTGTTTTATTGCCACCGCCCTGACCCTGAAACCCCGATGCAGGAAGTGGTGACAACAATGAACATCTTGCTGCAACAAGGCAAAATATTGTATTGGGGTACCAGCGAGTGGAGCGCAGCCGAAATTATGGAAGCCCACAAAGTAGCAGATAAGCTCGGCCTCATAGGTCCGGCTATGGAGCAGCCGCAGTACAATATGTTTGAGCGGGAAAAAATGGAAAGCGATTACCTGCCTGTTTTCAGTGGACCGGGTTTGGGGACAACGATATGGAGTCCGCTGGCAAGTGGGCTACTCACCGGGAAGTACAACGATGGAATACCCGAAGGCTCTCGTCTGGCTTTGGAAAACTACTCCTGGCTGAAAGACCGTATGCTGGAGCAGGACAAAATAGACAGAGTGAAAAAGCTGGCTTCGGTTGCTGCAGGTATGGATACATCATTAGCTACATTGGCTATTGCTTGGTGCATACATAACCCAAATGTGACTACCGCTATTCTTGGTGCTACTAAGGAGAGTCAGCTTACTGCAAACCTGAAAGCACTTGATGTGTATCAGCAACTTACACCTGAAATAATGAAGAATATAGACGACATTATGGGGTCAAAACCATAGTCTCAAGCAGCACGGTCTTAGGCGATAACGTGATTTGATATATCTCTGACAAATAGATTGGGCAATAGCCCCTACCTTTGCAATGTGATAAAGACAGTACAGAAAGCAGATGTTAACACTAAAATTGCCGAGCAGTTTCTTGGTGAGGGTTTGCGCATTGCAGACCGTGCCACGATTTCTGTAAACAATTTTGTGGAGGCTGAGCGACTGTCAGTTTGGGTGTCAGTAGAGGATATGCCGGACGACAAAGGAACACTGTATCTCTATCCTATTGATGATAATAGCTACTGCCTGCACCTTTGTTATCTGGAGTATTCGGAGGATGCCGACGGACCGGCTGCGGTGTATCAAATTCGCTTTTTACCCGACTTCTTCAAGCAATACCCGGAATCTGTACTATCCGCTAATCAGCCCTTTCGCTTCGATCGTACTACGGAACAACAGTTTTCGGTATGTGCCCAGGCACGTACCCTGCTTCGGCAGTTAGAGCAAGAGGTGAAAACCTCTCCCTTTGTTCAGTCACTTCATCGGTCAGATGCGGCAATGGGATTGCTTCGCAGGGCGTTGGAGTGCATTGCAGCTCCCTTTACTACGTGCCAGGTGCCTGCTTGTCGCTTTTTGGTTTACGAGGGCGAACGCGAGAAGATTGTAGCCGCAATGCAGATCATTCAAGATAATATCGATAGAACACACACTATCAAGGAGCTTTCCCGATTGGTGGCAATGAATGAATGTTACCTGAAAAAAGGCTTCAAGGCATTAGCCGGCAAAACAATTCATGAATATCAGCAGGGTTTACGGATAGCCCGGGCAAAGGTATTGTTGCAGCAGGAAGGCATGTCAGTGACCGATGTCGCTAATACGTTGGGTTACAGTAGTATATCTCACTTTAGCACTGCCTTCAAAAGGCAAACGGGGCTTAAGCCTTGCGAACTACTTGCCTGATTACGTTGCTCTTTTTATTACCGTTGTTATTAAAAATAAATCGATAAATGTGGGTAAATAGGTTTACCTTCATTACATCTGAGTGTAATTCTCATTACTGCCCAGCTATTTCTACGCACTTTTCAATCTAAATAATGACAATTACGCCTGAATTACAAAGACAATTCAACACGTCCTTCGCACGTATAATGAGACAAACTTCTCCTGAATTGCAAAAAATTTGGGACGGAAAGATAGAATGGAAAGATGAAAAGTCTTATCCGGTTATCGCCTCAGAGGTGCTAAAAGCAATGCCGGATGGAGCTAAAGCTGCCTATGTAACTTTATTGAACAAGTTGAGCAGGGGTATTATTTAGTAGTTGGGAAGTGTGACTCAGGGCTTAAACAGCAGCTCACTTGTTTATAAGTGACGACGACGAAAATTAAGAAGCTATGTCTACAGATAATGATGTGTTCAGGAAAATAAAAGAGATGAGTACGCGTACGTTGCAGCCCAGGCCGCTTGTCAATACATACGATTTGGCAAATGAGTTGAGTACAAGCAGAGAGCAATTGATGCCGAGTATCACCCGGTTGCAACAAACCAGATTACTTACATTTCATGATGCCAAGGCGGTAAGTGTAAAACTCACACTGCTTGGCTCGGTAGTAAAGAGAGACGGCAAATAAATTAGATGGCGCTGACCGATTTTCGGCAGGTGCTACTTCACAATTACTTCCAGAACAACTGTCTCTTTAAAGTATTCATTTATCCTTTCGATTAGGTGTTCTTTCCCAAAACGTAGTTCCTGCTTTAGAGCAGCCACGTCCGTGTAAACAGTGAGTGTTTTTCCTTGAAGGTCTACAGACCGAGTGTATCTGGCGATCGTTTTACCGGTAATCTCTTCCCACTCTTCGCTCATGCGGTACGCAATTATTTTTGGCTTCCAATGAGAGCGCTCTATCAACAAATTAATTGCTTCACCTATACTATACGAACCCATGTCTATTTATTAATTTTCGTTAGCGTGAAGTAATAGTCGGGAACCGGAATATAAAGATTAGGGTCCTTGCCTGCCAACATCAGATTGTCGGTACTAACTATCTGCTGGTGTTCTTCCGGGAATGCGGGCGGAGAGGCAGTGTAGCCGTATTCTTTAAACAGATCGCCGATAACGGAAGCGAATGCGCTTTTGTTAAGAACGGCAGCAGCAACATTTACGTCAAACGAAGGTTCTGTAATTTGGGAGCCTTCCCATAGCGTAATAGTTTGTCTCAGCTTACCACTGTTTTTTTGTTGGTAGTCGGCCCAGGCGGGAGAATTACTATAAATATTTATCAGGTCCGCAACAAGTTCCTTGTATACAAGTATGTTTATAGATAGTCGTGAAAAGTTAAACTCCCGCTTGCTGACAGCTATATCCAGTAGCTTTTTCAGGTTTTTTGCTTCGTTACTAAATTGAAGGGTCAGCAATTCGGACTCTTCTCCAAACGCCTCAACCGATGGACGATAAATGGCAATGTGCCGCACTCCTAGTCCGGGAATAAACTTTCTATAGATCGAAAGTGTTCTATCTACACCCTTCGACTTTTCATGTATAATGAACGTTGTGCGTGACGAGTCAATTGTCAACTGTCCATTGCAATAGACAGTAACGAACATAGATAGTATTAGGAGGATATGCTTCATCTTATGCAAATATCAACTATTTTAATTGGAGAATGAAGTAAATCCTCCAATTCCTTTTGCCCTGGCTAATCAACTTTCCAAATTCGTGTTTACGGGTTGTGTTAATTAAAAAAGGCTACCACTGTTGTGATAGCCCCTTTAATTTATACTCTCTTTAAATTAAATATCAATTTTTGCGTACTTGGCGTGCGACTCAATAAACTGACGACGAGGTGGTACTTCGTCTCCCATCAACATAGAGAATACTTCGTCGGCATAACTCATGCTTTCGATGGTTACTTGTTTAAGCGTACGTGTTTGAGGGTTCATGGTAGTGTCCCACAATTGGTCGGCATTCATCTCACCGAGACCCTTATATCGCTGTATGTGTACAGAATCTTCTTTGCCATTTGCCAGTTTTAAGATTACTTCCTTGCGTTCATCTTCTGTATAGGCATACACCGATTCCTTACCTTTTTTGAGCAGGTACAGAGGTGGTAGCGCCAGATAAACGTGACCTTGCAAAACCAGCTCTGTCATATAGCGATAGAAGAAAGTAAGAATCAGCGTTGCAATGTGAGAACCATCCACATCGGCATCCGTCATAATGATGATCTTGTGATAACGGAGCTTAGTCAGGTTCAGTGCTTTAGGGTCTTCAGGTGTTCCTATAGTTACACCCAGTGCAGTGAACATGTTTTTTATCTCTTCGTTTTCGTAGATTTTGTATTCCTGTGCTTTTTCTACGTTTAGGATTTTTCCTCGCAGTGGCAGGATTGCCTGATAGCTTCTGTCTCGGCCTTGTTTGGCAGTACCACCCGCCGAATCCCCTTCCACAAGGTATAACTCACACTTATCCGGGTCGCGTTCAGAGCAGTCAGCAAGTTTGCCCGGCATACCGCCACCGGTCAGCACGCTTTTTCTTTGCACCATTTCCCGTGCTTTCCGCGCTGCGGCACGTGCCTGTGCTGCAAGGATAACCTTATCAATAATAGTCTTGGCTTCCTTTGGGTGTTCTTCCAGGTATGCTTCAATTACACGGCTTACACATACATCTACCACACCCATCACATCGTTGTTACCGAGTTTGGTTTTCGTCTGCCCTTCAAATTGTGGTTCCGGTACTTTAACTGAGATAACAGCACTTAGTCCTTCTCTGAAGTCATCTCCGGTTATGTCTACCTTAGCTTTTTCAAACAATTTGTTTTTGTCGCCATAAGACTTAAAAACACGTGTAATAGCTCTTCTGAAACCGGCAACGTGTGTGCCTCCTTCAATTGTATTGATATTGTTTACGTAAGAGTAAATATGCTCGTTGTAGGAAGTGTTGTATGAGAGTGCAACATCTACTGCAACATTTGTTTCTTTGTCGTGAGTTTCTACGTAAATCGGCGCAGGCAATAGCGGGTCTCTCTTTCCCTGACGGTCCAGCATTTGTACAAACTCTACGATACCACCTTCGCTGTAATACGTTTCAGATTTTAGTTGACCGTCCTCAGTCAGTTCCCGCTCATCGTTCAAAATGATACGAATCCCTTTGTTCAGGTAGCTAAGCTCCCGTAATCTGCCTGCGAGGATTTCCCTATTGTATACGGTGTCTTTAAAGATTGTATCGTCCGGTTGAAAATGAACCAGAGTGCCTGTTTCCGTAGAAGCTACTCCTGTTTCTCTTACGGGATATTGAGGAATGCCTCGAGCATATTCCTGCTCAAAGCTTTTTCCCTCTCTCTTAACGGTAACATGCAGGTGGCTGGAAAGTGCATTTACGCAACTTACACCCACACCATGCAAACCTCCGGATACTTTGTAACTGTCTTTGTCGAATTTACCACCAGCGTGAAGGACAGTCATAACAACTTCCAGAGCTGAACGTCCTTCTTTGGCATTGA
This sequence comes from Bacteroidia bacterium, assembly GCA_030426665.1. Lineage (GTDB taxonomy): Bacteria > Bacteroidota > Bacteroidia > Chitinophagales > Chitinophagaceae > Nemorincola. The sequence continues at coordinate 80,487 of JAUHYD010000001.1, read as the reverse complement.
TACCTGTAGGGATACCACGACCGTCATCCTGTACACTGATAGAGTTATCGTTATTGATGGTAACAGTAATATTCTTACAATGCCCGGCAAGTGCTTCATCTATTGAGTTGTCCACAACTTCATATACCAGATGGTGCAGACCTTTAACGCCGATGTCACCAATGTACATCGCCGGACGCTTACGTACTGCTTCGAGCCCTTCTAATACCTGAATACTATCCGCACCGTAGTCGGCGGGAACCTTCAAAATTTCCTTTTCTTGTTCCATTGTTTAATATAAATATCAAGTGCCCCTTATCAGGAAATTGCAAACAATAAAAGACTGAATATTGCCTTTTTAAGACGTTTGCCCGATATGTAGCAGGCTAAGTAATTTATGTATAAAAAAATCTACAATTCAGGTAGATTCACAACCCTACAAAGATACTTCTAATAAAGGGATAAAACAACAAAAACAGCTATTTGAAAGGGGTATTTTTGAAGCGTAATTCACATGCTTTTCAACATCTAACATGTTAGCATGTTTGTATTTGATAAATTTAATATTTAAAGCCTGAGTTTGTCCGATTAATACTTTACTGCCATACAAGAGTAAGGGGTTGGTAGCGAATGATGGCTCACTATACTGCCTGTCATATCTATTTGATATAGATGCCCGGCAGTTGTAAGTGTTGTTGGTTCTTTGAATGAGAGGTAATATTTGTTATCGCAGTTGTCAATACAAGCAGAGTAGTATTTTGGGTTCACGTCAAAACCAAGGTCTGCAACAAAGCTACTTACTCCGGTTGTGGATATCTTAAAGAGCGAATAATTACCGATTGCGCCTCCCGGCTGAATAGCATAAATGGAATTGTCTGAGGTGTTGAACCGGAGTCCCCAATATTCATGTAATCCCGTTGCTATAGTCGAAGGGGCTGCACCACCAGGAGCGTATTTTTCTATCTGGTAGGCAGCGGTGGAACTGTAGGTTTCATAATATAGTGTGCCCGTATTGTTGTCAACAGTCGCATTATCGTCATATTGCGGGTCGCTAATTGTGGTGAGATCCGAAGTAGTATAGGTAGCACCGCTGACTGTTATTTCCGAAATGAAGTTTGATGTGCCATTTCGGCGAAAACAATACAGCTTATTGTGAAAACCGTCATACACAAGTCCGCTGAAGTAATTGTCAGTGGAAGCGTAAGCGAGTGGTGTAACTGCTCCACTCATATCAATTCGGTATAGAGTATCTGTTGAGTCTACGTGAGCGAAGTAATAGTAGGCGTTATCGGAGCTATTGAATGCGCCTTGACGGTTCGACATCATCCCTCTCCCCGTGGCTATTGAGGAGATAGCTCCTGTGGAAGTATTAATTCTCCCGAAACTTGTTGAGAAAGTTGTCGTTGTATCGTCAATGTAGCGTCCTCCGCTATAACCATATATTTCAGCGGAACATGAGGTTGTTCTTTCTTCTTCAGGTGTGCATGAAGCGTTTATTAATATAAAGAGCGTTACAGAGGCTAAAGCAATAGTTTTTGCAAATTTCATGAGGATATATTTTCGGTTAAAGTTAAAGACGCTACCATTTCAAAAAAGGTTGGTTGTTTTCTCTCACTAACGTAGCAACAGCCACAAATAGTATGGCTTTTGTCATAAAAAATCAAAAATGCAGAATGATATATTATGCTTTGTTGTGTTTTTACTTAATGTTGTAGTTTGTCGTCATACTAAATGCTAAAATCAAACCAAGATTTCCCTCAAATGGTGTAGGTTTGTACCGATAAGTGGTCCATGAGTATATATAGGTTTGTAATATTTTTATTTTTTATTTTCGGCACGTTTTTAAGTCGAGCACAAAGCGGTGACGATTATTTGCAGCCTCGTATTTTGATATTGCTGGACAAGTCGTCCAGTATGATAAATAAGTGGGACGGAGGTAAGCAAAAGTCTAAAGCTGCTGATGAAATAATACTGCGGCTGATAGATAGCATTTATGCAGTAAACAAAAATGTAGAGTTTTCTCTGAGGGTTTTTGGCGCCCAATATACAGTAGCAGAAAATAACTGTCGGGATACTAAGAATGAGGTGCCGTTCAGAAAAGATAATCGGCTACAGATGGAGTACCGGTTGGACGACTTACAGCCGCTTGGTGTCACTTCTATTGCCTACGCACTGCTGCAGGCAGCAGAAAATGACTTAGTTGATATTGTACATAATGCCTATAGTATTATCCTGATTACCGATGGTGGCGAGAGCTGTGGCGGCGACATATGCGAAGTAATGCGGATGCTGAAGGAAAGCAAGGTTTTCTTTAGACCATATATAGTAAGTCTCGAGCACTCGGTAACACTTAAGGCATCTTACGATTGTATGGGCGACTATCTGGAAGTGACCAAACAAAACGATATCGCCGGTGCTGTAAGCCGGATTGTTACAGCCTTTCGCCCGATGATTAGTTTGACATCGCTGGAATACAACAAAGTGAAAGAGATTGCTGCCGCTGCCCCTAAGGTTATGGGCGTCACCATTCCAAATGTCAAAGTGTCTGATACGACAAAATCTGTAATCGTTACCAGAAAGGGAAATACGAAAATCGGAGCTCTACTTCCATCCAAATCAAGCAACTTTTTAATACTTCGACCGGACAGATACCAGCCGAAAGTTGTGAATATTCCCGAAAGTTCGGTGCCTGAATCGGAAGTGAATCCAATTCCAAAATATGATTTGTCCCCGCTTTCCACAACTTTCAACCTGACCGCAAGACGGATTCCGATTGCACAACAGACAAAGGATTATATCGGCGTCCCAAGGTTTGAACCAAAAGAAACCGAGGAGTTGCCGGCTCCTGTTACGATTACACCATTACATCTTGCAAGTAAGCAGCTTGTGGCAGTGTCTTCTCCGGCTCAAAAAGCCTTGTCAACAAGAAAAGTAGCTCCCTATCAACCGGTATCAATTTTTGAGAAGCCCGAGCCGGAGCAGATTACAAAATTAGCCTTAACAGGTCCACATAGGTTCTGGTCTATCCTGGTGATGGAGTACGAAGGACGTCCGCTGCGTGCCGTTAAACTTCCGGCAATGCCCAAACCTAAATTTGAACCGGGATTGGAGGCCTCTGCAACAGCGCCAACAACTGAAAATGAAGAGATTCGTGTAGATCGTGAGGAGGCCAAAGAAACTACTGTTCAAGTTTATTTTACCAATGGGAAGGGCAAGTTTTATGAGACGACACCTCAAGTGATGTTATTGGACCCTAAGACAAAAAAGATGGTGAAGCGTTTTTATAGAATGGTTGACGGAAACGGGCAACCAGACCCACAGAAAAACATACCGCCCGGAAAGTACACCTTGACCTTCGCAGACATGCCTACGCTTGTCTATGATAATTTATTAGTTGAAAAAGATAAGAATAATAAGATTTACATAACGGTAAAACCGGCTAGCCTTGTATTCGAATATGTAGGTAGTTCACGTCCGGTATCAGAATTTGCCGCCGAAGTTATAGAACGCAACAAGGCAAATGGAAGAGTCGAGATACAGAAGTGTACGGACAGGTTGGAGTATGAACCGGGTAACTATCATGTAAGGATAAACACTTTCCCACAGGATGTACGAAACCTGGATCTTGACTTCGGGGAAAAAGTAATTAGAATTTTGCAACCTGGTTTTGCGAGTTTTGTTGGCGACGGTACTATTAAAACGGTGAAGCTATATCAGCAATTGGGCGATAAATTTCGACAATTCACGTCAATAAGTATCGACGACCCGAAAGCGACTCATCTGAGACTCCAGCCGGGAGAATATCAGGCACATTACAATAAAGGCCCGGGTGGGCCTGCAGCGTCTGAAAAGGTTGTTGTATTTAGGGTGAAAGCAACAGAGGAAACGAAAGTAATACTCAAGTAAATGATAAAGGAGCTTGTTACTACAATCGTATCGCCGCACTCACCTGAGTATGACGAAGTATTTGCGCTGAGGGATGAGTTGCTGCGGCGGCCGTTGGGCATGGAACTGAAGAACGATGACCTATCCCGCGATTTTGTAGATATGATTGTGGCTGGTAAACTAAACGGAAAGGTAGTCGCATGTCTTATTTTACAGGAGAAAGATAGCCAAACGGTACAACTAAGGCAGATGGCTGTAAGTAAGGACCAGCAAGGTAAAGGAATAGGCAGAGCGTTGGTTGCTGCTGCCGAACGCCATGCAATAATAAGTGGTTATGAAAGGATGGTGTTGCATGCCCGAAAAACGGCCATTGGGTTTTATGAAAGCATGGGTTACACAATAGTAAGCGAAGAGTTTTTTGAGGTAGGTATTCCTCATGTTAAAATGGAAAAGGCAATATAGGAAATAGATTTTTTAGTTGTCTTCAGTATCATCTGTTTCTTCATCTTCATCTTTTTTTACTTTTTTGCTATCCTTGTCTTTATCGTTTTTTCCATTTTCTGTCGCTTTTTTGTCGTTATTTTTTTCTTTTTTCTTTTCTTGTTTTTCTTCCTTCTTTTCCTGCCGTTTTTCTTTTCTTGCCGCTCTCCTTCTCTCTCTCTTTGTCGGGCCAAACCAGTTTTCTTCGACATACCCTGAAATGCCGACATCCAGTATTCTGTCCAGGTGCTCTATTTTTCCTTCGGGTGTGCCCGTTTCTTTTACTTCAACCGTATATCCGTTATCATTCGCATTTGCCCAGGACCCGGTATAAGTGTCTCCCTTTAGTGTGAGCTCCATTGTGCCCAGTGCCAGTTCGTCTTCAAAGAGCCAATTCCCTTTCTCGTCCCGCCTTATAAATATCCGTAGGTATGTTTTATTTTCATCTAGTTTATACAACCCATCATACTGGTGTGGCTTGCCGGGAAAATCGCGCATATACCGTATGTAGAGTTTGATAGGGATTTTGTTGTCCATCAGCCCTTCATAGTACTTTCTGTCAACTACCTGCAGATCTTCAATCTCATTATCGTCATCATCATCGTAGTCTCCGGCAACGTCAAGCATCAAAGGGTTTTTCGCCATTATGGCAGCACTGACACTATCAATAGAGTCTTTTTGTGCGGCAATAGTGTCAGGGTGTGTTGCCCTCCACTCCAGATATTTTATTTCAGCCGTTTGCATTTTATAGAATTCATCGACCGTGCTGGCTTCTAATATGTCGTATACCTGACCACCAAAAAATTTGCCTTTTATTTTCTGCACTTCGCCTACCGACATACAATAAGTGGCACGGTTAAACTTATCTCTGATAAATATAAACCCGCTGAACCGCTCAGGTGCGATTTGTTCAAAACCAATGAGGCTTTTGTGTACGTTGAATTGCTTGTGTAACTCATACCGTGCAACAACAGAACTTGACCACCGAAGGCCTGAGTCCTGCCCTTTTTCCAGCACCTTGAAGAAATTGGACATTATGGACCGGTTGTACATCGGATCAAATTCAATAAGACTTTGAGGGTGTTCCTTAAGTTTGTTGAGTTGGGCCAACACTTCCGGGTTGCGACTGGAGTTGTGTATGACCATGTGCCAAAGCGTATCGAACGGAGGGAACAGGTGATAGTAGGCGACGGAGTCTTTGTCGTGCAGGCACTGAGCGAGCTTGTGCACCATCTCTCCCTCAGTATTGGGCCACGAGGGTTTTTTATGCCTGCCAAACTGAGCGGAACCGGAGTTGGTGAAAACTACCGTCAATAAAAGGACAAAGACTAATTGACGCATTAAGGATACCTGTTTAAAGGTTTGTAAAGTTAGGGTATTAACGGAAGGATACTAAATCCGAACAGTTCTACTTTAAAGGTTGTTTTATCAATGTTTTACTAAAATTTCTCTTTGATTGTCGTGCAATCCCTTTGTTGTCACAGTAGGAGTAATATATGTATGCATCTTATTTAGGCCTGATAGGCATTTGAATAACGCCAATAGAAATAACCCACTCATTTCGTAACTTTGCACCCTGTTATAAATATATATAATAATATGGCTTATTCTCTGAAGCACAAAGTTAGAATAGTTACCGCTGCATCACTTTTTGACGGTCACGATGCATCTATTAACATCATGCGTCGCATTATGCAGGCAAGTGGTGCCGAGGTAATTCACCTGGGACATGATCGTAGTGTGCAGGACGTAGTAGATTGTGCCATTCAGGAAGATGCTAACGGTATAGCTATTACCTCTTATCAAGGCGGGCATGTCGAATACTTTAAATACATGCACGATTTGCTGAAAGAAGCAGGTTGCGGACACATAAAAATATTTGGTGGTGGCGGTGGTGTTATATTGCCGGAAGAGATTAAAGAATTAGAACAATATGGCATTACGCGTATATATTCTCCGGATGACGGTCGTTCGATGGGATTGCAGGGAATGATAGATGATTTGTTGATGCAGTGCGATTATGCAACAGGTAACCAACTAAATGGAGAAGCAGGGCATATCGAGGGTAAAGACGTAAAGTCCATTGGTCGGCTAATCTCAGCAGCTGAAAACTATTTTGATTTGCCTGAGACGCAGGCAGCGCTAAATAGTGTTGAGAAGTTGGCTGCAAAGTCTAAAGTGCCTGTTTTAGGAATAACCGGCACAGGTGGGGCCGGCAAAAGTTCGCTGGTAGATGAGTTGGTAAGAAGGTTTTTGCTGGATTTTAAGGACAAGCACATAGGCATCATATCTGTTGACCCCTCCAAGCGAAAAACAGGTGGTGCGTTGTTGGGCGACAGGATTCGGATGAATGCTATTCGCAATGACAGAGTCTATATGCGGTCTATGGCTACCCGGCAGAGCAATCTGGCTGTTTCCAAGCACGTACACGATGCCGTAAATATTCTGAAGGCAGCCGCTTATGATCTTATAATACTGGAGACTTCCGGTATCGGGCAGAGCGACACGCAGATAACCGACTATTGTGATTTGAGCCTATACGTAATGACTCCGGAATACGGTGCAGCTACGCAGCTTGAGAAAATTGATATGCTTGACTTTGCCGATGTTGTTGTTATCAACAAGTTCGACAAGCGAGGTGCTATGGATGCGTTGAGAGATGTGAAGAAGCAGTATCAGCGCAATCATATGCTTTTTGAAAAGAACTATGATGAGATGCCGGTATTCGGGACTATAGCTTCGCAGTTTAATGACCCCGGTACCAATACCATGTACAAAACGCTTATCGATACGATAGCTGAAAGAACGGGAGCCGACTTGCATTCTCAGTTTCAGGTGAGTGGTGAAATGAGCGAGAAGGTATTTATCATACCACCAAACAGAACCAGATACTTAAGTGAAATATCAGAGAACAACCGTAATTACGATAGCTGGACACGCAGTCAGGCAGCCGTGGCACAACGGTTGTTTGGAATCAGCAAAACCATAGACACGATGCAGGCTATGGAGGTTGACGACAAGGACAGGTTGATAAAGGCATTGCAGGAAGTGTATGCAAAGACAGAGCTGGACCTTGACCCCAAGAACAAGGTACTGATAGAAGGATGGGAAGAAACAAAGAAAAACTATACCGACGAAATATTTACGTTTAAAGTGCGCAACAAGGAGATAAAGGTGAAAACACACTCTGAGTCTTTGTCGCACCTGCAGATACCGAAGGTGGCAGTACCGCAATTTGAGGCGTGGGGTGAGATATTGAAATGGGCTTTGTCCGAAAACTTCCCCGGGCATTTTCCTTATGCTGCCGGTATCTATCCGTTTAAGCGAGTAGGAGAGGACCCCGCAAGGATGTTTGCAGGAGAAGGTGGTCCTGAACGCACCAACAAGCGTTTTCACTATGTATCTCACGGTTTGCCGGCAAAACGTTTGAGTACTGCTTTTGACAGTGTGACTTTATACGGGCAGGACCCGGAACACCGTCCTGATATCTATGGTAAGGTGGGTAATTCGGGTGTGAGTGTTTGTTGTCTGGACGATGCCAAGAAGTTATACAGTGGCTTTAATCTTGCTGATCCAATGACGTCGGTGTCTATGACCATTAATGGTCCTGCGCCAACGATTACAGCCTTCTTTATGAATGCTGCGATAGACCAGCAGTGTGAGTTGTACATTAAAGAAAACGGTCTGGAAGATGAGGTGAACAAGAAGATAGACGCTATTTACAAAGATAAAGGCTTGCCTCGCCCGTATTACAATTCCGGTGGTGGCAGAGAAAAATCACAGCTACCCGAAGGGAACGATGGTTTAGGCCTCATGTTGCTTGGTGTGACCGGAGATGAAGTGTTGCCAAAAGATGTGTACGAGGACATAAAGCAGCGAACGCTGAAGTCGGTGAGAGGAACGGTACAGGCAGATATACTTAAGGAGGATCAGGCGCAGAACACCTGTATCTTTTCTACCGAGTTTTCGCTACGGGTGATGGGTGATGTACAGCAATATTTCATTGATGAAGGCGTCCGTAATTTCTATTCTGTTTCTATAAGCGGTTATCATATCGCTGAGGCAGGTGCGAACCCCATATCGCAATTGGCATTTACGCTGTCTAACGGGTTTACGTTTGTAGAATACTACCTGAGCAGAGGAATGAATATAGATGACTTTGCACCGAATTTATCGTTCTTCTTTAGCAATGGCATAGACCCTGAATACAGTGTAATAGGCAGGGTAGCACGCAGAATATGGGCGAAGGCTATGAAGCTGAAATATGGTGGTAATGAGCGTTCGCAGATGTTGAAGTATCACATCCAGACTTCGGGCCGGTCGCTGCATGCGCAAGAGATTGACTTTAATGATATTCGTACAACGCTACAGGCGTTGTATGCCATATACGACAACTGTAACTCGCTGCACACCAATGCTTACGATGAGGCTATTACCACGCCGACTGAGGAAAGTGTACGCAGGGCGATGGCAATACAGCTGATTATCAATAAGGAGCTTGGCCTTGCGAAGAATGAGAATCCGCTACAAGGTTCGTTTATTATTGAAGAGCTGACCAATCTGGTTGAAGAAGCTGTATTGATAGAATTTGACCGTATTACCGAACGTGGTGGTGTGCTGGGTGCCATGGAGACAATGTACCAGAGAGGTAAGATACAGGAAGAAAGCCTGTACTATGAAACATTAAAGCATACCGGAGAGTTCCCCATTATTGGTGTAAATACTTTCCTAAGTTCTAAAGGGTCGCCGACAATCATACCTTCTGAGGTGATACGCTCTACTACCGAAGAGAAAGAGTTTCAGATAGAGACAGTTCAGAATTTGTGGAAGCGTAGTGAAGGTAAAAGCGAGGAGCTGCTACGTCAACTGCAGCAGACCGCTATCAGAAATGAAAACATATTTGAATCATTGATGGAGGTTGCTAAGTACTGCTCACTCGGACAAATAACAAAGGCGTTATTTGAGGTCGGTGGGCAATACAGAAGGAATATGTAGCAGGGAAATCACGCTAAATATCTTAGTAGGATGGCAAGGTTATACACTAACGGCAGTAGTTGTATGACCTTGCTTAACTTTATAGATACGGTACTGCTGCAAAAGAGTGCGACAGTTTCACTATGAAAATTTATTAATTGCCGATGCGGAAGGTTGCTAAGGTTTTATTGTACGTTATAATAAGCATACTATTATTGGTGCTTGTTGCGGCAGTGTGCCTTAATTCGCAATGGGGGCAGAATATAGTGAGAAAGAGGGCTGAAGTCTGGCTGACAAATAAGCTCGAAACCGAGGTTCGGATAGGGTTTTTAGGTGTTGGATTTCCAAAAGATGTTGTGGTCAGGGATGTTTTTCTAAGAGACGAACTGAGTGACACCTTACTAAGCCTAAGGGAGTTGAAAGTAGATGTTGGAATGCTTGGTTTGCTTCACAACAAACTTGATGTGGGTAGTGTGTCATTGAATGGTGTTACGTCGCATGTATATCGGAAGCAATCCGATACCGATTTCAATTTCAGCTTTATCGTTAAAGCATTTGCCGGCAATAGTTCTGATGTCGAAACTGTATCGACGGACACCACCGGCAGCCCGTGGGTGATTTCAGTTGGAGTCGTGACCCTCAATGACATTCATATTCGCTTCAATGATGCAATGGGGGGCATGCAGCTTGCCACAGACCTACATCGTGCCGAGCTCAGCATGAAGGAGCTTAATGTGGACAAGATGTTGTTCCATATTAAAGAGCTATCGGTTGATGGGCTTAGTGGTACGTATATTCAGAGCATATCATCATTTCCAAAGCATGAGCCTGAACAGGGTGGGGCAGACATACAGTTGATAGCAGACAATGTGAACCTGAATAACATTGCATTCAACTACTCAGACCAATTGAGCAAGTTGCTGTTCTCGCTGAACCTCGGGCAGTTGAACCTTCAACTCGGTAAGTTTGGGTTGGAAAACCGGATTGTTGATGTCAGAGAAGTTTCTGTAAGCAATACGCAAGCCGGAATAGTGTTTGGTAAGCGAGAAGATACATTGACTGATAATGTGCAGCAAAGCGATAGTTCCGTTACATCTGACGGTTGGAATGTTGCAGTAGGAGCCTTGAAGCTGGATGCCGTCGATTTTAAGATGGATAATGATGCTGCACCTCAATTGACAAAAGGGATGGACTATGCTCACCTTGATGTAAGTGACATAGCTGTTGGTTTGCGAAAGTTTGTTTATTCCGTTGATAAAATTTCCGGAGAACTCAATACCCTGCGATTGAAAGAAAAGAGCGGCTTAGAGTTAAAGCAGTTGAAAACTGAGTTCGTCTATGATGAACATGGAGCGATATTGAACAAGCTGCTACTTGAGACACCCAACACAACGTTGCAACATCACCTGGAAGTTCATTATCCGTCTATTGCTTCGTTGAAGGACAATATAGGCAGGATGGAATTGGATGTTGACGTTGAGCAAAGCGTGATTGGTTTTAAGGATATTTTGTTGTTTGTTCCGGAGTTGGCTAAGGATAGCTTGTTCAGTAAGTATCGAAATGAGCAAATTCAAATAGCAGCTACGGTCGGAGGAGTAGTAGATAGTATGCTTATCGACCGATTGAATATTGGTGCGCTTGATAGGACACTATTGTTATTGGATAGCAGCAGTATTTTCGGACTGCCTAATGTAAAGCAAATAAGTTACGCGCTGAATATTTCACGGCTGCAATCATCTGCAAAAGATTTGGCGCGTATGTTGCCGGAGTCAATGTTGGCATCTGTTCGTGTACCTGACTCTTTCGTTGTTTCGGGAAATGTATCAGGGACTATAGAAGATTACCTCGTTGACTTATTTGTGAACAGTACGGACGGCATGGCGTCTGTGACAGGATTTGTGGGGATGTCATCAGGGAAGGGAAAAGAAAAGTATCAGCTTTCTGCCAGTACCGACGGGTTGAATATCGGACACATTCTTCGACAGGACTCACTCATTGGTCGTGTGACAATCAACATAGGCATACGGGGTGTCGGGTTTGACCCGAAAACAATGAATGCAACGGCAGATGTGCAAGTGCACAGTGCGTTTGTAAATGGGTACAAATATCATGACATAACGTTGTACGGTAAAATGAATCAGCAAATGGGCGTTGTTGATTTGTTGTCGGCGGACTCAAATGTTCGAATGCAGGTAAAGGCGCATGCCGACCTCAGTAAGGCGTACGTTGGTCTCAAAGCAGATATCAGGGTAGATAGCATTAGCTTATTTGCGCTTGGGTTTAGCAGTACTCCCTTTCGGGCAAGTGGGTTGATGCACGCAGATTTTCCGGTGTTAAATCCTGATTACCCGCAAGGGCGGTTTATGTGTTGGGAGCCAACGTTCAACATAGGCGGGGAGAAGTATTATCCGGATAGTTTTTCTGTCGTGTCGAAACCTGAAGGCAATGGGCAGCAGGATATTGCGGTAGATTTGGGCGTAGCAACTATTGGCATAACCGGGCATATCCCTCTGACAAAAATCGGCGGAGTAATACAGGAGCATATCAGCAGGCACTACTCTACTTCATCTGAAGATACGACCGCTGTAACTTATGTAGATAGTGCAGTTGCACTTCCTTCAGATTATTCTTTGAACCTCAAAGCCAATATAGTTGACAGGCCGATTTTGCATGGTCTGCTCCCTGGTTTGACCTCTTTTGAGCCGATACATTTGTCAGGAAGCCTATCGAAGCATTCAATCGGATTAAAAGTTATTGTTCCCGAAGTTGTATATGGAACGACGACGTTGGATAGCGGTATGATTGTTTTGTCTGGCGCAGATTCCACGTTCACTTATCAGGTATATGCGAAGAAGGTAAGCTCCGGAGGCGTATCGTTGTGGTCAACAAATATTCGTGGTGCATTAATGGCAAACAGTATAACAACAAACCTAAGTATCGATGATCAATCAGGTATTGAGCGATTTGCACTTGCAGCTAGTATGGAGCTGAATGAACGGTCCCAAATAGTTCACTTGCTACCGGGTTTAGTACTTGATTACAAACCCTGGCACGTAAAGGAAAATAACCGTATTGTGCTTGCTGACAGTGGGGTTTACGTGCGTGATTTCATAATCAGCGAAGGTAGCCAGAAGATTAGCGTCCTTAGTCAGGAGGCACGTGCAAATGCTGCTATGAAAGTTGTTATCGATGGGTTCAGGCTTTCCGGTATTACACAGGCTTTTAGCAACAACGATACATTGCTGGCGGCAGGGGTGTTGAATGGAAGTTTGGACATTAATCAGTTTGCTCCTTCGCTCAAGGTGTCGGGAGACATGAGTGTAGACAAACTGTCAGTACTGGGCGATACCCTAGGGGATATGCGTCTGGAACTGAACAACCGTGCAGCAGATGAGATTGATGCACGTCTGGAATTGGAAGGCAGAGGAAATGATATAGCTCTATACGGTAGCTACTTCACCAAACAAAAGAACGGCAATGATTTTGATTTTCAATTGGATGTGAATGCATTGGCAATAAATAGTTTAGAGCATATTGCTCAGAATCAGATAAAGAACAGTTCCGGCTACATAAAAGGCAAATTAAGGATTAAAGGGACGCCGGCATCTCCTGAAGTAGACGGAGCGTTGCATACAGATGCTTTAGCTACAACGATAAGCATGCTAAATGCAAGGTTTTTGATGCCATCTGAAAGCATAGTCTTTAAAGGTAACCTGATTTCATTCGACAACTTTACGATACACGATGAATCAGACAATACTGCGATGCTCAGTGGCGATGTAGACTTTAGCGACCTTGAACAAATGAAATTGGATTTGAAATTGCGGGCCAATGATTGGCGCGCAATTCATTCAACATCTAAAGACAATAAGCTGTTATATGGGGATTTATTTCTGTCTGCAAATCTTGATGTAAACGGCACTCCGACCGCACCTGTTGTAGCAGGAAGGATAAGGTTGCTGGAAGGTACAGATGTAACGGTTGTGAATCCGGAGAGCACACCCGTGGTCGATAGTCGGCGAGGAATTGTGGCCTTTGTAAATATGAGCGATACCGGAAGACAGAAAAAATTGGTGAATACCCAGAAGCCCGTTCCTGTGGTAAACAATGTGCCGGGAAATGACATCAACGTAAACATCAGCGTTGATAAGTCTGCGCAATTCAATTTGATTGTAGACCCAGCTTCCGGGGACTATATGAGTGTCAAAGGGTCTGCAAACCTCAATGCCAGCGTGCTTCCGGGTGGGGATTTGAGTCTGGCGGGAAGCTACCAACTGTCAGAGGGTGAGTATCAGATGAACTACAATTTCGTGAAGCGTAAATTTAAGATTGCAAAGGGAAGCCGGATAACATTTGCCGGGGACCCTAAAAAGGGTACGAATCTGGATATTACAGCAGTGTATCAGGCTAATATTGCACCCTATGATCTGGTGCAGCAGCAAGTTACAGATCCCGCAGAGCTCAATTATTATAAACAAAGAATACCCTTCAATATAGACCTGTATATGAAGGGGGCTGTACTCAAGCCTAATTTGACATTCGATGTTATTTTGCCGGAAGCGACTAATTACCGACTATCGTCTGAGCGGGTAGATGTTGTGCAGAGTAAGTTAAGTCAGATCAGAACCGATACATCAGAATTGAACAAGCAGGTTTTTGCTGTCCTGATTATGAATCGTTTTTTGTCGGATAATTCTATTAACTCCGGCGGTGGCAGTAGTGCACAATATGTTGCTTTACAAAGTGTCAGTTCCTTTATAGGTGATCAATTGAATCGTGCTGCAGGTAAGCTTGTAAAGGGTGTCGATTTTTCGGTGGACCTGGCAACTACTGAAGATTATACAACCGGCGAAATGAGGCAACGTACCGACTTAACGCTGGCAGCCTCGAAGAAGTTGCTGAATGACAGATTGAAGATTACATTAGGTAACAACTTCGAGCTGGAAGGGGCGCAGAATAGCAGTAACAATACTGGTTTTGTTCCTTCGAACCTGGCAGCAGATTATTTGCTGTCGGCAGATGGAAAATATATTTTGAGGGCTTACCGAAAGGCGTATGATGTGGGGGTGCTGCAGGGTTATGTTACAGAAGCCGGGTTAAACTTTATAGCAAGCTTCGACTACAATAATTTTAAACGTGCGTTCAGAAGTAGGAACAGCAAGGGTGTGGATGTGGAGAATAAAAACAACAATTAATGCAGAGATTCATATTAATGCTGCTTGTCGGAATATCGTTTGTCGTTGTATTGTCTTCATGCAGCAACAGTAGACACTTGGCGGAAGGTGAGTTTCTCTACGTTGGTAGTGACGTTCACATTAGCGACGATGGGGTAGGCAAGAAGCGAAAGAAGGTACTTGCTGCAGATTTGGAAGGATTGGTTCGTCCAAAGCCCAACCGTAAGACATTGGGCATAAGGTGGCGACTATCTCTTTATAATCTGGCAGGAGAGCCGAGGAAAAAGCATGGACTTCGCAATTGGTTGCGTAACAAGGTAGGAGAGCCCCCTGTGCTGGCGAGTTCGGTTCAATTGAATACAAAGAAGGCATTGATGACAAACTTTTTGGAGAACAAAGGCTTCTTCCACGGGAAAGCGTCTGCAAAGTTCTCCTATACGAAAAAGAAAAAGGCAACAGCAGTTTTTGAAGTACATACCGGAAAGGAATACCTGATTAACGAAGTGTATTTAATGAATGATTCTTCTGAGATATGCAGAGATATTGCTAAGGATTTCAAAGATACCTACCTTAAGTCAGGTGGCGGCTACAACCTGGACGTGATAAAGGCCGAGAGGTTTCGGATTGAACGTTTACTCAAAGAAGAAGGGTACTATTTCTTTAGCCCCGATTATTTACTTGTTGTGGCAGACAGCTCTATCGGTCAGCATAAAGTGAATATGTATGTCAGGTTGAAGCGAGATGAAATGCCGGCTAAGGCTTCGAGGAAGTACTACATAAACGACATCTATATTTACCCGGACTACAAGTTACGTAGTTCGCAAAAGGATACCGCGAAGCGGGATATGGTTTCAATAAAAGGGTATAACATTATAGACCCTCACTATAGTTTTAAGCCTTCGGTATTTGTGCAGCCCATGGCATTTAAGAAGGGTGATAAATATAGTCTGGACGACCAGAATGCTTCACTCAGTCGTTTGGTGAATATGGGCAACTTTAAGTTTGTTAAGAATCGAGTAGAACCGATTGACGATTCATTGTTGAATATATACTACTACCTCACTCAGAATCCCAGGAAGTCATTTCGGTTTGAGGTGGGAGCATTGACACAGAACGACAACCGCGTAGGAACAAGGGGTAGTGTTAGTTGGCGACATAGAAACGCATTCCGTGGTGCAGAAGAGTTTTCATTTAAGCTGTCGGGCGGTTTTGAGGGGCAGTACACAGGACCTGTCCGGCAACCCAACATATATAACATAGGGTCCGAGGTAGGGATTGCTTTTCCCCGTTTTGTGGTGCCTTTTATTCACATTGATGTTCCCGGCAGGTATTTGCCTCGTTCGGTAATAAAGTTGAAATATTCATTCGAGTCATCGGCTAAGTTGATAAATATTAGTTCGTATACGGCTGCATACGGGTACAACTGGAAGGAGACTCCGCAGAAAGAACATCAGCTTTACCCTTTTAATTTTACCTACGTAAATACCGACACTGTGGGTAGTCCGGGAAGTTTAGGGTTGTTATACGGCAATCAGATATTCAATGGTATAATCCTCGGGCCTACTTACGACTTTACGTATAACTCGCAAGGCAATGGTAGTTCAAGATTGCACTCCTTTTATTTCAATGGTCGTATTGACTTGTCTGGCAACATAATGGGCTTGTCACAGCAGGCAAACTATGAGTCCAATCCGCAAACTTTGTTTGGGGCGACATACGCTCAGTATGTGAAGCTGCAATCAGATTTTCGCCACTACCTGAGGATTTCAGGAGCGACTACGCTTGCTTCGAGGGTTTTAGCAGGCGTGGGTATGCCAAACGGCAATTCGTCTGCTCTGCCAAACGTAAAACAGTTTTGGGGTGGTGGCAACAGTGACCTGAGAGGTTTTCCTTCCCGCTTATTGGGTCCGGGTACGTTTAATGAATATGATACAGCATCCACCAAAACCTACATCCAGACTTTAGGAGATATAAAGCTGGAAGGCAATGTGGAGCTGCGGCAGCGGATTTACAATTTTCTGCATGCAGGACTATTTGTTGATGTCGGTAATATCTGGCAATACAGAAGCAATCCCGACTTTCCCGGTGGAAAGTTTACCTCCGACTTTTATAAGCAGCTGGCTGTAGAACTAGGTGTGGGGCTCCGGTTCGACTTTAGTATTCTTCTGCTCCGTTTTGATTTAGGTATTCCTGTCCGTAAGCCATGGCTGAGTGAAGGTCAGCGTTGGGTAGTCCGAGACATAGATTTTTCTGACAAAGACTGGAGGAGAAAAAATATGATCCTCAATATTGCTATTGGTTATCCGTTTTAGCGGCTACAGTATGTTCAGTACCTGCTCCTTTGCTTTTTCCAGTTCGTCCTTCATGTTGATGACTATTTGCTGAATCACAGCATGGTTCGCCTTTGAGCCGAGCGTATTTATTTCCCGTCCTATTTCCTGAAGAATGAAGTTTAGTTTGCGACCTATAGCAAGGTCGTTCTCGTTGATGGTATCTGTAATGTATTGGCAGTGTTGCTTCAGTCTTATTTTTTCTTCGGAGAAATCCATACGTTCCAGATAGTAAATCATTTCTTGCTCAAATCTGTTTTCATCTATCTTTTCCTTGCTCACCATATCTTCCAGCCACTGATTGATACGGGTGCGTACTCGCTCAATACGTTCAGACTCCAATGGCAGAATGCTTTCATGTAGTTTGTCGATATTGGTGATGCGGCTGGTAATATCTTTACGCATTGCTTCCCCCTCGCGCTTTCTATGTTCCATCAGGTCATTGGCCGCCTGTACAATTACTTTTTTCACGTGTTCCCACTCTTCTTCGGGTAGTACATCCTGGTCTGGAGCAACAATCTCCGGCATTCGCATTAGCGTAGACAAGACATTATCTTCCGGTACACCTGTTTTTTGTGCTATTTGTTGCATGCCCTGATAATAAAATAACGCTAGGTCGGTATTAATGACCATGGGCTTCGATGCTCCTTCCTGTTTTACGGTAATGGTAAGGTCTATCGTTCCACGCATAAGCAGGTTTGATAGCATAGAACGTATATCTAATTCCCAGGACCGGAGAATAGGTGGCAATTTGGTGTTTACATCAAACTGTTTGCCGTTCAGGGCCTTAAGTTCTACTACTATTTGTCTGTGGTTTACTGTAGCTTCTGCCCGTCCGAAGCCGGTCATCGAATATAACATAAGAAATAACTTTAAAACAAAGGAAAGCAAAGGTCGGTCAATTAGTAGGCCATTCGTAAATTTTTATGGAAAAAGTTTATAAAATCGTCCTAAAAACGGCAAAAAGAACATGAAGGGGGCTATATTTGGTTACTTTTGCGCTTATTCTGCGACCTCTATGCGTGTATTCCTTTGTATTATATTGTTTTGTTGCTCTGCCGGTGCATTTGCCCAGCAGCAAGTTCAGTATGGCGAGTCTAAGGAAACCTATATGGCTAAGCGAAAGGAAATTCTGGAAGCCATTCGGGAAACGGAAAAGCAATTAGAAGCCATTAAGAATGATAAGCGCGCAACAATGGGTGAGTTGCGGGCACTGCAAAATAAGCTACGTGATCGTCAGCGACTTATCCGGAATATCAACCACGAGATGCAGTATATCAATAAGGATATTCGTAAGTCATCAAGAGAAGTGCAGACACTAAAACAAAAGCTGGAGCAACTTAAAATAAGTTATGCCCAGTCTATAAGGTATTCCTACACCTCCCGCAGTTCCTACGATATGCTGGCGTTTATTTTTTCTTCTCGCGATTTTAATGAAGCAATGCGGAGAATGAAATACCTGAAGAAATTTAGAGATTTCAGAAAGTCACAGGTTGATGAAATACATCGTACACAGCAAAAGTTAACGGAAAAGATTGGCACGCTTAATGCTGAGAAAACAGCGAAAGACAAGCTGTTGGTGACAGAAGAAGAGCAGAAAAATGTACTGGAGAAGGAGAAGAACCAAACCAACAAGGTAATTGATGGGCTAAAGGGCAAAGAGCATAAATTACGGGCAGATATAGAGAAGAACAGGAAAATTACTGAGCGTATCAATAAGGCAATTAAGGATTTGATTGAGCGCGAGATGGCAAAATCTGCTAAGGCAGCTGCAAAGGCAAATGAGTCGAAAATTAAGGTTTCGGAGGGCAAGCCCTCTAGTGGAGGAGTGGCAGTAAACACTATTCCGGAGTCGACGCCCAAAGAGCATGATGACATAGAGCTGATGCTGACCCCAAGCGACATAAAGCTGGCGGATAACTTTGCAGAAAATATGGGTAAGATGTATTGGCCGGTCGAGAAAGGTTACGTCATAGACCACTTCGGCGTGCATTCCCATCCCCTATACCCATCTGTGAAGATTGAAAATGCTGGAGTTAGTATCCAAACATCTGAAAATGCAGATGTGAGATGTGTATTTGAAGGAACGGTCAAACGCATTTTTTCTGTCATAGGTAGTAGTAAAATTGTCATGGTAAAACATGGTAACTATTTTACGGTTTATCGCGGACTGGAAAAAGTGTCGGTAGATATTGGAGACGTAGTTAGAGTAAAAGAAGTTTTAGGAAAGGTGACCTTAGACGAAGAAGACCTTCCTGTTGTGAATTTTCAGATTTGGAAAATGGATTCGAAAGGTAAAATCATTAAACTGAATCCCGAGCAATGGATTAGTAAGTTGCATTAGTACCTCGAATTCAATGCGCTCCGTTTTGAAATCTTCTCCCTCGCATTATAAAAAGGCAATCATCTAGTTTTGCTCCGCAATTGAGCGAAGCAACCTCGTCCATACGGGAATGCCCTCCTTCTTGCCCATGCGAACGATAATTATATTCTTCTCCGGCAATACATATATATACTGACCTAAAAGCCCGTCTGCAAAAAAGTCATTAGGTTTCGTGTGCCACCACTGATAAGTATAGCTAACGCCCTTCTTCGTATTTTCTACTTTTAATGACTGTTCTACCCAATCGGCAGGAACCAACTGTTTGCCGTTCCAGTTTCCATTATTTAGATAGAGTCTTCCCATTTTTGCGAAATCTATTGGTCGGGCATTAAAGCAGCAGAAAGCCTTTGCCTCCTGATGCTTACGGCTGTCTATACTCCAGCCTGCATCGTATTTGGCACCAATGTACTTCCATATATTCTCTTCCATATATTCCGGTAGCGACTTGTGTGTTGCGCGTTCTACGATTAACGCTAATACCTGAGTATTAACACTTTGGTAGTTGAATGCACCGCCCGGATCTTTTTCTGTTTTTAGTTTTCGTATGTATTTTTTCAGATTGCGCCCGTAGTAGAGTTTTGCAATCCCGGCAAACGGGTTGAAATAGCTTTCATTCGACTTTATGCCGGAACGCATATTGAGCAGATGCTCAATAGTTACTTTTTCAAATCCTGCTTTTTTAAGTTCCGGCAGATACTTGGTAACCGGGTCGTGCACACTTTCTATTTTTCCTTCGCCAATGGCTATGCCGACGAGCATAGATGTAAAAGATTTCGCAACAGAGAACGAAGGGACAATTGTCGATTCTGTATAGCCATTCAGGTATTTTTGATGGAGCAGTGTGTCATTTCTAATAACCAGAAAGGCAACAGTTTTAGTCTTGTGTAGTAGTTCATCGAAGGTGTATTCCCGCTTTTTTATGGATACTTTTTTTGGGAGTTTCACAACGCTTTTGTTGGTGTTCTCGGCAAACGTAAAAGTATTTGCTCCTTTTGGAATTGAAGCTTCTGCAAACTTCTTATTGTCGTGTATGTCAGCAAAATTCCAGATGAAAAAACGCCCTACATGGCAAGCACTCAGCCCTGCCAATAGAGCAAAGGCAAATGAGGTAAGCAGCAGTTTTTTCAATGTCATTTCAGAAGTTTTAACCGAGTGAAAAATCAGGATTGTAAATGATGCCGAAAATATTTCCCCACGGGTCTCTTACTGATGCTACAACTATAGCACCGCCTACATTACTTGGTTGCTCCACAGGAGTGCCACCAGCGGCTATTAGCTTATTATAGACGCCTTCTACGTCGTTAACGCCCCAATAGGTGGTGGCTAATGGTTCGGCGTCTTCCGGTGGTGTGCCCTCTGCCGGGTGTAGCCCCAGTTCATATCCACCTACATTAAACCCTACATAAAATGGTTCGTCGAAGTAGGGCTGTATGCCCAATACGTCAGCATACCATTCTTTAGCTGCCGATAGGTCAGTTGTCTTGTAAACGACAGTACGAAGTCCGAGGAATGAAGAAGCCATTGCGTTTTGGTTTGTATAAGTAAATATAGCAGAAACACACGAAAAGTTAATTATTGTGGTTGTGTTCATTTCATCTGTACCTTTATATCTAAGGCTAATATATTGCGAATATGAAGCGTTTTTTATTTACAGCTCTGGCATGTGCTTTTTGCTATTGCGGACAGGCGCAGCAGATTGCTGCCATGAGCATCGATGATATAATCAAGTATGCGTCATCAAAGGATACCACCTATATTGTGAACTTCTGGGCAACATGGTGTGCGCCTTGTGTACAGGAGTTGCCGGAGTTCAATAAATTGAACAGGCACTATGCGGGCAAACCTGTAAAAGTGATTCTGGTAAGCCTCGATTTTAAAGAAAATTACCCGCTGCGATTACAGACGTTTGTACAACGTAAGCGGCTGACCCCGGAGGTGATATGGCTTACTGATACCAACCCCAATGACTTTGTACCAAAGGTCGATAAGTCCTGGCAAGGCTCCATCCCCGCGACTGTAGTTATCAATACCGGTAAACAGTTTAAAAAATTTATTGAAGGGCAGGTAACAGAGCGTGAGGTGAAGAAGATAGTAAGTGGGATTTGAGTAAATGAAGAAGGGGTGTAGCTATTAACGGGTGTTTTTTGAGTTAAGATGCTTTATCTGTTTTACGATAAATGTGAAAATCCGCCTAACGAAAGTAGTATAGAATTCTGGAAGACAATTTTATGTTGAATCGTTTCATCTAGGAATATAGATTCATATTTTGGGGTTTGGTAAAAATATATATATATTTACTTTTTTATTTCTATGGGAACAGTAAAGAAAGCGGCAAAAAGAGTAAGTAGTTTTAGTTCAGTAAGAGCTGTTAGGTTTGACGCTCTTACTTGTAAACAAAATAGTACCGAATTCTACGTTGTTGTTTTGCCAAACGATATTCTAAAAAGTACTTGTTTTGTTTCTCGGCGTGAGGAAAATCCAGAAAAAGGTTTTCAACGGTCGCTAAATGAGTCTAGGGCAAAAGATATCACAAAGTATTTAGATGAAGTTAAAGGGATTATACCCTCCGCACTAATACTAAGTGCACAAGACTCTGCCAAATTTAGTTTTGATAGAAACTCCAATAAAGTCTCCTTTGTAACGAACTCTCGAAGTTTTATGGTTCTCGATGGGCAGCACCGTTTATGGGGACTTATATCTTCAAGGAATAAGCACTGTATTCCAGTTGTGATCTTCAATAAGCTAAATGTATCCAATGAGGTTAAGTTGTTTATTGATATCAACACTACTCAAAAGGGAGTCCCAAAAACGCTCATTCTCGATATAAAGAATTTGGCAGGTATCGAGACTAAGCTTGAGGATAGGCAGAGACAACTTTTTGATAGCTTGAATAAGAAGAGTGTGTTAGCTGGTTTGATGTCTGCCGAAAAAAGTCGAGTTGGAAAAATATCTAGAACTGCTTTTAATCAGGCAACAACTGCTTTGTTCGAAAGTGGATTTTTTCAGAATAAAGACAACGAAACTGTTTGTAAAGGAGTAATGAACTACCTCGAAGCTGCAGAGAAAGTTTTCAGAAAGAGTAAGTCTGACAAGGCAAAACTGACCAACTCAATTTTATTTAGGGCAGTGTTCGCAATTTTCAATGAAGTTATTGATAAAACTCTAGGGTCGTATTCAGATTTGAAAAGTGAGTCGATTGTGAATTCGCTTGAGCCAATCTCAAGGTTGAGTTTTGATTCGTATACTGGGACAAGTAATGCTACGTTTCAGAAAGTTGTTGACGACATGCGTAGCGAATTAAATGAATACAACAACAAATATCACGACTTGAATAGTAGCTCTCTTTTCTAATACTTATGCAAATACTCGGTGAAAGTTTTCTCGCATTAAGAAATCGTTTCTTACTCCCAATGGTACATTTCGGGATTCCAAGAAGTAAATATGAATTTTGGTCATTTAAGGATGTTGTTACAAACAAAATAATTTCACTAAGAAAACTTACTGGCAAATCAATTGAAATTGAGTTAAACAAAGACGATTATTATAAAGCTCTTCACTGTGATATTGAGCTTTTTCAAAACAAGGTACATATACAATTTGTTGATTTGCTGAAATCTAAGTCTGGCTCACCTTGTTGGTCTTATGTCACACTTTACTATTTTGCTTTTTTTAACGCAGTTTGTTTTTTGAGGTTCTTAAACAAGGGGTTTATGTTCTTGAGTTCAGAGCAAAAGAGCAGGTATGAGAGTTTTTCGATTGCTATGTATTCGGATCCAATAAAATTAGACAGTGGTAACTATTTTTTTTGTTTTAAAGAGGAAAATGAACATGGTAATATTATATTGACTCTTACTTATAAAGGGGAAAATGTCCATCAGTCTAATTGGGTTCAAATAGAAAATGCGTTTCGTGGACTTATTCCAGATTGTGACACGGAGGAATTGGTTTTGTTGACTAAGCTCCTGTCAATTTTTTCTCAATTTAAGAACGACTTTCCTTCAAAGCTTAGAAATAAACTCAATTATAATGCAGACTCGTCGTTCCTTGACTTAGATAACAGTTTGTTTCATATTGACTTTCTTTCAGTTAATAAAAACCTCAATAGAGAACTATTAAAATTGAATATCTCCATTCCGTCTGATAACAATATAGCAAATGCCACTGCATGTTTGGCAACTTACTTGTCGAAATACAACTCTTTTCTATATAAAGAATATCTTGAACGAAGTGATTATGGTAATGATTTTGTCCGGATTAGAAATAAGTATCTTCGGAAAAATAATGCCTTTGGTTTGCTTTAATGCTCCCTAGATCCCAATGTCAAGTTCACACCTTCGTCCATACAACTGCAAGCGTCACGCCTGCGTTACCTCGCTTACTCAGCCTGCTTAAGTGCTCAAGCAGACCATACCCAACATAATTTATCCGGCTTACAACCTTCCCGGAGTTGCTTACAGAGCGTTCGGAGGCAATTTTGAAAATGTGGATATCATTTTCTGTCAGCCGCTCTTTCTGGCTTGGTTTTTGAGGCATAAACCAAGTGTCACCAAACCGTATCATTATGCTTTTATTCAAATCTTGTTGCTTGATGCAAAAGCAACCTGACAGCTCAAACAAAAGGCAAAATTGCCCACACAATAGCAAAGAGTGAGCAAAGAATGCGCAATTTCGGAAAGGGAAAATAACGTAAGTGGCTGATTGTCAATGATAGGTTGTGCAAAATAAAAATTGTTGCACACTCCCGGTAAAAGTAACTGGTTGTATAGATATTTTTTATAAGTTAACCGGACTTCCATCGAACGATATCCTGAATTCGTCTTTTCCGTAATTCAGTTGTAACCTCAGGTCGTCAACGGGAAGATGATAACGTTGGTTCGCTTATTCTAAGTTGGGGATAAATACCGCTTTCCCCCACGTCATCTTTTTTGAATTATTCGGCAATCAATGTTAACTTTGCACGACCGCAACAGCTACTTCCCCTATTTTATTCTAATATCTTAGCTGCGCACCGGTCTTTACAAAACAGGAGCGTCATGACAAAGTACATATTCGTAACAGGAGGAGTTACATCGTCCCTCGGAAAGGGAATTATAGCGGCATCGTTAGCCAAGCTACTACAGGCAAGAGGTTTTACCACTACTATCCAGAAGTTTGACCCGTATATTAATATTGACCCGGGAACGCTTAACCCGTATGAGCATGGAGAGTGCTATGTGACAGAAGATGGAGCCGAAACCGACCTGGACCTCGGACACTATGAGCGTTATCTGAACACGTTTACATCTCAGGCTAACAATGTGACTACAGGTCGCATTTACCAGCATGTTATTAATAAAGAGCGCGAAGGAGCTTATCAGGGAAAAACCGTTCAGGTGATCCCTCATATCACAGACGAGATAAAGCGACGTATGTTGCTTTTGGGAGAAGATAATCAGTTTGATATTGTTATAACTGAGTTAGGTGGGACAGTGGGAGATATTGAGTCGTTGCCCTATATCGAGGCAGTTCGACAGTTGAAGTGGGAGATGGGCAATGAAAATTGTATTGTCATTCATCTTACCCTGATACCATATCTTAAAGCCGCCAAGGAGTTGAAAACAAAGCCCACGCAACACTCCGTAAAGATGATGAGCGAGCACGGTCTCACTCCTGATATTCTGGTGTGCAGAACCGAAGAGCCATTATACAAAGACCTGAAGCGTAAGGTTGCACTATTCTGTAACGTTACTCAGGATGCGGTTATAGAGGCGTTGGATGCAGATACGATTTATAGCGTGCCGTTAGAAATGATGCGCGAGAAGCTGGATGTCATTTGCCTGGATAAGTTGAATATGCCAATGGGTGACGAGCCCGACTTGTCAAAATGGAAAGAGTTTTTGAATAAGTTGCGTTATCCGAAAAGTAAGGTTGTAATAGGGCTGATAGGAAAATATGTGGAGCTGCAGGATGCCTACAAATCTATATTGGAAGCCCTCATACATGCGGGTGCATTGAATGAGTGTAAAGTAGAAATACGCAACATACATTCTGAATACCTCACGAAGGAGAATGCCGCCGAAAAGCTTGAAAACCTCGATGCAGTTTTAGTAGCGCCGGGATTTGGTAGCCGTGGAATAGAAGGGAAAGTGGAAGCTATCCGATTTGCAAGAGAGAACAAAGTGCCGTTTTTCGGAATTTGCCTGGGTATGCAGATGGCCTGTGTTGAGTTTGCGCGTAACGTGCTTAAAATGCCAAAAGCTCACTCCACAGAAATGGACCCGGATACTGACCAGGGCGTAATATGCATGATGGAAGACCAGAAGGCAGTAACACTATTAGGTGGTACCATGAGGTTGGGAAGTTATGACTGCGAATTGCAGCCTGATTCATTGACCGCATCCATTTACGGTAATACGGCTATTAAAGAACGTCATCGCCACCGTTACGAATTTAACAACGAGTATCAGGAGATGTACGAAAAGGCAGGAATGACGGCTGCTGGTCGTAATCCGAAAACAAATCTTGTTGAAATTGTTGAAATCAAAGATCATCCGTTTTATGTAGGTGTTCAGTTTCACCCGGAGTATAAGAGTACAGTAGAGAATCCGCATCCTCTTTTTGTTGCATTTGTAAAAGCGGCAAAAGAGTCCCAGGAGTCAAGGAGCGGAGTCGTTAAGCGCACGTCAGAGAAGACAACTGCATAGTTCGGTGGACAACAGTCATAATATTCATAACAGGTTTTACAAATAGTCAGTTTTAATGCAGATTCGCATATTTATTACGCTTATATTGATAACGGTATTCTGCTCTTGCAGAGAGGCTCGGATAACAGAGCATGAAGAGTGGGGAGCTGTTTATAAGAAACATGGCATAGAGAACGCCTGTTTTATACTCCGCGATAATAATCATGAAGCTATCCATTTTTACAACAAAGAACGTTGCCTGAAGCGCTTCCTTCCGGCATCAACTTTTAAGATTTTCAATTCTCTAGTCGCGCTGGAAACGGCACTGGCACCTGATGAACGGCTGCTGATCAAGTGGGACAGCACCACTACCGGCAGAACAGCATGTGACAAAGACCTGACGATGCAGGAGGCTTTCAGTAATAGTTGTGTGTGGTACTATCGGGAGATTGCGAGAAGAATTGGGCCTGAAAGAATGAAGCATTATGTTGATACCGTGAAGTATGGCAATATGAATGCGTCAGGAAGTATTGACAATTTTTGGTTGAACGACTCACTGCAGATTTCCGCCGATGAGCAGGCGGGCTTTATCAAGCGTATGTATTTTGCAGAGTTGCCATTTTCTGAGCGCAGTCAGCGTATTGTAAAGAACATGATGTTGCAGGAAGACACGGAAGGATACAAGCTATACTATAAGACCGGAACCGGTGTTTCCGGAGACAAGAATGTGTATTGGATAACAGGATTTATTGAGCGTATTAAGCATGTAAAGGAGCCCAAAGGTTCAATGAACAAAGTAGACATCAGAAACTATCCTTACTTCTTTTCTATGAATTTTGAAAAGCCTGCAACCGATGCCTCAAAGGACTGGTTTTCCACCCGAATTGATGTCCTTAAAGAAATTCTCAAAGACTATGGTGCCATGCCTAAGTAGCTGCACCTCGTACATTGTTATAAAAATCCCCGATTTTCATCTATTTTGTACGCAAACGTTTAATAAATGCAGTTTAGTGCTCAACAAATAGCTGGTATCCTGAACGGAACCATAGAAGGAAATCCGGAGGCAACAGTTAGTACTTTGTCTAAAATAGAAGAAGGGACACCGGGGTCAATTTCATTTCTTGCCAATCCTGCTTATACCCAATATATATATGGTACAAAGGCCTCTATCGTTATTGTAAATCGTGACTTTGTAGCCGCTGAACCGATTGAGGCGACTTTGATACGCGTAGATAGTGCAGCCGTGGCCTTCGCAAAGCTGCTGGAGATGTACAATCAGGTAAAGCTCAATAAAACGGGGGTGTCTAAGCAGGCATATATTTCCGAAAGTGCAGTCACGGGAGAGAACTTGTATGCCGGGCCTTTTGCAGTAATTAGTGATAATGCGCGAATTGGTAATAATGTAAAAATTTACCCTCAGGTATATATCGGTGACAATGTGGTAATCGGCGATAACACAACATTGTTTGCAGGTGTGAAAGTATACTCAGACACACAGATAGGAAGTAAGTGCATTATACATTCCGGTACCGTCATCGGTAGCGATGGTTTCCGGTTTGAACCGCAAAATGCCGAGGGTGAGCGTAAAGTGCCGCAAATTGGAAACGTAATTATCGAGGATGATGTGGAAGTAGGTGCTAACTGCGCCATCGATCGTGCTACACTTGGGTCGACGATAATCAGAAAGGGCGTCAAGTTCGACAATCTGGTACACATTGCTCACAATGTGGAAGTAGGAGAAAACTCTTATCTGGCTGCATGTAATGTTATAGCAGGCTCCACCAAGATTGGGAAAAACTGTATGTTCAGTGGCCAGGTAGGAATAGTGGGCCATTTACAGATTGCCGATAATACCATTATTACGGCACAATCCGGAATATCGAAGAGTATCTCTAAACCCGGTGGCGTTTATATGGGTTCGCCTGCATTTGATGCTAAGGCATATAGAAAGGCATTTATACACTTTCGTAATCTCGATAGTGTTGTCAGACGCATTAGTGTGTTGGAACGGCCGGAAAACTGAGTGGTTGCAGACTATTGAGTTGAAATGTGTACGGTCATATTTCTAAGATGCGGGTAGTCCTCTTGCTTCAGCCCCAGTAGCTCAATTGCGGAGCCATGGTTGACGGCAATTTCCAGAAGCCCCATACTGTTAAACCGACACAATGGAGTATTATTTTCGACTTCTGAGTAATGGGTGCTGATATGGTTTATGTTGCTTGTTTTCACGAATCTGATATTGAATTCTTTCCCGGTCGTTGCTTGCGTAAACTCATCTTTTGATATATTGAGTATCACGTTGCCGTAGTGGTCTGAGTAAAGAATAAAACAGTCAATGCCTGAGGGTGTAATTGATGGCGCCGGGCACGGTGGTAGCGTCTTAGGAATGATGATATTTTGCGGCAATGATCCCGATTCTGAAAACTGTTGAATCGCCTGAGTCGCGTCTGCTAACCACCGTTTAAAACTATATGGTTTTTGGTACTTGTAGAGCAGTCGGATATCGTTGGTTTTGTCCGCCCCTAAGGCGGTTGGTAGCAGTCCGTTATCCGGGGCAATAAAGGTATGTCCACTTACTTGTGTTGCTACCATTGCCGGTGCCGTGCCTGCAAAAGGAAACACCATACTTAAGTGAATGGTGCCTTTCGGAAATGATGGGTAAGCATTCGCTAATACATATGCGGCCCTACGTTGGCTGAGCCCGGTAATACTATGTGTTAAGTCTACGAATGTTACCCCCGGCAGATGCTGCGTCAAATATGCTCTTGCGGTAGCCGCAGCGCCGTCTTTGGTGCCTAAGTCAGATAAAAGAGTAACTATCATAGCGATTGTAAAGGTACTACTTGTAAGTAGGGTTTTTCGTCCACCGGCGGTAATTACTGACCTTTCAACATCTTATAGTATGCCTGATCTACATTCGGAAATCCAAGGCGAATTGCTTGCTCAACGTCACGTAATGCAGCGGCCTTATTGCCCATCTTGTTATAGGTAAAAGAACGGGAGTAATATATTTCACCCATATCCGGATTCAGACTGGCAGCGATGGCAAAGTCATTCAGCGCGTCCTGATACTTGTTTTGTCGGCTGTATAGCCTGGCCCTGTTCAGGTGAGGGGCATACATATCCGGGTTCTGAGAAATGGCAATGCCGTACTGAATTAAAGCAGAGTCAGGTTTATGCGACATATCGAAGAAGTTGCCGTAGTTGCTGTGCAACTCAGGGAAATACGGCTTGTATTCTATGGCATTTCTAAAGCAAATACCGGAAGAATCAAGGTTGCCTGACATCGCATATATGATAGCGAGTCCCAGATACGCATTCGCGGAGCCCTCCTTGTCTTTGAGCGAAAGGGCTTTGTAATAGTATGACCTCGCTATGTTCAATTGGCCGTTTGCTCTGTGCAGTTCCCCCAGAGAAACATAAGGGTTTGCAAATGTGCTTTGTAGCGCGATAGATTGGTTTAACAGCATGTAAGATGAGTCGAAATATATCTTTCGCTCAGCGGGGTTTACGCTTTCGTTGAATTTATTGAAGTAGTGAAACCCAAGATTATTAAAGGCGTTTGGAGCAAGGGGTTGTTTTTGAATTTCGTCTCGCCATAGGCTGGCAGTATCATACCAATCCTTACATCTGTCAGTAGTTAGCTTGCCGAGGTAAAGAGAGTAGGCACATACTACGGCGAATGTGATGAGGCCAATCTGCTTCTTTTCGGGAGTTTCTATTAATTTGGAAATTATCCATCCCGCAATAAAGAACAGTCCCATGTAGGGTATGTAAGAGTATCTGTCGGCCAGGATGGCACCACCTACCGGAACAAACTGCAGTAACAGAGCTATGTTGATGAGGAAAAACAGTGAGCCAAATACAACCGCCTTGTTTTTTCTGAATCTCCAAAGTACCAGCAACGTAAGTAATGTACCCAAAGTATACAGGTAATACGGTAAGGGTAATGTGCCGTCAACTTTAGGCGGGTATGGGTAGAAGTTGCTGAGTCCGGTAGGGAAAATGGCATTGCGCAAGTAGGTTATGTATGCATATCCACCCAATGCAATACGCTCAAGGATGCTATAAGTTACATTTTGAGTGCCAAGCGAACCAAAGTCCTGTTGGTCTATTACGGAACGGATACCAAATCCGATGGATAGGATAAAAAGAGGGATTTTTTCAAGGAGTATTTTTATGTTCCATTCTTTTCGCTCCCAATAATCTATCGCCAGCAACGTAACTGGAAGGGTTACCGCAACAGGTTTAGACAGGAGAGAGCAGACGAACATAAGTATTACACCGCCATACCAAAGCCATTTTTTGTTGGCCGTATTTCTAATGTAGAAAAGGTGCCCGATGCATGCGGCCATATAGAATGTTCCATAAACCACATCTTTTCTGCCGGCCAACCAGGCTACAGACTCTACGTGCATGGGGTGAAGGCCAAAAAGAAGTGCAGTTATGAATGCTGCAACCGTTTTGCGTGTCAGTTGTTGTACAAAAACATAAACCAGAACTGTCACCAATATATGAAACAGGACACTGTCCAAATGGTATAACCATGGCTCTAACCGCACGTAGCTATACTCTATCGCATAACTAAGTATGGTCAATGGGTGATAGTTACCCATGATGGGGGTCGTAAATATTTCTTTTAGCCCCTCTGCCGAAGTGTCTTTTATCAACTTATTGTCTCTTATGTACCCCGGGTCATCCCAGTTGGTCAACTGGTTGTTCAGGCATACTTTATAAAATAGCCAGGTTAGGACCGCAACAGTACCAGCCGCCAGCCATTGGAGCCGGGCTTCTGATATAGTGCCAGAAGGTTTCTTAGCTCTATCGTTCGACGTAGCCTTTCTATTAGAAGGTTTTCTAGCAGGAACAGGTGCAGCAGGCTTGCTATTTTTGTTTTTAGCCATTAAGCATAAAAATACTTTAAGAAATCGGATTGAAAAAGAAGTAAGTAAATATATGCCGGAAGTCGAAACTCAATGGGGTTTGAAAATACGCTCATTGTGCAGTTATTGTATTCAAATGTGGGAGCTCGCTTCGTATCTACCCACTAATTTATCTATTTTAGCACTCAGATTCCGATTTTGTTATTTTATAACAATACTGTCGACACAAGAGCAACGGACACGAATATAAATGTTAGTATGAGCGCAGACACCGAACGGCCTTTAGTAAGCATTTGTACAATCACGTACAACCATGAGCAATATATTGAGGAGGCTATTTGCGGCGTGCTTAATCAGGAACGTGATTTCAGGATTGAGTTTGTTATCGGTGATGATTGCTCGAAGGACAATACGCGCGCCATCATTGACAAATACCATAAAGAGTATCCGGATATTATTGTGCCTTTATATCCGAAAAGTAACATCGGAGCAAAGGCAAATTCGGTAGAGTGCTTGCTGAGGTGTACCGGCAAGTATATTGCATTTTTAGAAGGCGACGATAAATGGATTGATACAACTAAGCTAAAACGACAGGTTAAGTTTTTAGAAGAAAACCCGGGCTATAGCATGTGTTTTACCGATGTAGAGATTATCAACAATATAGGCACGGCACAAGAGCCGACATTTTTACCTCCTCCAAAAGAAGATATCGAAATGGAGGAGGTTGTGATGTCACCACAGGTATTCATTCCAACCGCAACGCTGTTTTTCAGGAATAACTTGCCTAGTCCGTTGCCAAAGTTTTTTAAGGAAGCAAATAGTGGAGATATCGCCATGCACATCATGTTTTGCGATATGGGAACGGCGAAATATCTCCCCGGGAAAACAGCTGCTTACAGACAGCATGGCGGCGGTGTTACGAGAGCAGAAAATCATAGTTACAAATCCTACAGAGACTTATTTAAGTTATATTCGGAAGCAAACGTATATTATCGTGGAAAGTATGATAGTGTGTTTAGCAAACGTCTGGCAGAAATGTCAAAAACTGTGCTGATGTATTATTCTAAAGACAAGCGAGGAACTGAAAAGCTTAAACACGTACTCAACAATTGTCCGCTTTATTTTAGGTATGCACCTTTCAACTTAAAAGAACTGCTTTACTTTGCAGCTGTCTTGTTTTTTCCGGTTTTATTAAGGTCAAAAAAATAGTCGCTGGCCGGATAAATTTAGAAGGAGGTTTCGGTTGAGGTTATTTTATGATGGTATTGAAACTATTTTGACGGCAGTTTTATTTTAAGTTCTTCTTATTGCCGATATTTATGGCGAGATATTTTAATTAAAAACGGAAAGACATGAAGATTGCGATTATGCAACCCTATTTTTGTCCATATATCGGTTATTTTCAATTGGTATCAAGTGTAGATAGATATGTGTTTTATGATGATGTTAATTTTATTAAAGGCGGCTGGATAAATCGCAACAGGATTATTTCGAATAAGCAGGAGTTTCTATTTACAATTCCATTAAGTGATGCAAGTTCATTTAAGCTGATTAAGGATACATATATTAACTGGAAGTCGAAAGAAGTAAGTAAGTTCATTAATAATGTGAAACTCTCCTATAAGAAAGCCCCTTTTTTCAATGAAGTGTTTCCAATGGTTGAGCATTTTTTTGATAAGAGGCCCAATACAATATCTGAGTTAGCAATTGATAGTGTGGTAACTTTTTCCGGATACCTAGGTCTGAATACTGAGTTTAGAATATCGTCGAAAGAAGGGTATGAGAAGACTGGAGATAAGGTCAGGAACATTGTCAATATTTTAGAATGTGAAGGTGCCGCGGAGTACATTAATCCAATCGGGGGGCAGGGTATTTACACTAAAGAGCAGTTTGAGGCATATGGTATTCGACTCAATTTCTTGAAAGGTTCCGGCAGTTTGTCTATTATTGATATCTGCATGAATCACGACAAAGAGACTATTAAGCAAATGTTGACAGAATACACGTTAGTATGAACGAAATAGGCGGATTTTTAGAGTTGGAATTACCTGGTGGTGAAGAATACCACTCCGGATTATTGTCATTGAATACAGGTAGGAATGCTCTGGAGTATATATTAAGAGCAAGAAATTACAAGAAGGTCTATTTGCCATACTACCATTGCCATGTATTACAAACGCCGTTAAAAAGGCTCGGTATTCCTTATTCATTTTATCCGATTGACTACAATTTCGAGTTTGCGCCATTCGAAATTGAAGATAATGAAGCAATATTATATATCAATTTTTTCGGTCTAAAGGATGAATTTGTAAGACAAGTAACTGCGAAGTATGCCAACATGATAATCGATAATGCACAATCTTTTTTTTCTCGTCCTTTACCCGGGGTTGATACTATTTATTCTTGTCGGAAGTTTTTTGGTGTGCCGGATGGAGCATATTTATCTACTAATATAGAGTTAAAGGGAGCGTTGCCAAAGGATTTGTCGTACGATCGTTATAGACATCTTGTGGGAAGAACAGACAAAAGTGCTTCGGACTTCTATAAGGAGTATGCCGCACTGGAGGAAAGTCTGGATAAAGAAGAAGTAAAGCAGATGTCCCGGTCTACCCAAAAGGTGTTGTCGGCAATCGACTATGATGCGGTTAAGCAGATAAGAAGAGAAAATTTTAATACGTTAAGTGCTGCGCTGCAAAGTAGCAACAGGCTGGATCTGCCGAACGACGGAGATTTTTTATTTTATCCCTATTTGTCATCAGCTGGTTTAAGAAATAAGTTGATTCAGTCGAAAGTGTATGTTGGTACTTATTGGACAGACGTGATTAAAAACACTGCAACAGGTTCGGTAGAATATGACCTTGCTACAAACCTCGTCTGCCTGCCGATTGACCAACGGTATAGCCCAAGGGAAATGGAAGTAATAATCAGAATAATACAAAATGACTGAGGTGTATTTAAGACGGTTGAGAGCAGGAGATCATAAAGTGTCTTACAAGTGGCGCAATGACTCCAAGGTATGGGCATTGACTGGCTCGAGACCGGACATTACCGTAACTGAAGCCATTGAAAAAGAATGGTTAGAACGGGTAATGACAGAAGGCAATAGTATGAGAAACGCTATTTGTCTGAAAGAAACAGATGAGTATGTGGGCAATGTACAGTTAACGAGCATTAATGGAGGTGCCGCAGAGTTTCACATATTTATTGGTGCAACTGAGCATTGGGGAAAGGGCATCGCTTCCATCGCTACGAGACTAATGGTTGAGGAAGGGTTCAAAAGTGGGTTGGGTTCGATTTACCTGTTTGTAAGCAAGGAAAACAAGCAAGCAATTGCAGTGTACAACAAATGCGGTTTTGTAGTTGTAGAAAATGACGCAGACGATGGCGATTCTGATTCGCTGAAGATGATAGTCAATAAACCAAAGTAACGTGCCCTGCGAACAAAAAAGCCCCTGTCTGTGGGGCTTTGCTAATGATTTTATATCGAGATTTACTTACCTAAACAATCCGGGACAAGCTGTCTTGGTATATGGGCGTCTGTTACCAAACGATCGGAAATAGACAGTCACGGTGATATTGGTGAACCAATACCAGTCATTTGCCTTGCTGTCACCTCTTTGGTAACCGTAGTTAGGATTGTTATTATCCCAGCTTTTTGCAGTATTCCCGCGGAAAGACATTGCTCGCGCCAGTTTTCCTTTGTATGCTTGTAGTGTATCCATGTTGACATAGGACTTACTCACGTCGTCAATGTAATCGGTATTAGTATAGCGGAAACCAATTTCAGGCGTTACCATCAATGTTTTGCCAATAAAGAATTTGAAACCACCACCAAAAGGGAACGCCATGTTCACAAGACTATATTGCTTGCGGTCAGGATACATGGGCAAGCCCTGACCTTCTGTACTAAGTGGTCTTAAATAGTGTTTGTTTCCGGATATGTCTTCGGCAAATGGGTTGAAATAAAAAAGTGCAACGCCTCCAAAAATGTATGGTGTTACTTTTCGGTGTAACACATCAATTGGCAGGAAGTTATATTCTACCGCACCGTGAAACTCAAATATATTCGAAGTAAAGCTAAGATTCCGGCTTTGGTTAATCGGGATTCTACTTAAGCTATCTGCCGCCGTAACCTGAGCGTAAGAAAACCCCGTACGTAAACCGATTTTTGGCGTAACAAAGAACTTATAAACAACTGTAGCCATTGGTCGGTAACCGTCAGAAGCAAAAAACTTAGGTTGTAAATCGCCGTAATAATTAGCCAAACCGAGGCCTAAACCGATTTCATGGTGTGTCTCTTGTGCCTGAACGCAGAAGGGAAGTGCCAATGCCAATGAGAGTATTAGTCGTTTCAACGCTTAAATTTTTGTTAACTAGCTCGGAAAGATAGAAACAAATATCGGAATAATAAAACAATCAGACAATAATAGTTGATACATGATTTTTTTCTTTTTTTGTTTAATTGTATTATCCCTCTATGGGCTGGCAAAAGATATTATTTACAATAGTTGTAACTCCTCGTGTTAATAATTAATATTTTATCTTTGCACATCTTTTTCAAAATCACTGCTTCATTTTAAATTAATTTATGAACTTGTTTTCAAAGCAAAGCGCAGAGTTTATTGGTCGGCATATAGGACCGGACCAACAGGAAACTACAGATATGCTCAAGACCATTGGTGTGAGCGACATGAATGAGCTGATATCGCGAACGGTACCGCAATCTATCCGAATGGATCATAGCTTGAAAATTCCGGCCGGGGTGAGTGAAGCTACCTATTTGGCGCAAGTAAAGGAACTGTCGGACAGAAATAAAGTAATGAAGACCTATATTGGTCAGGGGTATTATGATACGCATACGCCGAGTGTTATTTTGAGAAATCTATTTGAAAACCCGGGTTGGTATACGCAGTACACACCTTATCAGGCAGAAATCAGTCAGGGTAGGTTAGAGAGTCTGATAAACTTTCAGACTATGGTGAGTGATTTGACGGCGCTTCCTATTGCCAATGCTTCTTTGCTGGATGAAGCGACTGCCGCTGCAGAAGCAATGAACATGTTTTTTCATGCTGCGAATAAAGATACTAGTGCTCCTACGAAACCTAAGTTCTTTGTCGATAACGAAACTTTCCCTCAGACAAAGGATGTTGTTGTTACGCGTGCGATGCCTCTTGGTATTGAAGTTGTATATGGCGACTATAATACGGCAGAAATAGATGAGTCTTTCTTTGGTGCATTATTGCAATATCCAAATGACAAAGGAAGTGTTGAAGATTATCGCGATTGCATAACTAAGGTTCACAACCTTGGTGGTTATGTTGTAATGGCAACAGATCTGTTGGCACTTACCCTGCTTACACCTCCCGGAGAATTGGGGGCAGATGTTGCGGTCGGTTCGGCACAGCGTTTTGGTGTTCCATTGGGCTTTGGTGGTCCACATGCTGCATTCTTCGCGACAAAGGATGATTTTAAGCGTCAGATTCCCGGTAGAATTATCGGTATCAGTATTGATGCTCAGGGCAATCGTGCACTAAGAATGGCACTTGGAACACGCGAACAGCATATCAAGCGCGAGCGGGCAACTTCCAACATTTGTACGGCTCAGGCACTACTTGCGAATATGGCTGCGATGTATGCCGTTTTTCATGGTCCTGACGGGTTAAAAGACATAGCCAAAAGAGTGGCATTGCTGACGCAGGTTCTTGCAGATACGCTTACTGCCGCTGGTTTGAAGTTAGCGAGCAATTCATTCTTCGATACTATTTCAGTGCATGTTTCGGATAGTGTTGCCTTACGTAATGCTGCAGAAAATAACGGAATCAATTTCCGTTACCATGGTGGAAACGTAGTCGGTATTTCTTTAGACGAAACTACTACGTCCACTGATGTACTGGATATTATTCATACGATACTTAACTCTGAAGAGCCCGTTACTATTTCGATTGACGAGCAGACATCGCTTCTTCATATACCAAGCTCTCTTACACGTACAAGCGAATTCCTTACACAGCAGGTGTTTAACAGCCATCACAGCGAAACGCAGATGATGCGTTATTTGAAGATGTTGGAAAACAAAGATTTGAGCCTGAACACGAGTATGATTTCCCTGGGAAGTTGTACCATGAAGTTGAATGCAGCCTCAGAAATGATGCCATTGAGCTGGCCGACATGGGGAAAGATGCACCCATTTGTTCCTGTCTCTCAGGCCGAAGGTTACATGCAAATGGCAAAAGACTTGTCTGCGTATTTGTGTGAGTTGACTGCGTTTGATTCATGCAGCTTGCAGCCCAACAGCGGTGCACAGGGAGAGTACGCCGGATTGCTGGCTATAAGAGGGTATCATGAAAGTCGTGGTGAAGGGCATAGAAATGTTATGCTTATTCCTATTTCTGCTCACGGTACCAACCCGGCAAGTGCGGTAATGGCAGGTTACAAGGTTGTTGTTGTTAAAGCTTTGGAGAATGGTTATATAGATGTTGCTGACCTTAAGGAAAAAGCAACCCTACATGCTGCCAATCTTGCAGGTATCATGATTACTTACCCTTCTACCTATGGTGTTTATGAGGAAACAGTAAGAGAGATTACAGACATCGTGCACAGCCATGGTGGTCAGGTGTATATGGACGGCGCTAACATGAATGCGCAGGTTGGGTTGACTGCTCCGGGCTTAATAGGTGCTGATGTTTGTCACCTCAATTTGCATAAGACATTTGCTATTCCGCACGGTGGTGGTGGTCCGGGAATGGGGCCGATATGTTCTCGTAAACATTTGGAGCCGTTCTTGCCGGGTCATGTGTTCAACAGTAATAATGGTGAAATGGCACATGCAGTTTCTGCAGCGCCGTTTGGTTCGGCCAGCATATTGCTGATTTCGTATGCATACATTCGCATGCTGGGGTCTGCCGGGGTTAAAGATGCTACTGAGTATGCCATACTAAATGCTAACTACATGCGTGCTCGCCTTCAAAATGACTTTGACATTCTGTACACCGGAAGTGGTGGTACATGTGCTCACGAGTTTATTGTTGATTTGCGTCCGTTTAAGAAGACAGCAGGAATTGAAGCGGAAGATGTTGCGAAGCGCTTGATTGATTATGGTTTTCATGCACCAACAATGAGTTTCCCGGTTGCAGGTACTATTATGATAGAACCTACGGAAAGTGAAGACAAAGCCGAACTGGACCGTTTCTGTGATGCTTTGCTGGGAATTCGCGAAGAGATTCGTGCGATTGAAGACGGTAAAATGGACAAAGTCGACAATCCGTTGAAGAATGCGCCACATACTCAGTTTGTAATTACTGCCGATGAGTGGACGCATAGTTATAGCCGCCAGCAGGCCGCGTTTCCGTTGCCCTATGTAAAAAACAACAAGTTCTGGCCGAGTGTGGCAAGAGTAAATAACACGTATGGCGACCGTAATCTGGTATGCTCTTGTGAACCTACTGAGGCTTACGCATAATTTTTAAAGATTTAGTTACACACGAAGAAGCCCGGCAATCAGCCGGGCTTCTTTTTGCATATAGCCGAGTAGCAAAACAGATAGTCATAAGAGGAATTTGCCCGTTTTTTTTCGTCTCCTTGCACGATTAAAATAATAATGACTATTTTGTGATTAACTATATGCATTTAAACGCAGGTTTTATTACTTTTACTCGAAGAAAAACTTTTTATGGTGAAGAATATGATTAAAAATATTTTACTGACATGCCTTATGGCGTTCCCGATGGTGGCAATGGCTCAGAAGCCCCCGTTCCCTCCTAGTAACACCGACCCGATAAATCGTTATGAGCTTTTTGACAAAGAGTGGTGTTTTGTAGGGATGAAGTGTCCTGACAAATTGGAATCAGAAGCGCACTACATCAAATGGTTTGCTACGTTACAGTTAACAGTAAGCAATGCGAACAACCTGAACTTTGGGACTTATGTCAAGACTTACAGGGACATGCGTGACAATCCGAGAGAAAAAGGAACATATACCCTTACAAGCGATGAAGTGGGTAACGTAGTGCTTACGCTTAAGAAGGATAAAGTGGGTACGACAGCTAAGTATATGATTCCGATGGTGGAAACACATCACCTGACGCTGATGCGTATAGATAATGAGGAAAAATGCAATATTACTTATGCCATAGCTCCGTAGTCAGGGCAATTTGTAAATCAATAT
Source organism: Bacteroidia bacterium (assembly GCA_030426665.1). Taxonomy (GTDB): domain Bacteria; phylum Bacteroidota; class Bacteroidia; order Chitinophagales; family Chitinophagaceae; genus Nemorincola. The sequence goes on along the minus strand of JAUHYD010000001.1, from coordinate 41,573 downwards.
TTGAAAACGCCCTATTCAGGGCGTTTTTGGTTTGTGGCAACACTCATCTTATTTTGAGTTAGCTTTCAGTTGTGCCACTGTAAATTGTATTTGTAAATACATTTTGAGATTAAAAATGTATTTATCTTTGGTCATAGATAAGAATTTGGCTTGCTTTTCAAAAAGGTGTTTTTTTGAGGGTTACTTTTTCAATAAATAGGTATTAATATTTGCAAGGTTCATACAACATAGAGCAACAAACATTGGCTGCACTGGCGCGTGGTGAGCGTGCTGCAACAGAGCAAATTTACCGGGACAACTACCATATTGTCAGTGGTTGGATTGTGAAGCATGGAGGAGTGGCCGGCGATGTGACTGATTTGTTTCAGGAGGCAATGGTGGTGCTGTTCGGGAAGGCGCAGGATAGTGAGTTTAAGCTTACTTGTAGTATCGGAACGTATCTTTTTGCTATTTGTAAACATCTGTGGTATAAACGGCTTAACAAGAATGACAAGTCGCCGGAGGTCTTGACAGATAGTTTAGGGACCGATGATGATAGAACGGGGATTGCGTACGAAGACGATATAAGCGTCCATATAGAAAGGGAGGCACATTATGAGCAGCTGGAGTTTGCGCTTGACGATTTGGGTGAGCCATGCAGGTCTTTGTTAAAGGCTTTTTATTATCAGGAAAAGAGTATGCAAGAGATAGCAGCGGACTTTGGTTATACCAATCCCGATAATGCTAAAACGCAGAAGTATAAGTGTCTTACTCGCCTGAAGAAAATATTTTATGCCAAACAGGGGTAATAAGTGAAAAAGGAATATTGTTTTAATAAGATATATACTATATAAATGTCTGTCAACAAAAAAATTAGTGAACTTGCCGAATCCTATCTCGCCGGTACGATGGCCCCTGAAGAATTAGATGTATTGACAGCCCGTTTGCGTTCTGATTCTGTGTTTGCGGCTGAATTTCAGGAAACCTTAGACCTCCTCCGTTCTATGGTTGATAGCGGGAAGCATAGACGCTTTAAGAATATGCTGCGCGATGTGCATCAGGAGGTCATAGACACCCCGGTAAAGCAAAAGAAGAATTACTTTATATTTTCAGGGCAATTGTGGCGTACGGTTGGTGTTGCTGCAAGTGTTGCTTTTGTTGCATCAACAGTCACGTTCTGGAGTTTGAAGCCCACGCTCAACAAAACAGAATCGAAGTATAATACCATCAGCAGGGAAGTGAAGGGGCTGAAGATTGCTCAGGCAAAACAGATAGAAAAGCAAAAGCAATTAGAGATTGACCTAGACAAGACAATTAAAAGTACTCCGCCGCCGTCTGATGTAAAGAAGACCGGTACCGGTTTTGCACTTACCAATAATGGCTATTTCGTGACAGCCTACCATGTGCTACACGATGAAAATGGTTATGGAGATTCTGTGTATATATTGAATAACGACGGACAGTATTTCAAGGCCTCTCTTGTGACCTTTGATGCTGACGCTGACGTAGCAATAATGAAGGTTGACAGAGCAGGGTTTAGGTTTGCTGATGGCGATTTGCCGTACACTTTTTCTAAGTCTAAAGCAGGATTAGGAACACATATATTTACCCTTGGCTATCCGACAGATGAGTTGTCCTATAGCGAAGGGTATATTAGCTCAAGAAACGGTTTTGATGGCAACACGCTCCAATATACGCTTGAGTTGCCTGTTGGTCATGGACAGAGTGGTTCCCCTATGATTGATGGAAAGGGCAATATTCTTGGTTTGCTTACCGCTGTTGGTTCACAAAAAGAAGAAAAGACTTATGCCGTGAGCGCAAAAGCCATTACTGACTTGCTGCAGCAATTGCCCGATGAAAAGAGTATCAAGCTACCAAAATATCCCAAAATCAGTAGGATAGGCAGAGAGCAGCAGATTGACAAAATTGAAGATTTTACCTTTGTCGTAAAGGTTTACAAGAAGTAGGCGGTTTTACCCTTAATGTCATGTTTCGGCTCGGCTCACCATGCCTAAAGATAGTCGGCAGGATTAGGGGATGTCTCCGTTGTCGACCTGACAATTTAGAGAAACATGGGGTTGGCATCCCACTGGTAGTATAGTCTGTCACGGTGAGTGAACAATTTGCTGCGCACAAGCACTTTAAAAATGACATCATGGGATGTATCAGCAGCACGCCCCCCTTTACGGGTGGGGGTAGATTCGAATTTAGTAAAGAACCTCTTGTCATTGGCAGCCGTGCCGAACCGAGTTAGTGTGCGTTGGCATTATATATGTGGGTCAACCTGAATGACAATTTGCTGCGCACAAGCACTTTAAAAATGACATCATGGGATGTATCAGCAGCACGCCCCCCTTTAGGGGTTGGGGGTAGATTCGAATTTAGTAAAGAACCTCTTGTCATTGGCAGCCGTGCCGAACCGTGGCAGCGTGCGTTGGCTACCGAAATAGGACTTCCCAACCCATCTGTCACCTTTATCTGCCGATAGGAAGGGTCTAATGAACAGCAACAGTAGTGGATGTCTCCTGCGTCAACATGACAAAATACTTATACGTAGGCAACCTCCTCCGCTATTCTTCCCCGCTACCTGACGGCTGCTCCGCTATTTTTCTCTGACTGCTTTTTTTTGATTTCTGTTTTGGGTTCTTCCCGGAGTGTTGTTATGAGTTGGTCGGCATCAAATATTTCTTCCTCATTGCGGTAGGGGAACTCCGTTACGTTTCCGGTGATGTTGAATCTACTGAAAACAGAGTTGCGCATCTCCGGGCGTAGAGTGGGGTCATGTGCCATTATATTGGTGTGCATCTTGTACCCAAACTGTGATGGTACATTGGCTACCCAACAGACTACCGAGGGTAAACCCAATGCTGCAGCGGTATGCTGTGCAAAGCTATCTATAAACAACCGTTTGGTACTCATGCCTATCAGTACCGCCAATGCCCGGAAGTCGGCATGAACAGGGTAGGCACCTTGCAATGCCAGTTGGTCTTTTCTGCGTATGTGTGCTACGTTGTATTGTTCTGCCATGGCGTTAACTACCTTTTGTGCCGTACCTATCGGCAGATCTCTGGGCCAGGAGTATTTATCGCCCTGTGGCGATACACCGCCATTGGTCTGCATAACTAATAGTGGTTTGTTTGAGGCGAACAATGGTGCGTATTGTGTTTGCTCCTTAGAGGTGAGGTATAGCTCTGGCAGTTCTCCATTGTAGGGGATGCCGAACATCTTGCACCACACCTCTATAAGATGTCCCCGCTGGTATATAAAGTCCTCTTCGTGATAGGGGTCTTGCAGAAACAGCTTTGTATCTCTTCCCTCAATGTGCTGAGGGAAGAAGTAGTTGAGATTGTTGAAGCTGAGCGACATAGCCACATTAGGGTTGGGTGCAAATACATCTGGATAGCCTGAAAGCACGATAAGCTCTGCATCCGGGTATTGTTTCATAATGGCAGCGCATATTGCTGTGGCGGCAATGCTTTTGCCAATACCACCACTTACCTGTAGTACTATTTTCATTTTGGGTTTTTTAAGTTTTTATCTGTTCATGTGCTACCAACCTTTACAACATAACATGGACCGCTAACATTTGCCAAGTGTCTAATAACACCTCCTCCCCTTTGGGGTGAACGCAAGTGAACGAGCGTAGCTCTGGGAGGGGTCACCTTTTTATCATTTTCTCTACCCATCTATCATTTACCCTTACCATATACACACCCGGTGGCAGGGCAGACACATCTACCCTTGCCTGCTTGCGCCCACTATACTCCGCCGATAGCACCACCTGCCCCAGCATATTGGAGATAGTGAGGGTGTGCATGTTCTCATTTGTGGTGATAGTTATGGTGTTTGTAGCGGGGTTTGGGTGTAGCGATATGTTGGTATGTTTGCTGTGTTTTATGGCATGGGTGGTTATAGGCACACAGTCGGGGTTGAAAGCTACTTTGCGTACGCGTCTGTTGGTAGATTCTGCAATATATAAATTACCACAGGTGTCATAAACAATACCTGCCGGAAAATCTAAAGAAGCGGCTGTGGCAGAGCCTCCGTCACCACTATACCCTGTTGCGCCATTGCCAGCAATACTATGAATAATGCCGACATTGTCCACCTTCAATACTCTACGGTTGTATTTGTCTGCTATTACGATGTTGTTTGACCTGTCAAGTGTAATACGCATAGGGCTAAATTGAGCCGCTGTAGCAGGTATATTGTCTCCAACGTAAGTGTAAACGCCGTTTCCGGCAATTGTGCTGATACTGCCTGATGTATTTATTTTTCTTACCTTAGCACCATTCATGTCTGCAACGAAAACATTTCCCATATAATCAACGATAACACTTGCTATCCAGTTAAACGTAGAAGTGGTTGCAGCCCCACCATCACCGGTGCCAGTCGCACTAAACCCGCCATTCCCGCCAATTGTACTGATTATTCCCAATGTATTTATTTTGCGAACCCTATAATTACCTTGGTCAGCAAGGTACAAGTTGCCTATATTGTCAATACACATGTCCTGCACGACACCCAATTGGGCGTTGGTAGCAGGTATATTATCACCATTATAACCGGATATTCCTGTTCCCGCTACAGTAGTTATCATCCCTGTACTTTTAGTTACCTTTTTGATTTTAAAATTATTACCATCGCTTATGTAAACGTTACCTGAAGTGTCTAAAACAACAGCACCCGGATTGTCTAACTGTGCTGCCGTGGCAGGTCCACCATCCCCACCATCTCCACTTGTTCCTGTTCCGGCTACTGTAGTAATAATTCCTGCAGGAGATACCATCCTTACCTTATGTCCGAGTATGTCACAAACATAGTAATTACCCAGTTTGTCAAATGCGCCACCATTCGCACCATTTATCGATGCTGCAGTTGCAGGTCCCCCATCTCCAATAGTGCCACTGGCCGTGCCGTTACCTGCAAATGTGGTAATCGTTTGTGCACTCGCAGTAGAAACTAACAAAAATAAAATCCATACTATATAACACTTCATAATACAAAAATTAGTTGTGTGAGATTTGAACCCAAACCCAATTATGCTATCATAGCAATCTTTGAACCTAAAGGAAACCCCGCGGCAACCATGCCAGGCGTAGCGTTAACATATGTTAGTGTGCCAAGTGGCTGCCCAGCCAATACAGGTGTATTCACGGCATTCAAGCAGGAAACATGGAACATATCGTTAGCTACGGCATTAATACCATTTCCAAATATACCTGCAAAAGCGAAACCTCCATCGTTATTACCACTTCCACCCAATACAGCAGAGTAGTTGCCGGAGACCACGTTGCCTAAACCACCGCCAATAAAACCACCAACACCACCTGCATTTATCGTATTTTCCATTCCTCCTACTATAGAAGCGCAGCTGTCATTTACCGTATTAATATAACCACCGCCTATAAACGAACGCTCAATATCCGGACCAGGCAATACTGCAGCAATGCAGTTGTCTGTGCCACTACCGATAAACGAACCGAAAGTATTGTCTATCCTGTTGAGTACACCGTTTCCGATAGTTGAGTACACACTGTGATTGAGTATACGGTTATCGTTACCGGCAACTATTGCAGAGGTGCCTACGGGAGCTGCCCCGGTAAGGGTGATATTATTGTTAAGTCCGCCACCTATAAAGGAAAAACAACAGTTCATACGGTTATTGCAGCCGCCTACCAGTCCGTTCCAGTTGCCTTCTACACAGTTTATGTTACCGCCGCCTAAGAAGCTATGGCAGGTATCTGTGCATATAGTATTGGTACAGCCTCCTCCCAATACGTTATGAAATACAGATAGTTGGTTATTGCTCTCAATACAGTTTCTCTGGCCGCCACCGAGGAAGTTATAACAAGCACAATCAACACCCGGAGTAAGGCCACCAACAAAGTTGTTCTCCCCACCACTTAATACAGAGTGGTCTGCCGATACCCTGTTATCCTTTCCTCCGCCAATAAAGGATGCATTCGAGTTTTCCAGCAGGTAGTTTCCCTCACCGCCGCCTATCACGCCAAATGTATTGCCCAATGCGGCTGTCGTTGTGATAAAATTTTGCTGTCCTCCACCAATAAAGCTAAAGCCAGCAGGTAGCATTGATGCACCTCCTCCGATGCCGTTGGTATCACCGCCACTTATATTGGAGCAATCTCCATTAACCATATTTCCACTGCCTCCACCTATGTTGGCATGGTTAACGCCCGCTATTATCTGGTTATTCAATCCGCCGCCTATTGCTCCATAGCTGGCGGCGTTGGTCGCGTCAGAGTCTATTAAATTGCTTTCTCCACCTCCTATAAAGCTAAAGTCAACAGGCAACGCAGCAGCTGCAGATGCACTACCTATACAATTGGAATGTCCACTGCCTATCATAGAGTGTGTGCCACACACATTGTTGTCTTCTCCTAATGCAATGCCCGAGAAGAAGCCGGCAACTGTATTTCCCGAGCCATTGCCTATAAGGTTGTACTCTCCGGGTACAGCAGGTGGGCCGGCTGCAAAAATGCTGATGGTCTGGTTTTGTCCGTTAAGGATGGTCGATAAGTCTGCATTGTTGGTATTGTTGGGAGTTGCTGCGGGTACTCCCCCGAAAATTGAGGAGCAGGCTCCACCGACAACTCCAACATTATTTGTTGAAACGCAGTCGGTTCGGACTGTGTTGAACGCAGCTACTGACGGGTCGCAAAAAACTTCATAAACGCTAGCCATAATAAGGTGTTTTAAAGGTTTGAAAAAGGTATATTTTATATTTTAAAAATGAAGTTAGCAAAATATAGTCAAAAAAAAAATTTAAAATTAAATACAGAAAATTTATAATTTTTTCACGGATGGATATTAGGTTGGGTTTTAGTGTGTTGTGATAACCTGGAGTTAAGGTGCTGTCAATGACCGGAGTCGGAAGCCGACTATTGCAAATATGATATCATTCCCCTGCCAACTACACTTTTTGGCTTGATTTTTGATACGTAGATAACTACAAACCAAAACCTATCACTATGCCAAATTCACAGAAATCCTGCACTCCAAAACGACACCCCCTTGCAACCAAGAATTGCCCAAACACTGGCAAAGAGTGTGCAAAAAATGCGCAATTCTGACAAGCAGAATCAGCATAAATACCTGATTATCAACAGTAACGCGTGCAAAAAGAAAACTATTGCGCAACCCCTTCCCGGCTACTTGCATCTGCCATGTCCTGAAAATCCGGACTCAGACAATTCCCAAACAACAATCAACACGAACAAATAACACGGGAACTCCCCTCCTATTTTTTAGGAGGGGAAGCAGTAAAAAAGCGAAGCATTTTTTACTGCCGGGGTGGTTTTTTCTCCCCGGATTGTGTTATCTGCGCGTATACGCCCTGGTTGGTGCAATATCAGAATAGATAAACGTAGAATCCTCTAATGGCTCGTTGAGTGTGAGGTATAAGGGCGTCACCTTATGGTAGCTGACGGGGACGCGAGTAATAACAAGCCTGCGGAAAGAAGGGTAGATAACCTTAACGGTGTACTCTCCGGGTTGGAAGGAACTTGTTTCGTAATACCCCTTTTCATTTGTATATCCTGAAGATACAATATCGGTTTCCCCTTTGTACACAAATACTTTAATACTCTGCATGGGAATTTTTCTCGCATTCTTTATTGTACCTGCTATAGCTGTTTTGGGTTTTTTTCTGGATGGAGCGGATGTTTCAGGCTGATATTCCTGTGCAAACAAAGTGCATGAAAACAATAGACTAACGAAGAGAATAATTGAATGTTTCATAATCAAATACATTGTTTCACTTATAAATGTAAGGAATATTTCAAATTATTTGTAATTTCTTTATTATCTATTTTTCGTGAGCGTTCAAAGTTGTAATTTTGCACCTAATATGAGTGAAGCAACAATTCCGGTAGCAGCGGCGCCACTTACGGCGAAAGATTTTACTACCGATCAGGAGGTGAGGTGGTGTCCCGGTTGTGGAGACTATTCAATATTGAAGCAAGTTCAGACAATACTTCCACAGACGGGGATTCCCAGAGAGCAGATAGTTATTATTTCCGGAATAGGCTGTAGTTCGCGTTTCCCTTATTACATGAATACTTACGGTATGCACTCAATTCATGGACGTGCTACTGCAATTGCGTCGGGCTTGAAAGCGACGCGTCCGGAGTTGAGTGTTTGGATTGTTACGGGAGACGGAGACGGACTAAGCATTGGCGGAAACCATACCATTCATTTGCTAAGGAGAAATTTCGATGTAAATATTCTGCTATTTAACAATCAGATATACGGACTGACAAAGGGACAGTATTCCCCGACTTCAGAGGTGCATAAAGTAACGAAGTCAACTCCTGCGGGAAGTCTTGATCACCCATTTAATCCATTGGCATTGGCCCTCGGTGCTGACGCTTCATTTATAGCAAGGGCAATGGATAGAGACCCTAAGCACTTGCAAGAGATGCTTTTGCGTTCTCATGGCCATCACGGTTCTTCATTTCTGGAAATCTACCAAAACTGCAACATCTTCAATGATGGGGCTTTTGCAATATTTACCGAGAAGGGAACAAAACAGGAAGAGACGCTGATATTGGAGCATGGAAAACCCTTGATATATGGTGCTGAAAAGAATAAAGGCATTCGCATAAACGGCTATAAGCCAGAGTTGGTAGAGATTGGTGGAGACGTAAGCGTCGATGACCTTTGGATACACGATGAATCAGATTTCTATAAGGCGCAAATGCTCACTCGTTTCTTTGATAACCCCTCTATGCCCGGACACTTTCCGAGACCATTCGGCGTATTTTATGCCAAGGAAAGACCGACTTACGAAGATGAGATGCAATTGCAGTTGCAGGAAATTATCGCGGTAAAAGGGAAGGGGAACCTTGATAAACTATTATCAGGCAAGGAAACCTGGACTATAGAATAATCAGGTAGCCTTTTTGCTAACAGCCTGCTATATTATGATACTTTATACACAAAGTGGTCTTAAAATATGCAGACTTCTGTCGGCTACTGTGTATTTTTGAAAGAAAACACTTGACATCGATAAAACAACTTGCCGGACAGACTATTTGGTACGGGTTGAGTAATATAGCTTCTAAGCTGCTCAATTATGTACTGACTCCGGTAATTACCTACATGCTTAACAGTCCTTCGGGGATGGTTCAGTATGGCGACATCAGTGTTTTTTACGCAGTTATTCCGTTTTTCAACATCATCTATACCTATGGTATGGAAACTGCTTATTTCCGGTTTGCTGCAAAGTCGAATGACAAGAATCGGTTGTTTCAAACATCCTTTTCATCGTTATTAGTTTCTACGATCTTCTTTAGTATTTTGTTGATTGCATTACGTCAGCAGATTGCCGATTTTTTCGAACAAGGCAGCCACCCGGAGTATATAGTATTGTGTGTATTGATACTCGCATTTGATACGCTCTCAGCTATACCATTTGCTGTGTTGCGTCAGGAGGGTAGGCCCCGTAAATATGCGTTCACCCGTATTGCAGGTATAACTGTAAATGTTCTGTTGACGATCTTCTTTATTGGTTATTGCCCAGGCGTTGTGTCTGCGCACCCTGATAGTGCGTTTGCGATTTGGTATGCCCGATATACACCGGTGGGCTTCGTATTGCTGGCAAATGTGGTACAAAACGTAATTACATTTTTGTTGTTGGCCAGGGAGTGGGGTACTTACAGGTTTCGTTTCGATGCTGCCTTGTGGAAGAAGATATTTGCGTATTGCTGGCCGATGATAATCGTGGGTATGGGAGGTATGGTAAACGAAACGCTTGACCGGATAATGCTACTGAAGTTGCTTCCGGGGACGATGGAGGAGCAAAAGACGACAGTAGCCATATACTCTGCAAATTATAAAATTGCCATTTTTATTACGCTGTTCATAATGGCTTTCAGGATGTCTGCAGAACCGTTTTTCTTTCGTGAAGCTGAAAATAAAAATGCACCTAAAACATACGCGAGAGTTATGAAGTGGTTTGTTATTACATTGTGTGGTGCATTCTTGTTTACCGCATTGTTTGCCGATGATTTGTGGAAACACTTAATAGCACCTAAGTATCAGGAAGGGGTGGGTATTGTACCTATTTTGCTGGCAGCAAATATTGCACTGGGTATTTACTATAATTTGTCGGTATGGTACAAGATAACGGACCGGATGCAATTCGGGATGTTTATTACGCTTGTTGGTGCTGCGATTACTGTTGTGCTTAACCTGTTCCTGATTCCGGTGTACGGTATGTACGCATGCGCTTGGGCTACATTGGCGGCATATGGCTCAATGATGGTCTTGTCATATACCCTCGGTCAGAGGTATTTCCCGGTGCCATATCCCATCGGAAGGCTTACGGGATACATTACTGCAATGCTGGCTTTGTTTTTTGTACAAAAGGGAGTACTTGTGTTTACTGATATTATTGCGTTGCGGCTTTTGTCGGGTATCTGCCTAATGGCGTTATTCGGGTTTCTCATCTTGCGCAGAGAGCGCGAGGAGTTGAAAGGGATGCCGGTATTGGGAAAATACTTATAGCGCGCGCTGTTGTTCGCACTGGTTGAATTCACATCCCGATTTCGTCAGTAAGTTTCACTACCTCTCGAATAATTTTATCTAAGTCAAGGCTTACCTCGCGGATGTAGTTGATAACTTCTTTGTTAAACGGATCGGAAGGGTTGTCATAATTATACACTTGTTCCAGTCCTAATATGGTAGCAACAGGTCCCCTTATTTTATGGGACTCAATGAATGCAATTTCCCGAAGGGCAGCATTCTGATGTTCTATGTGATACAGATGCTGTCTGTGTTCGGTAATGTCTCTGGCAAAACAACTTACTGCGGTAACTTTATTATTGCTATCAAAAATCGGTTTGAAGTTGACTGTTGTGTAATGGATTTTTCCATCAATCAACATGTCTTCTACAGCGCGAAACTCCTTGCCGTTTAGCGCGAGTTGGTAGCACATCGCAAACTTATCGTGGTAGGCTTTGTTCTTGCCATCAAATAGGACATTGTCGCCTTTTGACAATTCGCAACCTATAAAATGACTTACCCATTTATGAAACGCCGAGTTACACTCAAGTATCGCGCAATTGGTGTCCACGAGCCATATAGGGTCTTCCGTACTATTGATTAGTACAGAAAGGTTTTGCTCTGTGGAATTGGAATTTTCTTTTTTACTGTTGTTCATGATACTCTTTGTAAAACAACTCATTGTGAAGATAATATAAAAAAGTACAAACCTGTATGAAGTGTTTTTAAACGAAAAATGCCCGGCGAATTACGCCAGGCATTTTGTTCTATTAATTTTTGACTTCTGTTACTATTTTATTTTGATACCGTAACTTTTACACTTTGATAATTTACGCTACCGTTACCAAGTGACACCATAAACAATCCTGAATTTACACCATCAGGCAATGTCACGTTTACTTTGTTTAGTCCAGGTGTTGCGATTACCGATTGTGTAAATAAAACTCTTCCCGTCATGTCTGTTGTTACCAGCACCAACTGAGCATCTGCATCGCTGCTGAATTCGCAGCTAAAGGTACCTGTTGTTGGGTTGGGGAACACAGAAAGCTGTGAAGGGCCGGGAACATTTACTTCGCTTACGATGGTAGATGTTGCGCTTTTAGCACCACACTCATTTGTCAATGTATATGAAATGGTTACTACGCCATTCATGTGAGCGGCAACTACGCCATTTTCATCAACTGTTGCAATTTGTGTATTGCTGCTGCTCCATTGTCCTCCTTCATCGGCGGTAGGATTAGATAGCGCTACTTTGCTGTCCGTAATAACGTTGTCGCTTACGATAGCTCCAACATTTGGCAATGCGTTTACTATTGCTGTAATTGTAGTTGCTGCTTTCGAAGTGCCATCATTAACAAGAATAGTGAATTCATCAACACCGCTAAATCCTGCCTCGGGAACGTAAGTAAGACCCTTTGTGGTAATCATGCCACCTCTTTGAGCAGTAGCACCGTTTAGGCCTTCAATTGTTCCGTGGAGCGGCTTATTACCGATAGTCCATGTAGCGCCTCCTGTTTCGTTTGAGATAGCCATCATGTCGTCGATTGAAGTGGTTTTGCCTTCGCACGTATGTATAGTTTGTGTAGTTCCACCTGCGTAAGCACGAGCTGCATAACCAGTTGAGCCAATAAGGCGGATAAGGTTATTACCGTAGTCTGCTACGTAGATGTTTCCTGATCCGTCGATAGCAAGACCGCTCGGCAGATAGATACTTGCATCAGTTGCCGGTCCACCGTCGCCGGTATAACCCCAGCCACGTTGACCGTTTCCTGCGAAGCCGGAAAGATAGCCCGAAGCTTTATCTACAACGCGCACAGCATTGTTGTTGTAATCGCAGATGTATAAATTGCCACAGCCATCAAATGTAATTCCCCATGGTATCCAAAGGCTTGCAGACCCTTTTGGCATACCGTCACCGGCGTAAGCCGCAACGCCATTACCTGCATAAGTATATATTTTCCCGGTAGTTGCTTCGACTATTCGGATTCTATTATTCCATGCGTCAGCGATGTAAACGTTTCCCTCTGCATCCAGCGCAATACCGTGCGGATGATTCAAGTCAGCAGCGGTAGCGGGTATGCCATCTCCATTGTATCCTGCTCTTGCTGTACCTGCGAAGTTTGAAATAATTCCATTTGCATCAATCTTACGAATGCGTTGGCTGCCATATTCAGAGATATACATTTCACCTGAGCAAGATACTGCCAGTGCGATAGGATAAACTAATGCGGCATCAGTTGCGGGACCACCATTTCCGAAAGGTGCACCCATCCAACCTCCATGATAGCCATTTCCGGCAACGGTATAGATGTTTCCTGATAGGTCAATTTTACGAATACGCTCGTTATACATGTCTGCAATGTACAGATTGCCGTCGCCGTCCAACGCCAAACCTGCAGGGTTATTTAGGGCTGCATTCGATGCCGGACCGCCGTCTCCTGTAAAACCGGCAGTACCTGTACCCGCTACTGTTGAAATTATTCCTGAAGGATTGATTTTACGAATAACATGGTTGAAACGGTCAGCGACATATACATTACCTACCGCATCAGCTACTACAGCATGAGGTGCGGTAATTTGTGCTTCACTTGCCGGTCCGCCATCGCCACTATATCCTGCTACGTGATTTCCGGCTATTGTAGATATATTAGTTGCCGCAACACAACTACCCACCGTTACAGGGAATGTAGCAGTTGACGATCCACAGCTGCTTGTTACAGTATAGGACATCAATGCACTTCCGTTTGATATCCCTGATACGTTTCCGCTGCCATCTATTGTTCCTACTGAATTGTTACAGCCACTCCAAACACCGCCAGGTTGAGTGCTTGAAAGTGCAATCGAACCACCAACTGAAACAACCGATGGACCTGATATAGATCCGGCGTCAGGAGTCGTCATTACCGTTACAACTGTTGTTGCAGAAGATCCGCTAATTGTGTAGCTGATTGTTGCTGTTCCGGCGGAAATACCGTCTATTTCGCCTGTGCTGCTATTTACTGAAGCTATAGACGGGTTACTGCTACTCCATGCGCCACCACTAACAGGATAGCTTAATGTTGTGGTAGACGACACACAAACAGTATTGGTTCCTGAAAAGTCGTATGCTATTTTCCGAACGGCCCAAATGTCGTGGTCGCTAACATAAACATTTCCAACTGCGTCTGTTGCAAGTCCATTAGGAAACGGTAGTTGGGCGGCAGTTGCAGGACCTCCATCACCGCTATAACCGAACGAAAATACGCTACCGGCAATTGTTGAGATAATACCGTTTGTATCTATCATGCGAACGACTGCATAATCACGATCTCCGAGATACATGCTTCCTGTGGCATCAAATGTTATGGAAGTTACTCCTGACAAATCAGCTGTTAAGGCACTTATGTTATTAGCGTTGTAGTCAGAACCTCCCCCAGCAAATGTGCTAATGTAACCGTTTAATGAAGATATCTTACGAATGACATTATTATTAAAGTCGAAAAAGTAAAGATTCAGGTCATTGTCGACGGTCAGGTTATCCATGCCACCCCATTGTGCATCCGTTGCCGGACCGCCATCTCCACTGTAGCCGGAGCCGGCACTTTGTGTATAAAGGGTCATATTTCCACTTGGAGATACCTGACGAATTTTATTACTTGTTTGTTCGGTAAAGTAGACATATCCGTTTTTATCGACGGTTATAGAATTCGGTCTGTCTAATACAGCGTCTGTTGCTGGTCCTACGTCAATTGGAGACCCAAGGCTTCCTCCGGCAAACGTAGTGATAACCCCTGAAGGGTCTACTTTACGTATACGGTTATTGCCTCTATCTACAATGTATATGTTTTGACTGGCATCAACTGCAATGTCGGTAGGTGCATTCAATTGGGCTGCAGTCGCTTGTCCGCCATCACCGCTAAATCCGGATGATACATTACCTGCAACGGTAGTAATTGTGCCCATATTATCTACTCTCCGGATAACGTTGTCACTATAACACACGATGTACACGTTGCCGATGCCATCGGTAGCAACTTCAGAAAGTGTGTGGAGCATTGCATCGGTAGCCGGACCTCCGTCACCATAAGACGATCCGCCACCGGCAAAATTTGTTATAGTTCTGTTTTGTGCGTGCAACGAAGATGACAAAAAAATGCTTGCACATAGTGCAAAGCTGAACAAGGGGGACTGTTTCATAGCTTTTTAGATTTATTGTTTTATTAAATCGGAATCCAAATGTTTATTTCCTGACGCACAAGCCGAGATGAGCACAATGAGCCAAGAAATTAATTCACAATTTAATATCTTATAAAAGTAGAGAAATGTTTACTACGTAGTATGTAAATGATAGTCATTAACATACCGTTTACTAAAATGAAATAGAGTTTGGATACGAAAATATGATTGATTGTCAGCGATTTAATAATCAACACTTGTGAAGACAACGACCGGGCTGCATTTATTGTCGGGTATGTAAGTAAGAAAGCCTGACGTTTTTACAACGTCAGGCTTTCCGGATGAATGGTTTAATTAATTCTCGCTATTACTTACCAACTGTAATTTTTACGCTTTGATAATTTACGCTACCATTACCAAGTGAAACCATAAACAGTCCTGAATTTACACCATCAGGCAATGTCACGTTTACTTTGTTTAGTCCCGGTGTTGCAGTTACCGGTTGTGTAAATAATACTCTTCCCGTCATGTCTGTTGTTACCAACTCCAACTGTGCGTCTACATCGCTGCTGAATTCGCAGCTAAAGGTACCTGTTGTTGGGTTAGGGAACACAGAAAGCTGTGAAGGGCCGGGAACATTTACTTCACTTACTATAGTAGATGTTGCGCTTTTAGCACCACATTCATTTGTCAAAGTATATGAAATGGTTACTACGCCATTCATGTGAGCGGCAACTACGCCATTTTCATCAACTGTTGCAATTTGTGTATTGCTGCTGCTCCATTGTCCTCCTTCATCGGCAGTAGGATTAGATAGTGCAACTTTGCTGTCCGTTATAACGTTGTCGCTTACGATAGCTCCAACATTTGGCAATGCGTTTACTATTGCTGTAATTGTAGTTGCTGCTTTCGAAGTGCCATCATTAACAAGAATAGTGAATTCATCAACACCGCTAAATCCGGCCTCTGGAACGTAAGTAAGACCCTTTGTGGTAATCATGCCACCTTTTTGAGCTGTAGCTCCGTTAAGTCCTTCAATGGTTCCGTGGAGCGGCTTATTACCGATAGTCCATGTAGCGCTTCCTGTTTCGTTTGAGATAGCCATCATGTC
The DNA here is from genome assembly GCA_030426665.1 of Bacteroidia bacterium. Lineage (GTDB taxonomy): Bacteria > Bacteroidota > Bacteroidia > Chitinophagales > Chitinophagaceae > Nemorincola. Next base: position 25,801 of record JAUHYD010000001.1, on the reverse strand, counting down.
GTCGATTGAAGTGGTTTTGCCTTCGCACGTATGTATAGTTTGTGTAGTTCCTCCTGCGTAAGCACGAGCTGCATAACCAGTTGAGCCGATAAGGCGGATAAGGTTATTACCATAGTCTGCTACGTAGATGTTCCCTGATCCGTCGATAGCAAGACCGCTTGGCAAGTATATACTTGCATCAGTTGCCGGTCCTCCGTCGCCGGTATAACCCCAACCACGTTGACCGTTTCCTGCGAACGTTGTAATGTAGCCTGTTGATTTGTCAACTACCCGAACAGCATTATTGTTGTAATCACAGATATATAAGTTACCACAACCATCAAATGTAATACCCCATGGTATCCAAAGGCTTGCAGACCCTTTGGGCATACCGTCGCCCGCGTATGTTGCTGCACCATTGCCAGCATATGTGTACATCTTTCCGGTAGTTGCTTCTACGATACGAACTCTGTTATTCCATGCGTCAGCAATATATACATTGCCATCTACATCAAGGGCAACACCGTGAGGGTGGTTAAGTTCTGCATCTGTTGCCGGAAGGCCATCGCCATTATATCCTGCTCTTGCAGTACCTGCGAAGTTTGTTATAATGCCTGCTTCGTCGACTTTGCGTACTCTTTGACTACCATATTCAGCAATATACATTTCTCCAGAGCAAGAAACTGCTAAGGCAATCGGATAAACCAATGCAGCATCAGTTGCAGGGCCGCCATTTCCGAATGGTGCACCCATCCAACCTCCATGATAGCCATTTCCGGCAACCGTAGAGATGTTTCCAGACAAGTCAATTTTACGAATACGCTCATTGTACATGTCAGCAATGTATAGATTACCGTCACCATCGAATGCGAGACCTGCAGGGTTGTTAAGTGCTGCATTAGAAGCCGGACCACCGTCTCCTGAAAAACCCGCAACGCCCGTGCCCGCAATAGTGCTAATGGTTCCTGAAGGATTAATTTTGCGAATTACATGATTAAATCTATCGGCAATAAACACGTTACCGCTTGCATCTGCTACTATGGCATGTGGTGCAGTTAATTCTGCTTCGCTCGCCGGTCCGCCATCGCCACTATATCCTGCTACGTGGTTGCCGGCTATTGTTGATATATTAGTTGCTGCAACACAGCTACCTACCGTTACCGGGAATGTAGCATGTGAAGAGCCGCAGCCATTGGTAACTGTATAAGACATCAAAGCACTACCATTAGATAGTCCGGATACATTTCCGCCTCCATCAATTGTTGCTACAGAGTTGTTACAGCCACTCCATACGCCACCCGGTTGAGTGCTTGACAGTGCGATGGATCCACCGATTGGAACGACCGAAGGACCGGATATTGTGCCTGAATTTGGCAAAGGCATCACTGTGGCAAGAACAGTTGCAGAGAAGCCCCCGATAGTATAGCTGATTATTACGGTTCCGTTTGTTAAACCGGTAATTTCTCCTGTGCTGCTGTTTACTGTTGCAACTGCCGGATTGCTGCTGCTCCATGTACCACCGCTTACAGGATAACTCATAGTTGTAACAGATGTTTGACAAATTGTGTTAGACCCTGTAAAATCCAATGCCACTTTTCTTACTCTTTCGTTACCATAGTCACCAACGTATATATTTCCAACAGCATCTGCCGCCACACATTGAGGATAAATGATAGAAGCGTCAGTTGCGGGACCGCCATCACCTGCATAAAAGTGCGAAGAATGTGTACCGGCAATTGTCTTAATAATCCCGTCTGTATTCACCATTCTTACAACTGCATCAATGCCATCAGGTAGGTAGATGTTTCCGGATGGATCTACTGCCATAGAATACAATCCTGTTATTGAAGCAGTAAGCGCATCAACACTATCTGCAACATTGTCTACACCGCCACCGGCAACTGTACTGATTATACCACCGGCAGATATTTTACGTACAACGCTGTATGTGTTGTCGTAGAAGTAAACATTGTTACTCGCATCTACACCAATCCCGCGAATTTGGCCGACAGTTGCATCTGTTGCCGGACCACCATCTCCCGTGTAGCTAAAAGTACCATTACCTGCAATAGTAGAAAATACTCCGCCCGGAGTTATTTTGCGAACTTTTGCAGTCAGGAATTCTGTAACGTATATGTTCCCACTCGCATCAACAGCAAGCGATGAAGGACTAGCAAGAACCGCATCTGTTGCCTGGCCAGCGTCAATCGGGGAACCAAGGCTACCACCTGCAAACGTCGTGATGATTCCGGAAGGGTCTACTTTGCGAATACGGTTGTTGGAATTATCGGCAATATAGACATTGTTGCTTGCGTCAACTACGATACCGTAAGGCCCGTTCAGTTGAGCCGCAGTAGCCTGACCTCCGTCGCCACTAAAACCTGTAGTACCATTACCAGCAATGGTGCTGATAACACCGGTATTGGTGATTTTACGGACAACATTATTATGCGTATCAGCAATATATACATTTCCTACGCCGTCGCTGCCGAGGGTGTAAGTGTTTCTGATATTTGCATTTGTTGCCGGACCACCGTCTCCGGAATATCCGGAAACACCGTTACCTGCAAAGGTCGTGATCGTGGTACTTTGACCGTACGATGATAATGACAAAAGGATGCCTGCACCAAGTGCTAAGCAAAACAAGGGGAATTGTTTCATGTCTTAGATTTATTTGCTTACTAACTCGTTTTTCATTTCAAAATATACAGTAGCACATATACTACAAGTTCAAGCTATACTAACTTGAATAAACTTATTATAATCTTGTGCTATATATTTTGATAAAAATAGAACAAATGCCGATGCTTACCTACAAAGTTGGCGCCATTAACCAACCATTAGGAAAAAGATGACATTGAATTACGTTTGTATGTAAGGCAGGAATATTAAGTAAAAATATTGTAGGTGTTTTGCACTAATTTTTGCCCTAAATTGGAGGGTTTCTAAAGGGCATATTTAATAACCATCATGCAAATTACTGCCAACATCAGAATCACGGCAACAGCAATAAAGATATTGATGTCAGGGTTTACTTTTCTTCGCTTTGCTTTCCTGTTTTTTACTGACTTGCTTAATTTAACGTTGAGGTTGTTAACTGATTTTCTGCGTTGGTTTTGATCCATTTTTTTCAGCCCTTCCAACGCGTCGCTTTCCATTCCCTCTTCTGCCAACCATAGTTCAATCCGGTGTTGCTCGTTTGGCGGCAAAATGCCGTCCAGATAAGCCTTCAGCTTATCTTCCGAAAGCGATTCGGGTTGATTATTCAATGGCGATATGTTTTCTTCTCTACTCATTTTTCTGCATTCCTAAGTTTCTTCAATAGTATCGTCTTGAGGTTTCTTTTTCCGTTTTGAATGTAACTTTTTACCTGCATAAAATTAAGACCCGTTTTTTCGGTTATCTGTTCGTAACTGCATTTTTTCAGGTAAAACAAAGTTATCGTTTCTCTCTGTGCGTCATTAAGCATTTTCAGAGCCTCGTCCAATTGGTCCAGGGAATGGTTGTACCATTTCGCTTCTTCCAGTGATGTCTCATTTGAAGTCAAAGAGTTGATTACTGATTCATCAGCGAAATACTTTTTGTCGCGTATTTGTTGCAGACAATGATTTCTCATAACAATATAGAGCCACCCCTTGAAGTTTTGCACTTTTTCATCTGGAAGTCGAGTAAGGGCCGTCTCGAAAACTTGTTGCACTGCATCTTCGGCAGCTGCGCTATCCTGAAGGTATTTGTATGCCACACCCAATAAGAGACTCGTATACCGCTGTAACAGATAACCCAGCCAGATATTATTGTTATCTGCCCGGTATGCCAGCAAAAGTTCGTTGTCTGTTAGTTCGTTATGTTTGGAGTGTGGATGCAAATTGTCTTAATTTGTACTATCAGCACTTTGATTAGCACTGCCCGTACATTCTAAAGATACAGTAAAGCCTGTTTTCCATAAAACGAAGACATAATTCGGAAAATGTGTATTCTCCCCGCTAAAGTATTAGAGTAAAGATGAACATACCGGCGGGATAAATGCAATCGACTACTCTTCCAGTGCGTGGATACCGTGCAATAGTCGCTTCCACCTGATGCCATGCTCTCCGTAGCTGAGCCAAACAAACCATGCTTTGCCGACAACGTGGTCTTCCGGAACAAATCCCCAATAACGGGAATCCAGTGAGTTATGCCGATTATCTCCCATCATCCAGTAGTAATCCATTTTGAAGGTATATGATGTAGCTACCTGACCATTAATCAGGATTTGTCCATTACGTTCTTCAAGTTTATTCCCTTCATAATTTGCGATGATACGGCGGTAAAGGGCAATGTTTTCGGTTGACAACTGTACGGTTGCTCCTTTCTTAGGAACAGTAATCGGGCCGTAATTATCCCGATTCCATTTGAAATGGGCAGTGTCGTGCGGGAAAACCCATTCGCCGGGGTGCGGCGATGAAACACCTGCAGGGAAATTAATAAAAGTAGTCACGTCGGTTACGTTGCCTGCTTTTTTCATTTCCGCTATCTGGCAGTTTTCGAGATTGTAGACGTATTTGTTGTCACTTATTCGTTCATACAGTTCGAAATCTTCAGAAACGTCAGGGGCGCGGCCGTTAGTTGAAACAATATGAAATAATTTCGAGTGCGGGAATAATGGCGTGGCCTTACCATCAATATATATTCTTGTGTTTTTTATTTCCAACACATCGCCCGGCACTGCAACGCATCGTTTAATATAATTCTCTTTTTTGTCTACCGGACGAGTAATGATTGTGAGTCGATTGTTGACCAGGTCTCTGCCAGATCTTCTGCACTCTGAATAATAGTCCTGATCAGGGTATTCCGCCATAACGCTATCTCCGGCAGGGAAATTGAAGACTACTACGTCATTGCGTTCTACATTGCCGAATCCCGGAATACGATGGTAACCCCACTGAACAGCCTCGGTGTAAGACTTTCCACCTGTCAAAGGCATAGTATTATGTACCAATGGTATTGCGAGGGGCGTCATCGGGATACGGGGACCATAAGCCAGTTTGCTGACGAACAAATAATCGTTGACGAGCATTGTTCCCTCCATTGACCCCGTAGGGATTGTATAGGCTTCAAAGAAGAATGTACGAATAAGTGTTGCTGCTACTATAGCAAAAAGCCCCGCATCAAGCCATTCCCTTAAAACTGATTTTCTTTTTTTATTGGCGTTTTCTTCGGCCTTTTTTTCTTTTTTATTCCAAAATGCCATGTGGGGCGTTTAATAGTCAAGTTTCAAAAGTAATAACTTCCGTTACATTTTGCGGCAGATTAAGGTAGATGGTAAAATATTTAACAAACAATAATTCTATTATGCAGCCATTAAAGATTCGCTTTGTGGATATTATTCAATGCGCTACACTGCATTTTGTTACTTGCCTGCATTGAAGTCAGTTCGGTTTTTTTGTTTGGTTGTCCGAATAGAACGAAATATTTGCATGAATGAACGGAAGTAGTATATTAGGAAATATTATGCAATGTTGTTTGAATCACCGGGTTGAATACAATGCTCGATTAGCGTTTTTTGCCGGAATTACATTAGACAAATTTTATCGGTGAGTTAATGTACAATTAATCAACAAATTAAGTTTTTCTCTAAAAAACAGTAGTTAGTCTGTATAACTTATTCTATTTTTGCCATTGATTTATTGTGTACAATAACCGATTTATCTTTTATATTATGAAGCTAAGAAACTTTTATCTCCAAACTGTTGCCTGCAACCACAAAAAAGCCTTAAAGTCTTTTGGGAAATCTGTACTGTGTGCGGGCATGTTGCTATTCGGAATTCCTGCTTTTGCGTCTCCGACCAGTGGCCTTACATTCACGGGCGGCCCAACAAACACGATATCCGTCTGTAGCAGCTCAGGAAGCAATGACATAAATACCGTTCTGTCTGTTGATGATCCGTCGGTAGGAGATACATTGACGTGGAGTGAGAATACAGCACCTATGCACGGTACGCTATCGGTTGCGTACAGTGATACAACCACAGGCTCGACAGTTGTTCCAATGGGAATGACCTATACTCCGGACATGGGGTATGACGGGGCAGATACATTTATGGTTGACGTTACAGATGGCAACATTACGGAGACTGTGACAATATATGTAACGGTTAAGCCATTACCTGACGTAAATGCTACGGTTGATGAGACCGTTTGTAATAACTCCGCCACTATAGCCGTGAGCTTTTCCGGTTCATTAATCGGAACATCCTTTGACTGGACGAACGATAATACTTCAGTTGGTTTGGCAGCGACCGGAATAGGTGATATTGCTTCATTCACTGCCATGAATAGTACAACTTCCGCTACGGAAGCTATGGTAGTCGTAACACCTAAACTTGACGGATGTTCTGGCGCAATGGATACGTTCGTGATAACTGTAAACCCAACGCCAACATTGAGTAGTGATACTACTATAGGGTACATTTGCGACAACGCTTTATTCGATTATACAGCTGCAAGTGCGGTTTCCGGTACCACATTTATGTGGAGTCGTCCGTCAGTATTCGGTATTTTCGGGGCAGGCACCTCAGGTTCAGTTTCGATAAGTGAAAGTCTTGACAATACTACTGTAAATCCGGTAGCAGTTACCTATACTTACACTCTTACAGCAAACGGATGTACAAATTCACAGTTTGTAACCGTAACAGTTAATCCTACTCCAACGCTTTTCCCTACACCGCTTGTAGGTACAATTTGTGATGGCGACACTTTTTCATTTTTACAAAACAGTCAAACACCCGGAGTAACTTATTCATGGAGCAGGGCATCGGTTACAGGTATTACTAATCCTGATGCCAGTGGTGTTGATGACATCAATGAAATGCTGTTCAACAGTACACCTGATCCGATTACTGTGGATTATGTAGATACGTTGCATATCAACGGTTGTATGACAACGGAGACTGTGTCGGTAGTTGTTAATCCGACACCAAAATTAAGTTCATCATTGACTCTTTCTTCAATTTGTAATAATGATACTTTAGACTATGGTGCAGCCAGCCTTACGGCAGGTACTACCATATCATGGGAGCGTATGGCAATCGCCGGTATTTCAAGTCCGTATGCGACGGGCGGTGACACCGTACATGAGGGGCATACAAATACTACCGATACGCAGATGACGGTTGTTTATGACTTCACGCTGGCTGCGAATGGTTGTAGCAACGTTCAGCAAGTAATGGTTACTGTAAACCCAACACCTACGCTGAACACTACCTTGACACCTCCTGCTATATGTGATAGCAATTTCTTCGATTACGACCCCGGAAGCAACACCCCCGGTGCTACATATGCATGGTCACGTGCGGCGGTTACTAACATAACCAATCCTGCTGCAAGTGGTACTAATAACCCGAGTGAGCGGTTAAGAAGTGCAGCATCATTTACTGTTGCAGTGACTTATCAGTTTACTACAACCATAGATGGATGTTCTAACTCAGAGAGTGTAGTAGTTGTTGTTAACCCAAGGCCTAAGTTGACTAACTCGCCGGTTACTCCAATTTGTGATAGTACAATATTTGCATTTACTCCATCTTGTGCTACTGTGGGATTTGGTGCTAAATGGCGTCGTCCGTATGTTAGTGGAATAGAATTACTTGCCGGTAACGATACCTTTGCTGTAAATGAAGTGCTGGACAATACAACTTACGCTAATGTAAATGTTGCTTACATATATACACTTACGGCAAACGGCTGTTCTAACGAGCAAACGGTAAATGTTTTGGTACATCCAACACCTGAATTGTTGCCAACTGCATTGGTTGATAGTGCTTGTTCTGACTTGCCGTTTGTTTACAATCCTGATACTAAAACCAATCCGGCTGTGAGTTTTGAATGGAGTCGTACGGCTGTTGCCGGAATATCACCGACGTCTGCCGCTGATTCGGGAGTTATTAATGAGACTTTGATTAACAGCACTACAGGTACAATAAACGTGATATACGTATACACACTAACGGTAGGAGCTTCGTGTACAAATGTACAGTCTGTAAATGTTGCGGTAAGACCTGCAGCGGCAGCCCCGGTTATAGGTATTATGCCTCCTTCATCATTGTGTGAGGGAACGCTGTACCAGAACTTTGGTGCAGAAAGTGCGCCGGCTACCGGAGTTACTTATACCTGGAGTGCCGAAAATGCGGAGATATATGCCACAGGAAGTGATAATCAAAACAGTATCGTGAACTTTAATACTGCAGGTACTGCTGTAATAACACTTTCTTCTACTATTGGCGCTACGGGCTGTGTAGGTAAAACTTCATATACTGTTGATGTAAATAGTTCGACCGCTCCAATGCCAGCAGTGATATACAGAAAAGGTAAATTCATTTGTTTGCGTAACGATGTTAAGGATTTTCAGTGGGGATATGATGATGCTATAACTCTTGATTCAGTAGTTATGGATGGTGAGACAGGGCAGAGTTACTTTAACAGTACACCTGATTTCAGCGGTAAGCATTACTGGGTAATGGTTAACTCTGGCGACTGCATGAGAAAAGCGTATTACAACAAACCAGCGGATAATACTCCAAGAGTTGTTAGCAATATTAATGATGATATAGCGTCAGTTAATATTTTCCCTAATCCAGCAACCTATTCTATTAATGTAGAATTGACGACAGAAGCAGTAGGTGATGTTCACATTGAAGTGTTGAATATGCTTGGCCAGGTTATCGCTAATACAAATACAGTGAATAATAAAGCCGATATCAATGTTGCATCATTGCCTTCAGGCATCTATATAGTAGAGTGCTACATGGAAGGTGTGAAAATCGGTGCTTCTAAGTTTGTAAAAAAATAATACGTTTAAATACTTAAAATAGAATAAATGAAAAAGATATTTTTCTTGTTTATCGCAGCTTCTGTAGCGTTTTCTTCAATAGCGCAGAAAACTACTGAGAAAAAGATGTCGGCAGACTATACTACAGATGCAGACTTGTCCAGATGGTTCATTGATGTGAACGCTTTGGGTGGTATTATGACGCAAGACCCGACCACAGGTACGTCTACTTCCGGCTATCTGAATGGTTTGAATCTCAATACAGGTAACTTGTCGTTTGATAAAGGTAGTTCCTTTGGTTTCGATGCTCAGATTGGGTACTTTTTCGGTCCTAAATGCCATTGGGGCGTAGGTCTCGGATTTATGTATTTGTCCCAGCAAGGTGACTTCTCTTTGGATAACTATCATGTTGAGTATCAGGCAACTGATGCTGACAATGATGTTTATCGTCAGTTGATAACCGGTAACAATGTTAAGGAGTCGGTGAAAATCACCAACCTTAATTTACCGATATTGCTGAAGTACAAATACAGGTTCTCTAAGAGTTTAGGATTTACTGCTGATGCAGGTCCGGTTATTAATCTTCAGATGAAGAATACAACCACAATGAATGGCAATTTTGACTATGAAGCAGTATACAAATACACAGGGTCGGATGGTACTAATGGTGGTGCAACAGTTTATGATACAGATCCCGGTTTTTCTCCGACGTCTGATTTGATTACACGGAATGCGCTTGCTACTCACCAACCCGGAGTAGACATAAATACACTGTTTCAACAACAGCGTGACGCAGGATATAATGTAGGGTTGTCTCAAAAGCCTACAAATTCTAAGAGCGATGTGTCTTATACAACCGGCTCGATAGGTTTCTTAGTACGTCCTGCTTTAAGCTGGTACCTGTCGGATAAATTTGCTTTCAATTTCGGAGTGTATTACATGTATCAGTCTTTCAAGAATGATAATGTAAGCAACTATGCGCTAATGAACACCAACATGGAATATAGTTCATCGCTGAACAACGTATCATCTAATATAGTGCAGTCGTTTGGTGGTAGCGTTGGTGTTCGCTTCTTGTTTGGTAAGCTTAAAGATACTGACGGCGATGGTATTCCGAATAAACATGACAAGTGTCCTGATGTATGGGGACTTGAGCAATTTGAAGGATGTCCGGATACAGACAAAGACGGCATTCAGGATTCTGAGGATTCTTGCCGTACCGTTGCAGGTCTTCCTGCTTTCCATGGTTGTCCTGATTCTGACGGAGATGGAATTCCTGATAAGGAAGATGAGTGTCCATACGAGAAAGGTTCTAAAGGAATGAATGGTTGCCCTGACCGTGATGGTGATGGAATAACGGATAAGAAGGATGCTTGCCCTGACGAAGCGGGATTGGCTAAGTTCAAAGGATGTCCTGACACAGATGGTGATGGCATTTCTGACGATAAAGATGAGTGTCCTACCGTGGCAGGTCCTGCAAGCAATAACGGATGTCCGTTACCTCCGCCTCCTGCTGTACCGTTGTCGACTCCTATCTTGTTTGAAACCAACAAAACTGTTGTTCAGGAGTCATCAATGCCTGTACTTGAAGTAGCGGTTAAGACGCTGGCTGACGATGCGAATGCAATTGTAGTGATTCATGGTCATGCTGACTCAAGAGGAAGAACATCTTACAACAAGCGTTTGTCGCTAAGAAGAGCAAATGCTGTTAAGCAGCAATTGGTTGATATGGGTGCAGATGGTTCAAGAATTAAAGTTGTTGGCCATGGCGAGAAAGACCCTGCTGCAAGCAATGACACTGAAGAAGGCAGAGCAGAAAACAGACGTGCTGTTATGCGGTTAAATGTTGAGTAATAACAACGCATAAATACTAAAACAAAAAGGCGACTATCTTCGGGTAGTCGCCTTTTTACTTTTGAAATGTTTCTGATTGTCTCGAGTTTAGTCCATTAGCGATTTGATAGTTGCCACCGGCAAGTTGTCGCCCATATGTTTGCTATAATAGGAAGCAAGCAGGATGCCATTATTGTCAATTAGGAAGTCTGCGCTGATACGGTCAAGCGGTCCATCGATGGATACTCTTTGCTTGAAAAGTTTAATGCCACGCATCGCCTTGCCTGCTCCTCCTTTAAACATTCCCTTAAATACCTTTCCCATGCTCCTTTCTACGCCATAAATGCCGTAAATGCGTTCTTCCTTATCTCCTATTAGTGTCGAATAGAAACTATCTCCCTGAGCGTATTTTTTGATATGCTCTGTGCTGCTCTCAAATATTGAAATCAGTGCAAGATTTTTTGATTTGAAATATGTGGCCTCTGACTCCAACTGATGAAAGCGAAGGTTGCACACCGGACATCCGACAAACCTGTGAAAGCAAAGTAATACGGGTCGTCCCCGGTACGATTCCAGGTCGATTTTGTTGCCCTTATAATCTTCGGCAATAAATAGTGGAGCCGGTTGTGTTGCTGATAATTTCATTATTCATTGTTTAGTTTACGTAATATTAGATTCAGATTTATGGCTGCGAATTGTTCGGCAGACAATGCTTGACGAAAAGATGCATGAAGTACCTGTGGCCGCTGTTGCAGCCTTATTGCAATTCGGGGTCAAGCGCGCGTTCGCGTTTCATTTGTTGGATGCATTTGTATTGCTGGTTGGCAGCGGTGTGCCTGTTTTTCCAGCCCATCTTTTGCATTAATGATTCCATTGATACCCTATAGATGAAGATTGCTTTAATAACCCTGCGACAATGCAGCGTTATGCGTGTCAGCAAAATGTCGACCTTGTATGAGCTGTCAATGGTACCATCATAATCATCGACAAACGGAACATGCTCCGGAAGAGCGCTCGTGGGCAGCTGTTTGTCTTTCTTTAGCTTTTTCAGCCAGAGATTTCTCGCGATAGCAAACAGGTATGTTTTTAGCGAAGAGGTAAGTACAAATTCCGGTTGCCTGATTTTTTGCAGGAAGATAAGTACAGTATCATGAAAGATGTCCTCTGCATCCTCATTGCTTCCGGAGTTTTGAAGAATATGCTTCATGACAGAAGGGAAATACTCAGAGTAGAGAAGGTCGTATGCATTACGAACTTCATTTCTCAACTGCAACAGTAGTACTTCATCGGTCAAATGTGGCATCTTATACAAAGTTAGGACATAGGTTAATACCGTAAAGAGGAATTTATCACCCACGTCAGTAAAAGTATTTTATGAGCGGGCGGTTGGTAGCCGGTCAAAGCGTGATTCTTATCCCTGTAATCCAGTTAGACAGCGGCATAGGGCGAAATCCCGCTACGCTATAGTTCGCTCCGTAGATGTTGTTGTATTGAGCATTCAACTGTAGCTTTATTTTGTTAATGTCAAATGTATACGCGGCAAGTATATTGCCGGTCTGATAGGGTTCAAGATAGGCAGATTCGTCAGTAGTAATAAATCGGTAGCCTGTGTAGGAGTGGTTGTAGCTTACGTAAAGCTGCTTGAAGTTTACCCCCAGAATTAATCGCCCATTGTAGCGAGGCGCATATGGAATTTGTTTGCCTATTGATGCGTCATCAATCACATAGCTTGCGGTGGTTGTTGAGAGAATGTAGGAAGTATTAACGGAAAGGTTGATGCGCCAATTCCCTGTTTTGTACGCAATCCTGTTTTCAGTTTCTACCCCCCTGCTGTGAACTTTTGCCAGATTATGGGGTGTCCATACAGCGCCTCCCAGCCATACAATCCAGTCGTTAATGTTACGAGAGAATGCGCTGAGGTCGTGAATAAAAGACAGTTTCCCTGAGTGTGCCGTCGCCCTATAACCCATATCGCCGCTCCAGCCATTTTCAGGTTTGAGGTTTGTGTTGCCACCAGGGAAGTAATATAGCTCATTAAGCGATGGCGCCCTATAAGTACGTTGTATATTTCCTCGCAAACCGAGCCACTCAGCAATGCGATAAGAGAGTCCAAATCCGGGTAAGAATATCTTGGTGTTATTAATTAATTCGGCACGTGCCTGCACAGACAAATCAACCTTCTTGTTTGCGAATTTCCGGTTAAGTGCAGTAGCCAAAGCAAAGCGTGTTTGCTTTTGTGAATCCACGCCATTCGGCAGGGCCGACAACTGAACAGGCGTGAAAACGAGCAGTTGTGTATTATTGCCTAATATTTGCTTCCAGCCTGTCTCAATATAATACTGATGTACCTGGTTGGACGTGCTAAGTTGAACGGAAGAGTCTTCATACTTTATCAAGTCTGAGATAAACGATGCCTTTGCATACAAGTTATGTCTCGTGGCATTATGTGTCCATTTTGCCACTGTGCGGAATGAATTGTCTTCCTGGTGTTTTACAGAATAAGGTTCAAATAAAGCAGGTGGTATTTGTCGGGCGTATTGCTGGTACCAGAGGTTGATGTCAACGACGTTATTGTTGTCAAGTTTGTAAGCGGTCTTCATCATTCCAGATACACTTTGTAATCGTCCATTTTGCATTTTCTGTTCGCTCCCGGACGACGTTTTGTAGGGGTAATTGTTTTGTGCAGTTTGTGTAAATGCATTTGCAGATAGATACCATTTTTTTCTTGAGATGGCCCCTTTTATGCTGCCGGAAAACTGATTGAAACTTCCGGTGCCGAAACTCCCAGACAGGCTTCTATGCCCGGTGTCAAAAATTGCTTTTTCGCTTTCTATAAGTAAAGCACCACCAATATTTCCGCTGCCGTATAGTGCGCCGGAGCTGCCATACACAACATTTACTTTGTTTGCAAAGAGTACGGGCAAGGTGGAAATATCTGCAACACCAAGTGCTGCATTTCGGATTGGTACCCCGTTCCACATTACTTGCGACTGCGCTGCAGACGCCCCGCGGAATGATACCGTTGCCAGGCCGTTAAAGCTGTACGACTTTACGAATACCGGTAGTTGTTGCGATATCAAATTCGCTATACTTTGATTGCTGTATTGCTGAAGGGTTGTACTGTCTATACTACTGATTTTTTGGCCGGAAGAAAATACATCCAGACGTGCCTCCGATGACACTTTTTTCTTAGCTCTGATGTCCACGGACATTAACGTATCGTGATGTACCTGCCCCCGGCATGCGATGGTCGTAAAAATGCTCAGGCAAAGGAGAAAGCACGAATGGGCCAGCGGCGGTATGTTTGCTTTTTTGCGCATGGGCAGGCAGTTATTCGCTGAAGTAGAATTGTCCCGGCCCTACTCCCGTTTTGAATGTTTTAAATATTGTGCCATCTTGTTTGTAGATTGTTACAACCCCTTTTTGTGTGAATCCTTTCGGGTCTCCGACATAAATATATCCGGAAGACGGTGCAATGCCAAGCGCCCAGAAGTACTGATATTTTTCTGCTTGTACAAATGGGGCGGATGGCAATTCATTGGCCGAAATATTCATTCGGTAAATGCCGTTATTTTTTGTTGTGCCATCATATTTTACCGCGATAAAGTAAAGTGTGTCTTTTGTCGCATTAAACACCGGTTTTATCGCGTCTGTTTCTGAGTCGAATTTGTATTCTTTAAGAATATTTCCTGTTGACGGATCTATGCGATATAGCGCTGATGGTCGTCCTTTGGTAGGATTTCCTGACAGTACCCATAGCATTTGTTCTTTGTCAATGAGCACATCGTGGGGGGCAAAGCTATTGATGTTGATAGTTTTCGAAATGCTGTTTGAAAATGCATCTGTAGCATAGATCTGGCTGCAGGAAGTATCCCAAACAGCTATATAGATAGTGCCGGCGTTCAGACACAAGCCCTCAGTATTGATGTATGGCTGGCTTACTGTTCCTGTTATTTGTATTGTTTTTGGATTAATGATGTATACCTTGTTGTTATAGAGGGATGACACATAGGCAACAGTATTGCTAACAGGCAATATATACCTTGGTTTAGGTAGGCTTATTACCCCACTCAGGCTTTTGTCAAGGGCGTTTAATACTAATATTTTGTCTGAGTTGTTGATGCACAAATAAAGGCTGTCTCCTATTCTATTGATACTCTGAAATACATCGCCGAGAGGCTGTGCGTTGGCGTTACGGAATAAGTCGCTGTAGACACTGTCAGTTTCTGAATTGTAAGAATAGAGTGTTCCGTCTCCATTACCGAAATTGCCCTCACAAACAATATACACATTGCCGTTTGCTGTGTTGGTTGAAGTTACGGTGTTGGGCTTGTCTTTTACGCAAGCCAACAATAGTAGGAATGGAGCTAGTATTTTAATATTTTTCCAACCCATTTTTTTCCGTTTGTGTCGGTAATGGCAAGATAGTACATTCCCGCCGGGTACTCTGCTATGTTTATTGTTGCATGTTCGCCGCTAATGGTACTCTGTAAAACTGTCTGGCCCACCGAGGATGTTAGGGAGAGGTGCAGTTCATTCGTCGTTTTATTGTTTAGAGAAATATAGAGCCGATCCTTTACCGGGTTAGGATAGACACTTACCCCAAACGGTGCCAATTCCGATTTAATAATGGTGCTATGCCGATGCATTACTCCTACTGCATCTAAGTCGAAACCACCGGTCGGAAAGTTGGTAGGGTAGGGGTCGTTGATTACTGTTCCGGCATCGTCGAAGGTGGTGTGAGTAGTAGTACTACCGACAACATCTATGAGTCGTACGTGGGTGATATTGTCTATGTCAAGTTCGGAAATTCCACTTAGTTCTTCAAGGTCAAAAGGAGTGCCAAAATGGGAGATGTATTTGCCGGCTAGATTATTGATCAGCGTGGCATCCATATATACTCCGGAGCCGGGTATTTGCGTATTTGTAGGGGTATTGGAGTGTGATGGGAATCTGAAATAGTTAATGCCGTCTGAACTTACTTCCACAAAGGCAAGTTCCAGGAATGCAGCAGAAGGGTTGGCCGGGTCGATGAATCCATTTTCAAATACCGCGAAGTCCGGGCCGGGACCGTTATATATAGCTGAGGGGAAGGAAAGTACGGCTACTCCGCTATCGCCTAAACTTACCACTGCGCCATCTGATGCGCCAACACCGTTCGATGCGTCGCCGCCTGTTACATATCCCAGCGATTGATTAGCAATGTCTATGTAGCCTCTGTTGACAATGCACCCAGAGGCCCACCCTACAATGTCGCTACTGCTTGCACTAACAGCTGTACTGCCGGCAAGGCCTGCCTGGGGAGCATACTGGGCAGGTGCCAGATATGAATTCAGTAATAGCGAAATGAGCGCAATCTTTCTCATGGTATTTCTCGATATTAAAAAATGGCAGCCATACATTGTGTATAGCTGCCGTGAAAATATTATTCTTTGATAAATCGAATGGTTGCTTTGTTCCCAAAACTACTTATTTGCAGAATATATATCCCGGGTGTCAATCCTGCAGTATTGATTGAATTGTGTTTTGTGTTTGTATACTGTTGTGCCACTACTTTACCGGAAATATCGACTATTGTAAATTGTGCATTAGCATTAGTCGGCAAATCAACATAGAGTAAATTTTGAGCTGGTTGCGGGTAACATTTAATAACATCTGATTTTTCTGAAACTACTGCAGTGGGTGGTGTAGTTGTATCATACGATTCGTATGTTGTAAAGTTGTCGATGCAAAAGTATGCCGGTGTATTCATGCCCAGCGAACCGGTGTCAGAGGACGACAACGAGAATACAAGACTGTCTACTTTGCCCAGCGGTTCAAGGTTTACCCACTCCCATGTATTTACAATGTAGTTGTCATTAGAATCGGGTTGAAGAAAATTTGCAAGATAGAACTGTACACTATCTGATTTCAGACTTCCTTCGTAGAAACCTTTCACCATCAACTTAAACCAGTCGCCGCTGTAGAATTTCTTTGCAAATGCGTCACCGTCTCTCATGCTGTTGAAAGCATACGTGCTGTTTGTCACATAGAAGCCTTTAACCGGGTGCCCAATGGCAGTTCCGGTCAGGTGAACTTTAGTAGTATTTTCAAAGGTTGTGGGATTATAGCAGTAAGAAACTGCATACTTTTCTGACCCTCCGTATCCGGTTGCCGGTTTTGCTGAATAGTCGTTTGTATAACCGCTTGTTACACTATCTGTCATGTTTGAGTAGGCGAAGCCTTGTTCCCAATACCCACCCCATGAAGTGTCATAGACACATGGGAAATGTACAAGCCCGTCGTCAAAACCTACATCGGTTCCGGAGGCTGTGTAGTTGGTGTAAAACGTGTCCGCATGTGCCAGACTTAACGATTCGAACGAGGCTACCGTTTGTGCCTTTGATGCTACAGCGCCCAATAGAATTGAGGCCAGCATGATTGTTACTTTGCGCATATTGAAATTGGTTTTTAAAAAACAATTTTAATGCAGCTAAGGGTGAAAATCAGATGAAGATAAAGGCATGTACTATTGCCCTTGTCTTATCTGTGCTTTTGTTCCCGAAAGCAGCGATAAGTACCGGATTCTTCCGGCATGCAAAGGCAGGTCTTCTGACTTACTCCGTTTTTTGCGGCCTTCCCATTCAAGCTAAATTTGAACAGTGGCAATACAGGATGCAAAAAACTGTATAGGAGCTAACAGCATCGGGAAATGTTCAGGATTTTCACCTGATTCCCTTTTAATTCCGCCAAGGCGGAAACCGTTGCAGCAGCAAATGTACGTATTCACTTTTACATCTTACAAGATATTTTTGAGGGGCTGGTTATCAGGTTAGTCTGACTCAGGGGTAGTTCTTGTTTTTTCGAGCAGTGCATTAAGCGTCTGTGCTTCTTCATCAGACAGGTTGATGGTTCGCCTATTAGAGTTATCGACATAGTCCTTTGCTAATTCGATGATATTTATTCCGGCGTCTGTAAGCGAAATCAAGGTTTCTCGTTTGTCTTGTTTTGACTGCTTCCGGTTAACCCATTTTTTTGCTACAAGACGATCGATTATCCGAGGTACATTAGAATTCTTTTCTACGATTCGGGAAGCAATATCTTTTACACACATTGCATTGGGATAAGACCCTTTAAGAATGCGCAATACATTGTGTTGTTCCAGTGTAAGGCCAAGCTCCTTAAGGCCGATACTCAGACTGCTTTTCAGCCAATATGAGGTATATAACAGGTTGATGGCAGCTTTGTTCCGTTCATCGGTAAAGCGGTTAGATTTAATTGCATCTTCCAGTTTCATAAGGCAAATGAATATACATATAAAAATCGCTTTGGGTTGCTACTATAGTTATTGTGATGGCATAAAGATAAAGATAGTTGCTGTAGAATAATGTTAATACGCAAAATTGACTACGCGGATTAGCTTATTTGTAAAGTGGCAGTTTCTTTTGGAATCGTTGATTGCCAATAGCCTCTTCGTGACAAAATTTGTAAGTGTTAAAATGATAGTATTGACGATATACGGGCTTCCCTTTTTCTAATCCGAACACGTTTTATATAACTGAGTTAATAATATCGGCAACAATATTTGTGCTTTCTTCTTCGAAATCAGGTTGTTTGGAATAATTTTTCCCTAAAAAATATAAAATCTCAAAAAGTATTAGTAATATAGCAATCCTTAAAGCCTGTCGGACAATAAAAAACTTTAAAAAATCTAAATATCGATTTCATGAAGAAAATAGTACTCATTCTGGTTCCTGTGTTGTTTGTTATGATGGCTTCATCTTGCAGTAACAAGGTATATACGAAAGATTCTGCTACTGCGGAAGTTAATCCCTCCGATTACATTCCGTTTTCAAAAAATATGAAATATCGTCTGGATCAGGATAGGGCAGACCTTAGAAAGATTCAGTTTTATCTCGACAAAACGATAATTCTTAGAAACACGGCGAGTGCCGGTGGTAGTGCTATCAAGTCCGGTACTGTAATGTATGACAACTCTCAGCAGGTTACAGAATTTACTATCCCTGCGTATACGCCCGGTGTATGTGAGCGCGTGAAGGGAGATAGCCTGTACATTAGTTTTGATGCGCCACAAAATTCTTTTGTGTTTGCTGCTGTTTATGAAAATGAGCACTTTATGTTACAGGGTACTAACTGGTACAATGGGGTTACGGACATTAAGTATGACAATAAGATATTTAAAGCTCAGTGCGATGGTTGCGGCAGTGCAGGCGAGGCGAAATTGGTGATTCGCAGAAGTCAGGCTGGTGCCGGCATGAAACCAGTTCCTACGGGAGGCAAGGTGCTTGCAGGTAGGAAATTACACTAATAGAAACCTTTCTTATGTATAATTATTGACGACCACTTTCGTACGAAAGTGGTCGTTTTAATTAATTGACTTTTTGATCTGATATTGAGCATTTATTTCTCGAAAATTTCGTTCCCTACCTGTCAGGCTATCTCACAAGTTTCTTTAAGAAATTTTGCGTAATTGACTCCACCAAAGGATACCCACAATCGCACCTGAAATATTTGATTAGCTTTCAGTTAAACATTCATTTTTAGTCAAATGTTTATATTTTTTTGGGATTAATTAGCAAGATTAAAACGTTGAAATTCAACAATCTGAAAAATTTATTAACTATTTTTTTTGTTAAAGTTAAATAAAGCAAGTATTTTAGTAGTCGGTTAGAAAATATTAGTTTACGTTTTTTTATTCTTTAGTTATAGAAATTCTGAGACTGGTATGTAACCTGAAAATCCTCTAAAGTATTGTCTGTATGAGTTTTAGGGGTGATTTGACAGCCGGTGTAGAAGTATAGCGAATAGCTACTTAAGTCCATATGAATAATTTACGCAACAGTGCGACCATATGGAGCCAATATTGAATAATTAATGAGTGATAAAATATAAGTAACGTCAAAACAATGAATATGAGAAAAATCTATTTACTATTGCTGCTATGTTGTGTTAGCATGACTATCAACGCTCAGAATGCGGAGGATTATTCGTATACGAGGTCCTCGGGTACTTACACCGATATTTCCGGGACATCGGGTGTCACTACTACTACTTCAATTAGTGGTGATGACTCAAGAATGACGGTCAGTATTGGTTTTAGTTTTTCTTATTGCGGTGCCTCGACTACGCAAGTAACTGTTTGTTCGAATGGCTGGATAAGGATGGCTAATTCTGCCAGTAATAGTGCGTATAGCAATTCCTCTATTTCTAATTTGCCAAACAGTGCTGTTGGTTGTTTGATGCCTTTTTGGGATGACTTGACGGGTTCCGGCAGGCAATGTTATTATATAACTACGGGTAGTGCTCCTAATAGGGTTTTCACTTTCCAGTGGGGACGCAACTCTTCCGGGTGGAGACCTCTTGGTTCAGGGTCTGATGGAACGTTCCAAGTGAAGCTATATGAAACTTCGAATAAGATTCAATTCTTGTACGGTCCGCTGTCCTTTTCAAGCAGAACTGCTACAATAGGAATATCAAACAGTACGTCGGATTATTATACGCTGACTTCCACAACAGCATCATCCCCTTCAACTTCTTATTACTCTAGTATTAATTCTTCTCCTTCATCTGGTACAATATATACATGGGAGTATATTCCTCCTCCAAGTGCAGAAGCTATTCCTGCGACTATTGATATGGGTGATGCAGCATTAGTTGATGAAGTGTCTGTGCCGTTGGGTTATACGCACATTACAGGTATAAACCTTTCTGCTGATTTGACAATCACTTCTCCTTCCAGTAACTTTTTAGTATCGACCGATGGTACAACATGGGGTAGTTCTGCAACGCTTACTAATTCCGGAGGCGATGCAGCAGGAAATATCTATGTTCAGTTTACTCCGAGTGCGCCGGGCGCAGCATCTACTGCGTTATCTATTACCGGCGGCGGGTTAACCTCTGCGGTAACTGTTCCTGTGTCTGGTTCTGCTCATGCTACCGAGTGTACCGGTGGGGCAACAGCCGGAAGCGCCACTGTATCTCCGTCAACAGGTGGAGGATCTACGAATTTTGCTCTTAGTTTGTCCGGTGCTTCTACCGGTGGTAACATGTTTTATCAGTGGCAGTCGTCTAATGACGGAGGAACCACTTGGGTTAATATTCCGGACGGTATCCATAGCACTTATACTGCATCGGGTTTGTCTGAAGACATGGACTTCCGTTGTATGGTAACTTGCGGTTCTACAGATCCGGTAGCTTCATCGCCGGTTTCCGTAACATTTGTCGGTACGCCTGCGGCGTCCAGTTGTACCCCTACTTTCAGCTCAGCGTCTTCAGCTTGTTCCTCGTATTCAATGTGGATGAGGATTGCGAGTTTGACCGGAGAGTCAGGTTCTATATCAGATGCATCTGCATGTAATGGTACCGGGTATTCTAATTTGACAGCATCTTACATTTGTACGCTCAATGCAGCTACATCATATACTGCAACTGTAAATACCGGAGGGTCGTATTACTATTCAATGGGTTGTCAGGTTTGGATAGACTTCAACAATGACGGTTCTTTTACCAGTGATGAAACGGTAGGTGGACGTGGTTATGATTTTCCTTCTACGAATGTACCAGTTACTTTGACAATACCTTCTGGTGCCCCTACCGGAACATTCCGTATGCGTATCACCGGTAACTACAACTGTTGTGGTAATGGCACTTATCCTTCAATGAACCCTTGTCCGACAAGTGCTATTACTTATGGTGAGGTTCGGGACTATTCTGTTTATATTAATGGTGGCGGACCGGCAACATGCTCCGGAGCACCGGAAGCTGGTGCTATCAGTGTAGGTCCATCAAACTCCTGTTCATTATTCAGAGGTAATTTATATAATGTCGGAGGAACAATAGCAAATGGCATTACTTATCAGTGGGAGTCATCATCTAGTCCTTCCTCTGGTTTCTCTGCTATTGCAGGTGCAACGAATTCTTCTTATCAAACACCGGACATAACTTCGGTAGGTACTATGTACTACAGAGCTAAATTGGCTTGTAGCTCAGATATCAGTACAACCAATGTAGTTTCTACCGTTCGTTATTATTCGCCGGTAGTGTCAGACTTTACTTCACCTACGGCTACAAATTCTTGTTCCGGTTCCGGTTCTGTAGTAACAGTTAACTCAACTTCATTGGGTGTTGACACGTTTAGAATATTCTACGATTTAAGTGGAGCAAATTCATCGACAGGTAATTCTACGACGCTTACGATGACAGGTGGTAGTGGTACTTTCAGTATCCCATCATCATTGTTAACTTCTAATGGTACGACAACCGTGACCATTACCGGAATAAAATATGATGTGTGCCTTACGCCGGTAACAAGTAGTAATACCGCTTCGTTTGAGGTTGGCGATGGTCCGGATATCAGCAACTTCACGGGTACATCTGCATCAACAGTTTGTGCCTATTTGCCATCTACGGTAACCGTAAACAGTACATCTTTGGGGACCGGTACGTACGATGTTGTATATAGTTTAAGTGGTGCAAATACCGCTACAAGTGTATCGGCTGTTATCATCATGGGGCCAACGAGCGGTACATTTACGGTGCCTGGTTCTTTGCTGACGGCAAGTGGAAGCACAGTCGTAACTATTAATAGTATTTCAAATGATATAGGTTGCGTTTCTAACCCTACATCATCAAATACGGCAACAATTACCGTTAACTCGGCATCTGAAATTTTTGCGATGACCGGTGGTGGTAGTTATTGTACTGGTGGTCCGGGTGTGGCAATGGGTCTTGCCGGATCAACTACCGGTAATGATTACCAACTTTATAGAGACGGTACAGCAGTAGGTTCGCCTATCGCCGGTACAGGTTCAGCGCTTGACTTCGGGCTACAGTCTGTTGTTGGTACATATACGGTTTCTGCTTCAAATGGTAGCAGCGGATGTGACGTGGATATGACGGGTTATACTCCGGTAATTATTTCGGCTGTTCCTTCTGTATATACAATGACAGGTGGAGGTGCATATTGTGCAGGCGGTACTGGTTCTGACGTTACAATTAGTGGTACTAACGCAGGTGTTAGTTATCAACTATATCGTGGTGCGGTTCCGGTAGGAGGTCTTATTACCGGTACAGGAACGCCAATGTCTTTTGGCTTGCAGACTGTAGCTGGTAGTTATACTGCCATTGCAAACCCTGGTGCCGGCGCCGGATGTCAGGTGTCAATGTCTGGTAGTTCGTCGGTTAGTGTTAACTCATTACCAACTGCTTACTCAGTAGGCGGTGGTGGTAATTATTGTGACGGTGGATCGGGTAGTTTGGTTACCTGTACTTATGGTGCTGCCGGGACATTGTATCATTTATATAATGGTTCTTCTTTAGTAACATCAGTTGCAGGTGCAAATAGCACTGTAAGCTTCGGATATATGACAGCAGCCGGAACGTATTCAGTTTCTGCTGAAAATTCTTCTACGGGTTGTACCAACGATATGTCTGGTACAGTAACTATTGGAATAAACGCAACGCCAACCGCACAGACGGTAACTGGTGGTGGTACTTTGTGTGCAGGTGATGCAGGCGTTGATGTAGGTCTTGCGTCTTCTGAGGCAGGTGTGAGCTATCAGTTATACAACGGTGCTTCAACGGTTGGTTCACCGGTAACGGGTACTGGTTCTTCAATAAGTTTTGGAGCTATTGCTACTACAGGTTCTTATTCTGTAATGGCAACAAACAGTAACGGTTGTACTGCATCAATGAGCGGCAGCGCGACAGTAATTGTACATGCAACACCTCCGGTATTTACTGTTGGTGGTGGTGGTTCTTTCTGTTCGGGTGGTTCAGGAGTAGAAGTAACGCTTAATGGTTCTACCGCAGGCGTAACCTATACATTGTATCAGGGAACAAGTGCAGTAGGCACAATGTCCGGAACGGGAGCAGCACTTACATCCGGACCGATTTCAGCTTCAGGTACTTATACGGTGTCGGCAGAAAATGGTAACGGTTGTGTTTCTAATATGTCCGGTTCTGCTACTATTACAATAAACGCAAATCCAACGGCATATTCAATGAGTGGTGGTGGTAGTTATTGTGTAGGTGGTGTTGGTCTTACCGTTACATTATCAGGTTCTCAAACAGGTGTTAACTATCAATTATACCGTTCCGGTGTAGCTGTTGGTGGTCCGGTTGGAGGTACAGGTAGTAGCCTTAATTTCGGTCTTCAGACTGAAGCAGGTATATATACTGTAATTGCGACCAACTTAACGACAGGTTGTTCCGGGTCCATGTCGGGTTCTGCTACAGTTGTGGTTAATGCATTGCCTACAATATATCCGGTAATTGGTGGAGGTAACTATTGCCTTGGCGATACAGGTGCTGCGATTGGTGTTGGTGGTTCTACTATAGGAGCTAGTTATACATTATATCATGGTGCAACACTTGTTGGTACAGCAATGTCAGGTACAGGTTCTCCTATTAGTTTCGGAAATCAGACTTTGGCAGGTACATATACGGTGTTTGCAATTATTACATCTACTGGTTGTACAAATAATATGAGTGGAAGTGCTTCAATCGGTATCAACCCATTACCAACGTCTTATGCGCTTACCGGTGGTGGCGAATATTGCGAAGGTGGTACGGGTGTTGCTATAGGAATGAGTTCATCAACCTCGGGAGTTAATTATCGTTTATATCAAGGTGGAACTTTGGCGAGTGTAGTAGCGGGTACCGGTGGTGCTGTTAGCTTCGGCTCTATTGCGCCGGCAGGTACTTATACAGTTCATGCGGTAAATGCGGTTACAGGTTGTGAGGCAGATATGGCAAGTAGTGCAACCGTTTCAATTAATGCGTTGCCGACACTTTATACTGTTACTTATTCAGGAACAAATTATTGTGCAGGTGGTACGGGCATTACCGTGGGCTTGACAGGTTCCACATCAGGAGTTGAATATCAGTTATACAACGGTAGTATGCCGGTTGGTGCGGTTGTTCTTGGAACAGGCGGTGCACTTAGCTTCGGTAATCAGACAGCGGCCGGTACTTATAAAGTAATGGCAACTAATAGCACGACGCTTTGTACTCGTATGATGACAGGTTCTGCAATTATCACAATTGATGCACTACCTTCTATTTACGGAGTTACCGGTGGTGGTAATTTCTGTAGCGGTGGTGCCGGTGTTGCAGTTAACCTGACTGGTTCTCAAACAGGAGTAAATTATCAATTATATAACGGTGCTGGCGCAGTAGGTGCTCCAATGGCAGGAACAGGTGCTGCTTTGAGCTTTGGCATGGCGACAGCGGCTGGTACTTATACTGTAATGGCGACAAATACATCTTCATCATGTACTCGTAACATGTCGGGTTCTGCAAATGTTGTTGTAAATGCGGTTCCAACTGCGTACACAGTAACAGGTGGTGGTGACTATTGTGCCGGTACAGGTGGTGTATCAATTGGGGTTAATAGTTCGCAGGTTGGTGTAAATTATCAACTGTATAACGGTTTGACAGCTGTGGGAGTTCCTGAGGCTGGTACCGGTAGTGCGATAAGCTACTCTTCAATTACTGCTAACGGTAACTTTTTTGTAAAAGGAATAAATGCTACTACAGGTTGTGAAAACACAATGAGTGGTAGTGCCACAGTAAGCACTAATGCTGCACCGATGAGTTACAATGTAACCGGTGGCGGTGCGTATTGCTCCGGTGGTGAAGGTGTAAGCCTTGGCCTGAGTGGTTCCAATGCCGGTGTCAACTATCAGTTGTACAATGGTTCCTTGGCAGTAGGCAGCCCAATGGCAGGCACAGGAGCAGGTTTAGACTTCGGTTTACAAACGACAGCAGGTACGTACCAGGTGATTGGTACCGGCGGCGTATCGGGTTGCAGCACAACGATGAGCGGCAGCAAAATGGTATCCGTAAACAACCTGCCAACTACTTATAATGTAACCGGTGGCGGAAGCTATTGCACGGGCGGTACAGGCGTATTGGTTGGTTTGAATGGCTCTCAGTCAGGTATAGCCTATCAGTTGTACAATGGCAGTGTTGCCATCGGCAGCATGATGACCGGTACGGGATTATCCCTGAACTTCGGCAGTCAGACAGCCGGCGGTACTTATACAGTACTTGCCTACAACCCAGCCACTACGTGCGCAGCAACGATGAGTGGCAGCGCAATTGTTAATGCGAGCAGTCTTCCTGTTGTACACAGTGTAACGGGTGGCGGTAGTTATTGTGCGGGTGGTACGGGTGTAAATATCG
>JAUHYD010000039.1 GCA_030426665.1 Bacteroidia bacterium | reverse complement strand
GCAAGGTTTGAGGCAAAAAAATACAACCTCAAAGGAGATTGCAGTTAATGACTGTACGAGTGTGGAGATTATTTTGCCTCAACATGCAAGCACAGTGGTAACGGAGTGCAGAACTTGACGACACTGACGGACAAACATACCTTTGCTGTGGCACAGGGCAGAAGAGACATAGTTATCTATACGAGGATGTACTATCCCTGCTTATAGGCAGCACTAAAGGAGGAAGGTATAGATTCTAATATTAATTCTTATTTGCCATGCCATCATACATTAAGTCTTTCACGGCAAAAAACAATCTTTAAGTGCGCTGTCTTCGCAGCATTTGGCATCTTGACTCAAATTTCCAAATTCCTGAAAAACCAAAAGGTGAAGATGGTAACAATCTTATAAGGCACTCAAAGTGCCGGTAAACCATAGGTTACCTTAACCCTATTTGCCACAAAACATAATGTATTGATACGATGATAGGCAAACAACAATCTAGTTTTTAACAGTATTATTGAGTATATTTATAGCTACCAGCTGGTCCGCAAGTACTAAAAGCGTGCTGAATCCATCACATGAACAATGAAATAAAAATATTGTTTGTTGAAGACAATCAGACCGTTCTGAGGTTAATTCAGCAAACATTAAGAAAAGGCAACATGGCTTTTTCCCTATGTACCGTAGAGGATAGAAAAAGCTATACTGATGCACTGACAACATTTCTGCCGGACATCATACTTGCAGACTATAGCCTTCCATCATTTAATGGTGATGAAGCATACTCGATAAAAGAAGAGCTATCACCTGAGATTCCATTTATCATAATATCCGGTGTAATTAGTGAAGAAAATGCGGTAGAACTGATTAAGAAGGGTATTACTGATTATGTGCTGAACGACACGTTGGTTTCTCTGCCGGTAAAAATAAATCGTGCATTATACGAAAAAGAGATTAAAGCAGAGAAAGCGAAAGCAGAAGAAAAAATAAGGCATGTTAATCATCTCTATTCGTTCATTAGCAACGTAAACCATGCGATTATTCATATTAGGAAGCCACAAGTTATATTTAAGGAAGTGTGCCGTGTCGCAGTAGAGGTAGGTCACTTTCATGCGGCATGGATTGGTTATATAGATATACAAAACAACAGAGTCCAGCTTATTGAGCAAAACGGACTATTGGCAGAGGATGTTAATTTGTTCAATGCGACATATGAACGGGGTGATCCTCAGGACACCGTAATAAAGACGGATAGTTACTATGTGTGCAATAATACCCAGAAAGAGTTAAAAGATGAGAAATGGAAAGCGTATGCAACAGCAAGGAATATTGGTGCATTTATTGTCCTGCCTATCCGACAGTCAGGAGAGATTGTTAGCACTTTGAATATCTATACGCTTGAAACTGATTTTTTTGACGATGCTGAAACTCAACTTCTTGAAGAAGTTGTGAGAGATATATCATTTGTACTTGATGTGCATAAGAAAGAAGAATTACGCACTAAGTCAGAAGTATTGCTTAAGAACGCTTACGATGGCATACAAACGCTCATTGATCATACGGACGAAATTTTCATTACTGTTGACAAGGCATTGAATATTATCTCTTTCAACAAAATGGCAAGCGATACCAGCAGGAAGTATCTCCGTAAAGAGTTACAAAAAGGAAAGTCAATTTTAGAGTATACATTTCCAAACAGAGTTGAGTTGCTTCGTGGCTTATATATGGAAGTGCTCACAGGGCAGCGTCGACAAACAGAGGTTATTTTTGATACAGCCGATAACCAGAAAGTTCACTTCCGTACGCTCATGAAGCCAATTTACAACAGTAGCGGTGCTGTTTCAGGTGTATTCATCATAGAGCGAAATATTACGGAGGAGATAAAAAGTAAGAATAAAATTGAGTTCGACCACTACAACCTGCATGCACTTATCAATAATACAAAGGACTTAATGTGGAGTGTAGACCGGGATTACAAAATTATTACGGCAAACAGTTCTTTTCTCGGAATGATAAAACAGTTAATCGGCAAGTCACTGAGTAGCGGAGATGATGTTCTTGATACCGGCTTTGGTAAAGAACAGCAGGCTAAATACAAGGAGTACTATAACCGGGCGTTTGCAGGCGAGGCATTTATGGAAGTAGAGTATTCCCCTCCTCCGTATGAGCGATGGTCAGAGATGTCATTTTATCCGATACAGCAGGGAGAAGCAGTTATCGGTACAGCGTGTTTCGCCCATGACATAACCCGAAGCAAAGTAGCAGAGGCCCGGCTTGAAGATGCCAACCGAATGTATGCGTTTATCAGCCAAATAAATCAGACCATCGTCCATGTAACTGATGAGCGCACCCTGTTTGACGAAGCATGTCGTATTGCAGTAGATATTGGGAAATTTGAGTTGGCATGCATTGACAAGCTGGATAGGGAAAATAGCATGTTGAACCTTGTTGCCCAAAACAATGCCCCTCCTGCCGACATTAAAAAGCTAAGCGGGTTAGCATATGGCACGCGTAGCCCTATTGCCCGGATACTACAGCATGGGAAGTGCTACGTTATTAATGATTATGATAATGAGCCAGAACAGGACTTTTGGGCTAAGTATGCGTTTACAAGAGCATTCAAGTCTGCCATATTTCTTCCAATTAAAGAACAAGAAGAAGTTCGGTACGTATTGAGCTTATTTTCTGCAGCACCAAATATGTTTGACAGTGAAGAAGTTGCCTTGCTTAGTGAAGCTGCCGGAGACATATCATTTGCGTTAGACGTGTTTGATAAGGAGCGTCAGCGAAAAGTTATTGAAGACAGGCTGAAACATAATGAGCAACGCTTAAATCAGGCACAGAAGATAGCGCACCTCGGCAGTTGGGAGCTGAATTTTGCAACGGGGGGTGCTGTTTGGTCAGAGGAGGCCTGCCGGATATACGGGCTTCGTCCTGATGACAATATACAGTCGTATGAGTCATGGGTTTCATTTATACATCCTGATGACCTCAATTATGTAATGAAAATTACCAAGGAAGGGCAGGATACGCTTAAGAGTACAGCGATGCATCATCGTATAGTCCGCCCTGACGGACAGACACGGCATGTGTTTTCCCAATCTCATTTTGAGTTTAATGACAAAGGTGTTCCGATTGGGCTATATGGGGTGACTCATGACGTTACGGATATTAAAGAGGCTGAAGCTGCAACCCGAAAGTCACAAACTAACCTGCGACTTATTGTAGACCTTATCCCGCAATCCATTTTTGCAATGGATGCAAGCGGGAGATTTGTATTTGCTAATAAAAGCTTTGCGGAACTATATGGAATGCTTCCCAGTCAGTTAGTCGGCAAAGTAATTAATGAAATACTTCCGGGGCATAATTCTCCTAAATATTTTATTGATGAAGCACGTCGGGTTATTAGATCCGGTAAAAAGAAAATAGTCTCTGAACTAATATTTACTGATTACAAAGGCAGAGAACGAGTGTTCTATTCTACTAAAGTCCCCTACAACCCTGTAGGCCATGACCAAAAGGCGATGCTTGGAATATCAATGGATATAACAGAGCAAAAGCAAGCGGAAACAGAACGGATAAAAATGATTGCAGATATGGTTCAGAGGAATAAGGACCTTGAACAGTTTTCATACATAGTGTCGCATAACTTACGAGCTCCGGTTGCTAATATTATTGGTCTGAC
>JAUHYD010000016.1 GCA_030426665.1 Bacteroidia bacterium | reverse complement strand
CCGTTAATGTATCCGTATAGGTAATACCAGACTCAACATAACTAATGATAACTGTACCATTTGCCACCCCCGTTACTAACCCTGAACTCTCATCTATCGTTGCCACAGAAGTGTCATCACTTGTCCAAGTACCTCCGGTAGGCGTTCCCGTTAATGTCGTTGTGTTTCCAACACACACCTGCAATGTTCCGGTAATATTCGGGGCTGCAAACGCCACATTAGACATTCCAACAAAAAAAATCGCTAACGCAATAAATGCCACCCCGTGAAGGAAGTTACAAACCTTAGTTCGCAATCCGTAAAAAACAGGACTAGGACTACTAAATTCGGGACCTGACAATTTTGTGTGTAAGTAATGATTCATAACAATAGATGTTTTTGAAATTTATTATACAATATTCACTCTTTTTTTCAGAAATAAAAAGAGCTAATGAGTTTTTATTTACATGCAAAAGCTTCGTTAACATAATGCAAAAATCAAAACCTTCTCGCTGATTAATCAATATCAACAATTACCGGATTACAGAACAATAGCCTTTAAATTAATTCAGTTTACATTTTCAAATAAAAAACACAGAATTATCATTTTTCAGGAAAAGTATGGCTATCGATAGTACAACGCATTTCCCCAAAAAACAATCAATATTCTTGTGTCAAACCCCAATCAATTCATAGCATCCGGATGACGTCTCCCCTACACAAATCCGAACAGTTGTAAATTTCAAAAATCGAGACACTATTGGTACATTAAAAAAAATGAAAATAACTTTATGAACAGGAACAAATTTAAAGGAGCGCAGAACATATTTTCGCTCAAGTAGTCGTAGGCTGGTTGCTGTATCAGAATTATGTCGGAACTACGTTTTATAATTGAAAAAAAATATGGCTGGTCGGGGGTGCAGGAGCTCCGGAAATTGAGGCACTTAGAGGAGGGAAATATTAAGCTTCACAGTATTTTAGCTAACCTTACTGACCTTACTCGTGATAAACAGAAGCTTCGGGACGTGCTCGAAAAAAAAAGCACTAAAACGTGTAGATGCCGACGTAGTAGAAAAGCTGATAGAAAAAGACGAAAAAATAGAGTCTGTACTGAACGAAGAGCAGACAACTAAAGTGAAGGAAATATTTGAGAAAGCTATCAGCAAGCCAAACATGACGGTAAAAGTTGAGGCAATGGGCCCTGATGAATTGCCGGTATCTGTAACTATGGATGAGTTCATGCGTAGAATGAAAGATATGGCTGCCATGGGCGGCGGTGGAGGTATGAACTTCTATGGCGCATTACCGGACAATTATAATGTCTCTATTAACAGCAACCACAAATTAGTGAGCAAAATACTTGAAGCCAAAGATGCAGAACAAGGCAAACTGGCAAAACAAGCTTTTGACCTGGCGATGCTGTCGCAAGGGTTGCTTACCGGTGCAGACCTTACAGAGTTTGTAAACAGAAGTGTAAGTCTGATATAAGCAGAAAGACGATTTAGAATACCAAGCGGTTGGGCATTGCTCAACCGCTTTTTTGCTTTTGTACTTACTATACTCTACCGCAATTATTCTCACGCCGAACTTCAAAAAACACAGTTACCATTAAATTAGTATCAAAACGGCACCTCATTGCCTCATTTCCCAATTACCAAATTATCAAATTGCCCAATCGCCTCATTATCGAATTGTCAAATTATCGAATTGCCACATTCCCACATTGTTTTAGCTTTGTATCGAATATGGATATTGTTTGTTCGATAGAGGAGTTGAAGTTGTTTCAGACCATCAGTGATGCTGCAGCGGAGCTGAATGTAAAATGTTACCTGATAGGTGGTTTCGTGAGAGACAAGCTACTGGACCGCCCTACCAAAGATGTGGACATAGTATGTACCGGCGATGGCATTGCCCTGGCACATGCCGTTTCAGCCCGCATACCGGGAACTCCGGCGGTTCACTTTTTTAAGAATTTCGGTACCGCGCAGTTTTGTGTTGAGGGGCTGGACGTGGAGTTTGTCGGAGCCAGAAAAGAGTCTTATTCATCAGATTCTCGCAAACCGGAGGTCGCTCCCGGCACCATACAGGATGATCAGTTGCGTCGAGACTTTACCATAAATGCCCTTGCCATAAGTCTCAACAAAGATGATTACGGCAAGCTCAACGACCCATTTGGCGGCATGGAAGACCTTGAAAGCAAAATTATCCGTACCCCTCGCGAACCCGACACAACATTTTCGGATGATCCGCTGCGTATGATGCGTTGCATCCGTTTCGCAACACAACTTGGCTTCAACATACAGCCGGATATATTTGAGGCTATCAGAAGAAATAAGGACCGGCTGAAAATCATATCACAGGAACGAACCACCGACGAGCTCAATAAGATAATGGCAACCCCTAAGCCATCGGTTGGGCTTGACCTGCTGTATAAAAGTGGCTTGCTCGATAAGTTCTTCCCGCAAATGACTGCACTTGCCGGGGTGGAAATAATAGAAGGAAAAGGACACAAAGACAATTTCTATCATACCCTACAAGTGATAGACAATACTGCTGCCAAAAGCGACAACCTTTGGCTCCGCTGGGCTGCCCTGCTGCACGACATTGGCAAACCTGCCACCAAGCGGTTTGAGGAAAACCATGGCTGGACATTTCACGGGCATGAAGCAGTTGGTGAAAGAATGACACCAAAAATATTCAGGCAGCTGAAACTGCCACAAAACGACAAAATGAAATATGTCGCGAAGTTGGTAGCACTGCACCTTCGACCCATCAGCCTCACCAAAGAAGACATTACCGACTCTGCTATGCGCCGCCTGCTGTTTGATGCCGGTGACGACCTCGAAGACCTGATGATATTGTGCGAAAGCGATATCACTTCTAAGAACAGGATGAAAGTGCGCCGTTATCTGGAAAACTTCGAGCTGGTAAAACAACGACTGAAAGAAGTAGAGCAAAACGACAAAATACGCAATTGGCAGCCTCCGATATCAGGAGACGAGATAATGCATGTATTTAACCTCGAGCCGTCACGGGAAGTGGGTGTCCTGAAAACAACCATTCGCGAAGCGATACTCGATGGCGTTATCCCCAACGACCGGGAAGCAGCCTACGACCTGCTATTAGCCAGAGCAAGTGAGATGAACCTGACACCGGTGAACATATTAGAGATATAGTAAGCTGTTTATAGAAACCACACTTCACGATATACACATTACATAAAATGAACAACCGCCAACTATTTCTTCGACACGTTGCCCAAACATCTCCTGCCCCCGTGGGATTAGAAATAACATCAGCAGCAGGAAACTACCTGTTTGATAGTAAAGGAAAAAAGTACTTGGACTTAATCGGCGGCATTAGCGTCTGCAACATAGGCCACAAGCACCCCGATGTTGTTGCGGCCATCAAAAAACAGGCAGACGATTACCTGCACATAATGGTGTACGGAGAGCTGATACAAAGCCCGCAGGTGCAGTATGCTACCCTACTGACACAGCACCTGCCCGACTCGCTAAACTGTGTTTACTTCACCAACTCCGGAACCGAAGCCACCGAGGGCGCGCTAAAGTTGGCAAGGCGTGCTACCGGCCGAACAGACGTAATTGCCTGCAACAATAGCTACCATGGCAGCTCCCTTGGAGCCCTTAGTGTGATGGGTGATGAGTATTGGCGCAATGCATTCCGGCCATTGCTGCCCGGAGTTTGGCATTACGACTACAATAGCGAAGAAATGATACAAGCTATTGGTCCACAGACATCGTGCGTCATTATAGAAACCATCCAGGCAGAAGCTGGGGTTATAACACCGGATGTAAGCTGGCTACGCCGACTAAGAGAGCGCTGTACCGAAGTGGGTGCGCTACTAATATTTGATGAGATACAATGTGGTTTCGGTCGTACTGGCACGCTGTGGGGTTTTGAGCATTACGGCATCATTCCCGACATCTTACTACTCGGAAAAGCCTTGGGTGGAGGCATGCCATTGGGTGCATTCATTTCGTCGCACGAACTTATGAATACCCTGACCGACCAACCGGTACTGGGCCACATAACCACCTTTGGCGGACACCCGGTGTGCTGTGCAGCAGGCATGGCAGGTATGCAAGTGTTACTTAGAGAAAATCTCATCGCATCGGTAACAGAAAAAGAACAGGTATTTCATAGTCTGTTAGTACATCCGGCTATCAAGGCGGTGCGAAGCAAGGGGTTGCTGCTAGCTGTAGAGTTGGGTAGCTTTGAGGAAGTAACCACTACATTGCAGAAAGCACTCGACAAGCGCCTGTTTTCAGATTGGTTTTTGTTTGCTTCCAACTGTATTCGCATTGCACCTCCGCTAACCATCACAAACGAGGAAGTCGCCTCGGCATGTGAGATACTACTTTCATGCCTATAGCCACACCTTGTTCTGAATATCTTTTTCTGTCGGTTGAATTTGTATATAATTATCCTTAATTTTACGTTGCGAGCGCATTTTTTTATTACTTTGGCAACCTTTCAACTAAACTTTTCTATAAATGTCTCTGAATCTCTGTATCGATTGGGGTAATACTAATATCAAAGCAGCGTTGTTTTCTGACAACAAGCTCGAAAAACAAATAAGCATTTCTGAAAATACTGCTTTAGAGCAACTGACAGATATCCTCGAAACCCATAAGCCCCAAAAAGCAATATTATGCTCTGTCGTTAAGCATAGCAGCGAGTTTGAAGACCTGTTAGTATCAAAACTTCCCAGAACTATTATACTGGACGGACATACGAACACACCTATCAACAATGCCTACCTTTCTGCAGACACACTAGGCCCCGACAGACTGGGACTCGTAAATGGTGCTTATGGCGATCATCCAGAACTTAACAATCTGGTAATCAGTCTCGGAACATGTATCACTTACAATATGATACAAAGCACCAAAACCTTCAGAGGCGGTGCTATTTCGATGGGTATGGCAATGCGCCTGAAAGCATTAAACGCCTTTACTGACCTGCTTCCTGAAATTGGCACATTAGACGATGAACCGCTATTGCTTGGCTATGATACAGACACCTGTATACAAAGTGGCGTTGTAAACGGAATGGCAGCTGAAATAGACGGTATGATCACTGCATACAAAGAGCGATACGCTGATTTTAACGTGATATTAACTGGTGGCGATGCGCCTTACTTTGCTGCCAAACTTAAAAGTAAGATATTTGCTGACCCTGACTTATTGCTGAAGGGGTTAAATATAATTCTGAACTACAATGTACCAACACCTGAATAAGTCTCTGCTAACAATTGCTATTGCTCTTATCGGGTCAAGTGTTTTTGGTCAGACTTCTACAAGCGGAAGCGCTCCGAGTAACGGGCAGGAAAACGACCCCTATTCAAAGTATGGACTTGGAAGTTTAATAGATGGCAATAACGCCGTTCTTAAGGGAATGGGCGGTATTACATCAGGTTACGCGAACCCTTATCGGGCAAATATCAGCAACCCGGCATCATATTCCGCACTGGAAAGGACCGTGTTTGAGGTGGGAGCAACCGCGTCAAAACGCTCTGTTACTGGTATAGTCAACGGAAACAAAGAGTCCTACCAAACCGGAACTGTCACAATTAATTACATGCATCTGGGCATTCCCATTGGCAAAAAAGGTGGGCTTAGTTTTGGCCTGCAGCCATATTCCCATGTCTATTATGCACTTGCCGACACAATAAAAGGCGGCACAAATCCGCTTCTTCCGGACGATGTCTTGAGATCTTATACAGGCGACGGCGGTATTAACGATGCCTTTATGGGTGGTAGCTACCGGTATAAAAACCTGAGTCTTGGATTTAACGTCGGCTATTTATTTGGTACAATCAGAAACAGCAACAGGTTAAACCCGGAAACTTCCGTCGATCCGCGTAATGGTGGTTACAGTAACAATCGTGCTTATTACTCCGATTTCTCCAGTTATACCAGAGTTGGTGGGCTGCACTGGAAAGGCGGACTTCAATACGAAGCAAAACTTGATTCAACACATAAATTGCGATTTGGAGCCACGCTCGCAACAAGTCAGAAGCTAAATCAGCAATTCTCAGAATACCAGATTTCGTCCTTTCCTTTCGAAGACACGCTTGTAAGAGACACCCTGTTCCAGATTACCGACGCCAAAGGGAAATTGACATTGCCAATGTCTTACAGCATAGGTGTTGTGTTAACAGGCAGTAACAGATGGAGTATTGGTATCGACTATAGTGTAACTCAGTGGAGCGACTTCCAAAGCGACTTAAATGCGCAAATGAACACCGGAATTGCAAAAAGTGCATATAGGTTTAGTATTGGTGGCGAATACAGCCCAGACCCGACCAGCTTAAAAAAGTACTTTTCGAGGGCCACCTATCGTCTGGGAGGATATTATGGAGCGAGTCATCTGGAATTGAATAATACCAGCATTCCTTATTACGGAATTACTGCCGGATTGAGTCTTCCGTTCAGACGATCTTTGTCTCAAATTCACTTTGCACTTGATGCCGGCGTTTTGGGTACTACTGAGAATAGCCTGACACGTCACAACTACCTGCGTTTTACTATTGGTTTGTCGCTAAATGACCTTTGGTTTATTAAGCGGAAATACGAATAATAAACGTACCTTTTTGGCAATAGTAGCAAAGTCGCTGCAATTCAAAGAATCTATCAAATATCATCTTCAATATTGCATGCCCGTAAACGACATATCAGCTACATTATCACCTGTCTGACAATAGCTACTTCGGCTATCTGTTTACTACCGTCATGCAAGAATGACATTAAAACGATTAGGGCACTAACAGGACAACCCAGCTTTCAGGAAGACAAAGCCACCGGAGTCACTTTTCTTTACAGTCAGGAAGGCGTCGTCAAGATGCGAATCTTTGCGGAAGACTTTGTTAGAAATAGCAAGGCAAAACGACCCTATATAGATATGAACCACGGCCTGAAAATGGAATTCTTTGATGATAGCGGAGAAGTGGCAGATATTCTCACGGCAGACTCGTCAAGGTACTACGAGGCTCAGGGCGATTTTATCGTGTGGGATAGCGTGGTTATTGTAAGTAAAAAGGGCGAAAAGCTGAACACAGACGAATTAATATGGAACGAAAGCGTCCAGAAATTTTTTACAGAAAAACCTGTTGTCATTACTACCAAAACTGAAATTCTTTACGGAAATGGTATGGAAGCGAATCGTGACTTTACATGGTACCGGATAATCAACCCTAAAGGATCAGTTCAGGTCGACAAGAGCGGCGTTTCAGATTAATTTCACGTTCATTTCAGGATTAATCCCCCTTTAATTACTATTTTATCTTCTCACCCATAAACGTATCTTTGTCCCTGTTAACACAATATCAATATTATGTCATCAACCTGGTTTCGTCGCAATAAAAAAGGCATACTTACAAACACCAAGGATAAGAAAGAAACACCTGATGGACTGTGGCATAAATGCCCTGAGTGCAAGGCCACGTCAACTGTCAAAGAACTTCACGACAACTTATTTGTCTGCCATAAATGTAACTACCATAATAGAATTAATGCAAACGAATACTTTGAAATACTGTTCGACAACAACCGTTTCGAAGTACTGTTTGATAACATAACACCAAAAGACTTTTTGGGGTTCGTTGACATGAAACCCTATGATAAACGCATATTGGACGCGCAAGAAGCTACTAACCTTAAAGACGCAATGACTGTCGGCACCGGCACAATGAACGGTATAGGCTTTGTTGTGGCTTGCATGAACTTCAACTTTATCGGAGGCTCTATGGGTTCAGTTGTAGGTGAAAAAATCAGTCGGTCTATAGACTACGCGATAGCTAATAAACTGCCATTACTTATCATATCAAAATCAGGTGGCGCGCGCATGATGGAAAGTGCATTTTCTCTGATGCAAATGGCCAAAACCTCAGCTAAGCTGACCAGACTTGCTAAAGCACAGCTACCCTATATCTCGCTGATGACCGACCCGACCACAGGTGGCGTAACTGCTTCTTATGCAATGTTAGGCGACATCAATATTGCAGAGCCTAATGCCCTGATTGGCTTTGCAGGCCCAAGGGTAATCAAAGAAACCATCAAGAAAGACTTACCTGCTGGCTTCCAACGTTCAGAATTCTTACTGGAGCATGGCTTCCTGGATTTCATCGCCGAACGTCGCAATTTAAAAAATAGCCTTAGCATGGCTGCAGAGTGGTTTATGAAGTAAGTTAACCTTTGCCATAATTACCGTCATACGTGTTATTGCTGTCGAAATTACCCCAGCAAACAACACCCCAATCTAAATAATTAGTGACAGAAAAAGTCTTTATTAAAAACCGACCCGCTACATTTGAGTTTGCCATTGAGGACAGACTTAAAGCAGGAATTGTGCTTACCGGCTCCGAAATAAAGTCAATAAGAAATGGGAAGGTGAGCTTTAATGATAGTTACTGCCTGTTTAGCGACGGTGAACTTTGGATAAAAAGTCTGCACATCGCTGAGTATGTAAATGCAGGTTACGCAGGACACCCACCGGTCCGAGACAGAAAGCTACTTGTCACCAAAAAGGAGCTCACCAAATGGCAAAACAAAGTAAAAGAAAAAGGTTTTACCATTGTCCCGCTGAACATCTTTATCAATGAAAATGGCTTCGCCAAAGTTGAAATCGGACTGGGTAGAGGTAAAAAATTACACGATAAAAGAGAAAGTATAAAGTCCAGAGAAGTAGAGAGAGAAATGAAACGATACATTAAGTAGGTTTCATAAATCAATCAATTTCAACTCACAATAACCACTACTCTACCTCATCAGTAAACACTATACCGTGACCCTCTAACTCTTTAAGTACCGGACGATATACAGATTGCATGGTGGGCATTACTACTCCCACAGGGGGCGTAATTTTCTCGCTCAAAACTAACCCGGCTAATATACCCATAGGCAACCCTACCGTCTTGGCCATTGCACTGCGTGCACCACCCTCTCCCTTCAATACCATAGAACTTGTCAGGGATATAACCTTCCCTTTATGTTCGTATTCAATCTCGTGCTGCATTACCACCATATCCTTGTCTTCTTCATGCATTTCCCATTTCGGCAACAATATGCTTAACAAAATATCAGCAGACGATAGCAAACCGACAGGCAATGAAGTATCCTCAAACAGACCCGCCCACTCCAACATAACCATCACCGTATCGTCCGTCATCACATTGAGCCGCTTAGCCACATGCTTTTGAAGCGTGATACCGTCCGGGCATTTTGTCTTACGTTTCATCCAGTCTATGCGACTAAGACCGGAAGTGTCAAAACGATCAGTCTGAACGGTCAACCCTAACTGAATAAGTGCTTGCCAACCCTTGCAAAAAACCGGATATCTTAATGTTGCCCTCATAAAGTTTTTCACTTCAGGGACGTCGTAGGTCTGCAAATATTTCATTGTATCCCGGTTAGGATAATAGGCCATTGCATTTAGACCGGGTATCTTGATCTTTCTATTGTTTTCGAAAATGCGCAAATACGGCACTACCACTTTCTTTCCATTTTGCAGATAAGTAGCTCCTGCAGCACCCGCGGTAATAATGTTGCGAGGGTTCCAGGTAAACTTATATCTCCACGGGTTGTCTTCACTTTCAGGAGCTATCAGTCCACCACAATAGGATTTGAATGACGTAATCCTACCGGCAACCTTGTGTATACTGTTGATAATCTTACTGGCAGTCATATGGTCAATACCCGGATCCAAACCCATTTCGCACATAAACATCAGCCCCGCTTCTGTAGCTGCATCGTTCATTGCCTTCATTTCGTCGGATATATACGAAGACGTAATTAGGTTCTTACCATATTTTAAGCAATCTGCTGCCAACAGGACATGAAGGTGCGGAGGCATGAGAGAAAGCACAATATCAGCTTGTTGTACCAACGGGCCACGCTCTTGCTCACTGGTAATATCTATTACTGCTGCAACCGCAGATGGGTGACCATTAATTTTATCCTCAATTGCCTGTGCGTTACCGTCAGCAACTATTATCTTCCATTTGTTCTTCTGAGCATTTCCAAGCAGGTATTCAATCAGGTATATTGAAGTTTTCCCTGCGCCGGCCACAAGTATTGTCTGCATACGAACTAAAAAATATTGGGTTACGTTCCCGCAAAAGTAATGGTAATTGACTTCTTATTTTGCAAGTTTATTTTAGTTATATAAAAATACAATATCAATAAAATCTAATACCAAAATCTATATTCCGTAAAAATATCGACTTTTAGTTAAAACACAAAAAATCAAGACTTTAGGCGTTACAAACTTCCATGCCAAGGCAATAACTATGATGTGGACGGCAATCTGAATAAGTAGGTCTTTCCCGAACGATGCATACGTATATTAAAAAAATGGGTAGTTACCAACCCGGCCGATGCTATATATGCCAACCAATGCAAATGCTCTTCGAAAATCACCGCAATTGCCAAACAAAGCCAGAACACCCACAAAGCTATTCTTATTCCTCGCGCCGGAGCATGTGTGGCTGCATGAAACACTGCAAACAAACCAACAGCCAGAAAAACATAGTCCAATAGCTCCCACCAGTCCGGCAATCCTGTACCCCACACCTCTGACAAAGACCCGGCAACACCATCCGTAAGTGCATACTTGACAACAAACACCGCGGGTATTACTAAGCAATGAACAGCACAAATAACCGCGCTTGTTATGCCTACCTTGTCTGCTCCGGGACTATATTTCGATAATTTCGCCAATTCTGTAAACGCAACTGAGTTGCAAATATACACAAATTAGTTAAATGCAACAGTGTTGCGTTTATTTTTTATCTTTGTCTTCGTGAACAGTTCAGACTACATTAGAGAAAAGGGGCTAAAGGCTACGCCGGCCAGAGTCAAAGTATTAGACGAGCTGAGCAATACCGACCTGGCACTATCTCATACAGAGCTGGAATCAACCTTTAGTAAGGTCGACAGGATAACACTTTACAGGGTATTGAAAGACTTTGAAGAGTCCGGGATAGTCCATAAAATTCTTGACTTTGAGGGTATAACCAGGTTTGCAGTGTGTGCCCACGACTGCCCCGACAAAACACACACAGAAAGCCACGTACACTTCAATTGCGAGCGATGCCACAAAATGTTTTGCTTAGAGCATACGCACACTCCCTCCATAAAACTGCCCGTCGGCTTCAAAGCGTCGGGTATCAATACCGTTATTCAGGGTGTTTGTAAGGAATGTGCGTAGTTACCCCCCAAATCAGATATTATTCTTTCCAATAACTGTCCAGTCACTTTTTCCGTGACCGTCAGCAATCCACCTGTCCATTTCAGCAGCTACTGCCGGAATAACAACTAATGGTGCACCGTTTTCCCTTGCCTCCTCAATCATCAGGCCGGCATCTTTCCGGGCCATATCCAACTCCCAGGTCGGTTTATCAAAGTTGCCATCTGTTATTTTCTTTAATCGACCAGACAATACGGCACCGGGATTCCACTCTTCAAATAGCGACGCAACATCACTTACAGGTATGCCCAACGACTTGGTTAGTGCAAGTGTATCCGATAACCCTGCAGTAATTGCAATAAGAAACAAATTGCCTGCCAGCTTCATGCCGGCAGCTTTGCCGGGCTCATCTCCATAGTTCAGTACCTTACCGGTCATTTTTTCCAGTTCCGGCAATATAGATGCAATCACACCCTGATTACCCGAAACCAGCATATACCCGGTACTTGCCAGCGAGTTGGCAGGCCCCATAAATACAGGCGCGTGCTGGTAAGTGTATCCTGCTTTCTGCCATTTATCGGTGCGCTCCTTCGCTCCTTCAACCGATGTCGTTGTATGATCTATGATGGTAGCACCTTTCATTAGCCCGGCCTCCGACGACGCCAATACCTCATCAACGCTCTTATCGTCTTTAAGCACAACATGAACACGTGCGGTATCTTTTACTGCCTCAGCCGGACTATCGCACACTATTGCACCGTATTGTGCCAGATCTTCAGCCTTTTCTTTTGTTCTGTTCCAGATTTTCACTTGCTCACCTTTGGCAAGCATTGCTCTGATAAAACCGGAGCCGAGCAGCCCCGAACCCAAAAACGCAATCATAACTATATATTTATTATTTATAAATCAAAAAATCCCATCAAAACAATCCTTCCCATTTGCCGGCGCCTTCCCTAATTAGCGATGGACTTCCATTGGTACAGTCTATTACTGTTGAAGGAATAATATGACCTGGACCTCCATCGATCACTATATCCACAAGACTACCGAAGGTGTCAAACATCACTTCCGGGTCGGTATAGTACTCTACATCTCCGTCATTTGGAAGCGATGTACTCATTATTGGGTTGCCCAACTCACTTATTATGCGCTGACAAATATTATTGTCCGGCACCCTTATCCCAACAGTATCTTTTTTTGTGCGCATCAGCTTTGGCACTTGCTTGCTGGCGTCCATAATGTAAGTATAAGGCCCTGGTAAGGTTGCCTTGAGTAGTCGGAACACCGGAGTAGGGACACTTTTGGCATAATCACTCAAGTGACTGAGATCAGCACAAATAAATGAAAACTGAGCCTTCTTAACATCTACATTTTTGATTCTGGCAATTCTGGAAATTGCATCGGCACTATTTATATCACAACCAATACCATATATAGTATCAGTGGGGTAAATAATCACGCCACCTTTACGCAGACAGTCAACAACTGTCTTAATGTTTCTGGGTTGGGGATCGTCCGGATGTATACTTAATAACATGCTTATTCGTTTGTTATAAAGTTAACTTGTTTTAGGTGGAATACCATATTACTTCGCATTCACAAAGGATTATTATAGTTTTTGGTTTTGGGTGTTTACTTTTGATGCTATAATCTGAACTATATTTTGCAGCTATCAATCATCATACCGACGTGGAACAATCTGGCATTTGTAAAACTATGCGTAGATAGCATCAGGAAAAACTCCGCATATGACCACCAGGTGATTCTTCATATCAACGATGGCAGCGACGGTACAATAGATTGGGCAAAATCAACAAATCTGCATTACACACATACGCCCGACAATGCAGGCATCTGCAAAGCAGTTAATCTGGCTGCCGGACTATCCGAGCACAACTACATTGTCTATATGAATGACGATATGTACGTATGTCCGGAGTGGGATGTATATATAGCTAAAGAAATAA
Organism: Bacteroidia bacterium; assembly: GCA_030426665.1. Lineage (GTDB taxonomy): Bacteria > Bacteroidota > Bacteroidia > Chitinophagales > Chitinophagaceae > Nemorincola. The sequence continues at coordinate 96,639 of JAUHYD010000016.1, read as the reverse complement.
CTGCTGCAGGCACCGACAACTTCATGTTTTCAAGCACCATGATAGAGCCGGTCAGTCACAACAACCCTTGTGTAATCAATCGGGACTATGGTCAAAGTATCGAAACTTTTGACGAAGAAAAATTATTAAGAGAATGTGGATCGATAGTCAAAGACGACTGGACCGGTTCCACATGGCCTCCAACTATAGTTCACAAAAAATACTGGCTGGAGACAGGCGGCTACAGCATAGAACTTAGTCCCGGCGTAAGTAGTGATGACGATTTCTCTATGAAGATGTGGTATGCCGGCTGCAGACTGTATAAAGGCATCGGCAAAAGCCGGGTATACCATTTCCAGTCTAAGTCTACACTCAGAATAAAAAAGAATAATGGACGAAAACAATTTTTGATGAAATGGGGCATTAATCAATCCACATTCAACAAATTTTATATACGCCGCGGCACACCGTTTACAGGTCCACTATCGACACCTGAAGACATGCCCTGGGAAACGTTCAGGGCATGGTTCAAAAGAAAAATCATGTAACCGCTTACTTCTTTAGCAACGCCAGAGCTATCACGTCCGAAGCTGTCTCAACATAGTGAAAACGCAACCCTTTTATATATTGTGCGTTTATTGCGTCAACATCCTTCTCGTTCTGGCTGCACATTATGATATCCTTAATTCCGGCTCGCTTGGCTGCCAGTATTTTCTCTTTGATACCACCAACCGGCAATACCTGACCTCGCAGCGTTATCTCGCCGGTCATTGCATAATATGACCGCACACGCCTGCCCGTAAAAGAAGACGCAAGCGAAGTAAGCATAGTTATTCCCGCACTCGGACCATCCTTGGGCACTGCTCCCTCCGGCACGTGAATATGGATATTCATCGTCTCAAACAGGTCACTATCAATATTGAATTCATCGGCATGGGCTTTCAGATAAGACAAGGCTGTTGTAGCACTTTCCTTCATCACAGTACCTAAATTACCGGTTAAAGTAAGTACGCCTTTTCCCTTTGATAATGAAGACTCTATAAACAATATATCTCCACCTACCGATGTCCACGCCAACCCTACAACAACACCGGCCGGATGACCCTTGGTATAGATATCATTACTGAACCTTGGCTTACCCAATGCCTCTTCAACCTGAGCAATCGACACCTGTGGAGCCACTTTTTCATCCATCGCAACATGCCGCGCAACGCTACGCATTATTGCCGCTAGCAACCGGTCTAATTCCCTTACCCCACTCTCTCTGGTATACTCCTGTACAATCTTAAACAGTACTTTATCAGAAAACTTTAAAGGCACTTTTGCAAGTCCATGCATCTCCTTTTGCTTTGGAATCAGATGTCGCTTTGCAATCTCTATTTTTTCCTCAGGAGAATACCCCGACAGCTGAATAATCTCCAACCGGTCACGCAATGCAGGTTGAATATCGCTAAGGCTGTTTGCCGTCGCAATAAACAACACCTTCGACAAGTCGTACTCAGACTCTAAATAGTTGTCATAGAATGAATTATTCTGCTCAGGGTCTAGCACCTCCAGCAATGCCGAGCTCGGGTCTCCCCTGAAGTCCTTGCCTATTTTGTCTATTTCATCCAGAATAAACACCGGATTAGAAGTCTTAACCTTACGAAGAGATTGTATTATTCGTCCGGGCATTGCACCGATATAGGTCTTCCTATGTCCCCTTAATTCACTTTCATCATGCAAGCCACCCAGGCTCAATCTTACATACTTTCTTTGTATTGCAGAGGCGATACTGCGCCCAAGCGATGTCTTACCGATACCCGGAGGGCCCACAAAACAAAGTATCGGAGACTTCATGTCACCTTTCAGCTTAAGCACCGCCAGATACTCCAAAATACGATCCTTAATCTTTTCCATTCCGTAATGGTCATGATCCAGAACCTTTTTAGCCTTCTTCAGGTCATAGCTGTCCTTGGTATACGTTTCCCAGGGCAAATCCAGCATCAGATCCAAATGGTTGTAAATAACCGAATAATCCGGCGTGCTGGGATGCATACGCTCTAACTTCTCTATGTTCTTTTTGAAAAGCTCTTTCACCGCATCCGACCATTTCATTTCCTCTGCCCGCTTCTGTAAATCTTTAATTTCGCGGTCATTCGGGTCACCACCGAGCTCTTCTTTAATGGATTTCATCTGCTGCTGCAGAAAATACTCCCGCTGTTGCCTGTCTATATCTGCTCTGGTCTTATTGGTTATCTCGTTCTTCAACTCAACCAGTTGCAACTCCGACTGCAACAATTTGAGCAGCATTTCCGCCCGCACGGTGATATTGTCCTCTTCAAGCATTGCCTGCTTCTCGTGCAACTTAGAAGATATATTTGACGCTATAAAGTGCATCAGAAAAGACTGATTCTCAATATTGCGCAATACAATACTTGCTTCGCTCGGAATATTTGGAGACTGTTGCGCAATCTGCTCGCCCATATCTTTCAATGAACTGATTAATGCATCAAACGACTTATCATCCTTCGGATACACATCCTCCATGTAGGTAACCTCTGCTTTGTAGAACGGTTCTGTCTTGGTAAACTTGTCAATCTTGAACCGCATCCGCCCCATAATGAATAACGTGATGTTTCCGTCGGGCATTTTTATTTGCTTAACCACTTTGGCAAGCGTACCTATCTGGTATATATCCTCCGGTTTCGGGTCATCGGTATTGCTATCTTTCTGCGCAAGAACGCCAATCCATTTGTTAGTTTTTTGTGCCTGATCCAGGGCCTTCACCGACTTCTCGCGAGCCACCGTTATCGGCAATACCACATTCGGAAACAATACCGTATTGCGCAATGCAATTATCGGCAACTCTTTAGGCAACAAGGCACGCTCTGCATCATCCATCTCATCCTCTCCAAGAGGGACAATCGGCATAAATTCCATTTCCTGCTCGTTCTGATTCAACAACATATCCAACATTGAGTTAATTTCAGCCATAATGTCAAGGTTTTCCCTATTTAATCGCTAAATTAAGGGAAAAGAATAAGGGCAATACTTATGCCAATGACTATAATCGGAAATTATTGCAGGTAAATGACCTAATATAATAGAATAATGCGCCAAAATGGAGGAATAGAATTTACTTGAATACACTCATCTATTCTGAAAATACAAATTCTCACCCACTTGTCATGTCGACGAAAGGAGACATCCACTACTCTTGTCTTTGTTAGCTCCTTCCATCCTCAGGATGAAAAGCTAAAACAACAATCTGATTATTATGAAACTTACAATTAGAAAAGAGGTCACAACACATGACAAACTACGTCACACTTTAGAGGATAGGGGTACCCCACTTGTCATGTCGACGAAAGGAGACATCTGCTACTCGCGTTGTGTTTAGATCCTTCCAAGCGTCAGGATGATACACGGAGTGCGACCCCTATCTCCTAAAATCAGCCATTTATCCCCTTTTTTCATAACATTCACTATTCGTACCTTTACATAGGTGAAAACACTATTTCAGATATTGTTAGTGCTGCTATTGCCATTTGGTCTTTCGGCTCAGGGTATTATTACTGTTGCCGGTACCGGGGCAGCGGTTGATACCGGTGATGGTGGCCCAGCCAGTGCAGCGGGTATTTATGGTCCGGCATCGTTGACTTTTGATTTGCAGGGAAATTTATATGTCGGAGATGGAGGACTAAGTTTGCCCCGAGTTCGCAAGATAACGCCAGATGGAATTATTACAACAGTAGCAGGTACGGGTATCAGTGGCTATAGTGGCGACGGAGGATTGGCTACAGATGCTCAGTTAAGAAATGCTCAGGGGTTAGCTGTTGATGCTTCTGGCAATTTATATATTGCAGATGCTCATGATAATAGGATTCGCCGTGTAGATGCAATTACAGGTGTTATCACAACGGTAGCTGGGATAGGTGTAGGCGCATTTAGTGGCGATGGAGGTCCCGCTACAGATGCAGAACTATATGTGCCTACGGATGTCTGCTTTGATAAAGCAGGAAATATGCATATTGGAGATTATTCTAATGCCCGTGTCCGTAAGGTAGATTTGTCAGGCATTATAACCACTGTAGTAGGTACAGGATTGTTCAGTTGGGGGTATGGCGGTGATGGTGGACCTGCAGATACCACAGCAATACGCAGTGCTCATGGTTTATGTTTTGACGATACCGGGAATATGTATATTACAGATTTTTCATCACGGGTGATGAAGGTAGATACATTTGGTACCATCACCACTTATGCAGGAAACGGTGACTTAGTCGCTATTGTAGGTGTTATGGGAGATGGTATTCCGGCTACTGACGCTACGGTGGCTCCCCCAAAAATAGCCTTAGACAAGTTTGGTAATTTATATTTTGCAGAGTATCTGGGTGCTCCTATTGTACGAAAAGTAGACGTGGTTACCGGTATTATTACAACTATTGCAGGCAATGGCACCGTTGGTTTTGGTGGCGATGGTGGACCGGCTACAGATGCTTTATTACATGCTCCCGGGGGGATAATTACGGACACTTGCGGTAACCTATATATTGCAGACGTTCGAAACAATCGTGTCCGAAAAGTTCTCTTTTATCCTGATTGTCCTGATACTACCTCATCAGAAGGAGGTGGTGATACTACTGTTAGCGTAAATAGTGTTCCTGTTTCGGGTATAGATATTTACCCAATTCCAGTAACAGATGTGCTACATATCACTGCATCAGGAGTCGGGCAGGTATCCATCACAAGTATTTCAGGTAAGCTGCTCTACACTCAAAATGTCACAAAGGGCGATAATGTAATTTCAGTAAAAGAGTTACCTTCAGGTATGTATCTAATCCGGTATAGCGGCAGCAGAGAAATGATAGTCCGTAGGGTGTGGAAGGAGTAAGAATGAAGCCGCCATCAAAAACAAGAGAAACAAATAACACGGAAACTCCCCAATAACACGGGAAACTCCCCTCCTATTTTTCAGGAGGGGATGCTGTAAAAAAGCAAAGTGTTTTTTACAGCCGGGGTGGTAAATGTGTTTTCGTCCGCACCGTGTCTCCGCCCTTCACCAAGACACAGCGATACACAAATTAGCAAAGCTAACCTGTGCTTATCGTCGAGTCCATGCATGTCACAAAAGCCACCACACTAAGAGACTATACGAAAAAGGGAACCCACAATGAAACAAGGAAACATCAATCCAACCTATTCACCATCAACATCAACTCTTCTCGACTTTGCTTATCAGGGGTAATAGATAAACCGTACTTTTTATTGACAAGGTTTATCAACTCGGCAGTAGAATTAACCTTTACAAACTCACCGGTAGCTACATCTTCTACCAACAACTTTTTTTCGATGTTTTGAGCAGTCAGAAATTCATAGCTCTTATCGTATATGCGCAGCTTACCATCATGCACCACTCTTGAAAGGTGTTTATCTGCTCCAAGCCGAACCATATTCAGCTCCTTTACTCCCTTATAAACGGTTATTGATTTCAGAGAGGGGTTCTTAAGGTTATTAGTATATCGTACTATGTTTGATTGCCCTGCGAAGTTTTCTAACGCCACCATATTATGCGTTATTGTCACTACACCGGCAATCGTATCTGTATTGTGTACCACATACCCATCAAAAGAATAAAACTGCGAAGAGTTGCTGTGTTTTGACGTATTGTCAGGCATCATTTGTCTGTCTCTGAGTAACATTTTATACCCCAATGGGTAGAAAAAAGAGCCACATTGACTATATGTCGCCCACCCAAAACCTAAAAACGAAGGAACATTCCCTCTTTGACTATAATCAAACGCCAGGGCTGCAACGTCTCCCTTTGCGCACCTTTTATTTCTCTGATCGATGCATTTTTTTCTGGTTTCTTCTGATGTACAATAATAATAGTACCGACCAAGCACCTTGCTATATCGCCCCAGTACCTTGCCGCTGCCGGGACTTACATAGGCATTACTTGATGGCGCCGTAGCAATTCTTTCCTCCAGCGACCGAGCATGGCGAGCGTAACCAAAATTGCTGCCAACATAATTTGGCGTAACAGTTTCTGCATAGCCATTTCCGGCACCGGCAACATTTCTTACAGACAACATTGGCTCAGGGGCACCATTACTTCCGGCATACGCACTTACTGTATTATTGGCATTCGAGTTTCGCGACACGGACAACCCGGCCGACTCAACGGAATAGCTACTCTGTACGGCACTGGCGGCAGGGGTGGAATAATTACGCGACGCCACGGGCTGTGACATCTGTCTGGAATTTACATTGTTACCAGTCTGACTGCGTCCTTCGCTGGAAAGCAAAGCAACACAAACAACGGTAAACACAAGAAACTTCGGTATATACATCGGGCTTTTGTTGGCTATAATTCTAAAGATAAGCAAAAATTATAAAATATCAAACCTACCGCCACCCATCCTATGAACACACTAAGTCGTCAAATCCGCTCCGTTTCAGTTAGCAGTTTCATAAAGCCTGACCTGCAACTCTGAATGATTCATCATTACTACATCACTCACATCACCAAGCACCTCATCTATCAGCCCGTATTCTTTTGCCTCAGGTGTTGTCAGAAACTTATCTCTCAAAAAAAATGCCTCTATTTCTTCTCTTGTATGTCCGCAGTGTTTACCCATCAAATGAAATAGTTGTGCCTGCAGCCGCTCCTGCTCTCTGGTAGCTATTCTTACATCCTCAGTATACCCTCTTGCGCCACCACCTGTCGGGTGCATATGTATGGTGGCATGAGGCAGTGCGTAACGCATGCCTTTGGCTCCGGCGGTAAGCAAAGCTGTGCCCATACTCGCTGTTACTCCTATCGCATAAGTTGCCACAGGTGCTTTTATCATCTGCATGGTATCATATATTGCCAATCCCGCATATACCTCACCACCCGGGCTGTTGATGTACAAATGAACCGGAGCCTTAGGGTCAACGCTATTAAGGTACAATAACTGTGCAACCACTACGTTAGCCACCGCATCATTAATGCCTGTCCCCAAAAATATTATCCTTTCTTTTAGCAATAGACTATAAATGTCATAAGCCCGCTCCCCCATGCCGGCATTGTCTATCACCATGGGTATCATATTCGCTTGTATCATCTTGTTATTTATTGAAGAGTGAAAGTATATTGTTGCGAAAGTCCGTATGCTCATCGCTCGTAAAAAGTCGTTGCTCCGCAGCTACAACATCCTGCTTCACCTTCTTCCGGTGAAACAGACTAAGTAGCCGATATACCCGTTTCAGAAGATTCATGTTTGACGTCAACGATGGGTCAGTAAGCAGCCGGGCCTCAAACACACAAGCATCTGCAGCAGACAATTCGCCATTCAGGTATTGCTCCGTTTGTTGTATGTCACTTAAGGAAGTCCGCATATTCGATAGATTTTTGTTTTACGGTTGCTCTTATTTTTTCAAGACACTTATATTTCTGTACCGTCGCCGACCGCACACTACTAAACCCAAATGCTGAAGCGATTTTCATTAGCGACTTTTGCTCATAATAGAAAGCATGCAACAGATTTAAGCATCGCTCCCCTGCCCGCTCCACAAGCTGTAGCATACGTTGTTCATCAATACTTTCTTCTGTCTGGTACGCTATATCAGAAACGCCCTCGCCCAATTGTTCTATGTTCCTATCGCGACCAAATTTGCGAAACCACAAATGCTTGGCTATTCCGAATAGATAACCTTCATCAGAAGTATGAATAGCTGCATGTCCCGACCTTTGCTTTTCATAAAACACTAGCAGTGCCTCCTGAAACACATCTTTTGCATCGGCCAGAGAACCATCGCTCCGACTAATAAAAGCTGCTACCTGAGGAAAAACATCCAGATACAGTTGCTCAAAAAACGCCTGTCGGGTTTTGTCTGTTATTGTCCTTTCTTCTGTTGCTGCTATTTGCATTCTTTGCTGTTTGTATATATGTGCAATTATTCACCCAACTATCACCTTTCCGAACTTAAAATCCGTTGAATTGCTTAATTTTTCTCAGAATGAATGGCTTGACTTCTTTCTCCGGAATATCATATAGTTCACCTACATACGCCAACATGGTTGCCTGATTGGTATTTGTCAGCATTTCTATCAGACCTTCATATCCGGCCTTTTTGTCTACCAAATACGCAATCATACCACCTACGGCATAATATACATCTGTGTGTTTAACAATCTCATGTCCCGGACGCGCGGATTTTATGTCAATAATACTTTCCAGCTTTTCGATTTTTTTGCGCTCAATATATTCTTTCAATTTGCTTAAATGATGCTCCAGACTTAACTCCTGACTGCCTCCAAAATAAGTGGCCATTCCTTCATCCGCCATTCTATTGTACTTATATCCTTTACGATAATCTTCGCTCGAATAGATAATATTCGAGTAAATATGTACGAGCTCATGCGGATAATATTCCGAATTATTACCTGAGATAATGCATTTTGCGTAATGCAAAGAAAACCCACCTGTCGAATTATCATTAATATACATTACTTGACCATACTCCACACCCATTGCCTTCCACATCTCCTGATAGGTTTTACAGGAGTAATACGTAAACTCGCACGGCGGCACATGAAAATACGCGGCTATTGCAGTGTTAAAGGAGTCCATTCTTACTGCTTCTGTCCTGTCAAATTGTCTGGAGTGATTGATTTTGTAAGTTACCCTTCCTACCTTTTTCTCAGGCCAATATTTTGTCAATAAATCCATTGGGTTTCTTAATTTATAATCACCTCTGGAATCCTTGGTTATAGCGACCATATTAATCTGATTCACATAGCTATTTACAGAATCCCATCGACCCACGTAAGCTATCCTCGCCAGATAGTCATCATATTCCATTTCTTTAGAAATACTTAAAATCACAGGCTTATATTCCGCGCCCCCTGCGTCGTTAGGAAGATTTCTTACACCATGAAAATAGAAAAAAGGGGTCCCGTACCGCTTGATATCAGACAATAACCACCACGGATTCGGCACCGATTTCCCTTCCCTTATCAGGTATGCACTGTCTTGTGTAGGAATGAAATTATTTATAAGTCGAATCAAAGAATCATAGGTAGACTCAGGAAAATTGGAATACAAATAGGGATTTACCATGGCGTCTTGCGCAATTGAGCCATAACAAACCAAAATAAACACGGGTAAAAGAAAAATCTTTTTCATATTTAAAATTAACCAAAAAATACCGATACAATGTCACGCGTTAAATCAGGGCATTGCAAATCATTTGCCAACAAAATCAATAAACGGCCCCGAACTACCGTCTTCATTATAGATTGACGTGCCACATTATCACGCAACATAGATGCATCAAATTTTAGTAACTTGCCCCACTTATGTCTGTAACAGATGCAATAGTAAAAGGCGTGTTAGTAGGGCTGTTTATGGCTATTTCTGTCGGACCAACACTATTTGCTGTAATTAGGTACAGTCTGGATTTCAGTTACAAAGCCGGTCTTGCATTTGTATTAGGCGTTTCCGTTAGCGATGCGCTTTATGTGCTTGTAGCTAATGTTGCAGCCTCCTGGCTACACTTACTTGTACCCTATGAAAAATTTATTGCCTTTGGCGGCGCCATCGCGTTAATGACGATTGGTTTGGTGGGGCTGCTACGCAAACTAAAACCCAAACGACCATCTGCTGTTAAGCTTAGTTTATCCGGCGGCGATGTAATGAAAATTTGGTTGAGCGGTTTTCTTGTCAATACACTTAATCCTGGCGTACTCATTACCTGGCTGGGCGCCGTCACCATCATTGCAGGCACAACAGCTATGTATCGGTTTATCTTATTTGGAACGGCACTTATTATTATTCTCGGCATCGACTTTTCCAAAGTATTTCTTGCAGGCAAAATCAAGAACTTATTAACAGCACGAAAAGTGATTTATGTTCAGCGGTTCTCAGCTGCATGTCTGCTACTTATTGGTCTGGCATTGTTTGTTGGCACCACACTCAACACACAAAAGAACGACAACAGCGAAGGCAATAAAGTACAGGAAATCCTTTCTCGGTAGTCCGTTACAAATATGTTTGTTGGTCGGGAGGGGCAAAAAACTCATTATTTTCCGCTACCACGCTTTCAATATAAGAAACGACTATCCCATCCAGTTCCGTTGACTGCCCAAACAGTACTGCCACTTCCACAGGCAACACGGCTATTACAATTCCCCATTCAGATAGTTTCTCGCGATGCAACATAAGGCGCGCCGCATCTTTCTCCGTCGTTACTATTATCTTCTCTTCTGCCGACCATCCGTCAAATGTCGACTTAATCTCCTCCAGGTCAGCGCTTACAAAATAGTGATGGTCTTTGTAAGTAAGTGTATGCAAGTCATTTGCGTTGTCAGTAATAAACCGTTGTAGCGGCTCCGGCCGTGCAATACCACACACCAGCAATACATTTTTACCCTTCAGCAATACTGGCTCTCCCGTAGAAAAGTCGAACGGCATTTTATACTCCAGATAAGTAAAGAAAACAGATTGATTTGGCAATGGATTCAACTTGCTTTTTATCTCATTGGCGGCGGCCTCCGTTAAATCAGGTGGACACTTTGAAACAATTATCGCACTCGCGCGTTTCGCAGCTGCCTTGCTTTCCCGCAGACTGCCAAATGGCAAAACATGATCATCATAATAAGGTTTGGAATAATCCGTTATCAGCAAATTCAGCCCCGCCTTTACAGATCGATGCTGATACGCATCGTCCAGCAACACTACCTCTACATCCGGCCTGCGTTGTAATAAAGCCGGGATTCCCGTCATACGCTCCTCAGCCACACTCACAACCGCCTCAGGGTACTTCAGGAAGTATTGCATTGGCTCGTCACCTATGCGCAGTGCGTTGGTAGTAGCGTCAGCCAATATAAACCCCTGAGAGTGCCTCTTATACCCTCTGCTCATCGTCGCTACCCTATATCTGTATTGCAGCAACCTTATCAGGTACTCTACATGCGGTGTCTTACCGGTGCCCCCGGTTGACAAATTACCTATAGCAATTACAGGAACCATAAACCCAATCGAAGTAAAGAAACCCGCATCGTACATTCTGTTCCTTAGCCATACCACCGCACCATATAGCAGCGCAAACGGATATAATAATATCCGCACAACCGAAAAAATATAATAGAGTATGTTTTTCTCTTCCATCAGAATGCAAATAAAAGCAAAAAACACGTATAGCTATCTATCCGTCTATAACAAGATACACTGCCCCGACCAACTACAAAAAAACAGCCCCGAAAAATCCGGGGCTGTCTGTATCACCTTTTATTGATTGTATCAATTACTGCTTCAACACAAAGCGGAACACATTGCTTTCTGTTCCGGAACGTACATTAAGCATATACATTCCGTTCGCAAGGCTGTTACGCAATTGAACTCGCTCATTCAACTTGCCACCAACTACGTTCACAGTATTTCTATATACAACCTGTCCAAGCATATTCGTCACTTCCAGCGACACCTCAGTGTTCTCATTTGTTCCCAAAGTACCCTCAACAAGGAACTCACCGGTATTCGGGTTAGGCATCAGTCTGAGGTCCGCATCCTTCATTACCGACGTGGTTGCCACTCCTGTAGAAACCCTCATTATAACTGAGTTAAACGTAAAGAATGAACAATCACCGGTACCATAAACCACACACGATACAGAGTCCATATTAGACAAAGTATCTACAGTGTATGTCGCAGAATCCTCACCAACAATCGGCATGTCATTCAGGAACCACTGGTAAGTTGGAGCCGGACCACCCTTCGTAACGTTTGCAGTAAATGTTACGCTTTGGTTCATTTGGATATCAAACCCTGGATTTGCGTCAATCTTCACTATCGGTACATAAACACTGTCAACCTGCATGGTAATTGCATTGCTGGTTACATTGTTCACTATCGGACAACGATAGTTACTGTTAAGCTTACAAGTAACAACATCACCGTCAACAGGAACAAAAGAGTACAAGTCACCTGATGTACCCGTAGGAGTACCATTTACAGCCCAGGAGTATACCGGAGCATCACCACCAAACGATGACGACACATGGAACACCGCAGTTGAGTGTTGACAGATTGTATCGTTTGGCCCTACGATAACAGTAGCTACCGGTGTCTCATTAGACACAACCACCATATTCATCTCGTCTGAAACCAATGCCGGAGAAGGACAAGCCTCGCTACTAGCCAATACAACACTTACCGTGTCATTGTCTGATGGTGTATAGCTATAGGTGTCTGTACCACCCATTATCGTACCATTTACACTCCATTCAAATACCGGAGTAGTTCCACCATTTACTGGAGTAGCTGTAAAAGTCACAGACGTTCCATCACATACAGTATCACCCGGTGTTGTGCTTATCGAAACGGCCGGAGTAATCAACGGAATGATTACAACCGTTGCGCTTCCTGCCATATCCTGATTACAACCTTTGTCGCTTGTCGCCATTACAGTGTAAGTACCTGCAGCAGTATATGCACCAAAGTCAATCGTAGCATCGGTACCAGACTGAGTACCTACTGTACTACCACCAGTCATCAGATAATAAGTGTTTTTAACATCAGAGGTATCCATACCGATATTAACACCGGATCCGCTAAAGCAATAACTACCACCGCCTGTCACTGTACTAACTATTGGCAACGGATTTACCGTAACAACGTCCGTTATGATACAGCTTGTTGGCAAAGTATAAGTGATCACAGTTGTCCCTGCAGCAATACCTGTAACAACACCCAGTGAAACGTCTATGTCTGCTATTGATGGTGTACTGGTACTCCAGGTTCCACCGGCATCACCATTTGCCATAGTCATGGTAGCGCCCTCACACACCTGCATTGCACCGGTTGATGCGACAGGCAGCGGGTTAACAGTTACACCTACTGCAGTAATACAGCCGGTTGGCAATGTATAGGTAACAATGGCACTACCGGCCAAAACACCGGTAACAACTCCTGTCGAAGCATCAACCGTCGCATTGGCAACAGAACTGCTCGTCCACGAACCACCTGCTGGTGTACTACTTAGTGTAGTAGTCAGTCCTTCACAAACCTCCTGATTACCCGTAATACCCGTAGGCAGCGGATTAACAGTCGCTTCAGCAACAGCCATACATCCTGTAGGCATCGCATAAGTAATAGTAGCCGTACCTGCATCCATCCCGGTCATAACGGCGGTTGACGCATCAATAGTCGCCACAGACGTATTGCTTGAAGACCATGTACCGCCCGACGTTGTGTTTGTCAATGTCTGAGTAAGTCCTACGCAGACATCCATCGTTCCGGCTATTGCATCCGGAGTAAGGTTTACCGTTACATTCGCAGCACGTAAACAACCTGTAGACAATGTATAAGTAATCATTGCACTTCCCTCAGATACTCCCGAAACCAAACCTGTGGAAGCATCAACTGTTGCATTTACTGTAGAACCACTTGTCCATGTACCTCCTGTAGGGGCACTGTTCAGTGTGGTGGTAAGACCTTCACATACTTCCTGAGTGCCTGAAATAACAGCAGGTAGAGGATTAACCGTCACCTCAGCAACAGCCATACATCCTGTAGGCATCGCATAAGTAATAGTAGCCGTACCTGCATCCATACCGGTCATAACGCCGGTAGACGCATCAATAGTCGCTACAGACGTATTGCTTGAAGACCATGTACCGCCCGACGTTGTGTTTGTCAATGTCTGAGTAAGTCCTACGCAGACATCCATCGTTCCGGCTATTGCATCCGGAGTAAGGTTTACCGTTACATTCGCAGCCCGTAAACAACCTGTAGACAATGTATAAGTAATCATTGCACTTCCCTCAGATACTCCCGAAACTAAACCTGTTGAAGCATCTACTGTTGCATTTGCAGTAGAACCGCTTGTCCATGTACCGCCAGTAGTTGCACTACTAAGTGTAGTAGTCAATCCTTCACAAACATCTTGTGTGCCTGTTATTGCCGCTGGCAATGGATTAACCGTTACGTCAGCAGTTTTGATACAACCAGTAGCTGTAATAGTAAAAATAATGTCTGCATTTCCAGCAGCATTTCCCGTTACTACTCCGCTACCATCAACATTAGCAATAGCAGGAGCATTGCTAGACCATGTACCACCTGATGTAGTATTATTCAATGTAGTAGTAAGCCCTTCACAAACAAACATTGTTCCTGTGATATCAGCAGGCAACGCATTTACCGTCAACTCGGCGGTAATTTCACAACCGGTAGGCAACGTATAAGTAATAGTTGTTGTTCCTGCTGTCTGACCAGTTGCAACACCTGTAGAAGCATCTACCGTTGCAACGGAAGTGTTACTGCTTGTCCACGTACCACCTGCAGGCGTACTATTAAGTGTAGTATTCAACCCTTCACACACAGCCAATGCACCACCTATGGCAGATGGCAATGGGTTTACATTGACAGTTACCGTTCCTTCAGCAGTACAACCAGTACTTCCGGTAGCTGTTACCGTATATACATTCATGCCTGAAGCAGAAGGAGTAATTGTTGGAATAGTACAAGTGGTACACGATAGGTCGCTTCCACCTGTCCACGTATACGTAGCAGCAGGTAGTTCTGTCGTTACGCTGATATTATCTAAGAACCAACCATAATAACCACCATTATAATCCCACCTTAACATCACATTTGCCTGTCCAAGGGCACCGGCAGGCAACGCAAGTGTTTCATCTGGTGTTCCTGCAGTCCAGGTGGCAGAACCCGCAATGGCAGTAACATAACTAACAACTGGCAACCATGAACTACCGCCATCTATCGAGTATTCCACGTCAGCCTTCGCGTCTGTAATATCAGATATTATAAACTGATTAAATGCAAGTGTGACTGCAGAATAACCAACAGTTGAGAATGACGGAGAAACCAACCTTGTATGAACGGGTCCGGCTAACGCTGCAGAAGCTTGTAGCATTGACGAACCATCACCGGTTGAACCATCAAACCCGGAAGCAACAATCTGCCACTGGCCGGCTGAAGCACCAAGGACGTTTTCTATTGTCCAGTTACCCAATCCGCTATTAAAATCCTGATTCAATAATGTAAATGAAGGCATTGTTGAACTCACTGAGTAAGCAGAAGTACTTTCACCGATACAAAATGTAGTTGCGGTAGTCGGAGTAACTGTCACAACTGGTAGCGGACTAACATTGGCAACTGCTGTACTGATACAACCTGTAGGCAATGCATAGGTAATCATTGACGTTCCGCCCATCAAACCCGAAACGACACCTGTTGATGCGTCCACAGTAGCTATAGAAGTGTTGCCACTCGCCCATGTACCACCACCGGTAGCATTTGTAAGATTTGTTGTTCCTGCCTCACACAATTGTGTTGATCCTGATATTGCAGCAGGCAATGGATTAACAGTAATTGTTGCAATTCGCATACAGCCTGTACCTGTAAATGTATAGGTAACATTGGTAAGCCCTGCAGCAACACCGGTTACAACACCGGTACTCATATCTATCGAAGCAATCGCAGGTATGCTGGTACTCCAGATACCACCACCATCAGCGTTTGTAAGCGTTGTTGTCAATCCCTGACAAACAGTCAAATCACCGCCTATCATTGCAGGCAATGGATTTGTTGTTACCGTAGCGGTACCGGTACTGCTACATCCTGACTCTGTCGCGGTAACTGTGTAAACAGTAACAACAGGCACTGAACCGGTAGCTTCAGGAGCAGCATATATTGAAGGCGTTGCGGTCCCTGTATATGCTGTCGACAATCCGGCATCGGTGTATAACCCTGTATTCGGCGCCCACGTCATCTGAGCAGGAACATTATATTCGAAATTCAGCGTCCACGACGTCAATGTTCCGTTATCACCACCAAACTGATCACGAATACTCATTATCCAGTTTCCATCGGCAACGCTGTATAATTCAGAAAATGATGCGGCATCAGAAGTATATGCTGTTGCCCCCCGACCGATAGCAGCAGTAGCAGCAAACACACCGGTAAACGGTGCTGAAGAAGACCCAAAAGATGTTGAACCTGTCGAACTTACTGTAGTATTCACAAAGTTGTCTCCGCCGCCGCCTGAACCATTAACAAGGTTCAACGTACTACCATTTGGCGCAGTAAGGTTCACTATCAAATCTCCATCATACGTATGTGTGATATTGTAATTCACAGAAACACCGGTAATAATGGCACCCGGTGGAAGACTAACGTTTAACGCATCAGACACACCTCCCGAATTATTGTCGGGAATTGCAACAGCGATAGAACCGGAAGCTACCGAAGAAGCACCAGGAACCATAGATACAGCCGAAACAGCGGTACCCGTTCCGCTACATGCAACAGTTGTTGCAGGCGTAACAACCGGTGTCGGAGGAGCGTTGTTAATTGTCTGAACACGAGTAGCGTTCACACAACCATTACCTAAAGTGTATTCTATCGTTGTCGTACCGGTGGCAACACCTGAAACGTCACCTGAACCGGCATCAATTGTTGCAGCAGCAGTGTTAGTGCTACTCCACGTACCACCTGCATCAGGATTAGCTAATGTATTCGTTGAGCCAACACAAGAAATACTGGCGCCGGTAATTGCACCTGGTGTTTGGTTGACCGTAACTACCGAACTAACGTCGGCACCGCAACCATTAGAATAAGAAATAACAGCAGTACCAGCTGCTATACCACTCACAACACCTGTCGTAGGATCAACTGTAGCTATTGAAGGGCTTGCACTCGTCCAGCTACCTACGCCACCTGGATTAGACAAGGTAGTAGTAGTTCCGGTGCATAATGTATGTGTACCCGTAGTTACACCAGGGCCACCATTTACAATAAACGTTGCGGTGGCAGCACAACTACCCAAAGCATAACTAACCGTGGTAGTTCCGGCTACACTGCCGGCAGTAACCACGCCACTTCCGTCTACCGAAGCTATCGCAGAACTTGTACTCCAAACACCACCTGGTGTAGCATCAGCCAGAGCACTTGTAGTGCTGACACATGCATTCAATGTACCTGTTATTGCCTCAGGGGTTGGATTAGTAGTAACTGTAGCGGTAGCTGTTGCAGAACAACCGGCAACCGTAGTAGAAATTGTATACACGGTAACAACCGGAGTTAGACCGGGAGTTGTCGGTGCAGCATACAACGTACCGGCTCCACCTCCTGTGTAAGGAGTTGCCATACCGGCATCTGTGTATAAGTCAGTATTAGGCGCCCATTCCATTACAGGAGGAATTGTATAGTCGATAGTTATACTCCAACCAAGAAATGTGCCTTCATCGCCGCCGGCATTATCTGAGAAACTCAATGTCCAGTCACCGTTTGGAACACTGAACAGATCTGAAAACGACGAACTGTTGGAGCTAAACCCGGTAGCACCAACACCCATTGCTCCGGTCGCTCCGTAAGTGCCCGTGAATGGCGCTGAAGAGGAACCAAAACTTGCTCCACCGGCCGACGTTACTGTAGTATTAGTAAAGTTGTCGCCACTTCCTCCTGATTGGTTACATAGGTTTAAAGTATTCCCGTTGGGCGCAGACAAGTTTATAATCAGGTCGTAATCATATGTATGAGATACATTGAAATTAACAGACACTCCCGTTATAATTGAACCGGCCGGTAAATTCACATTCAGGCTTTCAGCAAGCCCTACCGGGTTCGAATCCGGTATTGTTAGTGTAAGTGAACCCGAAGATTCAGTAGAAGTAGCAGGAAAGCTTGAAGAAGCATTTATCATTGCACTGCTACCACTACATATAGTTGTGGTCGACGGAGTTACTACTATTGGTGTTGGTGACGTATTTACCGTAACAGTCTGCGTTGCAGTACAACCGGACGCAGTCACCGTATATATAATATCAACAGTTCCCGCAGATACACCCATCACTTCTCCGGTTGCCGAGCCAACAGTAGCCACTGCTGTATTACTGCTCGTCCAGGTACCGCCGGATGTTGCGTTGCTGAGTGTTGTGGTCTGTCCTTCACAAACAACCGCAGTTCCGGAAATTGCAACCGGAGGTGCCGTATAAGTAAATGCCGCACCCGGCGATGTTGCAGACATACCACTTACCGTACAGCCTAGGTTTGCGCGATAATAAACAGCTGAGCCAACAGTAGCTGTATACGTTGCGTTAGTAGCACCAACTACATCTGTGTAGGGGGCAACACCATCTGGCGACGACTGCCACTGATAAGTAAGTCCACCAACACCCGACGTTCCGCCTATCAACGACAAATCGGTATTATATGGCGAACACGCCCCACTTGTGGCAGTACCGGAAACAACACCCGTTAAAGGTGTTCCCGAACACATTGGCAACGCATCAGCGCTCAATGCAATATTCTGCGTAGTAGCTCCGGCACTTGCAAGTGTAACGTTACCGGAATAAGGACCAGCGGTAACCGGAGCAGTAAAACGAACTCCGAATGTTGTGTTTATATAAGAACCTGCCCCGGCCGGAACAGTTGTAATGTTCATACTTGACACCCAGGTAGAACCATTAAAAATTTCAAAGTTAGCAGGTGCATTCACTGTCACAAATCCGGAGGTCAGCCCGTAAGCTACCAAACTCGCATCTTCAGATGCAGAGGATGTGCCTGTTCCTGTGGAAAAAGACATCGTTGCCGGAGATGATGAAACAAATGGCGGAGGCGTCCAGGTCATAATGCTGTTTTCAGCAATATTCCCACTAAGAGTCGTCGTAAATCCTGTTGTTGTAGAAGTAGCCCCGGCAGAGGAAAGTGTCTGGTAATTAGAGGTGCTACTGGCTATTCCTATTGTTGCTGAGTTACCACTGTAAGTTGTAGTAACGGCCCCATATAAAAACTGAATGACATTTGACGATTCAAACAATTTTACCTGGAACATTCCTTCCCCGGAACCTGACCACGAACCCCATCCGTTCGAATTATCCCCCCACTGAAAAGTAAATACACGGTTTGGAGCAGTTCCGGTCGTAACATAATACGCTGTTTTGCCGCTTCCGTTAAGGTCATCCCATCGAGGCATCAACAAGCCTTCACCAGAAGCAATCGAGCCTATATTGCCAGAATTATTGCTATATGACGGATAGCCACCTAATGTCGAGTTGGCCAGAGACATAAACCCGTTTGAGTTTGCCGACAACTGTGTATACGTGACACCGCAATAAACAAAGGAAAACCCGATGGGTACCCCCGTTATCACATTGTCATCCGCGGTTATTGTTGGCGGAAGCACAACACCTGACTCTCCCGATATATCAGTAACCGTACCGGAAGTTCTCGAAAAAACGTACTGGGTGGCGGTTTGGCTATAACCCGCAAATCCCAGACACAGCATCAACAATGATAGATAGATGTATCTCATAAAAAAATAATTTTAGAAACTATTTGGTTTTTATAATACAAATTTAGGGTAATAATTTTGCATTAAATAATCTGCACCACAAATATAAATCACCAAAACACACAAATAATTATCAGCATATGAAAATGACTTAGATTTCATATTTCCTTCCATTTCCATTCAAAAATGACTGCTCCCTATTACCAACTGCTTCGTACATTTGCACAAATGCCAACAATTACCAAACCAAACTCTGCCTCAGCAGTTGTTCCTGATGCCGATTCAAATCTTGGAAAAAAGGAACAAGTTGCACAAATGTTCAATAACATCGCCGGGCGATACGACTTCCTGAACCATTTTCTATCCCTTGGCATCGATAAAATATGGAGAAAAATCGCCATAAAACAAATTGCATCGGTATCCCCGAAATCGATACTCGACGTAGCTACGGGCACAGGCGACTTAGCAATTGCAGCATCAAAATCGATCCCCGATGCTACAATTATGGGCATTGATATTGCCAGCCAAATGCTGGAAGTTGGAAAAACCAAGGTTGCAGACATCGGAAGGGACAATAAAATTAGCTTTCAACTGGGCGATAGCGAAGCACTACCCTTTTCTGACAACTCTTTCGACGCAACTATGTGTGCCTACGGCGTGCGCAACTTCGAACATCTGGAAAACGGTCTAAGCGAAATGCATAGAGTACTGCAACCGGGAGGCAAACTGGCCATACTGGAGTTTTCTACGCCGCAAAGCTTCCCTTTCAAACAACTCTATAAGTTTTACTTCAAAAATATTCTGCCTGTTCTAGGTAAACTAATCTCAAAAAACAATACAGCCTATACATACCTGCCGGAATCAGTAAATGCATTTCCCGACGGAGAAAAATTCTGTAATATTCTCACTTCTTGCGGATTCAGAAATGCAAAGGCACGACCACTAACATTTGGAGTAACCACCCTCTATACAGCTACAAAATAATAGCCTGATTTAGAAATAGGCATCAATATCCAAACCATACTGAAACAGTAGATTCTCTCTACCTGTTCTATTAAACCTATTGTAATTGAGCGTCGTCCCTATCGACACCCATTTGATTAGTTTTATTTTTAGCCCGACATTACTCTTTATAATGTAGTCTTTGCTATTAGATAACGAGTTCTGATAAAAACCCATCCCGTTAATCGTCACTAAGTCCTTAATTACAAACTTGAAAGCCAATCTGAATGAATTCCTGAAAGTGTAATAAACATCGGTTACCGAATCGCTCTGTTGCAAATCGCTGTATTCGTACAAGACGCCGTCACTGAAATTCAGATACGTTTTCTTTGTGTCCATTATACTGTAAGCTATACCCAGACCGCCCTGATATTGCGTATTAACTTTTAACGAATAGCTCGATGTGAAGTTGGCCAACCCCCAATAGTAAAATTTGGGAAAAGTCTTGTACAAATTAAAATTCAATGTAGCGTTATAATCATCATTCGTTTGAACCCTGTCCTGCTCGCCATACAGCCAGCTGCCATAGAAGTTGCTGGAAAAAGATTTTGTACGTATCCCGAATTTTACCGCATTCGAGAGAATATACGACCGACTGGTAGCAGTGCTATTGATAGTACCCTTCGAGTCAATCCCCGCATGATAATTAATAGTGTCATTAAACTGAGCAAAGGATGCAAACGACAAAAAAAGAAATAACAAACAGAAATGTAAAAACCTCATCGGGCGCAAAGGTACTATCGTTCTGAAAATACTGCAATGTAGAATGGCGATATTACTTTAGCATAATAGACATCTTACTAATCACTACTCCAAATACCTCATCGTCAACCAACGCATCAAACGCAATCCATTTCATACCGGTTGCCTCCTGCTCATTAAATTGATTGGATCTGGCACCGGAGTATGCAAACACATATCTAATATCGTGATGATAGTGTCCTGCTTCATCTTTCTTAGGGTTTGCCGGAATATAGTGGCTATCTATATCAAACGGAACCTCGGCATCTTTACCGGTTTGAACGTATCGCAACTCATCGGATTTAATTCCCGTCTCCTCAACCGCCTCTCGCTTCGCTGATGCTACTAGCGTTGCATCTTCTTCTGTATGCCCACCGGGCTGCAACCATCGCTCCAATGACTTGTGTTTCAACAGCAGTAGCTCCAATCTGTCCCTGTCAACAATAAAAGCACTTGTGGTAATATGACCACCAAAATTCTTTCGATGATACAAACCCTCGTCAGTCGTACGTTCCAGGAACTCCCGAAATAAACTGACCCTTTGCTGCTCTGCAGGGTATTGTGCCAGATAGCCATTGCACATAACCTCCAATTGACCTTTATACATCATACAGAAATGCTTTGGGCGCAAAATTAATCAATCTGTTCATCTACTAATATCCGCTAGCCCACATTTAATACGTAAATTTGGTTATGCAACCTGCGGTATCAAAACAGATAATAAAAGTAACAGAGGGCACATCCTCAACTACCGACGACATGGTCGTTACTGAAGAACCTCTGGAAATCAGACTCAGATACAAAGCCTCAAAAGGATATACAACAAAGAGCATATCTGTAACCATGCGCACTCCGGGGCAAGACGCGCTTCTGTCTACGGGTTTCCTGTTCACAGAAGGCATCATTCAAAACATTAACGAAGTAGCAAGTATCGAAGAACTGGATAATAAAAACGTAGTCATAGTCACACTTCACGACAACATAACACCAGACATCAGCAAGCTGGAACGAAACTTTTATACCACGTCCAGCTGCGGAGTCTGCGGCAAGTCTTCTATCGAGGCCGTACAGGTTGCTTGTAATATTTTAGACACTAAAGATGACATTACGATTCCGGCATCGCTACTCTATACGCTGCCCGATATACTCCGTAATCGACAAGCTGTATTTGAACATACCGGCGGCATTCACGCATGTGCACTTTTCGATTTATCAGGCAACTTATTACTTACCAATGAAGACGCAGGCCGGCACAATGCACTCGACAAACTTATTGGGCGAGCACTGCACGACGGACTTATTCCGCTCAACCAACACATGCTGCTTCTGAGCGGTAGAAGCAGCTTTGAACTCATACAAAAGTCCGCAATGGCTGGCATTAAGGTAGTTGCCGCTGTAGGAGCTCCTTCCAGCCTGGCTGTGCAAATGGCAGATGAGTGGGGCATGACACTAATTGGCTTCCTGAGAGACAAACGATTCAATATCTATACAGGTGGACAAAGAGTTGTAATTTAGCATTCAGAAATCTGCATAAAGAAACTATCATGAAAATACGCATAAAAGGAAATTCAGTAAGAATAAGGCTATCGAAAACAGAAGTAGAGACACTCGCAAAGCAAGGCAATATTGAAGAGTCTACCCACTTCCCTAACGGGGCATTTCTTTATTCGCTCAAAACGAAAAATGACATTGACAATCTATCGGCTGCTATTACAGGAAGCACGATAACCATGTATGTGCCGGAGTCGGCAGTAGCAGACTGGGCGACAAATGAGGTAGTCGGGTTTGACCACACACTACCGCTCGGAGATGGGGATAGTCTGTACCTGCTGCTGGAAAAAGACTTTAAATGTATAGATGCAGCCGTAACCGAAGATCAATCAGACAATTACGAAAATCCGCTACATACTTGCTAAAGTAGCACTCGGGTAAAAAATGTCACAATGCCTGTAAGCCGGATTCTGTCCTTCTTTTCAGAAGGGGTTATCATTTATCTGGGATAATGCTCACACATTACCTCTCGCTGCCAACCCACACACATCGGGCGAGCCACCCTCAATCGTATGCTTATTCGGCATTTCAACACGCAAGGTTTACCCCCGCAACCTGTTACCAGGCTACGCCGTAGTCTCTTACACTACTTTTTCACCCT
Source organism: Bacteroidia bacterium (assembly GCA_030426665.1). Taxonomy (GTDB): domain Bacteria; phylum Bacteroidota; class Bacteroidia; order Chitinophagales; family Chitinophagaceae; genus Nemorincola. The sequence goes on along the minus strand of JAUHYD010000016.1, from coordinate 73,484 downwards.
TACCCCAACGAATCGGGGCGGTTATTTTCTGTGGCACTGTCTGTCGCCCGGCTTTCACCGGACGCCTACCCGTTAGGTAGTGCGCTGCTCATTGTTGTCCGGACTTTCCTCCAATATCCTGCGATACAGGCGATAACCCGGCATTGTGACCGCGCAAAAGTACGATGTATTCAACTAACTCTCTGATGTACTTCCAATACCCTGTTCATTTAAAATCGACAGCCCTACCCTTCTAATACCATACATTCCGCTAACTTTGAGGCAACAAGCCACAACATGAAAGACATTGAAAACAAAGACGACATCATTACTCTTGTAGACACCTTTTATGACAAGGTCAAGACCGACGATACGCTCGGAGATATATTCATGACCATCATAGGATCTGACTGGAGCCACCACCTCCCGATTATGTACAACTTCTGGGATATGGTACTTTTCAGCCAACCCGGATATGCCGGCAACCCGGTAAGAAAACACATAGAAGCGGACAAGGTGAAGCCTATGAACAAACACCACTTCGATCACTGGATTACACTCTGGAATGCAACTGTCGACAGCCTCTTTATCGGGGAGATTGCCGACATGGCGAAGAACAAAGCGGCACTGATGGCAAACCTCATCAACATGAAAATAGAAATGAGCAGAAGTGGTTTTGATACATTAAATTGACCACGACCTTAATAACAAAAAGGGAAACGATTGAATTCAACCGCTTCCCTTTCGCAATCCAATTTCCGATGCTTATTTACAGTATCGTCGCTTTCACATCCTTAAGTATGTCGGCTGTTTCTTCCGTACTGTTTCCTTCGGCATATACACGTAGTAGTGGCTCTGTACCTGAAGCACGCAGCATTACCCAACCTCCGTTATCTAAGTGATATTTAACCCCATCTATCGACTCCGTACGACTAAAAGTATATTTACCAAATTGTGTATATCCTCCTTCAGCAGCCTTAGTGATAATGGCATTCTTCTTGTCATTATCTATACGCAGGTCATGACGATCATATACAAACCTACCTACGATGTCATATACCTCTTCGCATAGCTCTTTCAGGGTTTTGCCTGTGGTGGTCATGAACTCGTACAATGCCAACCCATCATAGATACCATCACGCTCTGGAATATGCCCCTTCACTGCAATTCCACCACTCTCTTCTCCGCCTACCAGCACATCTTCATGTACCATTATCTCACTGATGTACTTAAACCCAATCTTAGTAACCTCAACTTCTAAACCGTAATGATCGCACAAACGCTTCACTCTGTCGGTCACAGAAAATGCTATTACCACTTTTCCGGTCATGCCCTTGTACTTATGCAGATAATGTATCAGCAACAAGAGAATATTGTGTGCATCAACAAAGTGTCCGTCTTCGTCGTACAAACCTATTCTGTCCGCATCGCCATCAGTAGCCAGTCCTATTTTCAGCTCCGGAGTGGTAGCCATCATATTTGCCAGCTCTGTTAAGTTTTTATGCAACGGCTCAGGTGCTTGTCCTTTAAAACCGGGATTATCTTCACAATGCACCAACACCGCACCCGGCAACAGTTTTCTCACAGTGTTTTGCCCTGCACCATACATAGCATCATAAGCTATCTTAAAAGGTGATTTAGAAAGCGCATCAAAGTCAAACTTATCTTTAAGGTAATTGTTGTACATCTCCTCAAGCGCTATATACTCAAGCAATCCCTTTTCCTCCCAATAGGCCAAAGACTGCTCAGGCATATCCACCTCGTCAGGAATGCAGTTTTCTACTGCTGCGATATCTTTAGGGCTTGACGGTCCGCCATGAGCCCCTTTCAGCTTATAACCATTGTATGAAGGAGGATTGTGAGAAGCAGTAATCACTACTCCCTGATGGGCATTCATCTTCAATACACCTAATGAAATCATAGGCGTACTTACAAAGCCATCCGCAAGCAATACCTTCACTCCGTTCGCACACAACACAGAGGCAGCAGCTTCTGCAAACATCTTACCGCCAAAGCGACAATCATGCCCTACTACCACCACCGGATTTTTATGCTGTGGCAACAACCAATCTGCCAGCCCCTTACTTACCCGACCTACGTTATAAACGGTATATTCCTTTGCGATTATTGCCCGCCAGCCATCTGTTCCAAACTTTATTTTTTCTGTTGTCATGATATATAATAATCTGAGATAGTTAAAAATTGCGAAGTGCAAAAGTATAAAAACGTTTCGTACCAATAAGGTATATAATTTTACAGTCTCAAATTACAGACATGAGCAACAAATTAATATCGACAAATCCGACTACGGGCAAGCAGATAAAATCGTATGCTATCCATTCTGATAAACATGTAGAAAAGGCACTTAAAACTGCAGAAAAGACTTTTGCCGACTGGCGATTGTCCACTTTTGCGCAACGCGCTGCCGTGCTCCGAAAGATTGCCAAAGAAATACGAAAGAATAAAGAATTATTAGTGCGTCTGGCAACAGAGGAAATGGGCAAACCAACATCACAGGGACATTATGAAGTAGAGAAATGCGCCACAACACTTGAATTTTATGCAAAAAACGGAGCGGAATTTCTAAAAAACGAAAACATCCCTACCGATGCAATTCGTAGCTATGTAACTTTTCAACCACTTGGTACCGTTCTGACTATTATGCCCTGGAACTTCCCCTATTGGCAGGTATTCAGAGCATTTGCACCGGCTGTTATGGCAGGCAACGTAATGTTGCTGAAACACGCATCCAATGTAAGTGGCTGCGCGCTTGCCATAGAGCGCATCATCAATGACGCCGATGCACCGAAAGGACTATTACAAACGCTTTTAATACCAGGCTCAAGAGCAGAAAGCCTGATTGATGACCATCGGATAGCTGCCGTAACCCTTACCGGAAGTACCGAAGCCGGCAGAAAAGTAGCCGCCGCAGCCGGACGCAATCTGAAGAAAGCTGTATTGGAGTTGGGTGGTAGCGACCCATACATCATTCTCGAAGATGCTGATTTGGATAAAGCAGTTGCCATAACGGTTAGAGGACGACTCGTAAATAGCGGACAAAGTTGCATCGCCGCAAAAAGAATAGTAGCAGTAAAATCCATACGCAAGGAGTTCGAAAAAAGGTTTGTAAAGGCGATGAAGGAAGCAACCTATGGCGACCCTACCGACGAGCAAAATAGCATTGGCCCTATGGCGCGCCCCGACCTGAGAGACGAACTGCACAAACAAGTACAACAAAGCATAAAGAAAGGTGCAAAACTCCTATGCGGTGGATATATTCCTGACACCAACGGCAATTTTTATCCGCCAACAGTACTGACGAATGTTAAAAAAGGCATGCCGGCTTACGACGAAGAACTGTTCGGACCGGCAGCGGCTATCATAGAAGCGAAAGACGCGACGGATGCTATGCGCATAGCCAACGATACCATCTACGGACTTGGTGGTGGCATCATATCTAACAACCGTAAAAAAGCGGAGGCTCTCGCAGCCAAAGAACTGCAAGCCGGCAACTGCTATGTTAACGACTTTGTTCACTCCGACCCGCACCTACCCTTCGGTGGCATCAAGCAGAGTGGATACGGCAGAGAGCTGAGTTCCTACGGCATACGAGAGTTTGTAAATATCAAGACGGTCTATGTGAAGTAACACCCAAAACTATCATGTCTATGAAAAGTGGCGCCTGCTACTCACGTGCCGTCCGCCATTTAGCTGCACTACAATCAAAATCAATTGACTTGGCGGAATGCAGTTCACACAGCACAGCCTGTCACCCTGAGTGAACATTATGCTGCGCACATGCACATTAAAAATGACATAATGAATAGCTACTGCAGTACGCACCCCTTTCAGGGGTGGGGGTAGGTTCGAATTCAGTAAAGAACCTCTTGTCATTGGCAGCCTGAGTGTTCACTGAGGAACCGAAGTGCCGAAAGGAACTGTCATCCTGAGCCTGAGTTTACACTGAGGAACCGAAATACCGAGGAAAACTGTCATCCTGAGCCCGAGTTTACACTGAGGAACCGATGTGCCGAAGGATACTGTCACCCAGAACCTGAGTGTTCACTGAGGAACCGAAATACCGAGAAAAACTGTCATCCTGAGCCTGAGTTTACACTGAGGAACCGATGTGCCGAAGGAGGACAGTGTGCGCTGGCTATTAAACTGAATATTCAACAATTTGCCTATTATTGTCTAGCTGTTGGAATCAAAACGCTAAACCATAACATTAAGGGTATCGGTAACGGCCGATAAAAAAGGGAAAAACAACACAGTAATTGAGCTGTAAGTCAGCCAGGAGACAGATTTCCTTTCAGGTCGAAATCGGGAGACTTCGCCCATCCGGGGGACGTACGCATTCTTATTTTTCTCGCTTAGCAAGGATGTATATAGTCATTTACCGCTAGATCTATCAAAATAAGCTCAGAAATATCGTTTGTTCCGCGGCTATTTCTTTTATGCAGGCGATAACTTTCTATCCCAAGATACATTATCTTTACTTCCCAAATACAATTGCCTAATGAAAATAAAATATACCTCCGTAAGCCTGTTAATAGGCTTCTTTCTCTTTTGCAATTATGACCTTTCAGCAAAAAATCAAAACAGAGACCCTGATTCTCCAAAAACAGCTATCAGTGCGACGAATAGCTCTGTTGGCATGCAAAGCACTCCCCTAACATTCATAGAAAATGCAGGGCAAATAACAGATCAATTCGGAAAGACAAGAAGTGACATTCAATTTCAACTTAAAACAGGAACAGGATTAAGTATTTTTATTGGCAGTGGTGCAGTTCACTATCAATTCTGTGAGGCAAATCGTTCTATGGATTCGCAAGCACATGACCCTTTATTGCTGCAGTCGGGCTACGAAACCCAAAACCCTGGCACTTATAGCATGTATCGAATGGATGTAGGTCTGATTGGCGCAAACAAATCCGCCAAAGTACTTACTGAACAAATACAGAATTATCATGAAAATTATTTTACGTCTAAAACCGGAGAGGAAGGAGCTACTGCATTTTCGTACGATAAGGTAACTTACAAGGACATTTATCCGAACATTGACTGGGTGCTATATACAATCGGTGGAAAGTTAAAACATGAATTTATAGTGCATGAGGGCGGCAATGTTGGCGACATAATGTTGCGTTATGAAGGAGCTACAAGTTTAAAAATCGACAATGAAGGAAAATTAGTTGCACGCACTCCTCAAGGTTCTATTACCGAGCAGGCTCCCATTACCTTTCAGAAGGATGGCAAAAAAGTGTACAGCCGCTATGTACTTAATGGAACTGTACTTAAATTCGAAACGGGTAATTATACCGGCGAATTAATAATAGACCCTGCACTTTTTTGGGGGACATACTATGGAGGAAGCCTGCAAGAGCTTCCCAGTAGCACAGCAGTAGATGGAGCTGGGAATGTTTATATTACCGGATATACTCAGAGTGTAGCAGCCATTGCCACTACAGGAGCCCATCAAACTATGTTCGCCGGCACGGAAGATGTTTATTTAGCAAAATTCAATAGTACTGGTGCTATTCAATGGGCAACGTATTATGGCGACGTTGGTCAGGATCATGCATATGGAGTAGCCACAGATGCGAGTGGGAATGTTTATGTTGCTGGACGTACTACTAGCTCCTCGGGAATTGCAACAAGCGGAGCTCACGATACTTCTATTGCCATTGATGATGCGTTTTTAGTTAAATTCAGCTCTTCAGGCATCAGACAATGGAGCACTTACTATGGCGGCGGCGGCGGCGAAGTTGCTTTTAGCGTAGCAACAGATGCGAGTGGAAATGTATTTATAGCGGGAAAAACAACAAGTTCGACAGATATAGCCACCGCCGGTGCTTATCAAACTACATTTCTTGGAGGAACTGGCTATAATTGTGACGCGTTTTTAGCAAAATTCAGCAGTGTCGGCACCCGAATATGGGCGACATATTATGGTGGAGTTGATGACGACAATGCTTACGATATGGCAATTGATGCAACTGGAAATGTATATATCACTGGGTATACAATAAGCACAACCGGAATTGCAACTTCAGGAGCACACCAGACTACGTTTGGTGGTGGCCCTAACGATGCATTTTTGGCTAAGTTCAACAGTACGGGAGTTATACAATGGTCAACTTATTACGGTGGAATCCAAAACGATATTGCTCGAAGCGTAGCTGTAGATGGAATTGGAAATGTTTATATAGCTGGGCATACAGCCAGTCCTTCATTTATAGCATCTCCAGGAGCTCACCAGACGGTCTTTGCCGGAGGAGTATATGATTGCTTTATAGCTAAATTCAACAGTTCCGGCATCAGGCAATGGGGTACATATTATGGCGGAAGTGATATTGACTATGGATTCGGCATTGCCACAGATGGAAGTGGAAATGTATTTTTGGGGGGAGAAACCCGTAGTATTTCGGGGATTTCGACGCCGGGAACACATCAACCGACACGTGGCGTAACGTATTCGGATGGTTTTTTGGCAAAACTTAATGGTTCGGGTGTTCGACAATGGGGAAGTTATTTTGGGGGAGGATCATATGATTATGCATCTGACGTATGTGTTGATGCAAGTGGAGGTGTGTTTATAACTGGCCACACCGAAAGCACGTGGGGAATTGCCACTTCCGGTGCATACCAAACTACATATGGCGGTAGTTTCGATGCATTTCTGGCAAAGTTTGACGGCAGTTTCATCCCGACCCTTACCGGGCCAATAACCGGCACGGCAACGCTTTGCATTGGTGGTACTACCACACTTACCAATGCCACTGCAGGCGGAACCTGGAGAAGTGGAACAACTTCTGTAGCGGCAGTCGGGGTATTCACTGGTGTAGTAACAGGAATAGCTGCCGGCACATCAACTATCAGCTATATTGCCCCATCCGGAACTGTTACTTTAGTAGTGACAGTTTCAGCAACTCCTGCACCTATCACCGCGCCATCATTTGATGTTTGTGTAGGGAGTAATATTACACTCTCTAGTGCCACTGCCGGAGGATGGTGGAGCAGTAGCAGTAGCGGCACAGCTGCTATTGGTTCTAGTACTGGTATAGTAACAGGTGTATCAACAGCTACAGCTACAATATCTTACACTTACTTAGGGTGTTACACCACTAATACAGTCACTGTATTAGCCATCCCAAGTCCTGCCATTTCAGGCACATACACAGTCTGTCCGGGACATTCGCTGGCACTTGCCGGAGCAACTCCCGGCGGCACTTGGAGTAGTAGCAATCCTTCGGTCGGAACCGTAGATGCCAGCCTTGGTGTGGTAGATGGAATATCAACTGGAACCACGATGATTAAGTATATAGTCAGCAACATTTGCGGCTCAGATAGTGCTACGCAAGTCATTACAGTTGTACCAGCAAGTAGTTGCACAACCGGTATTATTAATCCAAACACCGAAGCGGCGATTCTAAGTATTTATCCAAACCCCAGCCAAGGCTCGGTTACGATAAAGATGGAGTCGCCCATAGATGAGCAACTGAACTTTGTTGTTACCAATATAGTTGGGGAGAAGATTAAAGAATTTACTGGATATGCCAATCAAACAATAAAAATCAATATCAAACAGCCACCTGGTATCTATTATATTAAAACAGTGAGTGGCACCAATAGTTATGTGGCAAAGTTGATGATACAATAAAGTATTGCTTTCCCTTAACCAAGCCCCCACTCATCCGAGATTACAACTCGGATGTTTTGGCACGGTGTTTCAAACGCCTGTTACCCACCACCTATCGCAGGCAAACTACTGACCGACAATATCTAATCGATTTGCAAGCCAAATCACCCAAAAACACGGGTACTCCCCTCCTGCTTTTCAGGAGGGGATGCAGTAAAAAAGCGAAGCATTTTTTACTGCCTGGGTGGTAAACAAACTATGAAAAACTCCTCCCAAATTTGACTCTATAAGTATAATACAGTCCATGTCGCCCTTTGGGGATAGGGGTAGATACAACCAACGACAACACATCCTCATGTTTGCCGTAGCTTCGACCTACGGCATAAGCGGCAGTCGGTTTCTGACCGACAAGTGGGATATTCTTCCACTCATCGAGTTTGCAACTCAGATGCTTTCGCACAGCGTTTTCAACGCCCGTCCTAGAAATAGGGTCCGCAACCCTCGAATCCACAACCCATGAGTATGTAACAACAAGCTCCGCGCCGGCGAGGTAGGGGTCCGCAACCCACGAGACCCCAACCCATGAGTAAGTAACAACAAGCTCCCCGATAATCGTAGTCACTTAAAATAAATGATTGGCGAAGTCCGCTATAAACTTGTCACAAATGACAAGTGAAGATTTGCGCCATGCCAGTGTCTAGAAAACCATAGTTAAAGAAGCAAGTACCGTACTAATACAGTATATTCGTACAACTTAATCGAATGATATGAACAAAATTATTCTAGCCATTTCCCTATTAATGTTTTTGGGTGCCGAAAATGCAAATGCTCAACAACGACTCGTATTGTACGAAGAGTTTACTGGACCATGTCCAGAATCAGCGGTTGAAGACCCTGTATTAGATGCACTTATGAAGAGTGGCTCAAACCCATCGCACATTTGCATGATTAAGAACTACCTTTCAGGTGGAGATGCATTGTACATGATGACAATAAATAATGATACAACGCGAAGCAGGTACTATAGCAACACCTATATCCCTTGCGGCAGAATGGATGGAATGATAACGCATCCGTCAGCATTTGAACCCGGACTTCCAAGAGACCTAACTCAGGCGGACATTGATGCCGCAACCGCAATACCGTCACCTTTTAATATGTCGGTAAGCAGTCAACTGAACACAATCGGTGACAGCATTACCATAACCGTGAAAGTAAAAGCGGTCGCTGCGTACGCACCTGTCGAAGGCCTTATCAGATTGCGAACAGCAAGATGCAAATCAATTAATTTTACTCCAGCATGGACTAACGGCAATAGCAAAATTGTAAATAGTGTCCGTAACATGTACCCAAATGCTGACGGCATACCCATAAGCAGCGAATGGGCAGTCGGCGACTCTCAGACATATGTCCTGAAAGGACCAGTACTCGCTGAAACAAACTGGCTTAATACAATTTTGGCACTGGATTCTTTTACGGTAGCATGGATTCAAAATGATAACGACAAAAAGATTGCACAGGCTGCAAAGGAAGGATTGATTATGGATAACCCTAACAGCTTATCTTCAGTTACCGGGAATAGTGGCATGATAACGAAAATGAGTATCACACCCAATCCTACAAAAGAAATTGCCATAATCTCTGTTGAAACAAGCGATGAAGCCACTGTAAATATTGAAATATTTGACATTTCGGGAAGCAGCGTCTGTGTGTCTGCGAATCACAGGTGTCACAAAGGCGATAATGCTATTCCCATTCCAATTGACCTTCCAACAGGAGTTTATATAGTCAAAATGGAAACCGACAAAGGAGAGCAATACCAACAACGCCTATCGATAATAAGGTAGCAACAACTTAAAGAGGTCGTTTGTTAAGACCCCGATTACCGTAGTCACTTAAAACAAATGAATGGTGAAGTCTCCCGACTCGTCACAACGGCAGTCAATTGCTAATTGACGAAACATTACTGACAGAAGCAGTACTCTGACGGCAAAAACGACGACAGCGGAACAACTGCCCAGCCTCTGATGGTGCCTTTTTCGGTCGTAGCAGTAAGCAAAAACGCAAAATGGAAAAACCGAAAGGCTGACCCTGCACTACAGCCCAATAACAGCAAGAGATAGACAGAAAACCAGCACCATGTCGCTAAATATTCCCCTGCAACAACAACGTATAGCCATCCCTTTGCCGTGGCAGATGCAGTTAGGCAATGGGGGCCTTTTCTTTGGTACTTTCTTATCGGCAAACAAAAGAAAGTACGTTCGAGAAAAGTATATAACCCACTCATCCAAGTTTGTAACTCGGATGCTTTGGCACGGCGTTATTAACGCCGATAAACACCTCCTCTTCCGTACAGCACACAATGCTGTCATTCCTTTAACCCTGCCCATCATGGTTCAGACAATAAACAACACTAATTGCCAAACACTTAAAACACAACAACAAGAGTCGTACGTAACACGTCCCTCCCCTTGCCGTGTCCGCAGTGGCGGGTGGGGGCCTCCACTCACAAATGTCTATTACACTTGTTAAGTTTACGCCTTAAGGGAACTCCCCTCCTGTTTTTAGGAGGGGACGGCACAAAAACTCCGGTTTACCGGTTTTTGTGGCTGGGGTGGTAAAATTCTGCTTCCCTCACTCCTACACATTTACATTTATCTCCTCGCACGGCCACTGCAACAAGCTCTAACCTACCCTTCAATCCTGCCATTAAAATTCAAACAAAAACAACTTTCCAAAAACACCAATTACCAAATTGTCAAAACAAGGGGTACATAACACCTCGCTTCCCTTAAGGGAGGGGCTTTCACCTCCCCTTACTGTGTCCGCCATGGAGGAAGGGACTTTTACCATAGACACACATCAGTCTATGATAAGTCAAAAAACGGACTATCATAAAAACCCGATTTGCCAATCTCGTCACCTATAAAGACCTTTATCACGTAAAACCTTCTATCACATGAAAACAGAACAAAAACTACAAGCCCGAAATCTCTTCTTTCAGACAGACCTCACCAAAACACAAATCGCACAACACCTCAATATCAGCAGACGCACACTTTCTTATTGGGTAAAAGAAGGCAACTGGAACCGACTCAAAAACGCACACAACCACATGCCCGCCATACTCGCCGAAAATTGCTACCATATATTCGGACACCTTACGGAGTACTATCTCTCCGAGCGACGGCTTACAAACCCCGTCTCCTACAAAGAAGTCGATACCCTACACAAACTCACCCTAACTATCAAAAATCTTAAAAGCCGCTCTACCATCAATGAAAGCATGCAGGTACTTACTTGTATGCTCGACAATATAAAACAGCACGACCAACCACTAGCACAAAAAATCACACCCTATGTCGATGAGTACATTGCAAAACGAGCCAACATCTACACCTCCGACCTCATGCCAGATAACTTCACAGGTATAGGAGGGCGTATCCCATGGAAACACGAAGACAATACCGAAGCAGTTATAGACGGTAGAGAAGACTTCTTTAACGACCCCGAAACCATCGAAACCTATAAGAAGTATAACATCCCTTTTCCCGACGAAGACGAAATTAGCTCAATACCATCAACACAACCAGCACCTCAAAAATCAATAGAAGAAAACGATGCAAAGCTACTAAGCAACCCACAAGAACAACCTCCTAACAAAGACAAACCTAACAGCAAAAGCCCCCTACCCACAAATAACAATCTGCACAAAATAGACAAACAACCTTGCCCCGAACAACCCCTAAGCGAAATGCACAAACCAGCAAAATGTGAGCAAGAAAAGAGCAAAAACACACTCGCCGAATTTTATAAAATATTGACTTACAGAGATTTACCGAAAGACAAACCCAAAACAAAAAACCCAATCCAAAATGCGCAAAAACCAGAATTGAAAGAAACACAGATTGAAGAAAACAAAAAAACAGCACCTTTACCAAACAACTACAATAACCCATATCACCCTTCTCAGCAACGATAACATTACAAGCCATACAATAGCCAACCCGATGAGTCCGCATTGAAAACTTGGACTAGTGGGGCATTTGGGTTAAACATATGCATTTGTAGAATTCCATTCGTCGGTCAAAAACCGACTACCACTTTTGCCGTAGGACCATCCTACGGCAAACATGGGCGAGACAAATTTTAAATTATATATTTAGACAAAAAGGTCCGGATGAAAATACGAAAACTTTTAAAGGGGGCAATTAAACTTTGTTTGAGTAGTCTGTTATTATATACAACTAATGCAAATGCGCAGTTAAGTTTTCGCTACGACACATCCCAAAGTGCAATTTATTTCTTCGAAAAAAAAGGTCATTCATTAAAATGTTTGGATACAATGAGAGGGGTTCTCGATATGTTTACCTATTCGTTTATGTTAAAAGAAAGGCGCTTTTATGATTCCTATGTTCAATATGGTTGGGGACACCGCTCGTATGTTATTGACTCATGGGTAATAGATGACAGTGGAATCCTTGCGCACACGCCACAGGTTTTTATTTCAATGAATGATAATCCAAAGTTTATAGAAAGGAAGTTAAACATTACACTAAGTGAGGGAGGCGTATGCATGACTTTTGAGAAAGGAGATATAACCATGATTGAATTATCATATTCAATTTTTGAATCTCAAAAAAAAGTGGATAAAACAATAAAAAAAATCGTGAAGATGTTGAAGGGTTAGCATAATTTGGTGTCTCAGGTTGGGAACAAAAACGTCTCAATCATTTAATTGGACAGAAACATTACCTATGAAAAAATGATAAAGAAGAAACACTACATATTGCCGTTTTTAATGGTATTGTTTGGCTGCAAGGAAGCGAGATTCGACATTAATGACTTTGTTGGTAAATGGAAATCGAATGACGGAGCAAGTATTGCGTTTAAATCTGACAGCAGTTGTTCCATTAATGACATGGATTATTTTATTGTAAGTAGTTTTCCTACAAACAAAAATAAGAGATTGAACACGACGGGACGTTGGAAGCTAGTTGATAATGTTGAAAGCGGCATAACATACGGAATAAATAAAGGGATAAAAATCTCATATCAATTGCCCGATAGAGAGGGGAAAGGCGGAATTGAATTTTATATTTCAGGACAAGGACTTAATGAAAATAAAGCCCCTTGGGATTTATTTATATGGAAAGGGGACCCCGATGAAATGGTAAAATATAAATTTGTAAAGCAATAACACAAATAACACATTTGTTTATAACTGCCTGTCTATGTTTGCCGTAGGATGGTTCTACGGCAAGAGCGGTGGTCGGTTTCTGACCGACGAATAGGACACACTAACCGTAACTAAGGATGTTGGCAGGTACTGTCCATAGTAGCATTCCATAATACATAGACAATTCGCCGCCCACGGGTCATATAAATGCATACAAACTCAGAACGATATTATCATCTGTGCCAACTAATTTTAGGAGATAAGACTAAATAAGTCAAAATATATTTGCGTAAGCAAAAACTTACACATACCTTTGCGTAAGGTTTTACTTACACATAATGCCAACAGAAATCAGACGAGATGTTTTTCAAGCTATTGCAGACCCAACGAGGCGCAAAATCATTGACTTGCTATCAAGCCAGCCAATGACACTAAATGCAATTGCAGATAAATTCGACATGAGCCGACCCGGAATTTCGCAACATGTAAAACACTTAACCGAATGTGACATTATTGAGATTGAGCAAAAAGGAAGAGAACGCTACTGCAAAATAAAACCGCAAAACCTGGTTCCGGCGTTCATGTGGTTGGAAAAATATCAACAACAATGGATTGAACGAATTGATTCCTTTGAAGAGTACTTGAATAATTTTAATTCCAACGATAACCAATCTAAAAAATCTAAAAAATGAGTGATGCCAAAAAACGCACATTAACATTACAAAAGGTCTTTAATTTTCCGGTCAAAACTGTTTGGGAAGCTTATACTAATTCCGACCATATCGTACAGTGGTGGGCACCCAAAGGGATGAAAATAGATGTTATAGAAAATAACTTCGTAGTAGGTGGTAAATGGAAATATTGTATGCCTATGCCCGACGGCAATTTATTTATTTCCGAAGGAAAATACATTGAAATTAACCAGTACAGAAAAATAATAACGTCTGCAGACTTCAAGCCAATGACGGAAGGTGTGGAGCTTCATGTGCTTTTTGAAGAAGATGGAGATAAAACTGTTTTTACTTTTAGCGTCATTCACGCAACTGAAGAATATTGCATACAGCAAGAAAAAATGGGGTTCTATAATGGTTGGGGTTCCGCATTCGACAGAATGGAAGCTGTGTTAAATAGTATGAAAAAACAATAGGGAAAGATAACTAACAGTATTGGAATACTTCACCAGACTCACGTCATAGCGTCTGTCAATCTCGTGGTTTATGAAAAGAAGCAAGCAGCTTATTGTCCTCAATGTTTGCCATAGGATGGTCCTACGGCAAGAGCGGTGGTCGGTTTCTGACCGACGAATTGGACACACTAACCGTAACCCAAAAGCCCGCTAAGCGTTGTCTGAATAATAACGTGATTGGCGTACGTCTCTGACAACATCACCGCGGTAGCCAATCGGCTGAATGACAGAGGGAGACATTCGCTACACTTGTTTTGTATATCAGTTGCTTCCTATCGTCAGCTTATGATAAACGCTAGAGTAGCACTCTTTTTACAGCAATCACACGCCCTGCCCTTACTGCCGGAACACAACCTGGGATGTGCCGAATTTAGTTTTGTTCTAACTTAGTAATCTTAACTTCAAACCATGTAAAATCTCCATTTTTCAGTTTCCATGTCACAGTTGCAACGGTAGGTACGGTTATTTTATTGAATGATTCGAAATGGTGTTTGTCAATATTTATAAACCAGGTCTCCAATTTATTTGTCTCACCATAGTATCTTTTTGCTTCAAAACTCAATGGATACCCCTTATCACTAAAAGTAAATACACCATCAACACGCATATCGTTATAGGCAAATACAGCTCTGGCCTCGGTTGGGCTTATTTCCTCCAAAACAATATACTTACTTAGTGCCGCTGATGGAAACCAAATAATCTCCGACAAATATCGAACCATCACACCCTGATCAATAGATTCGCCATCTGCATCTACAATTGGAATAACGGAAAACAACTTAATCAACATGTTTCCTTTCCCATCAATCATCTTGTCCCTTCCCGAAAACTGTACAATAGACCCTTCCCCAACATCTGCATTCCAGATAAACCCGGGCTTACCAATAGTAAACCATTGCTCTGCAGTAGCCTTCATCCAGTCAGCATCAGGTTTCAGTTTCATTCTCGCCGACTGTACTAAATGTACAGTATTGGGCATAGTCGTTCCTATTACATTGCTTTTCCTTAACCATAACTGGACAATATTCGGCAAATGCGAAATTGCTTCTTCAGTAACTACTCGTGATGGGCCGCCATCGGGGGATAGAAAAGAATTTAATTCTGTCTTAACCATCTGGTCGAACTGCCAACGGCCAAAACCTGTAAGACAAATTAAAAGGACGATAAGATTTGCCACACTTCCAAACTTCGCATCCTGCCAATGTAAGAAAATGAGTATCTGGGACAATACAACTGCTGCAAGCCCAAATGTCCACCACAAATCCTTTTTAAAAAGAAACGCTATTACCGAAACACCAAACAGCAACCCTGCGAATAGCCAGACAAGACCTGTCGGCTTGGATATAGATTGTGAGAGTTGACTGATTTTAGCAAATTCAAACGCCTTTACAAAGCCTAAAAAATGAATCAGACCATGTAACAGAACAATTAAAGCAAAAAGGATTCTTAACATCGTTTAAAATATCTTATGGTTCGAACAAGTACATCGCGACCGCAAGCGCATCTAATAGCCCATGCAGAATTGCAAAATATGGAAGTAACGCTGGCCTTTTGTACAATGACAATCCAAGCAACAGCGCAAAAGGCAAATAAGACAGACCTCGAAACAGGAGGAATTTCAAGTCAAAAACCAAAGGCAAAGTGCAATGCTGTATGGATAGAAAAAATACGGGAAGTATCACAACCAACCAACTTGAATGACTTTGGCGTTTTAATCGGGGCATTATATAGCCGAAGTATGTTGCCAGCTCAGCATAGGCAACAGATACGGGAAATGCAATAAGCAAAAAATAAACAAGGTATGCAGGAAGAGGTTGCAACAAATATTTTTGAGAATAAGTGGCATCACCCAACAACAAATACTGAAGAAGATAAGGAGTGACCATTACAAGCAATACGCTGATGAGCCCCAAAACAGAAAACGCCGATAAGTCTCTTTTCCATTCTTCTTTTCTGAGATGAAACATAGACATGTAGCTTCTTCCTTCACGTTTAAACAACATAACGAGTAACGCTATGGATACAAAATTGGTTAGTGTTGCGGTGAGCATCCAAAATTTGATTGACTCATTCCAGGAGCGCAACAGCAGTGCAACAACCGACTGAAAGATGGCGAAAAGAATAGTTCTACTAACAAGAACAGTAAGAAGACCTTTTAAACTCATGTCGCTGTGTATACTATGTATTGTTTAATTGTATTTTGGTTGCCCGTACTTTCATCTAAAACCTTCATCCAAAAATGTCGCTCTCAACATAAATCAGCACTTTACACGTGTTAAAATTACTACGCCCCTCCCTGACCCATAGAGACCTAAATCACCTCGCCGAATGAATACAATCAGCACAGCACAACAAATTACCATCTATTAACGAGAACCTATTGGGGAGTTAATGGATCATAGGTTCTTATTAGCGTACACTTTTCAGAAGGTTGGATAAGCAACACCACGATAGTCATACGTTGCTTTGGTTCTTGACTTCACCAACATAAAATGCAGGTTAAGCGTCAATCAACTAAGACTTTGTTTGTCGCTCCCCTATCCCCACCTGACTTCTATTCCTGACACTTGACACAAAATATCTGAAAAACAAGAAGATGAAAACCAAACAAAATCTCTACTTTTAAAACCTACGATTTGAAGGCAAGGCTACACGGCTTACCCTGTGCAGCAAAAGAAAATGGTATATATAAACGTAAAAAGCCAAGACAGAATACATGCTCTTTAACTCAATAGACTTTGCAATATTTTTACCGATAGTTTTCATACTATACTGGTTTGCGGCAAACAGGAACCTAAAATTGCAAAACCTCCTGATTGTCATAGCCAGCTATGTGTTCTATGGCTGGTGGGACTGGCGATTCCTCTCGCTTATCGTATTCAGTACCCTTGTTGACTATGCGGTAGGCTTAAAGCTAAAAACAGCCGAAAACAAAACACATCGAAAGGCACTACTGTGGACAAGCATATCGATAAACCTTGGCTTGCTTGGGTTCTTCAAATATTTCAATTTCTTTGTTGACAATTTCACTGCGGCATTTTCACTATTTGGCACCGAAATCAAAACCAATTCCTTAGACATAATTCTACCTGTTGGCATCAGCTTCTACACCTTTCAGACTTTGAGTTATACCATCGATGTATACCGGAGAAAACTTGAACCAACGAAAGACATTATTGCGTTTGCTGCGTTCGTAAGTTTCTTTCCACAATTAGTTGCCGGACCAATTGAGAGAGCAACCAACCTACTTCCTCAGTTTTACAAAAAGCGACCGTTTAACTATGCCAAAGCTGCGGATGGCATGCGCCAGATTCTCTGGGGTTTGTTTAAGAAGATTGTAATTGCTGACAATTGTGCACACTATGCCAACCTGATTTTCAATAACTCAGCAGACTATGCGGGCAGTACATTGGTGCTTGGTGCATTATTTTTCACCTTTCAGATTTATGGTGATTTTTCCGGCTACTCAGATATCGCAATCGGCACAGCACGCCTATTTGGTTTTGAACTGATGCGAAACTTTAACTTCCCTTACTTCTCACGAAACATTGCAGAGTTCTGGAGACGCTGGCATATATCCCTATCAACTTGGTTCAGAGATTACCTCTATATTCCTTTGGGAGGCGGTCGTGGAGGTACTTTGCAAAAAGTCAGGAATGTGTTTATCATATTTATTGTCAGTGGCTTATGGCATGGAGCAAACTGGACCTTTATAGCTTGGGGCACATTAAACGCATGCTTTTTCTTACCACTTCTGTTGACAAATAATAATAGAAGCAACTTAGACACAGTGGCGAAAGGAAAAACATTTCCGAGCGTACGCGAAGTAGCGTCCATGTTCTTAACTTTTGGGTTGACTGTTTTCGGTTGGATATTTTTCAGGGCAAACAACATCGAACATGCTACAAGCTACATTTCAGAAATATTATCACCGTCTACATTTACAACACCTGAATTTGAGGGAATGGGACGAGCACTTTCAACGATACTCCTTGTGATTCTTTTCGTTGCATTGGAGTGGCGAGGCAGAGAACGCCAATATGCAATTGCTGACATAGGCAGTGCGTGGTATCGTCCGGTCAGGTGGTCATTTTATGCGTTAATCGTTTTTTCGATTGGCATGTATATGCCTTCTGTTGAATCTCCATTCATTTATTTCCAATTTTAAACCGACTTGAGAAAATTCGCTATAAATATATTTTCATTTACACTCTTTGCGATGGTGTTTTACATCATTGCCTTATTTCTTTGGGGAAGCTTTGCACCAAATGTACTTAAGCCAAATATCAACTACCGTATAGGCTCCTGGGGGCATATGCATTCCCGGATTGCTAACATAAAGAACTATCACAACGTTGATATTCTTTTCTTGGGTTCTTCTCATGCTTATAGAGGATTCGATACACGGATATTTTCAGACAGTGGCTATAGAACATTCAACTTGGGTTCCAGTGCTCAAACACCTATTCAAACAAAGGTTCTACTAGACAGGTATTTAAATGCGCTAAACCCAAAAATGGTGATATACGAAGTGTACCCCTACACCCTATCTATTGATGGTGTAGAGTCATCTCTGGATATTATTTCCAACGACAAGAATGATATTCATTCACTAAAAATGGCTCTAAAAATCAACAATATAAAAACATACAATACCTTTCTATACGGCTTGATGTGCGACTTCATAGGGCTGAACAAAACATATACCGAACCTATAAGTAAGGGTACTGACCGGTATATTGCCGGTGGTTTTGTGGAAAGAAAAATGAGACACTATATACCGACGCAGCTAAAAAAGAAAGAGATTACGTTAAACCAAATACAGATTAAAAATTTGGCAGAAATAGTAAATATGCTAAAAGAAAGAAACATCGAATTGATGCTGACTTATGCCCCCTTACCAAAGGCTAATTATTACAGGTACACCAACAACAATTATTTTGATAGTTTAATGGGAACATACGCAACCTACATCAACTTCAATAAAATCATGAATTTGGACGATTCCCTATATTTTTTCGATGCTGATCATCTAAATCAAAATGGCGTTAAGAAGTTTAATGCGAAACTAATTGAGCTGCTTAAAAATGTCCCGAACAAAAACAAGTAATGAAAGTGCCAATTAATTGAGTCGTATAAATCACTAATAAAGTGGAGATACAAGTTTACCTCATTAAAAGTGGTTTCACTTACAAGAAGCAGATTAATTTGTAAAAAACGCTACCAAAGAAAAAGCCCATGATGCAATATCATGAGCTTTCCCGCAAATACTAAATAGCCTCAGTCTCTATCCCATATTATGAAATACGTGCTGAACGTCATCGTCTTCTTCAAGACGAGCAATCAGCTTAAATACATCTTCTGATTGTTCCTCAGTAATTTCAATTGTATTTTCCGGTATCCACTCCAGTTCCGAAGAAATAGGGGTAATACCCTTCTCCTCAAGCGCCTTCTGCATATTTCCAAAATCAGTAAAACCACATCTAACTATGATATTACCTTCGCTATCCTCCCCTACTTCTTCCAAACCGTAATCTATCAGTTCCAGTTCCATTTCTTCAATATCCATAGCATCAGCGGCAATCTTAAACATACCCAAATGCTTGAAAAGAAAACCAACAGAGCCACTGTTTCCAAGCGAGCCACCACCTTTATTAAAGTGAGAACGAACGTTTGCCACCGTACGCGTAGTATTGTCTGTTGCTGTTACTACCAATATAGCAATACCGTGAGGAGCATATCCTTCGTACAACACCTCGTCGTAGTTGCTGGTATCCTTACCCATTGCATTCTTGATAGCAGCTTCTATCCTGTCCTTGGGCATATTAAAGGACTTAGCATTCTGTATCACACGACGTAGCGACGGATTATTGTCGGGGTCAGGACCACCTTTCTTTACAGCAATTGCAATTTCCTTACCTACCCGGCTAAACTGTTTCGCCATACGGTCGTACCGGGCAAACATAGACGACTTACGAACTTCAAAAATCCTACCCATATAATTAAGTTATTGTATTAAAAAAATCAGACCGCAAAAGTAAGAAAAGATGTTACAGCTTGGGTATGTAAACAACGAATTTTTCCTCGAATGCAGGTTCCGGAAATATATCATGAACACTCCATGCCTGTATAATTCTCTTGAGCCCGGTATCCTTGATTTCGTTAGTCAGGTCGCCGCCTTTCAGGCAGATAAGTCCGTTTGGCAGTTCCTCACCTTTCTGTCCCCGTGCCAGCATTGGATTCACCCACCGCCACAGGTCTTTGAGCGGAGCTACTGCACGTGACACTGCATAGTCGAACGTTCTGCCCTTTATCTCCTCTACCCTGGTATGTACTGCAGTCACATTCTTCAACCCTATTGCGTCGGCCACTTCCTGGACTACTTTTATCTTTTTACCGATGCTATCGGACAAAAGAAACTCGACCTCAGGAAAAAAGATAGCCAATGGAATACCCGGAAAACCGCCACCGGTACCGATGTCCACTACCCTAGCTCCTTTATCGAAGGGACACACTACTGCCAGAGCCAGAGAGTGCAGCACATGCTTTTCGTAAAGTGCATCTATATCTTTCCGGGATATGACATTTATCTTTTCGTTCCACTCAGTGTATAAGGCCTCTAACTGCCGGAGCTGATTAGTCTGCTGCTCCGTGAAGTCGCCGAAGTACTTAGATACTATTTCCAATTTGTCTTGTTTTTCCATGCTATATATGGTAAGAACGCAAAGTTATAAATCAACCACCCGAAATCGAACACCGGAAAGAAATAAACAAAACCTTTTTCGCCTAACCTCTTTTCAGCAAAATTCCATACGCCGCTAAATACGAGTGCCCTTATTAAGAATAAACCAATAGCCAACCACCACCACAGCGACGTCTGAAACAGTGATAACACAGTTAAAACCCATACCAATGCATGAGTCACACCATAAAGTCCCAATAGCAGCTTCACACTGGGCTTGTAATACTTCCCGGTTGAAAGGTGCCTTTGTTTCTGCTGTACCCAATCTGACCACGATTCCTTTGTAGAAGAATACGTAAAACTCTCCCGGTCACAAACGATAGCTACATTGTCCTTAGTCCCGGCAATACGCACCAGTAAATCATCATCGCCAGACGGTATCACCGACCACAGCTCGTCCGCCATCACCCGCTCTGCTACCGACCTTACACATGCCATATTTCGGCCGACCGCCATATAAGGCATCCCTACATGCGTATAAGCATTGTACTGGATAAATGAGTGCATGGTTTCTGCCCTGATGAACTTATTAAGCAATCCAACTCCTTCGTTGTAGCCACCATATCCGGCAACGATCTCCTTACCGTTTGTAAGCGGTCGGGTCATTAAATCTATCCACCTACCAGACACCTTGCAATCGGCATCAGTAAATAGCAGCCATTCTCCACGAGCGGCTGCAACGCCCTTTGCTAAGGCCGCTTTCTTGCCTTTAATATTTTCGGATGAATCGGGAGCGATAGTAAGCACTTTCAGCTGCGGATAGGTTTTACAGTACCCCCGTAACGTTTCTTCAGTTTTGTCTTCGGAGCAGTCGTTTACTACTATAACCTCAAATAATCTATTACCGTCGCGACCACAGTAATTCTGCTCTAAAACAGTGGAAAGGTGTTTAGACAGGTTCTCTGCTTCGTTTTTTGCACAAATAATTACGGAAACAAACTGCTTATTTGTTGATTCAGATAACTGCGTAGCCAAGCGTGCTTTCCTAAGCCCCCATAAAAAAAAGAAGGCGTAGCCACATTGAATTGCCACAACTATAAACAGAACAAATATCACCCCCCAAAGTTAACCGCATATCTCACAAATAGCAGTATCCTTTATCACGAACCGAAACTGCAACTTTACTTTACCGGTACAACTTCGTACCCCTGCGCCCGCAACAAAGCCAAAACACCTTTCTTCCCGGCAAGGTGACCCGCACCGACAGCAAAAAATACAGAAGACTTATCCATCATGCCCTTCATCCTACTTATCCATCTATCATTTCTATCTGTCAACAAAACACTTGTTGATGAGGACACATCTTCAGATTCCATAATTATTTTATGCAGACTATCTATATTCTGCTTTTTAAACGCCCCTACCAATCTGTTGTACTCTCCTCTGTCTCCGTTGTCTTCCATAATAGACTTCATTATAGACGCTACCACACTATCGGCAGGAATACTCTCTAATGCCGATATCTGTTCTTCGGGCGTTTCCAGCCCAATAATTTCTTTCCCCTCACCTTTCACTACATCCATAATTTGTTCTTCGTACGATACCGGAGAGTCACAATAGCTAACACGGGCAGTCATCAACATTTGCAATGCTATCGGTTTCATCATTTCAAGCATCATCATTTCAATTCCTATACTATCCTTCACATATTCAGAAAGCAATCGATATTGCATATCTGTGAAGTATTCTGACAGCTTTTTTCCATGCATGTCCATCAAACCAGTCTGAGCCGCCATCATCACGTTCATGTCATCCATATCCATTTCCAGACACAACTTACTACTGCTGTCTAATGCCCGCTGCATTGCAGGAGTCCATAAATAGTCATCTTTGCAAATCAGATGAATGGTGCCGAATACAAACGAAGGTTGCTTTAATCCATTACCCGTTACTTTCCATAGTAACGAATTACCTGCATCGGCAGGCTGTGCCATTACTGCACCATTGGAAAGTAATACCAATAGCCCTGCAAAAAAACCAAACACTTTCTTCATATTCATTCATTTTATCTGCCAAAAAAATCTACCTGCGAAGTCACAAAAACCACATCAACTTATAAATCATACTATATCATCTTCAGGCATCACAAAAAACGAAACACATCGTAACGGACTCATGAAGCCTGCAAGCCGTTGGGCAGCCTTTGTACCTTTTCTGATTTGTTTAAGAAAAGGATACAAAAATGTATTAACGCGCTCCTGCTCTGATGCAGACAAAGGCTGCTTCGCATACTTTCGTTTCAAATATACATTCATAAATCCTGAAAAGTCAGTACCAAGCATCGGGTCCACAGTATCTTTTGCAAACTGCATAGGGGTCTTTACTCCGCGTACAATACCCGTCATGTGCAGATAATAAGTGGCCGCCCGATACGCCCAATAAGGCTTGCTTTTATCAGCTGCGGCGTTTCTGTACCGCAACAAATAATAACGAAGTACGAGTGAGGGCAATAATAGTAGAATCAATGCAATACCTCCTATCAGCACCATTGCCTTTGCCAGCATATCTTTAACTGACACCGGCTTATCAGCTTGTTTAACGGGAGGCTCATCTTTGGGCGCGGCGACATCTTTCCGTTTTACATATACTTCGTCAACAGGAACAGCATCCGGAAACCTTTTTACCAAGTCCCGTGCGTTTTCTCCGTTTCTAGGATGCAGCCGCTTCATTGCCTCTGAGTAAGACACAGCAGTTCCTTCGTCCCCAATTTGTAATTTGCTGAGTGGTATCGCAATACTATCTCGGTAAATGACGGCTACCTTCATGTCCATCTGCACCTTGGTGGAGTCAGTTGGCTTGTACTCCTTATCATGAAACACAAACTGCTTTACGAGCATCTCCATAGTTTTCCTCAACGTATCAACATCTACAACGATTCCTTCCGCTGCCAACCATGCCTTAGGTGGTTGCATTGGTGGTGTACCATCCGGTTGTGGCGTCGAGCGATTTTCGTTGTCGTTGCCAACTGTTGTATCAAAGTCTAACCAACCATAGCCCGGAAAATATACCTGCACCCAGGCGTGTGCCTGATTAGCATAATACCAATACCATCCTTTATTCTTGTCGCTCCTATCTTCTGTAAGAAAGCCTACTGCTATTCGTGAAGGGATACCCAACGACCGCAACATAAAAAGCGTTGCACCGGCAAAGTAGGCGCAATAGCCTTTATGGTTATCATTCAGAAAGTACATCAGCTTGGATGCATTGGGCAAATCAGGAATGCCGGGATTGTCTGTATATTCATACAAACGTTTACCGTTCTCGTCTTTCGAAAGAAAATAATCACGAATAGCCAGCACTTTATCTACTGCGGTTTCCGCGCTATCGGCAATTTCATGGGCCAGCTTACTGATAGGTGCAAACTTGCTATTGGAAGGCATGAAAGTATAATATTTCATAAACCGCTCATCCATCCCTTCGTACCCTCCTACTTTCCTCAGGAGGCTGAACCTCATTTCCTGAAACTTCTTAATCTCAGGATTATCTACATTATAAACAAAATAGGCACTATTGAGGGCAGAAACATAACTTTTGGCCCTGAATGCCGATTTAAACTCCTTTCTAAAGTCCTTCTCAATGGTAATCGGCTGGACAAAATAACCGACATTGGGTGCCAGATAGGTATTGTCTGACAGCGTCTTACTATACACCTCAATCTCTACCGTTTGTCGCAGCTTTTCGCCCATGCTGTTTTCAATAACAGATGAGTCGTACTTTGTATTAAAGAGCGCAATCTTAGACGGGTCGGGCTCGAACAAGTCGTTATATGGAATGGTAGAATCCCGTTCAAATGTTTCGGTAAGCGTATCGAACTTGGTAAAGTAAAATGCGGTCAGGTAAAGCGGATTAGGAATTTCCGATTCCGGGAAATAGTTATTGATATGCGCACAAAACAATAACTCATTACTTCTGCCCAATGCTCCACTTAAACGCGAATAATCCTTAAGGTCGAAGGAGTTGTCTTTGTTCTTTTTGAGCATACTATTCTGCCCCTCCTTTCCCTTTCCGCCGTAATTGTCTACCGTTTCCTGTATCTCGGCGCGCCGCCAGTAGATAATACTTCCCAGAAAACCTATTGAGATAATCAGAAACAGCGAGAGCCTTCTTGTAAGAAACCACCAGAATTTCTGGCTTTTATCCTTGTAATTATATATTTGTTCTGCTGTAAAAACAATATATACGCCATATAGCAGCGCCGGTGCAAACGACATCAACAGGCCTTTCACGGTTTCTACATCGCCTTTGGCAATTACAAGTACACATCCACAAAGCGTTGCAGCGGCAACGAAAACCGACCAATACCGCATGCGCAGAAATCCCCACCCCATCAACCATCCTGCCCCAACCAAAATGGCCAGAATCTGAAATTGCCTTGCAATGAAAAAGGCATCAAACTCTCCCGTTTCATATTTATCAAGCCCCTGATACATCAGGTACATCCCGAAAAGGAGCAAAATATACGTTGGTAAAAAGCGGAAACGAAATGAGTAAAACAAGGCAGACACACCCATTCCCGCCCCGAAAAATAACGCCTGACGAAAGGCATCATTGCGGAGAATTGAGTAATATTCGTTGACACTCTGTAGCAGAAAGAACCCTACTATCGCTGTGGGCAACACCAGAAAAATAAGTTTGGCCAAAAACTCATTGACAGGAGCGGCACGTTGTATCCTCATAATTTACTTTCTCGTATAAATGTAGGGGAAAAAATGCGAGGCAGGTTGTTAAAAAAACGTCACTATGTTAATAGCCCTATGTATCAACTTATCTGTTGCATCAACCGAGTAATACCAATTAACTAACTTACTATACCACGAACTTAACCAAAGCCACCTAAACTACAATCAGGTCTGGCGGGAACATCAATATTGTTAGTGGTGATATTAAGTAGCCCTTACTTACGCTGTACCTGACCACCTGTGCCGTTCAGCATCTGCAGCGCGGCACTCAATCCTCGTTTGGATTGCTCGTTGTCCGGGCTTATCTCCAGTGCTTTACTAAAGGCTTCTACGGCCTCCTGCGGTTGCCTATTTGTATAATATGCGCCACCCATATTATACCATAGATCTACGTTAGTAGAGTCTATTTTAAGTCCGGCCTTATACATTGCAATTGCCTCAGGATACTTTCCGAATTTACCATATTTTTCCCAGCCGGCTTTCAAGTAATAATCACAAATCAACTTATACATGCCGGGCAATGTAGGATAGGTTGGGTACAGTTCCTTAACCTTGTTTACATTCTCCAGGGCTTTATCAATGTTCTGCAACTTGTACCAGGCAATACCTCGATTCAGATAGGCGGCAACAAACTTTGTGTGAATCGATAATGTATGGTCCAGAATCTTAACAGCATCAGTAAGATACTTCTCTCTCCTTGCACTATCCTCGGCATAATCGGCAAGAGTAATGTATGAGGCAGCCACATTTGCATTGACAAGCACACTATTGGGTACCGTCTTAATGTCGGTCCCAAACAAAGTACTATCGTTCTTCCATGCCACATTTCTATCAATAGTCTTGAAACTCATTAACCCGACAACCACAATCATAAAACCTGCCAACACTTTTGGTCCTAAACCCGCAGGTTGGATGCGTTCCATACCCTTGTACAGCAGCCATGCCACAATAATGACAAAGCCCACAGATGAATGATATATCAGGCGCTCACCCAAAGTAGCTCCGATATCAAAAATCAGGTTGTTTACCAAAATCAGATGAATCACGTAAAATGCAATTGAAAAACAAATCAGCGCCTTTCCATCAACGCTAAAATCTGACTTGGCTACAGATTTATTCAAGGAGCGCTTTGGGAAAAAGGCCACCATCATCCCAATAATGCCCAGGTGTACTACGATTGATAACCAAACCAAAGGATGCCCGAAATCTTTGTAGGGTATTTGATTGTAAGAATAGTCTGCCGAAAGGGGATGGGGAAACAGCAACATCTTGATATAATACAACGAAGATGAAATCTCGGTTGCCACTTTTTGATTGCCCTCTGCAAAGAGGTATGGGTTATTCAGCACCTCTTTAGCCGCACTGGCAGCCACCTCGGGTATAGCCTTAAAACGAAGCAAAAGATACAGCCCTGCAAAAACGAAATATGGCAGAAACATCATAAACTTTCGAACAAATATGGCACTATCAGTCTTTAACTCTTTAACAGGTTTCAGGAAAGTAATCATACCATATATGCCGGCACCTAATGCCAGCAACGGAAAGAACTTCAGCACCATATCAGAAAATGCAGACGTATCTACCCCGACACCGTAATCCGGGGCTATGGCATTGAGCCGCACAGCCAAATATAATGTTACCACCATTGCATACGGCAATACTGTGGTAATGCTTCTGAAAAAAGAATATCCCCGAAAAATGTAAAATGCCAACGGCAATAATACAATCATGGTAATCGCATACTCCTTGGACAGGAATGCAAGAAAAAAACATAACATCCCTACAATCAGTTGCCACAACTTTTTCCGATTCTCTTCATATCGGAAAGCGAAAATAAATGTAAGACACATAAACAATAGTGACATTATCTCATCGCGACTCTTCACATTTGCTACGACCTCTGTATGAATGGGATGAACCGTAAACAACACAGCGGCTATAAGCGCCATAACCGGGTACTTTCTGAAAACAATATACCGGAAAAAGTATAGCAGCACAACAACTGACAACATATACCACAACACGTTAAACACGTGCCGGACGTGCATATTACTTACCAGTTTCTGTTGGGTAGGACCTGACACACCATAAGATATTGTCTGTTTCAGCACACTATCTACATCGGCCTTATCTACTGCACCCAACAACTGCTGCTCTATGGCAAATGTAACCATAGACAATGGACGATAACGGCCACCTTTCAGTTGATTAGAAGTGTTTAGTTGCCGATAATAACTATCGTAAGCATCTTTTGTGAAAATACCGGGAATACCCGCAAACCCTTCCAGAACGTACTCGTTCTTTACAATAACAATTCCATCGTCATGAGCGAATTCATGTTGGAACGTATTGCAATAAAGCGCAAAGGCAAGCAAAGCGACAATAATTGCCTGACCTCTGAAATCAAATAGCCACGCCTTAACATCTTTGAAATCAAAGGGTACTTTTTCCTTTGGCACTTCTGCTTCTAATTCAGTCTTTTCAGGTTGCTTAACCGTAGGTTTGGATTGCTTATTATATTTTTTGGCCATTGTACACTATGTGATACCCAAAAATAACTAATTATCGGGGTCTTACTAATTTGTATCGATTTAAAGTCACCCCTTTCGGCAAACTATGCTTTAACAAAACCTCTGACTATTTCAAGCAGCTCCGCCGAAGCCCTTTCCAGATCATCGTTAATAATTACTTTGTCAAATCCATGAGCATAGGACAACTCTAACTCTGCCTTATTTATTCGTTCTGCAAGGGTCTCTTCGGTTTCCGTTCCCCTACCAATCAATCTGTTTTTCAGTTCCTCTGTGGAAGGTGGCTTGATAAAAATGGAAAGGCAGCGTCCTTTATACTTGTCCATCACAGACATTGCCCCCTTCACATCAATATCAACCAAGGGGGTATTCCCTTTGTCTAATATCCGGTCCAGCTCTGAGCGTAGCGTTCCGTAATACTTGCCTGCATAGACCATCTCCCACTCTACAAAAGCGTCTTCATCCATTAATCCCTTGAACCTCTCTTCATCAAAAAAGTAGTAATCCTTTCCATCTACTTCGCCCACTCTCGGATGCCGGGTGCAGGCTGATATTGAAAACTCCAACCCCAAATTGTAGGTTAGCAGTCTTTTAACCATGGTGGTTTTTCCGGCACCGGAAGGAGCAGCAATAACAATGATTTTATCGTTTTTCAAACCCATCCAGTTTATAGTATGCGAATAACGGAAAAAATGACGGGTTTTAATAATTGTACGGATAACAACTTTTCAAGCCACGTTTGGAAATATCATAGTGAATATTGACATTTGAGCCGTATGAGTATGAAGGCAAGAGGAATAATACTTACTGTGCTTTTGGCATTGATATGGCTGTTTTCGTTCTTATTAAATCAATTTGATAGTTGTGTTGACTACTACAGTCAGCATATCTACCCCGGCGTCCAGTCGTTCCGAATGGTTTTGTTTGATTTTATTCCATTTAGCATGGGCGATATATTTTACGCCCTTGGGTGGATATGGCTATTAATTACATTACTAAGGTGGCTATATTATATCCGAAAATTCGGAGCACGAAAAGAACGCCTGGCAAAATCTCTCTTAAACACTGTTATTGTCGGCGCTATTATTTACATCCTTTTTCTTATAGGCTGGGGAGCGAACTACTACAAGATACCACTAGCAGAAAGCTGGAAAATATCAAATGACGAAAACATGTCGGCTTCTCATAGAAAAGCAAAGAAAACACAAGAGGCTAAATCATTTAACCGCTTTCTGGTGAAGAAATTAAACACGTTTGCGCCGCAGTACAAAACTACGCCTCGTGATCACATAAATGAAAAAGCGAAAGCTTATTACCGAACGTTTACGAACAGTCAGGTTAAGGAGCATGGCTTAGAGGTCAAAGCAACATTATACTCCTACCCGATGCAGGTAATGGGAATAGACGGATATTATAACCCTTTCACCGGCGAAGGACAAATCTCTACTCGTATACCGCTGTTTATGATGCCCTACACGATCTGCCATGAAATGGCACATCAGGCGGGGATAGCATCAGAAGGAGATGCCAACCTGCTGGCATATGCGCTTTGCACCGCAACTAAAGACCCCACATTCAGGTACTCCGCATATCTTAGTCTCTGGCTCTATGCCAACCATCGACTTTGGCGATATGACTCTACAGCGGCGAAAAAGTTCGAAAATCAGCTGAATGACCTAACGCTGAAGCACCTTGACACCTTAGAACAAATCAACAAAAAGTATCGGGGTGTTTTTTCTCATTATACTTCAAAGATATATGACAGCTATCTTCACCTGCAAAATCAAGAAAAAGGCATAAAAAGCTATAGCAACGTCACCGATGACGCGTGGCGACTTGAAGAAACAGGAAAGTTCAGAAGAAAACGTATGATTCCTATTCCTTAGCTTCTACTACCAAGACAACAGTTCAGAAATCTTCGCGGCCACCTTGTCGGCACTTGGCAACATAGCAGCCTCAAGAACCATATTCATAGGCACAGCCGGCAAGTCTAAAGCACCAATGGTCTGAACAGGTGCATCTAAATGCTGAAAACAATTTTGAGCAATTCTGCCCGCCAATGCTTCGCAAAAAGAATTACGCAATTGCTCCTCTGTTAGTACGATACATTTACCGTGTTTCTTAACCGTATTATACACTAAGGCTTCGTCTAACGGATAAATAGTGCGTAAATCAACAATCTCTATCTGACCCGGGAATTGTTTAGCCGCATTCTTTGCCCAGTAAACCCCCATACCGTAGGTGATGATACAAAGCGATTCTCCATTGTCTACAGCCTCATCAGACGCCTGCAGCACGACATTACCTTTACCAAACGGCAAAATGTAATCCCTGTCAGGCTCGACTGTCTTTGCTTCTTCTGTACCCGGCACTTTACTCCAGTACAGTCCTTTATGCTCCAGCATTACCACGGGATTACCATCGTGATAGGCAGCTTTAATAAGGCCTTTTATGTCTGCAGCATTGCTCGGGTAGGCAATTTTAATTCCTTTGATAGTCGCAAGTGTACTTTCTACGCTACCGCTATGATATGGACCACCGCCACCATACGCTCCTATAGGCACTCTCAATATCATAGATACCGGATACTTACCACAGCTCAAATAGCAAGACTTACTAATTTCTGTTACTAATTGGTTTATGCCAGGATATATATAATCTGCAAACTGCACCTCTACTATTGGTTTTAACCCTACGGCATTCATCCCCACAGTAGACCCAACAATATATGCTTCCTGAATAGCCATATTGAAAACACGGTTGTCGCCAAACTTATCTGCCAATGTAGCCGCCTCGCGGAATACACCGCCAAGTCGCTTGCCTACATCCTGGCCGTAAAACAGTGCCTCGGGATAGTCTTGCAACAACTCTTCCACGGCATGTAGTGCGGCATCCACCATCACCACCTTTTCTTTCCCCTCAGGGCACCTAACCCCTTTCTCTTCGGTTGCGCCAGATGGAGCATACACGTAGTCTGTAACAGTTGTCGGATTCGGGTCCGGCGCAGCTACTGCTGCTTCAAACTCCTGCCTGATGAATTCAACCTGCTCGGCTTCTATCTTATCTAACTCCTTCGCAGAAATTTTGTACTTCTCCAGTAATAATTTTTTCAATTTTGGACCGGGGTCATCCTGACCATGTTTAGCCAAGTCTTCCGGTGTCCTGTACCACTCTTTTCGCACACCCGAAGTATGATGCCCCAATAAAGGCACCTTAGCATGCACCAGAATAGGAGAACGCTTCTCTCTAACATGGCTAATAGCGGACAACATACCACTGTATGAAGCAGAAAAGTCACTACCGTCTACCTTCATTCGCTCCATTCCTTTAAACCCTGCAGCAAACTCATAGGCATCCATGGTTCTTGCCTCATCGCTACTTACCGATATACCCCAGTCATTGTCCTGTACTAGATAGATAATCGGTAACTGATGTAATACCGCAAATTGAAATGCCTCACTCACCTCGCCCTCTGTTACGCTGCCGTCTCCCAATGAGCATACGACTACCGGTGGCACCTTGTAGTCAGATAACTTTTCCTTTTCCCTGTATTGTATGCCTTGAGCAATTCCGGTCGTAGGAATTGCCTGCATACCCGTAGCGCTGCTCTGATGAATAATACCCGGAAAACCTTCCCGCTTTATATTCGGGTGATTATAATACTCCCGACCACCGGTAAAAGGGTCGTCTCCCTTTGCCAGCAACTGCAGCATCAACTCGTAGGGGCGATACCCCATACCGAGCATAAGACTTTCATCCCGATAGTATGGGCTGACAAAGTCGCAAGGCTGTAAAAGGAAACCTGTGGCCAATTGTATCGCCTCATGCCCACGGGAGGTACTGTGTACGTACTTACACACTTGCCTGTTGGCATCATAAATTTCTGCCATTGCCCGGGCAGTCATCATCAGGCGATACGCCTTAAGTAGTGTTTCTTTCGGTAGCATGGACGGCAAAAGTAAGCCATAACAATGAAAAGTAAAATGCCACCTCCAAATAAGCCCACGGTAACCGTGCGCAAGAAAATCCATATTCAGTTGTTCTAAAACTTTAAGGCATCACCACAAACTGACGAATATCATTTATTTACCTGTGTCGGTTTGTTATGTTTGTACAATCACATAACTACCGGCATGACAAAACCAAACAAAAACGAGACGACCAGTCAGTACATCCTGCGCATGCTGGAAAACGGAGAGACACGTGACAATATTCGTAAAGAATTGCTGCATCAGGGGCATGGGCACGCTTTTGTAATGGAGATTTTGGAAGAAACCGTTAAACTACATCAGTCGGCAAAAAGGGTCAAAGGACTTTCGTTTATTCTTGTCGGCGGAATAATCTGCTTTGCGAGTTTTCTGCTTACAATTACCGAAGTGTTTTCCGGAGACCAATATGGTTTTGTACTTTTCGGCCTTACAAGTGTTGGTGTATTGATTGCGTTCTGGGGATGTACAAAAATATTCTAAGCAACAACGCTACTCCTTAATATTTTTGACGGCATAGTTCTTCGGGAAAGAAAACGGAAAGTTCAATTTACTATCAAATTCTACATTTACCAGATTCATTTCGATGGTGTGGGTTGTAACACCATTTTGCGCATGAACGGTTCTCCGCTTGGAAACGCGCCGATTATCAACTAACTGATAGTCATTGTAGTCTATCATTGCTTGCGGTCCATTTGGCTGCCGTGTCTGCAGGTTCCCAAAACTCATCAAGCTATCTGATCGGGCAATTGTCAGTTGTTGCAAATAGGTAGTATCGGCAGTATTAATCAACCAAGAGCTGTCTGACTCTCTGGCGAAAGTAATCTTACCGTCTGATAACGGCTCACCAGTGAACAGACCTTGAAGCTGATTAAACGACACGGGTACCGGCAACACACTTGCAACCTCGCTGACGGGAATTGACATCACCTCTTTTTTACTATAATTAATCATAAAAAAGCTATCGGGGGTTACCATTACTCTGGCGACGTTATACAATCCACCAAGTGCTGAAATGTGTACCCAAACCAAACTGTCTTTTACAATGCGAAAGTTAGCAGAGAAGCTCACAGAACCGCTTGGTCCATCATAATCCATTTTAGCTTTTCCGGAAAAGGTGTTGTAGTCTAACCTTCTTTTCCAGAGTGGTATCAATTCTTTAATCAGCGTTCGGGTTTCTTTTGAAAGTGTTGCCGACGGGTCTACAATGTCCGAAATATCTTTATCTCCGGCGTCTATTGGAACCGTGACGACATTTTCCGTTTTTCGTTTGTGCCGCTTTTTCCCCTTAAATATCTTGAGCGAACAGGAAGCAAAAAAAAGAGGTAAGGTTGCAAAAAAGACAAACAACAGAATTCTATTCATACAATTTCCCATCACGAATTTTCTTATCAATATTTTTATCATCACATCCCTTTTCCTTTGCCTTTTTCCAGGATGCTATCGCCTCGTCTTTTTTGTTAAGTTTAAAGAGTATGTTGCCCATATGGTTGTAGTAGGTTCCATCATCTATTCCCTTTGCTGCATCTATTGCTTTCTGAATGTATGTTCTGGCTTTTTGGTTATCGCCCTTTTTGTACAGAATCCACCCATAAGTATCTAAAGAATTCGGGTCATCGGGACCTATTTCGAGTGACCTTGCAGACATTCGCTCCGCATCATCTAATTTCTCCCCACGTTCAGACAAATAATAGCTGTAATTATTCAACATAAAGCCATTGTCCGGGTCTAAAGCCAAAGCTTCGTCATAGCTTTTATCGGACAATTCATACTTCTTATCGGAGTTGTATACATCAGCAAGGGTACCGTACATTTGTGCTAATACCGCCTTTTCATTCTCAGGCTGGAGATCAATAGCACGATTAATCGCCTTAATGGCAGATGAATAGTCCTTTCTATACATATACCCAATTCCGTTGTAGTAATGGGTGACCGCCTGATTAGGAAACAGACGCATTGCCTTTTCACTATACTTTATTAACGAATCTGTATACGCTTCGTCCAGATAATTGGCCAACAAACGCCCCCAGGTATTGAAATTGGCAGGATTAACAGCAAGCGACCTTTTGTAAATCAAAACTGCGCTGTCTTTCATTCCATTGACTTCGAGCGCCTCGCCATAATAATCAAGTATCAAAGAGTTTTTGGGCTCTTGCGCCACCAACCTACGCACCAACGGCAACGCTTCTCCTATCGCCTCAGCCTCTGAGGGCAAGCTTTGTACGTAAGCCTTTAGCAAATCCAGTTGAGCATCCGAAGCGACGCCATTATTTGTTATGGCCTGACGAACGTATAACTTATATTGAGCAGTATCGCCAGTCCGATAATAATGGCCGGCCAACCCAAGCTGCACGGAAGGGTCGTTTGGCAGTTTCTGTTTCGCGTCGTCATACACTATCTGCGCTTTTGCAGGTAGATTGTTGTTATCGTACAACTCTCCGAGAAGTTTATAATACTTTCCATTTTTAGGCTCTTTGGCAATCAACGCATTTATCACGTCAGCGGCCTTATCAATCTCCTTCAAACTGACAAAAAGCTGCATTTTATTCAGCATCAGCTCCTCATCATCCAGGCTTCTGGCAATGGCAATGTTTATATATTTTAGTGCTTCGGTAGTATTACCGGCGCGCTCATATAGCTCTGCTGCTTGTGTAGGATAATCAGGATCCCTGATTTCTGACTGACTTAACTGGGCAAACATATCGGCCGCCTCAGCATACCTTCCGGAATTCGCCAAAATCCCACCCTTAGTTTCTTTATACCATTTATTGGACGGATCCAGCTCAATTGCCTTATCTATTCTTACCAGTGCAAACCCTGCTTCTTTTTTCTTGTCATAAAGCATTGCCAACTCGAAATTAGCAGCAGCCGATTCCGGTCGGTCCTCTAAAAACTGCTTAAGTAGCTTTTCGGCAAGCGGATAGTCTTCGTGTATTTTTGCCTTAATAGCTTCAAAGAAAGCTTCATCGGCTTTTGCTCTTCTTCCTTCTTCTGTTTCGGTTGACTCCTCCGTTGAAATCTTTACATGCTGCGCATGCACCGGCATGCCAGCAAGCAATACACCAGTAAATAGGGCTTGTATGTATATTATCTTTTTCATACCTGCGTAGAAAAGTCGCCTAAGCTTAGCTCGGACGGCTTTTCCGCGTAATTTACGCATTTACCCAACATCGATGTGTCAATACATGCATTTTTAACAATGCTATCGGTTTGAATTATACTGTTAGTGATACGAGAATTCTCTATCGACACTCCTTTCTCCAGAGAGACAAAAGGACCAACTACGGAGTTTTCTACAACGACCCCTTCACCCAAAAAGCAGGGCGAAATAATCACTGAATTAACAACCTTTGCTGATGAGTGTACCAGCTGTTCGCTATCTTTCTTTATATCAAGTATTCTTGCATTTGTGTATACCGTTGCGTCCTTATTCCCGCAATCGAGCCACTCCTCTACTTGTCCGGTATAGAATTTAACGCCGTTGTTCAGCATATTTTCCATAGCATCGGTAATCTGATACTCGCCCTTCAACAAAATATTATTATCTATAAGGCGCTGCAGCTCACTCTTCAACCGGACACCATCCTTGAAATAATACACCCCAATTATGGCCAAATCAGAAACAAAATCTTTGGGTTTCTCAACAAATGCTTCAATTTCCTCCTTGTCGTTTAGCTTCACAACTCCAAATGCGCTCGGGTCATCTACTTTTTGTGTCCATACAATAGCGTCCATACTTGTGTCAATGCTAAATGTTGCCTTAAATAATGTATCAGCAAAAGCAATAAATACATTACCATTCAGCGTATCACCCGCGCATAAAATAGCATGAGCAGTACCTTGAGGTTTTTCCTGATAGCATATTTTTCCTCTGGCACCAAGCGCCTCTGCAACAGAACACAAATGCGATTCTACATCTTTTCCAAAAGCCGGGTTGATTATAAAAGCGATTTCATCCACCTTTTCATTACATGTGGCTACAATATCTTCTACCAGCCTTTGCACAATCGGCTTCCCTGCAACAGGTAACAGAGGCTTGGCTGTAGTAAGTGTATGTGGCCTCATTCTTTTACCCATACCGGCCATTGGTATAATTATGTTCATCTATATTGTATTTAAAATTGTATTAAAATATGGTTTAAACAAGAATCGCGCCTACTTAGTCCCCGAATGCCCAAACCCACCGGCTCCACGCGAGGTATCGTCCAGGGTTTCAGAGGCACTCCAGCTTACCACCGCGTGCGAAGCCACTACCAATTGTGCTATGCGCTCACCATCTGTGATTTTTTGCGGCTCTGAAGACAAATTTATCAGTGCGACCATCAACTCACCACGATAGTCACTATCTATTGTTCCCGGGGAATTTATGACCGTCAATCCTCTTTTAATAGCGAGTCCGCTTCTGGGTCGCACCTGCGCTTCATAACCCTGTGGCAATGCCATAAACAGTCCTGTGGGAATCAGCTTGCGCTCTAAAGGCAGCAAAGTAACCGGCTCCTTAAGCCAGGCTCTTAAATCCATACCTGCGCTTCCCTCAGTTTGGTAAGCAGGCAAAGAATGGGGAGACTTATTAATAATTTGTACTTGTATCATCGTTAGTCCTGCAAAGGTAAGTACCTTGCGTTCTAATGTTTAAAGTTCTACACTAAAACAACAAAGTTGAAGATAAATTAATGAAACATAACTAAATAGGGTATAATATTAGGTATAGCTCAGACGTCAACTCTGCCACAAGGGCATTGCCAGATATATGCATTGCACTTCAAGCTGCACGCATAAGTATGATTTACCAATCCCTATTGTGGTGCTTATGGAACGAGCGATACTTCTTTTTGTGGATATAGTGTTGTTTATGTCTGTACCGTGACCACGAACCCATGTAGCAACTACTAAAGCTTGCCATCAATAAAAATAACGCTATGACCCGGAGTACTTTATACTTCATGTATTTCTTGTTGAACTGTCAGACTTAAAAATTGCAGCTAATATCGGTAATTTTCCGGCAATTTCTAATTATTGGGCACCAATGTTTACAAACATTTTCTAATTCCGAATCACCAAATACAGTAAAATCAGAAAAAATATTTTTCCTTTTCTATAAGTTTCGCAGCAATTCGGCGACGAGCATCCTTTGTATTATATCCACCTACTTTGGTAAATCGCTTTATGCCCAGCAACATCATTCGTTGTGTGTCGCCTTCTGCAAAAGCATTCACCGCAGCCTTGCCGGCACAACTAACCCTATCGGCCGTATCATAAATATATACGTGTGCGATATCCATCGCTGTTTCTGCTTCTTCGTGATTATTACGGCTCATTTTGATGGCGCGCATCAATACACTTTCAGCCTGAAATGTATCAATTGCCATATCTGCGAGGTACATCAATAGTTCCTGCTCGTGTTCTATTTTCATCATCAATTGCTGTGCGGCCGCTCCGGCACACATCAATATTGCTTTTTTGAAATTAGCGATATGTTTCAACTCTGTCGCGAATGGTGTGTCATCCTCACCAAAGTCAGGGATACTCATCAACTCCTGCTGAATCGCCATAGCGGGTTTCATTAAGTCAATCCTACCCTTCATTGCTCTTTTCAGATACATATCTAATATCAGCAGTCTATTAATCTCATTTGTCCCTTCAAATATCCTATTGATACGACTATCCCGATAAGACCTTGAAATATTGTACTCATCAGAAAACCCATTGCCACCATGTATCTGCACCCCTTCATCCACCACATAATCCAGCGCTTCAGAACCAAGAACTTTCAGCATGGCACATTCTATAGCATACTCTTCTGCTGCTCCAAGCAGCGCACCAGCCTTATCTGTTGACTCTAATTCCTGCTCCTTTTTTGTTATCCAATTAGACGTACGGTACAAAGAAGTGTCCGCTGCAAACACACGAATAACCATCTCAGCTAACTTATGCTGTATGGCACCGAAATTAGCTATCGGCGTTTTGAATTGTTCTCTTGTCTTTGCATACTTCACAGAGGAGTTCAGTGCACGTTTCGCACCGCCCATAGCCGCTGCGCAAAGTTTCAGTCTACCGATATTCAGAATATTAAAGGCAATGACATGCCCCCTTCCCATTTCACCTAATAAGTTGCCAACAGGAATCTTACAGTCTTCAAAAAACAACTGTCGCGTGCTGCTGCCCCTTATGCCCATTTTGTGCTCTTCCTCACCAAAAGACAAACCGGGTGTACCACGCTCAACAATAAAAGCACTAAACTGTTCACCATTAACTTTTGCAAAAACGGTAAACACATCGGCAAACCCGGCATTAGTTATCCATATTTTTTGCCCGTTAAGGATATAGTTCTTCCCGTCTTCGGATAGTGTTGCGGTTGTTTTTGCCGCCAATGCATCAGATCCTGACCCTGGCTCAGTCAAAGCATATGCACCTTTCATTTCACCGGTGGCCAATTTCGGGATATATTTTTCTTTCTGCTCGTCAGTTCCAAAATACAGAATCGGCAAGGAGCCAATACCATTGTGAGCTGCCATGGCAACTGCAAATGAATGGCCGCCTCCCAGGCACTCATTAACAAGTGTAGCTGTAATAAAGTCCTTGCCCAAACCACCATACTGCTCGGGAAAAGCCGCTCCCAGCAAACCCAGTTCTCCTGCCTTATCTAATAGCTCAGGCATCAAACCTTCCTTTTGCGCATCAATTTCTACAATGTTTGGCAAAACTTCTTTGTCCAGAAATTCGTCACACATCTGGATAATCATTCGCTGTTCTTCGCTGAAATCTTCGGGAGTAAATATGTCATCACCTGTTGGTTCAATAAGGAATCCCCCGCCAATCATTGCTTTTTGCCTATCCATAGTAGTGTTTTTCATAAAGCTACTTACAATTATGAAAACGAAAATGTTAAATCATACATTTTTCAGATACAAATACGTGAAAACACATCAATGTAAATGTCGGACAAACATTGAGAAACTTACCTATTCGAAGTCGACGTCCATGCGTATACGCCAGTGTTTGGGTAAGTAATTGTTGACCCGATTCCCTAACCCTTTAACCCAACCAAGGCCCCACCCCCGGTATCGGACTACATGCCAGCCACGCGCAGTATCGATACCCATATCTTCTCTCTTTAGGAATCTAAGCGCCTCATTTTTATCAACATCCACAGTGTTTACCGCGTCACCAAGGTTGACGCTCATGGCAATATCATGTGCCGGCAGCCAGTCTCCCTTGAGCGGCATACCCGCTTCCAATCCTGCTTTCCTCAGATAAACATGACTTTTCAGCACTTCTATATCTTGCTCGTGCCAGGAATAAACCGCATGAAACGCTTTGTCAGACACGGGAGTAAAAACAATGTCGTCAACATTCAGCAGGTGTCCGCCCGCCCGCAGCGCATCCTTATTACCGGCACTTCTGAATTTCCTGACCTTAATACTATCGGCCTTAGTTTGCTTTGTCATGGCAGCGATAAAAAAGCCCTCTCCCCTCAATTTGTCGGGAAAGAAACGATACCCTACCATTCCGGTACGGGGGGCTATAGTAGGAACAATGTTCCAGTCTTGCTCTATCGCGACCTCGACCTTTCCTGCACCAAATTCTTCGGCCACCCATTCAAGAATGTCTTCATCCTCCTCCTGAGAAAACGAGCACGTTGAATAAATAATAGTACCGCCTTCTTTAATGGCCGGCCAAACATCCGCAAGTATTCTCTGTTGTCGGGCACTACAAAGTCGAACATTTTCCTCACTCCATTCTCCAAGCGAGGCGCTATCCTTGCGCCAAAGTCCAGACCCGCTACAGGGTGCGTCAACAACCACAATGTCAAAATACCCGTGCAGTCTTCCAAAATCACGAGGGTCGTTGCTCGTAACCCATGTATTTGCGTACCCCCATCGTGACATATTCTCCTCGAGAATAGACGCACGAGAGCGAATCACCTCATTTGAAATAAGTAAGCTTTCTGAGTCGAGCATAGAAGCAATAAGCGTGCTTTTACCTCCCGGAGCAGCACACAAATCAAGCACGCGCAGATTCTTTCGCCCACCGATTGCAACCTCCATCATCTTACCAAGGAACATTGAGGATGCCTCCTGCACATAATATGCACCGGAATGAAATGCCGGATCAAGCGTAAAAACAGGACGATCTTTAAGGTACTTTCCATTAGCACACCAACTAACGGACGACTCTTCAGTAAACAATTCAGAACCTTTAATTGGATGTGTACGTATCGAAACAGGCGGAGGCTGCATGTGTGCAGCCACAAAAGATCGTTGGTCAAACGTTTTAACCGTTTGTAACTCTCTAAGCAGTGTATCGGGGATTTTCAGGACACAACTAGTTTAAAGTCAAAAAATAGTGCAATTAATTGCATGTCTTTCTCAAAACAAAACTACGGGTAAATATCACAAATTGCACAACCTAGATAATCATTTCTTTATTTTGCACAGGTACGAATACTATTTCATGACTATCATTTCTGCATCATACACTTTTCCTCCCGTCGGTTGGTGGTTGCGTTCTGTTTCGGCAGACCAAGTAATTATTGACAAAACTGAAAAGTTTGAAAAGATGACCCCAAGGAACAGATATAGCATTTCGGGTGCCAACAACGCTATCTTACTATCTATTCCACTTGACAAAGGTCGCAATCAACAAAACACTACCCGCCAAATTAAAATAAAAAACGACACCAGATGGCAAACTCAACATTGGCGAGCGCTCACGTCAACGTATAACAGATCGCCCTATTTTTTTCATTATAAAGATTCACTGCAGAAACTGTACGAGACAAAATTTGATTTCCTGACTGACTTTAATGATGCCGCCTTGCTTTGGGTGCTCAACCAACTGAAACTCAAAATAGCAGTCAACGCAGTCGCAAATACACCTGACAATAAAGAAAACTATGCATTTGACCTAAGAATAATGGATAGCTTTAATTCAGATGGTCCGGAATACTACCAGATATTCGCAGACCGAATAGGCTATTTACCCAACCTGAGCATACTGGATCTATTGTTTTCCGAAGGTCCTGCAACCCGAAACATACTGAGCACCAATGCAGTCCTGCCTTCTAAAAATTGAGTTGTTTTTTCTTTTTACCTTTTTAATTTTACTTTTACAAAAATCATTATTCTAAAAATGAAGAAAATCTCGATACTTGCGTTGTGCATCGCACCGCTGGTTACCAATGCTCAGGATGACCTGATAAGAAAAATAGAGTCGAACCACAGCTACACAACCACAGACCATAAACCCGATAAAGAGACCAAGAAAAAAGAAGACCCCAACAGCAAGTACAAGTTTCATAAACTTATAGATCTGGAACACACAGGTGTTAAAAACCAAGCTAGTTCAGGCACTTGCTGGAGTTATTCAACGAACTCATTTTTGGAGAGTGAGATGATGCGCATGGGAAAAGAGCCAATAGAATTGGCACAAATTTTCAGCGCGCACTGTGTGTACCGTGAAAAAGCAGACAACTATGTGCGCATGCATGGAGCTGTGGCCTGGGGAGACGGTGGCGCATGCCATGACGTTATAAACATGTACGCCAAATACGGAGCTATGCCTCAGGAAGCATATACGGGGCTACAATACGGCACCGACAAAAACAAATTTGCGGAAATGCAGGCAATATTAAAGTCAATGTTGGATGCAGTAGTTTCTAATCCGAATAAAAAGCTTACCCCGTCGTGGAGAAAAGCATATGACGAGGTTTTGGATTCTTACCTTGGTAAAATACCCGAGAAGTTTAAATGGAATAACCGCACCTATACACCGGAAAGCTTTGCGAAACTTCGCGTGGGTATTCATCCTGAAGATTACGTTGAACTTACATCGGTAACTACAGCTCCATGGTATAAGAAAACAGTATTAATGGTACCGGACAACTGGTCATTTGACAGAGTGTACAATGTAAAAATGGAAGACCTGACGGACATAATTGATAACGCACTCAACAAAGGCTTCACTGTGGCATGGGCAACTGATGTTAGCGAAAAGTACTTTAGTTGGAAAAATGGTGTTGCATACGTTCCTGAGAAAGAATATGCTGACATGAATGATTCTGAGAAGAAATATATGTTCAATGGTCCGAAAAACGAACGATATATCACTCAGGAAATGAGGCAGGAGGCGTTTGACAATTACACCACTACCGACGACCATGGGATGCATATTGTAGGACTTGCTGCCGACCAGAACGGGCGGAGGTATTACATAGTTAAGAACTCATGGGGCGAAAAAAATGACTATAAGGGGTTCCTTTATGTTTCAAAAAATTATGTTCGCTATAAAACAACCGCCATTCTATTGCATAAGAATGGCATCCCAAACACGCTTCGATACAAGATGAATCTAAATTAGTGTTATACCCTCAAAGTAATTATTAAAAAACGCTCTGCAAATGCAGGGCGTTTTTTGTTCATACATACAAAATCAATCCATGAGTATTATCACATTATAAAATTACAACACACAATTAACCAATAGTACATATTTCGGGTCAATAATCCACTTAATTCACATATAATATTTTATATGCGTATTTCTGTTGTGAAATTCAAAAAATACTTCATAAATTGCTACATCATATAGTTAAGTGAAAGAAATTAGATAATATTGCATAACATTAAATGTGACAACAAACCCAACAATTAACAGAAACATAGTGTCTATTGAATTGCGGGGAATGTTATGTCCGCCATGCATTAGACAATAATTAAATACTTTTAATAAAAACAACACCTCACATGTTACAATAGAGTTGATTTTTGTGTAACATGAATAAAAAATAACCAATTATGAACGCAAAAAAAATTCTGTCTATCATTTTTGCTATTTTATGTTTCGGGACAACATCGTACAGTCAAAGCAGCGTATGCCCACCCAACATTGACTTTGAGATGGGCGACCTATCCGGCTGGTCTTATTATACCGGGAGTTGCTGTCCTTTAGTTATATCCACAACCGCGGTTCCACCTATAGCATGCCGTCACACGCTTACTCAAGCATCCGGATTGGTTGGCTGTACTTCATCACCGACACCAGGGTTTCCGCCAATGGCTCGTGATGAGTACGGAAATTTTCCAATTGTTGCACCCGGTGGGGGGACCTATTCTTTGAAATTAGGTAACAAATCTGTTAGCCGTCAGGCAGAACGGGCTCGTTTTTACGTTCCGATTCCCGCTGGTGCAGACAATTACAGTTTGATTTATCGATATGCAGTCGTATTGCAAAACCCGGCAGGACACTCTGATGACGGGCAACCACGATTTGAGGTGAATGTATATGATTCTGCGACGCTGACTGACATTCCCTGTTCTCACTATGTTTATGTGGCTGATGCGTCACTACCCGGATTCATGTTTTCAGGTTGTGATACCTGTGCACCAAGATCCAGTACAGGTACTCCCGTTTACTACAAAGACTGGACAACTTCAAGTATTAACTTGTCAGGTTTGGCCGGCACCACAGTTGGAATTGACTTTACCAGTGGAGACTGTGACTTAGGTGGACACTTTGGATATGGCTATCTGGATATGAGCTGTGGTTTGTTTGCAATTTCTTCTGTGATTTGCGACACGATGACACCTCCTACACTGACAGCGCCTGCAGGTTTTGCCACTTATGAGTGGTACGACTCGGCAACGTTCTCTGTATTTTATGGAACAGGTGAGACAATCACCGTGCCTTTCCCTTCTTCGCCAATTACTTTGGCTGTAATTCTGACACCTTTGGTCGGTTTCGGTTGCCCTGACACTCTTTATACTACTATCCGGCCAGCAAATATGGCTTTACATCCATCAAATGACACAGCAATTTGTCTGGGTCAAAGCACAATGCTGGAACCAAATGCAACAGATGTAGCGCTTCCGCTTACTTATAGCTGGTCCCCTGCTTCCGGGCTAAGCTGTACAAACTGCCCTAACCCATTAGCTAGTCCAACGGTAAATACAGTATATACAGTTGTGGTAACAAATACCAACGGATGTACCATGGAGCATGAGTTCCGAGTCGACATACTTCCGAACCTGATAACTAATATATCCGTAGACACACCTACGTGTCATGGCTACAACGACGGGTCTGCCTGGGTGACAGTGGCAACAGGAACAGCACCTTATACCTATGTCTGGAGTACAACCCCCGTGCAGACGACCTCGCTGGCGACGAGCCTCGGGACGGGTACATATACTGTGATTGTAACCGATAATAACGGCTGTAAGGATACCACATCAGACTTTATTCTGGATCCTGACGAAAGAATTATTGCGGTCGAAACCTTTGCTGACCCGAGTATGTGTCTTGCTGCAAACGGTAGTATAACACTCTCCGGACTACTTATTCCTGACACGACTTATACTGTTACGTATCAGAAAGACGGTACGCCTATCACTACAACGATTGTGGCAAACTCTGCCGGACGCGTAGTTATTACCGGCCTGACCGCCGGCACCTACACAAATATTACGATAATTGGTGCCACATGTAACTATAATGTTGTCGGTCCGGTGTTCCTGTCCGACCCTCCTATTCCTGACCTGACGGGAGTGACGAGCAACAGTTTTGTCTGTGTTGGCGAAACACTGAAACTTTTTGCATCAAGCACTACGGCAGGGGTTACGTTCTCATGGGTTGGTCCTTCAGGTTTTACATCTGCTCTTCAAAATCCGGAAATAGTACCGGCAATAATGGCAAATGCAGGAGTTTACTCAGTTACTGCGTCAAAAGCAAATTGTTTTAATTATGCTTCGACTGTAGTTGAGATACGACCACTACCAGAACCTGTTGCAACAAGCAATACTCCGGTATGCTCTAATGATACATTATTCTTAATGAGTGAATCTGCTAGTGGTGCTACATCCTATGAGTGGAACGGGCCTGACTACTACAATTCATTTGCTCAGAATCCGTATA
Organism: Bacteroidia bacterium; assembly: GCA_030426665.1. GTDB lineage: Bacteria > Bacteroidota > Bacteroidia > Chitinophagales > Chitinophagaceae > Nemorincola. The sequence goes on along the minus strand of JAUHYD010000016.1, from coordinate 28,651 downwards.
TAGCTCACGTGCAAACGGTTTCAACAGGAACTTATACGGTAGCGATGACGCTTAATGGTTGTACTGTATCTGATACAGTACAGGTAATTGTTAACCAAACGCCTGATGCGCCAATAGTTGTTGACACCAACTATTGTCAAAATGATATTGCAGTGACGTATGATGTAACCGGCGACAATCTGATGTGGTATACGTCTGAATTTGACTTTACCGGCACATCAACCGCAGCAACGCCGCCTACAGACAAGCCCGGCATTTACAGCATGTACGTTACACAGACCTCAATCGAGGGCTGTACAAGTGAACGCGCGAAAGTAACCGCTCGGGTATGGACGTTCCCTAATCCGCATCTTTCATTTACAGATAGTGTTTCCTGTTCCGGAAAATATATCACTTTCACGGATGAGAACATCGGAGAAGGAAGTTCCGGCCTGACATGGCAATTCGGAACGGGTGAAGATATATTTAAAGATACAAACCCGATAAAACATGCATTCAATACTGCGGGAACGTTTACCGTGACAGCTACCGCAGAATATGTATACTGCCCAACTGCAACGCTGGAGCAAGAGATAAATATCTTCCCTGCTCCTACAATGGACCTTGGTGGAGATACTACAATCTGTCCGGGAAGTGCTTCAATTATGCTTTCTGCAAAGAGAATTAATGCAGCAGGTGGAGTACCGGCATGGGAATGGAGCACAGGTGAAAAATCACCTTATATCACGATTGTTGCACCAGGTACATACCACGCAACGATCACCGTTAACGGGTGCTCACACACAGACTCTATCGAAGTAGTTAAAGACTGTTACATTAACGTTCCAAACGTATTCACTCCGAATGGTGATGGCGTAAATGACTACTTCTTCCCACGTCAATTGTTGAGCAGCGGTTTGATTGACTTCAATATGAATATATTTAATCGTTGGGGTCAGTTGATATTCACGGCCAACTCGCTGCAAGGCAGAGGATGGGACGGAAAACTAAATGAAATCCCTCAACCGGAAGGTGTTTATGTTTACCAGATTGATGCAATATTCAAAGACGGTCAGCATGAAAGCCACAAAGGAAACGTAACGCTACTTAGGTAGCGACGGTGTAATACCGTTCAAAAAAAGCGAAACAGGCAGTTGAAGCTGCCTGTTTCGCTTTTTAATTTCTATGCATAGGAACACCTCGATTATTGAACGAGCTTGCCAACCGTACTCCACACTTCTTCTGCGACTTCATTCATACTTCTGTTACCATCAATAACAGCAATTTGTTCTACCCCCTTCAACCTGTCGAAAGCAGCCAGGTAGTTATTGCGTACTTTGTTTAATATCTCGCCGGTCTCATATAATTCGGCAGAAGCTCTGTTTGATTGTATTCTGGCAATACAAACCTCCACAGGTACATCAATGAAGACATTTAGGTCCGGACGGAGAATATCGGCACACATACTATTGCAATCAATCACCCAGTCCATATCCATGTATACGCTATGATATGCATACGAAGAGAAGTAATAGCGGTCGCAGATTACTGAATATCCATCTGCGAGTTTCTTCACCAGTCCGGTTTCCTCATTGAGCAAATGATCTAACCTATCTGCCAAAAACAGTCCGGCAATAGCCTTTTGGTCAACAACCAATTCTCCTTTAAGAATACGACGTAATAACTTACCGATGCTTCTATCAGTAGGTTCAAATGTAGTGTGAACATTGTGACCATCCCGGGTCAGTCTTTCGGCTAGTAATTTGGCTTGGGTGCTTTTCCCGCTTCCATCGGTACCCTCTATAGCAATAAAAAGATTCTGTTTTGGCATACGTTGTAAAAGTACTATCCCTCGCTGAAAACAACGACTAATATAACCCACAAATAACCTTGAACGATATGTTTCAACTAAATTTCAGTTATTGGATAACAAAATTACCTACTTAGCAAGCTGTTATGTAGATTAGCCCAACCAACAGTAACAAATGGAGTATTCAAAAAAATACAACCTCGTACATATCACCACCAGCGGCGAGTATAAAGCTCCACTGGTAGCGAGTCAACTATTTGACCAGGCAGAGTGTCAGGCGATTAATAAGGGTAACGGCGCACCGGACAAGGTTGAAGCATGGATTATTGGTTCCATGAGGGAATACATCAACTTAAACGTACAGGCCAAAATCACCAGCCTGATATTGCGATGCCCAAACATTAATATAAGAATGATAAACGGCATCAGCCGTTTGAAATCCTTCCCGATAATAGCCTTGATGAAGTGGCATAGACGAAAACTGGGCAAAAACACTCCGGTGATATACCATTGCAGAGGAGAGAGTGCGGCTGAATGGGCAATATTGCTACGCGAACATTTTCCGGGCGACAAAGTTGTATTGGATGTAAGGGGCTACTGGCCGGCCGAATGGCTATACCAAATAGGTATAGAATCTCCGGAAAAGGCAACTGGCGACAATCTCGCAGAATACAACCAACTAAAAAACAAATTGACAACTGTAATCTCGAAGGTTGATGTCTTAACTACCGTTAGTGACGCACTGCGTGCGCTATTAAAAAATGAACTTGGAGCAACACAGAAATGTGCTGTTGTACCCTGCTGTGTTACCCATATAACTAACGATGATAAACGCGCTGCCCTACGAAAGGAATGGCATGTTAAAGACGATGAACTCCTGCTTGTTTACTCGGGCACTACCGCAGCCTACCAACACCTGGAAGACCTGACAATACCGTTCATGCAACGGCTTGCAAAAAGTAATCCTAAAGTGAAGCTGGCGTTTTTTTCGTCGCAGCCCGATAAAATACAGCAAATGCTGGTTGCTGCCGATGCTGACCTGAGTAAAATAATCTTAAAAAGTTTTCCTCAGAATGAAGTTGCGGGCGCGCTAACAGCATGTGATGCCGGCATCTTAATTCGCAAACCTACACTTGTCAACAGAGTTGCAAACCCTGTGAAGATTGCTGAATATCTGGCGGCGGGATTGCCAATCATCATCGAAAAAGGTATAGGAGGCGTTTCTGATGTAATGTTTGAAAATAGAATTCTGCATGGCATCGAAATTACTTCACCTAATCCTGACTTCGACGAGGAAGTCTCAAAAACTAATGCATGGCTCAACGAGGGCTCGTCTGAAAGGAGGTTTGCAGTAAAAGAATATGTAAAAAGTACTTACCTGTGGAGCGCAGCCATACATGTAAGCAGAGCACTGTATAAAAGTGCCCTTGAGCAGCAATAGAAAATGAGAAAGAAAGTTAACGAGTGATACTGTTTAAATCGCATCTTTTCGTTACTTTTGCAGCACATAACCAACAGAATTAAATATACAATTATGGGAAGAGGTGACAAACGTACCAAAAAAGGTAAGAGAACAATAGGCAGCTTCGGAAAAATACGTCCGGCACGCTCGAGAAGAAAAGCAACTGCTGCAAAAGCTCCTGCAGCTGCAACTACTGCAACAGCTGAAGAAAAAGCATAATTACTATTTTTGAAAAAGAAATTATAGGCCGTGCCATAAAAGGACGGTCTTTTTTCTATTGTGCCAATCCTTAGGCATGGCACAACTAACAACAAAAAAAGCATGGCATTATTCCACACGGGTAACCTTTCCGGCAAGCAATTCCTCGTCACAGGTGGCGCAGGGTTTATAGGCTCACACATTGTTGCGTACCTGCTAACCAATGGAGCTGAAAAAGTAAGGGTACTCGACAACTTTGCGACAGGGTTAAAATCAAATGTCTCCTTATTTAAGGACTTTCCGAATTATGAATTTATGGAAGGAGACATCAGAGACAAAGCAACGTGTGACAAGGCGTGCGAAGGAATAACGTATGTGTCGCACCAGGCAGCACTTGGCTCTGTGCCTCGCTCAGTAAAAGACCCGATAGCAAGTAATGATGTCAATGTAAATGGATTTGTGAACATGATTACCGCGGCCAAGGATGCTGGTGTGCTGACATTTGTTTATGCCTCATCATCATCAGTTTATGGCGACGAACCTAATCTACCCAAAACAGAAAACCGAACCGGCAATTTGTTGTCGCCTTATGCTGTAACTAAAATGGCAAACGAGTTATACGCCAACGTATTTCATGGTCTATATGGCTTAAACGTAGCCGGATTAAGGTATTTCAACGTATTCGGTCCGAGACAGGACCCTAATGGCCCGTATGCAGCCGTAATGCCCCTGTTTGTGACTGGCATTCTGAACCAAACGCCTGTATATATTAACGGTGACGGTGAACAAACCCGCGACTTCACTTACGTAGAAAACGCTGTCCAGGCCAACGTTAAGGCAATGCTGTCGGAAAATCCTGCATCGTTCGGGCAAGCATATAATGTAGCTGCAGGGGCGCGATACTCGGTAAACTTATTATATGATGCGATAAGAGACCTGCTAAAAATTGATCATGCCCCAATACACCGGGAACCACGGCAAGGCGATATCAGGGACTCACTAGCAGACATCACAAAGGCGCAGCAACTGTTGGGCTACAGCCCTACAACTCAATTTCTGGAAGGTCTGATACCTACAGTTGAATATTTTAAAGAAATGAATGAGCAACAGAAAGCAGGCAACTGAAAGAAATAAAACCAAAAATTTTACTCAAAAAGCAGCTCCTCAGAACTTCTCCTAAACATTGGAATAAACCAGCCAACCCTAAGCCCCATGAGTAAATCGAGGCGCTTCTGAGTGTCCGGACGCATAACGTCATACAAAAACGAACGGCGCCCCTGCGTAAAGCCGGCAAGAAAATCAACGCCAAAAGAAAAGTTAATCAATCGGTTCTGTGAAAAATACATATATCCGACATACTGCTCTACAAAAAGACCATTTGCCAGCCTGTCATACCCTTTGAGGTAATGCCCACGAAGCTGCATCACTGTTTTGTCTTTATCATAAATATTTATCTTATGTTGCATAAACCCAACAGTGGTTAGGATGGAAAGTCCGTTATCGGGATGTACCAAAGACTTTGAAAATATCTTGCCAACACAAAGACCCACAGCATACCCACGCTCATAAACAGGCACCCCTATCCGCTGCCCATCTATATTGATAAACTCAAATAAATTCTGGCTGTAAGTATCATATTTATCACGAATATTTATCATTAACGAGTCTTCGGATACGTTCTTGCCTACAATAAAGTCAAACTTACCTCCAAACAGCCAATTGGACGATGTTTTATACATTAACCCAGGCCCCAGACGAAATGAAGTACTAAACCGTTTAGCCATGTCGGCACCCGGAAAGTCCAGACTGCCGTACCCTGTCAGTATAAATCCGTGACGGCTTTTTCTGTTTTCAGAGGGACCAAAGAGATTATCTTGCCCGTTAGCCTGATGGACAAACAAAATAAGTACTATAATGGTAATGATTGGGCGCATACAAAATCAACTGAAGCGTAAAACTAAGGAAATATGAGCAATCGGCGCTACCAGTTGTTTGATGCGGAACTATCGGGTGTGAATCTAAACGCTGGGGAAATTAGCGGCGCCACATCCTTATCCGTATTTTTACATTTTATTTTTAATTTTTTAGTTAGCTTGCTGCCCCTATGCAATTACTGTACTGGCTTCTTGCCGTTGTTATTTCCTTCATCGCAGCTTTTTGGGTATACCGGGCCGACAAACGGCGGGCCGTCCCCTACCCGATGGCTACGTCTGTTTTGCGAGGCCTGGTTGTCTTATCGACACTTTTACTGATTCTGGTTCCGGATATCGTTATTACAAAGAACTTCACAGAACAGCCGATTCTGCTCATGCTGCACGACAATTCGGTTTCAGCCGGAATAGCACTTGGTAAAGATTCGACAACATATCGGAAAGACATAGAAAACCTGTCGCAGAAGCTTTCTCAAAAATACACTGTTGTTCAATGGGGGTTCGGAAAAGAAATACAGCAGGATAGCCTCTTCCGATACGACAAAAGCGCAACAGATATATCTGATGCACTATCGCGTGCCGAAGAATTGTATGGGATGCAAAATCTCGGTGCAATCGTACTTGCATCCGATGGAAGGTTCAATCAGGGTATCAATCCTGAATATCGACCATCCGCCTATCAAGGGACAATATACTCGGTTGCCTTTGGTGATAGTGTTCGCGAGAAAGACATAAAAGTGTCCAGAGTTTATGCCAATAACACAGCAACTATTAATAGCAGCTTTGAAATACGTGCAGACATAATAGCAGAAAGCGCAACAGGGTATAACAATGACATAGCCCTTAAAGAAGGTAACGAATTGCTGGGGAGTGCAAACATATCTGTCAATAGAAACCGATACGACCGTGCCATCTCATTTACAGTTAAGGCCGACAAACCTGGTGTACACCACTATGTTTTGTACGCCCCGGTAATGGAAGGAGAAGCAAACGAAACGAACAACAGAAGAGACATATATGTGGAAGTTACCGACAGAAAAAAGAACATACTGATTGCCGCAGCCGCACCGCATCCGGACGTCAATGCGCTGAAAGATGCTTTGTCCTCGCTTGAAAGTTATAAAGTCACGATTTGCACGGGCGATAAGTTCCCTACATCTGTCAGTCAGTACGATGCAATTATTCTTCACGGTCTACCATCGCTTAGTTACCGCCTCTCAGAGGCCCTTACAGCTGCCAAAAAGCCATTGTGGTTTATTCTCACTTCTGCTACCGACTATGTAAGCATTAACAAGCTAAAGAGCATAACCCATACCGGTATTGCTCAGGCGCCACCGCATAATATACAAGCTGTTTACCATTCTGCTTTTAATGCTTTTACCGTTCCGCCACGTATCAATATTGTGGCAGATAAGATGCCTCCGTTGTCAGGGTATTCGGGAAACATTAATTCCGCACCCGGAGCCAATATTCTTTTTACTCAAAAGACACCGGCGGGAATCATGCCTGCATGGGTAATGCAACAAGGAGCTATACCAACTGCCATACTTGCGGGCGAAGGAATCTGGCGGTGGCGGCTGTATGAATACAAGAACTTTGACGAGCATAATGTAATAGACGAATGTATCAAGCAAACGGTAGCCTTTTTGTGTGCCAACAACAGAGAAAAGCCGTTTAATGTAATGATGCCGAAACATGTATGGAGCGACCAGGAGCCGGTATCATTTAATGCATATCTACTTAACGCAAATAACGAACAAATAAACACAAGCGATGTGCAGTTATCTGTTAGGGATAGTACCGGGCATACGGAAGAGTACTCAATGGAACGGTCGGGAACGGGCTACAACCTGAATATAGGTATACATGCGGGGGGCAAATACACCTACGTAGCAAAAAGTAACTTCAACGGAAAAGCCCTCTCTTCGTCAGGATCATTTGTTGTACAGACGATACCGCTCGAGCTTATGGAGACCGGCGCAGACTACCCGTTGCTTTACAATCTTGCAAAAAAACACAATGGCACGTTTGTAACAGCAGGAAATGTAGCAACGCTTTACGACAGCATCATAACAAACAAACGAATTACACCACTTATTAAAACCAATACAGAAACAGTACCGTTAATAGACCGTAAGTGGTTCTTTTTCATCATACTGGGGCTGGCACTGGCAGAATGGTTGCTACGCAAATACTGGTTAGCACAATAGCTCCTGAATGTTGAAACATCGGCAAGGTGTCTTACCTTTACTGTACTTTCCTGATTGACCCTGCCATACATCAACCAATGAAACAAAGACATGTCAACGCATCACGAAATTAAAAGGGTAACTACGCACACGCTGCAAAGCATGAAGGTGCAAGGCGAGCAAATAAGTATGCTCACTGCATACGACTTCTCAATGGCTACAATTCTGGACGAAGCGGGAATTGATGTATTGCTAGTAGGCGATTCGGCATCCAACGTAATGGCAGGGCACGAGACTACCCTCCCTATTACACTCGACCAGATGATATATCATGCGCAAAGCGTGGTACGGGCATGTAAGCGCTGCCTTGTAATTGTGGATCTCCCTTTCGGTTCCTATCAGGGCAACAGCAAGGAAGCGCTAAACTCTGCCATCCGCATCATGAAGGAGGCCGGAGCACATGGCATAAAACTGGAAGGCGGAGCAGAAGTAATAGAATCTATCAAACGTATTGTAGGCGCCGGAGTGCCGGTCATGGGGCACTTAGGACTTACGCCGCAATCGATATACAAATTCGGCACGTACACAGTACGCGCCAAGGAAGAAGAAGAAGCGGAAATACTTATAAATAATGCGATGGCACTACAAGAAGCAGGATGTTTCTCTATTGTGTTAGAAAAGATACCCGCAAGCCTGGGAACCGAAGTCGCCAACCAACTTAAGATACCCATAATAGGAATTGGTGCAGGTGGTGGCGTGGACGGACAAGTATTAGTAATGCATGACATGCTCGGCATTACCAAGAATTTCTCGCCAAGGTTTTTGAGACGCTATCTGAATTTGTATGAAGACATAACAGACGCAACAAAGCAATATATCAACGACGTAAAAACCGGTGATTTTCCCAACGAAAAAGAACAATACTAAGCGACAAAACTTCAATTATGGTTATCAAGGAAATACTTGCACAAGTAGAGACCACTACTCATCCGGTAGCAAAAGCAATACACAAGGGAGAGCACTTCAAAGTATTGGCGATTGCATTCAAAAGCGGAATGGTGTTGAAAGATCATAAATCGCACCTACCTGCGAAGCTCACGGTACTATCGGGCAGTGTACGCTACCATGACGCACAAAATGAAGTAGTACTGAACACCCATGATGAAATTGAAATACCCGTTAACGAGACACACCGTGTAGACGCATTGCAGGACAGCCTTTGTTTGCTTACTCAAGGTTAAGTACCTTTGATAAGAAGCCAAAACTAAAAACATCATGGAAAGTCAAATGCACTATAGTACTGTAAGTGAGGCTATCAACGCTCTTAGAAAACAAGGTTTTACGGTAGACTTCAACTTAGAAGAAAACTGCATCGTACATGACCTTAAAAAATACGCTGCAGAAGATTTTGAGATAGTAGACGTTTACCGCTACGAGGGAAACTCTGACCCGGCAGACGAAGCTGCAGTTTATGCCATCGAATCCCGCTCGGGACTAAAAGGTATACTTGTAACCGCATACGGAACATACACCAGCGGTATGTCTGAGGCTATACTGAAGAAACTGGGTGGGAAGTAGCTTGCACAAATACGAGTAGCAGATGTCTCCTATCGTCGACATGACAAACAAGAGTCACAACCCACCTCTCACAACCTGCTTGTCATCCTAACGAAGGAAGAAACTACCATACAACACGAGAAAAAGATGTCGCCTTTCGTCGACATGACAAACAAGAGACACAACCCACTTGTCACAACCTGCTTGTCATCCTGACGGCAGGAAGGAACTAACACAGAGCACGAGTAACAGATGTCGCCTATCGTCGACATGACAAACTAGAGACACTACCCACTCGTCACAACCTGCTTGTCATCCTGACGAAGAAAAGAACTAACACAAAGCACGAGTAACGGATGTCTCTTATTGTCTAATTGAAGAATTCGGACTTTGCTCGCAGCACACACTTTATTACTTTAGTGTACATGAAACATTTGGGAACACACAACTACTTTGTGTACATCCTAACAAACTACCAGAAAACTGTTCTGTATATTGGTGTAACAAATTCTGTAGAAAAAAGGGTGGCTCAGCATAAAGCTGACGCCTTTGGTGAAAAGAAAACTTTTGCAGGAAAATACAATTGCTACTACTTGTTGTACATGGAACACTTCCAATATGTTACAAATGCAATTGCACGAGAAAAGGAACTAAAAAGGTGGCGCAGAGAAAAAAAGGAAGCATTAATAAACAGCGTAAACCCTGATTGGAACTTTTTGAATGAAAACTGGTAACTATAATAAATTAAATACTTCCAGTTACTATGTTACCCTTTATCACATCAAAACACGTTTCACACTTACGACTGGCAGGAACTAACACACAACACGAGTAACAGATGTCTCCTATCGTCGACATGACAAACAAGAGACACAAACCACCGCTCACAACTTGCTTGTCATCCTGACGAAGGAAGGAACCAATACACAACACTTGTAAAAAACGTCTCCTTTCGTCGACATCGCAAAATGCACCACCCACCCTCCCTCTACCATACACTGTAAATTACCTTTCTATACATTGTAGTAAATTATATTCAGTACTATGCATTGTAAAGTACCAAACTATACATACATTTGTGCAGTAAACAGTTCCTGATATGGAAAGAAAAATAAGCATAGAGAATACACAAAGCCAGATGCGCAGAGGCATCCTCGAGTTTTGCATTTTGTCAATTATTCGCCGTGGAGAAGCCTACCCGAGTAACATTGTAGAGGAAATGAAAGCGGCACAGTTGCAGGTATTAGAGGGCACGCTCTACCCATTGCTAACCAGACTAAAAAATGCAGGAATGCTAACATACCGATGGGTTGAGAGTAACTCAGGACCACCACGTAAGTATTTCTCTCTCACTGAAGAAGGAACGGTATTTTATAAGCAACTTGAAGATACCTGGGATGAACTGGCAAATGCAGTAAATGCTCTTAAGAACAAAGACGACTCGCTGCCGCCGCTAACCGACACCCAAAACGAAAACTAACACACTTGCTAAATCTAAAACATGGAAAAGGTAATTAATATAAATTTTCAAGGCAGAGTAATTTCTATTGAAGAGACTGCATATGAAGCTCTCAAGCAATATGTAGATGCGCTACGTCGTCACTTTGTAACTGAGGAAAGCAGCGAGGAAATCATCAGCGATATCGAAAATCGTATTGCAGAATTGCTCGCCGAGCGACTTAAACAAGGTACACCGTGTATCAACACTGCTGACCTTAATGCCGTAATTGACAATATTGGCAGGCTGGAAGACATAGCAGCTGCTGACGGCGAGGATACGAGCCAACAACAAAAAGCGGGGACAAACCAACACCGAATGCCGCCGGTAAACAACAGGCTGTTTAGAAATGCCGACGACAAGGTAATAGCAGGGGTATGTAGCGGATTGGCAATCCGCATGAACATTGACCCGATTATTGTACGTATTTTATTTGTAGTCCTATCGGGCGCTTTGCTGTGGGTGTATATTTTACTCTGGATTATAGTGCCGATGAAAAGTCTACAGTCAAATATTACGCACCGATTCTTCCGAGACCCTGACGACAAGATGCTTGGTGGAGTATGCGGCGGACTCGCTAACTACTTCAAAATGGATAGCTGGAAAATCAGGTTGCTGTTCATTGTACCGCTAATATTCAGCTCCCTTTTTGCTGAAACAGATGCTTTTGCCTGGCATTTCAGAGGGCTGTCCGGTGTATTTTTCGGCTCCATGGGAGGCACTGCTTTTATACTATATATCATTCTTTGGATAGCAGTACCCTTTGCCAGCTCTGATACCGACAAAATGGAAATGCGCGGAGAGAAAATAGACATAAACTCTATTAAGGCAGCCACTCAGGCACGCTCTACCACTCCACCTCCATCGAGGCCTGTGGGCAGTTCGCTAGGGAAAGTAATAGCAGTGCTTTTTAAAGCGTTTTTCCTGATAGTTGCAGGTTCGCTGGCCTTGGGGTTATTCGGTGCACTTATCGGGATTGTCTTCGCAGGCACGGCCACAGTACCCTATGCTGACTTTTTCATTAACGGCACAAACGAATATGCCATAGCTTGGACAGCTGTTGGTCTAACTTTAGGAATACCGTTAATGGCGCTTATCGTCTGGATTATTCGCCGTGTTATGGGTGTCCGCACCCGGCACCATTCGCTCGCTTACGTATTTGCGGGTTTATGGATAACCGGTGTAGTCTGTACAATATATATGACAGGAAATATAATCAGCAATTTCCGAACAAAATCGGTGATTGAAACAAAATTTGACATAACACAACCCACCGACGGAAAGCTATACATCAAGGTAGACAAACGAAGTCGCTCCCGAAATGGCGTCCGCCATAGTGATTGGCATGGGCATTGGGACGAGAATGATGGATTTTGTCTGATAGATCAGGATTCGTTGTGGCTCAATACAGTACGGGTTAATATTGAAGAAAGCCCCGATTCGATGTATGGCGTATATATAATGAGGACCAGCCGGGGTAAGACCGCCATGCAGGCAAAAGAATATGCGAGTCATTTCAGGTTTACTCCCCGCCAATCCGGCAATGTTGTCAGTTTGCCGGGGGGATTTACTATCAGTAATAAAGATAAATTCCGCAACCAGCAGGCAATAGTAACTATTGAGGTTCCGATTGGGAAGTCAATTGAGGTAAGCAGAGACGTAAATGCGTATAACTGGTTTGAGGTAGACCCCGATGACCGCCGGAGAGTACGACTACACTGGCGCCATGGTCATGGTAACTACCGCACCAACAGAGAGTACACTATGACCCATGAAGGTTTGAAAAAGCGTAGTGATATAGAGGAAGATATGCAGGAGCAGGATTCGGTAATATTAATAAACCACGAATGATAAATTAGCAAGTGTGCCCTATCTCGGGTCTGCCTTTTCCAACATGGGGCAGACCTAACTCTTTACCATTCTCCCGGTATAATGTTTATCTCCAACCTCTATGCGAAGTATATAGATACCAGGCTCCAAAGTTGAAACATCAATACATTTTTGATTGCTTACAATTCTTTCTCTACCTAACAGATCTAAAAGGCGTACTACCAACGCTTTCTCCATGTAGCCACTATTAATATTTAAAGTGTTTAAAACAGGGTTAGGGTACACTTGAATCACTTCATCAGTATTAAACTGAGTTACTTCTACTGCATCATGATTCAGCTTTTCAACAAACCCATAAACATCAGACGAGCTTGGTGTGGCAAGATTGCTTATTCCCACCCCAGGGTCAAAATCAGCACTGCCTATAAAGTATCCCGAAAAATACAAATCGCCGATTTCAGTAACTGCTGCACTCCTTACATTTACCTGATCCGAAGCAGGGATCCCTCCAGCCCAAAGAAAGTCTCCTCCAGAATCCAAACATTGTACGTATAAATTAAAGCCAGTTGGTGAAATAATTGGCAAACTATAGACTTCTGACCCAGGGTCGAAATCATTTGGAATCTGTCCATATGTACCAAGAGTATAAACATGTCCCATTGCGTCTGCACCAACAGCAATAGCAATTGAGTTTCCATCGACATTCCTGACCCATGAAAAACTACCACTACTATCAAACTTCACGGTGAAGCCAGAATTGGTCGCAGTCACTAAAGCTGTCGACGCTGTAGGGTCGAAGTCAGCTGAGCCAATAAGTTGTCCCGCCATCAGAATGTGATTGGTAGCATCCATTTCGATGCTTAATACCTGCAAGCTCGAAGCAGAACCAATTGCCTTAATTTGCTTCACCCAACCAAAATTACCAGACGTATCAATCTTTGACAAAAGAACATCAAAGGGTCCGCTACAATAAAAGGCAGTTGTATCTGTGCCGGAAATAATATCTAGGTTGCCAGAGAATCCTCCCGAAAAGTATATCCCACCGATACCGTCTAACGCCAACTGTGGGACTATCTCCTGACCAGATGACCCAACATGATTTACCCAAACGAAGTCACCAATGGAAGTAAGTTTCAGTATAAAAATATCAGTCGAGCCCAAACTGGTTATTGTATCAACTGCAATTGCATCAGGGTTAAAGTCAGAAGTTCCGGTAAACTCACCAGCAAGATATAGGTTATGATTGCTATCAACTCTAATACTTGACGCAATAATACTGCTTGTATCGTTACTTTGAAAAACCTTCACCCATACTAGTTCACCTAGCGAGTTAAGCTTCAGAACAAAACTACTTGGCATCAATGAAGGTGAAGTATAACTATCTACACCAATTCCTGGATCAAAATCAACTGTACCATTGAACCTTCCAGCAATATATACATTGTCTAATTCATCAACAGTTGTGGCGAACGATGCCATCAAAGAAGAGGGTGTACCTTCTATACCCTTTGCCCAAATCAACGCACCAGAAGGTGTAAGTTTCTGAACATATATATTTCTTGACCCCGAATTGGGTAACAGCAAAACACCAGACCCCGGGTCAAAATCTGCGGTACATGCATACTCACCAGTTACATAAATATTACCGCTCCCCCCGATATTAATTCCATTAGCAGTGTAAGTATCACTACACATCGGTTCTCCAATTGAATGTACCCAACTAAAAGATTGTGACCGAGCTGGGCGAAGCGCCAGAAAAGACAATACCACAATAACTAAGCATTTAGTATATTTTACCATTATTGTATTGATTTTTGTATTGATTTTTGATAAATTTAAACTACATGATGAATAACACGGAGTAAGCACTAATTGCGTACCAATTACATGCTACCTTACTCCCCATTCCCATATTCCACAACACTACTCAAGAAATATCGGCACAATTGATTTTCGTCCTGCAAGGTGGCTACATGAGTTGGGTTATCGATATCACCACACTCAATTGCAATTGCGGGTCGCGAATTTGTCCGCAACACAAAAACGCCTTTTTCGGTATATGCTGTATCTACACCTGCCTGCAACAGATTGTTAATCACCGTTGTAGCTAACCGACGGCTATTATCCGGAAACGGATTCTCAGGTGCCATTATTACTTCATACTTATCGGCTGACCTGGCAGGAGTACTTTTGTTGATATGAATGGATATGAATAAATCTACATCCGGCCTGTCTGCCATTGCTACCCTATCCTCCCAGGATACATCTTCATCACCAGTACGCGTACGAATTACGTCGATATTGTATTGGTCCGCAATGGCAGCCATACTATTACAGACCTGCAACACGAGGTCTTTCTCCAGCAGACCTGTATCACTTTTAGTACCCGTATCGCTACCACCGTGTGCTGCATCTATAACAATCAACATTCGTTCGTTTGCTCTGGTAAGCTGACTGTCTTTTTTGCAGGAAGAAAAAGACACAACCGCAAGCAAAACCAAAATCAATGAGCCGGAAAATATTGGTTTGAGGGTAAATCGTAATGAGGATTTATGCATAGAATTCTTAAAATGTAATTAGTTACGTAACGCAACATTCCGAACGATATTGTCACTGTTTCAATATAAGTTGGCGATGAACCGTACCTCCGGTACTATCAGAGACCACACACAAATAACTACCCGGAATAAGCGCAGCAAGAGAAACAGAGCTATGGTTTCTATCCAATTCTGCAACAATTAATTTCCTGCCCAAGTTGTCATATATACTCAACTTACCATCGGTAAAATCCCGATTGACATCTACCCATAAAATAGCATCTGAAGGTACAGGATATATGTTCACGCTTTTGCTTTCCCCAGGTGGACCAACAACATGAAGCGCACAATCTCTCACTTCTATCTCCAGCTCCGAATGGCAAATACCGCCTTCACTAAAATAGGTTATTGTACATAATCCTGCGGCCTTACCTCTTACACCTCCTCCTGAATAACCGACTGTCGCAATTGCGGTATCGCTACTTAACCAATATCCACCAGACATGCCACTGCTTAAGTAGGTGGTATCTCCCTTGCAAATAAAACCGGGACCAAAAATATCTCCCGAAGTAGCATGAACCGTAATTTCAGAAGTAGTAAAGCATCCCGACGAAGAAAAGCACGTAATAATAGCTGTCCCGGCAGCAACACCAAATACAATTCCGGAGGAAGACCCAACGGATGCCACCGAAACATTGCTACTCTCCCATGAGTTTCCACTTGCCGATGATGTAAATGTAGCTATGTCTCCTGCACACAATTCATCTGGGCCCGAAATAAAGGGCCTTACAGACGTACTCCAAACTGTATTAGGGAAACTATACCGACAAACTCTTGGCGACAAATCGATAAAGTGCCGAAGATACCCACAAGATACCCCTGCGTTATTCGGATTGGGAATGCAATCGAGGTAATGAGACGAGAGATCGTTTACATATAACTTACCATCTGGACCAAGCTTGATATCTGAATAGACTACCAAAACACCTGACACAACAGTTCTTGAGGCTACAATAGCGGAAAGAGACGGAGCAGAAAGATCATATTGCAAAATACATTGAGAGTCAGCACTACAAGTATATAACTTAGTATTATCCGGCGAAAATTCAGCCCCGTACATACCTTCTGTAGATGCTATTACCCTGCAATTGGAAATTGTCCCCGTATTTGCATCAAAATCAAACAACTCTCCACCACCAATAAACGGCGATGCATATCGCGAAGTAGCAACAAAAATATTGCTTCTGTCATGGCTACATTTCATTACACCAAAGGCGTAAGGGCCAAACCCGGGGTAAATAGGATCCGATGCCGTCCCCCGGATAGAACCAACATCATACACCGCAGGAGTGCTGACACCTGCTGATGTCACTTCGTAAACATAAAATAATGTCGTGTCCATTTTATGAGCTATGACCCAAACGTTGCAATCATTTCCGGGAATAGCAATCAGCTTTTCTCCCATCGCACTCTCCAAAGGCATCCCTACCCTTCCTGGTAAAACGTCACCTAAACCTCCATCAAGTGTCATATCTACTTCTGAGTAAGCCAACCTGCAACTAGGTCTCGCAAACGTATTCCACTCCAGAGAAAAAACATAGTACTTGTTGGTATCATCAACAAATGGCACGATTAAGCAGGATTGCGTTGTACTATTTGTTTCAAATGAAACTATTGAAGACGCTGATGGCATTGGGGCATGTGTTCTGTTGTAAATTGTTCTACCATTGGAGTAAAATAACAAGTTGCCTCGTGTATCAGAAACAGTTGCGCCTCCCTCTAAATTGGAAAATGAGGACATCATCGATACAGGTACACCTGAAGAAAAATCCAGACCAGTACTATCACCAAAAGTCCAGACCATATTTTGAGGTGTATTGTATTGAGCAGACAACTCATATACAAAACCAAATAACAACAATATAGAAAGGAGGGCAACTTTCATAAATGGAACTTTGTACGAATATACAAAAAAAATGGTGCAATTAGCTGTACAAATTCGCCCAAGAATTCTCAAAACAAAGAAACATGTTAATAGCTTGGATAACTCGTACGGCATACTTCTGTCCCCACCAGTGACCAGATAAACTAATTATAAACATATTGCATGTTTATTAGTAAATGCCGGAAACAACTAAACAATAAGTCACCTTATTGTTAGCCCCATGAATTTCTAATTTTCAGAATATTTATCGTATCTTTGCACTCCCGAAAAAATGGGGTATTTTTTATTATTAACCACCGGAACGCCTATAAGCGAGTCCGTACAAAAGTAAAAGTATTTTGGAAGAACAAACAAACAAACCGGAAGCTGCGGAAAACCAAAATGAAGCAGTAGAGAACTCAGCAGAATCAACACCGGAAGTTACACCAACACCGGCTGAAGAAACTGCTACACCTGCAGAAGAAGTTCCTGCTGTTGAAGCAAAAGAGGCTACTCCTGCTGAAGAAACTCCGGCAACCGAAGCGACTGAGCCTGTTGCAGAAGCTCAGCCAGAACCAAAGGCACCCCGTCATTATTACACCCAAATCGAAGAAACGCCACATGACGATTTCGACTGGAGTGTAGATAAGCGTAACGTAGCGGCCTACACAGAGGAACAGCGTTCGTCTATGGATTCTTTGTATGGCAACACATTTAAGTCAATTGCAGAATCAGAACTACTTACCGGAATCGTGGTAGGTATCACCAATATCGATGTAATCATCAATATCGGCTTTAAGTCTGACGGTCTGGTATCTCTTAACGAGTTCCGTGACATGCCGGATGTAAAAGCTGGCGACGAAGTAGAAGTAATGGTTGTTCAGAAAGAAGACCGTCACGGACACTTGCAACTTAGCCGTAGATTGGCACGTGCCGCTCGCTCTTGGCAGCAAATCGTTGACTTCTACAAAACAGGTGAAGTTGTTACAGGTACTATCACATCTAAGACTAAAGGTGGTCTTATTGTGGATGTACGTGGTCTTGAAACATTCTTACCGGGTTCTCAGATAGATGTGAAGCCTGTTACTGACTACGATCAGTATGTAGGTAAGACAATGGACTTCAAAGTTGTAAAAATCAACGAAACTATCCGCAATGCCGTTGTTTCGCACAAAGCACTTATCGAAAGCGATATCGAGCAGCAGCGTAGTGTTATCATCGGCCAATTGGAAAAAGGTCAGGTACTGGAAGGTACTGTTAAGAATGTTACCGACTTCGGTGCGTTCATCGACCTTGGTGGTGTTGACGGATTGCTATATATCACTGACATCAGCTGGGGCCGTGTTACACACCCGAGCGAAGTGTTGCATAACGGTCAGAAACTTAACGTCGTTGTACTTGACTTTGATGACGAGAAGAAACGTATCAGCCTTGGCTTGAAACAACTTACTGCACATCCTTGGGATAACCTTCCTGAAGAGATTGTAGAAGGTGCTAAAATCAAAGGTAAAGTAGTGAACATAGAAGACTACGGTGCATTCCTGGAAATTATGCCGGGCGTAGAAGGTCTGGTTCACGTATCAGAAATCACATGGTCGTCACAGCCTATCAATGCTAAAGAGTTCTTCAAGATAAATGAAGAGCACGAAGCAATGGTAGTAACACTTGATAAAGATGAGCGCAAGATGAGCTTGTCTATCAAGCAACTGACTGCTGATCCATGGGATACTATCGAAGACCGCTTCCCAATTGACAGTCGCCACTCCGGTGTTGTGAAAAACATCACTCCTTATGGCGTATTCGTTGAGCTGGAAACAGGTATCGGCGGTATGATTCACATCAGTGACCTTAGCTGGATTAAGCGTTACAACCATCCAAGTGAGTTTGTAAAAACAGGCGACCAGATAGATATCGCAATCCTGTCTATTGACAAAGAAAACCGTAAGCTTGCATTAGGACACAAACAATTGGAAGAAGATCCATGGAATACGTTTGAAACAGTATTCCCTATCGGATCTATTCATGAGGGAAGTGTTACCCGCAAAGACGAAAAAGGAGCTACAGTACAGCTTCAATATGGTCTGGAAGCATACGCGCCTGCCCGTCACCTGCGCAAAGAAGATGGTTCGAATGTAGAAGCTGAAGAAACGCTACCATTTGTTATCATCGAATTTGACAGAAATGACAAGCGTATCATGGTATCTCATAGCAAAGTATGGGAGCAAGTGAAAAACGACGAAAAGGAAGCAGCTCGTAAAGATGCAGTTGCTGAAACAGAAAAAACCAAAAAAGCAGTTAAGAACATTCAAAGTAAGATGGAGAAACCAACTCTTGGCGACCTGGGTGCACTTGCCGCTCTTAAGGATAAACTGAAACAAGCTGAAGACGGAGCCGCTGAATAATCAGAGGAATCACGATCAGCATTACAAGAAACGCCATCGGATCCTCCGATGGCGTTTCTCTTTGTTTTCAATGTCTTGTTCTGAAATAGCGATACACAGAAAAGTAGTGTATGAATCAAAGAAAAGAGACAAGGTACGTCAAACGCACTCAAAAAGATTATAGTCACTTTCTGAAAATACAGGTAGTTGTCCAGATAGAGCAAGGCGAATTATCTACACATCAGGCCCAAAAGAGGTATGAAATTCAAAGCCGGAGCCCTGTAATGTAATGGCTACGCAAATTCGGTAGCTTTGATTGGGAAAATCAAACGCCATCAAATATCCCAAAATACCTGAACAACGAATAATGGAACTGGAAGCAAAAGCGAAGCTTTTGGAAAAGAAAAGAACCTATCGGAACACCAGGCAGCTCAGACAGACAAGAAAGCAATCATTTTTGATACGATGATTGATATTGCAGAAAAGGAGTATCATATTAATATAAGAAAAAACTCTTTACCCGGACAGCCAACCAATACAAAGAAAAATACAAAGAGCCATTAAGTGCCACCTGTGTATTGTTCGGGGTAAGCAGACAGGTATATTATCGCAGTTAGAAAAAGCATAACGACCGACAAATCAAGGCTTCAGAAGTTACAGATTTGGTTAAGTCTGTAAGTAGGCAAATGCCACGTATCGGTGTGCGCAAACTGTCCAATGTGTTAAAGTAGGACATGGAGCGTTTAGGAGCAGGCCGAGATTAACTCTTTAGTATACAGAAAGCTAATCACTTGTTGATAATGCCTAAACGATCATACAGGACAACAACAAACGCTCATCATGGATTCCACAAGCATAAGAACCTGATTGAGAAAATGGGTATAGTACGACCAGAACAAGTATGGGTATCATATATAGCATTTTTAGGAGATAGACAGCATGCTTGTTACTTGTCTCTGGTTACAGACGCTTATTCTAAGAAAATTGTTGGTTATAAAGTAGCAGAAAACATGAATGCGGAACATAGTATTGCCGCACTAATGATGGCAATACGCAACAGAAAAGATATGTCTCTGCCACTAATTCACCATTCCGACAGAAGACTGTAACGAATATCAAAAAGGTATTTTTAAAGAACGGTTTGGTCAGTAGTATGACAGAGAACTATGACCCATACCAAAATGCTGAAGCAAAACGAGTAAATGGCTTTTTAAAACAAGAATTTATGATTGCAGACCACCAGTGTAACTTACCAGTTAGACGACACATCGTAAAAGAAAGCTTTAATGCATATAATCACAAACGACCACGCTGTTCCTGTTTTTCGAATACCCTGGCACAAATGCAGGGCCAGTACGAGTTGCCAATAAGAACATAAAGAACAGAAAAAGCTACTGATAAGGGTTTACAGGAAGAAAAAAGTAGCAGGCGGGAAACCTGCTACTTTTAAAAATGATAACATCATCTTTTATAAAAACCTGTAACGCTTTTTTAGGACGACACACGCTTTTAAATACTACTTACTTCTTGTAAACTAATCTCACAACTTTGTTGCTTCCGTCGTCACCATTGAAGTGACAAATGTAAATACCATTTGCCAACCCTTCCGGCAACACAAGGTTGTTTGGAGACGCTTCTTTGATAACATACTCAGCAACTTTCCTTCCGTCAATCGTGTACATTTGGACAGTACCTGCTACCTCCGAAATAAGTGTAACGGCACCGGCTGTCGGGTTCGGGTGAACGCTGAACGCTGTACCGTCGTCCCAACCACCATCAGATGGCAGACCAGGCTTCGAAGCAGTAACTGTTACACTATAAGTAGCAATATCCAAACCACAACCACTCGTAACGGCATAGGTAATAGTTACAGAACCCGCTGCAACTCCGGTCACCACTCCACCACTCGAAACTGTGGCAGTACCCGTTGCAGAAGAACTCCATGCGCCTCCGGAGGAAGTAGACGAAAGCGTAATGGTACTACCTACAGCCACAGACGTGGAACCTGAAATAGTCCCCGCATCAGACGCCGCATTTACCGTAACTATTGTAGATGCGCCACCACAGTCTCCTTCTATCGTATAAGCAATAGTTGCAGTTCCGGGCGCAACACCAACAATCGTCCCTGCTCCGTTAATAGTGGCGATTGAAGTATTGTCACTACTCCAGGTTCCTCCAGTTTGATAGTTATCAACAAACGTTCTTGTTCCCGGACACAACTGCTTTTCTCCGTTAATTCTATTGTCTCCTGCCCTCATGACACGAAGTTTCATATCAACATCTTCAGACGCATATAGCCCCCTGACATCCCGGAAACAATGGGCAAAATAAGGAATACCACTTGTATCTACGGTCATGCCTATACCGAATGCAATAGACTTTACGAACGGAAGATAACTGGGGCTGGTACCATATAGTCGCTCTATTACTTCCCATATGGAGCCGTTAAACTTAGCAGAATAGATACTTGAATGATCACCTTCATAATTTCTAATACAAGAAACATACGCCGCGTCATCAGGACCGATTGCTAATACAGCATCAGCTGTGTACAGGCAATTTATACTTGCAAGCTTAGTCCAGTCACCACCAGAAAGCGTCAAAACCATAGGCGAGTAGTCGTCGCCAGAACCACCATTAGACGCGCATAATACAAATGGAACACCTGCACTACTAAATGCAATGTCAGAAACATAGTTAAATGAAGTACCGACAGAAACCGGGGTTCCGACAGTCACCCAGGAACTTCCGTTGAACTTCTTAACAGTCATCTTACCATCGTTTGATTCATCGTAGAAAACTATGTAGGCTGTATCACCGACCATAGCAATAGATGGCTGCTTAGTCCCGCAGTCGAAGCCAGTTGTCCCTTCCGCAACCCAGGCACTACCATTATATTTCTGCACGCTAATTAAGCCGGTGTACGTATCAGAAAAAACGACATGCGGCACACCCGACGACCCCACCGCCACATCAATGAATCTAACAGATGTATCTGAAAATCCGGCACTGCCTAATAAGCCCCAACTGCTACCATCAAACCTCATCACCGTCGCCTTAGAACCATTAGCAACATCCTGAAATCCTACTATTATAGGACCACTGTCATTGCCCGCAATTGCCAATTGACCGACTGTACTGTCCGAGATTCCTTCTACTCCTACAAGTTCCCACTTATCATCAACCAATTTCTTCACGACCAACTTGCCATTAAAGAAGTCATCAGAATACGCAACATATGGTACCCCGGCATCAGTCATCATCCGCGGACAATATACTTGTCCTTTTGATACATTTTCACTACCGGTCATTTCACCCCAACTACTTCCATCAAATTTCCATACTGAGCCATAAACCTTTCCGTATGGGTCGGAATAGAATAAAGACGGATTCGGCACGGTGTCCGTTCCACTCATACATGCTATATATGGAGTACCATCCTTACTGACAGCAATTTCCGCTTTACCACTTGAGCCGGCACCAAAGCCTGCAGCCCCTACCGTTACCCAACTACCTCCGTCGAGCTTTTTAACTGATGGTCGGAAACCATGATCACCACCGCTATAAACAACGTACGGCACCCCTGTATTGTCCAAAGTCATGTCAAAATATGCAATAGGTTCGTTGCCACTTGCGGAATCCGCACCAACTGTCTCCCATTCAGAACCATTGAACTTTTTAACGATACCGGCACGAGACCACGCTTCAGAAAAAGCCGGTGCAGCCAGCCCCACATATGGAGTCCCACTCGGGTCCAATGCTATTGAGATATCGTCAATACCTAAAGAGTATACTCGATATAAATAATCTCCTACATATTCCCAACTTGTTCCGTTAAATTTCTTAACTACGACTTGAGTATAATCAGAATAGTAACCACCCCCCACAGGTATCGTAGTATCGGTAACGTAAGCTACATATGGCGTACCGGACCCATCAAAACTTAAAGATATATTTTCTGCTGATAAATAAGAAAACCCGGGACTACCTATTGTAACCCAACTGCTACCATTATATTTCTTGACTGTCACTTTACCGCTAACGCTCGGATCACAAAATGCAAAACATGGATTACCTGCACCGTCAAGCGCAAGGCTTCCCCGATCTATGCTAGATGACAAAGCACCCCCTCCCACTTGCACCCATACACTATCATTAAAAGTCAACACCGACGCACCGGAAGATGACGTCACCGAAACATATGGCACACCGTTTTCGTCTACAACTACATCATTGATATTCCCAAAATTAGCAAGGCCTAAATATGTAGTATAAACACCCATCGGAACTTTCCCCGGGGGATCTCCAATATGTTCAAAACGGTCACCATTATAGCGTTTTACAGAAGAACCATATCCAAAAGTGGTACCATAAAACGGATCAGCAATACACATCGCCGTAACAGGAACGCCGTTCGGATCTGTTGTTATATGTGTATACAGAGCCACATTACCTGCATTCGTCGACAATGAAGGACCTCCGTCTACAGTCTGCCATGCCTTACATGATTCCGGAAGCACGGTAAACGACTTTGTTAAAGTATCCATACCACAACTGCCACTATAAATATAAGTTACGGTAGTAGTCCCTGCAGAAACAAGGGTTAACCAACCGGAAGAACTAACCGTGCATATCGTAGTATCCGAAACAGACCAAGTGCCGGCTTCCATAATATAAGGAAAACCCGACGGGGAAAAACCGAGCCCTATACCACCCCCGTGGTAGCCCAAAGTAGCAATGCTTGGCCCGGGTATCGTATCCGTAGGCAAATAAGTATGCTGTACGACTACACCATGAGTCTCGTAGCAGGTATCAGCAACTACATAAGAAATTGTAGCAGTTCCGGCTGCAACCCCGGTAACCTCACCCGTTGCAGAATCTATCGCAGCAACTTCAATGTTACTACTGCTCCATGTTCCGTGTGTCGACGATATACTATAGGTCGTAACAGAACCTCGACATACGGTATCAGCACCGGCAATTGCTGTTAACGTACATTCCAGGGAAGTTACCGTCACCATATAGGTTGCTGTATCCGCTACCCCTTCTACCGTGAAAATGTAGGATATAATTGCTGTTCCCGGAGCTACGCCTGTTACTACACCCACGGTATCTACAGTAGCCACACTTTCATCAGAAGATGACCAGGTACCACCCGAAGCCGGCGGTGTAATTGTAACCGATGAACCTGAAGTCACAATAGGAGCCCCACCCTCAACAGTATCGGTAAGCACTGTTAGTGTACTTGTAACAAAACAACCTGTCGGAACCGTATATGTTATTACTGTTGAGCCGGCGGAAACACCGGAAACCACGCCGGAAAGAGAACCAACTGTAGCTACAGATACATCACTGCTGCTCCAGGTACCTCCGGTTGTGGCTTCTGTTAACGTTGCAGAAGCAGATACATAAATAGAATCAGGTCCGCCGATAACATCAGGCAACGGATCAACTGTCACAACAGCGGTAGCATAACACCCGGCCGGCATAACGTAAGAAATAACTGCCGTTCCACCACTCACTCCGGTAACAACACCGGTGCTTTCAGCAACGGATGCCACAGAGCCATCACTACTACTCCAGCTTCCGCCACCTAGTGTATCTGTAAGCGTTGTCATCCCTCCCTCACATATAGTAAGGGCACCATCAATACCCGATGGAACTGGTGTTACCGTAACAACTGTAGTCACATAACACATCTCTGACAAACCATAGGTTATAGTTGCCGTTCCTACCAGCCAACCCGTGACCACTCCGCCCGAACCGCTTACCGTAGCAATAGAACCATCACTAGTATTCCACACGCCACCTTCAGTAGTATTATCTAATGAAATATCAGACCCAATACATACAGCAGTAGAACCGATTATTGCCGATAGTCCGCAATCAAGAATTGATACACTATACACAGAAACATCAGAGCCACAAGAGTTCGACACAATGTAACTGATTAGTACACTTCCTGCAGAAACACCAGTAACAATACCACCGGAGGTTACTGTTGCTATTGAGGTATTTGAAGACGACCATGACCCACCTCCTACCGTCGAACTTAACGTAGCAGAAGAATCAACCCAAATAGTTGAAGCCCCCGAAATAGTTCCGGCATCCGGGACACTAATAACAGTCACTGCAATCGTGGAGCTACACGAATACCCTGAATGAGCATAACTTAGGACAGCTGTCCCTGCGCTAACGGCAGTTAGGACACCTCCGGCTGTTACTGTTGCCACAGAAGCATCGCTGCTGCTCCAACTTCCGCCCGGAATAGTCGCACTATATGTTGCAGTCCCGCCTACACAAACACTGGTAGCTCCGGATACTGTACCCAATCCTGTCAGAACAGCAACAGATTGTGTCCTGTAACAACCGGTAGAAAGTGTATAACTAACTGTCACAGATCCACTCACACTAGAACTTAAAACACCGGTTGACGCCCCAATTGTTGCAATTGATGGGTTACTACTGCTCCAGGAGCCTCCGGATGGTGCACTCGTAAATGTTGTAGGAACACCAAGACAAACTACCGAACCTCCCGAAATGGCATCAGGTATCGGATTAACTGTCACCTCCTTCAGTACAAAGCAACCGGTCGATGTCTTGGTGTAAGATATCAATGCCGTTCCTGCTGCAATCCCCGTTAATGTCCCCGAAGAATAACCAACAGTTGCAACAGATGCATTACTGCTGCCCCATACGCCTCCTGTCATTGTATTGTGCAAAGCAGTCGAGGCTGCAACACATACAACCGAATCACCGGTAATAGCCGGTGGTGTCGCGTTAACAACGAGAGACTTTAGAACATAACAACCTTCACTAATTGTATAGGTTATGTACACACTTCCTGTACTTATACCGGTCACCACCCCTGAAGTAGAATCTATGGTTGCAATGCTCGCATTGCTCGTTGTCCATGTTCCGCCACTGGTCCCGTGGTACATCGGCGTCGTTGCCCCTACACAAGCAGAACCACTTCCCGAAATTGCTGAGGGGGTTGCTGTAACCGTTACCATTGTAACACTAAAACAACTCGCCCCGATGATGTAAGAAATATTCACGGTTCCTGCACTTACGCCGGTCACTACCCCTGTACTCGGCGAAACCGTTGCACGGGCTGTCGTACCACTACTCCAGTACCCACCTGTTGCAGAATTGCTTAAAGTCGTTGTAGACCCAACACAAGTAACTGCAACACCTGTGTTTTCCGAAAGACCCGGCAATACACTTACGACTGTTGTTGTTACGCAACCGTACATCGTATAACTTATTGTCGCAGAACCGGTACTTACTCCGGTAATAACTCCGGTGAATGTATCTGCAACTGCAACACCCACATCGCTACTTATCCATGTTCCACCGGTAGTTGTAGATGAAAGTGTTGTTGTTCCACCACCACAGAGTGTTGTATATCCCGTGATATCCGCCGGAACCGAGCCCACCGTCACTACCAAAGAAACAGAACAACCGGTACTTAGACTGTACATAATCGTTGCCGTGCCAACCGTATTGCCGGTCACTACTCCTGCAGCATCTACTGATGCAATGCCGGGAGAAGAGCTGCTCCAGGAACCACCTGAAGTCGAATGGCTCAATGTTGTACTACTCCCAACACATACTGCACCGGAGCCGGAAATTGCAGATGGTGCAGCGTTTACAGTTACTTCATGTGTTGTAAAACAACCTGTCGACAATGTATAAGTTATTGTAACAACACCTGCACTAATACCGCTAAGACCACCGGAACCGGAAATAGTAGCCACAGAAGGGTCACTACTACTCCAGCTACCGGAGCCGGGTGCACTGCTCAGGTAACTTAAAGTTCCGACACAAATCGTTGAGGTTCCGCTAATTGTCGTGGGCACAGCCAACACATGCATCGTCCGGGTCACATAACACCCACTACTCATGTAGTAACTAACTGTAACATAGCCGGCACTTACGCCGGTAACAACACCTTCAGAGCTAATGGTTGCTATTGCGGCATCACCGGTACTCCACGAGCCACCACTAACCGAGTGGTCAAGAGCAGCAGTACTACCTACACACAACGAAGTTGCTCCGGTTATCGGATCTGGAGCGTCTGTCACAGAAACTGAAGCCACACTGATACACCCATCACCTGCCAACGCGTAAGTGATGCTGGTGCTTCCAATAGATTCACCGGTTACTAACCCGGAAGAAGGCACAACAGAAGCTACTCCAGGATCACCACTCGACCAGGTACCACCAGTAACAGAATTTGTAAATAGTATGCTTGAACCTACGCATATGAGTGTTGGCGCGGATATTGAAGGTGGTGCATTATTAACTGTCACAACTGCTGTCGTAGTACAGCTACCTACATTATAACTAATTGTTGCAGTACCTGAAGCTATTGCCGAAACTATGCCGGAAGAACTTCCTATTGTAGCAACTGAAGTATTGCCACTGGTCCACGAACCGCCCGATGTATACGAACTTAATGTAGTTGCTCCACCTGCACACATTGTCAATGAGCCCGAAATAGCGGAAGGAGGTGCCGTTACTACTATCGTACGTTGCGCATAGCAGCCCGATGGCATTGTATAACGGACAAACGTATAGCCGACAGCAATTGCTGTCATACTTCCGGTACTTCCTTCTATCGAACCTACGCCCGGATTCGAACTGCTCCAGACGCCACCAGATGGAGACGACGTAAGGGTTGCCGTTGTACCCATACATAGCGATGAAGAACCCGATATTGACGTCGGAACGGTATTTACCGTAAACTCCCTTGTGCTGTAACAACCTGTTCCCCACTTAACAAAAGTTATTATTGTTGTCCCTGCACTTACTCCCGTTACATTGCCCGACAATGTCGGAATGGTTGCTACCGAAGGATTACTACTGCTCCAGAAACCTAAGCCTGATGCATTCGCAAGGGTTGTTATTCCGCCCGCACAGACTGAAGCGGTACCTGTTATTGCTGCAGGAGATGCATTTACACTTATTAACTTCACCACAAAGCAGCCGGGACCCGTTGTGTAGGTTACATAAAACGATCCCGCACTAACACCTGTTACTATTCCCGAAGACGAACCTACTGTTGCTATTGAGGGATTACTACTGCTCCATGTTCCGCCGGACACTGCATGACTCATCGTATCCCCAACTCCCACACACACGCTGGAGGAACCTGTTATGGATGCAGGACTCGCGGATACCGTTACTTCGGTAATCGCGTAGCAACTCGCGCCGGTGATGTAAGATATATTTACTGTGCCGGCACTCACGCCCGTTACTATTCCCGTACCTGTCGTAACAGTTGCACGGGCTGTATTGCTACTACTCCAATATCCGCCGCCCGTACCATTCGATAGCGTTGTCGTTCCGC
>JAUHYD010000015.1 GCA_030426665.1 Bacteroidia bacterium | reverse complement strand
CCGTTAATGTATCCGTATAGGTAATACCAGACTCAACATAACTAATGATAACTGTACCATTTGCCACCCCCGTTACTAACCCTGAACTCTCATCTATCGTTGCCACAGAAGTGTCATCACTTGTCCAGGTACCTCCGGTAGGCGTTCCCGTTAATGTCGTTGTGTTTCCAACACACACCTGCAATGTCCCGGTAATATTCGGGGCTGCAAACGCCACATTAGACATTCCAACAAAAAAAATCGCTAACGCAATACTTAGCAGTCGTACAGATTTTGTAACAACTACACACTTAAATCGACTACATGCGACATTCAACTTTGCAACATCTGAACCTGACGCACACTCGGGGGGGGTAAAATACTCCATAATTTGGATGAAATTAAAATTAACCAACTGCAATATAAATATTTCTCAAATTAAATATAAATTAAAATATATCCAATATACATCGCAAATTGGAGTAAATCATACTATGAAATAGACTCTTAGAGTAAATTGACAATAAACATAAATCAGAACATTCATTACAAACAATTCAAACATGTTCCGTTAATTCACTTCCGCAGGTACTATTTCAAACCATTTGACAATAAAAACCAAATTAATATTAGCGCTAATAAATCACACGACAATGGATATGATTATGTTTATATATTAAAAACTGAAAGAATAAATATTTTACCCAACTCCATTAAACAATAAATTTACAGTGCATGACTCATGAAACATTTAAGTTTTCATAAAAACTATGGCTCTCAATATCAAATCAATTTAATATCATTAAACCTGCAGACCGGCAAATAAAACCAACGCTTCATTAAAGTAAGGAATAGCAAATTGACCCATAAAATAAAATCATAGATTCCTGTCACCTTGTTGCCGTACTGGTGTCCCAGGGCATCAGCGATTAGGTCATTGGATAAGCCAAGTTCCTTCTTGGCAAGGTTTGCCCATGTGTAACGTGCCCAATAAGTACTGACACTTTTTTCAATTCCGCAGGCCTTTGCAATTCGCTTCAAGTATTCACTGCAAGACTTACAAATTTGCTTGATGTGGTTGTGGGAAATTAGTGCATCGTTGTAGTATGGAAGCACTGGCATTACATACCTATCATTACTCTTACTCGGCTGACTACGATAGAATTTTTGCAACTCTGACACTCTCGCATATATTCCTATGTTGTAAATACGCCCCGTTTTACTGCGTCGATACACAACCCTACCCTCATTCACTGCCTCGTGAGATAATGCAAACAGGTCAGCAAAGTTTATTCCTATCAAACAGAACGACAATATGAAGTAGTTTCGATTGTGCCAAATAGGACTACCAACTGGCAATTCATACTCCATCATTGCTTTAATTTCGACCAACGTAAGGGCACGACTAATGGTCTCTTCGGTCTCAATCGTAAACTTCGAAAACGAGTAATACTTACTATCTACTGCATCAGCTTTTATCGCTTTGTTGTAAATAGCGCGTATGCTACGCATGTAAGCAGCAACAGCGTTAACTTTTAAACCTTTCGACCCTTCCTTAACGCCTTTGGATAACATATCCATGTTGTACTTATCCAACAATTTGTAAGTGATATCCTCAAACCGCGACTGTTCGTTTCCGGTATATTTAATGAAACTATTTACCGCTCCACGGTAAGCCATTGCATGACCAGCCCTGCCAGCCTTCTTCATCCCCGCAATCAACTCTTCGGAAAAGGAGCGCACTGTGACCTTGTTCTTTGGCTCAATCTTCTTAGAAACGTATGCAATCAGCTTGTCGGGTAAAAGTATTTCATCCTCTTCCTCAGCGAGCATTATTCGGCGCTCCACTTTTGCTTTGGTATTGTGCAGCTTAATACTGTTTAATTTGAAATTTGGATCGGAAGGTAGAATTATCTGATTTACCTCATCCCAATCGGATTTTAGGATGTTGATACCTAAGCCAATTTCCTTGTTGCCTGATGGTGAGTAGACGCTAAGTTTTACAGGATAAGTTCCGTTCGTTTTGGTCCTCCGAGTATCAAGTAGATACTTGTATTGTAAGCTCATGCTAATTCGGTTTGTGCATGGCTACATGAGCGTGTCAATAATCAGCGATAGTCAACCGAAATGTTCAACTAATTTTCAACTAAAAGGGTTGAAAACTGCTTGAAAAAGAAAAAAGCGACTACACTTTTAATGTGTAATCGCTTGATTTTCAGCTCCCCCTTCAGGACAATTATCGAACCATTTCATCGATGATTTGAAGAAAATATACGAGTTAAAGCCCTTTTTAGAGGGTATTGCAGTATAAAGCCACGTTATTACTAAGAACTGAAATCCGCATAAACAGTACGTTTTACATCCCCTACCTGTCTTAAACTAGTGTATAGCTCGCTGTGCAGTATAAACTATAGAGGTAAAAAAACAAAGACAAGGAGATGTTTTTTGATGCAAGCAATGTAGTATGCAATAAATGCTTATTTTCAATTATGGCATTTGATTATGAAGATATCGTACGTAATGAATTCTACGTAAATCCCCTATTAACAGGTTATGGCACCTTGCCTATATTTCTTGAGGAGTACACCTCGAGAATGGTAATAAGGAGATATAATGGAGAAAGACCAACTTGGATTCCGAGCACCGAAGCTATAAGAGAGTATTTAATGAAAAAACATTGGGGATACAATTATCAAAGCAGATCGCTAATGTGGATAATTGGACACAATGGGTCTCCATTATCTGAGGATAGTATCCAAATAGACCATATTGTAAAATGGAGTGAAATAAGCGAGAAATTACTCTATGAATATTGTGGCCCGAAAGCTGTAGGCACACGGTTTGCACAACTGGCTGCATTACCTCATGCAGATGGAAGGTTAATTAAAGGCATTGACTACATTGATGATCCCGATGTATTAGCGGTTTTAGGAGAAGATGTGCTATACCGGTTCACGAATGTCGGTGCAATAAAGTACTTTCATACTATTGAAAATCTAAGACCGTTACCGGGAAGCATAAATAGTAGGCGCAATAACTCACAGCTTTCCGACGATGATTTAAGAATTGTTCATCCAACAAATATTGATTTTGAACTCATGAGAAAGTTAGCAGAATTATCAGCCTCAACAGAAGAGTATATTTCTCAAATAGTTCATCTCACCGGTACGTATACTGATAAAAATGAAAGAGAAATTCATGTAGAACAGTTTATTGAAAAAACTAGTGAGCTGATAAACTACATTTCTAATGTTAATAGAACCGAATTTTTATAGAGAATGTTATGGATACTGTATTCCTTGATACCAGCATATTTATTAAAGAGAATTTTTTAGCCGGGAAGAAAATAAACCAGTTGTTGAGGCTGGCAGAAAACGGGCATATTGAAATTTTAATTACACCTGTTACTATTGGCGAAGTAAAGAGCGTGTTTCAAAAATGGGTTAAGGAAACTGAAAAGCTCTATCTGGGTTTCAAAAAGAATACCGAGGTTAAAGCACTCTGGAACACGTCTATAGGTAGTAAGGTACTTGTATTGCTAAAGACCAAAGAAATATGTCTGGAATTCAATAGTAAGTTCGACGAGGCTATTTCAAACTCCCAAATGACCATCGTTGACTACGCAACAGTTGACATAAAGGACATTTTTGAGAAATATTTCAGTAACAGTTATCCATTTAATGGTACTGATAAGAAAAGTGAATTTCCAGACGCAGTAGTTTTAAAGCTCCTAGAGAGTTGGTGCGATGACAACAAGAAAGACTGTATAGTTTTCTCAACTGATGGCGACTTTTTGAATTATAAACATCCACGTTTGACCATCAGTGCAGATTATGATATTTACTTATCTGACAAGCTAACGCAAATTAACAAATACAGAGCCGAAATATTAGACAAAATCTATGTTGCAGAACGCCCAATTTGGCATGAAGCTGTTAAAGCACGAATCGATGAAGAATTAGAAGAATGGGATAAATTCTCTGCTTTTGTCAATGATTTTGAAATACACGATGTAAGCGACCTTGAAGTCAAAATCCTTCGAGATTCATACACAATCGTTCAGCTTACTAACGATGAAAATGAGATAAAAATCGAAGTTACAATGACAGTCGAAATAAAGGCAAATATTGTAGCTGACGATCCAGAGTTTACTTACTACGATTCCGACGACAAGTCATACCATTATTTTGAAACAGCAACAGTAGGAGCAAATACTACAGAGTTTATAACGTGTATTCTGTCTATTTTCTTGATAAGTGAAGATGATAATGCAGGTGAATTTACTATTGAGGAATTTAATGAGGGAGAGCCTCTATCATTGACACCGGAAGCCGATTATTGAGGGGCAATTGGTAACTCATTATTTGAGAATTGTAAGTTAGTAGATATAACTCAGCAAGGGGATGGGACATATTTTGGGGTAGAAAAATAATCTGCGTAGTTGAAATAGCAATGAAAGATTCACATAATAATAAGAATGCAGATAATATAAATTAATTTACAATTTTCCATTTCATTTTTTTTCGAATTTCCTCTTCTAAAGGTGTATACTCACTATATATGTCCTTAAGTTTTTCCATTGTGATTTTTATGTAATCTGAGGGGCTGAAATTATTATTCCAATTTGAATTAATTAATTTCTCAAATTCTTTTATGAAATAGTCAGCTCCACGTATCTCGTCAGCGCATTGGTTTAATATATACCGTGTGTCTTTATGTATTTTCTTCTCTATAAAAAGCTTAGTTTCACTCAAATAGTTAATCGCATCTAAATAGCATTTGTAATTTGCTTCTTTCATAGCTTTTAATGTATCTATATGTGTGCCATTTTGAGCAAAGTTGTAAAACGTAAATAAATCCTCAAGCGTTTTATGGGTTTTAAAAAATATGTTATAATAAATGTCACCTCTCCAGTTAATTACAGTAATAATGTAGGCTTCCCTTTAATTCGTAGTGTTTAAAAGTAGAGTTTTTGTTTGACTTTCACCTTTTAGTTTTTCAAATATTTTATCCACAATCGTCTTCGAATTAAAGGGAAGCCTACAAACACATAAAAAACTATCAACTTATGAATATTGCAATGATATTTATTTCGTAGGTTTATTTGATTTTCAAATCGAAATGTCAAATATTTTTCCATTCGTTTTCAACTTCTATGTAGCTAAATAAATACCAATTATACACTACTTTAGAATCTTACTCACAATATGTCTGATATAACTGAAATAATCGAAGCATTAGTTAACTTTCGGGATGAAAGAGATTGGAGCCAATTCCATAATCCTAAAGACCTGGCGATAGCGCTAAATTTAGAATCGTCAGAATTATTGGAGCTATTCTTATGGAAAGAGGCAAAAGATGCCGATATTTCGAAAGTGAAGGAAGAACTGGCCGATGTTTTGTCATTCGCCCTATTACTTGCGGACAAGTACGAACTAGATGTAAAACAAATAGTACTGGATAAGATAGAAGCAAATAACGAGAAATACCCAATAGACAAAGCTAAGGGAACGGCAAAAAAATACAATGAATTGTAACCATGACTGATAAAAACCCCATTCTAAATAGACCATATACCGAACCTGCCCTGCATTATAGGACACTTACCGATGGGTCACTGGACTATGACAAGGTACTGAAGGGAAGGCGAATGTATGATCCGACTTTCAACTCCCCTATACCTGTAAAGCAAGGCGCGCAGGGAAGTTTGCTGGATCAACACAGTTTCAAAGAAGATATTGAAAACCACCTGATCAACCTCATACGAAAAGAAGTAAAGGCCTGGCGATTGTCAAAGTATGAATCCCCTGCACCGACAAGAGTCTCTAAGGAGCTACTAAACTTCTGGTTCAATAACCCTGACCGTCAGAACCATCAGAAACTGTTCTTTGCACAGCAGGAAGCTGTAGAGACCGCGATATGGCTAAATGAGATAGCTGACAAAACAGGCGTAGGAAAAAGTATACTATCAAGGCTGCATGACGCTAACAATCCTAAGGACCAGGATGCATCGTTCAGCCTTCCCAGGATTGCCTTTAAGATGGCTACAGGCAGTGGCAAGACCGTGGTTATGGCTATGTTGATTCTATATCACTACTTCAACAGAAAGGAATATAGGAGCGATACCCGGTTTGCCGACTATTTCTTACTGATAGCTCCGGGTGTGACCATCCGTGATCGATTGGGTGTGCTCTATGTAGATACCCTCAATACAGGCAACAACGCAAGAGACTATTACCGTGAACGTTACCTCGTGCCGCAGTACCTCGAGAAAGATCTCAATAACCTAAACGCCAAGGTGGCCATAACCAATTACCACACCTTCGAACTGCGCAACATACAGGGCAATAAACGTAGCCCAATGGATGGCAAAATAGGAGAAGATGGCAAAAAACAAGAAGCTAAGGAAGATGCATCGTTAATGCTTAAAAGAGTGTTGGGTAAGTTCAGGAGAGACTCTCGGCTACTGATCATCAATGATGAGGCGCACCATTGCTACCTACCTAAAAAAGCAGATAAAGTCAAATCTGACACAAAAGAAGAAAATGCAAGAGCGGCATTATGGATAAGTGGTGTAGCTGAAATAGCTAAAAAATACCAACTCAAGAATGTATACGACTTGAGTGCAACACCCTACTTCCTCAATGGATCGGGCTATGACCCGTATTCCCTGTTCCCGTGGGTGACTACGGACTTTGGGCTGATTGAAGCTATAGAATCAGGGCTGGTAAAGATACCCTTCTTGCCGGAGAGCGACACTACACACGCAATTGAGATGCCAAAATTGCGCAACCTATATGAGCATGTGAGCGATGAGCTACCCAAAAAAGGCAAGAAGAAGGAAGAATACTTTGGAGAGCCGAAGCTGCCTGCGTTGATAAAGAATGCGCTAGACCAGTTTGTCTCGCACTATAAGAAAGACTTTGGCGACGTGGGCGACCTGTTCAAGATACCTCCCGTCTTCATTATTGTTTGCAATAACACCAACGTATCCTCCGAAATTTATAAATACATTGCCGGCTACGATATCCACGATAAAGATGGAAATATCACAGACGTAAAGCCAGGGCATTTCGATATTTTTTCGAACTATCACCCTGATACACGAAAGCCATTGGCCAAACCCCCTACCCTAATTATAGACTCTGTGGCGCTAGAAGAATCAGGACAGGTAGATGCAGAGTTCAGAAATATATTTGCCACAGAGATTGAGCTATTCAAACGAGAATACCGCATTACGCATCCCGATAAATCTGCAGACAATATTGATGACGCTATGATACTACGTGAGGTACTCAATACCGTGGGCAAACCTGGCAGACTGGGTGCACACATTCGCTGCGTAGTATCTGTGAATATGCTAACCGAGGGCTGGGATGCCAATACCGTCACGCACATAATGGGAGTGCGGGCATTTGGGTCGCAACTACTGTGCGAGCAGGTAGCCGGACGGGCGCTGAGGAGGAAAAGCTACCAACTGGACAAAAATGGCAAATTCCCTCCTGAATATGCCCATATAATAGGTGTACCGTTCAAACTATTTAAAGGAGGCACAACGGTAATAGTACCTCCGGTAGACACTACCCGTGTACAGGCAATGGCTGAAAGGAAAAGTTTCGAAATAACGTTTCCACAACTGACCGGCTACCGCGTAGAATCGGCTGAAAGCACCATTGTTGCTGACTTTAGCAAGGTAAAGCCATACGAAATAGACGGATCTCGCTACCCCGAGTCTACAATTATGGGTAGTGCATTTCTGCAAGAAACACAAACACTGACACTGGAGGAAATAAGAGACAAGCGGGAGCAAGAGCTGATATACGGGATTACAAAGCATATGCTGGAACACTACTACATAGACGATGAAGGCAACCGCCAATTTCAGAAATTTGCGCAGATACGCAATGTGGTAGCCTACTGGTTGCGCAACAAAACAAAGTGCATAGGTGACGCATTTCAGAATATGCTATTTTACGAAAATGCTAAAGGGGTGTGCGACCACATAATGCTGGGCATACATGCCGAACAGCGCAAACACGACCGTATACTGCCCATATATAACTACTACAACAAAATAGGGTCTACCACCTACGTAAATAACAATACCACCAAGAAAGTATACAAGACTAAGAAAAGCCACGTAAACTATGTAGTGGCCGATACGGATACCTGGGAGCAGATAGCAGCCAAGACACTGGAAGAAATGACTGAGGTGACGAGTTATGTAAAAAACAGTTTTCTCAACTTCTTCATCCCATATACCGCACATGGAAAGGACAGCAAGTACCAGCCCGACTTTATAGCAAAGGTAAAGACCCCTAGTGGCAAGAAGATAAACCTCATCATAGAGATATCGGGCTTTAGCCATGACAAGGATGTGAAGAAAGCTTATGTACACGACCGCTGGCTGCCCGCAGTAAATAATGTGCGCGACAAGCTGGAGATGGATGAATGGCATTTTATAGAAATAGCCGGAGAGATAAAAGACATAAAAAACGAACTAAGGGACTACCTTAAAAAAATATAACAAACCATGAAGAGCTATAAACATAACGACAAGCGCCTACACATACCTAGCAAGGAAGAAGCCGGCTATGAAGATGCAAATAGCAAAGTAAGCGAAAAGGAAGAGGTATACCTGCCCCTGAACCCGGTGACCCACCGAGGCCAGGACCCTGAGCTGTGGTGGATGAATAAGTATGGCAACGACAACCGTGACGAACTGCTGCGCATAGATATACGCAGCCTGTACCGACACGAGCATATAAGCCCAGAGGTGATAATGCAGCAACTATACCGACTAAAGGAACAACAAAGCATACAGCTAAGCCTCAACGACCTATTTGGTAATGCGCTGGGTGTGGAGGAGGAAGACAAGGTAAGCGAATACTACAAGCACTTAGACGGCTGGAGCAACCGAATGATACAAGGCGACAGCCTCTTGGTAATGGCCAGCCTGCTGGAACGCGAAGGTATGGCAGGTAAGGTGCAAACTATATACTTTGACCCTCCCTACGGTATAAAGTATGGCAGCAACTGGCAAATAAAACTAAACAACCGAGATGTAAAGGACGGGAAAGACGAAGCGCTAAGTGGCGAGGGGGAGCAAATAAAAGCATTCCGCGACACATGGGAACTAGGTATTCATTCCTACCTCGGTTACTTGCGAGATCGTTTATTAGTAGCCAAAGAATTATTAACCGAAAGTGGATCCTGCTTTGTACAAATTAGTGACGAAAACCTACACCTTGTTCGGAATCTGATGGATGAAGTTTTTGGAAGTGAAAATTTTTTCTCTCTAATCACATTTAAAAAATCACTTCCATTAGGCTCTTCTGGTTTAGCGTCAGTTAGTGACTACATTATATGGTATGCTAAGGATGTTAATAAGGTCAAATACCGACAATTGTATGATGACAAAAAATTTGGGAAAGGAACGGGATATACATGGTTGGAGTTTGCTGATGGAACTAGAAGGAAGATGACAAAAGAAGAAAAAGAAAACCCTGAATTAATTCCAAATAATTGCAAGCCATTTTTTCTCGACAACTTAATGTCATCAGGATATACTCAATCCTGTTTTTACGATTTTGAGATAGATAAAAGAGTTTTTAAATCGCAGAAGTATAGTTGGAAAACAAATTATAATGGGATGATGAAACTTGTGCAGAAGAAGAGAATAATGGCACCTGGGACCCTACCTACTTACGTAAGATACTTCGATGATTTTCCCGTTCAAGAAATACACAACATATGGAATGACACGCATGGTGCTTCTGATATTCAATACGTTGTTCAAACGTCCACACTGATTATACAACGTTGTCTATTGATGACTACAGACCCAGGAGACTTGGTTTTAGACCCTACATGCGGCAGTGGCACTACCGCCTATGTAGCAGAGCAGTGGGGCCGGCGATGGATAACCACCGATACTAGCCGAATAGCACTAAATATAGCAAAGGCCAGAATAATGACCGCTAATTTCCCATATTACAAACTTTATGATGAGCGCCTTAGCGATATAAGGCAAGGCTTTATATACAAAACTGTACCACATATAACATTAGGTAGTCTTGCTAATGACGAACCACCTTCTACCGAAACACTTTTCGACCAGCCAGAGGTAGACAACAAAAAGATGCGTGTAGCAGGGCCATTCACCGTAGAAACCCTGCAAAGCTACAACCCAATAAGCCCCGATGACATAGATGCCCAGCACAATACCGATGAAGGCTTTGAGCAGCGTATACTAGACCATCTAAAGAGTGCCGGCATAAAAAATGGCATAAAGAACGAGAATGCGGTCTTCACCCGCATAGATGCGCTACACAGCGAGTACTTGCATTATCAGGGCTTCTACAACACCAAGGATGGCGAGCGCATGGCGTTCATACACATAGGTCCCAAGTTTGGTACGGTAAGCAAGCAGGCCGTGAGCCAGGCTATCAAGGAATGTCGCACACGCGGCCATGCCGACTGGCTCATTATCCTCGGCTTCTCCTTCGAGAGCGACATAACCAACGAAAGTGTCACCAGCAGCATGGGCAACTTCGAGGTCACCAAGGTGCGCATGCATGACGACCTAATGCAGCAGGGGCTGCTCAAAAAGGACAAGAAGGCGGCAAGCTTTGTGACGATAGGAGAGCCTGACGTAGCTATGCACAAAAAAGGCAACAACATAACTGTGGAAATAATGGGGCTGGACATCTATGACCCGATAAAGGACGAAGTAAATGCCCGCGACATCTATGACATAGCCTACTGGATGGTAGACGACGACTACGATGGCAGCAACTTTATAGTAAAGCAGGTATTCTTTTGCGGTGGCGACAAAAAAGAGTTTGCCAAATGGAAGAAAGACCTCACCAAGCTAAGCGAAAGCCGCAACAAGCGTCGCCAGCAACTACAAAATACCCTGAAAATAGAAATAGACGAGGAAGCCTTCGACCGCCTCTACGGCCACGAAAGCCACCCTATTGAATTTAAGAAAGGGAAGAGGATTGCAGTTAGGGTGATTAGTCAATTTGGGGAGGAGAGTACAAAAGTATTGATGATGGAGTAAAAATGAATTATGCCAAAAATTAGAGTACCACGAATTCCTGAAAAGCCGGCGATTCGGTTTTTACATTGTTCGAACAATGTTGTCAACTATAATATTTGTATCGACAAAGGCCTCGCTGGTTTTACAATAGAAAATCCTAAAGAAGGAGACTTGATTTACCTCCTTGTCAGGAAGTCTCGGAAAACGATTTGCGGAGCCAAGGGGGTTCTAAAAACGAAAGTGAATAAAAATCCATGGCCGGACAGGGAATATGTTAAGGTGTTTTCGGTTGATTGGGAAACCTGTGAAGAATTCCAGGTAAATGCTGTCGCAAAAATAAGCAGTAGCTTTTCGCAGTTGCTACACGGTAAAGCATTAAACATCCTTAATCAAAAAAAAGGCAGTCAAGTCGCTGAATGGTTAGACAAGACGTTTGCAGAGAACAGCGTTAGCTCGAGTGTTCGCCCGGAACCTTCTGTAGAATTAAGCTATATCTGGATACATGAATTTCGGAATATGGTAAACCTTGGATTCAATATTTCTGCCAAAAATATATTCAGTTATGATCGCTCATCCAATCTACTGACCATAACACAAAACGAAAGATACATTCCGAATTTTTTTGGCGAGGGAATTATTAATGTCACCGGAATAGTAGGGCAAAATGGTGCCGGAAAAACGAATCTACTTGAATTGATCAACTATTGCCTCAATGAGGGCAATACAAAACTTGGAGGTCAGTTCTTTGTTGTGTATACAGTACGCGAAAAGTTCGAAGTACACGGCCATAATATCAATCCACTCACGTCAAACAAAGGGATTTCGTTTCAGTCTTTTGAAGCTACTAACAAATACTTCGACTCAATTTTTCTTTCTAACACGTTTGACGGGAGGAAACATGACTTACCTAAAAAAACCATCGACCGATCAACCAATCGATTTTTTGACAACAAATTTGGCGAGAATTTTCTAACAAATTATAAGTCAGATATCCAAGATCAGATCAGTTTTATAAACAGCCCTCAATATCGGGAGTTAGCTAAGATCGAAAATCAACTTGATGAATATGCTGACATCAACTTTCGTCCAACGGAAATAGTTGTAACATCTCCTACTTGGGGAAATATTCTCAACAGGGCCAGAGATTTCGACCTTTCAACAGGAAACAAATATGGATTGGAAAGAGATTGGGCCAAAAAATTTTGCCAAAACTTTAGGCGTCTGGTGAACAAGAACAAGAAGAATTTCAAGCTCATATTGTATTTTACAAGCTTTCTGATTTTTCTTGACTTTCTGTTGAATGAAGCCGATGAATTACGCGATTCGCAGTTTCTGGCAACGAAGAAACTCCTTAAAAAGGTTACAAATTTCTTCTCGGAAATAAAGACAATGCCAATAGAAGTTATCCACGAATTTATCTCGCGAGATTTTGCGCAAACTATTGATGCAGAGTTTCCTCACAATTTTGAGAGATTTAGATTTTTGCATAGTTTGAACGATTCAGGACTTTCCGGATTGCCATCCCTCGATGAAGGAAGTCACACAAATAGAAAACTAAAATTTACACTTTCATACTCCGATTCTTCTTTGAGATTCATACGAGGGTATCTTGAAGCCGCAACCAATTTAAACCTGACATATAATATTGATTGGGGAGGAATTAGTTCTGGTTATAAAGCCTACTTAGGACTATTTAGCCGCTTACATTCTGCAACAAAAGAACTAAAAAACAACAGCCTAATTCTAACTATAGATGAAGGAGACCTTTATTTTCATCCAAAATGGCAAACTGAGTTTTTGTTCAAAACCTTGAATATGTCCTATACCCTATTCAACCGATCTGTTCAACTAATTCTATCGACACATTCTCCATTTCTTGTTTCAGATCTACCCAAAAGCAACCTAATTTTTTTGAGAAAGGAAGAACCCTACGGGATGTGTAGGATTGTGGAAAACAATCTTATCGAAGGCGAAACCTTTGGAGGCAACATAGGTGAACTCTATTTAGATGCGTTTTTCTTAAAAGGGAGTTTGGTAAGCCATTTTGCAGTATCAAAAATTAGACCTTTGGTTCAACGTGCAAAAGAGAATCGCACGACGCGTGAGGACAGAATCTTATATCAGCAAATTGGAGAGCGCCTTGTAAGAAACTTCATTCAACAAAAACTGGGCGATGATAAAAATTGACGACATATACCCTCATTTAGATTTTCTTGCAAAAAGGCACTATATATTCCTCAATGAAAAAGTAAAAGCAGGAGGATATAGAGCGGGGGCAATGATATCGCGGCTTAAACAAGCTAAAATAGATGATGCCGGCAATCCGCTTTTAGTCAGTTTTTGGGAATATTTTTTACGCGACAACAATAAGAATCTAAAAAAAATACTGATAGGTCGTCCGGGAATTTTGCAGGAAGTCATCGCGGACATAACAGCTAGATTTCCAGGCATCGCATTTTCGCAAATTGTAACAGGTAGACTTCAAGCTTCAATTGAAGGAAAAAGAGTACAAGAGATCTTTGATTATTCTGGTCTCTACCGTAGCAAACAATATTGCCATGACGTTTACGCCAAGCTGGAAATTTCTTCCTGTCCGTATTGTAATGAGGGTACAGCAAAAGTTGATTGTTACGACGACGGAGATGATTTACTAAACGTACTTAATCACCAACTCGACCATTTCTTCTGTCAAGTGAGATACCCATATTTGTCGCTTTCGTTTTTCAACTTGATACCTGCATGTAATGTCTGTAATTCTGGTTATAAAGGAACCTCAGATTTCACTACTACCACCCACATTAACCCATATGACAAATCTGTCGACGAGCATTTTGAGTTTTACCTGACCGACAAAGCGATATTCAAGGAAGTTGAAGTCAACATCGACTACCAATCAAGGATTGCTTTTCCGAACTCAGCATTGGATGATTTTGATATTAAGACCCGGTACAATCACCCTACGGTAAAAAAGCAAATTTTCAGAAGTTACAACGCTTTGGACACTCATTCAGCAAAAATAAATCGGGAAATTCGTGAGACGTACGGTATTGAAATGCCATTGGAAGACAGATTGAGAAGCGAGGAGCGGATGTTGATATTTCAGGCTCCGAGTGAGTCGCGCGACATACTTTTTCAGCAATACGGAAAATTGAAAAGGGATCTTTTTCTGGATCTTGAGTTAAACTAAACATGCCCTTGAACTATGTACAAAATCTTAAAAATTGAAGTAGAAGGCACGCTTATCTATAAGAAAACAGCGGCAGAATCCTATGTTGATGCGTTTAACCTGATGTATGCGAAGGGATTGATCAACGATTCAGCGGCAGACGATTTTGATTTTATCAAGCGTGATAAAGGGATGTTCAGCCGGTCTGAACAGGAACACGATGACATGCTCTTTCTGGTTAAGGGGGCAAAAGATCTATGGATATCTACTTATAATGAAACGGAAAGAAAATACAATTTCATCAAGAAGGTTTTTGACAAATATGGCATCAACGGAACCGTAGAGATGATTGAGGTAAATGGTGAAGAGACACAAAGAAACAACGATAATGCGATGAGTAAAGTGAAGATCTACGAGATAAAATCAAGTGCTTCGGCAAATTCACATGAACTGTTATCTCCAGATGGCAAGTTTTTCTATTGGGATAACGACCAATTTAAAGCCAATGAGATAGGTGACAAGGTTTTTTTTATAGAAAAACACCAAAAATGGGCGCTGTATACAGAAATCAAAATTCTTGAAATACCCACCACCTATAATTCTGAAAACAAAACTTCAACCTTTAATCACGACTATAACACATACACTGTTGCCGACGAGACTAATAAATATAAGTACTTTATTCGTTTCGATATCATCGATAAAGTGACTATTCCTCCCAACTGGAGATGGACAAAACAATTGGGCCAGTCGCAAGTGTACGACTTATGGAAAGGTGGCGACCCGATGACGAACGTAGAAGATAGAATACGAAAAATAGATGATCTTGAGATACTATTTAATAATGGCGATGCCTATGATTTGCTGGAAGGCGCGAGAAGCAAACTAAGGGTATCTTCATTGAATCAGGATATCGTCGATGCCATAAATAGTCCGGAGATACAGGCCATTGTTTATGCGAGAGAATTCGACCTGCAACATGCGCTGGACAAGTGGGAAGAAGTAAAATCATACGAGGAGCCATATACTGGATTCCTGCAAAACCTATTAGATGATTTTATTAGCAGTAACCGTCCATTTACAGACTATATTAATAATCTTCAGGACACCAGCGAGGAGTACAAATTATTGTATTTACTCTCGGAACAAATAAGTTACTGCGACTTGAATGCCGCAAATAAAAAGAGACTTAATAAATATGACGATAATCGGGTTGTTGGCAAAGCAAATATCCCGCAAAATGAGTGGATAAAGTACTTGCTGAAGTTTAAGATAAACAATAATGAATTCAATGTACTGTCGCTCAGTATATCGCACATATTATCCTATCTCGATAATCCGTTAATGGGAATTTCCATGATAAGCATTCACCATCGCCAGATGGTAGCAAAGTATTTG
Organism: Bacteroidia bacterium; assembly: GCA_030426665.1. GTDB lineage: Bacteria > Bacteroidota > Bacteroidia > Chitinophagales > Chitinophagaceae > Nemorincola. Next base: position 95,781 of record JAUHYD010000015.1, on the reverse strand, counting down.
TTAAGAATACCATTCGATGCAGCTTTGTTTGTAAGCCAAGTTGTAGATTATTTTAGACCGTACGACATAAACCCTAAGAACCCCCTAAACCTTACCCGTATTATAGGCAACCTACTATACCGATTTCCAAAAGTGAAAAAACTTTGGTTTGAAAGAATCTCTGGTTTGGCAGCTTCTGACACAACGAATTGGAAAGAGGAGGTAATAGAGACTTTAAAGCAAAAGAAAGCAATCGTGCTATGGTGGCATCGTGCACCTTCAAAACGATCTTCTGTAGACAAGCTCCTTCCCGAAACGATTCGCCAAGACGGCTTCTTCTATTTGTACTATTTCGAAGGAGAATTTGCAACATACAGAGCACGAATTACTGATTATGGATATGATGACGATTACGCATCGAAGAATTGGAACAAGAATGACGATGTCGCCTGGTATTCTGACAACATTGCCGAGTATACAAAATCGGGAGGAAGACCTCCACGCATTTTGTTCCTAACTGATCAGTTTATCAAACTCGACAAGCCTATCTCAGGTGACAAGTTCGACTTTTATGAATCAGAGCCGCCGAGACGCATGAACTTGCAACCATACTCCGAAGTAGATTGGGATGAAGAAAGCGAAACAACGGAGGAAATTGAAAGCACACCAACTGTAAAGGCAGAAAACACTATGACTCCAAAAGAGATAATTGCCCACGTTCATGGGTATATGAGGAGCAAAGGTTTCCAATACCATCTGGATGAAATTGCAAACTTCTATCTGGCGCTAAAGACAAAGCCGTTTGTAATATTGGCGGGCATTTCCGGTACAGGAAAATCTCAACTACCTAAGCAGTTCGCAAACGCAATTGGCATGGAAACAGAACAAGTAATTCTGGTGCCTGTTCGCCCTGACTGGACTGATGGTAGTGATTTGTTAGGCTATACGGGCCTAGATAATAAATTCAAGCCAAAGGATCTCACAATAGCTATAATTGAAGCTCAGTCAAACCCTAAAAAACCTTTCTTTTTTATACTAGATGAAATGAATTTAGCTCGTGTCGAGCATTATTTCAGCGATTTTCTGAGTGTGATTGAAACCAGAGAATGGCTCAATAATGAAAAGTCAGACATCATTACAGACACTATTCTACGGAAAGAAGTATTACAAACTGCCGATAATACCAAAGATTTCAGAGATTTGATGTGGCCAAAAAATCTGTACTTAGTAGGAACAGTGAATATGGATGAGACTACGCATGCTTTTTCTCGAAAAGTGCTTGACAGAGCAAATTCGATTGAAATGAATGAGGTGAATTTAGATTGGGCCGAATCTTCCGATGAAGAATTCAATGCATTGAGTGGCATATCCAATTCGTTTTTTGAGACTGAATTTATTGGATCCATTGATTTAACTGAAGAGGATAAAGGCGACATTGCAAGCGAAATTGGCATACTAAAACAGGTAAATCATATCTTACAAAAAGCTGATCTGCATTTTGCGTACCGGGTTCGGGATGAAGTAGCCTTTTACCTGTTACTAAATAAGAAATTCAAATTAATGTCCGACACAGCAGCACTTGATTTCCAACTGGTGCAGAAGGTGTTGCCTAGGATACATGGTAGCTCTGAAAGGATACAAACAGTTTTGATAGAATTATTGAATCTGCTGGAAGAAACAAGTATACCAACAGTTAATTTCCAGTTCAGTTCTGCCGAAAGCAAGATAAAATTTGAGGATCTCAAATATAAAAGATCCTCGCGAAAAATACTCTTTATGCTGAAACGATTTGATGATGATCGGTTTACATCTTTCTGGTTATGACAAACTACGGCACATATACATTCTCAAAACCTAATCATGGTTCACTGGAGCTGGAGGTAACTGTTCCATCCAAGAAAGTGTATGGCACACCTGTGTCGGAATCAATTCCCTTTACCGTCGATGGCTTAGATAGTCATCTATCAAACCCGGATGGTCCAATTTATTTCTTTGAATGGCAGAAGATTCGTTACGAGTACATAATCGAAGCTAATAGTGAACTGTTTACCGGTCCATTCAAACTGAGAATAAACGATAGAATTGAAAAATCATCAAAAGACCCAAAGAATGGAGTATTTGTATTATCCGGAGACTTCTCATTTAACGACCAAGTAGGCGAAACAACTATTGAAATAGTCGATGGAAACAATAAAAAAGTATTCTCGTTAGGTACTGAGGTATTCCCGCAGAAAATGGATTATAAGTCAGATTATAAAGCCATGATGGGAGAGATTTCCTTCATTATAGAAAACCTGGTATTTGATTCACTTAAAGATACATTCAGAAAAAGCAAAGCAAGATTGACAGGGCGTGCTACACAAAATGAATGGTGGAACATTCTGGATGCGTTATTTAGTCAATTAATAATAAATCTCGGAGTAATAAAACGGCAGCCAAAGCACGAAATCAAAACCCGCGAACAGGTACTATCGGTTGATAGAATAAAGCAAACATCAAAACGCAATATTGATTGGTTGCGTAAGAACATTCAGTTTACCACAAAGGATGGAAAGGGTATTAAGTTTACAGAAACGCACTCGGCGACGCACGCACTATCCTGCAAAAAGTATGTTACTTATGACACCTACGAAAACAGGTTTATCGCATGGGCTATCAGAAATATCATTGAACAGTTGAGGAAGTACAAGAAATATACAGAAACTGTCCAAGGGAATAATGATTTTAGTCCTCTATTAAATAGAATGAAGGAACGTCAGAGCAAATTGCAAGGCGTACTTCATGAAAATCCTTTTAACGAAGTTGGTCAATTTGAAAAAAGAGCGCATTTTTCAACATCGCTAACTCGTGGAGCTGGTTATAGGGACTTTATGCATGTCTATTTGTTACTGTCTAGAGGCCTGGAGATTGCCAATAATGATATCTTCAGGATAGAGCAAAAGGATATATCGACACTTTATGAGTATTGGTGTTTCTTAAAATTAGTTGAATTATTAAAGGAGCAAAATGCAAGTGACATTGACTATCGGAGTTTAATAAAAATCGACTCAAATGGATTCCAGGTAAATCTCAGGAAAGGAGAATCATCTAAAGTCATATTCAAAAAGCAAGAAAGTGGGGAAACCACAACGATATATTTCAATAGAGAATTTGATACCAAATCCGGCAAGTCTTTTACATATAATCAGAGACCCGACTATACGCTTAAGTTCCAAAAGAAAGGATATACCGAACCATTCTGGTATCTATTTGATGCTAAATACAGATTTGACGAACAGTCACAGAATGACAACAACCAGTACAATGTACCGCAAGATGCAATTGGACAGCTTCATAGATACCGCGACTCAATTCTACACACTAAGTCTGCAAATCCCTCCTACCGAAGTGCGATCAAGAACCTGGGCGGAATTATTCTCTACCCCTACCCTTTATCGGAGTCGAATTTTAAAGAAAACACATACTACAAAAGTATAAAGGATGTAAATATTGGAGCAATGCCATTCTTACCTAGTAAAACAGGGTTAGTCGACGATTTTCTAAATACTTTGATAAACAAATCCGCTGACGAACACTTTGAAGAATTCATTGAGATGGATAGGTCTGAATATGAACAGCACAGAAATCAATGGAAGGAGTTTGTAACAATAGGAGTGCTGCCTTCTACATTTATACAAGATAGGCTCAAGTTTCTTGAGGACACTGCAATGTACCATGTTCCATTCGTTAAAGACAACAACTCAAGACTATATAATTCGAAAAAGATTTTGGTATGCAAATCCGGAAGTAATGATGCCATTCTGTACGATGTCGTTGATTGGGAAATAATGACAAAGAGAGAACTTGAAGAAGCGGGAACTTCTTGGCATCATCGCAAAGAAAAATACGTTGTTTTTCACCTAACAAATGGCGAAAAAAAAGAAATTCCCGACAAGTTACATTCACTTGGTGGTTATAGGTATGCTACATGCGAGGGTATTAGAAGATATCTAAACGAGTCTGTAAAGGATAAAAGGTTGTTCTATTTGACAAACGCTGATGCCGCAAGACTGTATGAAGAACTTAAAAAACGAGGTATTAATTTTAAAATCCGTTGGGCTAGGAATAATCCTGATCCATCATTGATCGAGTTTCTAGTAAATGAACACACTATTTTGTCGTCTGACAGGTATGAATTCTTGACATTTAGACTGAATAATGTCACAGTGAACATGAGCGATTTGTTGAGTGGATGTATTTAGTGAAAGTTATAGCACCTGATCTAATAGGTGGCATATAATGCTAGAACCAACAAAAGTTTCTCGGCTTTTAACGAAATAATAGAGTGAATTTATGTAAAACCAAAACATGAACGAAATTAGAGTTATACACCCTGATGCTTTTCTAGATGCGATAAAGCACGTTGAGAATGGCGAATTTGGAGAGTTAAGCGCAACTAATTACGAAGTACATGCCTTTGATACAATACCGACACCTGGTTACGATGCCCCTTCAAACTTTCCCGAATGTTGTGATTATCACAAGAAAGCATATTCGATGGCAACACAGTATTTAGCAAAGTTTCCCGAATGCTGCATAAAGCACTCAAAATTGACGACGGCACATTGGTTCAAAAAAACACAATATGAGAAAGTACCAATACGGATCCTAAAAGCTCTACACCATACAGAGCATAATACCACACAAAAAATTAATCATTCTGATTGGTACGAAGACATAACGGAGTATATCGACTACTGTATTGCAAGCTTTGGTAGCCTACCTTTAGGGTATGGCAACCCTGTCGGCATTGATATTTACTACAATTATACACGATTTTACATTGAACAAAATAAGAGTATCCCTGACGAAAAAAAGCAAAAATTATTAACCTATTTAGATGGTCTAACAACAATTGAACAACCTGCAGAGCAAACAGATCTAAATACACTTAACGATTTGTACAAGAAATGGCTTAATGCGTTTCCCTTCGACATTAGTTTTTTTCAAAACTCTAAAGAATCATTTGAAAAGTCACTCCCCCCGCTACTATCAAATAAACCTGCCTATAACCGATACCTAAAAATTTCTAAGGGAAAACTGATTACCTGTAAACAACTTGTAGAATTTCTATTCGAACTCACGAAGCAAATGCTACTAACAGTAGATTCTGTCAAAATCGCTAAAGAAGCACCAATATCAGACATCAACAAGAAAACAATAGAACTACTGAATGAAAGCCTGAGGCTGCAAAATAATTTGCTGTTCGGCAAATACTCAAAAGGAGAAATGAAGTATTTGCAGGTCCTCAAAAAGTGGTTGGAGTATCAAAAAAACTACTTCAGGGACATAACTCCCTACCTGAAGAAAGTAACCGAAACAACACCAAAAGGCAAAAACGATATTGACACTACAATTAACGAATTGAAGAAAAAAGAAAACTTATTTTGGAAAGGTGTTCCAATGTCGCGGGTAATAGACCATTTCATTGTTTTCACCGAAAGAAACAGCAAAAACGGAAAGCCTTTTTTGACTAAAGAACAATTTATACAATTCATACAACGGGGTTTTCTGTCATGCAATGAAATACCTAAGCAGACACTAAACCTTTCCAATGGGGAAAAAGGGTTTGTTATAAAACGCTTCTACGAGTTTTTCGACTTGTCAGTTTCTCAATTCGGAGAATTAAATAAAAAATTCAAGTATATAAACCTTATAGATAATTGCTTCGATAACTGGAACAAAAAAGGCATTGAAGCATTTTTCAAACCAAGCAAAACAAAACAAAGCTGGTAAAAACTTTGCCCGCTTTGCCTAATTTTTTGCCCGCTTTGCATGCAAATTAATAAACATACAATATCAATGTAATGTTGTTCAAATTAAGTTTTGAACGATGGACAAGATTACATTTGAGACCCTCCCAGCAGCAGTAACCCAATTATGGCAAAAGCTAAACGACATAGAGCAACTGCTACTCAATGTCAATGCACACACCCCAACCGAGACAGACCAACTGTTAACTATTGATGAAGCTGCACAGCTTATCAAACTTACAAAGCCCACTATATATGGGTTAGTAAGTAAATCAGAAATTCCCGTAAACAAAAAGGGCAAACGGTTGTATTTCTCTAAGCAGGAGTTAATCGAATGGGTTATGTCAGGACGCAAAAAAACCCATTCAGAAATGGCAGCCGATGCCGATAATTTCCTAACAAAAAACAGCAGGTAATATGGCAGATACTAACCAGCCTGCAAACCTTTGCGGGAACTCTCTCAATACATTAGCATATAACGGGACAACACCAGTAGGTGTAATAACTGGCGAAGGTTCTGATATGAGCAATAGCAAGGCTATGAAAAGTAAGGGAAAGAGAAAGCTAATTTCGCAAACAATGGCACTAAGTCTGATTGACATTGCCAAAAGAAAAGAAGCCCCACAACAGGCAAAAACATACTGGAACACCTACCATTGCCAAAACAAGATAACAAGCCATGACGGCAAGCTATACGGCAAGTACTGCAAGAATAGAAGTTGTACGCTGTGCCTTAGTATCCGCAAAGCTGAAATTATCAACAAGTATTTCCCCGTCATAAAAGAATGGCAAGAACCGTATTTAGTTACCCTAACAATAAAAGCATGTAGTGCAAAGAGGCTTAACTACATGTTCAAAGGAGTATTAAGGGGGTTTAGTCAGATATACGCTAAATGCAAGAAACGCAACCAAAGGGGCAATGGCATTAAGCTGATGGGCATTAAGTCCTTAGAGTGCAACTTCAACCCTGTAAAACGCACCTATAACCCACACTTACACCTGATAGTAGCAAATAAAGAAATGGCGGAACTACTTATTGATGAATGGCTGCAAAAGTTTACATCGAAGTTTGCAACCCGAAAGGCACAAGACTACAGGCGTATTTACAACATCGAAACTGCATTAATTGAAACCATAAAATATGGCAGTAAGATATTTACCGAACCCGATGTAAACAAGGAAGCAGAAAACAAGGGAACAGCTATGATACAAGCAGCAGCCCTGTACAACATCTTTGAAGCAATGAAAGGGCTAAGGATATTTGACAGGTTCGGGTTTAACCTACCTAAAACCCATCAAAAGGAGCGTAAAGGAGCAAGAGCAGTAACAGGGCATAGTGAATGGGTATTTATGGCTAAATACCACGACTGGCTAAATATCGAAAATGAATTAACCCTATCGGGCTACATACCTGATGCAAAGCTGGCTTACATGCTGAAAAACTACATTGATGTGCAAACGGAATAATTAGCCCTTAACATAACCATCAAACTAAAAAAGTATCTTAAAGCTTTCTGACAACGGGTCTTTCGGATTCGTTGTTTTCTCTATGCCCCCCTTCGCCTCATAACGTGAAAGAATAATTTCGGCAATGCTCTGTGCAACTTCAAGTGTCATAGCACTATTAAATAGTGATACCGGAATGTCCGTTAATCTTACAAATGCATTTTTATTGATTCTCTTTTCGGGATTGTATACAAAATAAGTGAAGGCGTCCTTTGAAAAAATCACTTCATTTTTAGTTGCTGATAAATTGTCATTTAAAAACGATAAAAAATCTGAAAACAACTTATTTTGAATAGAGTCTACTTTTAGCATTGATAATCTATTCTTTGCTTTTTCCTGTATGAAATACGATATAATCCAAAGAACACACGTTATAATAACTGAAGGGAACCATGCAGAACGCATTGTATTAATATAAAAAGGAAAATACTGTGTGATTGCGTCATTCTTTGGAAATGCAATTAAAAATGTCATAAAAGCCGATATTCCCGTTAATGACAATTTGGGTATAAAAAATATTGATTTATAATTTTTTATTGCCAAACTAAGGTTTGTGTCGAATTTAGTTTGTAAAATATTTTCTTTATTTATTGGAGATAATTCTGCTATCGCTTTTATCATCTCCGTCATTTTTTCAACAACAATTATTTGACTATTGCTTCTCGCAAGATTCAGGTACTTAATTGCAGCATCCGCATTGTAGTAATTCTCTTTTTCCACTTCAGACATAAATTCACCATTGGTTTTGTCTGGATGCAACTTTAGGCGAATCTGATAAACTGTATCATAAATGACATCAATATCATTACTGTCAATATTGAAATTATCCTTTATGGACTTTGTCGAGTGAAATTCCATTCAATATTTTTTACTTCAAATTTATGGTAAAATAAATTAGCACATAACGACCTTACAAACTGATATAAACGCCGTTTGTGTCGGAATTGTGTCGGAATGACCAAATAGAAAGGGGTTTCAGTTACCTGAAACCCTTTCCTGTCCTACGCTCCCCCTGATGGACTATTATCGAACCAGTTTTGGAAAGATTTGCGTAGAATATATGATTTACGGGACATTCTGCCTGTTGATGAGCCGGATTTACAAATAACATCAAATCATTATAAGCCTTGTCTGAACTAATTCTTACACCCCCAAGTATTATTGAACAGTACAGCAACACACGCACAACAGCAGAAATAGTCAGTAATGAAAAGTAGAACAAAAGGAAAGAATAACGAAAGCCGACGTATATGTACTGAACAAAAAAGTAGATATACAAATCATATCTACTATACTAATTAAAGTTACTTTAAACGAATTAAACAGGGTAGAAAGTAGTTATGAATGTAGGTGGCTTTGTGGATTTGGGTGTGGTGATACACAATTGCAACGAGTTTGACAGACAAACTCTCTCAATAAGTACCAACCGTTTGTATGTCTCAAACACTCGCCGACATTGCGTTTGAGATACTTTTTAAGAGATAATGTATGGTAATTGCAGGAAATGACTGCGTTTTTGCTATAAGACAGGTACAAGAAATATAACCTCAATACGCGAAAAAACACTCAACTAATTGATATTCAAATATTTACCCCAAAACCACTATGCTGATATTGTAGTAAAGCCGTAGCTTCGCTATACTATGGGTAAGAACAGTCTTTTTTTCAACATGGCAGGGATATGGTACGTTCCAAATTTGGAGGTACAACATGAGGGATATATTACCATCAAAAAAAATCGATTGTATCTCATATTGCATACGGCAAACACATTTGAAGGACAACCATTGTCTGATAGCTTTAATGTAGTGCATAATAACTACCCTATCATTGTAGGGAATAGCAGACATGGGAAATGTACGCTTTACAAATGCCGATGGGCAGGTTGTGAACCTATTGGCAAAGAAATGCATAAACTAAAATATGAAGTGCAGTTTGTTTTCCTCAATGCAGTAGTCGAAAATGAAAATGACCTTTTAGTTAAGAGTGCAGACTTTCAATTCTCAAATTTATCCTCATGGTATGATGGTTATAAATCAATGAGCAGAGTAAGCCCATATACAGGTACGTTTATTGGGGATAGAGAAATGCGTCCTGACACTCGCAATAGTCAAAAGATTGTAAAGGTCACTGACAACATAAACTTTGTCTTTATTGATAGTTTCCCTCAACGATTGGAACCGGGTGGAAATGAAATTGCATTGACATTTCAGAAGTATCTAAGAATTGAATTTGTCAATCCCGTTTCATTTGACACATTGATTTCAGAAGCGATATATTTTTCAGAACTACTTTCAACATGCTTTTTTAGTCAGGCTTCCTTTTCTTTGTTGGCTACGACATTTATTGACAAAGTATATTCCCATTTCGGAAAAGACATTTACAATAGAGTTGAAAGTTCAATGACTTATAATTACTCCATTAATCATGGCAAACCAATTACTGATAATTTGCTTTCTTCAAATTCAATGCTGATTAGCAGGTGGAAATTTGAAGAAACGGAAATGAATAACATAATTAGAAAATGGTTTGAAAACAGAAAATATTCAAAGGTTTACGATTATTTTATCGACTCTCACAAATGGAGTATCAATTCGTGGTACTATGTTTCTGATGTGATGTTTAATAACCGATTTCTAAACATGGTACAAGGAATTGAAGGCTACTACAATTTGTCGTGTAATGTTGCTATTGACAATAATAGCTTCAACTCAAAAAAGCAGGAAATAATTGATGCGATTAAACCCAACAATCCTGAATTAGCTATTTGGGCAGATGACATTATTAAGCCACCAACACTAAATTTAAAAAAGAAGCTTGAACACTTACTGGAGCAATTTAAGCCTCAAATATCGCTGCGTTTTGGCAACCACATTGTAATGAAGAACTTCATTCTAAAAGCAGTAAAATACCGAAACCACTTATCGCATAGCGTTCATAAGGAAACTTATCAGGGAGAAGAGTTGTCAACATTATTCCTTGCTATACAATATTTACTCGCATTGTGTATTCTTAAAAGCTTGAATGTTGACAACTTTGAAAAAACAATGAAAGAAAATATTAAGCTTAACGATGCAGCCAACGAAATTGTAGCTTATGTCAATAAAAACCATGCTAAGTATTCTCAATAAATCACGATAGTTGCTGCAACTATAACCATAGAAGCATAAGATACCGCTTAATTGCCGTTCAATTACGTAAGAGGTAGATTACAGAGAGATAGAAAATCACTCTGTAATGCAAAGCACATCAATTTATACCATAGGGTACGGCAACAGGAAAATAGAAACGTTCACCTCAATTCTTTACCAATACAACATCACCACCGTTGTTGATGTACGTTCTAAACCACATTCCCGTTATCAACCTGCCTATAACAAATCTGCTTTCTCAAAGCATCTAAACGAAAGCGGCATCTCTTATCTTTTCAAAGGAGATGCTCTTGGCGGAAGACCATCCAACGAGCTATTATACAGCAATGGAGTATTGAATTATGGTTTGGTCGAAATGACCAAACAATACAGAGATGCACTCGTTGACTTAGTAACACTTACCAGTTACGGAGAGAGAGTTTGTCTGCTGTGTGCTGAACTGGATGAAAATAGTTGTCATCGGAAGAGATTGGTCGGCGCATCGCTTTACAAGATGGGAATTTCCGTAATTCACATTGACAAGGCTGGGCAATTGAAGCCGCACATAAACGACAACCCAATTTTAGACATGTTTACGTTTTAACAACCAACCTTTAAAAAATGTGAACATGGAATACATAGCATACTATCGGGTATCAACACAAAAACAAGGGCAATCGGGTCTTGGCTTAGAGGCACAAAAGACAGCCGTGCAAAACTTCATAAAGCCTGATACCGATAAAATAGTAATGGAATATCAGGATGTAGAAAGTGGGAAGAATAATGAGAGGCCGCAACTAAAACTTGCGATTACAGAAGCAAAAAAAAGAAACGTAAAGTTGCTAATTGCCAAACTGGATAGGCTCTCTCGGAATGCAGCTTTTATATTCACTTTGAGGGATAGCGACGTAGATTTTACATGCGTTGACATGCCTGATGCAAACAAAGTAACCATTGGCATTTTTGCAGTCCTTGCTCAAGATGAGAGGGAGAGAATTAGCCAACGCACCAAAGCTGCTTTGCAAGAGGCTAAAAAGCGGGGCAAGCAACTCGGCAAACCCAATAACCTAACAGCCCTTGCAATCCTGAAAGGGCAGAAGGTACGTAGCGATAATGCACTGAACAATGAGAACAACAAGAAAGCCACATCTCTAATTGTATCAATGTTCAATGCAGGTAATACATTCAGTCAAATCACTAAGGAATTGAATAGATGCGGGTTCAAAACGAGAAAAGGGCATAATTTCAGGCAAACACAGGTTCAGAGACTATATCATACCAACGCAACCCTATATGCCTCTCAAGAGGAAAATAGTGGGGCTAAACGTGGCGTGTAACATAAAACATGTAAGTATTATCAAGGTCATACACTAAATTTGAAACAAATTATACGGATGAGTAAAAGATAAGACGTAACATATATAGCATTTAGTTGCTGGCATTTTCTTTCCCGACAAATACCGCCAAAATATAACACAGAAAGAGAGATGTTCAGGCAGCGTCCAGTACGGGCGTACCTGTTCATTTGTTTTCTGTGTAGCCCTTGGCGGGGCGAGTCGGGGACGGTGAATTAGGTTACGCCTGATTTTTTACCTCGATTATTCACACACACAGAACATGAATAATATGCAGGTACAAAACAACCGCCCAAGGGCTATCGAGATTGCAGCAATAGTAATTACGTCAATAGCTACTCTCACAGCATTATCAAATAAAGGATATTTCGCAGCTTTATGCTTCTTAATGCTTATCCTCATCATACTGTCAAAGTATAGTCATGCTTTAAAGGGTGTGTTTTGGTTTTTAAGAGAACGAAAGAAGAAGATAGCAGGCATGGTCTTATTGTTTGTGCTGGGCTTTATTTCATTCCCCGCAACAAAACCAGTACAGCACAAAATTCAACCACCAACAGAAATAGTTACTGTCGCTGAAACGGATACTGTTATCGCAACAGGCAGCATTGAGGTACAAGAAGAAAAGTCAATAAAATACATCCCAAACATTTCCGCAGCCGATGTTTATATGAATTACACCAATAAAGGGTTTAAACTAACCAAGGACTTTATTAGTGGAGGTCATGCGCTATGGCAATGTACTCTGCATGAAAATATGGGTAGTTATGAAGTCGGAATTTTTGGTACAAGCCCAAGTGAAATCACTGCTATTTATGCAATGTTCACCAATTACTCTAACAATAATACCGATGAAAAAGCGGCAGAGTTTTTAGGTTATGTTGGCACAGTGCAGTATGAGAATGCTGAACCTGAAACAGCAAGACGATGGATAAAAAAGAATATAAATAACAGTGCAAAGACCAAGATAGGTGGTGTTACATACGAGATAATACCCAAAAAAGCTACTCGTTACTTGGTAATAGGCATTAGTGAAAAAATGTCAAAAATGACCGAGTAGCACTGTATAATAGCGATACCTACTAAAGTTACTTTAAACGATTAAGAAATTTGGGTTCGACCAAAATTCTTACATTTGTGTCGGAAAAACACTGGCATACTGGCTTCATTTGGCACTCTCGTAGCCCCTCCACAGCCCCCACTCGCCCAAACATTCCCTCAAAACAACAAGACTTAGAGAGGTTACATTCCGTTTTACGGGATGTGGAAGTAGTAATGCTCTCAACTACTTTAAGCCACAGGAAAACCCCACATTGCCCACAGACTTGAGTATTGCACTCCCAACCGGCCCAAAAATTGTTTAAATCATTGCATAAAGTAATTTTATAATTCGATTGTTCATAGATTGCTCTCACTACTTCGAGTGATGCAATACGAATAGGATGCTAAGCGAAGAAAGGTGCTTGGAGATTTTAAACAACAATGATGAAGGCTTAATATATAACAAGAGTTTAGCCAAAAAAATAAGGGATTTCATAAAACCAATAATGCTTGCTGATATACAAAATTTCAAAGAAATATTTTATGGGGAAGAGGGTCATAATTTACCGCAGAATATCAACGAATGAGAATAATCAGAGACACAGTTTGGGTCATCAGAAAGATGTGCTTGAACAATTCTGCAAACTGAACGGTTACGAAATTGTGTTAGACGTTTTTGAGGAGCATTCTGCAAAAACATTTGAAAGACCAAAATGGCAAAACACAATGGAATTTCTCCGTAAGAACCGGGGACTTGTAGATGCGATATTAGTACTTCGATGGGATAGGTTTGCCCGAAACGTAGAGTTTGCGCTTACCGAAATTAGAAAGTTGAGCAAATTAGGCGTAGAAATACTAACCGTCGAGCAACAACTCGATTTGAACAACCCCGACAGCAAAATTTTACTGGCATTATACCTATCTGTCGGCGAGGTAGAGAATGACAAAAATACAATACGCACTACGGAAGCGTCAAGAAAAGCGCGGCTGAAAGGATACTGGACAGGAACAGCACCGTTCGGATATAAAAATCATCGAAATGCTTTGGATCAATCAACATTAATACCGGGTGAAAACGCAGGCTTAGTAAGGGAGGTTTTTGAGGAAATGTCAAGAGGTATTTACCAAGCTGACAGTTTGCGTAAAAAGTACCTGTCATTAGGACACAAATTGCCTTGCAAACAGGGTTTTCTTGATATGTTGCGAAACGTGGCATATATCGGAAAAGTAGCTGTACAAAAATACAAAGACCAACCGTATGAAGAGGCAGAAGGGCTACATGACGCAATCGTTGACGAAAGTACTTTCTACAAGGTTCAAAACATACTCAAAAAAGGAAAACGTAAAGCAACAGCATTTCAGCAGGAGCAAGATAATTATTCGCTTAAAGGTAGCCTCGTTTGCCCCGAATATAATCACCACATGGTAGCCTACAAAACAACGAAACCAAATGGAAAAGAATACAGTTACTACGAGTGCCAAAAGTGTAAAATAAGGCATTCAGTGGATAAGCTTCATACTGAATTTGTAAAGTACTTATCAGGTCTGCGTATCAATAAAGAAGTCTTGAATCTTTATTTGGAGATGGTTAAAGAGGAATTGGACAAGCAAGATTCTGACAGAATGCTAAATATCAGGAAATTGAAAGAAAAAATATCCGATTTAGATAAGTTGCTTGAGAATATGAAGTACAAGTTAGCGACAAACGAGGTTACCTCTCAAGTTTATGGTGAAGTAAAAGCTACGATAGAGAGGGACAGACTTAATGCTTTGCTACAAAAAGAAGACATAGAAAATCAAAAACCTCTATTCAAACACTATTTGGAATATGCAATAAAACTGTTGCCACAGATGGCAAACTTCTTCAACAATACCAACGGAGAGGTTCGTAAACTTATGGTCAGTTCGATTTTCCCTGAAAAAATCGTTTTTGAGAATAATACTTATCGAACTGCCAACCCGAACTCGTTACTATCCCTTTTGTCATTAAATATCAACGACTTACGTGGTGCTAAAAGTAAAAAGGTCGGAAATAAATCCGACCAGTCCACTTTGGCTCCCCCTCCCCGACTTGAACGGGGGACCCCATGATTAACAGTCATGTGCTCTAACCAACTGAGCTAAGGAGGAATTTCCCCGTTTGGGATTGCAAAAATAGGCAGTTTATTCTTTCCACAAAATTTTTCTGCCGAATTCTCTGAATATTTTTTGATGTAACACGTTATCGGATAAGCGTCACATCTCCCTTCATGTACCCTTCTTTCCCAAAACGGTCAATAAATTTTATCTGCCAGAAATAAACGCCTACCTCAGCAGGCCGCCCATTGTGCATTCCGTCCCACCCTGTCTCTAAGGATTTACCATAATAGACGGGCTCTCCCCAACGGTTATAGACCCTGAAAAATTTAAGGTTGCGATACCCCACCGAACGTGGACGAAAAACATCATTTAGTCCATCGCCGTTGGGCGAAAACGCTGTCGGAACAATGAACGAAGCCTGATTAACAACCCACACGTTCATCGTATCGTAACCACTACAACCATACGCACTTTTTACAAACACAGAATAAGTATGGTACCCGGTATCTAAGTACGTTCCACGAGGGTTGCTTATCGACGTATCAGTAAGGTAGTCCGGTGGTGCCCACCTGTATTCCACCCCGCCTTTTGCATCAAACTGTACTGTTTCACCCTTTACCACCATTGTATCGTTACCTGCAAAGGGCGTGAAGTTCTGTATTACAATTCGTTGCAACGACGTATCTACGCAGTTCTTTATGTTCTCTGAGATCAAGATTACATTGTACGTCCCACCCAACGGAAACATATGAGAAGGGTTTTCTTCTTCAGAAGAAGTACCATCACCGAAGTTCCATTTCCATGATGTTATTGGTTTGATAGTAGATGTCGATTGGTCTGTAAAAAACAAAGTTGCACCCGGGCAGTAGGCTCCACTATCTATAAACGAAGAATAAAACTTTGGATAAATCTTTACCAACCGCGTTATACTATCCGGACACGTAGAGCCCGGGTTGACTACCAGCTTAACAGCAAACGTTCCGGTATCCGGATAATTAAATGAAGGCTGAAATGCAGAAGACGTGTCGGCGGATTCCCCTGGTACGCCAAACTCCCAATGATAACTAAAGCCACCTGTGCTAGTATTAACAAAGTTGACGTCGTAATCCTTACAGTTTACTATGTAGGTATTTGGCGCATCTGAAAACAAGGGCATGTCCGCCACCACTACCTTAGAGCAATTCGTTACCACAAACTGAAATTCTCTTTTTACGGTATTTATCATCACTCCATTTCTCCATTCATGACAGCAAACAGTAACCAAGTATCGTCCGATGCGGTTGGGCGTGCCGGAAATAATTCCTGTCACAGGATCAATCTTAATAGGCGGGAAACCGGAAATTGGGTTCTCGTAGCTATAAGGCAAAAAATATTTCACAGTATCAAATGGCGGCGGTCTCGCAATGCTGGGCTTAATATTGCTATTAGTAGCGCCAACATTTGCTGGGCAGAACTCATACGAGAGTGAGTCGCCATCATCATCATTCGCAGAGTGGTCGTAATACAGCGGATTATTCTGACAAATAATTTGTGGTGGGTAATTCTTAAATACCGCACTATTATTCCGTACCGATGTCGGTGGAATAGTGCAAAAATAGGTGGCACCTTCATCGCCCGGATCGAGGACGTTTATTATCGCTGAATTTCTGCAACAACGCTGATAAACAATTGTATACCCTACAGTACTGGCAGGAAAATAATAGGTCTTTTCGAACCGCTGACGCTGCAGGCACAATTCAGGTACATTCTTTACACATTCATTGCTGAAATTTTTCGGCACTATAATACTTCCTCCACTTTCAAGACTGGGGTTGTACCTGATATTAGTATCGACAGTAAAAAAAGACGGCACACTGCTATTCAGGTAGGCAGTAAAATATGCCGGATTATCCTCAGCAATTGCGTCAGGAACTCCATTAAAGCAGTCCTGATATATATACAGGGTCACTTTATACTTCTGTACCAACTGCCCTCCCACCATTGTATCACCCAGATACTTATAAGAAAAGTCACCTCCTACAATGTGTGATGCCTTTACTTCCGTGCAACAAAAGGCAAGTAGAAAAACAATTATATACGGAAATTTTTTAATCATAAAAATTAGGGCTGTCCGGTAAAATAGCAATACTCAATAAATGTTTTCAAATCCTTTACGAGCATGTCAGGTTGCTCAACCATACTCATATGGCCGCAGTTGCCATATAAAGTTACGAAATTTACAGTAGACAAGTGGCACTCCTTCATTATATTTTTGTAGTTAGTCACGTTATCCTGCCTACCTATTACCCATTGAACAGGACACTTGACATTTTGTATTACTTCTCTATTGTCATCCCTGCCTATCATACCTTCGTAAAAGTTGATCATTGCTTCCGTTTCCATCCTCATACCTAACTCTTCTTTGGACCTGACCTGTTCGGGATGTTTAACTAAAAATGAAGGTGCAAACAAGTTGCTTGTCATCTGTCCGACAAATACCTTTTTCCCGCTATTTTTCAGCAACGAAATTGTCTTTTTACGAAGTTTTGTTTTCTGCTCGTCGTCAGTTGCCGCAAACGAATGCACAAATGAAAGGCCCGCAATACGCGCGGGGAACAATCTTGCAAATGCCGCTGCTGTATAACCTCCCATGGAATGACCAATCAAAACTGCCTTTTCTATTTCTTCGAATGACATAATCTCTTCAATCCCGATCGCCATTTCGTTTAAAGAAGTAGGACCTTTAAGCGGACTCCTTCCGCTGCCAGGAAGGTCCGGCACCAAAACGGTGTAATGCTCTGCCAATTGCCCCGCAATATCGCTCCATATTTCTCCGTTGTCCGGGAACCCATGCAATAGGACGATAGCCGGTCCATCACCTGTCTTTCTATAAAAAATTTCCGGTTGTGCCATTATCTTAAGTGTTGCTTTTTGAAACGATTAACGTCGAACGTCGATAATTCCATCCATGAACCAACAACAATGACAATAATAACGGAATAAACTCCGGAATAATTGCCTGAACGCCTGCAATATGAACTATAAGGACACCAACGATACACAACATGGCAATAACTGAATATTTACCGATACCTTTCGGTTTCGCAAAAGCTATGTAAAAATTCAGTGGCAATGCCCAAAGTATATTTGTATTCTGGCTGCACCCCTGATGGTTAGTTCCAAACCACATAATCAGAATCAGGCACCCAAGCAACCCTGTGACAGATAACACCAATATCCGCATTACCCTACCGAGGACTTGCAACTTCGGAACAGATATTCCTATCAGTGTCAAGAAAAAAATCAGAATTGTTAGTACTAACGGAAAGTTGGGACCAGCCGGCAATTGTTCGCTGCCATCTAAAATTAATTCCGGTTCGGTAGCGATTGATTTTCCATTGTAGCTAGCACTTGCAACCCCATCTCGCAAGTAATCCGGCAGAAACATAATATCCGCATTTGTCATCACTCTGTCTATCTTGCTTCCCAACAATATATTTACTCCAACGCGCTCCCAGTGTTTCTTATAAAAATATTTGTTAATAATATCCCTAAACGACAAATGAACACCTTTGGGTCTAACATCCTCAAAATGAAAATTACTTCCCAGCACATCCGGAAAAATATCCCTTATTCTGGTTGCACAATTGTCAAAGAAAAAATCATATTTATAATACCTGTTTTCCGGCAATGTATTTCTACGTAAAAACGCAGCAATCTTCTGTTTGTCCTTTTCCTCTAATAGCAAAACCTGTTCCTCTACTTTCCGACCATACGAAAAATATTCCTCCATAAAGTTTCCATAAAACTCGGTAGCTACGTAGTACAACAGCTTACCACGCATAAACTTGAGCTCAAAGTTCTCGTCGTACCCGTTAAACATTCCATAGTTATATACGATATCTCCCATCCTTCCACCCACGGAACTATCTACAACTCTGAGAGCAGTATGTCCGAAAGTCTCCCAGACCTGATCACCCGTGCCACATGTCAATAAACTTATTCGTATGCCCGAACGCGACTTTAATGGCCCGGCAGCAGAATCGCTCTGCGACATACCCGTCACAGACAAAGTCAGACAGACCATAAATACCAGCAGGTGCTTTATCATGCCACAAAATAACGAAACCCAATATTAATATAATGTCAAAAAGAAAAGTTAATACGATTTGCGATCCCCAACGCACGAACAACAATAGAAATACCAGAAAACGAGGTGACTCAGAAATCAACAATTTTAGGTCATTTTACGCTAAAAATGGCCTAAAAACGACTGATCCGAGCCCAAAAACAATGATTTCCAGAGCAAATAAAAAAAACAGTCGAAATATGCTATGGAAAATGTAATTTATTGCTTATCTTGCCTTCACAAAAACATTATTGAATGAAAAATTACGTCTTACTAGCGTTTTTATCGATCGCACTTATCGGCGCCAACAGCGCTTCAGCTCACGGAGATGATTCCAAATGTGACAGAAATGAATTTCACTGCTACAAAGCATGGAAGAAAGCTTGGAAAGCTGACAAGAAGGAATACAAAGCAAAAAAGAAAATGTGTCAAGACAGACCATTTGCTGCTGCTCGTAAACACCGCAAAGCGCATAAGAAAGCTTGGAAGAGCGAAATGAAAGAGCACAACCACACTCACTATTACCACTGGTATTAGTAGGTGATTTAATATTGTCACAAATACTCCTGATTGTAACAATCAGGAGTATTTGTACTTTTTAAAAGATATGGAATCCCCCTTTCATCTTGCAAGGTTCTGTCGCAATTCTTAATTGCGATGCTGGACTGTAATGCCCCTGATACCAAATTAATTGTACCCAATTCCTATCTTCGTTATTCGGGTATACAAAATGAATGGTACAACCGTTAATATCCCCCTCTTTTCCCGTATCTTTTTTGATACGCTCTGATTACATTTGTATTTCAAAAAAATAGTTTAATGAAAAAAATTATTCTTCTATTCGTTGCTGCCATGACAATGCATGGAGCAAGGGCCGATGAAGGCATGTGGATACCCATGCTCATTGGCAAAAATTATGAAACCATGCAGCGCTTAGGTCTTCGGCTGACAAAAGATGACCTGTACAACATAAACCATAGCAGCATCAAGGATGCAATATTGCAGTTTGGTGGAGGATGTACCGCCGAAATGATTTCGAGCAAAGGACTTTTGTTAACGAACCATCACTGCGGATATGACGCTATTGCTAATCTTAGCACAGTTGAAAGAAATCTGCTTGACAACGGTTTTTGGGCTCATAACATGAGCGAAGAGTTACCGGCAAAAGGTGTGACTGCTTTGTTTTTGCAGCGAATGGAAGATGTAACAAGCGAAGTAGTTGCAGCCATTGGCGATGCAACAGGCGACGAATATGACGATAAGCTTAAAGCAATAACTAAGAAATTAGAAAAAAAGGGAGCTGAAGGTGGCAAATACGAAGCTGATGTAAAATCTTACTTCAATGACAATCAATTTTTCCTGCTCATTTACAAGAGATATACAGATGTACGCTTAGTGGGCACCCCACCAAAGTCACTCGGGAAGTTCGGCGGAGATACCGACAACTGGATGTGGCCACGGCATACATCAGACTTCTCAATGTTCCGTATATATGCCGATGAAAACAATCAACCAAAGGCATATGACCCAACAAATGTTCCCTATCACCCCAAAAAGCACTTAGCGGTTTCTGCACGTGGTGTTGAAGAAGGCGATTATGCTATGATTTTTGGTTACCCGGGTCGTACAAACCGTTATGAAGTTTCATACGGAGTTGATTTTTCAATAAATGTTTACAACCCTTCGATTGTAAAATGTCGCGACCTTAGACTGTCAATAATGCATAAGCATATGGACATGGACAAAAAGGTGTACCTGCAAATGACCTCGCTTTATTCTCGTATTGCCAACTACTGGAAGTATTATATCGGGCAAACAGAGCAGTTGAAAAGGCTTGACATAGTAAATAAAAAACGTGAACAGGAGGATGAGTTCTCGGCATGGCAACGTAAAAATGGCAAAGCCACGGGCTTGCTGGCAGAGTTCTCCAAGGCATACGCTGATTATACACCCTACGGAAAGCATGCAGTTTATTTTTCGGAAGCTTTCAGAGCACCGGCAGTTACGCGCATGGCATATGGACTGAAGGGGCTGCGGGACGCATACGAAAGGCATGATGGAAAGCTGGAAGAAGATACCCTAAACAAATATATAGAAGCCGCAAAAAGAAATTATCGACGTACATACAAAGACTACGATCGCACTACAGACATGGAGTTGTTTACTGAAATGACAAAGCTTTTCCATGACGAAGTACCGGCAAACCAACACCCTGCAATTTACAAGTCAATACTACGAGGAACTGACGGCAGCAAAAAGTCTTACTACAGTACGTATACATCCAAAGTGTTTACCCATACATTCCTGACTGACAGCAACAAGTTTATCGCATTTTGTAAGTCACCGTCATTGGCAAAATTAAAAGCGGACGAAGCAGTTAAGTATACCTTCAGCTTTATTGACAATTATTACGATAACTACCGTGAGATAATCCATTCATTTGCTGACAAGAAAAAGGAACTTTCGCATGAGTATGTGAAACAACTGATGGAAATGAAAAAAGGAGACCTGATGTATCCTGATGCAAACTCTACTATGCGTATCACCTATGGTAAGGTAAGAGGCTATTATCCTCAGGATGGCGTATACTACGATGTGTATACCACATTAGATGGCCTTATGGCAAAATACAAACCGGGAGATCAGGAATTTGATGTTCCCAAAGACCTGATAGACCTGTATGAAGCTAAAGACTACGGAAAGTACGCTGACAGCAAGGACGGGAAAATACACACCTGCTTTATCACGAACAATGACATTACCGGTGGCAACTCAGGAAGCCCTGTAATGAACGCTTACGGAGAACTTATAGGTGCTGCATTTGATGGCAACTGGGAAGCCATGAGCGGGGATATTGCTTTTGACAAGCATTACAAAAGGACAATTGTTTGTGACGTTAGGTATATTCTGTTCCTGATAGACAAAATGGGACATGCAGACAACCTGATAAATGAAATGGATATCAGGTATTAATAATAAAGAAAACAAGTATAAACAAGAAAGCCTCCGTAACCGGAGGCTTTCTTGTTTATTTGATTGATCGTAAGAATGGGAGATCCAAATAATATATAGCAATCATGACTCATTTGCACGGATTTCGGCAAAAGCACGTTCACATAATTTTCTTAAGTCGTGAATCATAGGCGCAATCTTACTGAAATCGGTTTGGTCATCGGCGGCACGTTCAATGCGAGCAATGTTGCTTTCCTCTTCCTTAATACCCATATACGTCATCTGAGGTTTTAGTGAGTGCGAAGCCAACTTAAGCGCCCGGTGATCGCTGGTTGCCAATGCCGCCTCAATCTGCTCGAGCATTTTCGGGGCATTGTCAAGAAACATACCCGTATATTTTTTTATTTTTTCCGGGTTCCCATTGGTAAATTGCTTTATGAATTGCATATCCGTTACAGGAGCATCCGAAACATTTTCTTCCGCTACCGGTTCTGAATCGGCAATACTATCTCTAACGGTATCAACCCCGGTCATCACCTCATTCAGCTTCTGCATTAGTTCTTTTGGATGAAACGGCTTAGACACATATGCATCCATACCTATCTCAAAATACCCTTTTACGTCCTCCTGCATCACATTTGCGGTCATCGCTATGATCTTAACATCACGAGCTGGACCATCCAAGGTATTTCTAATAACTTTTGTAGCTTCAATTCCATCTAAAACAGGCATCTGAATATCCATCAAAACGACATCAAACTGCTCTTGTGTAACTTTATCAACTGCTTCCTGCCCGTTTAGAGCCATGGTGATTGATACACCGGGCAATACATCCTGCAATGTATCTTCAGCTACCATTCTGTTAAACTCGTTATCCTCTGCAAGTAAAATTTTCAACCTTTTTAATCTATCCATTATATTAGAATCTAGTGTTTCCACGACTTTTGCTTCAGGCGATACATTTGACTTTTCGAAGACTACTACAGCCGAGAAAGTACTACCCTTGCCCAATTCACTTTGTATGAAAATGTCGCCTCCCATAATGTTAGTGAGCTGCTTTGAGATGCTTAGCCCTAATCCTGTACCGCCAAACTTTCTGGTAATATCTGACCCGGCCTGTGTAAAGCTGTCGAAAATTGTATCAATGTATTCTGCAGCTATGCCAATGCCTGAATCGACAACATCAAACCTTAAAGTCAACGCATCCCCTTCTTCCTTTTGCAAATGTGCCTTTATAGCGACAAACCCTTTATCGGTAAATTTAATCGCATTCCCGGCAAGGTTTACCAGAATTTGATTCAGCTTTGTCGGGTCTCCTAATAGCATATCAGGTATATCCTCAGCCACTTCAACAATTAGCTCAAGATCTTTTTCCTCCACTTTTGTCGACAACATGTCTCCTATACCCTGCAACACCTCTCTTAAGTTAAAGTCTATTTTTTCCAGGGTAATTTTACCGGCTTCTATCTTCGAAAAGTCTAGAATATCATTAATAATTACTAACAAATTATCAGCACTCATACGAATAGCGTTCAGATACCGCAGATGCTCATCCTTGGGCTCTTTCGCCAGAATAAGGCGAGTCATTCCTACGATTGCGTTCATAGGTGTTCTGATCTCATGGCTCATATTGGCCATAAACTGATGTTTCATTTGAGCGGCCCGTTCAGCTACCTCTTTCTCCTTTCTTGCTAGTTCTATTTGCTGTCGTACCTGTAAGTTATTCAGTTCGTTAAAAACATTTTGCTGAAATATCTCATCCTTTAATCGTTCATATTTTTTCAGGTTGAAATAAGCAGATCTCATATCATCCTTCTTCTCGTAAATAATAGAAAGTTGCTCATAAGCACTCATCATATCCTGACGTCGCTTGTACACTTCGGCAATGGCACGCGCTGCCTGCAAATGCTCAAGTGCTTTTTCAAGCTCTTGCCTGTCCACATGCAGGCATCCAAGGAAATAGTTACAAGTGATACTAACTTCTACATTTTCTCTCTCGTCAGACATTAACAAAGCATTCGTCAGATACTTTTCTGCATTATCGTACTGCTTCATTTTATAATACACTTTCCCCATGCCACTTTCGGCCATAATATATGCCGACGTACCGGGTTCTGAGCGCTTATAATTCTCTTCAAACGAGGATAACGCTTCATCATACTGCTCTTTCTTAAAATAAATATTCCCTAAGGTATTGTGAACATTGAGCAGGCTGTTTACATTGTTGACACGTTCAAATATCGGGAGACACTTCAAGGCATATTCCAAAGCCTTGTCATAGTCATTAAAATCAAATAACAAGTTTGAAATACTTGACAATATTACTGACTGATAATACTCATCACCCATTTCCTGATTAATGGTTAATGCGCGATCGTAATTAGATAAAACATTCGCCAAATCCCCTAACTCCCTGTAAATATTTCCCAGATAATAGTGGGCTACAGCTTCAATTGTCTTATTGTCAATTCTTTTTGCAATGGAAAGCGCCTGATTGAGCACATCGATTCCGGTATTATAGTCGCCATTGAGTCTGCAACAAAAACCTTTCAGACAAAGGCCATGTCCGGTTTCTATTACAAGGCCGTTCCTATTTGAACACTCAAGAACCTCCTCGGCAATACCGAGCGCTTTATCAACTTCAAAGTTTTTTATCTCTTCGGCAATCTTTAATAGAATTGAAATTTTTTGCGAATCATTATTCGCTAAAGTCAATTGCTCTTCCAATTCCGATACAATTTTTGCTCTAATCATGACTATAATTTGATGCTCCCCTTAAAACCGTTCGACAATTTACAAAATACATTCTCAAAAAAAATTTGTTTTCAAAAAAACCAGATAAGACAATGGCGATTTACAGGTGACATAAAATCCCAATACGCATTAATAACATGCGTGATACTTGGGAAATTACAAGAATAAGGGAAAAATATTGACGATATTTTTGTTCGATTTCAGACTTAATCACATACCGAAACTGCAAATATAAAGTTAACGGAGAAAATATTTTTAGGAATCTATGCCCGTTCAATTATTAATTTTATACTTTTATTGTGTCACCAATGACTGCGACATGCAATTTGAGAAAGTAAAGAAATTTATTTTAAACAAACTTAAAAGGGAGCTTCCCAAAAATCTTACTTACCATAGCCTTGGTCATATCAAGGATGTATACGCTGCTGCAGAAAATATTGCGGCATTGGAAGACATTGATGGCGAAGATTTAACGCTTCTTCTTACGGCTGTGCTTTTCCATGATTCCGGCTTTCTGATTCAACAAAAAGATCACGAACAAATTGGTTGTGACATAGCACGCGAGCACCTCCCAAATTACAACTTCAGTGACGAACAAATTGAGAAGATATGCGGGATGATTATGGCGACAAAAATTCCGCAAAATCCGCAAAACAAATTGGAGGAGATAATCTGTGATGCAGATCTGGATTACCTCGGGCGAGATGACTTTTTCAAAATTGGAAACTACCTCTTTGACGAATTGTGCATGTACGGTATTATTAGCACCGAAAACGAGTGGAATAAACTGCAGATACGCTTTTTAGAGGGGCACCAGTACTTTACCCCATCAGCAATAAAACTCAGGAAATCTGCGAAAGAAGCTCACCTAAATCTGGTAAGGTCAAAGATTACCTGACACCTTGCATTGAATACAATAGCATTGGTTTAGCAGCCACGAACAAACGTATCAGTGTTCAATGTGCATGGTACAGGTCAATGTGTCCAGCCCACTAACGATGGTGTCATTTATCGACAATACATAATCACCTCCGTGATCCGGACGAGCATCTATGTTATAAGTACCAGTTCCCCATACAGTCTTATCTCCTACCGACTGAATCGGAATATCAACACCGGAAACAACATTTGCATGTACAGTAACTCCGGTACCCAAATTTCTAAAATTGGAAATAACAAGCACGTGGGGTGAATCCGCAATTGCAGACAAAACAACTGAATAGTGTAACAAACCAGAATCAGGACAATAGTCATAACTAGAGTCATAAATACCGGCCAGGTGAGGGACAATGTCCGGAACAGCAGTTATTCTCAATATTAAGTCCGTATATGCATCGCCGTACTTGTCAGTAATAGTCTTTAAACGAAATGGATAATCACCAACCGGAACATTTCCTACATCAAAACTAAACACACCACCTAACAGATTTCCTACTACGACGTTTTCAGGAGAAACGCCAATGGCGGCAGGCAATCCCTCAATAAAACAAGTGACATAATTACCCTGAATTTTTCCGCTTAGCAGCTTGATGTTAAACACAAAATTATAAGGACTGTTTGCAGGACTACGAACAATTGAATCTGCCTGAACTTCGTATGCAAATTCGCCCACAGTACTTGTGTCATCAGGCAAATTTGAACCCTTCTTATCGCAGGCAGCGCACAATAAAATACAGAATAGGAGGTAATAAAACTTCATGATACCATAAAGGTAGGAAATAACCGTTTGACAAATATCAAACGTAGGTCTTTTAAGGTTTTGGAAACCTATTAAAAACCAAACTGGTGACCCTCAAAATTACTTAAAGAAAGTCACCAGTTTATGAAAATATCATTGATAGAATTGCTACCAACTATATATGCAGCTTGAAATATTCCAGGGTACGTTTCAACCCTTCGTGGCGATCAACTTTTGGCTCCCAGCCTAATATTTCTCTTGCTTTTGTAATGTCCGGCTGGCGTTGCTTTGGGTCGTCCTGTGGCAAAGCCTGATAAATTATTTTTGATTTTGATCCCGTCAACTCCAGAACTTCTTCGGCAAACTGTAACAAAGTAATTTCTGAGGGATTACCAATATTAACAGGGCTGCTGTAATCAGACAACAAAAGCCTGTAAATACCATCAACAAGGTCATCCACATAACAGAATGAACGAGTTTGAGAACCGTCGCCATAAACGGTAACATCCTCGCCCCTTAAAGCCTGACTCATGAACGTTGGTAACGCACGACCATCATCGAGTCGCATCCTCGGGCCATAAGTGTTAAAGATGCGAATAATACGCGTCTCAACCTGATGAAAAGTATGATAGGCCATTGTGATGCTCTCCATGAATCGCTTAGCTTCATCATAAACACCTCTGGGGCCCACTGGGTTTACATTACCCCAGTACTCTTCCTTCTGTGGATGTACCAATGGATCGCCATAAACCTCTGAGGTAGATGCTACTAATATCCGAGCTCCCTTTGCCTTGGCAAGTCCCAATAAGTTATGTGTACCTAATGCACCTACCTTCAATGTCTGAATCGGCATTTTCAGATAGTCTATGGGGCTTGCAGGCGATGCAAAGTGAAGTATGTAATCTATGTTACCGGGTACATGAACAAACTTAGTAACGTCATGATGATAAAACTGAAATTCCTTTACCGGAAAAAGGTGTTCGATATTTTTAATGTTTCCGGTAAGTAAATTGTCCATACCGACAACCTCGAAGCCTTCTTTCAAAAATCGGTCGCAAAGGTGAGAACCCAGGAAACCAGCTGCTCCGGTAATGAGAATACGTTTTGCCATGCTTTGTATTTTACAATAATCTATGTTCTAAAAATGTTGCAGTTGAATGTATATTATGAATACTTAACGTCAGGATTTACGACTGTTCTCCCCATACTTTCATAATAGTATCCCAATTCGTTCATTTTGTCTATAGAATAAACATTCCTTCCGTCAAAAATAGCAGGGTGCACCAATGAACTGCTGATTTTTTCGAAATCGGGATTTCTAAATTCACTCCACTCGGTAACAATAATCAATGCGCTGGCGCCATCCAAAGCATCGTATTGATCTTTTGCATAGTACACTTTGTCGCCAACCAATTGTTTTACGTTTTCCATCCCCTCGGGATCGAACACGCGCAATTGACCACCTGCAGCGGTAAGTTCCTCTATAAGGTCAAGGGCCGGAGCGTCACGTATATCGTCAGTTTCCGGTTTAAATGACAAACCCCAAACAGCAAAAGTTAAACCCGACAAGTCCTCTCCAAAATAGTTCTTCACCTTTCTGCCGAGTATCTTTTTCTGAAGGTCATTCACCTGCATGACCATATTAACTAACTTGAAGTCATAGTCCATTTCCTGGGCTGTATGAGCCAATGCCTTTACATCCTTTGGAAAACAGCTGCCGCCATAACCTATACCGGGAAATAAAAATCGTTTTCCAATGCGGGAATCGCCCCCCATACCAATACGTACCCAATCCACATTTGCTCCGGCACGTTCACATAGGTTTGCCATTTCATTCATAAAAGAAATACGCATTGCCAGATAGGAGTTAGCAGCATACTTTGTCATCTCAGACGAACGCTCATCCATGAAATGTATCGGGTTGCCCTGTCTTACAAAAGGCTGGTACAATTCGTCCATTACTTTTTTAGCCTTCTCAGAAGAAGTACCTATCACCACCCTATCAGGTCGTAAAAAGTCATCGACAGCCACTCCTTCGCGCAGAAACTCCGGATTGGACACAACATCAAACAATGATGCATCTAAGTGCTGAATAAGAACGTTGTGTACTTTCTCTGCAGTTCCTACAGGTACCGTACTCTTATTCACAATCACCGTGTATTTCGTAATTATTTTGCTAAGCGATTCTGCCACGTTCAACACGTATTGCAGGTCAGCCGAGCCGTCCTTGCCGGGAGGGGTGGGTAACGCAAGAAACACAACTTTTGCATCCTTTATACCCTCTTCAACCGAAGTAGTAAAATGAAGCCTGTTTTCTTTAATATTCCTTTCAAGTAAAACATCAAGACCTGGCTCATATATCGGCGATTCACCATTCTTCAAACGTTCTATCTTACGCTCATCAATGTCAATACATATTACATTGTTGCCCGTTTCTGCAAAACATGTACCTGTTACCAAGCCTACATATCCTGTTCCTATAATAGCTATTTGCATGTCAAAAAAGTGTAATTCAGGGCGCAAAAGTAACTAATATTTCGTCAGGAAACTGCGATTTTCATTACATTTTAAAGGCAGAAAGTAAATTGCACTCGACACGGGTTTCAAAAATAGAAGCTCTCACTACCCCATCATCAAAAACACTGCGGGTTGTTTACCCTCAAAACGTGGAGCCTCTTTCCATTCGCCAATAGTCTTTGTAGCTATAAATTCATCTTTTGAGGTCAAATTCATCGCTACGCAAATTCGCGTATGATTGTGACAGTGTCGTACCAAATCACCCATCATCAGATTGTTTCTGTAAGGTGTCTCAATAAATATTTGTGTTTGTCGCTCTTTCGCAGACACCGCTTCCAACTCTTTCATTTTCTTGCCGCGTGCCGGCTCTTTTAGTGGCAGGTATCCATGAAATACGAAACTCTGCCCCGTAAAACCCGATGCCATAAGCGCAAGTATAATTGAACTAGGCCCGGTAAGCGGCACTACTTTTGCTCCCATGCTGTGTGCAATACCCACCAGATTGCTTCCGGGATCAGCAACACCGGGGCATCCGGCCTCGCTCATAATCCCGATTTTTTTTCCTTCCTTCAACCATTTCCTGAACAACGAAACGTCGGCTCCGGAATGCTTACTTATTTCAGATAATTGCAACTCCTCTATTACCAGGTCGGCATGCAACGAACGGATAAAGCGCCTAGCCGTTCTAGCATTTTCTACAAAGTAATGTTTTATAATTGCCGTCTGTGCCAGAATATCAGGCGACAACGTCTGGTTTGCTCCATCAGACAACGGCAATGGAATAAGATATACAGAACCTTTTATTTTTGCTTGTGGCATATCAGAATTTACACTTTGGGTACAAAGTAATGATTTGCATATTCAATTTCCAATTTACTTTTGACAAA
Organism: Bacteroidia bacterium; assembly: GCA_030426665.1. Classification (GTDB taxonomy): domain Bacteria; phylum Bacteroidota; class Bacteroidia; order Chitinophagales; family Chitinophagaceae; genus Nemorincola. Next base: position 66,005 of record JAUHYD010000015.1, on the reverse strand, counting down.
TGACACTACCTCGTTCATTTTACCTCGGTGACGATGTTATTGCTATAGCAAGGGATTTAATCGGGAAAGTACTTGTAACCAATATCAATGGTCATTATACCTCGGCAATGATTACCGAAACGGAAGCTTATGAAGGTGTCGGCGACAAAGCATCTCATGCCTACGGTAACAGAAGAACCCAACGAACAGAGATGATGTATACACGCGGCGGCGTATGTTACATATATCTTTGCTATGGCATACACCACCTATTCAATGTGGTTACAAACGAAACCGACATACCTCACGCAGTCCTTATCAGAGCTGCTGCCCCGATTGATGGTGTTGACATTATGCTCACCCGCAGAAAAATGACCAAAGTGCAACCAAGATTAACCGCAGGTCCGGGTATTCTGAGTGCAGCCATGGGTATTACAACTACACATAATGGACTTTCACTTAATGGTCCAAAAATATTTATCGAAGACAGAAGCATTTGCATCCCTTCGTACGACATCATAACAGGAACACGAGTAGGTGTTGCCTATGCAAAGGAAGACGCACTGCTACCCTACCGTTTCTGTCTTGCGAACACTCAATATATCAGCAAGGGGACGGGATTATAGAAATGTCCCCTAATCCGATATCAATTCCAGAAACTCCTGCTCCGTGAGTATGTTTACAGTCCCCAACTTCTTGGCCTTCTCTAACTTAGACCCGGCATCTGTACCAACAACAAGATAATTCAGTTTACTGCTTACGCCGCTCAAGATTGCACCACCTTTTGCTTCGGCCATAGCCTCAGCATCGCTACGCTTAAACTGGCTCAGTGTACCGGTAAACAAAAATGTCTTCCCAACTAATGCCCCTTCAAGCGGTTTCTGACCTCTGTGGTCATTAACGAGGTTTACACCTGCCTCTTCCAGCATGGTAATGGTGCGCTTATTTTCATCGCGTGCAAAAAAATCAATCACCGATGTGGCTACTTTCGGACCTATGTCGGGTAGCGCCGATAGCTTTTCGATATCCCATTCATAGAACTCCTTAATATGAGATACAGCCGAGGCCAATGTTTTTGCTGTGGTCTCTCCCACATGCCGAATACCCAAACCAAATATCACACGATTAAGCGGTTGCTTTTTCGACTGCTCTATCGCGCTCTTCAGATTCTGTACAGACTTCTCTCCAAATCCCCCCATTTTCTGCACCTCGTCCCATCGGATATGATATATGGACGGTATATCCGGCAATAAACCTAAATCGTGAAACTTCTGGACTATTGTTATACCCAGACTACGAATATCCATTGCATCCTTGCTTGCAAAATGTGCAATGCGCTCTACGACCTGTACGGGACAACCGATGTTGATACAACGCCATGCAGCTTCTTCGGGCTGTTTCTCCAACAAAGACTTGCAGGCGGGACATGCCGTCGGAAACTCTATTACAGTTTCGGTGCCATCCCTATGTTCTACTATCGGCTTTACAATATAAGGTATTACATCACCGGCTCGCTCCACAATGACGGTATCCCCTACTCTTACATCCTTTTCCTTGATAACGTCTTCATTGAACAGGGAAACAGAGCTTACCGTTACCCCTCCTATAGGAACGGGCTCAATCTTTGCAACTGGTGTAATAGCCCCCACTCTCCCCACCTGAAACTCAACCCGCAATAGCTTGCTCGTAGCCTGACGTGCCTTGAACTTATAGGCCACTGCCCAGCGTGGATGATGAGAGGTCATTCCCATCTTATCCTGCAAAGCATAGCTATTAACCTTTATCACCAAGCCATCAACCTCATATTGCAATGAATCCCGCCGTTGTTCAAATTCTGCACAATATGCTATAACATCATCAATGCGCCGGAATATCTTCATTTCCTTTATCGGAGCAGGATAGCCCAATTGATACAGCCATTTAAGTGAATCGAAATGCGTACTTAATTCGGCCGGACGTTCTGCTCCCGGCAACAGCGTATAGTCACTTATACTATATAGAACTGCACTCAATCCTCTTTTTCTGATTTCTGAAGGGTCTAATATTCTCATTGTTCCCGATGCCGCATTTCTCGGGTTAGCCAGCGGGGGTAAACCCTCTGCTATTCGCTGCTCATTATATTTTTCAAAAAACACCTTGTCAATTACTACTTCGCCTCTAATCTCCATTTGTTTGATACCAAATGAATGCAGTTTCGCCGACAAAGGTATCGATCGAATCTGCCGTGCATTTATAGTTACGTCTTCTCCCATCACGCCGTCACCCCGTGTTGCACCACGCACCATCATATCATCGTCGTATATCAGAGAAATACTGGCACCGTCATATTTGGGCTCAACACAATATTCTATCTCATCTGTACCTGCCAGCTCCCGACATTTCCGGTCCCAATCAGTGAGGTCTTCAGCATTGTATGTATTGTCAAGACTAAGCATTGGCACCAAATGACTAACAGCAGGAAACCGCTCACTCAACCCTTTAGCCACGCGTTGAGTCGGCGAATCAGGGGTAATAATTTCAGGGTGCTGCTCCTCTATATGTACCAGCTTTTTAAAAAGACTATCGTACTCCGCATCTGCAAGCACCGGCTCACTCTGTACATAGTACTTCCAATCGGCATAATTCAAGACATTACGCAACTCGTCTACCGAACCAGCCAAATCGTCGACTTCTTTATTCAAATATTGTTTTGCCAGCTCATAAAAAGCTTTTTCTTCCTCCTTTGTGTACATGGTTGCAAATTAATGAAGATTTGGACTGAATTTATGCATCATTGCCGTCCAAAAATAATTACCTATTTAATAGCATCAATTCTTCGAATACATTAAGATGTTACCCTCATAATTCTTTATTATTACGGCAAAAACGGCTGGGAACTCAACCGAATTTCTTTACCAACAATCAAATACACTATTTAACGATACATTTTTAACAATTAACAATTAAACATAAATCAAAACCAAATAATCCTGTTATAATTAATTTTAATTTAATTTAAATAAAAATGAACAATAACTGAAAAACGTTGTCTTTTTTGTATATTACATTTTTAACTTCCAATTCTCAATTCCCATTTTATGAATTTATCCCGAAGATTTTTTTTCAAATCCGCTGCTGCTGTCGCCGCCATGACAATTGCAGAAATGCAGGCTATGGCTGCATCTGCACAGATAAAGGCTACAGGCGATGTTGCGGAAGATGATGAAGAGTACTGGCGCAGCATAAGATTAATGTTTCCTCTTACACACAAACGAATCTATCTAAACAACGGCACATTTGGACCGTCGCCCTACCCTGTAATCGAGGCGGTAAAGGCGGGCCTTATGGAAAATGACACCGATGGGCAATATGGCAAATGGGAAAAGACCGTAGAAAAATTGGCAGGTTTCGTGGGTGCCGATGAAAAAGAAATTGCGCTCACACACAATGTAACAGATGGCATCAATATCGCATGCTGGGGTGTTCCGTTAAGCAAGGGCGACGAAGTCATCCTTACTACTCATGAACACTCAGGCAACTCAATGCCCTGGATGAACCGACAAAAACTCCACGGTATAGTCGTAAAAAAATATACACCCGCAGCTACTGCGGCCGAAACGTTGAATCGAATTTCAGACCTCATTACACCCAAAACAAAAGTTATTGCAACGCCCCATATACCTTGTACTCAGGGACAGGTTTTGCCGGTTAAGGAAATATGTACTTTAGCAAGAAGCAAGGGAATATTCTCGCTAATAGATGGCGCACATGGCCCGGGCATGATACATCTGGACCTGCATGATATGGGGTGCGACACCTATGCCAGCTGCGGACACAAATGGCTCTTAGGGCCAAACGGGACCGGCTTCCTCTATGTCAGAAAAGAATTTCAGGAAATATTGACTCCCTATACTGTTGGTGCCGGCAGCGGCGACGAAGATTGGGACATCATGACCGACCCGGTTAGCATTGGCAAGTATGCCGAAGGAGGACATAGATACTATGCAGGCACGCAGTCAAACGGACTTTACAGAGGTGTAGCTGCTGCGGTTGACTTCATGGAAGCCATCGGCCCTGAGAATGTTTACCGTCGGATAAAATATCTCGGCAAATACACCCAGGATAACCTGCTCGCTTGCGGCAGTCGGATTCAAATGCTGACCCCTACTGAGGAGCGCTCAAGAGCCGGAGTAACCGGCTTCAAGATAAAGGGAATGAACTATCGGGATTTCAACAAATTATGTGGAGAAGCGAAAATCCGTATTCGTATTGTCCCCGAAAATGGTCTTGATTCGCTCCGTATCTCCACCCATATATACAACAACCCTTCTGAGATAGACGAACTGATAAAAGTAACTAAGAAGGCCGTTTCTTAATGCAGTAGCCTACCCGTACAAGACGCAAAGAAAAGCGTCGAGCATGACTAAGAAACATTTTATCTACAAAAAAAAGCGAGCCGGTTGGCTCGCTTTAATAATTTATAAAAAGCACTTTCATTAATAAATCTTAGGACAAGACCAACTGTAGTTGGGGTTACGCTCACGCTTGTTGATACGACCGAAGTAAATAAGTGATACTTCGTAAGCACCAACACTTCTTGTTGCAGGAGTAAGGCTGGAGATGTTTACATCATAGCTAACACCAAGACGCATTTTTGACCACTCAAGCCCTATATACGGAGCAAGTGCATCCTGATATCTGTACCAGCCACCAAGATAAAATGTTGTGTTTTTCTGATATTCCAAATCGTGACCGGGATTCAATACAAAACCCACCGCAGCACCTAACACAAACTCCTGAGCACCAGCCTGAGACTGATACAATCCACTTGCATACAAAACAGTATTAGGATTCATATCAAATGAACCTCCGATATATGCTGTATGACGTGGGTGTATCTTGTGTTCGTTATCGGCACCGGCTGTGTTGCTGATAAAGCTTTCTACTGGTTGCGTAAGGTGATAATAAGAATAACCTAAGTAAAAAGTTGCATAATCGGCTACCTTACCTGAGTACATTGCTCCGAGGTTGAAATCAGGATAAGTAAGATCCGCATTATTAAAGTACTCTTTCGTACCATACATCAACGTACCACTATTAGGATCGTACTGGTCTTCAAAAGTCAGCTTAGTAAAATTAATGTTCTTTTGTACCAACATACCCTGCATCCCAAACGACAAGTGTTGCTGCCTGTCACGTCCGAACGCTTTATGATAACTCATGGACAACCCCACCGTGGTGTTTGTCAACCCACCAGACCCGGATTTGTCATACAACCCCAAAAAACCGATACCCAAAGCATCACCCTCCGGAAGTTTCCCTTTAAGTGTCGCCATATCAAAAGACATCGTAGCAGTTACATATGGGTTAGGAGATACCGATGCCCATTGTGAGCGGTAATTTCCCGAAAAGCGAATATCGTCAGACACTAAACCCGTCATTGCCGGATTCAGCGTGAGCGGCGATGTGAAATATTGGGTAAAGTGTATATCCTGTGCTTTCAGACCACCTGAAAACAACATCGCAACACTAATACCAAGTAATAATTTCTTCATCTTTAGTTTTATTTATAAATCAGTATAAAATTTATGACAGCAAATTAAGCCATTTATTCCTTCTATACAAGACATTAGTAAATATTATTTTAGTTGGGTTAATAATCTAATTTTAAGAAATTAAAAAAATTATAATACCCAACACAACAAAATTAGCTGGTAAGCAATAATTTATCTCACTTATTTATTAACAAATTCACAAACTGACTGCGCCGGACTCCACTATGCCCTATCCAATGTACCATATGCTATCCGAGAACATTAGCTACATAAAAATATGGTTTATATAACGAAGATTCAGTGAAAGTAGCTTCACCATTTTATGCAACGATGTACATATATTTGCTCCTATCCCATGAATAGTATAGAGCAGATTAGCAAATGGTGCAACGGCAACTGGATTATGTCCACCGACAAATCTTCAGCAATCGGTAACATATCTATTGATTCCAGAAATATAGACCAACCGGACCAAACACTGTTTGTGGCACTGACCACTAAACTAAGGGACGGGCATAACTTTATAGCTGATGCAAGAAAAAAAGGCGTCACCAACTTCCTTACCGACCGGAATATAGATTCAACAAACCTTAACGGCACGAACATAATTCAGGTAAAAGACACCCTTGTTGCCCTTCAGCAAATAGCAACCGCACATCGGAAACAGTTCAACATTCCGATAATTGGCATAACCGGCAGCAATGGAAAAACAATTATTAAAGAATGGCTATCGCAGCTTTTGTCGGGAAAATATCACATTGTTCGCAACCCCAAAAGCTACAATTCTCAAATCGGCGTCCCATTATCGGCATGGATGATAAATGAGAATCACCAATTAGGCATTTTTGAGGCCGGCATTTCGCAGCCCGGCGAAATGGAAAATCTTGAACGAATAATTCAGCCGACAATAGGACTTTTTACAAACATCGGAGACGCACATAGCGAAGGATTCCTGAATTCCAGACAAAAAATTAATGAAAAGCTCATTCTGTTCAAAAATGTGCAGCAACTTGTTTATTGTCTGGATCACTCTGAGCTAAAAGAATGCATTGTGCAATACGCACATCAGGTGAGAGGTGGCAACCCCGACAATAAACTGGAACTATTCACCTGGTCGCAAAAACATGACGCTGACCTGCGAATAAGAGATATTCAATCCGTTGACGGCAAAACTATTATTGCCGGACAATACAAAGGGAAAGAACAAAGCATCACTATTCCTTTTTCTGATGGCGCATCAGTAGAAAATGCTATACAGAGTTGGTGCATTCTACTGCTGCTCGGAATGAGCAACAAAGACATTAAAGCCGGGATGCTATTACTTCAGCCGGTATCCATGCGAATGGAACTGAGGCATGGCATCAATGATTGCACTATTATTAATGACACCTACAATTCCGACCTGACATCGCTGCAAATCGCGCTGAATTTCCTTGACCAGCAAAAACAACACAGCCTGCATACAGTAATAATGTCCGACATTATGCAGCCCGGCAAACGTGATCTGGACTTGTACGACGAGGTTGCTGGCGCGGTTTATCGCAGAAATATTCAACGTTTCATAGGAATAGGTCCGGCCTTGTATAAAAACAAAGAAGCGTTCCGAAAACACAAGAAACTCAGAAGCATCTTCTTTAAATCTACGGAGCAATTTCTGAAGAACTTTCATATGCTGACGTTCGATAAAGAAGCAATACTGCTAAAGGGAGCAAGGGCATTTGCTTTTGAAAAAATCAGCGTACTGCTCGAACAAAAAGTTCACCAAACAGTCATGTCCATTGACCTGTCCGCATTGAAAAAAAACCTGGACGTGTTTCGCGCAGAACTTAAGCCCGGGGTAAAAACAATGGCAATGGTAAAGGCTTTTGCTTACGGAAGTGGCAGTTATGAGATAGCTAACACCCTCGAGTATTCAGGAGTGGACTATCTGGCGGTAGCCTATACAGACGAAGGGATAGCCCTGCGAAAAGCAGGCATCAAATTGCCAATAATGGTAATGAGCCCCGACGAAAGTTCGTTTGATAGAATGATAGCCTGGAAACTGGAACCTGAAGTTTACAACTTTCGCTCGTTATACTCCTTTATTAGTATAGCCTTTGCTTTTCAGGTGGCAGACTACCCTATACATATTAAGTTAGACACAGGAATGCACCGCCTTGGCTTTGGAGATAAGGATATTACACTTCTGTCGAACGTGCTGAATTCACGACCTGAAATAAAAATTGCAAGTATATTCAGTCACCTGGCAGCCAGCGACAACCCTGCTCATGACTCCTTTACCCAAAAACAAGCAAGCTCCTTTGAGCTACTGAGCGAAAAAATAATTAAACAACTGAATTATCAACCGCTCAGACACTTATGCAATTCGGCAGCTATTGTGAGACACAAAAAAATGCAGTACGAAATGGTTCGACTAGGGCTTGGACTGCACGGAATTGACTCATGCAAGGAAACACAGGAGCAATTGGAACCGATAAGCACTTTAAAAACGAGCATCGCTCAAATCCACCATATATCTGCCGGAGATAATATCGGTTATGGCAACATAACATTTGCTGCACAACCCATGAAAATCGCTACGCTATCTATTGGTTATGCCGACGGTTACCCGAGAGCAATGGGACGCGGCAAAGCCTATGTAGTGATTAATGGCCAAAGAGCTTATACGGTAGGAGCAATATGTATGGATATGTGTATGGTTGATGTGACAGGAATCGAAAACCTATCTGAAGGCGACGAAGCCGAAGTATTCGGCCCAAACGTTCCCGTTACACAACTCGCAAAATGGGCTGATACTATACCCTACGAAATTCTGACGGGGATATCACAAAGAGTAAAGCGCATCTACATCAACGAGAATTAACAAAGCCCAGAAACAAATTGTCCCCGTGCAAGCATTTAGCTCGCACGGGGACAATTCAATAAATTTATAAACTGACTACCCTATTCTATAATAAAATAGCCGTCACCGGATATTCATAAGTGTTATCCAATCTTATTTGTGAGCTCATTTACGGCATCCTTTCCCCTGCTGTGCAAATGGTTCTTCATATCTTCTTTTGCCAATCGCAATTTGTCCGTCATGCTGTCCAGCAGGTGATCATACTTGTTCTTAAGTTCATCTACCGTATCATTTCCTTTCTTGAAAATTTTCTTCCGTGTCTTAGAACCTTTATGCGGCGCATATAACATTCCGATTGCCGCTCCGGCTAAAGCTCCTGCCATAATTCCTAATACTACTTTTCCTTTGTCCATTATATCTATATTTAAAAATTAAAAAATAAAATTGTTTACCTGATTCTTCATCTACAAGTGTATTGCTACACAAAATGTGGAAATGCCCGATGACAAGTCCAATTGCAAGCCGGTTTTGGGAGTAAGGTGATACTCTGCGCCTATATGTCCATCCAGGTAAAGACCATCTGATTTTCTGCTCACATTTCTATCCCCCGTATATCCGGCCTGCCATACGGTTTTCTGCAATACAAAACCTAGTGACGCAGCCATATAAAAATCCCATTTTGAACTTGCGTTTAACATGTCATCAAAATAATAAGACGCTTTTGCCCCTATTGGTATAATAGTCTCCCGATAATAATAACGCTGGTCGGGGTGCGTAAAGCCATGTAACGTGCGATAATCGCGGTAAGTCATTGCAGTGATAAATGGTGCAACTGTAAAGTTCTGCATCACGTCGAACTCATAATTAAAATGAATAGATGGTGATCCGCCGGGTAGATAACCATAATACCCCAGCCCAATCCCCGCATTAAGCGTGTGTCCGTATTGCTCACCGTACTGTATATCCTGAGCCGAAACGTTTGTACATAAAGACATTAAGGCTATTACTGCTATTGCTTTTGTTGTTTTCATTTGTGTGTATTTTATGTGGTGAACTTATTATTTGCATTTCTTCTACAATTGTAAGCCGACCGTAAGCTGGAGCCAGCGATTTTTGTACCTGGGAGTGGAATATCTGCCATCACTGGCATTACTTTGCACTCCCCAACCTGCTCTTCCTGAAACCACAAATTTTGACAATATTATGTCTGCTCCGGCAAGCAAGCCAAATGTGTTCTTTCTAATTTCAACACTCTTAAAAGCCTGCTCCTGCTCTACGCTTACGGCTGCCGAAGTATATTTGTCGTGCTGTCTGACGAGATAAGAGTATTGTGGTCCTGCTACAAGTGTTAACACCTCAAGCGGTTTAAATTGAACAAGTAGCGGAATATCTATGTATGTTGTTGTTCTTGAAAAAGTGTACGTGGAACCAAGCAAGCTTCCCGAACCCTTAAATCCCTTCTGCGACAATATCAACTCAGGTTGTAAACCAATCAATTTACTAATCGGGATACTTAAAAAACCACCACCCACAAATCCTAATTTACGGCTTGCCCGAAAATCCGTCCCTGACTCGTCCCACACGTTGGCAACATTTACCCCTGCTTTAACCCCAAACGCTACATCCCTTCTGGTATCATGATATATAACCTGTGCAACTCCATCAATATTGAACAACATAACTACTCCTAATACTACTAACAACTTTTTCATACCTGATTTTTTAAAGTGAGACAAAGACATTTTACGTACAATACTCAGTACGGATTAGTTCTCTTTTTCTTTCTTCGAAAAACCTTTCAGAGCATCACCTAGTTCATGCAAGTCATGATTAAACTCCTCCTTGAAATTTTGCCACTTCTCTTTTCCCCCACCTTTATATGATCTCAATTTCGTCTTCAGCTCTTCATTCTTCATTTCCATTTCCGTGATTTGCCTATCGTACTCTTCCTTGGTTTCTTGCTTTTGCTTCTTCAATTCTTCCTTCAACTCCTTAATTGTCCGGTTGTTTTCTTCCATCACTTCGGCTGTTTCTGCCTTATAGGCTTCCAGTTCATCGAGGTAAGCCTCTTTCGATTCTTCTACCGCCGCCTGAGTATCTTCTACTCGATTATTCTGGTTATTACAACTTGTCGTGGTACTCCACGCAATTGCCAATGCTAATGCTACAAATACTATTACTGTGTTTTTCATGTGAGTTGGTTTTTGTTTGAGTGTCGGAGTGTCTGGACCTACAGCCAAAGTTCAATCCGGCCGTATTCGGACAATTCATTATTCGGGGGCGATCTGCAAACTAAAATTGGATTTTTCATAACTAATATTTTAGATGAATGTTAAGAATCAAAAGAGCGTTTATGGTTTGTATACAACCAACCGGCATCGACAGAATTGCCTTGCCTTCCTCTCGGCATCGGAAATACCTGATGCCGAACACAATAAAAAACGCATTACCTCACAAATAGGCAACTACCCTATCCACCAAAGGTGATTGTCGAAAAGATTTTCCTGAAGACCCAAACTCAATCGCTTTCAGGTCGAAGATTTTTCTAAAATGCGAACATCCTATTTGCGACATTGCCCGAAACGGCGAATCGCGAATGCACACTAACGCAAAAATTAAAATAGTGATATTCCGGCCTGCTTATTGTTGGTATCATATGCACATGTTTTAGTTAAGAAATGCTTTAGCATAATTTACGCTTAAAGTGTGCTAATTAAAACTACGACCTAGACGAAGGGTGTGTAAGGGCAAAAAAGAAACAAAAACAAATGCTTTGGCTGCCTTTAATTCAATGCTTCAACCTTTACTTTGTACCGCCTTCATTTCATGCATAAAGGTAAGACATCTTATGTTAATGAAACGATAAGCTATGTAAAACGCGCCTGTTCAAAACAATCAAATTGCTCTGAGCTGACGTCATACTTTACCCGAAAAGTGCAGCAGCGTGTTTATTGCCCAAAATACCAACGACAGAACCACAATTATTTTTGCATGCATGTTTGCACGGGCATCGTACATTGCAACGCGTCTCCCGTCCGGCAAAGTTGTCTTTGATTTTATTATTGCCACACACAGCACAATTCCGAAAACAGGAGAAATATACCAGGCTAATGCAGCTCGTTGATTAGCGGTGCTTACTAAGTACTGGAGCAACGGCGCAACGGCAGAAAGATAGCCAAGCAAAATCAACCAAATGTCAACGCTTTTCTTTTGTAGCAGGCTACTTATTTTCTCCTTTTCCATTGCCTCCAATTCTTCATCACTTAATACTACGCCACGGGTTTTCAGCACCCCTAAGGCAATGCCATAATTATCAGGTCCCCACTCGTCCGGATTTTTTACAATTTCTATTAATTCGGCATTACTCATTTTCAGCAGCGGGTGGCTGGTATCAATGGATTCCGGCGACACGCCATGTTTATCATAAACAATTCCGTTTGCCTTTGTGTAATCTGCTGCCGGGATATATACTTCGTACCGATCAGAATAATCTGTACCTATAATAGCCTCGTCAAGGCGGGCTAACTTCTTCACTATCTCAACTTCTATTGAGGCAGCTTTTAGCCGTTCGGCGACAGACTCAGCATCGGCTGCAGACGCAAATGTCAGATAAGGAGCACGATCTTCCATTCTTTTTAATTTCTACTAAGTTAATCGTTAAGAATGATAGGCAATCGTTAAAGTTGCGCTGAATGCGCACCATCTATTATACACTAAACCCGTTCAACCATCCTTGGAATGTGCGACGGCAGTCTTGTAAGTAACTCATAGTTTAGTAGGTTAGTCATCTCGCCAAAGGAGGCTACTGAAATTTCCATATCGCCTTGTTGACCAATCAACACTACCTCGTCACCAATGGCCACGCCGTCTACTTTACTAATGTCTACCGCAAGGCAGTTCATATTTACGATACCAATCACAGGCACCCTATATCCGTGAATTAAAAGATAACCGGTATTGCTCAGACTTCGACTAAAACCATATCCATAACCAACAGGCACAATTGCAATTTGCATATCATGCTGTGCCAGATAGCTATACCCATATCCGACAAACGCACCAGCCGGTACACTCTTAACACTCATAATGGTGCTCTCCCAACGAATAACCCGCTCCAAAGAATCTGGTCGCAATATGGAGGGGGCTCCCTTTTGCTTCTTATTAATATACTCTACCATAATTTCCTGGCTTGGCCAGAAACCATACTGCAATATTCCGATACGTAACATATTGTATCGCATTTCCGGAAACCTAATTGCAGCAGCAGAACAGCATGTGTGAACATATTCCGGCTCCATGGACGCTGCTATAAACCGCTTATGTATTTTTTTAAAGGCCGACTGTTGCTGCTTCAGACGCAAATGATTGCTGATACTCTCGGCACCGGCAAAATGCATACACAAGCCTTTGAATACTATATGGTCGGCGTTTTCTTTCATTACCTTAATAAGTGCAGGAATCTGCTTGTCATCAAATCCTGTCCTGTACATGCCTGTCTCCGCCTCTATATGAATGATTGCTTTTTTTCCGCACATTACCGCGGCGGCTATTGCAGCTGTTAAGCGATGCATGTCGAATACAAAAAACTCCACCCCCTCCTCCACGGCCCAGACTATGTCAGGCGCACCCATTGCCCCCATAATCATAATCGTGCTATTGTCAGGGTCGGCTACCCTGTGCACTTCATAGGCTTCTCCCGAACTGTAGACCGAAAAGTGATTCACTCCACACCCTTCCAAAAGTGGTACATACTCAGCGATACCATGCCCGTAGGCATTACCTTTTACTACTGCACTTATATTAATTTCTTCCCCAAAATAAGATTTCATGAACTGCCAGTTACGCCTCATCGCAGATTCGCTGAGGGTAATGACAGAAGACGACATAATCATAGTTGCTGTGCCTTCTTTTGTATCGTTAAAAACATATTTACTCCTGTCGAAGTGATTGCATCCGGAAAATCATAAGCCGGGTGATGCAATGGTTTACAGTCAACACCTGCACCCACGCCAAACATGGCACCCGGGTACAGTCCGGTAAACAAACCAAAGTCCTCCCCCCATCGGAAGGGCTCTTCTCTATCTATATACTCGAGCCCCAGCGTCTCGGCACTCTGCCGGATGAGAGACACGGCTTCGGGGGCGTTCATGTTGGCATCGAACGGTTCTATATGTTCCAACGTCAATTCAAGACCTTCCTCTGTTGCTGCTGCTTTGGCCAGATTTTCAATCTTACGCAATGCCGCCTTCATCCTTTCCGGGATATCAGCCCTGATAGTCAAATGTACAGTACCCTCTCCTGCAGAAATACCGTAAGACTTGCTTCCCATATTGGCATATACCGGAGTCACTGTTATGTACTCATGCAATTCTTTATTCTCATAGTTAAACTCTAATGCAGCAGACAGATACATGCTCATCGCATTGGCAGGGTTCTTTCCGTTCCATGGTTCTGCTGCATGTGCCGTATATCCTTTGAAGTTGGCAGCCAGACTGATAACACTTGATGAAAAACTCCCTTCCCTGGAAACGACGGTGTGCATCTGATAACCCGGAAGGTTATGCAGCGCAAACACCATATCTATCGGCAAATCCTTCAGCACACCACTCTCTACCACTGCTCTTGCTCCCCATCCATTTTCCTCTGCCGGCTGAAACAGCAAATACACATCACCCGACTCGGGTCGTCGTTCAGAGTATTTCTTTGCAAGCCCATACAATATAGTCGTATGTCCGTCATGGCCGCATTTATGGGACACGCCCTTCTTCTGAGAGCGATAAGGGAGGTCATTCGTCTCTTCTATCGGCAAACCGTCTATGTCGCCACGAAACAAAACATTTTTACCCTTTTTCAAACTTTTGAAAGTGAGCAAAATTCCGGTCTTTGCCACTTTCTCTACCCTGTCTATATTCAGCCTTGCAAAAAGTACCAACAAATAACTTTGAGTATTTGCCTCTTCCTGAGAAACTTCAGGATGCTGATGCAGGTATTGTCTGATTACTTTTAATTCATTCATACACAAATGTTATTTACGCCAACGCTTCCCTAATATATGCATTTAATAATACCCCCCAAAGAAATCATACAAATATTATTGCTAAACACGTAAAGCACAAACACTTACACCATTAAGTAATAGCAAATCACTGAGTTACAAACTCATTATTGTTAATAGCGGAATTTACAGATATGGAAGTGAGCAAACTTCGGTTATCTTCTTCCAATTAAACGACAATTCAGGCTTCCCTGCGGTCTTGGTAGTCAGTTCAAGCGAATTCCATAATATGAATTCGTACTTCAAAAAACTTACCGAACTATTCTCTCCAACTTGTCTATTTGGGTTTCTCTTAATCATCCCTTTTGCTTCATACTCGCTTAACATAATACTTCGAATTTCTGAAACTGTTTTCTCTCCCCTATACTTGTTAAACATTATATCTAAATCGAAAATCAATTCTAGATGGTGACCTATGAGTAATACTATTTGTGTAAAATAATCGAAGAAAATTTTACTTCTGGGTCCATTAACTAAACCCAAGTGGTATATCTTGAATCCAATATCCGTCAGGGAACCAACGTTATCTATTACACCTATATGCTTCAAAAAAGTAACAAAATTTTTCTTCACTGAGTTGTAATAATTATCACCTACATACCCTATTTTTACATCTTGTTTTAGGCGTTTAATCTGGTCGATTTTATCTTTACCAGATAATTTGTTAATTGAAAGAATTCTCTTTTCAAGAAAGAGTATATTTTTAATACCGGATAGCGTCTTAATAGGCTCGCCCTGCAAGTCACTAACAATATTTGGTTTTAACGCTCTAAGAACTTTCCTAGGCACGAGATACCTCTCCCAGCAATAGGCAAATGCATCGATGTCAATTTGATTCGTCTTTTTGAGATAGAAGCAATGCAAAATCAGATGAAACAATGGAATTGGCATATCCAAATGTTTCGCCCAAAACCGCCCCGTCCCTGTCGAGCTGTATTCTTTCTCTTTAACTAATTTATTTACATTGTGAATTAAAGAAACATTTTGCGGATTATCGTTCTCATAAACAATTAATCCAATCGGTAAATTCTCTTCAATTTGAGACTTAAACAAATCAGCCATATACTCTCCCATCTCAAAGCCTTCCAATTTACTTGGAACAATTAAATAGGATAGACTGCACGAATTGAGATAGGCGATGGTTTGTCCCAATCCAGTCAAAATCCCTCTCTTCGTTTCCGTAGGAGGCTTAAACTCAAATGAAACAAGTAGTTTTTTTGCACTATCATAGAATGCAGCATCCGGAGAGGGGAAAGTACTATCTGTTCCAACTCTATAAAAATCAGTTCCAATGTTTTCACAACAACTCCATTGATTTGACTTAAAATTGGCTAAAATTGAATCAGTTGTAGTTTTTGCTAAAAGATGATGATTAATTGACATGTTATTTTATTTTTCTAACATTGAATACTTAGCTAAATTGGTCGTGTTTTCAATACCCCATTCTTTATTAATAACCGTTCTTAACCGCTCACCAAATGTTTGTGCCACAATACAGGGAAAAGCATTGCCAACTTGCAAGCATTGGTTAATTATTGGCCCAACAAATTCATAACTATCAGGAAACGTTTGTATTCGAGCTGCTTCTCTCACAGTTAAAGTCCGATTTAGTATCGGATGAACTGGAAATGCGTTATGCCCTGGCACAATTGTGCTTGAAGGTTTCTCTCGATGAAGCCTTTTGAAAACATGACTGTAATTAGATATAGGCTTACCCGTTTTAGTTCCGATTTTCAAATATTCCGGTAAGGATTCTATATCCAACTTTTCGCCTTCCTTGATGTAAGAAAAACGCTCAACAATAATCTTTGAATGTTTGGGAGCAATATGGTTTTTAACACTATCAAGAGTTGATTTACTCGCTAAATCTGTCAGCACTTCACCAACCGTTCTATATGGCAATTGCCATGATTCCGGATTCTCAAAATATTTTGGTTTGGGGAATGGAATTATTAGGTCCGTCTTTGTTCCAAACAAAATAAATCGCTTTCTCAATTGTGGCGCACCATAATCAGCGGCATTAATTACTTTAACTTCTGTTCTGTAATTGTGTTTTGTAAAGAATTTTCTAATTTCATCTACGTATAGACCGTTGTGAGCAGAAAGGATTCCAGGGACGTTCTCCATTATAAACCAATTGGGTTCTGCTTTAATAACGATGTTTGCAAAAGCAAAAACTAAATCATTTCTTTTGTCGTTCTTCAAGTCATGATTCTGAGTATTTACAAATCTCCTTTTTCCAAATATAGAAAAACCCTGACACGGAGGTCCTCCAACAACTAAATCAACCTTTTCCCTTTTTAATCTATCCGCAACTGACTGTTGTATTTTTTCATCACTTAAGTCTAGCCGTAAGCATTCATGAGAATGATGATTTTTTCGATATGCATCTACTGCGTGTTCATCAAAATCCACGCCAAGTTTGCATTCAAGCCCCGCGGCTTCTAAGCCCTGTGTGAATCCACCAACCCCGCAAAACAAATCTGCAAATTTCAAAGTAGCTCTTCCGTTTTTCCTTAATTTTTTTGGCTTATTACTTAAAAATTCAGTCCCAGTGAAAACTTCGCCATCAGGAACAAGCCCCGAGTAACTTCTTTCATTAATAAAGTCTAAAACACACTGAGCCAGTTTTGCAGAAAGTAGCGGAGGCACAGCATTCCCAACCAAGATACATTGAGAACGCCTGTCTCCTTGAAATATAAAACTATCGGGAAATGTCTGAATCCGTGCGGCTTCTCTCGGAGTTAAACTTCTATCTAAAACAGGGTGTACAGGGAGTGCGTTGTTTCCAGGAACGATTGTAGATGAAACTTCGTTTCTGTGAAGTCTTGTATAAGTATTACCAAAGTTTTTTCTTCGTATTTCAATCGGTAGAAATTCTGGCTTGGGCAATTTGCCTCCTTCGGGTATCAGCTTATATCTTTTTACGACAATTTCGCTATGGTTCAGAACAAGGTGATTTGGAACATTATCGCGATTCAGTACGAGATCATCAATTGCTTGACCTACATTCAAATAAGATTTAAGAATTCCGATACCCTTATTATCAGGTTTAGGAAATTTAAACTGTCGATTTATGCTAGTACCAAAAATAATAATCCTTTCTCGTTTTTGAGGAACCCCATATTTCGAGGTATCAATCAGTGAATAAGAAAGATTGTAGCCTATTTTCAAAAATGAATTAATCACTTTTTCAAAAAACCTCCCTTCAAACATTGTCAATAAACCTTTCACATTTTCAAATAAGAAACATTGAGGTTTTATCTTATCGACAATCTTTACGTAACTCTCAAATAAATAGTTGCGTGGGTCAGCAGAGTTTTTATTTCCCATATTTGAAAACCCCTGACAAGGGGGGCCTCCGATAATTACATTTATACGCTTATTTCCAACCAACCCAGATATCTCCTCACTTGATAACAACCTTATGTCTTTTCTTATGAACGGTGTTAACGGAAAATTGTAATTAAAGGTTGCTTCAGCTTGCGGCATAATGTCAGAAGCAAAAATGCAATCAAACCCCAATTCCTTAAAACCTATATCTAACCCGCCAGCGCCAGAAAAAAGGGAAACAAAATTTAGTTTTTCACTTTCCGATCCATTTTTTTTTGTATTCACTTTTGGCTCTTCTTCTCCCGCAACATTTTTTTTAGTCATTTTGTACCCTTTTCCCTCCTTTGTCATTCTCAAAATTAATTAGCTTATGATATTCTAGCTGTTTCAGAAAAACAGCTATTATTTTAGTAATCTGTCGTATTATTTTTTATGTGAAACCTTATTATATTAAATTGTGGTTCGAAATTAATGATTCTTTTTTTATAATTTGGGCAACTACAACTAATTACATGTGTCACCGAGACTTTGTGCCTATTTGGCAACAAGAAAATATCTGAATACCAAATTCTGTTAGTCGATGTTTTACTGACATTAAACCATAAGCAAAGTATTATTCCCAATTATCTGCCAGACTATCTCCTGAATCATTGGCACAACATCCGTTTCAAACCAACTGTTTTTCTTCTGCCATATTCTGTTTCTCGGAGATGGGTGCACCAATGGCAGGTAATCGGGCAAAAAATCTTTGTATGCGCGTACATTCTCCGTCAGCGTTTTATAAGACCTGTCTCTTAAATAGTATTGCTGTGCATACATACCTATCAGAATTATCAACTTCACACCAGGCATACCGGCCAGTATTTTATCGTGCCAGAGCGGAGCACATTCCGGTCGTGGTGGTGCATCGCCCGACTTACCCCTACCGGGATAGCAAAATCCCATAGGCACCAATGCAAACAGTTCGGCATAATAAAACTGGTCATCTGTCACACCAAGCCACCTTCTCAACTCTTGTCCACTCCGGTCGTCCCACGGTACGCCCGATTGCTGCACTTTTTCGCCAGGTGCCTGACCTATGATAACTATCCGGGACAATTCACTTGCCTGCACAATAGGACGACAGGAATATGGCAGATGGGATTGACAGACATTGCACTTTCTGATCGACGACAACAGCGACTCCATAAAACAAAGTTAAGATATCAGTCATACTAATAAACACTCACTCACAAAACATGCTCCTCACTTCAGAACCCACCGATATCCCAACATACACACACGTGGATAAATACTTTTTAATCATTCAGTCACAATAGATACTTTTGTTTTGGTTCGTTATGCCCCTGCCTGTCGCTACTTGCAAGGCAATTATTAATCAGCTGTAGCAGACACAGGCAAAAAGAATAAAACAAGCAAAATACATGGAAGATCAGGATATGTTTGCCGAGAAAGGCTCTACACTTATTAGTGAAATGTATCAGAACTGGTTTTTGGACTATGCCAGTTATGTAATACTAGAACGAGCGGTACCGGCTATAGAGGACGGCGTTAAACCGGTGCAACGCCGTATCCTTCATGCAATGAAGGAAATGGACGATGGCCGATTCAATAAAGTTGCTAACATCATCGGGCAATCAATGCAGTATCACCCGCATGGCGATGCCTCTATCGGTGATGCTATTGTTGGTCTGGGTCAGAAAGACCTGATGATAGAAACGCAGGGAAACTGGGGCGATGTTCGTACAGGTGATAGTGCTGCTGCGGCACGTTATATAGAGGCACGCCTGTCGAAATTTGCACTCGAAGTTGCCTTCAATGCAAAAACAACGGAATGGAAGCTCAGCTATGACGGTCGAAAAAATGAACCGCTAACGCTACCTATGAAGTTCCCCTTGCTATTGGCACAAGGTACCGAGGGTATTGCCGTGGGACTGAGCACCAAAATACTACCGCACAACTTCTGTGAAATTATAGAAAGCGCCATCAAACACCTTAAAGGCAGGAAGTTTGAATTGTTCCCCGACTTCCAGACGGGCGGCATGATAGACATAAGCAACTACAACGATGGTGCCAGAGGAGGAAAAGTAAGAGTCAGATCCAGAATAGAAGAAGTAGATAAGAAATCAATTGCTATCAGAGATGTTCCTTATGGAATAACTACATCTCACATGGTGGATAGTATCCTGAAAGCCAATGACTCAGGTAAAATAAAAATAAAAAGCGTCACCGACAATACGGCAAAGGACGTGGAGCTGATTGTGCAACTGGCACCGGGCGTTTCTACCAATCAGACTATCGATGCGCTGTATGCCTTCACCGATTGTGAAATCAGCATCTCTCCCAACGCATGTATCATTATGGACGACAAACCACACTTCGTTGGTGCGTCTGACCTGCTGAAACATTCTGTCCAACATACGAAGGGGCTACTGCTGAGAGAACTGGAAATCAAGCTTGGTGAGCTGGAAAATGATTGGCATTACTCGTCCCTTGAAAAGATATTCATTGAAAATAGAATATACAGGGATATCGAGGAACAAACTACCTGGGAAGGTGTACTTAAAGCAATTGATGACGGATTAAATCCATTTAAAAAGCTGCTCAGAAGAACCGTTACTCAAGAAGATATCATACGTCTGACAGAAATTAAGATAAAGAGAATCAGTAAGTTCGATGCCTTTAAAGCCGATGAACATATCAAGGGTGTTGAGGCGGCTATTGAGGAGGTAAAGCACAACATTGCACACCTCAATGACTATGCAATTAACTACTACGAAAACCTGCTGAAAAAATACGGCAAAGGCAGAGAGCGAAAAACAGAAATTCGTCCTTTTGAGACTATTCAGGCAACATCGGTAGCAATAGCGAACACCAAGCTGTATGCCAACTACAAAGAGGGCTTCATCGGGACCGGACTCAAGAAGGATGAATTCGCCTTCGAGTGCTCCGATATCGATAACATCATTGCTTTCCGCAAAAACGGAACGATGATGGTTACTAAAGTCGCCGACAAAACTTTTATAGGCAAAGACATCAACCACATTGCAGTATTCCAGAAAAGTGATGACCGTACCACATACAACATGATATACATGGACGGGAAAACGGGCATCACCTATGCGAAGCGATTTAATGTCACATCCGTAACCCGCGACAAGGAATATGACCTGACTCGAGGCAATGCAGGTAGCAAGGTGTTGTATTTCTCTTCCAACCCCAACGGAGAGGCAGAGGTAATTACCATCACCCTCTCTTCTGGTTGCAAAGCGCGTGTAAAAGTTTTTGACTACTACTTCGAGGAGCTGGAAATCAAGAGCAGATCCGCAATGGGCAACCAGGTAACAAAGTACCCGGTAAGAAGTATTAAATTCAAGGAGAAAGGAAGGGCTACTCTGTCTGCGCCTCAGGTGTGGTACGACGATAGTGTCGGCAGACTTAACCAAGATGGGCACGGCACATTGCTGGGCAGATTTGACGAACAGGATCGGATAATTGCTTTCTACAAAGATGGCACTTACGAGGTGACTAACTCAGATATTACCAACCGATATGATGCGGATACGCTAGTCTTGATCGAAAAGTTCCAACCGGAGAAAGTAGTAACAGCAATCTACTTCGATGCAAAGAACAAACAGTTCAATGTAAAACGATTTATCATTGAAAGTCAAACACTTAGAAGCAGATACACGTTCATTAAAGAGGCAGAAGGGAATTATCTGGAGCTGGTAACACTTCAACAAGAACCGTCCGTAATTGTACGAACCGGCAAAAAGAAATCAGAACTTAAAGAAGAAATAATTTCACTGCACGAGACTGTGGATATCACCGGATGGAGAACTATTGGAAGCTTTTTGGCTGGTAACGATATGAAAGACATAACGCTGCTCCCGGAAGCCGGAGACGACGCCTCTAAAAGAGAAGCACCAACGCTCTTCTGATAGAAATAATTTTTAAAATTTCATTATCTTCACAGGATAATTTACAACCGTAAAAAAAGCCTTTGTAAGCGTATATAAATCAATGAATAAGGTAGAACTTGAAATCGTAGCATTATCTCACAGTATCACCCAGACCCATTCCTATGCTGTAGTACTTGGCGAAGTAAACGGATTACGTCGATTGCCAATCGTTATTGGCGGGTACGAAGCGCAGGCAATAGCAGTTGCGCTTGAAAAGATGCAACCCAGCAGACCGCTCACACACGACCTGTTCGCAAACTTTATGGATATTTACGCCATTGAGCTTACAGAAGTCCTTATTTACAAACTGGAAGAAGGAGTGTTCTTTGCCAAACTTGTTTGCAACAGCGATGGAGAAGAGATAGAAATTGACTCACGTACTTCTGATGCTTTGGCACTTGCAGTTAGAGCAAATTGCAAAATATATACTTACGAGAACATATTAGAAACGGCAGGTTTATTCCTTGAAGGCGATGGAACAGATGCCGCTTCTCCGGCTCAGTCGAAAAATGTACCTGTGAGTGGTGGGTCAGGTTCTGATGACCAAAGCATGAAAAAAATGACCTTGGACGAACTGAATGCGCTCTTGCAAAGTGTCCTTGAACAAGAGGATTATGTGCGGGCTATCAACATTAGAGATGAGATAAATAGCAGAAAAAAGAAATAATTACACATAGAACACGAAAGATAGCAGCCGGCACATGCCGGCTGCTATCTTTATAAGTAATTACACTACAACATTTATCATTTTACCCGACACAAAAATGAACTTTCTCATCGGCTTGCCATCCATCCATTTCTGAACCGTTGCATCGGCAAGCACTGCCGTCTCAATTACGTCCTTAGTAGCATCGGCAGCAAAGTCCATATCTACCCTTCTCTTGCCATTGATTGCTACCGGGTACTTGATACTGCTCTCCGTTAGGTATGCTTCATTGTATTCCGGAAATGCCGCATCTAATACCGAACCTTCCTGCTTCAGGCACCCCTGCCATATCTCCTCAGCAATATGCGGTGCAAATGGCGACAACAAAATTACCAACGGCTCCAACACAGCACGCTTATGGCAACCCAATGAACTCAATTCATTCACACAAATCATTAACTGGCTTACGGACGTATTAAACGAAAAACGCTCTATATCCTCACCTATCTTCTTTATCGTCTTATGAACAATCCGCAATTCATCTTCAGTTGCCACATCGTCAACCAATACAATTCCTTGACTTTCATCACTATACAATCGCCAAAGCTTCTTCAGAAAACGATGCACGCCTTCAATACCCTTTGTATCCCATGGCTTACTCACGTCTATAGGACCGAGAAACATCTCATACATCCGGAACGTATCGGCACCATACTGAGCGACAATATCATCAGGATTAACCACATTGTATTTTGACTTGGACATCTTCTCAACTTCCTCTTTCAGCTGAACGAACTGCTGCCCCCCCTCTTTGTCCCAAAGTATTTCAAATGGCAGCGCACCATGTTCACCAATGTATCTTTGGTAACTATCATAAGTAAGCCGCCCGTTTGTATCGACATACTCCTGCCCATACCTAAGCCTCAAAGATGTATTTTCGGTAAATGCCTTTTCCGTTGCAAACTGCTCATACGCTACTCTTTTCTTATTACTTGAAATAATAAAAGAGCTGCTATTGCTTTCCGCCACTCCTTCTAAGGGCTTAACAGTTTTAAAGAAATAGGATTTCCCCTGTATCATTCCTTGATTCAACAATTTCTTAAACGGCTCATCAAAACCAATATGCCCTAAATCGTGCAACACCTTTGTCCACATACGAGCATACAGCAAGTGCCCCACAGCGTGTTCTGTACCACCCACATATAGGTCTACCTGTTGCCAGTAGTCGGTCGCTGCCCTTGAAGCAAACTCATTGTCATTGCCCGGATCCATGTATCGCAGAAAATACCAACTACTTCCTGCGTAACCCGGCATCGTGTTGGTTTCACGGAGCCCCTCCCCGGCCCTCCCCCAAGGGGAGGGTGAGGTCGAGTCAACATCTTGTGTGGTGTTATCTAACTTTATTTTAACCCAATCAGTAATATTGGCAAGCGGCCCTTGCCCCTCGGGTCCAGGCTTATAGCTATCTACATACGGTAGTTCAACCGGCAACCCGTCTTCTCCAACCCCATAAGCCACTTCATCCACATAAGTTATTGGAAAGGGTTCTCCCCAATAACGCTGCCGACTAAACCCGGCATCACGCAAACGATAATTTACTTTGCGTACTCCTATACCTTTTTCCTCTAATACCTCAATTGCCGTCTCTATCGCCTCAGCGACTTTCATGCCCGACAGAAACTCGCTATTCTCTATCGTTCCTGCTTTTTCACTGTAGGCGCTCTCTCCCGTATACCGGTCGCCAAATATATTGGTAATAGGTATATTAAAATGCTTGGCGAAAGCATTATCCCTTTCATCACCGGCAGGAACAGCCATTATGGCACCCGTTCCATAACCTGCCAACACATATTCTGATATCCATACCGGGATCTCTTTACCGGTAAATGGATGAACAACATAACTACCTGTAAAGCATCCGGTTACTTGCTTTACTTCACTTATCCGTTCACGCTCAGACCTGCTTTTTACATATCTTTTGTATTCCTCTATTTTAGCTGCTTGTTCTTTTGTTGTTATGCTATCCACCAACTCATGTTCCGGAGCTAACACCATAAAGTCAACACCAAATATCGTGTCCGGGCGGGTTGTGAATACGGAAATGGAGGCCTCTCCCCGCCCCTCTCCGAAGGAGAGGGAGGTGGGTTGTTTGGACAGGCCAAACTTCACCACAGCCCCACTACTCTTCCCAATCCAGTTGCGCTGCATCTCCTTCATGGCATCCGTCCAATCTAAACCTTCGAGACCACTCAACAGCCGCTCAGCATATTCCGTAATTCTCAAAAACCATTGGCGCATCCGCTTACGCTCAACCGGATGACCACCACGCTCAGACACTCCGTTTACCACCTCGTCATTTGCCAGGACAGTACCTAAAGCTTCACACCACCAAACATCTGCATAACCTTGATAAGCAATACGATATGTCATTAAAACCGATCTTTGTTCTTTTGACGACATTTGCTGCCATTCAGCTGCATTGAAACTCAAATGCTCATCGCCGGGACTGGTATGTTCTCCATTTCCGGAGGCATCAAAGATGCTAATTAGGTCACTTATTGGTCTTGCCTTTTGGCTACTTCTGTCATACCAACTTTCAAACAGCTGCAGAAATATCCATTGGGTCCACTTGTAATATTTCGGATCAGAAGTTCTTACCTCTCTGCTCCAGTCATAGCAAAATCCGATATTGTCCAATTGCTCCTTATATCGTTTGATGTTATCTTCCGTTGTCTTTGCCGGATGCTGACCTGTCTCTATGGCATACTGTTCTGCCGGCAGACCGAATGCGTCAAACCCCATGGGATGCAACACATTATACCCCTTAAGGCGTTTGTATCTTGAATATATATCGGAAGCTATGTAGCCAAGTGGATGTCCCACATGCAGTCCCGCACCACTCGGATACGGAAACATATCCAGGACATAACACTTTGGCTTTTCACTACCGTTGGCTACCTTATAGACCTTATTGTCGGCCCAATATTGTTTCCATTTTTTTTCTATCTCAGTAAAATTATATTCCATATATACAACCTATATTGTAAGGACACAGCCCTCTGAAAACCTATATTTTTGTTTGCGTTCAAAAATACAAAACAAATGTTCTGCACCTTCTAAAAAGCAGATATATTCATCGCAATTATCGAACGATACACAAAGTGACCGAATTACACCAACAGCGGAACTAGCTCATTTTAACAAATTCCTTGCCGATAGCATCAAAATTGTTCGTAATTTTAAATCTCTTTTTGAGAACGTTCTCTACCTGCCGCTGACATTGTCAAGCAAGTTTGACGGTACATATATCAGAGAATACACAATCGCAAACATAGATTTATGAAAAAACATTTGATTCTATTTCTGTTTGTCGTGATGCTTACTGCAACGACTACCATAGCACAAACAAGGTTTGAAAATTGGCCGGAAATGCACAAGTATGAAATTCAGCTGAATAAGATGTACGACCCCGCAGTTGATGGCGACATGGAACCTGTTAAGACCGGTTCTCATCAACTACTTGCCAGTTGTAAATTAGTTACCCTGAGTCATTATCCACAGCAGTATGACAAGGATGACGTAAAAGCGGCAATGAAAGTATTGGAAAAAGAAACGGACAAACTTAATGCATTTGTGGTACGAGCAGAGCAGCGAGTGTCTATTATGAAGCAGCTGAATGCCGTACAGAATGCATTTGGGAAGGTAGAGCAACTTTGCAAAAATGCGACAGCACCGGCTACAGCCGCAGAACAAGTTAAATAACAAAAAACCAACCAACTATAACTTCTACTTAAATTTTTAATCGGCAGACAACCGACAATATTTACCGGATCTGCTCAAGACTGTCTGATAGGTACAAATGAAAAAGTTGTTGTCCGCAAGCATAGCCATTACATTAATGTCTTTAATATGGCTTGTTGGTTGTAAGAAAGATACGATTGATCCGGCCACCTATGTTCAGGTGGACTTCAAAGTACCACCCGGCTGGCCACAACCGGTATACACATTCGAAAACAATCCACTTTCGTCGGAAGGTTTCTCACTTGGCAGAAAGATATTTTACGATACCAGACTATCGAGAGACAACACCATTTCATGTGGCAGCTGCCATCAGCAGTTTGCATCATTCGCACATCTTGACCACGATGTAAGCCACGGCATTCACGGATTGTTAGGCACACGCAATTCTCCCGACATAGCCAATGCGGCATGGAGAACCTCATTCTTTTGGGATGGAGGTGTCAACCACCTCGAAAACCAACCAATTGCCCCCATTGAGAACCATGTAGAAATGGACATGACACTGCCGGAGGTAATAGACAGGTTAAACGCTGACCCGGACTACCGGACTCGTTTTAAGAAAGTATTTGGTGATGAAACCGTGAATACACAACGCATGCTCAGGGCTTTAGCGCAGTTTATGGCAGCAATGGTTTCGGACGACTCCAAATACGACCGATATGTACGCAACGACCCCAATACAAAACTGACCGACGCAGAGTATCGCGGAATGGATTTGTTTAAGCAGCATTGCGAATCATGCCACAAGGGACAACTATTCTCTGACTACTCTTTCCGGAACAACGGACTTACTCCCAACGCTGTTAATGACAGCGGACGCGCTCACATCACCAGAAGACCCGAAGACAGATATAAGTTCAAAGTCCCGTCCCTACGCAATGTAGCCGTAACAAGACCCTACATGCATGATGGTCGGTTCTTTTCGCTGGATGCTGTATTGGAGCACTACCGCACAGGTATTAGCGTATCCCCTACTACAGACCCAATGCTGATAGGTGGCATTGCAATGTCTGATCAGGATAAGAAAGACATAATCAGCTTTTTAGAGACACTTACCGATAGTACTTTCCTGACCAATCCGATATTTGCAGAGCCGACTCAATAAACTGAAGTTAACACTTCTATCACCCGACTCATTGCTGATTCCGGAATGTTGACGACTAAAATTTTATTATATTTGACTAACTGACAGGCTACCATAAACTACTAACTATGAAACGCATTCTACTACTCATATTTACTATCTCGCTGATCAGTTGCGAACACGATGACTTTACCCCGCTTCCCGGCAAAGGTGGAAAAGCATCTATGACTATTCTGCCGCAACACCATACAAAATCTAACCTGTTGGACAGCATGG
Source organism: Bacteroidia bacterium (assembly GCA_030426665.1). Lineage (GTDB taxonomy): Bacteria > Bacteroidota > Bacteroidia > Chitinophagales > Chitinophagaceae > Nemorincola. Next base: position 38,493 of record JAUHYD010000015.1, on the reverse strand, counting down.
TGGTATATGTAAAATACGGAGCAACCGATATACCGACTGACGGCATTTATGATGACTCCGCAGTGTGCAACGTAGTAGATAGCACGCCCTACGCCACATTCAACAACCTACAGAACGGCCAGTATTACTTCTATTCAAAAGGATATGACCATTATGTGCTCCAAAGGGTTAAGGGAGGTACAGGTTTCCGGATCAAGGAGCAAATTGCAGACACCATCACGCTGGCGGTAACCGAAGGAGACCATTAAAGTGCACAGTTAGTTTGCGGAATCAATATTTACTTTTACGGGCATCGGTATGCGAACAACGTCAGGCATTGAGATAATCAACATCCTATTTCTTTCTCATTCCTGACTTTTACCCTATCTTACCATGAAATTATACTGATATGAGCGATAGTCCGCAGCGTTCGTCCTATACCACCGCATTTGTAGTTATTGTTTTTACCTTTTTCTTCTGGGGTTTTGTAGCCGCCTCCAATGGCGTACTCATACCAATGTTCAAGAAGAACTTTGAGCTGAGCCAGTTCCAGTCGCAGCTGGTGGACTTCGCCTTTTATGTCGCCTACTTTGTAGGTTCACTTATCTATTTCATCCTCTCAAGTATGTTTGGCGACCCGCTCAACAAAATCGGATATAAGAACGGATTGATTATCGGGCTTATCGTTTCGGCCCTCGGTGCGCTGTTGTTTATACCTGCAGTTAATGGCGCATCGTACGGATTGTTCCTAAGCGGACTATTTATTATCGGACTTGGATTTGCACTGTTACAGATAGTAGCTAACCCATTCGTTATCAACCTCGGCGACCCTGCCAATGGTTCCTCTCGTTTAAACTTTGCGGGAGGCATCAACTCCCTCGGCACTACCATTGGCCCTGTGCTACTTGCGTATGCGCTCTATGGAATTGTAAGCCCCGGCAAAGAACAAACGCTGGGCCTCGAAAACCTGAAAACACCCTATGTGGGTTTGGCAATAGTGCTCTTAGGTTTGGCATTGCTGATTGCTATGGTCAAAATGCCGGTGATACAAAACGATGAAAAGATAGAAAAAGGCAATGGTGTATTCCGTTATCCGCAACTAACCCTGGGAATGCTGGCCATCTTCATCTACGTAGGCACAGAAGTAACTATTGGCAGCAACCTCGGAGCGCTGCTGGAACTCAAAGACATAAAGGGCATAGACCATACACAGGTAGATAAATACATATCACTCTACTGGGGCAGCCTGATGATAGGCCGTATGACCAGCTCGCTCAACAGTTTTAAAATCAGTCAGACGCTCAAAGCACTTCTATCGGTGGTAGTACCATTTGCGGTATTTGCTATCATACTGTTTTTCAACTCATTGCGAGGTGCTGATGTAAGTGACTTGTATATCTACATGGTATGGATCGTGCTGTTTATAGCTGTTAAGTACGCCGGACAGGAGAAACCATCCCGGACACTACTGCTGTTTGGTATAGCGGCTATGGCGTTTATGGTGGCGGGTATATTTACCTCCGGCGATGTGGCGTTGTTCTCGTTCATTAGCGGTGGATTGTTTTGCAGTGTGATGTGGCCCTGCATTTTCAACCTGGCTATTGCGGGACTCGGCAAATACACCAATCAGGGCTCTTCGCTACTGATAATGATGATATTAGGCGGAGCAATTATTCCACCGCTGCAAGGCAAACTGGCAGATGGCTCCCTAGGCATACACGCCTCCTATTGGGTACCGGTAGTAGGGTTTGCTTATCTGGCGTGGTATGGTTTTGCCACAAGACGTATACTCCAAAAACAAGGCATAGACTATGACGCAAACCCTGGCGCTGGGAATTGATATCGGCGGTACAAATACTATATACGGACTGGTAAACCGCCGTGGCGAAATACTGACACGAGGCAGACTACCCACCACCGGACACGCCACCATACACGACTATATAGCTGCGCTGAAAGAGCAGCTACACCCCATATTATCTGAAACTGGCTATGGCAATGTGCAAGGCATAGGCGTGGGCGCACCCAATGGCAACTTCTATACCGGAGAAATAGCCTTTGCTCCCAACCTGCCCTGGAAAGGAGTAATACCCCTCGCCAGACTGATAAGTGATGCACTACTGCTACCCTGCACCCTCACCAATGATGCCAATGCAGCAGCTACAGGAGAAATGATATATGGCGCAGCCAAGGGCATGAACGACTTTATACTCGTAACGCTGGGCACAGGAGTAGGTAGTGGCTTTGTAGCTAATGGTAAACTCATATACGGACACGACGGTTTTGCCGGGGAGCTAGGGCATGTGATAGCGGTACGAGACGGCAGACCCTGCGGCTGCGGACGCAACGGCTGCCTAGAAGCTTACTGCTCCGCAACGGGCATAGTAACAACCGCCCGGGAGTGGCTGCAACAGCGCACCGATAACACGCTACTCCGCAACACTGCTCCGGAAGACATAACTGCCCGGCTCATACACCAAGCAGCTCTAAACGGCGATGCCTTTGCACTACAACTATTTGAATATACCGGAAAGATACTCGGACAGACACTTGCTGATATGGTGGCCATCACCACGCCACAAGCTATTATTTTCTTTGGCGGACTGGCACAGGCAAGCGATATTCTGCTCCCATATATACAGCAACACATGGAAGCCAATCTGCTGAGTATCTACAAAAACAAAATATCCATCCTACCCTCTGCCCTACCCGACGCCGATGCAGCAGTGCTTGGGGCAAGTGCGTTGGTGTGGTAGATTGCATTACATTGGTCGTCGGTCAGAAACCGACTACCGAAGTTGCACGTAGGTAAACCTACGGCAAACAACTGCTTATCCCTTAGGCGGATAAGGGTCATCCCCGTACGTATTTCTTTCTCGTATTTGCCCTTTGCGATTGTGTATAAATAATTCGCTCCCTTGGTTTTTGGCAATATTCCTTGCAATCTCAATAGCCTCAGACTGCGTTCCTGTAACTACAGTTTTTTTGCTATTACCCTCTCCTTTTACAGCCCAGGAGCCATTATTGGGTACAACATGTTGGTTTTTTTTCATCGTATTGTTGCTTTTATTTGGGTTAAATTCAATGACTTGTTTTATTCTTACTTGTACTTTATGTTTTGATTGACTGAAATACTCAAAATAATCTGCGGGGCTCAAGGACAACACTTCTAATATATCTTCGAGAGCATACCCGAGTTCGTTCTCGTACGTGTGTATAACCAAATTAAACAAAGTCGGTTCTTCCAAGTCAACGTATCCATTTTCTTTCTTCCTTTCGCCATTTCTGCTTAGTTCAATATATAAATTTGTGCACTTACCTGGCGATATTGCTTTTATTTCCTTAGCTCTAAATAAGACCATAGCTTTTGAAACACCCCAATAACTCTTCATTATTGAAAGCTGTGAATACCTTAAACCCTGTAAATCATTTCTACACTCTAAATAAGGCATCAAGAATTCTGCCGCACCTTCATTAGCCTCGGCCTCAACATCTCGAATGCTGTCGAGTGGGCTAAATGGAATATGTGAAACTAAGTGTATGAGCTCGTGAGCAATGGTAAATTTTTTTCTATCATTGGGCAATGAAGCATTAATAAAAATGATTGGCTGACCCATATCCGTCATAAGAGTAATCCCGTCAAATTTTTCAATATTTAAATTTACGAAATAAACAATTATACCTGCCGCTTCTAAAATCCTAATCAAGTTTTTTATTGGACCTTTCGGGATTTTCAAAAACTCTCTAAGCCGAATCGCCACTTCTGTCGCTGTAAAATTGTCGGTAATTTCGAAATGCGGTATCTTAAATTCAGGCACTTCAACTGAATCTAGTAGTTCATCTACACATAATCTAATGACGTCCAGTTTTGCCTCAAGCAACGATAGACTTTTTTTCGGCATACTTACTCTTTTTCGATAGTAGAAGCTTGATATCGGAGTGTGAACGCCTTTTTTGTAGAAAAAGGAAACGGGATAATCTAGACATTTCGCGATGTTTAGCATTGTTTCATCGGGCACATTTAGTAACCCTTTCTCCATTTTTGAATAATTGCCCTGATTGAGGTTTGGAACCATAGCTACTATCTCTTGCTGCGTCTTTCCTCTTGACTCTCGGGCGAGTACCAACATGCTGCTGTTAACTATAGTCATATTTGTTGTGTTTTAAAGAACAGGCAGTGGGGTTGCCTATTCAAATTATTGTGCTTTTTTCTTTACTCTTACTTTCACCTCGACTTCTGGGTGAGTCATTATTGGTGTATTAGGTAAGATGAAATTGTTGCCACTTGCAGGTGGGTATAAAGATGAAAGGTCAGACACCCACAGCCTTTCCTTGCCCTTTATACATACCGCATAGCACCCGGTAACCTTATCATTTGTTTTACTCAACGTGTAGCCTATAAATATTACTGGCAACGGTGATTGTTCAGGCATGGCGAATTGCTCACACATTGCCGCTGACGTATTAGTATGATTGTAAGATGGCAATAGCGTATTTTCAGCTAGCTTTTTGATATAACATTCATAATTAGGCTTAAGCATCAGGCTATAATTCTTTCTTCCAGTTGGTCTGATAAATTGACGGTGTGACTTGCCAATCACTGCCAATACATTTCCATTCATACTATTTGCAAACCAAAGAAAGTTCATAGACAAAGGATCTTTATCCTTCATTTCGTTTCTTGTCATTTCAAATGCTGTATACACAGACTCGGGTAATGACTTCAATAATTCATAATTTTCTGTTTCAAATTGACTTTGGTCAGGCGTCGGTCTTTTTAAAAGCTTGCCCATGTCAAAAAGGAATTGTACATTTGTCATCATAATCGACTATTTAAATAGTTAAAAAATCATCCCCGCCCCACACGGGGATTTTTAATTCAGCAAATATACATATTTTAACTTAACAAGTTGTACATATTTTTTGTTCAGAAATTGTATTTCAATATTTTCGCTGACAGCATCAAATAAATTGTTGTTTGGTGTAATCGCCCGACTGTAGTTTAAACTACGCGTAGCGAGGAAAAGGAAAGGAAGTCGAAAACAATAAAAGATGGATTCAAAAATACTTTTAGGAAAAATACTCCAACGCTTTAAAGACAGAACAGTGGCTAAAGTTGAAGGCTATAAATCATTTGTGTATATCCGAGAAACTGAAAACTCTATTTTCGTTGGTCGTGAAAACAGCAAGGATGCTCGAATACCTTTTGAAAAAATTTTGACTGGAATTGATGCTTACAAAGCTGACACTGGTTTATATAAAAGTAATCCAACAGCATTAAGGAAATTCGGAATTACACATATAACATCTCCTGTTTTTGCCCTGCTACATTTATTAGATGAAGAAGAATTTACGTGAAATTAATAAATCTTTGTTGTTTTCCCGCGTCTGGCGCAAGTAATTATGTAAGAAAAGCATAGTCCCCATTTGGCCCCATTATGCAAGTCCCCCACTCGTCCGAGTTTGCAACTCGGATGCTTTGGCACGGCGTTTTTAACGCCAGTAAAATGTCCACCCATACTGGTCGAGGTGTCTCGCCTTGTCGATACACTGGCAAGCGTCACTCTTGCGACAAATCATACCCCCCATTTTGGGCGGCAGGATATTGCCATGCTTGCCGTATAATAAGACAGCTCGTTCGCAAGTCTGAAACTCGTGTCGTCTGCTTGACGCTGACATTATCAAGGACCAGGTTAGCCCCTTATGACAGGTCGGAGGAACAACGACAATTGATGAAGTATCCTTATTATTGCCTTGTCAGTTTCATTTCAAAATTCTTACTTTCTTTACTTCCTTTCACTGTAATATACATTTCTTCCTCCATGTGCCTGTCGTCAATCATTATTATTTTTTTTCTGAAATAAGCTTTACCATAAATGGGATCATCATATTGCCCCAGAAATATAATGGTATTGGTAGCGCTATCTATTGAACCTTCATAATATAATATGGATGTTCCCCAATTATCCTGCCAACTACTTACAAAAACCTTTTTGTTTTTATCATAACCAATGACTCCCATTCCTTCAAAAGGAACGCCGCCTAAAATGCTTTTGTGCGTGTACTGAAGATAACGACCGCCTAATATCATTTTGTATTCGCTGGTACCAGTGCTTTTTTGAGGTGGCGTTTTTTCATCCATCCAGTTTGTTTCTTCGGTATTCCACATTCCCACGATTGATGCAAGCAACTTATGCATGTCAGTTGGTTCCTTATACTTCGTCAGTTCATTCATAATAGTTGCATCCAATGCTTGGTTAGCATTGGACGAACTGACGGCAATTGGCCCCGGGCGCTGATTTTTACAGCTTGTAACAAATACAAGGATAAATAAGATGGCTATCTTTTTCATTGTGTTTTCAGCATTCTTTTTACCCCTAAGATAATATCTGTAATTAATTTCCCTCAGTTTTCAAATTATTCTCATTCACCTATTTGGCGCAAGTCTTTTTGACTTGTGTCTAACCTAATGCAAGTCTTTTTTGACTTGCGTAATATACTACAATATAACAATAGGTATCAAGCCTGTCCCGCCTGCATAGTCCTTTGCGCTGCTCCATGGGTACGATAGCAAATCGTCCACCAAGCCAGCTGTTGTCGGGTTTTGGTGAATATACTCGAGAGCTTTGCCATATCTGCCGTTTTCATTGAGTATCAATGGATGGTTATCCTGACGCCAAAACTGATAGTTGGTATTATTACTATTGTACTTCTCATAGTTCTGCCTGCTACCCAATTTCGTTTCAACTCAACTGGAAGCCGCTGTGAAAATGAAACCGTATAAAAAACACACCCAATAATCGAGAAAAGTATTTTCATGTGTATTGCATTTATATTCCATCGCGAACATTGGTCGATTAAGCGAAAAAACAGCATCAACCCAAAAGTGCCGTCCTAACTTCTTCGGTCCTTGCCAAAGTTATCTCACCAAACAATATCGGGTTAGCTAGTTGGTTGATTGCTTCCTGAACCTTAGCACTTTCAAATGACACATCATCCCTACACTCTAAGGCATTGGCCCAACTTTCTATAAGAAGACTATCGATTATACCATCCTCAAATAAAGCTATTGCATACCTCACGTCCTTCTTATACAATATAACCATTTCGTCAGAATCCCAAGTGTACAAAGACAATTCAGACTGCAACTCCTCCATCTCCCCATCAAAGTGAATAATATCCAATAATATACATTTCCTATCTCTCATGAAAACTTCTCATGGTTTGCAATTTAACAAATTCCGCTTCCACGTTTGCCGTAAGATGTTCCTACGGCATAGCCGATAGTCGGTTTCTGTCCGACGAATGAGCAATTACTCGCTATTAGGCGTCAACCCTTTTCATTCAAAATGTCTGTTTTGGTACAACCAAGATACATATTCTTCTGCCTTGTCTTAAATTCCGGTTCTTGTTGGGGCGTGCGGCTGTTTGCTTTCATATGTTACGTCTCTCAGAAACCGATACCAAAATTGCCCATAGATTATCTATGCTATTCAAGGAAAAGACTTACCACAAATGAACCTTTGCAATCACTATCTGACAACTACCTTTTCGGCATATTGGGCCCCATCAGGCATTTTCAGTACCATAAAATAAGTACCTGCAGCAAAAGAACTAACATTCACTGAAGTGAGTTTAGAATTTGCAACCTGACGGTACAGCAACCGACCGGAAATATCAATAAGATAGATTTGTGCACCCATCTGCTCAGTTTCTATAAAAACAGAGCCGGTTGATGTCGGGTTAGGCCAGACTTTTACCAACGATGCAGTACCGGAATTGAGTTCAGATGATTTCAATACGCCAATACTTCCTACTTGTATTTCGTACGGACCAATGTCAATAGTATCTGCCCGCAAGCGAATATTTCCTGCAAAATCGGTAGAGTCTGATATCAACCCCATCAACGTCCCGGCATTAAAGCAGGGCGATGATTCAAGTGTGGTAAAGTCGGCGGTCGTCGCATCTTCCGTGAAACTGGCAGTAGTTGTGGGAGCGGTAAGCATTGGGTCTGTACCTATAATATTAGTGGTTGTATCTCCAATTACCGGACTACTTACATCCACCCGTTCGCGGTAAGTGCCATCTATCCAATTGTTGGTTATTGCGAGAGAACCGGAAGCATATCCTACAATTGAACGATCGGTTGGATAACCTGTATTAGTCTCTATATTATTTTTAAATATATTGTTTTTAATTTTTATAAATGAAATTCTAGAAGACTCCACCATTTTTATAGCAGCGCCATATTCGGCGACATTATTAATAAACAAATTATTACAAACATTAGCAATAGAGCCGTTTATCTGAATACCACCTCCTTGTAAAATCGCTAAGTTGTTAGCAATAATGTTATTGCTGATATTATACTTTCCGCTAGCAAACCTTAAAGCACCACCACCTTGTACAAACGGACATGTAGATGAAGCAATATTCTGAGAGTTATTGCAAATAATATTGTGAGTGATGTCAAAATACCCACCTTGCTGAAAATAAAGCGGCCCAACCGAATTCGTATTATTATGATGAATGCTATTTCCCGTTATACGGCCAATTACATCTACTGTATCAGTTGCCCGGTAGTCAAATATCATAATAGCACCATCGTCAGCGTGATTCGAGTAAACTTCATTGTTCTCAAAAAGCACTTTTGTATCCATAAAATACATTTCGCAATAAGCGCTACTATTGTCATATATTTTACAGTCATGTATATACTCCTCTCCCCATTGGCTAACAGTCACCATGCGCCCGAAATTTCCAAATATTTCGCAGGCATCTAACTCCAGCATAGAAGCACTATCCATTACGCTTGGTGTATGCTTAAAAGCTATATGATTATGAAAAAAACGACAATTGGCAAATCGCGCATCGTTGTACACTAAAACGCCATACCCTTTCATATCGGAGATATCGCAGTATTCCATTACGCATGTATCAGATACCGAGGGTCCGGAATATGTGCTAACTTCTATACCATCCCACCCACCGTATACGCTGATTGGGTCATACCACCCTGTTGTGTCATTAATACGGAACTGTATTCTTTTTTCAGGAAGCCCGATAGCTATAAAACTGCCCATGACCTGTATGTTATAATCTCCGTAAAATACCACCTCAACGCCGGGGTCAATGAGCAAGGTATCTCCTCCATGAATTTGAAGATTACTGAATACTTTATATGGCGAACCGGCTACGGTCCAATGTTGAGAACTCCAAAGACCCGTAACAGTAGTTTCGGCATTAACAAATATGCTCGCCATAAGGCATATCAGTACTAAGGCAACTTTTTTCATAATAGGTGTGTTTTTAAAAGTTAGAAATTACTCCTCAACAAAAAGACATATCAACACCCGAAAAGGTTGGCTTACACCGCTCATTTTGTCATAGTTAGCTAATTCGATAAACAAGTTAGTCGAAAACACACCACAAATACGAACTATTTAATAGGCATCAGGGATATGCTCAATAGGTCATGCGCTTCACTATAATTATATCGAAGTTTATACCTTTTACATGTTTTCGTTTTCAGGCTTTTGAGGCCTAAGTAAAATGCTGACAAACCATCAAATAGTCCGAATGATTGAAGTACAGTTTGTAATGCCGGGAAAGGAAAATGTACCCACTCGTCCGAGTTTGCAACTCGGATGCTTTGGCACGGCGTTTTTAACGCTAGTAAAATGTTGACCCTCTGGTCAATGCGCCACGCTTCGTCCATACACTGGCAAGCGTCAATCTTGCGACAAATCATACCCCATTTTGCCGTAGTTAGGCAGCTCGTTCGCAATTCTGAAACTCGTGGCGTCAGCGTGACGCTGACATTATCATGGACCAAAGGAGCAATCAAATATCGTATTATTCTCTTTCGCCAACTTTAAATGATATCTTGCCCTTGCTTATAGTTGGACATTTGTTGAATGTATAGTAGTCTTTAGAAAATTCCATTTCATAGTTGCTGCTAGAGACAACATTTAACGCGGAATCAAAAATGTAATATTCTAGTGTATACTTGTTGTCTTTTTCGAAAGTCAATTCGCCATACTTACCAAAATAAAAATACCCAACAGAGTCATTATATGAAATTTTATATAACAAGCTGTCAACTTTTATTTTTTTGTCCCGAACGAAAAGAACTGCAATAGCCTCTAAATTTGGTGGCTTAATCGTTCTTACTATGAAATAACCGTCTTTAGAAGCTATTGCGTCAATAAAAGCCCTACCGTTAAGCGTATCAAAGTTCCCTGAAGAGTCATAGTAAACACCACACATTGGCTTACACCCGGTATACCATTTCCATATTCTGATGTTTCCATTTGGGTAATATGTAATATCGGCTGCGGTCGGCGTCGAATCTTTATTGTAAAACTGCATCCTCTCAATAACATTGTCGGCCGAGTAGGTCTTTTTAATTAAATAGTTACTGCTGTCGAACCACTTTTCAGTATTGGCAAACCTATTCCGCCCAGCATTTTTACAGGAACAAGCAATACACAATATTAAGATGATGTAATTTCGCATACGGTGTACTTTCTAATAAAAATGATATTCCCGATTTCCATAGTCAAACATACTGTCGTTTGGTATAGCAGCCCGACTGCAATTTAACCACTTTTGCCGTATGGAGTTCCTACCCCATAACCTGTAGTCGGTTTCTGTCCGACGAATGTGCAAATACTCGCTAATGGGCACCAAGCCACTCGTCCAAGTTTGCAACTCAGATACACTGGCACTGCGTATCAGACGTTTGTGTAGTTGTCCTCACATTCTGGGTATTGAGCAACGAAGCATGCCAGTAACTTCACCAGACTTGTATTACGATAGATAGGGATGGAAAAGACCCATGCCAAATTGGTGTTGATATTATACTTTGGACGGGCTTTTCCCAAATCTTTTCTTGTAGGACTTACTGAAAGCGTGGATATCTGTAAAGCCACATTTATAAGCGATTTCTGCAACAGAGTCACAATCACGTAGCAGCAAGTCGCTTGCCTTTTGCAGCCGCTTTTCTACAAGGTAGCGGTGTGGTGAGCAATTGAATGTTTTAGCAAACAATCTTAGAAAATAATACTCAGACATATGTGCGACTCTGGCAATATCGGCGACGCTCATTTTATCGGCAAAGTTGTCGTCCATCATTTCTTTTCCTTTTAATAACCGCCCCAGTAAATCTCGACGTGTGCTCATCTTTATGGAGTCAAACGACTGTAAGTACCTGTGTATTTCAGCCTGATCTATGACTATATTTTCGGCCAGTCCATAAAAAAACTGCTCGATGAACAGATTATCGTTCCAATGCGCACCGGAATTATTCCCCAGCGACCGTCGGATATAGGTTCCGAGATTTGTTTTCGCAGCGTCATAATCATGCTCAAAAAAATTGGCAGTAGTAAGAAATTCGAAAAAGTCGCTTTGGGGATATGGCGCTCCGGGGTCATTGAATGTTGCAAGTACTTCCGCAATAATGCCGGGCGACAACTCAATACATACTCCTTTTACAAACTGACTACTGTCTATTACTACTTCCCCGCTTGTATATGCGTTGGTAAGCAGGTATCGGCCGTTTTCAATTACATAGTTTCTGCCGTTGAGGGTATACCGCTCAGCACCTCTTTCAACATACTTAATAGAGAAACTGCGTGATGAAAAACGAGTATGGAGCTGTTTATAAAGTGAGAAGTCTATAACATTAAGAGCAAGGTCCGGTTTATCGCGGTATACGGGTCCGGTATTGAGCATCTGGTAGGTTTTAGAACTTGCTGCAGCGTACATAGTCGGTATTTTAGCAATAGAAATAAAATTCGAAAACTTATTTATAATTAATATCCCCTTAATGGTGTGATTTAGTGCAAAAGTTCGCAGGATTTGACAAGTCCGATACATAACCGGAAGGTACCTTTGGATGAGTCATAAAAATCCATCTGCATGCAAATCTGTAAGAGCCTCCCGTACAAAAAGATAGCCGTCTTTGTTTTTATTTTCTGCCAAAACACACTGACAACCCAGGCTCAGACCGGTATTGATACCGCGCTCGCCAACACACTTCAACATTCTATTGACAGTATGTGCACGGCATATAATGTGAAGGGTATATCAGCGGCTGCATTTATACCAGGTAAGGGCGTGTGGAAAGGGGTAACCGGTGTTACTTACGGAAGCGTACCAATTGATACTACTATGATCCTGAGCATTGGCAGTATCACCAAAACTTTCATTGCAGCCGAGATATTCAACCTGATAGACGCCGGGATGTTGTCATTGAGCGATACCCTTGGCGACTTACTCCCTCCCATGACAAACGTAAATCCGGCAATAACCGTGGAGCAACTGCTTAGCCACACTTCCGGCATGGGCGACTTTACCAACCCCACATGGCAAGCCGCTATGATTGCCGACCTGACAGCTTTCTGGTATTTCCCTGACGCATTAGTCGCCTTCGTAGACCCGCCCGCCGGAGTTCCCGGAAGCCCGTTCAAGTACTGCAACGCCAATTACAGCCTGCTCGGTATGATTATTGAAGCAAAAATGAGCGACTCCCTGCATCGTGTCCTTCGGACTGATTTACTAACGCCAAACGGTTTGAGTAACACCTATATGGAGATAATCGAACCATACCCTAACCCTATACCTCATAACTGGACCACACCAACCCTTGACCCCGCTCTTGCATCAGATGCATTTGCCACCCCGCACGAAGCGCTTTGGAGTTCTGCCGAAGCAGCCGGAGGCTATTTTTCAGACCCCGCGGACCTGGCAACCTGGGCGTATAATCTGTACTCAGGAAACATTCTTTCTGCAGCTTCCCTTTCAGAGATGCTTAGCTTCACACCTGTCAGCGGCAGCTTTTTCAATGGGTATGGCAGAGGAGCTATGCGCTTTAACTCTGGCGGACGTACCTATTATGGTCATGGAGGCAATTACTTTGGCTATTCCGCTTCAATGCTATATTACCCGACAGACAGCATTAGCGTCGCTGTGCTTATCAATCAAGACTGTATCGCATACTACGAAGCCCGTATACTAATGAACACATTAATCAATAAGTTAACCACGAAAATCCGGGAACCCGCATTGAAAAACCTGCTTATCATTGGCCCTAATCCGGCAGACGGCGAACTAACTATTCGTATTTCCGGCAACCGTGAACTATTGCAGATATCAATTACTGACATTACCGGAAAAGAAATGATCAATAAATCAATAACAACCACTAATACAACAATAAACACACAAGATTTGGGCGCAGGCACTTATTTCGTAATAGTAACGAACGGGGACGCGTCTGTGTCGAAACAAATAGTCATTGCCCACTGACCGGCATAAGTATGCCACCTCTGAATATACTACTAACCCACAGAGACGAGCCGCAATCAAGCACGCCATAGAGCGATGAGGAATATTTCTCTTTCGGTTTTTTCCCACCTTATGAGCATAACACTACCTCATATTTGCCGTAGGTATCCCTAAGGCGTACCTGATTGTCGGTCAATGACCGATGCCCGTGTTCGTCAACGCCCTACCCATTCAATTAAGGTTCCGACAAGGAACGTCCCCCCACCGTACGCTTACACATTTGGCAGCGGTAAAACCATAAGTGGAATTAACAGGGGTTATCTTTTTGAGAAAATATGGCACTCCGCGAAATGTTGATTATCCGTCATACAATCCGAATGTTGAAAGCACAATTCATTGTGAGGGAAAGGAAATTGTACCTTAAGTAAATATTTTATTAATTTTCAGTTTTTACCATCACTTAAATCGCTATTTAGTTTCATATGATGCGATTGCTTTTGCTGTTAATTTTGTTCCCCGTTGTTTTATTTGGTCAAACGCGAAAAAAAGCTATCGTTGACTCAATAAAGGCAGCTGATACTGATATTCAAACAGTTTCTGAGATTATCAGCAATAACCCGGGAAATAATGTTGAGGCCATAAATGTCTCTGACAGTGGCGCATATGTTACCATAACCGTTCGCGTTCACGTCACCGAAGCAATCAGTATCCGCCCTGTGGCCAAACTTCCGGCTACAAGAATGAAAATCAAAAACAACATTGCTCCTTTTGCGATTAATGTAGAATTACCGCCCATGCCCCGCCTGAAACTGGAGCCGGATATCGTAGTCTCACTGGCGCCGCATGCACTTGCCGGATTTGACATTAAGAAGGTGGCCATCGCGAAAATGGACGAGGTAGCCATGCCGATCTTGCCTGATTTAAAACCATACATTCCGGCAGTGGGATTCCATACCATTACTCCATTTAAAATCGAAAAGATAGTTTTCAGTAAGATGGAAACGCTAACAATGCCGGACCTTCCTGAGGTAGAAATAAAATCAATCGATGAAGTACTACTCGTCGAGGTCGTGCCATTAGCCATCGAAATTGCTCCCATAGACAAAATGGACACCGTGGTTGTTGTGGTTTTCGAAGAGAAAAAAATGCCTGTAGAGGAGATGCACCTTTCTGATGAAGGATATAGCCTACTGGAGAAGCTGGAAGGATTTTCACCCGAACTTTATGCGCTCGGCGACGGGGGACTAACCATTGGTTTTGGCTTTTTTGTCCCGTATAGTGAAGGCAACAAGTGGGAAAAAGGTGTTACCTGGGATGAGGCAGAGCGGCTGATGAGACAGAAAGTCCCGACGTATGAAAATCAGGTAAAAAAGTATATCAACGTACCGCTGACGCAAAAAGAATTCGATGCATTGACAATGCTCGCCTACAATCTGGGAGGTTTTTCCAAAGCGACCAGTATTGTTAACGACATAAACACCGAAGCCGATTTCGAACAATTGCGCAAGGACTGGATGAGATTTGTGCATTCAAAGGCACCCGGTGTGATGAAGGGGTTAATAAACAGACGGAAAGACGAAATGAAAGTGAGGAATGAAGCAAATTATCAACCCGAAAGGAAAATACGTATTTATAAAAATAGATAACAATGAAAAGACACTTATCCGTTTTGGCAATATTAATGGTTATGCCATTTTCCAAAACCTGCTTCGCACAGACTACTGATTCAACTGATGTAGTTAAATCCCTGATGAAGTGCTGGCGAGCATTTAGCCATGAATATTCAACAATTTATGGACTAGAAGAGGAAGAGATAAAACGATACTCAAAGCAAAAGGTATGTTTTACCTCAGACAGTATTCGGATGTATAAAAGCACTTTGTATGAACCTAAGTTTTCGGTAACAAAGAAAAACTCCGAAAACTATGCGAAAGACAACTTCGATCTCAGCAAGAGAAATCTGGGTATCAGAGTAGATAGCGTATATGAAATTACAATTTCATCAATTACTAAATCTAAAAACGGAAAAACATACAAAATGACGGATGTACTTGCATTTGATGGGATATGCATCTATGTAGTTCTGGATGGTGTGATTTTCAGAATGCTGGATGCAGATTCTAAAATGCGCCCGAGATCTTCGAATTAAATTCGGTTAAAACAATCAAAAAGTACGCTTCACGAAATCGGATTGCTACAGGCGTTTGACCGGGGCAATACTCATTAATAAAAACCAGACAAACCTTACGAGCACAAACTTGCCATTAAGGCTATGAACCCATTGTTGAATATTCGTAACATCAAGTATCCCCCCCAGGTTGTTTGTTACAGCTTATCCAAACCTTTTCAATTACATTTGTAGCTAAAGGACAATGAATTGAACGCACGCGTATTTCTTACTACACCTCCGTTTACTCAGCTCAATACCCCCTACCCGGCAACTGCATACCTAAAAGGGTTTCTAAACACAAAAGGTATCGATGCTTGTCAGGCCGATTTGGGTATCGAGGTTACGCTTTCACTGTTCTCCGGGTCAGGACTGGAGCAACTTTTTCAAGAAATAGAAACAAGAGAAATACCCAACAACGAAAACACGCGCCGCATCATTGCACTAAAAAGCGACTATATAAACTCAATAGACCCAGTCGTCGAGTTTCTTCAGGGCAAAAACCCTACATTGGCACACTACATTTGTCGCCGAAACTTTCTTCCGGAAGCATCCCGTTTTGCACAGATAGAAGAGATGAAACAAGCCTTTGGCAACATGGGTATTCAGGATTACGCAAAACACCTGGCTACGCTATACCTCGAAGATTTATCAGACCTGATAAAAGAATGTGTTGACAGTCATTTCGGATTCAGCAGATATGCCGAAAAATTGGGAAGGAGCGCCAATTCATTTGATGAGCTGTACCACGCGTTGCAACAGCCGCAAACCTATGTTGACAATTTACTTATAAAAACGCTTTCCGGGAACATCACAAAATACAAACCGGATATTGTTGCACTTTCTATTCCATTTCCCGGCAATTTATATGCAGGACTACGGTGTGGCCAGTGGCTGAAAAAACACCATCCTACCATCAAAGTCGCTATGGGCGGAGGGTTTGCAAATACAGAACTCCGGTCGCTATCAGACCCCAGAGTATTTGAATTTGTAGACTTTGTCACTTTAGATGATGGGGAAGCCCCGATAGAATGTCTGATAAAATATGTAGAAGGCACAATTGGCGAAGACGAACTGAAACGAACATTTATTTTGAGAGACGGCAAAGTCACTTACATAAACAACCAAAACTGTGGCGACTATAAACAAGGACAGGTCGGCACACCGGATTACACAGGATTACCGTTAGACAAATACATATCCGCAATCGAAGTTGCCAACCCCATGCATAGTATGTGGAGCGATGGCCGATGGAACAAACTCACCATGGCTCATGGATGCTATTGGGGAAAGTGTACTTTTTGCGACACTTCACTCGACTATATCCAGCGTTATGACCCATTAACAGCGTCAGTACTTTGTGACCGGATGGAAGAACTCATTGCCCAAACGGGAGACAGCGGATTCCACTTCGTTGACGAGGCAGCGCCGCCGGCATTGATGCGTGCGCTGGCAATAGAAATAATCCGCCGAAAGCTGGCCGTGACCTGGTGGGCAAATATCAGATTCGAAAAAAGCTTTACAAGAGACTTATGTCTGCTGCTCAAAGCCTCCGGGTGCGTTGCCGTTTCGGGCGGCCTGGAAGTTGCCTCCGACCGATTGTTACAATTGATACAAAAAGGGATAACCGTTGCTCAGGTAGCGAGAGTAAATAAAAACTTCAGCGATGCAGGCATAATGGTGCATGCCTATCTCATGTATGGTTTCCCTACACAGACCGTGCAAGAAACTATCGACTCTTTGGAAATGGTTCGACAAATGTTCGCAGCCGGGGTCATGCAATCTGCATTCTGGCACCTGTTTACAATGACCGCACATAGCCCCGTAGGATTGGAGCCGGAACTTTACAAAGTCGAGAAAAAGACCTCCGAAACGGGAACGTTTGCCAACAATGACATACCTCATACGGACCCCACAGGAGCGGATCATGAGCTGTTTGCACACGGCCTCAAGAAGTCGTTGCACAACTATATGCATGGGATGTGTCTCGACTTCCCGTTGCATAAGTGGTTTGACTTCAAAGTTCCGAAGACAACTATCCCTGCCAACTTCATTTCAGATACGCTGAAAGAACCTGAATATGCAGCTGAAAAAATGAGTGCAAAAGTTATCTGGATCGGTAACAAACCCGAGACGAGTATTTACACCAAGTCGCATAAAGGCAATCAATGGGAAATGTGCAGCCTGACATTTTATACCAAACAAACTACCCATACCATTAAGCTTAGCGACGTTCAGGGCAACTGGCTTGCGACAACACTTGAGAAATTCTCGGTCAATAACCTAAAGCCATTGACGTTGCAAGACATGAAAGATATGTATGAATCTGAAGGGTTTGAGGACTTTGAGCTGTTTATCTCGAACAAACCAATAAATACTTTGTTTAAAGTAGGTCTGCTGATATTATAACTCAAAACACGAACTTACTATTTCTCCGTATCTACGTCCATTACCTGAGCCAGCATATCATCCAGTTGCGCACCTCTCAGATTTTTCGCAACCACTATCCCGTCAGGGTTTATCAATACATTACTGGGAATAGATTTAATGGAGTAAATAACAGCTCCTACCGAAGACCACCCCTTCAGGTCACTAACGTGAGTCCAGGTGAGTCCGTCTTCTGCTATTGCACGCTCCCACTTCTCTTTATCGTTATCCAGAGATACGCCGTAAACCGTAAAATTATGGTCTTTGTATTTATTGTAGGCAGCAACCACATTAGGGTTCTCGGCTCTGCACGGGCCACACCACGATGCCCAAAAGTCAAGCAATACATATTTACCTCTGAGCGATGATAATGAAATCATAGTTCCATCAGCGGCAGGCAGTGTCAATTCCGGTGCCATAGATCCGGCCTCTACAAACTGAGGTTGAACCTGAGACGCCCCTCTTGACTTAAGACTCATTTTCGAGAAATAGTCAGCAAACTCTCTGGTCAACTTGGTACCCGGAAATCTCCTGTCCAGACTCTGGGCAAACGAACTTAGGAATACCATCTCGCTATTCGAATTAAGTATTCTCGCCGCAAATATTGCATTTGGTTGAAAAGGCACAGTGTCAGCGTAATTTTCAATTATCTGCGTGAACTCCTGATTCATCTCCTGATAATTTTTCTGGGCTAGTGCCAGCAAGCTATCCTCTCCTCTTGAACGAAGTGTATCCAGCACTATGTTCATTGTATTAAAGTCTCTTACCCGCTCCCTGAAAACCGCGAGAAACTGCTTGAGATGTTCAGAACCCGGAGAGCCATAAATTGTATAGTTTTCCAACGAATTCCACTTGCCTACGACCTTGATATTTCCCTTATCTATAGAAAGCAATATAAATTTATTGTCCTTAAAATGAAGTCTGTATAATCCGGGTTCCGGGGCATCTCCTGACAGCTCAAATTTCCCATCTTCATTAGTTTGTACCGTATCCACTACCGACACGACATCATTTGCGCCGAGCTGTTCTAAAATCACAGTCTGTGGCGGCATCCCTTCTATACTCCCAAGAATGTTAAACTTTCGGCTCTTGCTGCTACACGCGGCAATCCCCGTCACTACTATAAGATAAAAAAGTAAATACTTTGCCTTCATCCGGGGTGGTTTAAATACACAATTAACTCCAATCGCCAAATTTAGTAAGTCAAATGTCAACAAATGCCTAAAGTTTTAGCGCAAAAAGCACCGAACCGTACGACAATATGGCAAAAAAATAGCGTTGCAAAGAGTACAACGCTATCTTCAAATACAAAAACCATACCAATTAATCCTATTCCACTACTTGCAACGCAGTCCTGATCTTAGCTTCTATTTCATCAGCCGCCTCAGGATTATCCCTCAAAAACTGCTTCACTGCATCTCTTCCCTGGCCAATTTTGCTTTCACCGTAGCTAAACCAGGACCCGCTCTTCTGCAGTATATTCAAATCAACTCCCATGTCAATAATTTCACCAATCTTACTGATACCCTCTCCGAAAATTATATCAAACTCTACCTGACGGAATGGAGGTGCAACCTTGTTTTTAACCACCTTTACACGCGTTCTGTTTCCACTTGCATGATCGCCATCCTTAATCTGGCTGATTCTACGAATATCTAAACGAACAGACGCATAAAACTTAAGCGCGTTACCTCCGGTAGTCGTTTCCGGATTACCGAACATCACGCCAATTTTTTCACGAAGCTGGTTAATGAATATACAGCAACAACCTGTACGGGATATGGTAGCAGTAAGCTTTCTCAATGCCTGACTCATCAGCCTTGCCTGCAAGCCCATTTTGCTCTCACCCATTTCGCCTTCAAGCTCACCTTTCGGAACCAGTGCAGCTACAGAGTCAATTACAACAACATCTACCGCTCCTGAGGATATTAATCTATCAGCTATTTCCAGCCCCTGCTCACCATAATCCGGTTGTGAAATAATCAGACTATCTACATCTACACCCAATTTGCGTGCATATCCCGCATCAAAAGCATGTTCTGCATCTATAATGGCACATATACCACCTTTCTTTTGCGCCTGTGCAATAGTATGTATGGCAATCGTGGTTTTACCCGAAGACTCCGGTCCGTATATCTCTACTACCCTACCTACCGGTAACCCACCAACACCAAGCGCAACATCCAAACCAATAGAACCGGTGCTGATTACATCAATCTTTTCTTTACGCTTTTCTCCGAGCATCATTACTGAGCCCTTGCCGTAATCCTTCTCTATCTTGTCGAGCGCAAGTTTTAAAACCTTTAATTTTTCGTCTGCCATTTTACTTACTTTTTTGAATATTATTTAATACATCAAAAGTAAACGAAAATGAAATACGGTTTCCGATTTCAAAAAGAAGATATCCACAATTTTGAAGGAGATTGCGATGATGCACTCCTACATCAGCTATCAATAAAACTTAGTCAGATAAGGGTAACGTTCTTCGTATAGCTTTTTCACACGATTAAGAATTGTGTTCCGCAACCCATCAATATTTCTGCGCTCCGTTGCCGATACAAAGATGGCAGAATTGTTGGTTTCGGTTTGCCAGCGAGCTTCTAACTGGGTGAGCATTTCCTTTTTCACATCTTCTTCTAACCACGGGTCGAAGACTGTCTCCTCATACAAATCCATCTTATTGAAAATTGTAAGTATCGGCTTGTCAAACGCTTTAAGCTCCTGAAGTGTTTTATTCACAACACCCATCTGGTCTTCATATCCCGGATGGGATATATCAACTACATGCAACAGGCAGTCTGCTTCCCGCACTTCGTCAAGTGTACTTTTAAAACTCTCCACTAAGTGGTGGGGCAACTTGCGTATGAACCCTACCGTATCGCTAAGTAGAAACGGGGTCTGCTCATACACTACCTTTCGCGTAGTGGTATCGAGCGTGGCAAATAGCTTGTTTTCTGCAAATACCTCTGCCTTGCTGATAATATTCATTAGTGTGCTCTTACCAACATTGGTGTAACCTACCAGAGCTACCCGTATGTATTCCCCCCGCTCTTTGCGCTGAGTATGAGCCTGCTTATCTATTTCTACAAGGCGTTTGCGCAATAGCGATATTTTGTCCTTTACTATACGCCTATCCGTTTCTATCTCTGTTTCTCCCGGACCTCTGCTACCTATTCCTCCACCCTGACGTTCCAGGTGTTTCCACATACCGCGCAGGCGAGGAAGAATATATTGATACTGCGCCAGCTCTACCTGCACCTTTGCCTGGGCGGTCTTTGCCCTACTTGCAAATATGTCCAGAATAAGGTCACTCCTATCTATAGTACGGATACCGGTCGCTTCGGCTATGTTGCCTATCTGGGACCCCGTAAGCTCATCGTCAAATATCAGCAACGTCGCACCCTTCGCAATTGCATACGTTTTTATTTCTTCGAGCTTACCCTTGCCGACAAATGTTCTGCTATCCGGCTTGGGTAATTTTTGAATAAAAGTCTTTATCGACACGGCTCCTGCAGTCTCAGCCAGAAAAGCCAACTCTAAAAGGTACTCCTTCGTCATTTCCTCTGTCTGCTCTTTATAAACCAAACCTATCAGTATGGCTTTTTGTTCTTGTTCTATTTTATTGTTCTTATCTAGCACTTGGTACGTTTGTTAAGTATAAATTATTTAAACACAAAGGTATGACATAAATCTCCTGAGTATTTATCAGCAGTATAAAATGAAAAAAGAACATCAAGGATTCAATTCGCTATTTAGGGCATAATTTTTGCACGGCAATAATAACACTACCCAACACCAAACGTGAATACCCTTAAAAAATCAATAAACACGATTTCAATTATCGCCATAATATGCTTGCTTGCATGGGGTTTAATGGCAGCATTTTTTGAATTAAGACCATTCTGGAGAGACGAGTGGTGCCTTATTTATAATCTGAAATTTAAGTCTGCGAATCAACTGTGGGGGCAACTCGACTTTACCCAACAGTTTCCGCGCATTTACTTGCAGCTTATAAAATGGTTCTCTGCTCTATTTAACTACAGTTATTTTTCACTGAGGCTACCTTCCTACATGGTTGGCATTGCAACAGTCACACTTGCATACTCGCTAAAAGACCGAGTATTAAAGGATAACGCTTTTAATAGCCTCTTTGTCTTGATCATCGCGGCCAACCCTATGTTTATCGACTATCTGAACCAGGTAAAGCATTACGAAATGGAGCTGCTAATGTCGGTTGTTGCTATTTATCAACTTCATAGCTTGTTGCACCTGAAATCCGACGGAAGCAAATATAACCTCAGGTACGTGCTATTGTGTACCAGTTTCCTTTTGGCTCCTTTTTTTAGTTATACATACCCAATTGCCGTTTCCCCTATCTATGTTATTATACCTCTTCGCCTTTTACTAACGCCTCGGTCCAATACAGATAAAAGTAAAACATACCTGTATCAGCTAGCACCGCTGGCTTCTTCCCTGTTGGGCTGCTTAATATTTTACTTAGTTGATGTCAGGCAACTGCTGAATGACAGAAACATGTACGGTTTTTGGAGTGGATTTCTGGTTACGGATACCACACCTATGTCAACCATACTTCACAGAATATGGTCATTCTTCGCAAAAATCGGGGCAGGTTTCGTTTTTGAAATAATCTTTTCTGCCTTAGCCATCACTGCTCTCTTATTTGCGCTTACAGAAACAATAATCCGTATAAAAAAACGGAACATGAATAACCTGCAATGGATGGTAGCCTACGCATCAGCATTGCCTATTTTAGTGATTATCATTTATTTCGGTGGATTAATCCCCCTTGGCGAAGCAAAGTTTAGCGCATTTGTCATTCCTGCTTTCTCTTTGCTCCTCTCTTATTCACTCAACCAAGCGCTACTTGCTCACAAAAACAGACTACGAAAAAGTGCCGGAATTATTGGCATTATTATCACTTTGGCTCTTGCAGGAAATATCATTACTGCATGCCTGCAAATAATAACTTATGACCAATACAAAAATCAGCTGAGTATTTATTGCGCAACAAAAAAAGCGATTATGCGCGCCAAAGAACAGCATATACCACTCGTAGTAACTAATAACATAGGCTACCCTGACGACATAACGGTAAAAATCAACTTCCTAAGCATGCCATCTGCCGCAGGCATCGCAAAGACATTCCCTGCATATGACCGTAATGACACGATTAAGATACTTGGCATACAGAACCTGAACGACACACTAAATCTCAAACAAAGACTGCAAACCAATAGCGCTACAGCGATTTTGGGCGATGGAAAAAGCTTCAAAACAATTTCAATCAGATAATCGTCGGGATAGGTCAATTTGTTTTCCGTTGTTTTAATAAAGTATTATTTTTCATTTTCCTACTTTTACTATATAAAACAAAAAACAACACCTCGTACCCCACCCTCCAATGGCTATAGGTTTTACCCCCCGGCATATTCTCAAACAAACACTTCTTCATACACCTACGAAGTACTTTATGGTCGTTGCCGCCGAAACGGCGGCTGTGCTGAATTGGGATATCACGTACCTAAGCGATAGTGGCATCATCGCTGAGACAAAAAGCGACGGAATTTCTATGACTCAAACAGTCAAAATAAAGCTCATTGAAGACGAACTGATTATTGAGAGCACATCTAATACTTCTATCCTTACCGACTGGGGAAGGAATAAGAAAAACACCAAACAGGCATTGCTGATTTTCTCGTCTATCTCAAAAATGCGAACAGAAGATCAATTAGCGGAAAGATATGAGATACTCAAGAAGGAATACACAATAGATACATTCGACCTACTGGCAGGAGAATTGCCCGCCAAACAAAACAGATTTTCCAGCTTCGCTGCAATTTTCGCGCCGGTCGATGGGTATTTTGTAACCCCAATTATTGTAGTACTGAATACTATGGTGTTTCTACTGATGTTATTCAGCGGTATTAGTGGACTCTCACCAGATAACAATAGCCTGGTGCAATGGGGTGGCAACTCCCGGGAATCGACTATAGGAGGTGAATGGTGGCGATTATTCACGTGCAACTTCGTCCATATAGGTTTTGCTCATCTGCTTACAAACATGATTATCCTCATCTACATCGGTGCGCTTTTAGAACCACGCATCGGCAAGGTGCGGTTTGTTTTTGCTTATATTTTGAGTGGCATTGGAGCAAGTGTGTTAAGTCTCATCTGGCTCGACAACGTTATAAGTGTTGGTGCGTCCGGTGCAATTCTGGGATTGTACGGAATACTAATAATCTTACTACTGGCAAACCTTGTAGACAAATCAGCCAAGAAACCACTTCTGGCCGGCTCACTCATATTTGTTGCTTATGCATTGATGTCCGGCATTGATGGCAGAATAGACAATGCTGCCCATATAGGTGGGTTATCGACAGGTTTGCTCGTCGGAGCTATCAGCTTATTTGAACTAAAAAAACAAACACCCGACATCTAAAATATTTAATCACCGCCATCAACATATTAGTCGTCTCCGGCTTGTCTTACATGACGATTAATGCTCTTGTCCCGCCTGTCTCCCGCAAACTCAATGAAGTAGTTGCACAGGTAAAAGTCGACGAAATACAACGATTCAGATGGCTGGAATCAATGGCTTTAGAGGTGTTCAAAATGCCCAAAAGCACACCGGATGAAGAAGTAATAGCGGAGCTGAAAAACCGCGGAATATACTACTGGAACGAATGCATTACACTTATGGAGGGACTCGACCAAAAGCAACAATCGACAAAAGACCATAAAAGAAACCGGGCATTCATCCGCTATTGCAAACTACGGATTAAATCATACGAAGTATTTTGTAAGAAAATTGCCGAACACACAGATTCATATAATGACGAACTAGCAAAATATAACAGTGAAATAAACAGACTCGCTGAAGACATTGCAGCAAATATCAATTCTACGTCCGATACAATCGAACAAACACATTAGCCTAGTAGTAAGGGGAAATAAAGACGTATACCAGCACACCTGTTATACTTACATATAGCCACAGCGGCCACGTGTATCTGGCAAGCTTTTTATGTTTGGCATACTCTCCGGTAAGGCCTCTGTATGCTGTAAATAAAATAAAGGGAAGAATGATAGCCGCCAATGGAATATGAGTAAGCAATATAAAATAATAAATACTCTTCATAGCGCCACTACCACCAAATGCTGTATCTCCGGCAAACATATGGTGACATATATACGAAACAAGAAACAAAACGGACAACATAATAGCCGCCAACATCATTTTCTTATGCGCCTCAAAGTTTCGCTTCTTTGCCGCCGCCAATGCAAGTATCAGCAAGACGGTCACCACTGAATTAATAATAGCATTTGCCAATGCAAAAAGATGAACATCGAAACCAAAATCGACATCAATTTTTATTTTGTGTAATAGTACTACAGCAGCAAAAACCACAAACGATACTGTAAGAATCAGTAGTCGCGCTTTCTTATCGTTCTTCTTTAAAACAGGTGTCAGCATATTGCTGCAAATCTAATTGTAAATTATCTGTAACCGACTATCGCAACTTATTATACGAGTAATAAAAATGTCAAAAAGTTATCTGTTGCCTGAGTTACGTTCCGGCTTATCTTTTTCCATTGTCAACAAAACTATGTCATCGGCGCACTTCTTTATCTGCACAGTATCCAGTCCGTCATAATACCCACGAATATGTCGGTCCGCGTCAATTAGCACCAGTTTCTCGGTATGAATAAAATCCTCAACGCCACCATCTCCGGTTCCTACTGCCAGCTTTAGCTCATTCCGTGCAAAATTGTAAATGCTGCGTTTGTCACCCGTCAGAAACCACCATCTGTCATGGTCAGCATTATAACGGTCGGCATATGCACGCAACGCGGCCACAGTATCATGCTCAGGATCAACCGAAATCGACAAAAACTGTACAGCTTTGTCTAAACCATACTCGCGCTTTGTATCTCTCCTGAAGGCTTTTTGCAACATGGTAATATTGCCGGTAAGTTTTGGGCAAATGGTCGGACACGAAACGAAAAAAAAGTCAATCACCATTATTCGCCCCTCAAGGTCCTTGTTAATGCTGACGGTCTTCCCCAACTGATTTACCAATGTCAGATCAGCAACCTTCCGGTATACAGTATCAGTTTGCAGCTTTCCATCTACCATAACACTATCTACCCGCTCCACCCCATATCGTGATGGCAGTCTGATACTGTCCTTTGACAACAATCGCGCAATCAGAAAAAAAGAAAGCGGCAGCAAAAAGGCTACCGCTAATCCCATTATAAATCTGGTATTTGATTTCTTACTCATTACTTTGTATGTGGTGCAACAGCTTCTATTTGCTCACGTGAAGGTGATTCGTTGTTCATATGCAACCAGGAAGAGCCATCAGCAAGGAAAGCAATAATAAACCATACGAAAAGCACCAAAGGAACTAACACCGTCACAATAAATCCTTTAAACTCATCGCCAAGGTGCATAAATATTGCAACGATATAACCGGCTTTCAATATTGTGAGCGCCAGAAAAAAGAAGTTCACAAGGCCTTTCGGCATCGAGTGACTAAAAAACATACCTACTATTACTTCTATAACAGTGATAACTAAAAGTATCCAGAATACTTTCCAGATTTTTTTGACCTGCGACTTGCTTTCGGAAGAGTTAACATCGCTATGATGGGCTAATACACCGGAATACAATTTCGACTGATCGCCTTCGTATAAGTCCTGAATGCTATTTGAATGAGTATGTGCTGACATTTGATAATGTTATTTTGAATAATGAATTAGTTGTGAATTTCAGTTATTGTATCGATTATAACAGATAGAAGCAAGTAAATACGAATACCCATACCAAATCTACAAAGTGCCAGTACAGACCGATTTTTTCCACCATTTCGTAATGTCCGCGACGCTCATAAACACCATTAACTGTATTTACCAACAACAGGATGTTGAAAACAACACCGGAAGTAACGTGACCACCATGGAAACCGGTTATAGTGAAAAAGTAATTGAAGAAGTTGTGTGTAGATTGCATTGCCATCATCGGCTGAGTGTCAAGTACGTGACCCGCAACATGTGGATCGAAGAAATGCGCAAATTTACTCGTAGGAGTAGCAGGGTCAGTAAAGGTACCCCACAAGCCATGAAGCTCGCTGTGTAGGTGCGTCCACTCCCACGCCTGACACGCAAGGAAACAAATACCACCTATAATGGTCCATACCAACCATTTGGCTACATTCTTTTTATCTCCGTAATGACCGGCATGTACAGCTAGCACCATAGTTACCGAACTCATGATGAGTATGAACGTCATTAAACTCACGAAAAGTAGAGGAAGAGAAGCATGTCCCGCAAAAGGGAACGCTTTAAATACCTCATTGGCATCCGGCCATACCGCGCTGAAAAAACGGGTGGTACCATAAGAAATCAGCAATGCACCAAATGTAAGGGCATCTGACAATAGGAAAAACCACATCATCATTTTTCCATAACTCACGTTGTAGGGTGAGCGACCACCTTCCCAGATATTCTCTTTAGGTGCTGAAGTAACTACTGTTGACTGTGACATAAACTGTTTTAAAGTGTGTTAGTTGTGATTCGGGTGCGAATTTCGAAACAATTTTATTGATTTGCCAGAAAAAATACAAATAAATATACCCACAATATATCCACAAAGTGCCAATAAGTGGCGGCAATCTCTAATCCTGTTGCATTATAAACCTTCACCCGAGTTCTAAATGCGCGGAAAAATACAATTAATAATGCAATAATCCCACCAAAAAGATGCGCAAGGTGCAAACCTGCAATGACAAATAAAAATGATTCACTGGGGTTTCCGTCCACACGTACCGGTGCCGACTCATTCAGCGTCTCTCCATTTATTCTCACTTGTTGTAGTTGGTGGTACAAATCATAAAAACCCCAATATTGCAACACCCCGAACAACACACCCAATATTAACGTAATAGATATCAATATTCTGAACTTCGGCATTTCTCTGTTTTTAAATGCCTTCACCCCCAAAATCATTGTTACACTACTTATTACTATTGCAATAGTCGAGTACCAAAACATTGCCGGCAACTCATAATAACGCCAATTGCCCTGCGCCTGACGAACAACATACCCACTGGTAAGACCGGCGAATGCCATCGCCATACTCCCCATCGCTACCCACATCATAAACTTCTGTGGATGAATCTTTTTCCTTAACGTCCCTACCGCCATATCGTTTTACTCTGTTTTACAAAACACCCCATACAAAGGCACCGCCTCAATTCCTAAAATCAACCCTTATCTATTATCAATGCCAATAAAACTACCGGTAAATAAATAAAAGATGCAAACATAACTCGCCTTGCAGACTTGTAATCATTCTTAATGTAGAACGCTATAGAAGCGCCCAGGTACATAACGCCGCATAACACACAGACCCACATACCAATCATTCCGGTCATGCCCAGCACCAGCGGAACCATTGCCATTGGTATCAGCACCAAACTGTACATGATACATTGTACCGCGGTAAAGCGTGTTTCCCTTTCCTTTGTCGGCAACATGCGTATTCCTGCATTGCTGTAATCATCAAACGCTACCCATGCTATCGCCCAGAAATGCGGAAACTGCCAGAAAAACTGCAAAGAAAACAATACAAACCCTCCTGCGTCTATACTGCCGGTTGCAGCTACCCACCCAATCAATGGAGGTAAAGCTCCCGGAATAGCGCCTATAAATACCGCAATCGGATGTACTTTCTTCATCGGTGTATATGCAAATGCATATAACAACAAAGAAAGCAAACTCAACATCCCGGCCTGTAAATTGAAAAAATAAGACAGCATTGCAGCTCCGAGAAGTCCGGTCACACAGGCAAAAATCCATGCCTCGGTATCTCCCATTCTGCCATCCGGCAACGGGCGCATTTTTGTACGCTTCATCAGCCGGTCACTGTCACGTTCTAATATCTGGTTAATGGTATTGGCACCACCGGTAACCATCATACCACCGATAAAGAGGGTAATTATCTGTTGCCAAACGCCGAAATCATTCCATCTGAACGCAACATTCGGCGCCATCAGATAACCGATTACACTGCTGAATACCACCATGCCGCTGAGGTTTGGCTTCAGCAGTTGGCTATAATCCTTAATGCGTGCAATTACGCTGATATTTTCTTTGGCTCCTATTGTCTCTTGCTGCAACATCGATACTATGTAAGCAATCAGGAATAATTCAGGTGCAAAAGTACGACAATTCACGTTTTATTTCAGATAAATATCAACATAGTGTTAACAGTAGCCCCTACCGGGGAATAAATCCGGTCTGCTCCATTATTGATACCTTTATTTTTTTGAAAAAGAGTCAGTTCACTTCAAACGCTATGAAAAACATTATCGCCATATCCGGCAGCACCAGAGAAAAATCAACCAACCTGAATCTCATTCACGCCATTCAATCGCTGACCAAGGATACCTTCAACGTACAAATATTCAATAGCATATCTGAGTTACCGCACTTCAACCCTGACCTGAACACAGATGCCCCACCTGCAACGGTTGCATCTTTCCGGACTATGCTACGGAAAGCTGACGCCATCATCATCTGCACACCGGAATATGCCATGGGTGTTCCCGGTTCGCTCAAGAACGCAATTGACTGGGTGGTTTCGTCCAATGAATTCTCCCAAAAGCCAACAGCATTGATTACGGCTTCATCCGTTGGACAAAAAGGACACAATGCACTCATGGAAACATTGAAGATAATAGAAGCAGACATTCGCGACGAAACCCAACTAATCATCCCATTTGCACAAACTAAAATCAGTAAGGAAGGCGTTATTACCGACGAGGAAACCCGCAATGAGGTACTACTATTACTTAGTGCCTTGAATAATATCGTTGCCGGTTCCACAACCATAGAACCGATATAATGCCATGAGTAAACAATTATACAATTTCGATTATCGCGCAGCAACATTGGCAGACATACCGGCGCTTAAGCTCCTGGCGCTAGACGCTTACGGCAGTCACGCTCCTCACCTTACCCCCGAAAACCTCACTACCCTTCAAAATGCCGTTTCCGTCGACGCTATGTGGGAAGACCTGATAAAGAAGTCTGCCTCGTTCTTGTGTATTCATGACAGTGATATTGTAGGTATGGCGTTTCTGGTCCCTAGTGGCAATCCATGGGATATATACCCCGCAAATTGGAGCTATTTAAGAATGGTTGGCGTTGCTCCTGATTTTATGCGAAATGGCATTGCCCGTAAACTGACTATTCAGTGCATTGAAGCCGCGCGTGGTATGGGAGAGCACACTATTGCGTTGCACACATCAGAAATCATGGAGGCTGCCCGGAAACTATATGAAAGCCTGGGCTTTTGCATGAGATACGAAATTCCAAATCGATTCGGTCTCAGGTATTGGGTATATACACTCCAACTATAGCTTAGTACACGTAAATTCGCGTTTATCGGAACCATACTTATCTGTAACAAGATAAACGTGATAAATTATAAAACTTTGTGAATTTTAGATACATGAGTGAAAGTTTTAGATACTCTAACAACTATAAAGGCTATTTTTGAGTTCTTGAATTAACCATTTTATTTAGCATTTCCCGACTGGACCGGGACCAAACTAAAAACCAAAAAGAGTATGAAGCGAATTTCACTAATTACTGCATTACTACTTACCTCGTTCGCAACGCAGTTGTTTGCCAAAAATGGCTACCATCTGGTTTTAAAGATGCCGGGAGTTAAGGACTCGATGGTATTTCTGGCACATTATTATGGGAAAAACCGCCCGACTATCTTCAAAACAGACTCTGCCTACTTTGACAAAAATGGCACAGCCGTGATGAGTAGTACCAGCTCTGAATTTGTTGGCGGTATATACATTCTGTACCTCTCTGACATGAAAACCAACTTTGAAGTATTAATGAACGCGGGCGACGACATTACTATTGTTGCACCTATTGATAAAATCCCGGATGGTATTCAATACAAAAACTCACCTGAAAACAAGCGCTTTGGCGAATATGTAAACTACCTGAAAGAATACAGCATTGGTGAAGACAAGCTTAAAAAGAAACTTGAAAAAGCCAAGACAAAAGCGGACACAGCCGCAGTAAGAAAAATAGCAGTTGCGGAATCTGAAAAGCTAAACAAGTATCGCCGCGACTATATTGCACAATACCCCAACACTTTGCTATCAACAATATTCAGAGCCATCGAAACACCTAAGATTCCAGAGGGTGACCACTACCTGGAAGACGGTAAGACAAAAGACACCACATTTAACTACCGCTATTATAAATCTCATTTCTGGGACGGGTTTAACTTCAGAGACGATCGCCTGATTTATACGCCGATATATGATGCGCGGCTTGAAGAATATTTCAGCAAGTTAGTTTTGCCTTGGACCGATAGCATTGAGAAAGAAGCCGATGACTTGTTGGCGAAAACAAAAGGAACGAAAGACATGTTCCACTATACGCTTTGGTGGCTTACACGCTATGTAGAGAATAGCAAAGTAATGGGTATGGACGAAGTGTTTGTGTACCTCGTAGAGAACTATTACATGAAGGGCGATGCATTCTGGCTTAAGAATGATGAGCTAAGTAAGTATATAGACAGGGCTCAGAAAATCGCGCCTAATGTTATCGGGAACATCGCTCCCCAATTGAAAATGAAAAACATCATAACAGGCAAGGCAGAAGACCTGCATACAATAAAAAGCAAGTATACAGTTGTGTTGTTCTACTCCCCTACCTGTGGTCATTGTAAGCACGAAATGCCGTCTATCGACTCTTTGTATCAGGAAGTGCTGAAGAAAAAGGGTGTGACGATATTTACAGTTGCCACTGAAGGAGAAAAAGACCAGATTACCGATTTCATTAAGAAGTATAACATGGGCGAATGGATAAATACCTGGGACAATGATCATACGAGCAACTACCACAATACATTTGACGTATATAGTACGCCAACAATCTACTTGCTCGATGACAAGAAAATCATTAAGGGTAAGCGCTTAGACCACTCCAACATCGCTGGTTTAATTGATATGATTGAGAAGAAAAAAGCCAAAGACAAGGAAAATAAGAAGTAACAGTAACTTCATTCAATCAAAAGTAACGTACTCCGGTCAGTAAATGGCCGGAGTATTTTTTTGGACGGCCATGTCAACATCCCTGACTAAAATGGTAATCAAAGCCGGCACAATCAAGTGAGGATTCACCTTCAACTTCCGCACTTATATTGCCTTGTGGCGTTTTGGTCTGGTCATTAAAGCGAGTGGCGTACTATTAATAATCAAGCCGTACGTGCACAATATTCAAAACCGGCGCAAAACCCGGTCTCCACACTTACTTCCCATACCTGCATAACGACTGCCGGAACAATTCTACC
Source organism: Bacteroidia bacterium (assembly GCA_030426665.1). Taxonomy (GTDB): domain Bacteria; phylum Bacteroidota; class Bacteroidia; order Chitinophagales; family Chitinophagaceae; genus Nemorincola. The sequence goes on along the minus strand of JAUHYD010000015.1, from coordinate 6,220 downwards.
TAAACCTATTTAATGTATTTATGACTTATTAGGAATACTGCAAACAACAGGGGTTTGACAATTGCCAAACCCCTGTCTTAGAAATGCTTTTCAGGGGTGCTTAATTGAGCAACGTAATGTTGCCTTGCTTCCGAAGAATCTTACCCTTTTCGGTAACCGCTTCTGCTTCGTATATATAAACACCCATCGGCTGTACCACGTCATTCAGCGTTCCATCCCATCCTTCATCTATGTCTCTACCTTCAAAAACCAACCCGCCCCAACGATTATAAATTCTGAAGTATCTGAGTCTGGCAATACCATTCAAAATCACCTTCAATTTGCCGTTGTAAGCCGACCCGGGAATAAACGCATTAGGAACAGAAATTACTGACTCGTCCTCTACCCTAACCCCGATAGAGTCTACAGTATAACACCCATCTTCCGTCATTGCTGTAAGTATGTATTTAGTACTTACCGGCGGACGCGCAATAGGATTAGAAATACCAGTATCACTTAACCCGACGTGTGGGGTCCATGAGTAATAAGTACAGTTTGACGATGGAGAAATTTCGTAAACATCACCGGGAAATAACACCACCGAATCCTCAAGATGTACAACCGCCGCAGGAAACACAGTGATACTATAAGTTACTGTATCCTTACAGCCATACTGGCTGGTCGCAATACCTGTATAATTAATATTGTTGATAGGCTTAATTACCGGATTTGCTGACAACGGATCACTCAGGTAAGTAGGTGGATTCCATGAATAATATGTTACCCCCGGCTCTGTAGAAAGAGGTTGCAACACAACGGAATCGCCGGGGCAGATTGCAGTATCTGTGTTCATAGACGCAAAGTTTCCGTTATATACGTAAATGATGGCAGAATCAGAACCGGAGCATCCGGCCGGAGTTGTTACTGTGAGTACCAGTTTTGTTGTATCACCCGCAGTAAAGACCACATTAGGAGCTGTACCATCGTCGAGGAAAGTAGGAGGCGTCCAATTGTAGGAATACCCGGTATACCAACGCGGTGTTACCGTAGGTGTAATATGTATCGTGTCAAACTTACATACATTTCTATTGCCACCTATGCTAACTGAAGGATATGGCTGAACATCCAAAAAGAAGGAGTCTTTCGCCCTGCAGGATAATATGCTGGCCGTAACAACATAATAGGCAGAAGTGTCTGCAGTAATCGTTGGCGTAGCAATATCGGACGTAGGGATACCGGAAGTAGGTGTCCACTGATAAGTAATGTCCGGGCTAAAAGTAGCAGTAGCCACAATTGTTGCTCCCTGACAAATTGCGGTGTCTGGTGTAACTACCGTAACCGTGTCATAAACAATGGTAATATTTACGGTGTCTGTTGCCGAGCACGCACCATCGGTAACCTTAAGCCAGTAGGTACCCGTAGCAGTAACATCTAAAGTAGGTGTAGTTGTTACCCCATCGCTCCATTCGTATATCGGCGCAGTATAAGGCGTATCGAGAGAGCTTAAGGTTACTGTTCCTCCCTGACAAAGCAATGTATCTGATCGAAGAGAAACATAAGTGGTAGGAGATACAACGATATTCGCTTCATCGCTGGCGTAACAATGCGTTGTGTCTGAACCGGTAATTGTCATACTATCAACAGTCACTGAATAGATACCGGTTGTGCGAACCAGCAATGACCCGGTGGTATCGCCGGTACTCCATAAGTGGGTAAAACCGGGTGAAGGTGTTGGATTCAACGTCACCGAATCTCCATCACAAACGGTTTGGTCAGGGCCAATATTAATGCTCGGTATAACATGGGTGGCCAATACTGCTCTGGTAGTCGGGCAAGAATACATCCTTTCTATTTTCAAAGATATATTAATTGGCGGCTGCGGTGTAGACAAAAATGTAGTATCAAAAGTGGTAGTCGTATCTGACGAAGGATTCCAAGTATACTTATAACCTAATACCGGATCGACCGTCTTGTTCGGATAGGTTAAAGTATCAATCCCACCACCCAAATGAATTACATTATCGCATGTTGCCGTATCCGGAGCGGAGGCTATTTCAAAAACAATATTTGGATTAAAGTCTTGAAGCTGGCTGGTTTCCACATCTGACACCTGACGACTGTAAATCGCTATATCGTCAATTTTCCCGGCAAATGGTTTTGTGCCGCTACTAATGTCCAAACCTAGCTGAAACACCGTAGTAGGTGGGTTGTATCCGCTTGCGGGCAGGCCTACAGGAATATAAACGACCTGACGAACACCATCTACATACAGCAGGTAGCTATTACCATTTCTTCTTAGTAGTAAGTGATGCCATTGATTAAGCGTAACAGGGAAGCCTATCGACTGATTAACCCCACCAAATAATATAGATACCTGATTTCCGGGACCACCACCGAATGTACCGTCATTCATTATGATTCCCAAACCATCAATCGTCGGATTACCGTTGTACAGAATAATAGCATCTTGTGCAGCCGTAGGATAGATATGGCATGAATAAGTAAAGTCTGCAATACCAAACATCGGAATAGGAAATGTAGTAGAATAATGCATTTCACTATTTACTCCATTGTAGGAGTACGCTTTATTCGCAAAACCGAAGCGGTCTGTAGTTGCCGTAATGTTGGCACTCAATAAATCGTACCCGGTAAATGTCCTGTCTAAAACATCTGTTGCGCTACAAAAAGGATACCAGGCATCTAAATTAACAGACGGCAATAGCCACATGGGCGATTGTGCCTGCGCACCGATAGAGGTAATAAGAAAAGCAAAAACGATTAAAAATTTTTTCATAAATTTTACCGAATAAGGATAAAAATGCTTTACAAATATATATCAATCTATGAAAAGCAACTAAAGATTATTTTACACAACAACTGTACACATATATGTATTTCTGTCTCCGTTACATATTGTGTTCCATACTGTATTTAATATAGACGCTTTTATTCGCAATAACGTTGGCGAAACCACACATAAATTATAGCGTAAACGGCGTGTCTGCTGCTGATTTAAACTCCTGCCATACCTGCGCTACTACTTCTGCCGCCGGCAGTATATCCGATAATATACTACTGACCTGCCCTATTTCCAATTCCCCCTCCTCGAGGTTGCCCTCAAACATCCCTTTCTTTGCCCGCCCACGGCCAAGCAATGTTCCCAACTCCTCTGTTGAAGCACATCTACTTTCAGCAGCCGCCACCTCTTCATAAAAGTTGTTCCTAATAAGCCTGACCGGCGTTAACTGCTTGAGTGTAAGCACTGTATCTCCTTCCTTTGCAGCCACAACAGATTGCTTAAAACCTTCATGGCTCGAAGCCTCCGGCGTACATACAAACCGACTTCCCATCTGGACTCCCTCGGCCCCTAACGCCATCATGGCAAACATAGCCCTGCCTGTAGCAATACCGCCTGCCGCTATCAATGGAATAGAGATAGCAGCCCTTACCGAAGGGATAAGGCATAGGGTGGTTGTTTCCTCTCTGCCGTTATGCCCACCGGCTTCAAAGCCTTCTGCCACTACAGCATCTACGCCGGCATCCTGACACTTAAGAGCAAACTTAGCACTGGACACTACATGAACAACTATTATGCCATGTGACTTAAGCATAGCTGTCCACTTCTTAGGATTGCCGGCAGAGGTAAAAACTATCGGCACCTTCAGTTCAATGATTGTAGCAATATGTTCTTCTATTGAAGGATAAAGCAATGGCAGGTTTACCGCAAATGGCTTGTCTGTTGCCTGCTTACATTTCTCTATGTGTTCTCGCAGCACCTCCGGGTACATACTACCCGCCCCTATTATGCCCAATCCTCCGGCATTGCTCACCGCAGATGCCAGTCGCCAACCTGCGGCCCATATCATGCCACCCTGAATGATAGGATACCGGATACCAAAGAGCGACGTAATTCTATTGTCGAAACCTGTTTCTGTAAACTTACCCATTACTACTTTAAGTCGATTATTATAACTAACTGATTTTTAATACTATTCCACAGTTGCATCCGCCTTTTTACGGTAGAGCAAAGTATTGCTGTTTTCATCTCTGAAAATCTCTTGTGCCGCTTTGTGCATTTGCCCTACCGTAACAGCACTGTACTTGCCCCACTCCTCGTTTATCAGCCCGGCATCCCCCAACAGTTCGTAAAAAGCAAGGTTGTTGGCACGATTAAGCAAACTCATATCCTCAAAAGCTATCATTGATTCTATCTTGTTCTTAGCCTTTTGTAGTTCGATATCGGAAAACTCCTTCGCCAGGAACTCAGCAACCTCTTTCTCTATCGCTTCGTTGGCAGCTTCTATTGTGGTACCTGCCGTTACTTTCCCCTCTATTACCAGCAAGCCGGGGTCAAGACTACCGGTATGATAACAGTTGATATGACTAAACAGTTGCTCCTCCTTAACCAGCCTTCTGTACAAACGGGAGGAGTAACCACTGCCCAATATTTCTGTTATCAGGTCGGCAGCATAGTAGTCGGGCGTAAGTCTACCTCCGATATGCCATGCCTTATATATAGCATCGAGCGGCACATCTGCTTCCATGCTCAAAACTCTGGCTTCGGTTTGCCTCGGCTCCTGCGGCAATGAACGCACATATTGCTCACCTGCCGGTATGTCGCCAAACCATTTTTCGGCCAATGCAGCCACCTGCTCTTTAGTAACGTTGCCCGCTACACACAATACCGCACTCGACGGCCGGTAATGCTTGAAAAAGAAATTCTTAACGTCATCCAGATGCGCCGTTTCTATCTCTTTCAGCGAATTGCCGATAGTAGGCCAGCGATACGGATGTGTAGTATATGCCAACTTGCGCAGTACGTGCCAAACATCGCCATACGGCTTGTTCAGATAATGCTCCTTAAACTCTTCGCATACTACCTTGCGCTGTACATCGAGGCTCTTCTCTCCAAATGCCAGTGATAGCATCCGGTCGCTTTCCAACCAAAAGCCGGTCTCTATATTCTGAAGCGGTAGTTGCAAATAGTAATTGGTAATATCGTTGGTCGTATAGGCGTTATTTTCACCGCCTGCCATCTGCAGCGGCTCGTCATACTCCGGTATATTTAAACTACCACCAAACATCAGATGCTCAAATAAGTGTGCAAAACCCGTGCGGGAGGTATCCTCATCCCTTGCTCCTACATCGTACAGTACATTTATGGCAACCATCGGCGTTGCTTTGTCTGTATGTACCAATACCCTTAGACCATTGTCAAGCGTAAACCTATCAAAGTGCAGCATATAATTTATCTATATTGAAGTTGTCAAAGTTAACGGAAAATACAGCAGGCAAAAAGTATAAATCACAACAGACAAATGGTTATACAAATTGCCAACAGTTACCCATAGTCGGCTACTACTATTTTTGACTATTGCTGCTATCCGGCTCGCTTAATAAATTGTAAGCATATTCACAACACCATACATATCAATACATCGACTTTGTAAAATTGCGCACTTATCATACGCATTCTATTTTTTATCTAAAAGATTGATAATAAATTAGTTATACAATAAAAATTGCGCAAAAATTGCGCACTTTTTACCATGATTGGGCAAAAGTTGCTTTAGAATGCGTTACGAAAAAGTGGTAGTCGCGAGGATAGATTTGTTTTGGCAACTGACATATTGAAAGGGTTTGGATTATTGTAGTATTCTCATCAAAAATCACGCCAAAAAATCGTGAACGGCCCAGTGAGATAGTCCGTCGAGGGCTTTGCCGAACTCACATCTTACGGCAGACTACGATTAGCGGATATTCGATTGCTAACTTTAAGTGAATTATGGCTTTTTCATTTGTTCTTTTGCCTTGACGCAAAAGAACCAAAAAGTCAAGGCTGTATAAAAATAGGCTAAAAAACACCTGCACTACGCTGCAAAATATATAGTATCATTCGGCAATTTACCACTATCGACAGGGGCTTACTAGCGGCTACTGAATATATCTGTACATAGATTTTGCGGTCGCTTCATTTCGGCATTATTCTTAACGCCATTTTTATAAGGCCGGTTTGGGTGTTGCTTATTTGTTGGAGTCTTGATGGAAGGATGATACAATATACATCAACAGTCAAGAACAGATATTCGATTGCTAATTTTAAAGTGAATTATGGCTTTTTCATATATTCTTTTGCCTTGACGCAAAAGAACCAAAAAGTCAAGGCTGTATAAAAATCGGCTAAAAAACACCTGCACTGCGCTGCAAAATATATAGTATCATTCGGCAATTTACCTCTATC
>JAUHYD010000014.1 GCA_030426665.1 Bacteroidia bacterium | reverse complement strand
TGAGCAAGGTGTGATGAATGGTTGATTGTCTGCTACCTGCTTAACATCAATATTTATTACTTAGTAACCATCGGCTGGTACCGCTTGGATGCGTGAAAGCCAAAGGTACGTATTTGTCCTATAATTTTCTATCTTATGTTTTTACCTCGAAGCCAGCAAAGGCACACATTTTATTTCGGTGCCTGTAGATGCTTAATATAAGATGAATTATAGGAACAACTGCCATCGGGGTGCGAGAGCCACAGACAAACAGATTGCCGGGCAGAGTAGTGGCTATTTTATATAATGTGGTTATAGGACAAATGTCCTATCAACTACATGTTATGTAACTTAGCTTTGGTTCGTGCGTTGGCGGTCCTCGCTGTAGCCCGTCCACCGGTAGTGAGATGCGCTTCCTGTCTGTTATATCAATTTGATATATTTAGTGACAATTCGCTAATTTTGTTGTAATGAATAATCAGCCGAGAAAATCAGATAAAGAGGCGCGCATTTTTCAAGTAAGCAAATGGCTGATTGATGGCGTGCGGTTTCCTGATATGGTTAAGCGGTCTGCAAAGTGGAACATATCCGAAAGGACATTGCAGCGGTATATCACGGAAGCGAAGGAAGGTTGGGTAAAAGACCAAAGCGACGAGATAGAGATTAAGCGTGCCAAAATGGTTAAGAAGCTTGAAAAGCTGGAGAAAAGCTTACAGAAAAGGTTTCATGGCCACCCTGCCGGGATAATGGCTATATCCCGGGTTCAGAATCAAATAATCAAGTTGGAGGGTTTGGCGGTACCTCAAAAGGTTCAGCACTCCGGAATTGACGGAGAACCGATTCAGATAAATAATACTGTCAAGCACAGTATTGACTACTCTCAGTTGTCTGATGAAACCCTCGACGAAATCATATCTGCCCGTGTCCGGAAAGTCGAATAATATATCTCTTGACATTGATGCTGCAACAGCTGAAAGATGCCGCCGAATGGGTGGTTTTTTCTTCTTTGTGCAGGAGTTTTGGGACGTTATCATACCGGAAGAACCCGTATGGAATTGGCACATAAAATACCTATGCAGTGTCGGACAAGAGGTAGTGATGCGGTTGAAAGCCCGTGAGAAAAAGGAAAGTGACCTTATAATCAACATTCCCCCGGGCACCAGTAAAAGTACTATATGGTCCGTGATGCTCCCTGCCTACGCATGGGCTATGGACCCCACACTCCGGTTGTTGCTCCTTTCCTACAGCAATGACGTGGCGATGGGATTTTCCAAAAAGTGCCGTGATATTATACAGTCAGACAAGTATCGGCGACTATTCCCCGACGTAGCTATACGCCGAGACTCCAACAGTAAGACACACATTGAGAATACCCAGCAGGGAGAGATTTACGCCACCGGTCTTGGTGGTGGTATCACAGGTAAACACTTCCATTACATCGGCATTGATGACCCGCTGAACCCGAAGGAAGCCGCCAGTGAAGCTGAGTGTCGGAACGCCTGCACCCTGATTGACAGTACTTTGAATACGAGGAAGGTAGATAAAGCTATCTCTGTTACCGTACTCATCATGCAGCGGCTCAGTGCCAGCGACCCTACTGCCCACCTTCTGGATAAAAAGAATAAGAAGATCAACCACATCTGCCTGCCTGGAGAGGTGATTGACGGAGTAAAGCCTGCGTTCCTGGCCAAGTATTATGAAGAGGGGTTGCTCGATAAAGTCAGACTGGATGCTGAGGTGTTGGCGGAACTGTACACAGACATGGGGAGTGCCAACTATGCCGGACAGATAAGCCAACGGCCTGTACCTGCCGGTGGTCTGATCTGGCAAAAGTGGTTCATTGAGGTGCCGGATGAAAGTTTCCCCGAAACTCGATTCATGACTCAGTACGGTAGTGATTGGGACACCGCTTACACCAAGGAGGATGCCAATGCTGCCAGTGCCTACGTGACTGCAGGGAAGATCGGTCACCGGATTTATATTGATGATATCGGCTGGGCGTGGAAAGAGACCCCGGAACTCGTCAAGTGGATAAGAACGAAAGCTGCACCGCATTTTATTGAAGCCAAAGCAAATGGCAACCCTGTGCGGCTGCTACTGGTCAGAAACGGCATCACGGCTATAGAGGTTCCGGTATCCGGAGGTAAAGATAAGATTGCTCGTGCTCGTATGGCCACACCAGTGGCGGAGTCAGGCATGTGTTACATTCGGAAGAGTCTCGCAGATAAACTATACAATGATTCGCGGCAAGGAATCCTGAATTTCCCCCGGGGAAAGTTCAAGGACCTAGCTGACGCGCTCGCGCAGTGTCTGCTCCGGCTTGGTAAGAAGGGGGGTATCAGGAGCCACTCGGCAGTTGAGGGTGATTATGATGATGACTTCTGATAAACAAAAAACCTCCCACGTCTGGGAGGTTTCAATCTGATCAGTTGCCCTGCCGTCGGCATTTTAGGGCTGTTCATCCTTCTATTTAAAATGTAGCGAGGGCGGGATTCGAACCTGCGACCTTCTGGTAATGAGCCAGCCGAGCTACCGCTGCTCCACCTCGCTGTGACAAAAATAGTATATCATTTTGATATTTCTTTTATCATTTTAATATATTTTTACAATAAAAACAGTATTATGTCGCAAAACAAGCAGAATCTCGAAAAAGCCATACTTAGAATTGGCGAATGCATGACAGAAGTAGACCAACTACTTAGCCATGCCCCTATGTTGCAAGTACAAGCCAAACACGTACTTGAAAGACTGACCAATAGCCTGAAGGTCGCCAATGGGTCCAGCCTTGGTGAGGAATCCGCTACGGGTGATGAACTAACTCATATACTGGGTGTTCCAATAAGGGGACAGAAAGATATTAAGCCACCCGTAGTTGTTGAGGACGATGTTAAAGACATCGAGTACCTGGCACAGCAAGTAGTGGAGGATATTCAGTCTGGTGCTGAGTCTAAGGATGTGTTGGAGAAGCACGGAGCCAAGGCGGTACTGGCAGCTAGTATAATTACCGGTTCTTCACCAGATGGCGCCGAGATTGAAGACGTGAACGTCGACACTGTTGATGGTATACGAGCTGTGCTTGAGGCGGACGCGGAAAGGATGAAACAGGTGCAGGAATCCGAAGCTGCAGCCAAGGAGTCGGAGAACAACCAAGAAAACAAGGCACCTGAGGCCGACGACAACACCCCTCCTGCTGCAAATACTCCAGAGCAAAAGAAAGAGTCGCTGAAATCGAAAATTGAAACGGCTTTGACCAACATCAATGAAGCAGAAACCGAAAGGGAACTACTTCCTACCGATGCGACACCTCAGGAGAAGGGCGCATGCACCAAGCGTATCAACGAACTAAAGAAAGAATTTGAAAAACTGGAAGCCGAGTTAGCAGAGCTAGAGACACCAAACGAGTAATAGTAACTAACAGCAAGCGTATGAAGTTTGAATTTAAGGGCAAGGCTTATACCCTTCCATCACATCTAAGCGAAATCACCCTTGGTCAAAGGGTGGAATTCTACCGCATACACGGAAAGGAGATAGAATCCCTCTCTAAGAAGGTAGAGGATATAGAAGATGGGTTTGAAAAGGAGGGTGAGCTGTGGATGCTCGAATTAGAGTTAGCCATGCGCGAGTTCTCCCACTATACCGGCATACCAATAGATCAGGTAAAGGAAGAGATAGACTTTGAGTCTATGTGGGCGATATACACCACTGACATGGCTCTGTTGCGTAAGCAGGAAGCAGAGATAGAATTGCAAGATAGCTACGAATGGAATGGCGATACATGGGTTATTGAATCTCCGGAGATAGAAGCCGATGCAAAGATGAGCCTTAACGAGTTCTTGCACGCTAAAGAGATCGTGCGGCAAATGAGCAAGCTGGGTAATGGCAAGTGGGAGTCACTCCCCTATCTATGTGCCATATACCTAAGAAAGGAAGGAGAGCCGTTCACTGAGCAGTTGGTAAAGGACGGCAGCGAACGACTGCAACTGATGCAGGAGCTACCATTGGACATAGCCTTGGCGGTTGGTTTTTTTTTGAGCGGCACTCTGAGTATTTATCGGAGCACTTTAGTCTCTTCGGTAAAGGAGACGGAAAAGGGCTTAACACAGCCAAACACTTCGACACCTGGGGATGGGTGACATTCCTCAGGTATATAGCGGAGAGCGAGGTGTTTACTGTCTCCGGCATGAATGCTATCGACAGTGCCAAGCAAAGTAAGCTGTATGATGTGCTCGTGTATGCGAGTGAGAAGAAGGACATGGACGAATTGGTTAATAGTTATTACGAACATTTAAAATAGAAGTATATGAATGCAGAACAACAAAGGTTGATGGCAAATCAACGAAAAATGGAAGCCGAAATACAAACGGCAATGGATAGCACCAAGTATCCTGCGGGGTTGGTGCCTAACTGGTTCAAGGGTACATTGTCCTTAGCACTTGACCATGAGAGCCAACGCACATTGGGTTGTGATTGGGCGATGTTAAAGAGTATCAGGAGCGGAGACCCTGAAGAATTTACAATGTCGCAGATGGGGCATGCGCTTAACTCGATCGAGAGTAAGACTCCAGCATCATTACTATTGCACTTACCGCACGTAATTACATATTCTTCTGACTTGTCAGAATTTGAATCGGAAGAAATAAGTAAAACAATATTAGATACTTATAAGAAGTCAAGTGAAAACGGAAGGCCTTTGATTGTGGCAAGAGAAGGTAGCGAAGTGAAAGGGTCTGGCATAGACTTGGCCTTAACTTACGACACCGTACAAGACAAGGTCTTCGAGATGGCTACTAAATGGAATGAAATCATGGGGCCTATAAAGGAAGGCATTGCGAAGAAGTACCAGAACCTTAAGCCCCTGTTTGTTCCTAACAAAAAGAAAATCCATCGTCCGTAATGGCTAATGAACTCGGCGTATATCAGTTATTCAAGAATATCCTCTCTGCATCCACGGTGATAGAGGGGAGATTCGTCATACTCAACCGTATTGCTGCTGATATGAACTCCAGCAACTTCGGGGAAGACGTATTGGATGCCCTTGGGGGGCTGACGGTTAAGAAGAAGTACCCGGCTGTGGTAATGATGGCCCCGTACGAGACTTCCCTCAATGACGGTAAGCGTACGTCGAGCATGAAGTTTGAGATGTACTTCCTGACAAAGGACGGCGTTACCGGTGATGGCAACGTAAAGAACAGGGATGTAGAGACGAACAGAACTACGCATACCAAAGAAGAGGACTGGAAGGACATGCGCGAGGTAGCGGGAAACTTCCGAATCAAGCTACGTGAGATAGTTGGCAAGCCTCCGGTATGCAATCAGGTACGAGAGGTGAAGGATAGCCGGGACGAGTACTCCCGCATAACGTACAAGATGAATGACAATGTAAATGGCGTGAAGCTATGTTTTGAATTGCAGCTTGTTGATGACTGTACGCCACTTGCTGATTATGACGAAGATGCAGAGATAGTAGTGCCGGACTTGTCGCCACATCCATTACACAAACACTAATGAAGCACGGATATATAACCATAGCAAGGAGAATACCACAATCAGTCAGAACTAACAAGCTGCTGACAACTGTGGACCCGATTAGAAACGCACAGCCATCAGCCGGAGACAAACATCTTCGGCTGTTGTTTATCATCTGGAGTGAGTTTGTGGAACCAATGAGAGAAGAAGACCTGGGGTGTCCTAAGTGTGTACATCGCTTGCTATCCAATTTCCGCGAACTGAAGCCCACATTAGTGAAACTGGAGGGAGAATATCAGTTAATGAAAGCACTACGAACCAAGTATAATGAACGAACGAAGCAAAGAAGTACGGCTACTACAAAAGGCTAGTGATGCTATCAATAAGAACCTTGCTGCCGAACTGGTGGCACAGGGGCATAGCCTTACAGGATCATTGGAGCGGTCGATACACGGTAATGTGATACAGGCGGGAAATGGCGTGGCTATCCTTGGCACTATGAACAGCTACGGAAAGTATGTCGAGACTGGCGTAGGAAAAGATAAGATACCTTACGGCGGACACAGTGCATCAGGTGGTACATCCAAGTACATACAGGGTCTTATTACCTTCTGGAAATTGAAAGGATTAGGGGAAAAGGAAGCAATCAGAGCCGCGTTTGCCACTGCCAAGAAGCACAAAAAGGAGGGCATGCCGACAAAGGGAAGCCAGGCATTCAGTAAGACCGGAGAACGAACTAAGTTTATCCGTATAGTGGAGAGAGCGACTGGCGACGAGATAGACACTATGGTATCTAGTGGGTTGGATATGATTGTTGACCAGAAATACAGGGAAGTAAAATCAGAAACAATATAAGCAATGGCAATAACAGGATATACAGGCCCCGAATTTAAAAGTATTCAACCGGCATACAACCCTATAATCTATCGGGTACAAGATATAAGCGCATCAGTTCCAACGGTGATATATTGTGATATCTATTTTAATCACTTCTATTATAAGACGTTATCTTCCAATTCACCAGTGTTGATAATAGGAGGAAGTAGTTTTTGGGACTTTGACATTTCCGGTATTGCGCAAGAGTTTTTAGAGAGTAAAATAGACCGAATAAGCAGACCAGAAGCAGCTACAGGAACGCCAATAATGGGTGAAATATTTACCGTTCCTCCGTATATTGTTGCAGGGACTCATTACGGCGCAACACGGTGTTATGTCAAATTCAGAACATCAACTGTAGACGCTTATGGCGTCGTCACCCCTGAGGGACCAGTCCCTATTCAAGCAACTGTTGACAGTCCCGCTTATGAAGGGGCAGGCTACGCAGCAGACAACTTCATGATTGTAAACGCTGCCAGTCAATGGAACTATCAGATTGCAGATTTAGAGAAACACCTGAACAGCTACCGTAGAACAGGTGTCTTTGGGTTGCCAGGGCTACAGGTAAACCCTTTAAACAAAATCTACCCGTTATCGCACCTAGTAAAGGGCAATATATATGCAAATGACTTTGGTAGCTTTCCGATACTCATTATGCGAGACGGGTTTTATGTGTGGGGTGGCTCAAGCTACATATATTCAGCCTCTCAATTAGTATCCGTGGCACTAGAAATGTATGATATCAACGGTGCACGCATTTACTATGTATATTCTGCATTCCAAACATTGGAGAGTGAGAGTATTTACACAATACCTGTCGGAATAGAAAACCTAAGTGTGTTGTTCCCATTGATGACAACATATATATCGAATTGTCACTACTATCAGGTATTTATTTGGAATTCAACGTCGATAGGAGGTGATGTGTTGTTTGTAACACCAAAGTACTACATACGGCAGGCATCTAGCACAAATGCGCCAGATCATGTGCGGATATGGTTTAAGAATTATTTGGGGCAGATGGACCAGATAAACTTCAAAGTTCGTAACGAAATAACCAAGGTGAATTCATTGCCTACAGAGACACCCGAAATATACCGACATGACGGTGATAATATAAAGCGAAAAGGCATGAGTAGAAATAATGTTCGGAGTAACGAACACAATGAGGTGTCTGACGTGTTTCAGGAGTGGGAGCTACCGTTGCTAAAAGAGTTAATGGGGACTGCAGACGCATATATTGAAGTGCCGGATATCGAGTGGCCCTACATTGGTATCGGCACGAGAGAGTACTCATCTACGTTACTGCCGATAGTGATTGAAGATGCCGAATATATTACCAGAAGGTATGAGGATAGATATCAGTATGAGGTGTTTTTGAAGTACCGATTCAGCCATGAGAATAAAATAATAAGAAACTAATGCCAGTCACTAACAATGTAAGAATAGTTATAGATAATACTGATGCGGAGGTCGGGGAGATAAATAATACCGGTATAAGTCTATCATATGCATTAGAGAATCCTGAGAACTTTGAGCAGAAGCAAGGGTCTATATCGTTGGATATATCGCTACCTGCTACACCCAATAACGATCGTTTGTTCAATCACTTTCACAATCCACGAGTAGAAGACCAGACAACAGACAAGCGATATGGTAGTTTGCGGAAGTGTAATATAATAGTCGGTGGTGTGGAGATATTGCGAGGGGTATCGATATTACAGAGCGCAAGTCATACGAGGTTGCCGGGTGGGTATAATATCAACTGTTATGGACAGAATGGCGACTGGAGTATAGAGATGAAAGATTTATCGTTGTGGCACTGCCTGAGTGACAACACACACACATTTGATGTGGCCACCGTCGAAAACAGTTGGTTCTTGTTTGACAGTGATGAGAATCATGATTATGTATATGCACCAGTGCGTTACCGCCAACCGTTTGGGGATAATGACGACACGGTAGACATATTTCATCTACGCCCATCATTGAGCATCTACTGGATGATAATAAGAGCGTTCCGGCAGTTTGGTTACAGGGTGCAGAGTGACTTTTTTAGTTCTGCCTACTTCCGAGGGATGGTAATGCCATGGGTTTGGGGTAGTTTCTTTGATGTGGCAGGGCCTGTTAGTGATGGATTAGCGTTTAAAGCAGCGGGACCGATACCTATTTCCGGATATTACTTTTATTACGTTACAGGTAGCTTTTCGGGATATGTATTCAGTTCAGGAATTAACGTATTCCGAATTGACAACACGGTACCGCCGCAGGGATATGACCATTTCGGTTTGTATTCGTTTGACGAAGGTAGTGGTAAGATGATATGGACGTACGCCCCACCTTCCTCTATAGCTACGTTTGTCGGAGACAATATATCTGTCAACTTCTCCATGAAGCTACATGCAAAATCTGAAGCAGAACACGTATTTGCCGGGACGGCTCGTTGGGTGCATGTTTGGATTGAGGTTACACATATATATGCAAGTGGAGCTCCGGATGCCGTTACGCTAATTGACTATGATAACCTGACAGTAACAGACGGCACAAAGGATTATCTATTAAGCGGTGCGACGCAGGCATTTTCAGTAAGTGGTATCAACAACGGTGACACGCTAGAGTTCCGGATTAAAATAGAGAGTTCCGGAGATCCAGAATGTGGTTTTTCTGTTTCCAGTACCCGTATCGATACTGTTAGCCCTGGTGTTCAATTGACTTCTTATTCTACTTTAGAGTTGTCCACGTTGCAACTGGAGGTTGGCGGAACGGTGAATTTGAAATTTTATGACAAGTTCAAGGGGTATCGCTTTATGGACATGTTTCGCGGCTTGGTAGACCTGTTTAACCTGAGCCTACAGACGAACCCAATAGATAAAATAGTGACTATAGAGCCTACACATGACTACAGGCTGCCTGTATCGGGCTTTTCGGGAGGATATTTTAAAACCAATCGATTAGACTGGAGCGATAAGCAAGACGTGAGTAAGGAAAATGTCGTCAGCCTGTATTCTGACACAGAGCGGCAGTTAGACTTCCAATACAAGCAAGATGGCAGCGATGGCGGGCAAAACATCTATGCCGGTAGGTACAAAGGCATCTACCTGAATAATACTACCACAAGTAAGGTGAATAATACCAATATAGACAATGGAATCATTGCCGGTGTGCCTGGAGCCTCGAGATATATGTTTCCAAACAGATTCCGTAAGGGTGCCAGGCAGATGGTAAACAGGTTCTTTAGTGCAACTATGCATTACAGGCATAAGGCGTGGGACAATATAACGGGAGTAGGAAGCCCAACCCCACAACTCATAGCCATCATACCCGAGAATATCAATGATAGTAGCGCGTCGGCCGTATCTCAGATATTTGAGCCAAAGATAGCATTCTACAAAGGCCCGCTACCGATGGCAGATATAGGCGGTTGGCGCTGGGTAGGCGACCCTAAAAGCCCATACAGTGAATTTGTGGCCACAAGCTTTCAACTACCATTGATGTTTTCTGTGAACTATGGCACGGGTGGAGAGACAGATCCTGTACTCAGCTATTGCGACCAGAAGATAAATGGCACTATTGTTCCGGGACTTATGAAAACGTTCTTTCTGAAGCGGTTAGCTATTATGCGCCATGGCCGGCAGTATCGCCCATGGGTGCACCTGAATAACGGTGATATGATTAATTGGCTGCATCGGGAGTCAATCATCCTTAGTGGCGCGAAATATTACCTGATAGGTGTTGAGCAGTATAACCCATTGACCGATGATAGTTCAAAGTGTGTGCTATGGAAGGTGGTAGAGCCGGAGCAGGCAGATCTTGACAGTATATACCCATCAGAAGACAGTTTGAACGGAGTGATACTACTAAGTCAGTTTGACTTAAGGTACGCTCCCCTTTTATTATACAACCAAGACATCCCACAAATATAATGGCACAAATAGCGATAGAAAAAGCATATGTACTAAAGGCGATTGGCGGACAAGAGGTGTACGATGACCTGGAGCGCATTGCCAAGAAATTCAAGGAAATCTATGACCTAAAAAGGGACTTGAACAATCAGAAAAATGATGCTGTTAGGGACTCCGCAGAGTACAAAGAATTAGATGCCCGATTGAAAGAGGTGTCTAAGCAGTACCGTGCTGTAAAGCGGGAGTTAGAGGCTCTTAAAGCGCAAGTTAAATCAAATACTAAGGCGGAACAGCTGGCAACGGAAGCCACAAAGCGACATGCAACTGAGAAAGTCGCAGCGGCTAAGGCAGCAACCGAGGCAGCTAAACAGGAAACCGAGGCAAGCAAACAAGCGACACAAGAAAGCGTGAAGGGACTGAATGAGGAGCGCAAGGCTGCGGCAGCATTGCATACTCAACATAAGCAGTTAATGCTTGACAGGGCCAAAGCCAGGGGGCAGAAAGGAACAGGCCTGCCGGGCAGCTATAATGATGTTGCGACTCAGTACCGATTGGCACTACAGAATGTTAAGTCTACTGTGAATATGCAAGACGTCGGGGCATTACAGGCAGCGCAGGCTGAATTGATGAAGTTAAAGACTCAGCTTGATGGGTTCAACCGTTCTTTGACACAAGACAAGGTGCTTATTGGAGAGTACACTTCCGGAGTCATGAATGCCTTCAAAAAAATGGGGCTCGGACACCTGATAAGTGAGCAGGTAGACACAGCAAAAGCATCATTGAACACCTTAAACACCCAGTTTGAACAGTTGTCCGCAGAGTTGAGGGCGGTAAAGCAAACCGGAGTCGGGAGCCTGGATGCGGTAGAGCGTCAATTGGTAGAGAATAGACAGGCGGCATTACAATTGCAGCAACAATTGAGCGGCGTGCAGTCAGAATTACGCAAAACCGGCAGTATAGGTTCGCAAGTGACTCGGGCTATCGGCAACGAGTTTAAGAACCTGAAACAGAACATTATGCAGTTTGTTATCGGGTATATGGGTGTCCATGAAATGATACGGGCCATCCGCTCCTCCATCCGCATTAACTATGAGCTGAGTGATACGTTTGCCGATATACAGAACCGCATACATGGCAGCAAGGAAGAGGTAGACGGACTGATTGAGAGCCTGAAACAGTTAGATACCCGTAGTAGTCTTAGCTCGTTGGTAGATATTGCTGCCATCGTGAGTAAAAAGGGTGTTGCAAAGGATGAGATTGTAGGCATTACAGAATCTATTGATAATCTGATGGTAGCGTTGGGAGGTGAGATGGGCGACCCGAAAGAAGCTGTGTCTACCCTAGTGAAGTTGGTAACTGTATATAGTGAGGATAAGCAAGTCACCGCTAAGAACATAGACGCCATTGCCGGAGCGATAGCCAGATTAAGTACTAGCGGAATAGCCTCCGGTGAGTTTCTGGTAGACTTTTCCGAACGTATGGCGGGTGTGCGAGGGATAACCGGCATTACGATAGATAAGGTATTGGGATTAGGAGCAGCATTGCAGGAAATAGGACAACGGACAGAAGTATCCGCAACTGCTATGTCGCAGATTATCATCAAGCTGTTTACTGATTCACAGAAGTATGCGGATATAACAGGTAAATCGTTGGCTGACTTTAAAGCACAGTTGAATGATGATGTGTTAGGCACATTTGTAGATGTCGCCGAAAAGCTAAAGGGAAATGCAGGGGAAATAGAAGCGATCTTTGAGAATACAGTAGATATGCACCTGAAGGGGTCGAGGGCTATCAGTGTAATCGGGGATATAGCCGGAAATATAGAGCATGCAAGAAAGCGCATGGGAGATGCTACGAGGGCATTGAACGAGCATGGTGTTGTTGCGGATATGGCAGCTACAAAGCAACAGAATTTTGCAGCTAGTGTAGACCGTGTAAGGAAATCATTTGAACTACTGGCACAATCAAAGGGTGTTGTTGCTACGCTGAATGCAAGCGCTAAAGCTGTAGAGGTTCTATTAAAGAGTTTGCCGACCTTATTGGTTCTTATGGGGCTGATGACAGCAGGGTGGGTTGCGCAGAATACGCAACTAGTGATACTCAGGGCAAGGTTGCTGTATGTCAATGTCGTTTTAGCCGGACAGCGTATATTATTGGGGGCGTTAAGTATAGGGCAAGCAGCATACGCAGCGAGTCTTGGTGTGCTTACGGGCGTAACGCGAATAGCCACAGCAGCTACGGCAATGTTTAATACTACATTAGCTGCCAGCCCGTTGGGGGCTGCGGCGCTTTTGATTATTGGGCTATCTATAGCAGCAGGTGCATTGGCAGGGGGTATATACTACCTTACCAATGCCTTCAGGGGAAATAATGAAGCATTGAAGGATCATGCGAGATTGCTTTTGTTACAACAAGAGGTTAAGCATAAAGCGGAACTACAAGATGTAGACACTGCGAACAAAATAAAGACGCTGACCAGTGTAATAAAAGACAGGACAGCGAGTACGGAGGCCCAGACAAAGGCACTGAAAGAACTGAAAGAAATAGGTGGTGACTACACAAAAGACCTTACTATTCAGAGTTTTGAGACAGAAAAAGCAACAAACATCTTGGATGAATATGTTGATTCCTTTACTCGTCTTACACTAAAAACGTCGGAGGCACAAGTACAGCTTAATAAATATCTGTCAACCTTAAAAAAGAAAGCAGAATATGAAGCTGTTGCATCGATACAAGCAGACCTTGCAAAGAAACGGCTAGAATTGGACAATGTGGAGTATGGGTTATTGCAAAAAAAAGCGAATGGGAAGCTGGCGCAATCTGATTTGTCTGAAACAGAAAAGAAGTATTTGCCATCTTTAGTGTCTCCCGAAAGAATGTCGGCGTTTAGCGATCTGGATGCAGCTCTCGACAATGTACACAAGAAGCAAGCCGAAGTTGACGAAAAGACAAGAATAGCCGATAAATTAATATCTAAAGCTTTGAAAGAAAAGCTGGCTGCTGAAGCTGCTGTAGGGCGCAAGAAGGAAGAGATAGAAGCAACCTTTCAGGAGTTGAAAGATTTGAGAGATGCTCATTATAAAAAGGGTGATTCTCAGTACGAAAGCCTATCACAAGACATGACCCTCGAACTGGAAGCGTGGTTTGAGGCAGGAGGCAAAGCGCCTAAAGACATTGAAGCAGAGATAGAAAAATGGAAGAGAAAATTATATGACGGCGTTTCAGGGGAAGCTACTAAAGCGGAAGCAAGGTATCACATTAAGGCACTTCGTGATGAGTTGGAACATTCGTTCAAGATGATGGATAAAGATGCTTACAAATACAAAGGAAGCAGACTTAGTGGTGGGGAAACAAACGGAATGAAGCTAGCGAATGCTGAGCGAGACAATAAGCTGACCGCCCTAAAAACGGCGTACATGGAAGAGGATGCCCTTAAAAAAACATATAACGGTCGTATGATCGACAATGAGCGTACGTATCTTGAAGAGAGTCAGAAGATAGAGCAAGCTGCCATACAGCAGAAGATAGAGACCATTGTTGGTAGTAATCCGGCAGAGCAGCAAGCGCGGGCGAAGCTACACCTTGAAATGCTCGAAAGCCAGAAAAAGTACAACGATAAGTACTTCCAGATAGACGCGGAAGGGCTTAACGCTCGGTTGGAGCAGCAAAAAACAGAAGCCAAAATAAAAATGGAAGCTGTAACCGACACCAATAAAAGTACCGACTACGAGAAGGCAACAGCAAAGGAGGATTATTATAGTCACTTAGTAACTTACTACCAGGACTACATGTCCCGTATGGACGACTTAGACCAGAAGTATCACAAAACCAGCGCCAAGAATGCTGCCAAACGAGCAAAGGTGTTACAGGAGATTGAGCATAAGCACAATATGAGTGTGGAGCAGATGAATAGAGAGGCTGTGAATCAGGCGTATAAATATATCCAGAATAAAGAAAAGGATAGTTTGCTGAAGCTGACCAAGAGCCGAATAGAAGCGACCCGTAAGGCTATCGCAGACCCTACCACAGGTCCCGGCAAGAAGAAAGATATCATGGAGCGTATCAGTCAGCGTAGCGAGTTGGACATGCTTGCCGTGAGTGATAATACCATAGATAAGGAACTGAAAGCTACTGAGCGCCTTTACGGCAAGAAGTTGCTGAATGCCCGGGAGTACCACGATAAGCTGAAAGAACTGAACGAACGTGCCTTGAATAATGAGGTGCAGCGGTATAACCTACTGGCTGAAATGGATGCCAGAAATCTGGAGCATAAGCGACAGGTGATGATGGGCGGACTACAGGTAGCGGAGACCATTGGACAAAGCATGATGCAAGCTGCTGCCCAAAGAGATGCCATAGAAGACAGGAGGCGTGACAGGGAACAGGATTGGAACCGTCGAAAGCTAGAGTCTCAGGTACAGAGTGCCCGGGAGAAGGACAACCTTGACAAAGCGATGATGCTGGAGCAAGACCGGAGAGACCGTGACGCTGCCGAAAAGCAGAAGCGCAGAACACTGCAAGCTATGGCAATAGAGTACGCAGCAGCTGCATTAAAGATAGTAGCTGCCAATATCTGGCGACCAGATGGATTAGCACAAATAAGCATACAGGAGGGCATCTTAGCTGCTACGTATGCGGCTAAGATTGGATTAGCTGCTTCGACACCTGCATATGGTGAGGGCGGGGATGTGCCGGGTGATGGTGGAGAGTTTGGCGGTAATAGCCATAGCAGAGGCGGTACGCCGTTTATGTTCCGAGGCAGGACGTTTGAAGCGGAGGCTAAGGAACTGGCGATAGTGAACAAGCGCAGCGCACAGAGCAACAAGGTGATTACTCTGAGTGGCACACCCAAGCAGATAGCAAGCGGGGTGAATGCATACGGTGGAGGCAGAGACTTTGCGCCGGGATGGAGTAAGGCTACATTGTCTGCACCATCTTTTGATAGTGGTAAGGGGTGGTTGGCCGAACACTCGCAGGTGCCTAGGTTTATAGGACGGCACTATGAGCGAAAGCATGAGATGGCAGCATATGGGGGTCAGGTGGGCGGTAGCAAGATCATGCAGGGTCTTGTTACTAACTCTACTGATATTGCTAAGACGACAGCAGCAGTTATGGCATTAACGAGTCATGTGCACCAAATACAGGTGAAGCTGAACCCACATGAGGTAAGTAGCTATAATAAAGGGTATGACAAGGCGGTACAGGTAGGCACAATATAGTAATCGGTTTTGTTGAAAAAGCTAAATTGGAGGAATTTAATGAGTTTGTTGTATATATCTCATGTGGTATATTTGTAGAATGAAACAATTTATTACAGTAACTATTGCGTTATTTTTATTTTCTATAGCCAACACGTTGGCTCAAGAAAATAAGATCAGTAAAGTTGAAGATTTTTTAGGAAAATCTAAGTCTTTAATTAAGCGCGAATATATTCAAGTTGCTATAGTGCAAAAAATGAAAATTGAGGTAGTAACATATACCGATATGATATCTGGCGTAAATGCAAAGGGGATAAGATTTAGTTACAGGAATGACGAATCACGCTTTAACCCTATAATTGGTCGTGTATTAGATGAGGATGAAGTAGATGGGTTTCTTAAAATTATTAAGATTATAAGAGAAAAGGTTATACCGTCGAATGTGAATGCGCATACAGAAGTTTACTACAACTATATGAGTCGCGAGAATATTTCGATTGGATGTTCTCAAGAAAAGGAAAACGAATGGGACGTTTCTTTACAATTGAGAGATTCTGAGGTGTTTTCTGTCATTCCTCTTGACTTAAAGTCTCTTACAGAATTAGAAACGGCATTATCTATGGCAAAATCTCAATTCTAAAATACTGCAATGTATATTTTCAATGTTAGCCTTTTATGTAGAATATGCGTGTTAAAAAAATAGTGCAATTTATAACATAAATGGAGTTAAACGAAAAGAAAATAGAGAAGTTGGATGGCGAACTGATGCAGCTGGCATTGGAGCGGTTTGACTTCTTTTGCTCTATTGCCGGCATTGATAAGGTGCAGGCTTTCGTGTGCATCGAAAGAACCAAGGGGCGCAGCTATGGAGAGATAGCAGTGGACCTGAATACGACCAGGAGTAATGTTTATAAGAAGTGTAAGAAGTGCGGGTGATTATATCTTTAGTCTATCAGTTCCCTTTAGCCACGCCCATAGCATCATGCCTACCATGAATATATTAAAGCCTGCAAACTCATGAATTGAGTACACAACCAATGCAGTAAAGAAAATTACGACCAATATCCAGAACCACTTCACTTACCAAATATAAGACGAAAAAAAGTGTAGCCAAAACAGGCTACACTTTATATCAAAACGATAAGTTTATTATCATTTTATTATAAACTTTGTGGTAATGAAGTGTCCGATTACCATATTCAACTATTCGATTGTAAAGAATGAAGCGCAGAAAAGTGCTGATATTTTCATTGATGGTGATATTGTTGATGCCTCTACACAGGACATTTTAAAAGATTGGTTCAGTGATGAAACGAGCGTCTCTTACAAGTCATTCCGCAACGAGCTGCTTAACCTTGGCTACACAGATGTAAACGTCTATGTAAATTCCTACGGTGGCCACGTAGGCGATGCAATGGCGATGCACGACACTATTCAAGACCTCAACAATAAGGGCTGGAATATCAACACCTACGGACGCGGTATGGTGTGTTCGTCTGCTACTTACTTAGTAATGGCAGGGAAGAACGGTGGAGAGGTAAGTAAAAACACTTCGTGGTTGATACACAATGTTTCCGGTGGTATCTGGGGCAATGTGAATGACGTTGAGAACTACGCCAAGACTATGCGGAAGTTCAACAACATGATTGTGGACTTCTACGCGGAGAAAACAGGCATGAGTAAGGCTGTGGTATCTGACCTGATGGATAAAGAAACATGGTTTACCGGTAAGGAAATCTCCGATAAGGGTTTTGTTGCCTCCTGTACTGGTTACGCGCCACTCAAAAACGAAATCGAAGAAAAACACTGGCCGTATAGCAATATGGCTGTGCTGAATAAATACAACTCATCTATTACAAATTCAAATACTGATAAAATGGATTTCGAAAAATTCAAAAACGACCTGATGGCAAGCATAAAAGGGCTGCTAAAATCTAACATGAAGCCGGAGGAAATGGAAAATGTGGTAGCAAATGCCATCACCAACGGGTTTAAAAAGTTTGACGAGACCAGAGAAGCGGACATTGCCAATGCGGTACAAGCTGCTTTGGGAGGTGAAACGCTGACCAACGCGGTACAGGCTGCTGTCAACAAGGCATTGGAAAACGTGCCGGAGAGTGTGACTAATGCCATCACCGATGCTACGAAGGGGTTTGTGAACGAAGAGAAGTTCGAGAACCTTCTTAATGAGGTAGCTGATAAGATAGGTAAG
Source organism: Bacteroidia bacterium (assembly GCA_030426665.1). Lineage (GTDB taxonomy): Bacteria > Bacteroidota > Bacteroidia > Chitinophagales > Chitinophagaceae > Nemorincola. Next base: position 103,443 of record JAUHYD010000014.1, on the reverse strand, counting down.
CCGGGAGGAGAAAAGAATAAGCTTGCCCCTGAAGACAAAAACCCCTACAACCATGAGGGTGTAAGTATTGAGGTGTAGTAAGTAACGAGTACAGAAACAATATTATCTAATTCATAAATATAAAGGCAATGACGCCAATTAGTAATTCAGGAATCATCAATATCAACGCACGGAGTTGCGCTATTGGTTTTGCGCCCTCTGCGACTTATGCATACGATTCAAGCGCAAAAACGGTAACAGTTACGGATACGTCAACCCTTCCTTCTGGTGACGACATTACTATCATTCATATCAGGGTGACTGACGCTTTTGGCAATGTAGCCCTTGGATCTATCAGTGCTGCGGAGGGTAATGATGCGGTTGATGTATCAGGTCTTGACCCTATCGATGGCATGAGTGTAAACGTAATGTTTGTGACTGACAACAGGCTGACAGCAGACGGCAGTGTGTACAATGTTGCAACAACCTCACCAGCATCGGGTAATATCCGGTATGTGAACGTAGTAGCGTGCTAAGCAAAGAGTAATCAGACAACTTATTATAAACAGCATACAATAAATAATTATTAATGAAAATACAACTCAAACCGCAAGCATTCTATGACTTGGTTGTTCAGCCATCATTCGCTGACATTAAGCCCGGCGACACGATGTATCCGGATACGCTTCACTTATTCGAGATAGTGGACAATGTTTCGTTGGCGAATGGCATGTCTATGATAGATGTATTTCAGAAGCAGAACTTCACGAGGCGTAAGGATAGGAGCTGTAAGACTGTATGGAGTCAGGTAGGAACAACCGGCAGTCGCAAGTTGACAGTGACGGAGCTTTATTCGGCAACAGAATTTTGCCAGGAAGAGTTTTATGCAGGAGATCTGCGGGACCTGAGAGACCAACCGGAGATTTTCAGAAATATCACTTTTGACATTCTTAAGCGTGGCACAAGAATGGATATGCTTACAAATGTCTACTTCGGTGATGTATCCCGTGCAGATGATGCCAACAAAGTATGGAACTGGAACAGCTATGACGGTGCGGTGCGCAAGATTACTGAGTATATCGCTGATAGTACTATTGCTGCAGGACAGGTAATGACCGCATTGCCTAGTGGCTCGATAACTCCGACACAGGCATACAACGCTCTGGAAGACGCATACAACCGTAGAACGGATATTATGGATTCCATGCTAGAGGAAGATTTGGCATTCACAGTAGACAGGAAGTTTGCGGAAGCCTACCAGAAGTACCTGATAGCTACCGGTACTCCATCGAACATAGCTCCTATGCTATTACAAAACGGCATCCCTGTATTGAATTATCTGGGCATACCTATTTACGTAGAAAAAACGTGGAATCCGATACTATCTGCGCTTAATAGCGGAACAGAAGCACACATGTGTATCCTGACCATCAACGGAAACTTCGTATTTGGTACAGATAAGAAATATGGTGGAGGTGCCAACCTTGACCAGGCGGTGAGGGTATGGTACAGTGAAGACGATGATATCTGGAGAATGAAGCAACACATGGTAGCGGGCGTGCAGATGCGTGCACCACAGCATACTGTATTTGGAATCACCAGCATATAGGTGGTAATCTGATTCAGGAATTAAACAATAACGTAAACAACAAATAACGATTCAATGAAAACATTCTTAATAGTACTCCTTTCCTTCTTTTCGATGATAGGAGCAACACAGGCCCAGAACATAGGAGGTGACTTTACCGTCAGGGGCGCATCCGGTTGTTTCTCTACTGTTCTTGACACTATCAGTGACGGAGCAAGAGATACCGTTATGACGCCACTAAACCCACACCGTAATAGTGTGAGCTTTCAGATAGAAGCAAACTTTGTCAGTGGCAATGACATTGATAGCTCTGTTGTAGAAGTATGGGCAACGAGGCTATCCGGAGGCACATCGGGTTGGGTGCTATTAAATACGGAAACCTTGACTACATCAACAGATGCTCAGTACTTCATGTATGACGTTAATGGCGGCATAGGTAATCCATATACCGGGTACATGTTCGTGTATAGAACGACAGCTGTAGATGAAGTTCAAAATGATGTGTCGTGGCGAGTCCATGTCCTGATTAGGTAAAGACAGGAAACAAGTTAAAAATAGTATTCGATAACAATTTCAATATAAGACAATGTTAACAATTAAGGCATCAGCATACCAACCTACCTGCGGACAGAACTCCGGAGGTATCAGTAGAGTATGGGTATTTGACCCTGCAGACTTTGACTGGACACAACCAACAGCCCTCGGATCATATAGCGCTGTTGCGCTTGCCGGGACTGCAACTGTACTGGGTGGCAGTGGGTTCTTTCCTATTAAGTTCAACTACTTAGAAGGGGAGTTAAAATCTACCCAAACCCTTAAGGGCGCAAGTAATAAGTATGCTCATACTCTTACGCTTCAGGTGCCCGTATTTGGAGCCGAATTGACGGTATTTCTATCTCATATGCAAGAAGCCTCTTCCTGTAACAGCTTAGGCTTTGTTATAGAGATGAACAACGGAGTAATTATGGTAATGGGCGAGAGCATTGTGAACTCCGACATTATACCAAATTTCCGTGTAGTGATGGATGGTACAGACGGAGGTAGCGGAAAGGCTTTCGATGACAATAACGGCGCCACTCTGATGTTCAAAGGAGACTATAGCCGTCCGTTGTATGATTATTCGGGAGGTGTATCAACAATCATTGCTCTGGAAGGAGCGTAAACAAATCTTACCTGCCGGTAAGTGGTTATAACAATGGCAGCAGTAGATAAGTTCAAAATAAAAGACGAGTATAAGTCCACTATTGTCGGTTTTAACAATAGTGGACTTCCACTTGGTGAGCGTGACGACCTGGACAAGCTGGCGGAAATGGCACATGTCAATCCAGGGTTAGCGAAATACTTCGTTAAGCTACCAAGCTTGAAGGTAATCATGAATCATAGGGCCAAGAAAATAGAAGGGGCATCACCGACACAGGATAACACCGAATCACCTGAAGAAAATGAGGACAAAGAATAATGGCAGCAAGGCTCAAAAATCACGAAGAGGAGTCACTGGTAATGCTCGCAGCACCGGTGGTGTAATGAGTAATGCTGCGGTTATTGACCCTAAAGACCCGATACCTATTGATTATAACGGCAATCTTTTTCATGCTACTAATGGTAAGGGTTATGTTCCGTTTTTAAATCCAAAAGACAACTTTGCGCAATTACTAACAGAAGCAAAGCTCCTGAGCCCTACGACATTATCATGCGTCAGTAGCAAAGCCAGGTATTGTGCCGGCAACGGTTGGTACATCATAGATGGAGACGCCAGCAAGCCTGATACGGAGCCTACAGACCTTGAGGAATGGGCGAAGCGGGTAAACCGTAAGCATCAGTCGCTGAACGACATTATAAAGCTGGTATTCGACAATAAGTTTACACACGGCAATTCTTTCATTGAGATAGTAAAGGGTGAGGTAGGTGGAAAGCGCTTTGTGCGTGTTTATGTCCGCTCCCTGCTTGACTGCCGATTGGGTGAGCCTGACGAAGATGATATATGCACTACTGTGCTATACTCCAAGCAATTCAGGGATAATAACTGGAGTTTCAATGTTACCAAGACTACTGAGATTCCGATATACTCTGCCAACTCCCTGGACCGCCCATGGTGGAAAGATGAGCGAGGCAACTACCATACTATGATACACATCAAGAACGATGTGGCAGGATATGAGTATTACGGTATGCCAAGCAACGTTGCCAGCCTACCGCAGCAGATATTGGAGTATAAGGCATCACGGTATAACCTCGACAATTACGAAAATAATCTGGTAATAGGTGGCGTTATCACGCTGAAGGGCACCGTTACCGATGCAGAGGCGAAGAAGATGGGCAGGGATATCATTCATACACACTCCGGAGACGGAAAGCGCGGGCGGTGGGTGATACTGGCGAGTGAAGAAGGATCTATAGATTCATCCGACATAAAGACATTTGATAAAGAGAAGGATGGGTCTTACATACAGCTTGACGAGCATACGGAACGTAAAATATACATCTCTAACCAATGGAATAAGCTGCTTATCGGCGGCACAGAGCAGAAGAGTATCGGGCAAGGTAACAGCGCATACATACGCAGTGTGTTTGACATTGCTAATAATACAGTGATTATGCCGGAGCAGCAGGAGCTCATTACCAATTTCCTGAATCCCCTGTTTAAGATATGTGACGAGTGGATGGGTACTAAGTGGAGCGATCAGAAGGTGGGTATCAGACCGATACAGCCGGTGTCATTCCTGGGAGATATAGATGTTAACGCCATCATTACAAAGGATGAAGGACGCGAGATAATAGGTAAGCAACCTGTTGGCGGTGAAGAAGGTAAAGGGTTTATAAAAACATCGGGAGGCGGGCAATCTGCCACTAATACGAAAGGAGGTGCCGGTGTATAGAATCAACGAAATTGGTAGAAACGTACTTATTACGGTAGACGAGGTAATAATAAAAGCAGCCATAGACGACGACCAGGACCCAAAGTACATCAGGAATAGTATCGAGGTAGCTGAAGAGCGGTATATAGTCCCTGTGTTGGGAGAAGCCTTTTATGAGGACTTTATCGAGGCGAAGAATAAAGTGGTTACTGCGGGTAACAAGAGTGATCTGTTAGTTCTTATCAATGCATCGAGAGCGGCCGCGGGTAAGAACGCTATTGAGGAAAGCGAGTTGGTGATAGGAACCGTTGTGAATGCAATCGAATTTACGAGTGAGGTATATCAGGAATTTTGGAATCGTTTTTTGTGGAAAGTGACGGCAGAAGCGGTAGACATCGTAGGTATAGTACCTACCTGGTTGCGAACAACAGGATTAGGGCAGCAGCTTAACTCGCCGCAAGTGTTAGGTGGTACTACTGAAGGGTCTGCAAGTGGCGGGCGCAGGGATGTGCAGTATAAGGCTGATGCGATGGCACAAAACCGTCTCAATCCGATGATAGAACGGATGAAGAAATGGCTGTGCGATAAGATGGCATGGTATCCTTTGTTTGATACCTGCAACTGCAGTAAATACACAGGCATTAGCAACAGGAAGGGTGGCATCATCTTAGGGATATATGATGATGACGATGTAAAAGAAACATATGTACCTGTGTTACCGGGTAAAGCGGCGCCAAGGACTCAGGAGTGTGTGATTAAGGTGGTGATAGCAGCGGTGCCGGATGAAAGCAAGGAGTATATGCTGTGTAACCTGCAAACGATACCGAAAGAATATCCGGAAGGGAACACGCTTACGATACCGCAACTGGCGAATAAGTATATCTCGTGGCCGATATTCATCGACAACGAGGTATGTATGGATATGGATTTTGATTTAGCGACCGGAACTTTTGACAATACCGACAACGGAGGATTTCAAGCAGGCACAAAAGTGACGATAAAATATATAGAGACATTATGAACCTATCGCATATAGTAACCGGATGGAGTAAGAGCCTTGGAGTAATGAAGGTGAACGATGCAGAGCGCAAGCTGAGTGAAGAGCGAATGAATAAGTGCGCGGTATGTCCGTTTGCAAAAGAAAGCAGCTTTTTGAAGCTGTTCAGAGGGAAAGCAGAGGACATAAAGACGATATACTGTAGGAAGTGCGGATGCCCTGTGAATGAAAAGACTTTAGTGGCAGAAGAACAGTGTCCGGAAAACAAGTGGTAAATAATTATTAAAACACAAATACAAACCAATGAAAAGAATAGCAGCATTAGTGATGTGTCTGACGATAGCCGCCACATCTTTCGGACAGAATGACCCCTTGAGCATTAGCCAGGGCAGGGCATTCAAAAATGGGTTTATCCCCGAGTATAGTTCAGGAGGCTTTAAGGTGTTGGTAAAGAACAATGTAAGTGGGTATCTGGAGCAGACCTCTTACACGCTGGTAAACGACACTATGAACGGACACCTGTTGATTATCGGGGATGTAGATACTACCAAATACTTGTTGTTGGATGGTGATGCCGGCATCAGCGTGAAGGATACGCTTTTTACGGCACAAAGCCATCTTCAGGTAAAAACGAAGAGTGGAAATATCGCGTTCTCCACCGATACTACGCAGTCTACCATTAACAGTGGTAAGCTGAGGATAGGGAATGCTACCGCTCCCTTTATTACTACCGGTACCGGCAATCCGTTGAATGTATTATCTGCGCCCATTGGCACTATATATCTGCGGACAGATGGTGTTGCGGACAGCACTTTATATATAAAGTCTGTGGGTACAGATAGTGCCGGATGGTATCCGTTAATGACGAACTAATACTAATGAGAGTAATTATATCCATATTGTTGTGTGTGCTTACGTTGCCTGTATTCGGGCAACGTGTATCTGCGCCTATTGGTAATGCCACATCAATGACGCACGCTGCAGGCTTGCTGACGTCAGACGTGCAGCTACGTGTACCGGGTGAGAAGGTGTTGCTACCCTACTTCGACAGTACCGGTAGCCTTGCTGTATATGGTGGGTTGCTGTGGTATCATTCGGGCAACCAATGGATTGCTTGCGGGACGGGTGGCGTGATAGACACTGGCATATACTCAACCGTATATATGCTGAATAGCGGGTTGGCATTGAAGCAGAATCTATTGACACTGGTTACGTCAGGAAGTAGCGGACCTGCAAGCATCAGCGGTGATACCTTATATATACCTGACTATTCTTCCGGTTCAAGTTTTGACTCGACACACATATATAAGGCGTTAGCTGACAGCACCGATACGCTAAGGGGGTTGATAGGTCTGAAGCAGAATATTATTAGTGCCGGCACATGGTTGGTTTCTTCCGGTGACACTATTGGATTTGACTCGACTAACCATATAGACACAGACTTCAATAGTCCGAGCAATAATAAGGTACCGACCAGCGCAGCGGTGAATGGAGCGATAGCGCAGGTGCAGTCTGATATAGCGGATAGTCTGGATTGGGTACGTGATAGCTTGGGTGCGGTGAGGGGTGATATACCTGACGTGTCGATATATGCAACAACTAATGCAGTTTCTGATAGTGTTTCTGGCAGGCAGACGTATCACGATACAACAATTTTTGATGCCACTATGTCGTGGGTGTATGGATTGGGATATAGCACAAACGCAGGGACCGTCACTACGGTTAGCGTTGTATCAGCGAACGGTTTTGCGGCTATTGTATCAAATGCAACAACGACACCCGCCATCACGATGTCAACAACGGTCAATGGAATGGTGAAGGGCGATGGTACAGCTTTATCTGCTGCAGTTCCTGAAACGGACTTTGTTGCTCCGACAGGTTTCGGAACTGTTATCGACAAGATGCTGCACCCGCACGATACAACAGTTACGAGTGCAACTACATCTGTAACTATCGATATAGACAGATTCGCGGAATACCGCATAACGGCACAGGCAGGGGCCTTGCTGTTTAACGCTCCGTCCGGTACCGCCCACACCTCTCAATGGCTGACGGTATCCGTAGGGGATGACGGAACGGCAAGAGCATTGACTTTTAACTCTGAATTCGAGGAAAGCGATGTAACGCTACCCACGACAACGGAAGTAGGGAAAGAGATATTGATGGTGTTTCATAGAAATAGTGCAAACTTAAAATGGGTAATAGTCGGAAAAGTATCATATACACAGTAGTGTCCTTCCTGGCACTTCTGCTCCTGACCGTGACATCTTACGGACAGTGGACGCCGTGGGCGATGGTCGGGAGGGGTGCTGCATCCGATACCGTATGGAATGAGTTCAACCCTGCTACCGTAGGCACATACATGGCGTTGTCTAACGGCGACCAAACAGCTACTAAGACGAGCAACATCTGCAGTCGTGCAAGTACAACAATAGCGCCGAGTACGGGTAAGAGATATATTGAATGCCGATCTGTTGTCGGGGCAATAGGCATAACCAATACAATAAAAACATTTTCTTTTTCATCAGGGAACAGCACGTTGGTAAACAGCTGTAGTGCCAACCCTACCTATTACATATACTTTGTATTGTTCAACACAGACATTTCCTTATACGACCAGACAGGTCTATTAGGTACTTGGGCTATTGGTACGTACGCAAGCGGCGACACAGCGATGTTTGCGATGGACTTCGTTAACGGGGCTTTGTATGTTGGATGGGATGGACTGTGGAAAAAGAACAGTTCGGGTGTAACCGGAGACCCGACAAGTGGGGCAAGCAGAACAGGTGCAATATATACTTGGACGCCAGATGGTCGTCAATATGAATTTGTTGTCGGCGGGAGTGGGTTACCAGAATATTATACGGAAAATTCGGGTCAAGACCCTTGGGTGTATGGACTACCAGATACAACATATACGGGGATTTATATATCACCTTAAAACTACAACATGAGAAAGATACTATTGATTCTGATAATGGCGATAAGCAATAGCTTAACCGCGCAAACGCTACAAAGCGATGGCGTGTTTACTTTCACGACTGTAACGTCGGCGCAGGATACAGCCGTAAAGAGGCTATATGTGTTACAGTATAGCGTTATCGGAATAGCAGAAGTACAGGTGGAGTATCGAATTACCGGCACAGAGATAATCCATGATAGCGTTTACAACTATCCGCAGTTGGGCTACGGGCTTACACTATTTGAATTAGCTGAGGACACTGAGTGGACACAGTTGAGTAACGACAACGACGGTGTCCGGCGCTACCTATATCAACGAACCGCCGATAGGCTTAACCTAACAATAACTGAGTAATGGATATACAGAACTGGATATTAACCTGCGCAGTTGTAGCCTTGACCGGAGTACTATCATTCATACTGCGCACAGGGATTAAACAAGGGCTTGCCAAGATTGATGAAGTGGTAAGGGAACTACGCGCCTTGTCTTTGAAGCTGGCCACTATTGATGGAGAGTTGCGATCTGTGAAGAAAGACAGCGGTGTAACCACTACCCGACTCAACGAGCACAGTACCAGGATACGAGAATTAGAGAGAGAATTAAGCATTTTAAAAAGCAGAGGATAATGATAAAGAAAATTGGAAAAGCCATCTGGCTTTATTACGTCGGCATGACATCGGAGAAAGGCGGGGAGCCATCTATTAAGCGTGGTATGGCGTGGGGACTTGCCTCCCTCGTCGTATTTGTGGAGGTGGCTACGGTGGTAGGGTTGTTTATGCTCGCCTACCGAAACCCTCAGGAAACGATAATAATTGACACGATAGAGTACCTGAGTGTATTCTACGTGGCTGCAGATTTGATAACTGTATTGCTGGCACTCCGTATAACGAGTATCGAGAAGCTCGGCACTGTAGCCGGTCAATTGAAGTCGGGATTATTCGGTGGCACTACCATCACGAATGAGAAACCAAAGGAGGACTAATGAAACAGTATCTATACATAGTGGGTGCAGTCGGAATGGTGGTACTATTCGGCTGTAATACTGAAAAGAGAACGGTAAGGAAAGCCCGCAAAGAGTATGCTAAGATAGCCAGGCATGACGCTAAAATGCACAGCAAGGGAAATTCCTTTGATACGTTGCATATGCGTTACTGTGCCAATGAGTATCCGCCTAAAGTAGGGAAAGGTGAAACGGTGTATATACCCGGGGAGCCTGTCACGGTAAGAGATACAGATGTGGTTATTAAGTACAAGCAAGGGGAGGTAGATACTGTATTTCTGACCAAATACATAAGAACGACTATCCATACTACAGATACGCTGCACACTACAGATACGCTGATTGACAACAACGAGCTCCAACTATGCCAACGTAGGGAGGTAGAGGCTATGGATTTGGCGAGCAAGTATAAGCAAAAATATGAAGCTGCTCAGGACAAGGTGAGTAATCGCAATAAAGTGATCGTTTGGGAAAACATTATCCTGGCCGTATTGCTACTGCTATTTATCGCATTTAAGTATTTCAGAAGTAAAATACCTGGACTTTAATGGCTGATTTAGACATCGCATACAAGAAAACCAAACGCCACGAGGGTGGTTATGCTAACGTGGCTGGTGACAGGGGCGGTGTGACGTATGCTGGTATCACCTACAAGAATCACCCGGATTGGGAAGGATGGCCAGTAGTCTTCAGCAAGAAAAGAAAGCACAATGAGCGCATTCCAGAGCTTGACGAGATGGTAAAGGAATTTTACCGCGAAGAATACTGGAACCCGGTGCAAGGGAATGCAATTATAGACCAGGAGTTTGCAGATAACCTTTTCGATATGGCCGTTAATGCCGGCATTAAGACTGCCGTTATTATTGCTCAGAGGTCAGTCGGTGCGTTGGAAGATGGTGTGCTGGGTCCGAACACTCTTAACCTAATAAATGCAACAGCATGAGATACCTGATATCGATAATGCTATTATTAGCATCCTGTGGCACTCCGCAGCTTCACAACTGCCTGCCGGTACACGACACCATTTACATAGCACCGCCTGCGCATACGTGTGTTAGGGATACAGTGTGGCTACCTACGGACACAGTTATACTGTTTAACGGTCAAAGGGGACCTACTTGTGACAGTCTCCGGCGCAGATTAAATACAGCTGAATACAAGCTGCAGCGCATCCGGTATTATGTTGGCATCTGCAACCGCAACCCGGATCAAAGTAAGTTTCTGAGAGGGTGGCTTAATCGGGTGGTGGAGTGAGGTGTATTACTCCCACTTCTTCATCTCTTCATCGAGAGAGGTGTTTTTAACGCGGTAGTAGATCTCTGTCGATTGGCGTTGTATGTGTCCCATGAGCTTTTGAGTGCGCTCTATGCTTATTCCCAGCTCGGCGCACCTCATTGCGAATGAGTGCCGGGCCGTATGACTGCTGATAGACTTTTTCAGGCCGGCTGCAGCACCTACAATCTTCAGTATGTCGTTAAATTCCTGATTGGTGATAGTAATCGGTTTGTCTTTGATGTATTCGACTACTTCCTCAATGTAGCTGTTGAACTTGATGGATACGATTTCGCCATTCTTGGTAGCGTAGAGTATTATCCGCTTTCCGCTCTTATCCTCGATGACCTGTTCAGCATATTTGAAATTTACAGCATCGCCAAAGCGCAGGCCAGTATAGTAGGAAAGTAGGGTATAGTAGCCGACAAGCTTATTGCGGCCACTCAGGTCGTCGCCAGTGACAGTATTGTGCAGCTTCTGGACCTCTGACCACTCCAGGTACAATGGTATACCCTGTTTGTAGTTTCCGCGGTTGTATGAACTGAACGGATTGACCTTAATAAGTCCACCGACTTTCATGGCACGATTTAACATGGTATTCATAAACTTGAAGGATTTCCATACTGTGTTGGGACCGTTATTAAGTGTTGTCCGCATGTAATTTTCGTATCGCTGCAGCCAGGAGTAGTTTATGTCGTGGAAAGATATGATGGATTGAAACTGTTGCATTTTTGATACTTCGGAGTAATATGACCGCCGTGTGTCATGTTTATAGTCGCTTAGTCCTATCTGTTCGTTACAGAAAGCGCAGAAGTCAGCTGTAGGGTCGAAGTAGTCGAAATGTATTCTTTTCTCGATATGAGCGACGGTGAATATTATTCCGGCGCGGTTGTCGCTTTCAAATGCCTGTTCCATCTCAGTAACAGCTTTGATTATTTCCGTATTGAAGGCGTTGGCGTTGGGGTGCTTGCGTTTAACTATTGAATTTTTGGCATCCCAAAAATCTGCGGTAACTTTAATATCGAGGTTTTTAAACCTGCGTGTAGTGGTACCCGGCACTGTTACCTTCAGTGCAACGGATGACTTATTGATCAGAACTGGTTTAATTGATGGGAGTTTCGCCATTATTGCAAACGTATTGCTGTTGTTATTGCAATTTACAACACATTTAGTCACATTTGCTCACATATTACAACACATATTTTGTGCCACGAATCGATTAAACACAAGTACAGACGCTGTAAGTAGCGTCTGTACTGCATTTCACTCCATTTAAGAGGTGATCCCGTTGGGACTCGAACCCAAGACCCATACATTAAAAGTGTATTGCTCTACCAACTGAGCTACAGGATCAAAAGTTTTACTAAAAAAACACCAACTCGTTTCCGAATTGGTGTGCAAAGATAAGCATATTGTTTTTCTGACAAAATAAATTTCCTAAAAATTTGAAATCACATAAAACCGAAAGATAACTAGCGGCTCAAAACCTCTTTACAGATAATCCAAATATTTATCAGGTTTCATCAACTCCCAACTACCAAATAGCCCTTTACTACAATACTAATAATACGAATTTTGAACACAGTTTTTGAAGAATTCGCCGATAATCAAAGTTCCGTTTATATATTTGGCTGTTATAGAAATAGTCTCCGATACAAATGCTCGTTTCCATTATTATTGTGAATTACAATACGTTTGATGTCACCTGTGCGTGCATTGAGAGCGTTATACTTCATACAAAGGGGGTTTCATATGAAATTATACTTGTAGATAATGCTTCCCCAAATGAGAATCCGGACGATTTTTTGCAAAAGTTTCCGTCTATAAGATTAATAAAGAGTAAGGAAAATGGTGGTTTTGCTAAAGGAAACAATTTAGGAATTTCAGTTGCAAGAGGGGATATTATATTGCTGCTAAACTCTGATACGCAATTGACAGAAGACAGTATCAGTATAGCTGCCCAACGATTATCAGAAACAGATGATATTGGTGCGCTAAGCGTACGACTTGTATACACGGATGGGAAACTACAACATACGGGTCGAAAATTCAGAAGCATACGAAACGAAATCCTTGATTTAATGCGCCCATTTCTAAAATTGATGCCTTACAAGCGGCGGTCGCAACTGATGATGAATCAATACTTTCATGGGGATTATGACACATACACCGATTGGGTAAGTGGTGCTTTCATGATGTTTCGCAGCGATATTCTTAAGGCGTTGCCGGAAAGTAAGCTAGATGAGCGCTTTTTTATGTACGGCGAAGACCAACTGTGGTGTTATCAATTTACACAATTAGGATATCGTAGTTATTACCTGGCTTCAACTACGGTTATACATATTCACAATGCAAGCACCGCTGCCTCTGATCAGATAAAATTATTGAAGAAGCTCTTGCAATTTGAGTTGAAAATAATGGAATACAGAAAAGGGAAGGGGCTATATTATTTTATATTTAAAATAATTCTCACGACAAAAGAAATGATGCGTTATTATATAAAAACAATTACATACTCTTTGTTCCGACATAAAATCAGATAGTCCGCTTATATACTAAAAAATCGCGTTTCATTTTGATTAGCAATTATTTTGCATCTTTGTAACGACGCTAGCCGAACTCATTCAGCACGATATGCTACACGAATCAAGAACTCCAACAGTTTCTATTGTCATTCCATATTACAACCATGGAGCTTTTATTGACGAAACAATTAAGAGTATTAACTGTATACCGAACAAAGGCGACTATGAAGTCATTATCGTCAATGACGGTTCTACAGACGAATACTCCAACGAGCGGCTGTTGGATATTGAAAAAACAGGCTTTTACAAAGTTATTCAGCAAAAAAATCAAGGTGTATGTGCGGCAAGGAACAAAGCTATAGAAAACGCAAGAGGTAAATTTATCTTGCCGGTTGACTCTGACAACAGACTTCAACCGGAATACCTGGAGGAAGCACTTTCTGTCTTTGAGCAACATAAGGACGTGATGGTCGTATACTGCGATTATAATCTATTTGGGGCCGAAACCGGAATACGTAAGTCGGGGCAGTTTAATTTGCAACGGCTTATGCTTTACAACTTTATTGATAACTGCTCAATGTTTCGGCGCGAACTTATCGAGCAAATTGGTGGATATGACGATACATTTCCCAATATTGTAGGTGTCGAGGATTGGGAGCTATGGCTGCGGGCCGCCTTTCACGGACACCTATTTCACTACATAGAAAAACCGCTGTTTGACTATCGGGTTGCAGATAACTCTCAGATAAAACGGTTGATTGCTAACAAAAAAAAGGGGAATATCAACACGGAATACTTCATGAAAAAGCACAGTGCTTTTTATGGCCCTAATTTCATAGACGAGGACATTACGAATAAGTTTAGAAACAACTTTTTCGGATTCATGTATAAAGTCATTTTGAAGTTATACTTTCCTAAAGTTTTTGCCAGAATGGTTGCGCAAGGGAAATTGAGAAAATATTTGTGATGGAAAATACTGATAAACAAAGAGAGCAAAATATTAAAAGACTTATAGTTCCTAAAACCGGGTTAAATGACCCATATTATCTGGCATATAAGTTTTTGTTTAAGGACCTGGAGAACGCAATTACCCGGTACGCTAAAGGAAACGTACTGGACATAGGATGCGGCAATAAACCATATAAATGTTTTTTTGAAGGGCGAATAGATAGCTATACGGGTTGTGATATAAGCCAATCCAGCGAAAATTCAGTCGATGTCATTTGTCTCGCTACTGATATACCTCTGCCGGACAATTCAATGGACACCGTATTTTCTACTCAAGTGATTGAACATGTAGCGGACCACAGAAAACTACTATCAGAAGCACAACGAATTCTTAAGCCGGATGGGTATATAATTGTGTCCGGACCAATGGCGTGGGAGCACCACGAAGTACCCTACGATTTTTTCCGCTTTACCAGACATGGCTTTGAATGGCTACTGGAAACCCATGGGTTTACCCCCGTCGAAATAGTGGCAAATGGTGGTAAATGGGCGTTGGTCGGCCAGCTGATGTTAAACAGCATTCGTTCCTCCTTTGCCAAGAAATCAGTGTTTAGAAAAATACTGTTTCTCCTTTATTTCGTATTCCGGGTAAAGTGGATAATAAACCTTTTGTTCGCATTTTTAGATAAAGTGGACAAAGATTACAGTTCCACACTAAATTTTGTGGTCGTTGCAAAAAAACTGTAAACGTCTATTGAATCAGTAACCGTTTAGACATGACAAACTTATCGGTCTGTACCCTCAAATAATATACTCCCGAGGGCAAATTAGCCAATTGCAGTCTTGTAGTGTTTGAATCCGATATCTCGCTATGTAATACTTGTCCTAAATTATTAATTAACTGTATCTCATGTTTTCGGTTGTCATTAGCTATGTATACCGTCACGAAGTCGTGCGCAGGGTTTGGTAGAATTTTTAGTTCAGTTTCTATTGAAGTTTGACTTATAGAAGAAGGCGCACCGACAGTTAATGTTGCTGCTTCTGAAGTATCCGGACACGAGAACTCGTTATTAACGTAGCAACGATATTCGGTGCCGTCTAATAATAAACTGACGTCACGTATCAATAATGTGGCTGTGTTTACCCCACTATAAGGCGGAACATCTACAAGGTTTACAAAACCCGACCCGGAATTTTGCTGCCACTGATAAGACAGACCCGGCAATGTAGTTGTAACGGTAAAGGCTGCGCTATCTCCTACAATTGCTGTATCATGCACCGGCTGACCGGTAATACTCGCACCACACGTAGTAATCAACCGGACACGGTTATTACTATTGTCGCATATGTACAGTTTACCTGCCGGCGAAAATCCAAAAGCATTGGAGCCATTTATTTGCGCTGCTATCGCCGGTCCGCCGTCACCGCTGTATCCGGCCACACCAGTACCGATTACGGTTGAAATTTCACCTGATGGCGATACCATTCTAACAACATTGTTTTCCTGATCATCCAGATAAACGTTTCCGGCTGCATCAAAATCAATATCCGATACGTTAAACAACTGAGCAGCTGTAGCTGGGCCTCCATCACCTGAATAGCCAATTGTACCAACACCAGCGAAAGTCGTTATTATGCCCGATGGCGAAACTACTCGAACCTTATGGTTTCGTTGGTCGGCAACATAAAGGTTATCGGCCGCATCAAACCGCAGACCCCATGGACGGTTTACCTGGGCAAGTGTAGCAGGCCCTCCATCCCCGCCACTACCGGGTACTCCGGTACCAATAACTGTGGTGATAATGCCGGTGGTATTAACTTTTCGGATTCGATAATGGTCATAATCCGAAATATAGATATTTCCATCATTGTCTTCTTCCAGACCAAGAGGGTGAAAGAGGCTTGAAGCAGTTGCAGGCCCTCCATCGCCGGAGTACACGGTAAGACCATTCCCCGCAAAAGTTGTAATTATCCCCGAAGGCGAAATTTTACGAACCCTATTGTTACCCATGTCGCACACATACAAGTCCCCCGCTGAACCCATCATAATGCGCGCCGGGTTCGAAAGCTGTGCAGCTGTTGCCGGACCACCGTCACCCGAAAACCCAGGCGTACCGACTCCCGCAATAGTAGTAATGATACCGGATGGCGACACTTTACGGATTGTATGAGAATAGTATCCCGAAATGTACACATTGCCGGAGCCGTCAAATGTTACTGAACCCGGGCCATTGATTGATGCAGCAGTTGCCGGACCCGAATCACCGGTAGAAGCAGCAATGCCATTGCCGGCAAATGTGGTGATGATTTGTGCAAATGAATTTAGAGATGCTACCAGTAGCAACGCAGATAAAATAAGTTTCATGTTAGGCTATTTTTCAATTAGGTGAGAACACGCTACACCTAGCGACAATATTAAGCTTTTTTTATTTAAATAAAAAGGCATAACTAAGCTTTAAACCTAATGTCAGTGGCGACATATCAAATTTTTACAATGACCGCTATTAAAGAGATGAAATAAGACTTATTGTAACACAAACCCATTTACTGTTGCAATGCTGAAAATAGGTTGGTCACGCAATAACAATAACATCAATTCTTTAGGAAACTTACTTTGAGGTTTCACAGCCCGTTTTAACTTTTCTAATTTGTTTTATATCCCTGTTTTTCCCTAATTTCGGTAGTAATGAGTCACACCCGATACGCCGGAGTATCCTACCCCGACGCTACCGCCGAATACTGCCCGGTTTCTGTTTTCCTAAGAGACCTTTTTACAAAATGCAGAGAAGGGAAAAAAGACCCCAATCTTGTTGTGAGCACAACAGCCACCGACCTCGATAATATTGTCGCAAAACTTGACGGCACATACCACCCGGAAATGACATCTGAGCACCTCCTGTTGGCGGAGCAATCGCTCCCCGATGTAGCTTTCAGATATGTGACCTTACTTAAGCAGGGTCGACCGGTATTGTTTGTATACTATCAACTGTTTGCACTTACATCTGAGAACTTCAACCTCCGAAAAGACAGAAATTGTGTCCGGCATATTATGCACCTATTTCTTACATTAAAGAAAGCAAAAGTGCTGGTAATGGGGAACGCACTCAGAACCGATAGCCCTTCCTACACTTACGACCGCAGCGCACTCTCAGAGCAGGAAGCGCTAGACGCTATTGCAGCCATCACAGAGAAGATGGCAAAGTCTGAAGACGTTTCCGGCATTATTCTTCCGAATGTAAGCAAAGGAAAAAACAACGCATTTTCAGCAGCAGGGTACTCAATGCCGTGGGATGATAATGTCATGGAACTGGCCATGCATCCCGAATGGAACACCCTTGACGACTATGTGGCTTCTTTAACCCGTAAATACAAGACACGGGCCAAAAAAGTGCTGGACAATACCGCAGCTTTGGTTCCGATGACGGTTACCTTAGATAACCTCAAACAATACGAAGCAGATATCAATCGGCTCTTCTCAGGTGTTATCGAAAATCAGTCATTCGTATTCACATCATCAGGAGCGAACTATATTACTGCCCTCAAAAAGTTATATAAAGAAGTTTTCGAGATAACCATGTACCTCTCGGAAGGAAAGCCTGTCGCCTTTATTAGTGCATTCGTTGGTGCCGATGTGTATGATGTGTTTTATGTCGGATTCGATACCGGGTTGAACAAAACGCAACCTTTGTATTTTCGATTACTACTTGCCGGACTCGAGCAGGCAATAGCCCTGAAAAAAGCAACACTGAAACTGGGTCGTACTTCTTTTGACGCAAAGGCAAGCCTCGGGGCCAAACCAAACCAAAAAGATTACCTTTTTAAGGTAAGGCGGCTACCCGAAACTACTATTAAATGGTTTGCCAATTACTTTTCTTCATTGGAAGACGGCAAGTGGAAACTGCGCAGCCCACTCAAAGCCTGACGAGCTACATATAAAACAACAATGCCGTTTCAATACGGATTTACTTAATTTTGCATGCTAAAGTTTTTAAAACTATGAAAAAATTATTCGGAATATTACTTGCCACAACCGTGGTCACTTCGTTTTACGGGTGTAAGAAAGATAACCCTGCTCCGGCAGACAGTGCGAGTGTGATGTTTGTAAACGGCTGTGCAGGTGCTGCTCCGGGTATAGACGCTAAGGTAGACAACGTGAATGTCTCTGGTGCCGCCAACATAGCATATAGTGCATCATCCGGATATAAACTCGTAAAAACAGGAACGGCTGTCAACATCAGTTATTATATAACTAATGCGGGTACTCCTGTTACCAACGAACCGGTAACAATTGATGCCGGCATGCATTATACTGCCTTCTCTTCTGGGCTGATAACAGCACCGGGGTTTATATTTACTCAGGACAACCTTTCTGCTCCCGCTGCAAGTAGCGCTAAGATTCGTTTCGTGAACCTTTCTAACGATGGTATGAATGTAACGGCAACTGCAAGTAATACAGTTATTGATTCTAATGTAACCTCTCAGGTTGTTACCTCATTTGTCGAATTGCCGGCAGGTAATTATGATTTAAAGGCCGGTGACCCGGCAAACATAAATACGGTTGTCACAACAGGAACCCAAACCCTGGCAGCTGGCAGAATATACACCCTGATGCTGACCGGTGCGTTGGTGGGTACGGGAGCCTCGCAGCTAAAACTGACGCTGCTGAATAACAACTAAGCAGTCCGTTTGCAACCGGTTTCATTTTCTGCAACGGGACACTTGAAACTGACGAAACGCTTACGCAGCAAGTCTTTCATGCGGCACTTCATCACGAAACTGCTCTTTTATTTATTTACTTTAAGCTAATAAGTACTTTTTGCGAAATAAACAAGAGAAAAATTGTTAATGATATAAATGCAATTCGCATATATAGGTGCGGGCTTGACATACATGGGTTTTCCACACGCGTGTTAGTTATTTATTTTCTAAAGCGTTTTCGTTTTTGATAATTTAGCTTGCCCTACCCTGAATTCTTCAGTAGTTCGTAAGTTCAATAACTTTTAAAAACATATTCCATGAGCGCAAAGCAACACAAAGGGCTGTCTTTCGGCAGACACTATACACGGGACGGTGTTTCCCCATACGATATGTTTGAGTATGACTACCGTACATCGGTCATACGTAACCCCAATGGGGAAAAGGTTTTTGAGATGACGAACGTAGAAGTACCTGCCCACTGGTCGCAGATAGCTACAGACATACTGGCTCAGAAGTACTTCCGCAAAGCCGGCGTACCACAGCCCGACGGGACTACAGGTCGGGAGTCGTCCATCAAACAGGTGGCACACAGACTGGCTGACTGCTGGCGTACGTGGGGCGAACAATACGGATATTTTGCATCAAAAGATGACGGGCAGGTATTCTACGACGAGTTGGTTTACTCCATCATGTATCAGAGCTGCGCACCTAACTCGCCGCAATGGTTCAATACCGGTTTACACAACACTTATGGGATAGAAGGAAAGGCACAGGGGCACTACTATGTTGACGGTACTACCGGCAACCTGGAACGTTCCAAAAACGCCTACCAGCGTCCGCAGCCGCATGCATGCTTTATACTAAGTGTAGATGACGACCTGGTAAATGAAGGTGGTATCATGGACCTATGGGTGCGTGAGGCGCGTATCTTTAAGTATGGCTCCGGCGTAGGTACCAACTATTCCAACATAAGGGCAGAGGGCGAAAAACTAAGTGGCGGTGGTACTTCCAGCGGCTTGATGAGCTTCCTGAAAATCGGAGACCGTGCGGCAGGAGCTATCAAAAGCGGTGGTACTACCCGCAGAGCAGCCAAAATGGTATGTCTGGACCTTGACCATCCGGAGGTAGAGGACTTCATCAACTGGAAAGTAGAAGAAGAAAAGAAAGTAGCAGCACTTATTGCTGCGGGATACGCATCTGACTACGAAGGTGATGCCTATAAAACAGTATCCGGACAGAACTCTAATAACTCGGTACGTATTCCCAATGAGTTCTTCAATTGCTTAGAGAACAACGGCGATTGGGAAATGAAAGCGCGAAGCACCGGCAAGACAATGAAGACCACTCCCGCCAAAGAATTGTGGGAGAAGATAGCCTATGCGGCCTGGCGTTGTGCCGACCCCGGCACACAATACGACACTACTATTAATGAGTGGCATACATGCCCCGAAGGAGGACGCATACGAGCGTCCAACCCATGTTCGGAGTATATGTTCCTCGACAATACAGCCTGCAACCTCGCATCGCTCAACCTGCGTCGTTTCCACAACGAGGAGACAGGCAAGTTTGATGTAGAAGGTTTTGAGTATATGGTTCGCTTATGGACGGTGGTACTCGAAATTTCAGTACTTATGGCGCAGTTCCCATCTCCGGAAGTGGCGCAATTGAGCTATGATTACCGCACACTTGGTTTGGGATATGCCAACCTCGGCTCTATGCTCATGGTAAGCGGTATCCCTTACGATAGCGAACAGGCTCGAGGTATAGCCGGAGCACTCACAGCTATTATGAATGGTGTTGCTTACCGCACATCGGCCGAGATGGCACGTAGTCTGGGTGCATTCCCCCGCTTCGCGGAGAACAAGGCACACATGATGCGGGTAATGCGTAACCACAGAGCGGCAGCCTACGATGCTTCAGATGCTTTTGAGGACCTGGAAATAAAACCAGTGGGTATTCAGGCAAAATACTGCCCGGACTATCTGCTCAAAGCTGCCACACGTGCTTGGGACGAGGCAGTACAACTCGGAGAGCAGTATGGCTACCGCAATGCACAGGCTACCGTTATAGCACCTACCGGCACCATCGGCCTGGTTATGGACTGCGACACTACCGGAGTAGAGCCTGACTTTGCACTTGTGAAGTTCAAAAAGCTATCCGGCGGCGGCTATTTCAAAATCATCAACCAGTCCATACCGGCAGCACTCAAAAAGCTGGGCTATACCAGGGAACAGTCCGAAGCTATTGTGAAGTACGCCAAGGGTAGTGGCACATTTGCGGGAGCACCACATATTAATCACCAGAGCCTCAGTGAAAAAGGCTTTATAGGCGAAGAAATAAAAAAACTTGATACAGCCGTAGAAAGCGCATTCGAAATAGGGTTTGTATTCAACGTTTACGCACTGGGTGAAGAGTGCCTGCAACGCCTCGGCTTCTCTGCCGAAGAGTACCATGCACCGGACTTCAACCTGCTGGAAGCACTTGGCTTTACAGAAGAAGAAATTGATGCTGCCAACGACTACGTATGCGGCACAATGACCGTAGAAGGTGCACCCGAACTAAAAGACGAACACCTCCCGATATTCGACTGTGCTAATAAGTGTGGTAAGAAAGGCGAACGCTTCATACATGCACACGGACATATCCGCATGATGGGCGCTGTGCAGCCATTCATTAGCGGAGCCATTTCCAAGACCATCAACCTCCCCAACGAGGCTACAGTAGATGAAATTAAAGATTGCTATCAGCTTAGCTGGCAGTTAGGACTTAAGGCATGTGCCTTGTATCGTGATGGCTCTAAACTAAGCCAACCACTCAGCAACAAAAGCGACAAAAAGAAAAAAGAACCTACCAAAGAAGAGTCTGCCGAAGACAGTCAGATTGTGGACATGGGCAAGCTTACCGTAGAGGAACTGCTGGAAGAAGTAAACAAGCGCGTACAGGCAAGCCCCGACACACAACTGAAGCGCGAGCTGAGCCGAATAGTTGAGCGCAAGCAACTGCCAGCCAAGCGCAGAGGCTACACCATCAAGGGCAAGGTAGGCGGACAAGCCATCTTCCTGCGCACAGGTGAGTACGGTGATGGTACACTCGGTGAGATATTTGTAGATATGGCAAAAGAAGGCGCCACCATGCGTAGCCTCCTCAACAGTTTTGCTATTGCTATCTCCGTGGGGCTGCAGTATGGCGTACCATTAGAGGAGTATGTTGACAAGTTTACCTTCTCCCGCTTCGAGCCATCAGGCATGGTAGATCACCCGAACATCAAGAGCGCAACTTCTGTATTAGACTATATCTTCCGTCTGTTGGCGTATGAATATCTGGACAGAGACGATCTGGTACACGTGCCAGACCTCAATCGCAGAACACATGCACAGGAGGTAGAAGCACTACAGCAGGAGCTATCGCAGGTAAGAGTAACACCGGCCAAGACTCCGGCACAAAAACCAAAAGCAACAACCAATGCACCTGCTCCGGTATCAGCCGATGTAAAGAAGCTCATGGGCACCAGTGCCGATGCACCTGCTTGCCGAAACTGCGGTAACATAACACTCCGCAACGGCACTTGCTATATGTGCCCCAACTGCGGCACCACCACAGGTTGCAGCTAAACAATACTTAAACTTGTTTTTTTAGATGGATGAAAGAGCCACCGTTAATAGCGGTGGTTTTTTTGTGGGGTAGAGTAAGTAAATTAGCGTTGTAAACGCTGTGCCTTGGCATCCTTCCGGAAAAAAATCGGGACAGGCTGTTGCAAACGAGGACGAGTGGGGGTATTTGGTTTTTGTAACAGTCATTTTTACTTTGCAAGAGTAGTCGAAATTATGAGTTTACTTTCCTTTCTAAATGAGCAAGAAGTTCGTGATAAACTAAATGAAATTTCTAACCCTAATCCAAAGCTCAATGACTTAATAAAAGCCACTTCGCTTTCGAAGAACTACGGAATAGTAGGTACGGCATTTGATTATCTGTTGAGGTTTAATGTTGAATTCTTAAATAAAAATGTAGAAATAAAAAAAAATGAGTGGGTGGCAGAGAATGGGCTAGCACTCCTTAGAAAAAAACACAATCAAGATACGATATCAGCGTTAGAAGTTGATTTAAGTAAAACGAAAGAAAGCTACTCTCGTTTTTTGACCTTAGGGGCGATTGATGCAGAGCTGTGTGAAGCTGTAATATTTTTGTCAAAACTTGATATATACGTAAGGTCGCGATACGACAGCTTCCTTAATTATACAAATGAGTTTTTTCAGATGTCAAAAAAAATTCTTGAAAAATTTGATATTGAAGATTTGAAAAACTTATACAATATAATTGAACCGGAAATTTTCAAGGCAAAAAATATAGTGTTTCTAAATCCCACTTTTGGGGAAGCTTCAAAAATGATTGGTGGTGCGGATGCTGACCTTATAATAGACAGTGTATTGATTGACATAAAAGTCACAAAAGAATTGAAACTAAAAAGGGCATATTTTAATCAGCTTATTGGGTACTATGTCCTATCAATGATTGGTGGAATCAATGATATGGATCATAAAATAGAGCATTTGGGAATTTACTTTGCGAGGCACGGGGTGCTATGGAAAATTCCGACTTCCGAAATTGCCAGTCACGATAAATTTATTGAATTGAGGGACTTTTTTGTCAAATCATTAAATGGGAGGTATAATCATCTACGCGTACCTAAAAAGTATATTACGATAAAGTAGCTCGTTGTTCCGGATGTTCCGAAGGGCATCCGGAATTGCGAATAGCACCCTTCCCCGTTTGGCGCCAGTGTTTTTCAATGGTGTCTATTCCATCGCAAGTCTTTTTCGACTTGCGCCAAGTTGTGTTTTACGTTTGCCACTGGCGTGGGCTTGTAGCCACGCTCGATGCAATAGCAAACCCGTTACCTGCTTTTGGCTCTTACTCCCTACGCGGTCACATCGATGTGTTTCTTCCACCGACGCTCAAAAAACGCAATATCGCTTACATTGTGCGGACGAAATGAGATCACAATTTTTCCCTTTTTCACACTTGTCTCTATTATCTCAGCATGCGCCTCCGGCACACCGGCTCCTATCAGGGCACCAATTATGCTTCCGGAAACACCTCCGGCACCTGCACCGGCAAGAGCTGCAGCAAAGGGGCCGGCTAGTACCAGACCCAAACCGGGTACAACAATGCTTGACCCTATTGTCAGTACTGCCAACGTAGCACCCGCAACAGCACCTATAGCACCGCCTGTTTTTGCATCTTCAGCAACCGTAGATACGGAATCTTTTACCTCCAGTTTATCTAAGAAATGTTTCTTATGAGTTGTATCAGACATAGCAAGGTTGACCTCCTCCTGCGTATAGCCTTTTTCGAGCAAATCGTTATATGCCTGCTCTGCGCTCTCAATATCAGTAAAAAAAACTGTGAACATTTCTGATTTCGAATCCATTCCACTATTCATACTACTTACTTCGTTTTCCATGTTCAAAATATTTAGTGATTAAAGAATTACTTTCCTTTAAAGTTACTAAACAGACCAACGGAACGGTGTTAAGTATAATATAAAATAAATATAAAATAATCTAAATAATATAAAGAAGGGACAATTATGTATTAGTATAATTTTGATTGCCCCGGTCAATTGCGTGCCCTTCCCCCGGCCCTAAGTATAATTAAATTTATGACTATAGAACTCTGCCAGCCTATAGCCATCCCACCTCCTTGCACTAACCTTTGAAACCTTAACTAATGAATGATACTTAAAGCAATAGAATACGCTGAGCCATACCCCATTAAAATGCCATGTGCTGTTAAATCAGGGAGACGTGTAAGAAAAGCGACCGGTATTTCTGAATCCTCCAAAAAATCAAAGATTCAGAACTACATACCCGCCTGAGCCACCCACACTCATTGGCTGTGTGTAGCTTTCACCATCGTAAATATAAGATATGGAACCTTCGCATTGTTCTGAGTCTAGCCCCGGAGACCCTTTCCTCTTTTCATGTCCGAAATGAATATCTTTAAGCAAATGCACCCTGTTTTGCGGCAGCAAAACAATACGGTAATCTTTAGCTTCTTCGACCGTCAGACCAAGGTTAAAAGGACTTTGCAGCACTAGTTCTGTACTATCTACTGCACGGGTAAAATTGCTACCACCTTCATACCTTATCACTTTCATCGTAGTTGTGACAGCGGTATCAAAGTCCGGAATATGAAAGTAACGTACCCATTTTGATGTTAGGCAATGTATAGTATGGCCGCACGAACTGACCAGGCTCCATAAGGCAAGGGCAAAAACGATCATTTTCAGGTATATCATAGAAGGTTTTTATCAGTTATTGGCAATAATTATGCCAATCCATAAAGGTCTAAATCGTTTTGAAATGAATTTACTACTGTCTGATAGGAAACCTAACCCTTATCGGATAGTAATAAAAACAATCATAAAATTCACTAGCATAAAAAAAAGTAGCAGGATTTGCGTCCTGCTACTTCTAAAAATGTGATGTGATATAATGTTTCTATTGCCGACCCTGTAGGGCCGCATAGATTCAGATATTATTCACTTACAACTTCAAATTCAATTTCTACAACGTTCTCTTTACCGAAGTCGATGCTCGCTGTGTGTGTACCTGCTTCTTTTACTTCTTCAGTTACAGATATACGACGGCGATCAATTTCGTATCCTTTCTGCTCACGAATAGCACGAGCTATCTGAATTGCAGTAACAGAACCGAATATCTTGCCGCTGGTACCGATTTTAGCACCTACTTTAATTGGCGCTGCCTTCAGTACTTCAGTTACATTGGCTATTTCAGCCATCAACTTCTCTTCTTTTTTCGCTAATTGCTTACGACGCTCTTCCATTATCTTAGTATTGGATGAACTTGCTTCAATAGCGAACTTCTGTGGTATCAGGTAGTTGCGGGCATAGCCTGGCTTTACTACTACCATTTCATGGGCTGCGCCCAGATTGTCAACATCTTTTATAAGAATAACTTGCATGATTTTCTACTTTAAAAGGTCAGTAACATAAGGTAAAATTGCCATTTGGCGTGCCTTCTTGATTGCCTGCGATACTTTACGCTGAAACTTCAGAGAGTTTCCGGTAATACGACGGGGAAGCATTTTTCCCTGCTCATTCAAAAACTTTTTCAAAAATTCGCCATCCTTATAGTCTACATAACGGATGCCCATCTTCTTGAAACGACAGTATTTCTTCTCACGCTTTTCTACGCGCTGTGAGGTAAGGAATTTTATTTCGTTTTGCTTTGCCATGTTCTAAGGATTTTATGCGTTTTCTGAAGTTAAGTGTTTACTGCGTTTTCTTAGGTTGTATGCAACCGAAAACTTGTCTAGCTTGGTTACCATATGACGCATGATATGTTCATCACGGTTCATCTGGATTTCCAATTTCGCATTTAAATCAGAGGGAGCCTGAAACTCTACTACAAAGTAGAGACCGGTTGTCTTCTTGGCTATAGGATAAGCCAGAGAGCGCAATCCCCACGCATTTTCGTGAACAATCTGTCCACCATTTTCTTTGATGAAGTCTGTGTACTTCTTCTGAGCTGTCTTGTAGTCATCTTCTGCAAGCACAGGAGTGAAAATGAGCATCAGCTCATAATCCTGAAGTGTTTTTTCTGTTGCCATAATATTGTTTAAAAAAGGTTAATCCAATCGCCCGGCAGGAACATTGGTTATTGATTTACTTCTTCAGCGTTTCAGGTTTCTTAGTCAATCAATTACGACCAACCACCGAAACCTCCTTCCGCTTCCGGGCAAATCAACAGCCGGGAAATTTGGGAGTGCAAAGGTATGTCATAGTTTTATTTCAACCAAGAAAAATATAAGTTTTTTAATCATCTTAATATCGTGTTGGTAATTATCGGCTTTTTTGCATAACTATAACATAATTGGTTCTTAACTTTAAAATAGTTCGCTATCAGAGTATCAACACTCTTTTATTAACCTGTCAACAATTCTCACTATGAAATCTTCAATTGAAGAAACAATGAACCGCAATGATGCGAATCATTCCCGGACCTTTTTAAAAAAAACGTGGATACGTTTTTGTGACTTATTTAAACCCGAAGTTGTAGAAGTCACGTTTAAGGTAGACGGCAAAAACACTACTTACACTTACACAAAAATACCGGAAAAACGAGTTGCCTGACACAATGTCTTCTTCAGCTTGATTCTGTTATCTTTGTTTGCCAACAGCTAACACAACGGGCAGAAGCACATGCGAAAATACGTCACCAAAATATTTTACTTCTTACCGGTTCAGTTGCTCTTGTTGCATTTTCGCAAGTACCAACTTATTTTGGTTTTCTGGCTGCTGTTAGCACTTATTTGTACCGGTAACTTTGCTGCCCACTTTGGAGCGTCTTCATTGTTTCTGGCGCCGGAGTACCTTGGCAACATCAGCTACCTCAGCATGCTATTGCTGGGAGCGGCATTCTCGGTATTTATTATGATGTGGCATATCACCACGTTTATCATTCACAGCAAACGAATACCCTATATGGGTGCTACTCGTCATGCATTTCTTGTTTATTGTTTCAACAATTCCATTCTACCTATTGTATTTCTGGTATTCTATTCTGTTCTTTCTGTACGCTACCAGATACGTGACGAGCACACACCTATCGAAAGTATTATTTTCCTTCAACTAGGTTTCTACCTCGGGTTCATGATAGTTATTATGGCATCCTTTACTTACTTTTTCCGCGTCAGCCGCGACTTTTTTAAAGCTGCACTTGCCAAGATAGCATCACCCGCACAAACTATAAAAAACATCATACCGTATGACTCTCTCGATGTAGAAGTAGATGTCATAAAGGCTTTATCCTATCTCTCTATAAGTCTGAGAGTAGAGCCTGCAGAAAAGATTAACCAGTACCACCCTCGCCTGATGAACGGCATACTGCAACGTCATCACCGGAACGTAATATTTGCAACATTCTTTGCCTATTTACTGTTGCTACTATCGGGGATGTTTATTGACAACCCGTATCTGCGGGTGCCGGCAGGAGCCAGTTTTCTTTTGCTCTTTTCAATAATCCTCGGCCTGGTGGGTGCCGTAAAGTATTTTCTGAGAAGCTGGGAAACACTGGGCTGGGTGTTGTTTATCGTGGTGCTTTCGGCGTTAGTTCGGTTCAAGGTATTTGATCTTAGAAGTATTGCTTATGGTCTGGATTATCACAAATCCATAGAGCAAGTGTATCACTACAGCGTTTTACGCAGCTTGTTTACTACCGTCCGATACGACTCTGACAGGCACCGCGAAGAACGCCGACTGGACAAGTGGAAAAGTAAGGTTACCGCCACTGACAGCACAGAAAAACCACCTTTAGTTGTAGTCACGGTAAGCGGTGGCGGGTCACGTTCCGCCTACTGGACGTTCAGGACGCTGCAATACGCAGACAGCATGTCCGGTGGAAAACTTTTCCGCAACACAGTTATGATTACAGGTGCTTCCGGTGGGATGATAGGTGCAGCATACTGGCGCAGCATTCATGATGCGATACAGCTGGGCGAACTTGCCGAACCATACGACCCGAAGTATCAGGAAAATATCGGAAAAGATCTTCTTAATGCCATCATATTCTCCTTTGCCAGTATCGACATGGTTTCTCCTTTTAACAAGATAACTACTGCCGGGCATAAGTACACCACCGACAGGGGTTATGCAATGGAGCAGGAGCTAATCAGCAATACCGATGGTCTGCTCGACAAAAGTATCGGGTACTTTGAACCTCGGGAAGCAAACGGGGCCATTCCCCAACTAATTATCAATGGTACAATTATCAACGATGGCCGGAAGCTAATGATTTGCAACCAGCCCATTGCCTACCTCACTCAGCCGGAACATCTATTGCGACTGCCATCACCCCCCATTGATGCTGTAGACTATTGCGCATTCTTCCCGGAGCAAAACGCCAAAAACCTCCGGCTTACATCTGCCTTGCGTATGAATGCAACGTTCCCCTACGTATTACCCGTTGTTCGACTCCCATCAAGGCCCAGAATGAATATCATGGATGCGGGGCTTCGGGACAACTTCGGGATTCAGGTCTCCAGCAGATACCTGCATAGTATGCGTGAGTGGCTCGTAAAAAACACCGGAAATATCATTCTCCTCGAAATAAGGGACACCCGAGAAAACGATGTGGCCAGCAATACAGACCAGTCTACACTTGCTCACATGATTGGCGACCCACTATTTGTAATACAAAACAAATGGGAGGCATTCCAATCTTACGGACATAACTATATCAAAGAAATTTCGCCGGCCTACGTCGACAACAAACTAAAGTTTGTAACACTACAATATGTGCCTAAGGAATTCGAAAAAACAGCCGCACTTAACTTCCATCTCACGCAAAAGGAAAAAGAGGACATTGCCGAATCGGTCAATCACCCCTACAACCATTCAGAAATAAAGAAACTATTAAAGTTGCTGCAATAGGCATACTGTACTAATTCTTCTCACTCAAAACGCGCTTTCCTAAAGCCCTGAATTCATCCACATCGTTGTAACCCACGGTTCGGTTAACAACAACTCCATCCCCATCTACAAACAATAGCGTAGGATAACTACCTATACGATATACAGATGCCACCATCATGCCCTCACCCTTTTCTACATCTATTGCCATGTTTATAAAATGTTCATTGTAGTAATCGCCAACTTCTTTAACAGTGAACACATTGTGTTTCATATTCTGGCAAGGACCGCACCAGGTAGCGTACGCATCCACAAATACCAGCTTATTTTCCTGTTTGGCCTTCGCAAGCCCTTCCTCCCATGTACCTTGAAAAAACTGAATACCGGCTCCGCTATCTTCTGCTGACTCCGAACAAGACGAAAAGCCCATTACTGACATTACCGCGACTAACACTAAAACTATTTTCGCTTTCATATTTTTTCTCATTTTCGCTCAAATTTACAAATAATGCCGTTCTGCATTATGGACACCGATGCACAATGGCTGATATAGGCAAACTCATACGCTGCTCCAATATCAAACTTCGGACCATGCACCTGCTCAAAAATGCCACTACACTCCACCACACCCTCCGGGCTATACCTGACTATCTTGTAGCTATTGGCTACCACCGATATATCAAACCATGAGCCGGCACCCTCACCGCTCAACCATTGAGCAGTAGCAGGTGTGTTACCAACTATTTTCGGTGCGGGTAACACATCAGCCAATAAGCGTGATTTGTCCATCAGGATAGTTTTGGGTTAATGATGAATCTGTCTGACGGCTGCCGACCGACAACTCTGCAGCATTCATAACAGAATAATTCGACAAACATCTGACAGTTCCGATTGGCGTCGGCGTACCTGTTATGGGATACCTGAGCAATGTACGATAAAGTACAGAAGGAGCTCCGGCCAGAATAGCGCTACTCACAAATCTTGAGCAGTTTGTCCCGTCCGGCACAAATGGTCCGTAAGCAATAGGTGACCGGTGCTGCATGTCTTCTGCAAACTGTTGTACCCGATTAAAACTCACCTGACAATACGCGGCATGCAATGTACCCGACCCATGACACGAATTGTTCACAACCAACTCCGACAGAATCTCCCGGTAGTTTTCTATGGTACCGTCCTCAGCAATTTCAGCTCTTGTCTCTATTTTAAGGTCATGATCCGTTTCAGCGCTTCGCACTCTTCCATGTCCTGCAGGCGCATGATATCGCCCAAAGTCGAAATAACTACAGTACCCCGAATCCATATTTATCAACACGACTGCACAATGCCCCACCTTGTAGTAGTTATCCTTATTTATGCCAATCCACCTCATAGGATGGTCGTACCAAGAGCCTGACTGCTTACACATTGTTTCCGGCCATGCGAGCGCCATTGCTATTCCATCGTGCATAGGATTAATCATTTTTTAGAATCACTTCCTGATACTGTTTATTGTTTACCAAGTCTGAATAATGAAAGGTTGTCTGCTCCTTCGTTGCATGTATCTGCGAAATGCTCAATGTCATTAAATCACCGGCTCCGTGCATAACAATATCATTTTCTGTTGACAGCCCGTGTCTGGTATTGTGGAAGTCAAAAATGCGCCTGTCATTGTACTCCTTATTCTCCCGCACCCAATCCTCAAACAAGCGGGCCCTTGCCCGTCGAACACTTTCATCATAGAGTGTCGCCGACGACCATATTTGCATCTCATTTGTGCTCAATTCCTTAAAATACTTTTTGCTGCCATCCCACCTGAATTCATAAAACCCCGACACTAAACCATCAACGCTATCAAGCAACAATAGCGTAAATGGTTCTACATTCTCAAGGTTTACCTTTTTGCAAAAGTCTGCCGCAGTGTCATACTCAAAGGACTCTAACAGCACCTTTCCTCTACTGCGGTCATAAGGCTCTGCTCGCACATGGCGTGTAAATGCTCCGTTCAGCAAACAGACCGTTCTTCCGGATTCCGCCGAAGCTATCCATGTACCACCGGCTGCCTCATCTTTAGGGTATGTTATGTTAGTCTTTGCCGCCACGTACTTTCTTGGAGGTAGTGTTGGTCGGCTCGCTTGTTCATCTCTGCTGGAAGTCAGGAAACAGCCACCAACATACGGGATATACGTTACTGTGCACATAGGCTGTTTTTGTGTCTTATCGTAGATGGTGCAAAGCCAAAAGATTCATCCAACACGTCGTCCTGACCCATATCCCGAACTGCCACCTTTATCAAGGCCTGATGGTGAATGGTGTGTTCTATATTATTAGCTATTTCTCTAAAAAGAGAGGAATTGATACACTCTTCATGACTATCGTTTGTCGTAGAATAGTTGACTGCCAACACCAATGAGACATCCTCCTTCAGATCTGATAACCGCACCACAATGTGGCCAATAGCCCGAGTGGCGGCATCGATGTCCGTCTCCAATACAATATCTCTTTTTCTGCAATCGTAGTCCACCTTACCGCTGGCCATACCGTCAAACAAACAGGTGTAAAACTCCAGCACATGCCGTACATGCTGCCCCACAGACGCATCGCTCAGCAGAGCCGACCTATAGTTGTATTCCTCCTCCGACAGTTTACCTAAGAGGTCTTTTATTTCTTCAAGATTTCTGATAGCCTGTTTTATCATAGTCATTACTCCTTTGCAAGTTGGCAAAACACCATTAGTTGCTAGCACACAACAAATTGTATGACGATAATATAATAAAACCCTTACAGAGTGTTGTTATATATTAATTGGGGGCATGCTTGGAGGCAACTTTTCTGTTGGTGACCAGGCTTATCGCCAAAAAAGGAAATTGGTATCGGTTAAATGCGCCTTATGCCTGACTAACCTAATATTACTCATACACATTTCTTAGCTCATAACTGTCTTTATATCGTTTGAGCACAATGCTGTATAGCAGAGTTACATTGCTGTACCCAACCGCACCATACCTAAACTTGCTGAGAGCAATATTGTAACCATAAACAAGAAACAGTCGCTTGTAATGTATCCCTGCCGTGGGTCGTATTATCCATGAGTTACTACTAAGGTCGGTATAGTATATCATCGGAGCACCTCCGCACAGTCCGAATTTTTTGGTGCCGTGCATCAAATTGCCAAATTTGACACCGGTTACCGGGTCGGTACCTGGGAATCTTTCAATAGAAAAGTACACCAGTCCTGATGAAGTACTGTTTTCAGGCTCATCTATGTAGCCGCCAATACCTATTTCCCCCATCAAATTATTGCCCCAACCACCGATGCCGCCCAACAATACCAGTCGACTTTTCGAAAAAATTGTATCCTGTCTTATAGGAGCAGGCATGTTTTCTTTTCGCATTGCAACCCAATCGGCACTACGGATTACGGTATGTTCCTTGTTGGTTTCCTTTATTTTTTTCAGCTTTATCATCAACGCAAAAGAAAGCAGATGCTTGTCAATCCCATTAAAAGACTTGTTAGATAGTGCTATGTTCCATCCATACGTTAGTTTGCCGGGCCCTATACCGAAACCTATTTCAGGTCTTGCCCGCAAAGATGCAGACGTAAAATCTGTGTAATATATGAAGCTGGCGCCCATTGCTATGCCCCCGGCACCGCCAGCCATCCAACAGCCCACCTTAGGGCCTATTATTAATTGGTTATCCGTCTTCACCTCACTCGACAAGTAGGCAGCCATTGCCAATCCATGATAGCCTATTCTACTGATTACGTTATACCCGACACCTGCTTCCGCAAAACCATACGTTAAATAATTATAGCCCAGAAGCAGCGAAAACCGCGTTTCCGAATGTTCTCTAAATTTATAATATCGAATAGTGCTATCTGGTTTCGTGGTGACCGTGTCAGCTGGTTGTGCAGCGCAATGAATGCTGATAAAGCATAATATGCTCCAACACAAACCTATACGTAAAGTATTTTGGTTCAACCGGAAAGCGTACATAGGCGTTCAAATGCTGATAGGATAACCTGCAGGGTATTTAGTCCGTTTATAAAGTTAGTCGTTTTTGTTTTTCTGATACGTAAACAAACATTGACTCTTGAACATATATTATATATACGACACTACTGGATATTTAATAAAAAATAATGTTTCGTATTCGGGCCGGTTTGTTGATACAAGATTGAGTACACAATTGGGTCATCATTAAGGAATTACCGCTCTTTTATTATTAATTTTTTGTCCACAATTTACTAACTTGATTTTTTTAGCAATATTTCCCTATCTTTGCCGACTGAAAAAAGCGTAGTTTATATTAAAAAACATTGATCAAAATGTCTCATTTTACAGCTGAAAAGAAAGCGAATATCTTTAAAACTTACGGTGGAAGCGAAACAAATACCGGTTCCATTGAGGCGCAAATCGCCATGCTCACAGAGCGTATCAAACACATTTCTGCTCACATGAACAGCGGAAACAAAAAAGACTTCTCCAGCAATCGCGGATTGATGCAGATGGTTGGACGTCGTAAGCGTTTGTTGCAATATCTGAGCAAAACCAACCTTGAGGGTTATCGTGCGCTGATTGAACAACTTGGTTTACGTAAATAAGTATAGCATTGAAAAGCAATTCCCAACTAATATGGTTGGGAATTGCTTTTTATTACATATATGCCTTCCCCCTGTTCCCGGAAATAGTGCCGCGCAAACGAATTTCAATGATTAATTCATATCTTGCCTGCACACTTTCCGGTTCTTGCTTTTATAATATATATTTTAACTATTTAATACTTGATGTATGATACCAAATCCCATATCCGTTTCGCTGAAGTCAGCTGACGGACGTGAAATATCCATTGAAACGGGCAAAATGGCCCGTCAGGCCGATGGAGCAGTCGTTGTCCGCCAGGGCAACTGTATGATTCTCGCTACCGTTGTTGCCAACAAAGAGCCAAAACCAGGACAGTCCTTTTTCCCACTTATCGTTGATTATCAGGAGAAATTTTCTTCAGCAGGTCGCATACCAGGCTCTTTCTTTAAAAGAGAGGCAAGGTTAAACGATCATGAAATACTCACTTCCCGGCTTATTGACCGTGCTTTACGTCCACTATTCCCGGATGACTATCTATGCGATGTACAGGTACTTGTTTCACTAATTTCTTCAGACCCTGAAGTAATGCCAGATTCGCTTGCTTGTCTGGCTGCATCAGCAGCACTTGCCGTAAGTGACATTCCTATTCAGGAAGTTATCTCTGAGGTACGTGTAGGACGAATTAATGGTGAATATGTGGTAAACCCATTCCGCAGCCAGATTGAAGCGGCCGACATAAACATTATCGTAGCTGCTACTGACCGCAACATTATGATGGTGGAAGGTCAGGGAAAAGAGTGTGATGAAGCCGGACTAATCAAAGCAATCGAAGTAGCACACGAAGCAATTAAAGCGCAGGTAACACTACAGCAAGAGCTTGCAGCCAAAATCGGTGTTAAAGAAAAACGTGAATACACAAAGCCATATACCAATGCTGAGCTGGAAGAGAAAATCAATGCTTTCGGAAAGGCCAGAGTTTATGAAATAGCAAAGGGTGCGCTACCTAAGCATGAGCGAAGCGATGCATTCAAGGCTATACGTGAAGATTTCAAAGCTCAATTTGGAGAGGATGAACTTCCTGCGGAAGACGCTGCTCTGATTGGTACTTATTTCCACGATCTGGAGAAAGACGTAATAAGAGATATGATGCTCACAGAGCGTGTTCGTCTTGATGGTCGCGGAATGGAAGATGTGCGCCCATTAACGATGGAAACGGATATTCTGCCTTCCCCACATGGTTCTGCATTGTTTACTCGTGGTGAAACTCAATCTTTAACTACTGTTACATTGGGAACTTCTGATGATGAGTTGTTGCTGGAAACAGCACAAACTTCTGACTATCAAAAATTCTTTTTACACTATAATTTCCCACCATTCTCTACCGGAGAAGTGAAGATGATGCGCGGTCAGAGCCGCCGCGAGGTAGGTCATGGAAATCTGGCAATGCGCTCGCTGAAACAAATGATGCCTGCAGACTATCCGTACACAGTACGGGTAGTTTCAGATATTCTTGAATCGAACGGTTCTTCTTCTATGGCTACCGTTTGTGCCGGTTCACTTGGTCTTATGGATGCCGGTGTGCCTATTCCAAAACACGTAAGTGGTGTGGCTATGGGGCTTATCTCAGGAGAGAATGGAAAGTTTGCTGTGCTGACTGACATTTTGGGCGACGAAGATCACCTTGGCGATATGGACTTCAAGGTTACCGGTACCCGCGATGGTATCTGCGGTATACAGATGGACATAAAGGTAGATGGTCTGAGCATGGAAATAATGATGCAGGCACTTGAGCAGGCAAAACGCGGCAGATTGCACATACTGGATGCTATGTACAATTGCGTACCTTCTTTCCGCGAAGAAATGAAACCTCAGGCACCTCGTATTGTTCAGATGAACATCGACCGCGAGTTTATTGGTGCGGTTATCGGACCGGGTGGCAAAATCATTCAGGAAATACAACGCGAAACTGAAGCAAAAATCAATATCGAAGAAGTGGGTCAGGAAGGTATCATCAAGATATTCTCTGCCAACAAAGAAAGTATTGATAAAGCAGTTGCCTGGATTCGCAGCATAGTAGCAATTCCGGAGATAGGTGCAACCTATGAAGGTGTAGTTAAGAACATCATGCCATTCGGTGCATTTGTAGAATTTATGCCGGGTAAGCAGGGATTGTTGCACATATCTGAAGTAAGCTGGAAGCGCCTCGACACACTTGATGGTGTACTGAAGGAAGGCGATACCGTGAAAATAAAACTTACCGGTACCGACCCTAAAACAGGTAAACTTCGCCTGAGCCGCAAGGTGCTGATGCCAAAACCTGAGGGATATGTTGAGCCAGAAAGACGCGAGCGTCGTGAAGGTGGCAACGACCGCAGAAGTGGTGGTGGCAATCGCGACCGTAACGATCGCCCACAGCGTGACAACCGTGATCGTCCGCAACGCGATAATAACG
Source organism: Bacteroidia bacterium (assembly GCA_030426665.1). GTDB lineage: Bacteria > Bacteroidota > Bacteroidia > Chitinophagales > Chitinophagaceae > Nemorincola. Next base: position 67,173 of record JAUHYD010000014.1, on the reverse strand, counting down.
AAGCAAAAAAAGAAGCAGCACCACAGCAACAAACACCACCACCGGCAGCAACCGATGATAGTGATTTGGCACTGTAGGACTGATAAATATTATTAACTAATAAAAACTGCCCTTTCTCAATCGAAAGGGCAGTTTTTGCATTACTAATCCTAACCAATAATACCCGACCTTTGCACAAAATGGTCAATCGTATATGTCTGCGAGATTTCATGAACAGGATGTAAAGGCAGGACTAAAAAACCGGAGAAAGCTCTCAGCATTTCTGGATGGTTTGGTCGGCAAACATCTGGAAGCAATAAAAAAAACAGAGCTGAACTATATTTTCTGCGATGACGCTTACCTTTTGCAGATAAATAAACAGTTCCTCAATCACGATACCCTTACAGACATTATTACCTTTGACCTGAGCGATAGCGATGATGTACTTTCCGGTGAAATTTACATCAGTACTGATAGGGTGAAGGAAAATGCAGACAAGTTCGGTGTCAGCTACAATGAAGAACTGCATCGGGTTATATTTCATGGAGCATTACACCTGTGTGGGTTTAAGGACAAATCAGGAGCCGACAAAAAAATTATGCGGGAGCAAGAAGACATTTGCCTGTCGGTATACCTCAAAGAAATTACAGAATGAAGATAGAAGTACTCTACGAAGACGATGATATGATAATCGTCAACAAGCCGGCTGGTTTGTTGGTTGTACCAGACAGGTTCAACGCTGCGCTACCAAGCTTGCACAAACAACTGGAACGCAATGCCGACCAAAAAATATGGATTGTTCACCGTCTGGATAGAGAAACCAGCGGTGTTATCTGTTTTGCCAAAAATGAAGTCGCTCACCGATACCTTTCTATTCAGTTTCAGGAGCGCGATGTGCGTAAATTCTATGCCGGATTGGTAATAGGAAACGTAAACCCAACCGAAGGCAGAATAGAAAACTACCTGACCGACCACCCTGCTAACAACGGTAAAATGATAGTTGCCCGCAAAGGCAAACTCGCTGTTACCGACTTCAAAGTCGTGGAGCAGTGGCCATTGTATGCTTTGATGCAGTTCCAGATACATACCGGACGTACGCACCAGATACGGGTACACATGCAGTCGATCGGCAATCCACTGGTATGCGACACGCTGTATGGCGACGGACAACCATTTATGCTGTCCCGCATTAAGCGTAAGTATCGCCTGTCTAACAAGGATGAATCGGAACGTCCGCTACTTAGCAGACTAGCACTGCATGCTTACCGATTGGAGTTGACTAAAGAAGATGGCACGGCCGTGGTTGCAGAAGCCGACCTACCTAAGGACATGGCAGCCTGCGTAAAGCAAATGAACAAATGGTGTGCACCCGACAGCAATCAATTTTAATTCCGGTAGACACAACCCAATACAGATTAAGTAATAATATTATCCGTTTTTAGTACATTTGCACTATGCGCAAGGTAGCATCCGTTTTACTCCGCTCTTTCCTGCAGGGTCTTATTCTGTTAAGCCCTATTGCGCTGACAGTATATCTACTGTACACCATATTCATCGGAATTGATAGCCTTATTCCCTTTATGCCGAGGGGAATAGGATTTCTGATAATAATAGTAGCCGTGACATCGTTGGGGTATTTGGGTACACGTTTTTTTGTCGGCAAGTGGTTATTTGATTCGTTTTCTTATGTCATGACGCATACCCCCGGTGTAAAGTATATTTACTCATCTATCAAGGATATTGTCAATTCCTTTGTCGGCGACAAAAAGCGGTTCAACCGCCCTGTGTGGGTCAGGGTTGGAGACAATCCTGAAATGTGGCGTATCGGGTTTCTGACGCAGGAGGATATGGGGTCGTTAGGGCTACCCGGAAAAGTGGCTGTCTATCTGCCGCATGCTTATGCTATATCGGGGTGGGTAATTATGGTCGATGAAAGCAGTATTCGCCCCGTAACCACTATGAAATCCGGTGAAGCCATGAAGTTTGCGGTAAGTGGTGGTATCACTACTGCTGAAGAAACAGAACCAAACGATGATACGAAAAATTAACTTCGGCGCAGGTCCTGCAACATTACCCGAAGAGGTACTGAAAGAATATGCAGCAGCATGTCTGAACTACAATAACACAGGCCTGTCTATTCTGGAACTACCACACAGGGGTGCTGACTTTGTTGATATAATAAACGAAAGTACCAACCTGGTAAAAAAACTTTGCGGACTGGGTGATGATTATGAGGTTGTGTGGATTCAGGGTGGTGGCAGAATGCAGTTTGGCATGATACCTTTGAATTTCCTACCTCCCAAACAAACGGCAGGATTTATTGATACGGGACACTGGTCGCAGGAAGCTGCCGAATACACTAAGTTTTACGGTAAACACGAGGTACTCGCTTCATCGGCAAGTAATCACTATCGTACCTTACCCAACTGGCCCGACATACCTGCAGGTATTGCCTATGTGCATATCACTACCAACAACACGATTTATGGCACACAATGGGACAACATTCCCGAATGTAGTGTGCCGCTCATCGCCGATATGAGCAGCGACATACTGAGCGCAGAACAGGACTATACCAAATTTGACCTGTTTTACGCTGCAGCACAAAAGAACCTGGGTACTCCGGGCGTGTCACTTGTTGCTATTAAGAAGTCATTACTTGCGAAAGCCAACAAACCCATACCACCTTTCTTTAGCTTCAGTAGCTACGTAAAGAAAAACTCTCTAGTGAATACAGCCAATGTCTCCGCTGTGTATGCTTCTCTGCTGATGTTGCGATGGATTGACAAAAAGGGTATAGCGGCAATAGAACAAGAGAACAACGCAAAAGCAGCGCTATTATACAGTGCCATAGACAAGAGCAGTATTTTCAATGCCGTAGTAACCAGACAAGCACACCGTAGCAAGATGAATGTGTGCTTTACAGCAGTAACAAAAGAGATAGAACAACTATTTAATGACCTGTGCAAAGACAACAACATTACGGGTATTGCCGGACATAGGTATACAGGTGGTTTTCGGGTTTCTCTGTACAATGCTGTTCCGATTGCTCATGTACAAACGCTCGTAGCGTTAATGGAAGGTTTTGAGGCAAACCTTTAGCTATATGTCATAAGCCACCCCCTCCACGCTTACAACAGCATTAGGAAAATGTGCCGAAGCCTCCTCTCCAAATGGTTCCGCATCCTTGTATTTTGATGAGAAGTGTCCGAGTAGCAGCAACTTGGCTTCTGCCTTTGTGGCCAGCTTGGCAGCCTGTACCGCGGTGCTATGGAACCTGCTTGCCGCCTTTTCAGCATCCTGCTCCAGATAGGTAGATTCATGATAAATCGCATCAGCACCCTTTATCAATGGCAGGTAGGTTTCTGTATATAGCGTATCAGCACAGTAGGCATACTTCTTGGGAGCAGGACCTTCTGCCGTTACCAAATCATTCTTTACTACATTACCGCTCTCGTCTTTGTAATCGGCACCCCGTTTAAGTTGTTCAAAGTGCGTAGCGGGTATATCGTATTCTTTACACTTTTCGGGAAGTATTCTTCTGCCTCTTGTTTTTGTTGTTACCGCAAAGCCATGACAAGTAATTCCATGCTCCACCGGAAATGCGGTTACCATATAGGACGAGTTGTCTACCAACATACCCCCTTCTTCCGGCAGGGGATAAAAATTGAGTGGAAATTTCAAAACGGTGCCCGCGGCATCAAGTATCAAATCGAGAATGGGCTTAAGGGTAGCAGGTCCATATAGATTAAGTGGGGCAGTCCGGCCCAGCAGGCTCATACTATTTATCAGACCCGGCAAGCCAAAATAATGGTCGCCATGCATGTGACTGATGAATATATTGTGCAGGTTGCGCCACTTTACCCCAAACCGCTGCATCTGCGCTTGTGTACCTTCTCCACAATCTATTAGCAACACTTCTCCATACACCGTTACTGTCTGTGCCGACGGATGCCGACCAAAGGCAGGTAACGCCGAATTATTACCCAGTACTATTACCCTCATTAGTACAAATATAATAAAGAATAGACAGCATTATTTTTTAATTATTACACTGTCTTAATATGACTATTTCGTGTAAAGCCATGACCAGCCGACAAGGCGTTTCGACAAATAAATCACAGTGCTTTCTTTGCAATCTTTCTTTCTCCCAGCAGCCCAATCGGCTTAGCCGCTTTGCGCAATTTTGTAGCAAGTTTATTATTTGCATACTTGTCTATATGCGATACCGCTTCAGAAACATCATCTGTAAAAAGCAGTAAATCCAGATCCTGGGGGGCAATGGTCTGTTCCGCTACCATATTGTTTATGTGCTCAATTAAGTCTTTGTGATATTCCACCCCCATAACGACTACCGGAAATGATTCAATCTTACCGGTTTGTATCAAAGTTATGGTCTCAAAAAACTCATCGAGCGTACCAAAACCACCCGGCATCACCACAAATGCAAACGAGTATTTTCTAAGCAGCTCTTTCCTTACAAAAAAGTACTCGATATTGACAAACTTATCCAAGTAAGGGTTTTCGTGTTGCTCCATCGGCAATACAATGTTGCAGCCTACCGACATACCACCGGCATCTCTGGCGCCCCTGTTTCCTGCTTCCATTACCCCCGGCCCTCCGCCGGTTACAATCGTAAAGCCTAATGCGGATATTTTGGCGGCTACCTCTCTTGCCAGTATATAGTAAGGATGGTCTTCGTCAAACCTAGCAGAGCCAAATATTGTTACGCTCGGTCCGATAAAGTGCATCGCCCGGAAACCTTTTACAAACTGGTGTACCACGCCCAACGTATATTTCAGCTCACGCCATCTTGCACGCGGTCCTTCCAGAAAACTCTTTTCCTCCCTTAAAAACTTATTACTCATATTATGTTACTCCCGAATGTTATAATTATCATCAAAATTATTGAAGGATACGGACATTAATGATATTATTTTGACGTACCATAACTCTCTTGATTCGTTGAAATAATTGAAAAAGCTATAACCCGGAGTAGTTTTTATTAATATTGAAGTTAACGGGAGTCGGTTGTGCGTATATGATGTCTTTTTCGACCCGAACAGTATATCGAAGGTCATGAGGTTTCGGGTATGAAAATTTCATGTGAAAATCAAAAAATTACTTACCTTTGCACTTCGTCCTGAGAAGTCAAAAGGTTATTCTTTTGACTTTTTGATTTATACGGGCATAGTTCAATGGTAGAATAGAGGTCTCCAAAACCTTTGATCGTGGTTCGAATCCGCGTGCCCGTGCAGTTAGAGTTTAACCGGTTGTCCGGTGGTATTATTCAGTAATATCATCAGCCAGCCTAAAAATAAAAGTATGAGCAAATTAGGCACTTACGTGCAGGAAGCTTATGATGAGTTGCTCCACAAAGTAACCTGGCCCTCATGGGAAGAGTTGCAGCAGACAACTATCATCGTACTGATAGCACTGGGACTTGTTACAGCCGTTATCTTCGGTATGGATTTCGTATCAGAGAACGTGTTGACAACCATCTATAAACTATTAGGCAATTAACGAAGGAAGCCATGAGTGAAATCGAAATAGCACAAGAGACTACTCAGGAACAACCAACCGGACCGGAAACCAAATGGTACGTATTGCGCGTAGTTAGTGGTAAGGAACGTAAGGTAAAGGAGTACCTTGATAAAGAAGTAAAAATAAACAAGTGGGAAAAGTCGGTAGTGCAGATACTCTGCCCTATCGAGAAGGTATTTAAAGTGCAGAACGGTAAGAAAGTGCTGCGCGAAAAAACCTTATTCCCCGGCTACATACTGGTAGAAGCGAACGATGGCAAACTTACGGACGACATTATTCATTCTATCAAGAATGTGACCAACGTTATCCACTTCCTGGGAAGAGAAAATCCAACTGCCCTTCGGAAATCTGAAGTAAACAAGATGTTTGGTAAGATGGACGAGGTAAGCGAGCAGGATATAGCTTACGCAGATCCATACATAGTAGGAGAAACCGTGAAGATTGTAGATGGTCCGTTCAACGACTTCAACGGAACTGTAGAAGACGTAAATCAGGAAAAGAAGAAACTGAAAGTAATTGTAAAAATATTCGGTCGCGCTACTCCGGTAGAGCTAAACTATATGCAGGTAGAAAAGGTTGCATAATCAGTAGACAGAATTACATTTACACACATACTGAGGGTGTCCCGAAAAGGGCACCCTCTTCTTTTGCACTTTAGTATACATTGAGTATCAGTAACAACCAGACGCAGGCATGTTTGCACCGTAAAGTCTTGCTGTAAACACTTGCCTACATATTGTATTAACATTTTTCTTTAAATTCGATTTGGTAGCGATTTTATTTAGCTGTTTTTTTGTTGTTCATTAGATATGCGTCGTAACAGGCAGGTTGCACTTTGCCTTAGATGTCCACAGAATGGGAGTAGTTTTCAGACAGTCGGCTAAGAATGTATTGGTTACGGGAGCCGGAGCTATGCTTGGGGCATTGGTAATGTTGCTATCGTCCCAGTATTTGCCACAACGGGGGTTTGGTTTTGTTACGAGTATCACTAACTATGCTGTTATCGCATCTCAGTTGCTATTGCTCGGGCTTAACGCGACCCTTGTAGTGTTTGTACATAAGTATGCCACAGATCCCGGAAAGAAACGACTGTTGCTATCGATATGCCTTATTGTTCCCGCAGTAGTGACGCTTATTGGGAGTATTCTTTACTACTTTCTTAAAGACTGGGTGCTACATCACTTCCAGCCGGCCGATGTCCCGATGATGGACAGATATTTTCTCTGGTTGCCGCTATTTACCTTGCTATTTGTTTATCTGGTAATATTAGAGCAATATCTGGGTTCTCAATTAAAAGTGGCAATATCTGCTTTTATGAGAGAGGTCGCTTTACGGGTACTCAATATTTCGCTTATTGTATTATTCGCGACCGGCATTATTACATTTCATATGCTTGTTTTAGGGACCATACTTATTTATCTGGTACCGGTACTTATATTCCTCTTTCTGGCAAGCAGGACGGACCACTTTGGGTTGTCGTTTGACTTTTCCGGTTTTTCTATCAAGGAATACAAAGAAATATTTCACTTTTCATGGTACCATTTTTTACTGACCATATCAGTATTGCTGATTACCAACATGGATGCTTTATTACTTCCGTTTTACGACCATTCCGGTTTTAAGGCAGGCGCCGTGTACCGGATTGCCGTCTATCTGATTTCGTTTCTGCTATTGCCCTTAAAAGCAATGATGCCAGCGAGTTTTACCGTATTGGCAAAGGCTTTTGCCGACAAGGATATTCCCAAAGCTACTGACCTGTTTCTGAGAGCGTCTGTAAATATTTTCATCCCTACTGTAGGTATCGGCATGCTATTGTGTTGCAACCTGGATAATATTTCACTGATGCTTAAAGATGGTTATCAGGAAATGATGCCTGTCTTTCTCATTCTTTTTGCAGGAAATCTGGTCAATATAGCTACCGGCATGAATGACCAGGTGCTTTCTATTACGAACTACTACAAATTCAATTTCTATTTGTCTTTTCTGTTGATATTGGTATTGTTCTTTTTGCTTAGAACATTAATTCCGCAATACGGATTAATAGGGGCCGCTTTAAGCACTACCATTACAATTGTGGTATTCAATACCGCCAAGTGCGTATTTGTCTGGAAGAAATTGAACATGCTACCCTTTTCGAAGAGTACATTTCTGACTTTTGTTGCAGCTATTCCTGCGTTTGCTGCCGGTTGGTTGCTACCCCGCTTTTTCGAGATATTAAGGGGTGACTACTTACTTATAATCACAGATACCATAATGCGCAGCACCGTGGTTGTTGGTATATATGCGTTCATGCTTATTTGGTTGAAGCCATCTAAAGACCTGGAAGAGTATCTGAGCAACATCAGAAAAAATAAACGCCTGTTTTAAGGCAATTAGTCGTCTATCTTGATGATTGAAGTGAATGGGTTTCTGAGATTTTCAAACTTCATCAAATCCACCTTTATACTGCCCACTATTATCGGGCTGCTTACCCTGAGCGGAATATGATTCTTGTCATCACTTACCCACACTGTCATCTTCTCACCGCCATCAAATAATGTTCCTTCAATCAGCAACGGGACAATTTTTATAGAATGAAATTTTCCCTTTTTAGTTTTAATAACCTCTTTGCCCATATACTTAATATAGACCGGATATAGCTTGTCGTCAAGAAACATGTCAAATGGAATCTTATCTCCGGGCTTATATTTACTGTAATCAATGTTTCTGGCAAAGTAAATAGCAGAAAGAACATCCTGCGTACAGTCGGTAATACTGTATCTTTTATCTCCCGACAGCGCAATTTTATCCGTCCGGTCAAACTTAACATCTTGATTTATCTTGAATCCTCCTTCGTTTACATTCCTGACAAACCTAAGCGGCAGCAAAGTTTCCCTGTCTATGTAGGTTTCGTATAAGTCTCTTACTTTATAAAACCACTCGTACGAACTTGCGGTTTTTCCATCTCCGGAAATATGATAAACCTTTCTTCCGTCCATTTCGGTAGCACGGGTATGAAACACAGCATTCCCTGCAAATATCCAGATGAAGCTCATGTTGTAATAGACATTGAACGTCAATTTTTCTCCCGTTTTGTAACTTGTATTTACGGTAGTGCAGAAGTCGTCTTGTGCCGACGCATGTCCGATCTGACCAATGCAATAAACTATAACAAGGAATACAACTCTTTTTGAGAACAGTATGCCGAATCTGTAAAATGCTGATTTTATCTTAGCCATTTCATTCTGATTATTAAAATACTCCCCAATATAGATGGTATGATAAGGTTTAGCAACCAAATGCCTGTAGTTGCCGTTAGAATACCTATTGTATTAGCAGAGAAGTGTCCAAAAAAATAAATACTTACTGTTCCACGAATGCCCAACTCGGTGAGTGCAAAGGATGGAACAACCGCCATTGTCCAAAAAAACAGTGTTGCCAAACAAAACCCCTCCAAAAAGGGTATTTCTACATTCATCCACCTTAATAAAAACAAATATTGTGCCGTAAAAACACAAACTCTTATTAAAGATATAGCCAACACCTTGATTCTGTGTGCATTCGTCACTCTCCCCATTAGCCGGCCGTATATAGCAAACCGCCTAAGCCACTTGTTGCGCTCCAGCACCGGCAACCATTGCTCGAACCGCCAGTACACAACGGCAATAAATATGTTAAGCAATATACAAATCAACAACCCCAACCTTGCGTAGGAAGAAGGGAATGCAAAATTGTAGTAGACAAGTCCTATAAACCCCCAAAAATAGATAGCACTAAGCTGGGATACGATGCCCGATACTGAAATGTTGATATAACGGATTGTATTTTTCCCACCGAGGTACAATATGCGCCCCGGATATTCGCCTACCCTATTGGGTGTAATGATGGAAAATGCAATACCTGCGAGATATGAAGTAAGTGCCTTGGTGTACCTGGCAACCCCCGTACGGTACAACAACAAATGCCATTTATAGCTTTCCAGAAAAGTGTTTACAAACATGAATATAACGCAAGCAACAAGATAGCTGCTATTGCCTGTTTGCCACCATTCATTGTCAGGCATTGTCGCCAATTGGGTTTTTACCTGCCGGTAAATACCCCAAAGTAGTAGCAGAGATATGATACCACCTACAATATAGTTAAGCCATATTTTGGTACTTTTGTTCACTATACTTAATCCCGTTTTTTTGAAAGATAGCCAGATTATTCTTGGAATTGACCCCGGTACCCTGGTGATGGGATACGGCCTCATATCTGTGAGCAAAAGTAACGTATCACTAATAGAAATGGGTGTTTTGCATTTGTCGAAGTACAAAGACCATTCAGAACGGTTGCGATTGATATTCAAAAAGATGGAAAGCCTGATTACTTTGCACAAACCATCCGCAGTTGCTATCGAAGCGCCGTTTTTCGGGAAAAATGTTCAAAGTATGCTGAAGTTGGGCAGGGCACAAGGTGTGGCTATTGCCGCTGCCATGATGAGTGATTTACATGCTGTGGAATATGCACCCCGAAAAATTAAACAGTCTGTAACCGGGCGCGGGAACGCCACTAAAGAGCAAGTATGGAATATGCTGCAGCATACACTCAACATTGTAGAGGATGTGAAGTATATGGACGCTACCGATGCCGTTGCCGTTGCTCTTTGTCACCATTACCAGAGCAAAACAAATGAAATTACAAAATCAGACGGTGTGCCTAAAACCCAAAAAAAGAAAACAGGTTCGTGGGATGCGTTTATTACTGCCAATCCCAATCGCGTAAAATAAATTTACGCATTAACATATATTATTTTTATTTTCTTTTTATAATTTACGTCCAGATGCTTTATATTAGCAGTCGAAAACCACGTACTTTTTTATGTCGCAACCTAAACTGAAAATACTCTTAGTCGAAGACGATCCGGTGCTCGGGTATGTAGTGAAAGACTTTCTTCAGAAACAGGATTTCGAGGTTACCCACTGTACCGACGGTGATGCGGCATGGCATCAATTTATGAAGAACATATTTGACATATGCCTTCTTGATATTATGCTGCCGGGTAAAAAGGACGGAATGGAATTGGCGAACAGCATCCGTAAAAAGAACGAGAATATTCCTATTATTCTTTTGTCGTCAAAAAATATGGATGACGATAAAATTGCCGGATTCGAAAGTGGTGCTGACGACTACGTAACCAAGCCATACAATCTGCAAGAGTTATTGCTAAGAATTCAGGTTTTCGTAAAGCGCAGCAAAAAGAAAGAAGATACAGGACCTGTTTCGTTTACCATCGGGGAATTGGAGTTTGACTATACCAATCTGTTGCTTAGAAACGAAAAAGTAGAGTATCAGCTTACACAGCGCGAGGCCGACCTTGTTCGGTACCTTTGCCTTAATGCCAACAGGGTATTAAAGCGCGACGAAATACTAATGAACGTTTGGGGAAAAGACGACTACTTTCTGGGACGCAGCATGGATGTATTTATCACAAAAATCAGAAAATACCTGAAAGCGCAAACGGCTGCCAATCTGCAAACCATCCATGGCATCGGCTTCAAATTCAATTTTGAAGAATCCTAGTTTATTCCATTTTTCTGACCGCGGTCCTGCTGTTCTATTTTTGCTTTTTCCTGCTTTCTTAATGAGTATTCCTTGTACGCAGCATAAGTAACGGGCAACAAAACTATTGCCAGAAAAATAATTACTGCTATGATCCCTTTCCTGTTTGTGTTGTCTTTCAATTTATATTCGTTTGTTTAATAAGCATACTACTTATTCCCTAGCATAGCTATAACGCCTTCCTGCTGCAAAATTAAGTAACCTATCCGGTCATTAGAAATGCCTTCTTTCAATTTGTAAGTAAATGTATAGTTGCCATCCTCTGAAATATTGGTGACGAAGTGAGAAAACACAACTCTGCTATCCTCTTTAAACTGCTGTGCTACTTCGTATAGATGTGTCGATAGCATCATGATATGGTTGGGATGGTTCATTAACCCTTCAACAACAGCCTTAGTACACTCGCAGGCATCATGGACATTGGTTCCTTTAAACAACTCGTCCATCAACGCCAGATGAGGACGCTGTTTACTCAGTCGGGCGGCAATCTGCTTCATACGCTGCACTTCGGCAAAGAAGTAGCTCTCTCCTTTCAGAATATTGTCTTCAGCATGCATATTGGTAATAATACCGTGCATAAAGCTGGTTTGCATCCGGCTTGCAGCAACGCCCATTCCCAGATGCGCCAATAAAGAATTGACTCCAAGGGCCCTCAAAAATGTTGTTTTACCGGACATATTCGCACCGGTCAGCAGCAGGAAATTCTTCTTTTCATCGAATGATATGTCGTAGGTTATTGGTGTGCTCAATAAAGGATGATACAGCCCCTCGGCATTGATGCTTACCGGCGTCTCTGCGGTAATGGTCGGAAATGCCCAGCCATGTTCTGCAGTAGCTTTAGCCATAGACTGCCACGCATCAATACGTGCATAACTTGCAATAAGCCGATGTATGGCATTCTTTAGCTCCCGCCTGGCGCCATACTGCAACTGAATAAGGTCTGAATAGCGCGTGTGATCACTTATTGTCATTATAGGTTCAATAAGCCTGTGCTGCAATTCGTTCTTAATAGTTTCCAGCTCTCGCAAGAGCAAGGCGGGTACTTCCCGCTGTTCCGGTATAGCTGCCAACTGGCTACAACCATTCAGCATGTCTGAAAGGTGTGACATGGAAAAGCGAGCAAATTTGTACTCTTTATTATTGAACACCTTTTGCAACAAAGTGCCCAGCAGCTTTGCAAACCCTCCCGGGGGAACCGATACAGTATCGGCAGACTCATAAAACTTCTCTAACATCACAATAGTACCGTTGAGAATATTTGTCGGCCAAAGGTCATGGTTGTTATGCCAAAACCTGATAGTCTCCTGCATGGCAATCAGTTGCTCATAAGTACCCGGAGGGTGGAGTATATGTTTTTTCAATGCAGCACGACCTGCTTGTGTGGCAGTTCTGTCTATTAACCCAAATACACCCTCGCTTCCATCAGATGGAAATATGGAAAGGTCTTTAAGGGTGGTTTTATCGTTTTGCATATAGGGTGTAGCTTACCTGTCAAATCGGAGCCTCTGACCACGCACACTATCATCAATCTTGCCGTTTTCATAAGCAATTGCCCCATTAATAAATGTAGTATGAACCGATGCCGGAAAAGAATGTCCTTCAAATGGTGACCATCCGCACTTATAAAGTATATTCTCTTTGGCTACAGTCAACTCCTTGTTCATATCTACCAATACCAAGTCAGCGTGATAGCCCTCTCTGACATACCCACGTTTATGAATCTGGAAACAGATCGCCGGCGCATGACACATCTTTTCGACCATCTTTTCAATTGATATACGCCCCTTTTTTACGTACTCCAGCATCAATGGCAGCGAATGTTGTACCAATGGCACGCCTGCCGGCGCTTTTTGATACGGCTGTTGCTTTTCTTCCCAGGTATGCGGTGCGTGATCGGTAGCAATAATATCCAATCTGTCATCTAATAATGCTTCCCAAAGTGCCGCTTTATTTTCAGGTGCCTTTATTGCTGGGTTACACTTTATCTGATTGCCGAGTCGTGCATAGTCGTCTGAGGTAAAGTGCAAATGGTGTACACACACTTCAGAGGTAATACGTTTGTCGGCTAATGGTCGCATATTCGAGAAAAGTTGCAACTCCTTCGCTGTAGAAATATGCAGTATGTGCAAACGACTATCGTGCTTCATTGCCAGTTGAACAGCCGAAAATGAGCTCTCAAAACACCCTTCTACATTACGTATAATTGGGTGAAAAGATGCGTTGTCTGCGTCCTTATACTTTTCTTTGTTGGCGTTGATGATTTTTTCATCTTCACAATGGGTAGCAATCAGCAACTCAGACTCACCGAATATCCGTGTTAGTGTCACGTAATTATCAACGAGCATATCACCGGTACTGGAGCCCATGAATATCTTGACCCCACAAATGTCATTCTTCTTTTCATTGGTACGTAAGACCTCTTCGGCATTACTGTTAGACACACCCATAAAGAACGAGTAGTTTGCAACCGAACTGGCCGCTGCAACTGCATACTTTTTCTCTAACTCCTCCTGCGTAAGCGCCGGCGGATTGGTATTTGGCATCTCCATAAAGGAGGTAACCCCACCCGCTACGGCAGCTCTGGCCTCAGTACCAATGGTTGCTTTATGTGTCAGGCCCGGCTCTCTGAAGTGTACCTGATCGTCAATTACACCGGGGAGCAGAAACAAGCCTTCTGCATTTATCTCTTTGCAATTGCCTACAGGTTGCAGATTTTCACCGATTTTTTCAATCAACCCGTCCTTCAGCAGTACGTCCTGTACGCTTTGTACTCCTTCGTTTACGACCGTAGCATTCTTTATTAGTATTGGGAACATATTATTAACTTCGCACCATATAACCCGGCGCAATTGTTTTTGGGTGAAAGGCAAATTTACCAAATACGGTACTGAAAATCTTCTTTATGATAAAAAAGGTCGCATTCTTATTTGCAATTACCGCTTGTGCATTGTCGGCAAGGGGGCAGGTTACGTTTTTACCCTTAGGATCTGAAGGATATCATAACCTCGACAGATGGGAGACGCTTACCGGAAGACTTAGTGACAGCCTGACCAATGGCGACAAACCGGAGTCTCGCAGAAATGCCGTGTACTTTATAGAGTCATTTAACAAGCGGTCGGGTACAACAACAGAAGCTAACGGAGATGATTTATTAATTCAGGAAGCCGGCTCTGGTATTAGTGGAGTAAGCGCTATCGATAAATATAACATGCAGCAGATGGTTTCGGAAAGCAGTGAGTGGTCGTCAAACCCCAACGCAGCTACATTGTCGAAGCGACCCATTCTGAATACATTTTACAAAACGAAGTACAATATGCTACGGGTAAAGACAAAAGACTTCTTTGTCGTTGTTAATCCCGTTGCGCGCATTACGGTTTTGTCACAAAGTGTCAACCCCGGAACGGACCCGGCAACAGGTAACTCAATACCCAAAATGATAACAGCCAATACTCAGGGTGGGGAAGTACGCGGGCGCATTACCGATAAAATAGGCTTCTATACCATGATTACCGATAATCAGGAGAAATTCCCCTTTCACATCAACAACCTTGCTCAGAAAAAATTAGAAGCGGTACCCGGAGCAGATTACTTTAAGAAGACTACCAACCAGTTCGGCTCGTATGACTATTTGCAAGTGAGCGGCTATGTAAATGCCGAAATAGTCAAGAACCACCTGAACGCTACTTTTGGCTATGGCAAGCATTTCTTTGGTGATGGGATTTCCAGCCTTTTTCTTACTGACAATTCATCGAACATGCCGTTCATGAGATTGAAAATGCGCATCTGGAAATTGAATTACGAAGTTCTGTATCTGGAGTTGACACCACAGTATGTAAAAGGTGCGGACAGAGTTTTACCACACAAGTACGCCACCATGCGTCACCTGAACATGAATGTAACCAGATGGTTGAACCTTGGTTTATTTGAATCGAATGTATTTGCAAGAACCGGGGGTTATGAAATATCTTACCTGAACCCCGTCATCCTGAGTACAGCGATGAGCAGATACAACGGCGCCGGAGACAAATCACTATTGGGTTTCAATGCGAAGGCGATGATAGCACATAGGTTCCAGCTATATGGTCAGTTTATACTTAATGAGTTTAAAATAAAAGAGCTGACCAGTACCAACAAATGGTATGGCAATAAGTGGGGTGTACAGATGGGAGGAAAGTACTTTAATGCCTTCGGCATAGGCAACCTTGACCTTCAGGGAGAAGTGGACGCAGTGCGACCTTATACTTATTCTGCACAGGACACTATTGCCAATTACACCAATTACAATCAGGCATTGGCAGACCCTCTTGGTTCAGGCTTTGTAAAAGTAATCGGCCAGTTACGTTATCAGCCAATCAGAAACCTTACACTGAGCGCCCGAGCCACCTATTATGTTCGAGGAAATGATACCGGTGGTATCAATTATGGCAACAATATTTTCAAAGCTTATCCGACAGCTCCGTCTCAATATGGCGTAAGCATGATCAACGGCCCGAAGAGCAATTGTAAAATGTTGAGCCTAAATGCGTCTTATCAGATTCGCAGAAACTTGTTTGTTGACTTGGGTGGTGTTTACCGTAGTTATCAGAGTGCAGATGGCATATATCCGCATACTTCTTCTATTGGCACTACAAGCAGCGCGCTTACTACCAGCTATGTTTATTTCGGGCTGCGAATCAATACTGCACGTCGCCACTATGATATGTTTTAAGGTTTGTACGGAGTAATATTTTAGTAATGTAGCATTAAAATGTAACTGCTCCTAAATCTTATTGATTGATTTTTATTGAGTTCATCAAATGGAAGCTATCCAGTAGTAGGACATGGAAATTCACTACTGCCTGAATCAAGATTTTCAGGACCTCCAGACAAACAAAATGTGATTTGTGCAACCCATATCCTGAAAACATTCTAAATCCTGATTCATATCATTACAAAAACCTCACCTAAAATAGTTGAATGGCTAAAAAGTCCGAATCGCACGTACATTGAGTGTGTTATCTTTATTGGTGTTGATCCAAGAAGTAATATCTGTGAGACCAATCACCGCTAAAGTATCGGTATCCTCAGTACTACTCCAATATAAACCTGATAATTTTGTTCCATCAACCGTAAAAAGAGCATTCAAACCACTTGCTACTATCAGATCGTATAATTCATCATCGCTTGGTAGGTACCAATCGCTATAACCGCCTAATTCCAAATCAGCGCAAAGGCGAGCTGCTATCCCTACCTGCGAACACCCCGCCACTATCGCCTCTGTATTGGCTGCGCCATAGCCCCTCTCGCTATGTGTACCGCCTACCAAAGTGCCGATACAGCCCCACTTTGCTGAACCCTGGTCGGTGGGGGCTACTATACGACCATGAACTTCACCATCCACGTAGCCTGCTTCAAAACCATTAAAGATATAGAATATTATGCCACCCTGGTAGGAAGTTCCTATCTGGAGGGTCTCTTCGCCCGAGCTGTCAACATTTTCAACATCTATTGCATTTACTTTATAATGGGTATTAAATTTTGCGGGAGCAATTGACCACTGACGAGCATAAAATCCCAAATTCATTGAACCGCCAATTAAGGCACTCACTCTGTCGAAGTACCCAAATGCTTTACCAAGTAGCCTAAAATATTTATTATTAAAGTTCCCTCCCAAACAGGTCTCATCAAGATCTGCTACTGCAGTATAAAATGTGTAGGCAATTGAAGATGTATTGGAAGAAATATCTACGTTTTGAATGTATGTGTACATCATAATAGTCAATTCTTGAATACACTCAAGTGCTGTATAACCTTTCTTAACAAATGGCAAAAACATGTTAAGCATCGTCAAAGTCAGATTGATAGCATTTTGTTTTGAAGCTTCTTGATATTCTAAACTACCATGATTCGTTAAAGGCAAACCTGTACGAATCTGGAAATAATAATCACCAACATCTGGCAAAGTATACGATATACTATACAATGATGCTCCAGAAAGACTACTGCCTTTGCCCTCTTTAAACTCTAAAATGGAAGTAGGGAAAACAGGCTCTCCTTTCAAAGTACTATTCCAAATTCGTTGACCGTCTTTATATATCCCAACAGCTGTGCTAAAAATATTCTCACCATTATAAAAAGTAAATATTCGTCCAGAATTATTAAATGTAATTGGTGAACCTACAGGTGTATTGTCCGTTGTTTTGAATGCGGCACTTTCAAACAATTCTCCTAATTTAATTTGAAGGTCTTCATTAGTAGTATCAAACAAGTCTCGCTGGGCGTGAAGATTATTCGTAATTACATGTTGAAGATCTGCGAGTTTTGGGCTATTTAGAAAATCTCTTACCAATTGTGATTTCCCTTCTGTTGAAAGCGATAAAGCTACAGGGTTTATCATTGCCAATGCCAACGCCGTTGATTGCACTGAAACAACAGACTCTTTTTCCCCAGGGGCATTGTAACCCATCAAAGCAACTCCTCCATCGGGATATGTCACCATCGTAGTGTTAAATGTGTTAGGATACCCTTTAACAGAGAATTCGCCGTTGGATACTTGCGAACTCTCTATTGGCGAAAGAACTGCCAAGGAGTTTGGGTCGATAGAAACGGATGATGGGAATACTATTCTTCCCTGAATAATTCCAACTTCTTCTTCATTCGGTTGTTCAGGGCTTGTGTCCGATTTGTTTTTTTTGCACCCTAAAAACAATGTGGCTGCAATGCAAAACAGCGCTACCAACTTACCAACTTTAAGAACCTTAAACGCTTTCATAGTGATAGTTTTCACATCAATTCTATAATAAATAAACGGCAACTATTTATTCAAATATAATAATAGTTTAACAAAAACATACATTTCGGCTAAACCTAAATTTGAGAACCTCTCAAGCTTGAATAGGGTACGAATGTTGCGTTTGTGTCTTAAATTTAGAATCACTTCAAAAGGTAATTGAACGGAATAAATTTTATTCTTCTAGTCATAGCAATCCGCTTCACCTTCTCAACTGCATGTATTCGCTTGCCAAATACACCTCCATCCTCACCATACGTATGCCCTTAACCGCAGTAAGCGACACGTTAAGTACATCAATTTTTCAGCTTGATGATCTAATTATTGTCTATTTTTTAGCCTATAGTGCTTGCACCCACTTGTTAATCACTTTCTCGTGTTGCCCGAACACACCTATATTCGGGATCTCCTTAAAAGGAAAGGACGCTGTTGCTTGCAAAGCCTGCTCCAAATCGAAACCACTTTGCGCTGCTGAATAAAACATGCCCTTACTATGCAACTGCTTGCCCAGGTATTCCTGTTCTGTTTGCCCGGGAGTAGGTATCACAATAGCACGTTTGCCAACTGCTATCAAATCCATAAGTGTGGAATAGCCGCTCCTGCAAATCACCATATCGGCACGGAGCAGTTCGGGTAAAAGATCCTGTTTGCTGAGTCGCGCATGGTAAGTTATATGTTCCGGGATATGGTTGGGACGCTGTGCTGTATCACTACCCTCGGCAAATACGACCTGCCCCTTATATCTGGAAACCTGTTTCCAAAGAAGGCCGGAAAGAATGGTTCGCTGCGGTTCCGGACCGGAAAGCAACACTAAAAGCGTTTTGTCACCGATGTTTGTTTCCGGATTTGGAGTGCCTGCAAATCTGGAGAGTAAGCCTATATAGTCGCAGTTATCGGGCAACACTGCGGCATGCGAAAGTGTACCTGCCAAACTTTCCCGCTCATCTTCTACGTCAGGAACCCATACCGATTGAAAACGGTTCAGATACCTATAATGCAACTTTTGTAACATCCTGTCTACCGCAAATCCGGCACCACTCTGCACCAGAAGCTGATGGGTTATGATAACCGAAGGAATATTTGCACTGTAAAGTCCGTACCGGTTGTCTGAGATGACACCGTCCAACTGCAACTCATCTATCCTTTGTGCCAGCCATTCGTTCTCCTTTTTGATAGTATGGACAAGCCTTGGCAATTGCGAGAGTATCCCCAATTGTAACAACCGGTTGGCTTCGGAGTAGCGAATATTGTATCCGTCCAATAAAACTGTGCTAATGTCCGGAAATGTTTCAGAAAATATTTTCAACTGCGCAGGATTACCCGCAACAATGGGATTGTTACCTGATTGTAACAACGTGTTTATTATAGGAATACAACGGGTTGTATGACCGGCACCCCAGTCAAGTGGAGCAATTAAAATATTTTTAGGCTTGCGAGTTGACAATATTCTTTATTTTTACACGAGTAGATTTATGAAAAGAACAATATCAAAGCGTATAGCGATTTATTTAATTACATTTTTAGCTATCGGAATACTGGCTGAAGGATGTAAAAGTAGCGAAAAATGTGGTTGTGGTTCAGATATCGGAGCGATGTACAAGCCATATAAACAGAAACGCCACAGGTGGTAGTAGTAATTGAGTAATCGCACGCAGAACCTGATAAAATAATGATTATGTGGTACAGGGACCGCGTCTGGATACATTATGTAAATGATATAATTGCTGCAGATATTTCTGCTGCTGTATTTTTATCTTCTTATATAAAGAGAGTGAACGCCAATAGAGAATTTGCTTCTTCGCTTGAAGTCTTTGACCTGCAACGATATAAAGTAATAAGAAAATCTTCACTCATTAAGAATGCTTTGAGGGAAAAGAGAAACAAGCCGTTTATCTTTTTTGCTTCACTCAACTAATCGCTGCAAAAGCTGCCTTTCCTTCATATCATGGCAGCAGTTTATTTGATTCATCGATACACTTTTTTGCCTACCTTTGCACCGCAAATCAGCACCCTATTGTAATTTAAGCTCATTATTTAATAAACTGAATTGTAAGCAAATATGAAGATACTAGTTTGTTTATGTCCTGTTCCGGATACAACAGCCAAAATCGCTTTCACCGATAATAATACCCGTTTCAATACACAGGGTGTTACATTTATTATTAACCCTTATGACGAGTGGTATTCGTTAGTGCGAGCATTGGAGCTGAAAGAAGCAGGTACTGCTACAGCGGTACATCTTGTTACTGTCGGCACCTCGGACGCTGAACCTACAATACGTAAGGCGCTGGCTTTGGGAGGCGATGAAGCCGTAAGAATAGATACTGACTCTAATGACCCATACGTTGTTGCGGCACAAATTGCTGCCTATGCGGGCGAGCACGGTTATGATCTGGTACTTTGCGGAAAAGAGTCTATCGATTACAATAATGGTGCTGTTGGTGCTATGCTTGCAGAATTGCTGGACATGGACTACTTAGGCTTTGTGTCGAAAGTAGATGTAGCCGGTACTACCGTAACCGTAAACCGTGAAATAGACGGTGGTGAAGAAACAGATGCCTGTGCACTACCCATGGTATTGTCGTGCCAGAAAGGGGTTGCTGAAGCGCGCATACCTAACATGAGAGGCATAATGGCAGCTCGTACAAAACCACTAAAAGTAGTTGCTGCTGCTGCTATTGACGCTGTAAGCTCTATTGCTTCTTTCGAAATGCCTCCTGCAAAAACGGGTGTCAAAATGATTGACGCTGAAAACATGGATGAGCTGGTAAGCTTGCTTCATACAGAAGCAAAGGTGATATAGTGTTGTAACAATTTGAAAACCGACAATCGGGTTGAGGTTGCAACATCTGCCTGATTCTTAAACAATAAACTACTTAATTGATATGTCAGTAATAGTTTTAGCAGAACATGCGCAAGGCGCATTTAAGAAAAAATCTTACGAAGCGGTGCAGTATGCAGCGCATATAGCAGGTCAGCTTGGCACTACGGCAACTGCCGTAGCTGTGGGCACAATCAGCAATGAAGAGTTGCAAACTTTGGGCGCATATGGCGCACAGAAGGTTTTGCTTGTAGCCGACGAAAGATTGAACAACTTCGATTCAAGAGCTTATACCCGTGTAATGCTTGCAGCTGCTCAGCAGGAAGGCGCCAAAGTTATCGTATGCCTGCATGATACAACCGGTAAAGCAGTAGCACCACGCCTTGCAGCCCGCCTTAAAGCCGGTATGGTGGCTGGCGCCGTAGCATACCCTGACTTATCCAACGGGTTTACAGTAAAGAAAAATGTATTTTCCGGAAAAGCTTTTGCCAACGTTACTATTTCATCCGATGTTAAGGTCATTACACTTATGCCGAACACATTCGGTATAACCAAAGGCGACGGTAATGCAACGGTCGAAAACCTTGAGGTAGCTTTTGAGGGTAAAGATTTTGCAGTGCAGGTTAAAGAAGTGAATAAGGCATCAGGAGAAGTTCCATTGTCAGAGGCTGAATTAGTTGTGAGTGGAGGTCGTGGTTTGAAAGGGCCTGAAAATTGGCACATATTGGAAGATTTGGCAAAAGAATTGGGTGCTGCAACAGCCTGCTCTCGTCCGGTTGCTGATTCACACTGGCGTCCGCACCATGAGCACGTTGGTCAGACAGGTGGTACCATTCGCCCTAACCTGTACATTGCAGCCGGTATCTCCGGTGCTATTCAGCATCTGGCAGGTGTAAATGGTTCAAAAACAATCGTCGTTATTAATAAAGACCCGGAAGCACCTTTCTTTAAGGCTGCCGACTATGGCGTACTCGGTGATGTGTTTGATGTATTGCCGCGCCTTACAGAGGCAGTAAAGAAATTTAAGGCGTCACATTAATCGGTTTACGTCCAAAAATCCTATTTAACAAAGGCTGCCTGAACAGAGGTAGCCTTTGTTATTTCAACAAAATATTGATAATACAATATATTATTACCTCAACCGTTTTATCCCTTGTAGACTTTACCGGATAGCCGGCATTTACATGCAAAACCGTATCTTTGGGATGTTGTAACAGCAATAAATTGTACGTTTGAATTTATGAAATCAATAAAATATATCACGTTAGGCCTTGCGACTACTTTATCTGTTTTTTTTGCAGTGCTTTACAGCTCCTGTTCTAAAGACCAGTGTGGCGGGATTGTGTGTCAGAACAAAGGCACTTGCAATGGTGGACGATGCATTTGCATTATAGGTAGCTATGGTGATAATTGTGAGACGGTTTACCGAGACGATTATATAGGTACATATAAAGGAGTACCACCCGATGATCCGTACTCAGACACAACAAATTCACTTGTCTTTTCTCCCTCTTCAGACACATCCAACCTTAACAAAATGCAAGTTGCATGGGTAGACACGTCCGGATTTGGAAGAGCGAGTGTTCCGATTGAACTGAAAAACAACTCTGCATCCGGTTCTGGTTTCGATATCACTGAAACCCCGAGCGGTAGTATAATATACACAGGTTCAGGAAGCATCAGTAAGAGTGTGGCAAGTATGCAGTTAGTAATTACAGATACAGCAAGCGGCTATGTAAAAACTGTTTTCTTCAACTCATACGTGCACTTCTGATAGTGCGTTCCCTGCAAAAAGCGGATTTTTCAAACTACTCAATTCACATTTATGTCTTTTTCTACAGATAAAGCCCCCAAACCCGTTGGTCTTTACCCACATTCAAGAAAGGTGGGCAATCTGCTGTTTTTATCCGGCGTGGGACCTCGCAAAGCAGGGACCGATGAAATACCCGGCCTTAAGACTGATAAGCATGGCAATTTTCTTGAGTTCGACTTTGCAGCGCAGTGTCGTAGCGTGTTTGACAATGTACGCGTAATACTGGAAGAAAGCGGCAGTAGCTGGGATAAGCTCGTAGATGTAACGGTGTTTTTGGTAGATATGAAACGCGACTTCCATACTTACAATAAAATTTATGCCGAGTACTTTAAAGACAGTCAGCCCTGCCGGACAACCATCGGCATAGACTCGTTGCCAACTGCAATCGCTATTGAACTGAAGTGTGTGGCTGAGATAGGTTAGGTTCAGCCTTCAAGTCTTATATAGGGTAAATAGTACTTTCAGGTAAATATCAAGGGGGCGCCCCGACCTGCTTTTGTCAAATTGATAAAATTTAACGGATAAACGATTGTTTCGTATATTTATATACTAAATACCCAAACCGTGCCCTTATCTAAACAAACAAAACCCAATTTGGTAACATCCGACACCAGATTTCTAAGTTATCTGGCAAAACAAGAAAAACTGATTTCTATTGGTGTGCTGGTTTTAATTGCCGCATTTCTGCTTCTGAAATTCTGTTTTCCCTATCCCGATTTCTTTCTTGACTCCTATAACTATGTAAGAAACGCCGCGCAGCCGGAGCCAGTGACCTACCGTCCGAATGGATACCCCACATTTCTGACCCTTACGCACAGTATATCTGACTCCGGCTACTTTACCGTAGCTTCACAATTCCTCATTTATGTTTTCAGTTCATTCTTCTTCTTTTTCAGTTGCGACTACTTATTCGGATTACCAAAGAAATACAAAAATTGGCTTTTTGCACTTGTTGTCTTTAACCCCATATTGTTGCTACAGACCAATCTTGTCTCCAGCGACAGCTTATTCTCGTCTTTCACTGTTATCTGGTTCACATTGTCTTTATGGTGCATCGTACGCCCCAACTTGTTAGTGCTTGTTCTACAGGTTATCGCTCTTGCTATTTGCTTTAGACTGCGTTACACCGCCTTATATTTTCCGATTGTAGCAGTATTGTTTTTCGCCATATCTAAGGCAAACATTCTATTCAGGTTTGCAGGCATTGCCTTGAGTCTTTTGATTGTTTATCATTTCGTCGAAATACAAAAAGACAAAATGGAGGAAAATATGGGCATTCGCACCTTATCAGGTTTTACCGGATGGCAAATAGCTAATAATGTACTTTGCTACTACAAGCATGTCGATGTAAAGGCAGAAGACCTGCCGACAAACGAGATGAAAACACTTGACATATTTGTAAAGCATTATATTGACTCGGTAGGTACCGAAGAAGGGTCTATTCATACCGATTACTTGTGGAGCGCAAAATCTCCATTGAAGAAATACATGATATATTCTGCGAATAAACTTGCTGATGAAACATCCTATTTGCGCTCGTATTTCTACCATTGGTGTATTTCATCCGTGCTTTATAGTGAATACGCCTGGACTATAATCAAGTTCGACCCGATGGCGTACGTCCGATACTTTATGCTATCCAACCTTAAAAACTTTATGTACCCTGAGTTAGAAATTCTTAGAAATTATGATGTACTTCACTCCCCGCTGCCTCCCGAAACAAAAGCGTGGTTCAACTATGATATTGACAATCTTGAATGCAGGTTTAAAAACCTACAAAAGAATATTATTGCCCCTTTTCCGGCTATATTCCTTCTGCTGAACGTATTTAACTTCTCGGCTATTGCTGTCTTCTTTTTTAAGAACATAAAACGTTATAAATCTGTCGATAAAGACACCCGTAGATTGTTCATCGCCTGGTGCGTATTTTACTTCAGTTTTGCGCTTTTCTGTCTCTTCTCAACAATAGTATTGCTTCGGTACGTGAATCCATTGTTTACACTCGGAATGCTGATGCCTTTTGTGTTGTTCTCACAATTGAAGAGACAGAACTCAACTTCAGCGAATTAATTCAATAGGACATACCATTTCCCTAAATAGCAAACGCCTGATGCATATACTACATCAGGCGTTTACTAATTCCTCAAGCTTCTTATTTCACTGTTCGAACCTTATTGGCCGAATTTAGCGAGTAAGCGTTATTTTTTGTGTATTGTACTTAGTGTTTTCATTACCAAGTGATACCATCAGCAGTCCTGTGCTGATGCCGTCAGGCAAGGATACCGAAACCCTGTTAAGACCGGCAGTCGCACTTACCGACTCGTTGTAAACGACTCTTCCTGTAACGTCAGCAATCACCAGATTCAACTCAGCGTCATTATCGCTGCTGAACTCACACGCGAATGAACCATTGGTCGGGTTCGGGAACAATACAAGTGTTGCAGGAGCAGGGATATTTGCTTCTGTAACTATCGTTGTCGTTGCACTCTTTGCGCCACATTCGTTGGTCATTGTGTACGAAATCGTTACAACGCCATTTGCATGACCCGTCACATTACCCATTTGGTCTACTGTTGCAATCGCTGTATTGCTGCTGCTCCATACGCCGCCTTCGTCGGCTGTCGGGTTTGCAAGTGTGATTGCATTATCTGTAAAGCTTGGCGTACTAACTATTTCTCCAACATTCGGCAATGGATTTACGATTGCCGTAATTGTTGTTGCTGCGGTAGATGTTCCATCATTAACAACTATTGTAAATTCATCCTTACCGCTGAAACCAGCTTCCGGAGTGTAAGTAACACCCTGTGGAAGTATCATACCACCTTTTGCAGAGGTAGCTCCGGTAAAGCCTTCCAATGTACCATGCTGTGGTGCTATGCCTACCGTCCAGTTTGCTGAACCTGTTGCATCTGAAATAGCCATCAAGTCGTCTACGGTAGTTGTCTTGCCTTCGCACGTGTTCAGGAACTGTGTTGTACCACCTGCATAAGAGCGTGCGGCATAACCTGTACTTCCGATAAGACGTATCAGATTATTACCATAATCAGCTATATAGATATTTCCAAAACCGTCAATAGCAAGTGAGCTCGGCAAATAAATACTTGCATCTGTTGCAGGACCACCGTCGCCGGTATAACCCCAGCCTCGCTGACCATTTCCGGCAAACGTTGACATGTAGGTTGATGATTTGTCAACCACACGTACTGCGTTATTGTTGTAGTCACAGATATACAGGTTGCCGCAAGCGTCAAATGTAAGACCCCAGGGTATCCAAAGACTTGCAGAGCCTTTGGGCATTCCGTCGCCGGCGTAAGCCGCAGCGCCATTCCCAGCATATGTCCACATCTTTCCTGTTGTTGCTTCAACTACGCGTACTCTGTTATTCCATGCATCAGCTATATATACATTTCCCTCAACGTCTATGGCTATACCATGTGGGTGGTTCAGTTCTGCATCTGTTGCAGGTAAGCCGTCACCATTGTACCCTGCTCTTGCAGTACCGGCGAAGTTTGATATGATCCCATTTGCATCAACCTTACGTACTCGCTGGCTGCCATATTCTGATATGTACATTTCACCTGAGCAAGAAACAGCCAAGGCAATCGGGTAAACTAAGGCTGCATCAGTTGCAGGGCCGCCGTTTCCGAAGGCAGCTCCCATCCAGCCACCATGATAGCCATTACCGGCTACTGTAGAGATGTTTCCTGAAAGGTCTATTTTGCGGATACGCTCGTTGTACATGTCTGCGATATACAAATTACCATCACCATCAAGTGCCAAACCCGCAGGGTTATTTAGTGCTGCACCTGCTGCAGGGCCACCATCGCCGCTAAAACCAGCAACACCTGTACCTGCAATCGTTGAGATAATGCCAGAAGGGTTGATCTTACGAATAACATGGTTGAAACGGTCAGCAACGTATACATTGCCATATGCATCGGCTACTACAGCGTGGGGGGCTGTAATCTGCGCCTCGCTTGCAGGGCCACCATCCCCGCTGTAGCCGGGTATATGATTACCCGCTATCGTAGAGATATTAGTTGCAGCTACACAACTACCTACAGTTACCGGGAAGGTTACTGTTGATGATCCGCACGCATTGGTAACAGTATACGATATCAGCGCACTACCGTTAGAGTAACCACTTACGTTTCCGATACCATTTACCACAGCAACAGAATTGTTACAGCTGCTCCATACTCCGCCTGGTGTTGCACTTGATAATGAGATAGTACCACTAACAATTACAGACGAAGGACCCGTTATAGGACCGGGACTAGGTACGGGAAGTACCACTACATCACCAGTTGCAACGAAGCCATTGAGTGTATAACTAATTGTAGCTACCCCTCCTGATACACCTGTTACCTCACCGGTAGTACTATTAACCGTTGCTATACCCGGGTTGCTGCTCGTCCATACGCCACCACTTAAGTTGGCACTCGTCATAGTAGTGGTAGCTCCCGCACATATTGTATCGGCACCACCTAAATCTGCAGCTATTTTTCTTACTCTTTGATTATTTCTGTCAGAGAAATACAGATTTCCTACTGCATCAATAGCTATTCCAAATGGGGTATTCACCAAAGCGTTGGTTGCAGGTCCTCCATCACCGGAAAACCCGATATTAGGTGCTATGCCGGCAATTGCGTCGATATTACCTGCGGTATCGATTTTTCTTACTGTATGGAAAGCACCACCTGTGAGGTAAACATTACCTGCTGCATCCGTGATTATAGAATTGACCTGAGGAATCAGGGCATCTGTTGCGGGGATATTATCGGATAAAAAATCAATACCGCCGCCGGCAAATGCATCAATTATTCCTCCTGATGTTACTTTACGTATCAATCCATTTGATGATCCCAGGTCATAGACAAACACGTTATCGTTAGCGTCTACCGTTACTCCTGTGGGAGCCCACATAGTTGCATCTGTTGCCGGACCACCGTTGCCGGTGTTGCCCGAAGTGCCAGTACCCACATAGGTACTCAAGTATCCCGCTGGTGTGATTTTGTATACTCTGGCCCCACCAATACCGGCAGAATAAATGTTTCCCGCCGCATCAATTGCAATAGCATAAAGCGCACCAAATGTAGCGCTTGTTGCAGGTCCGGAAGATATGTAACCGCTAATCCCCCCGCCTGCAAAAGTCGAAATAATGCCCGCTGCATTTACCTTACGTATTGTAGAGGTTCCGTAATCAGCGATGTATACGTTGTTGCTGGCATCGACAACAACATCCATAGGTTGAGAAAGTTGCGCATCAGTAGCCTGACCTCCATCACCGGAGTTGCCATCAGTGCCATCACCCGCAATTGTACTAATAACACCTGCACTATTAATTTTTCTTACTACATGATTGTCTCGGTCACACACAAATATATTGCCTGCATTATCACAAGTTACGCCTGTAGGATACTGCAACTGAGCATCGGTAGCAGAGCCACCATCCCCGCTGTATCCTGTTGTGCCGTCACCGGCAAATGTAGTTATGATATTGTTTTGCGCTATTGATAGCGATGAGACAAACAGGCACGCACTAAAAGCTAAGCCTTTCAAAAAAGTTCGTTTCATAGTAGAGGATTGTTTCATGATTTTATTATTTGCCATATAGTTGAATTTAGTTAAGAAACCCGGCCCACCGGGGACCAAAATTTGCGTACACTACCTATACGCCCCAGGGCGTACAGAATTCAAAACATAACATACAAGGATAAAAATAATATACAGAAATCTGTCATCAAAAAAAAACGGCACCATTAACGAATCAATAGGAAAAAAATAATGCTTGATGTCTTGCGTCAAATCGATGAAATTGGTGGTTGCAATTTTGCTGCTGACCCTATTCTCGGATAAAAAACCTGTTGACGATAATGCATAAAACAACAAATTGACATTGCCTGCTAAATAGCAAACGCCTGATGCATATACTACATCAGGCGTTTACTAATTCCTCAAGCTTCTTATTTCACTGTTCGAACCTTATTGGCCGAATTTAGCGAGTAAGCGTTATTTTTTGTGTATTGTACTTAGTGTTTTCATTACCAAGTGATACCATCAGCAGTCCTGTGCTGATGCCGTCAGGCAAGGATACCGAAAGCCTGTTAAGACCGGCAGTTGCACTTACTGGTTCGTTGTAAACAACTCTTCCTGTAACGTCAGCTATCACCAGATTCAACTCAGCGTCATTATCGCTGCTGAACTCACATGCGAATGAACCTTTGGTCGGGTTCGGGAACAATACAAGTGTTGCAGGTGCAGGGATATTTGCTTCCGTAACTATCGTTGTCGTTGCACTCTTTGCACCACATTCGTTGGTCATTGTGTACGAAATCGTTACAACGCCATTTGCATGACCCGTCACATTTCCCATTTGGTCTACTGTTGCAATCGCTGTATTGCTGCTGCTCCATACGCCGCCTGCATCGGCAGTTGGGTTTGCAAGTGTGATTGCATTATCTGTAAAGCTTGGTGTACTAACTATTTCTCCAACATTCGGCAATGGGTTTACGATTGCCGTAATTGTTGTTGCTGCGGTAGATGTTCCATCATTAACAACTATTGTAAATTCATCCTTACCGCTGAAACCAGCTTCCGGAGTGTAGGTAACACCCTGTGGAAGTATCATACCTCCTTTTGCAGAGGTAGCTCCCGTAAAGCCTTCCAATGTACCATGCTGTGGTGCTATGCCTACAGTCCAGTTTGCTGAACCTGTTGCATCTGAAATAGCCATCAAGTCATCTACGGTAGTTGTCTTGCCTTCGCACGTGTTCAGGAACTGTGTAGTTCCGCCTGCATAAGAGCGCGCGGCATAACCTGTACTTCCGATAAGACGTATCAGATTATTACCGTAATCAGCTATGTAGATATTTCCAAAACCGTCAATAGCAAGTGAGCTCGGTAAATAAATACTTGCATCTGTTGCTGGGCCACCGTCGCCGGTATAACCCCAGCCTCGCTGACCATTTCCGGCAAACGTTGATATGTAAGTCGATGATTTGTCAACCACACGTACTGCGTTATTGTTGTAGTCACAGATATACAGGTTTCCACAAGCGTCAAATGTAAGACCCCAGGGTATCCAAAGACTTGCAGAGCCTTTGGGCATTCCGTCGCCGGCGTAAGCAGCAGCGCCATTGCCCGCATATGTCCACATCTTTCCTGTTGTTGCTTCAACTACGCGTACTCTGTTATTCCATGCATCAGCGATATATACATTTCCTTCAACGTCTATGGCTATACCATGAGGGTGGTTCAGTTCTGCAACTGTTGCAGGTAAGCCGTCACCGTTGTACCCTGCTCTTGCAGTACCGGCGAAGTTTGATATGATCCCATTTGCATCAACCTTACGTACTCGCTGGCTACCATATTCTGATATATACATTTCACCTGAGCAAGAAACAGCCAGGGCAATCGGGTAAACTAAGGCTGCATCAGTTGCAGGGCCGCCGTTGCCGAAGGCAGCTCCCATCCAGCCACCATGATAACCATTACCGGCAACCGTAGAGATATTTCCTGAAAGGTCTATTTTGCGGATACGCTCGTTGTACATGTCTGCGATGTACAGATTACCATCACCATCAAGTGCCAAACCCGCAGGGTTATTTAGCGCTGCACCTGCTGCAGGACCACCGTCACCGGTAAAGCCTGCAACACCCGTACCTGCAATCGTTGAGATAATGCCAGAAGGGTTGATCTTACGAATAACATGGTTGAAACGGTCAGCTACATATACATTACCTACAGCATCGGCTACTACTGCGTGTGGTGCGGTAATCTGCGCTTCACTTGCAGGTCCACCATCGCCGCTGTAGCCGGGTATATGATTTCCGGCTATCGTAGAGATATTGGTTGCGGCTACACAACTGCCAACAGTTACCGGGAAGGTTACTGTAGATGATCCACAAACGCCTGAAACAGTATATGACATAAGCGCACTCCCATTTGACAAACCTGTTACGTTTCCGCTACCGTCTATAGACGCAACAGAATTGTTGCAGCCACTCCATACACCACCGTACGTTGCACTTGATAATAATATAGAACCGCCGACACCCACAGATGACGGGCCGGTGATAGGACCTATAATTGAGCCTGAAAGTACAGCAACGGTACCCGTTGCATAAAAGCCATTGAGCGCATAACTGATTGTTGCCACACCTCCTGATACACCTGCTACTTCACCGGTAGTACTATTAACCGTTGCTATAGCCGGGTTGCTGCTCGTCCATACACCACCACTTAAGTTGGCACTCGTCATAGTAGTGGTAGCTCCCACACATATTGTATCGGCACCACCTAAGTCTGCAGCTATTTTTCTTATCCTTTGATTACCTCTATCAGAGAAATACAGATTTCCTACCGCATCAATGGTTACACCGTGAGGATTATTTATCTGAGCGTCGGTAGCAGGGCCCCCATCACCAGAAAAACCAAAATTAGTTGCTATGCCGGCAATTGTTTGGATATTTCCTGCGGTATCAATTTTCCTTACGGTGCCGAAAGGGTCGACTGTTAGGTAAACATTACCGGCTGCGTCTATGACGATTGAATTCACCTGAGGAATCAGGGCATCTGTTGCGGGGATATTATTGGATATATAATCACTTCCTCCGCCGGCAAATGCATCAATAATTCCACCTGATGTTATCTTGCGTATAGCTCCGCTTGATTCCGCGGCGAGGTCATATATGAACACGTTGTTGTTCGCATCTATCGTAATGCCCGAAACAGCCCACACTGTTGCATCTGTTGCCGGACCGCCGTTGCCGGAGGTGCCGATCGTGCCATTACCGGCAAAAGTACTCAAGTATCCTGCTGGTGTAATTTTGAATACCCTGGCAGTTCCTATGCTGGCAGTATAAACGTTCCCCGCCGCATCAATTGCAATAGCATAAAGAGCACCCAAGACAGCGTCTGTTGCAGGTCCGGAAGCTATGGGACCGCCAAGCCCCCCTCCTGCAAAAGTCGAAATAATGCCCGCTGCATTTACTTTACGTATAGTAGAGGTTCCGTAATCAGAGATATATACGTTGTTACTGGCATCGACAACAACATCAGTAGGTTGTAGGAGTTGGGCATCAGTAGCAGGACCGCCGTCGCCAGAGTTCCCACTAGTGCCATCACCGGCAAATGTACTTATTACACCTGCACTATTGATTTTTCTTACAACATGGTTGTCTCGATCACAGACAAATATATTGCCTGCATTATCACAAGTTACGCCTGTAGGATACTGCAACTGAGCATCGGTAGCAGAGCCGCCATCGCCTGTGTATCCTGTTGTGCCGTCACCGGCAAATGTCGTTATGATATTGTTTTGCGCTATTGATAGCGATGAGATAAACAGGCACGCACTAAAAGCTAAGCCTTTCAAGATAATTCGTTTCATAGTAGAGGATTGTGTCTTTGTTTTATATTTTATCATGTCGTTGAATTTTGTGAAGAAACCGAGCCCACACGGGACCAAAATTTGCGTACACTACCCACACGCCGCCAGGCGTACAGAATTCAAAACATAACATACAATGATAAAAATAATATCCAAAAATCTATCATCAAAGAAAAAAGGCACCGTTAACGAATCAATAGGAAAAATATAGTGGTCAATATTTGCATAGAATTAATGCTGACAGACATAACAAAATGCTGTGGCATTATCTCCAGGGAGGACGGAAACATTATGCCAGAGTACTATTTCAGTAACTAACTCAGGGTGGTTTGCTTACCACTAATCCAAGCATCCAGCTTGCGAACCACCTACCCTCCCCATCCTTCTCTATCTAAGCTCCGGTACTGTATAGCCTCCGCAAGATGTTCCGGACGTATCTCGTCACTGGCAGAGAGATCGGCGATAGTTCGGCTCACCTTCAGGATGCGGTCATAGGCTCTGGCACTCAGGTTGAGCCGGTCCATGGCGGTTCTATCCGTTGTAAACTCGCTCAATGCAATATTCACTATAATTGAAGATAAGAAGCCCAAACCCATCAGGCACCTGTAAGACGAAAAATCAAATGGCGTATAACTCCTTTGCCACTCTGGCTATATGGCTCGTAACCTCCGGGTCTTTGATGGCATCGAGATGATGCATATCAAATGTGTATAGCATGCCAAGCCGGTCGAGGCTGTCGCTTATGTCCAGCATATCACTGAACGTTATGGCATCTCCAACAACAACAAGGTCTATATCAGATCCGGAGCTATAATTGCCCATTGCCCGGGACCCGAATAGCAGTACCTTTTCTATTTTGGGGAAGGACCTGAAAACCTCCTTTATGTGCTCTATGTCTTCTGCCGGGATACCGTATTCCATTATCCGAAAAATGTTGATTGTTTACCTCCCCCTTTCTTCCTCCAGTCTCTGCTCCAGAGCCTTCAACAGCGAATAATATTCATCGACTATATCGTGTGCGATATCATCTGCCGTACTACTATTGTAGGTGTGAGAAGTTAGCTCACGTGATTTCTTCATGTTGCGCCATTGCTTTTCATCTGTAATGTAGCCATCTTTTAACGACTGCATCAATACCGGATTGGGACCAGCAATGTCTGTATATCCTTTGTATTCCAACAAATCCTGTAATGTCTTCCATGCCAGCTCAAAAGAATACTCAAACCGCTGAATCATGCCTTCTTTTTCAAGGTCAGACAGATTTTCGATGCTCCTTCCCGTAGCCACTTCGCCTAGCTTTGCCAAAGCCTTTTTGTAGTTAGCAAATCGCTGTTCCCACCTGATATCTTGTTTATCCATTTTCAGACACAATTAATATTGGCAAAATAACAAATATTCTGACTAAAGCACACTCCAATACGGTCGCATCGACGTTTTAACACAGGGGCGCTATACCCGCAAATAACTCGCTCCGAAACACAATCTTCCCCACTCCGGTTACATACCTGTTATATGCATTGGTCACTGGATTTTTGGCGCACCAAAACCACACCAGTAATGCATTATTCGCGTTCCAAATGCTATACCGGTGCATACTCGTCAAAGACGATTACGATGTGGGGCATCTTTTGCCAAGAATGTTTTTCGATTCCGAACATGCAAACCATATCGTTAACTTTATTAACGAGTATTTTCGCTACAATCAGACACCTCACCCACAAGCATCCCTCTCACAAAACCGCCTACCCGCCCCATCCTTCTCTATCCAGACTACGATATTGTATAGCCTCCGCAAGATGTTCCGGACGTATCTCGTCACTGGCAGAGAGATCTGCGATAGTTCGGCTCACCTTCAGGATGCGGTCATAGGCTCTGGCACTGAGGTTCAGGCGGTCCATAGCGGTTTTCAGCAGGTTTTGCCCTACTGCGTTTATCACACAAATTTCCTTTAGCTGTTTGCTGCTCATTTGTGCATTGGCATAAACCCCATCATAGGTCTCAAAGCGCTTTGCCTGTATTTCTCTTGCGCGTATCACCCGCTCGCGTACGGCATTGCTGTCTTCGCTCTTATGCTCTGAGCTCAACTCACTGAACGGTACCGGCGTCACCTCTACGTGCAGGTCTATACGGTCGAGTAGTGGACCGCTAATCTTGTTGAGGTAGCGTTGTACCATCACCGGGGTGCAGGTACATTCCTTCTCGGGGTGATTAAAGTACCCACAAGGACATGGATTCATAGATGCTATCAACATAAAACTTGCCGGAAAATCCATGGTCACCTTTGCACGTGAGATAGACACCCTACGCTCTTCCATCGGTTGCCGCATTACCTCGAGTACCGTCCGCTTAAACTCCGGTAACTCATCAAGAAACAACACGCCATTGTGTGCCAGAGATATTTCGCCCGGCTGTGGCACACCACCACCACCTACCAAGGCCACATCGCTAATGGTATGGTGCGGACTGCGAAACGGTCGCATTGCCACCAATGATGCATTGCCCGGCAGCTTGCCCGCAACACTGTGTATCTTGGTTGTTTCTAATGCCTCATGCAACGATAGTGGCGGTAAAATTGTTGGCAAACGCTTAGCCAGCATCGTTTTACCTGCTCCGGGCGGACCTATCAGAATAGCATTATGTCCACCGGCAGCTGTAATCTCCAAAGCACGCTTTACATTTTCCTGTCCCTTTACGTCATTGAAGTCTATATCTAAGTAGTTCTGCGCATCAAAGAACTCTTCGCGCGTATTTACTTTCAGCGGAGTCAACTGCTTGTCACCGGCAAAGAAACCTATTACATCATTGATGTGCTCCACACCATAAACATCAATATTATTCACCAATGCCGCCTCTCGTGCATTCTCCTTGGGTACTATCAGCCCCTTAAACTTTTCTGCGCGAGTCTGGATTGCAATAGGCAGTGCGCCTTTTATGGGTTTAACCGTACCGTCAAGCGATAGCTCACCCATAATCACGTATTCATGTAGTTGCTCATTCGGCAATTGCGCAGTTGCTGCCAGAAACCCGATTGCTATAGGCAAATCATAAGCAGCACCTGCCTTTTTTATATCGGCGGGAGCCATATTCACCACCATTCTGCCACGTGGACGGTCAAAGCCGGAGTTCTGTATTGCAGATATTACACGGTCTTTGCTCTCCTTAACGGCATTGTCAGGTAACCCGACAATGAAGACGCCTACTTCTCCACCCGGTGTGTCTACTTCTATGGTAATGGTTATTGCATCAACGCCGTATACTGCGCTACCGAATACTTTTACTAACATGCCTTACTGATACTGTGATTTACAAACGTAAATGTAAGCAATACGACAGGAAAGTCAGCATCAGATTAGCAAGGTGAGCTATAGCCCGACGCCTTATTAAATTAAAAATAAATCGGCATGAACCTACACAGGAGTACTGTGTTTGATCATGCCGGGTGTTTCAACAAGGGGTAGAAACTATTTAAGTGTCAGATGTGCAAAGTTTGAAGGCTCATTTGTTTGCCTGATAGAGTTGTATGTAGGAATGATATAACGCGCGCTATAATCATTGTCAGAAATAAACTTAAGAACATACTCAACAGAGAACGCAGGGTCATTTTTCTTACCCACCAACAGATACTCCAGATAGAAAAGACATATACCCGAATCGAAAGACCCACCGTTATCCTTGCCTATCCACTTTTCTGCAAACATTACAATGTCTTCTTTGTTATCAGTAATTCTATCGTGCAGTTGCCTTAAGGTAAGCACTTTCAAGAAACGCAACCTATCTACGTCTCCTTCTATGTCTATCTCTTCGTTTATCTTGGCTCCGGCACGTTCTGCTATCATTGCATCTACCTCCTTCACCACTTTACTGTTTGCAACATACTCTTTGAGTGTCTTCTCAGTCATGGGTGAGTTCTCGTCAACCACTTCCTCTTCGTCTTCGTCTACTTTATCCTCAAACGACGCAATGGTAGAGGTGCGTAGCGTTTCCAATTCTTCATTAACTGACGCTTCCGGTTCGTTATGCAGTTCAGGCTCGTTCACTTCTTCCTGGAAACTGTTGATTTCTTCGTGAGCGTTGTCCTCTTCCTGAATTCCTAATGGAGCAGCTCCTACCATACCATCGACATTCATGTTGAACGTTTCAACATTGTCAATTTTCAAATCTACCTGATTACCCGTGTTATTGGACTTTTCACTACTTACATTGCTTTCAGCAAAGCCGTTAGATGCCATTTCGGTCTCTTGCTCACGCGGTTCTGAAACAGCTGACCCCTGTGTTGCAAAATCCTGAAATGTATTTTCTTCAATGGGTTCAGGAGCTTTAGGTGTATCTTGTTTAGGCGAAACTGTATTAAAGTATGCACTATCGTGATACCCGTTCGTATCTTCAATATGATCGATACCTACAGCCAGCGAGTCAAAACTATCTACAGACATATCCATTGCCTCTACATTGGCAATTCTATTCGATGTTTCCGTGGCCGGGGTTGCCGTATTTACGTTTGGCGTCGATTGGGCTGTATTATTTTCAAATTTCGGAACATTTGGAAT
Organism: Bacteroidia bacterium; assembly: GCA_030426665.1. Taxonomy (GTDB): domain Bacteria; phylum Bacteroidota; class Bacteroidia; order Chitinophagales; family Chitinophagaceae; genus Nemorincola. The sequence goes on along the minus strand of JAUHYD010000014.1, from coordinate 30,726 downwards.
CCCGCTTGCACGCTCCGTTACACTATCCGAGTTTTGAACCTTATTACGTATCTTCTGAAACTCTATATCTGCCATTTCCAGAAATGCACCTACACGATAAAAGTCGCGCTTCACATTACTGGGAACACTTCCACTTTCGCCTCCGAGGTCAGCTTCCATCGCACTATATACGTCCTGAAGAATTGACGATATTCTTATTTCAAATTGTTGTGGATTAAGTAATTTATACTCCGATAAGTCCAGCCTGTTCGCTTTTAAAGTTGCCTTGTATGTCAGGCCGGAAGAGGCAAACGAATCATTGTATGAGTTTTCAGAAACCACCTGCGACAAGTCAAATTCACTATTGAGTACGTTTGCTGCTTTGGTTGTAGTATCTTCAAAAATACCAACGATGCGCACAATCGGTGTAGCAATAGTCACTCCCTCAGTACCCGTATGAGTTTCCGTAATCGAGTCAATCCGGTAACACGGGATGTTGTTGTAGGCAACAACCTGCTTGACCAGATCCTCCATTTTAGTTAAAAAATCATTGTTACTTTTCATGAGCAGTTACATTAGTGATATTGAAACATACTTGGTTTAAGATACAATTATACAACTAAATTTTAGTTATCCACATATCCACATTCCTATTTAACGTGGATTTAGTGGGTGATTAACATGTCATTAAGATTGCATTTAATCACAATTCGGCACTTCCATACAGTTGCTTTAGTACTTAAATTAAATAAATACTGCTATTTGTGATCCCTCAAACTGTTCCAATAATCCTTCCATTCTTCAGGCGAGAGTCCGTCAATAGCTGAGAAGTTTCCAATCTTCGTTCTTCGCAACTCCTGCAAATATGCACCGCAACCAAGCGCAGATCCCAAGTCGTTAGCCAGTGAGCGTATGTAGGTTCCTGTGCTGCAGGTCACCCGAAAGTGTACCTCGGGAAGACTAACCTGTGTTATCTCAAACTCCCCGATTGTAACAGGCCGAGCATTCAATACAACTTCTTTTCCCGCCCTGGCAAGGTCATATGCTCTTTTTCCCTCTTTCTTTACAGCTGAGTGTATAGGTGGCGTTTGCATAATTTCTCCGGTGAACTGAATAGTTGCCGCTTCTATATCTTCCCTTGTAATATGCTCAAATGGTTTAAAGTCCTGTGGTTCTTTCTCCAGATCGTATGATTCGGTAATAGCCCCGAGATGAATAACACCCGTATATTCTTTGGGTAATTGCTGATATTCAGATATTCGTTTGGTCATCGCACCGGTGCAACATATAAGCAAACCGGTAGCCAATGGGTCCAGCGTACCACAGTGTCCTATTTTTACGCGAATAGTTCGCTTTATATAATTTACGGCATCAAAGGAGGTCCACTTGTAGGGTTTGTCTATTAGTATTACGCCTCCCTCTTTCAGTTCGGCCGGTGTTGGTCTTTGCTGCATGTCGCAGCAAAGTTAACAGAATGAGCGAAAATGCTTAATCCCTTAGTTTGCATTAAGCTGAATGTCTTTTGAAATATTCAGCGTTATTTGTTTCAGCCCCCCTTTGGAACTATCCTCCTCGTTTAGTTGCATAATCAACTTATTACGAAGGGTAAGTTGCATTTTTCCGGGATTAAAGACTTCTAAATCCTTAGGCGAAAGATAAATCGAATAACTAGACACTAGTATTTCCCTACCTACCGGGCCACTAAATGTACCCAAATATATCTCGTTGCGTCCATTAGGTTCATACCCGACGACCCGGACATTTATACCTTCCTTTTTTGATGCCACATCCGGTGTACGGCTATCAAAATCTACTTTCGACACATCGGAGTATGCCACCCAGTTCTCAATAGTGTCATCAGCCTTAACCAATTTGAAAAAATGGTCGTCCAACCCATCGAATTGCCAGGCATATACTTTGTCGCCGGCTTTGCTTGTCGTATTTGACAACATACCATCCACTGTTATATACTCATCTTTGCTTAGCTGCATCCGTTCTCCTAAATAATCGTTTTTCCGAAACTCAGCAGTAATAAAAGTTGAATTGCTTGTCTTGTCATAAGTTACTTCATAAACCTGGAAGTAATGGGCTTTACTCGGTACTTCTGTAATGTGGTCTTTCCTGCAGGCAGCGAGCAGGAAGACCGTGCAAGAAAGTACAATGGTGGTTGTATTTTTCATAAATAGCGGATTGTCTTCTTAAAACGGAAAACCTATCAGTTTATTACATTCCCATACATATACATCAATGCAGGATAGAGATACATATATTATTGCAAGTGTTACAGGAATGCAAATCACCCGCTACGGGTGAATACATGGCAACTTAGGCTGGGTACATTTGAATAGACAACACAACTACTATGAATGCACGTATCATTTGCCTCGCTTTATCTTGTTTTCTATTACAGCGTCTTACAGCTACAGCCCATACTGGCAGCATATCCGGCAGGGTTGCCAATGAAGCGGGTCTGCCGGTTTCATTAGCCAGCGTTTTACTAATGAATGCCGCAGATTCTTCCCTGATAAAAACAGAGTTGACCGACATAAAGGGTGAGTTCCGCCTCACCCCTGAAACTACCGGCCTTTACTTTCTTAAAGTTTCAATGCTAGGCTATGAAACATACTACACCGATGCCCTTACTGTAACCGACAAACCACAAACGGTGTCTGATATAATGATGATTAGTACCAGCACAGAACTTGATGAAGTCGCCATACGTTCGCAGAAACCGTTTATCGAAGTGCATGCAGACAAGCTCGTAGTAAACGTGGAAAACAGCATTGTCAATAGTGGAAGCACAGCTTTAGAGGTGCTCTCCCGCTCTCCGGGTGTAACTGTGGATAACAATGACAACATCAGCCTGAAAGGGAAGCAAGGAGTTAATGTGATGATTAATGGCAAACGACAACCGCTATCGGCACAGGAGCTTGCAGACATGCTCAAAAGCACCCCTTCAAGCTCAATTGACAAAATAGAAATTATCTCTAACCCCTCTGCCCGTTACGACGCTGCAGGCACTGCAGGCATCATCAACATAAAAATGAAGCGTGACAAAAAAACAGGATTGAACGGCAGCGTAAACGGAACCTACGCTCAAGGGGTTTACAAAAAAACAAACGGTGGCATCAATCTCAATTATCGCAACAAAAAACTGAACCTGTTCGGTAGCTACAACCGGTCCGATCGTCGTGCGTTTAACCACCTCGTATTAGACAGAAACTTTTACAATAACAGCGTCTTTTCAGGAGCCTATGTACAAGACAACAACTACTACTATAATATGGCATCTGACAACGGCAGTGTTGGTATTGACTACTCCTTATCTTCTAAAACCAGTGTCGGTGCTTCAGTAAGTGCATCAGGTACCGACTTTAAGAGAACAGGGTATAACTATTCAAAGGTGATTGACTCTGCAACCCAACAACAACTGTCGCACTTTGTTACCGACAATAGTGCTCCGAACCATTGGGGAAGCCGTGCCGTAAACCTAAACCTGAGACACTCATTCGATAGCACCGGCAAGTCACTGTCGGTAGACGTAGACTATGCAGCCTATCCAAGCCGCGGACAGCAACACTACACCACAAACTATTTTGACGATTTACCCGATGGTTCATTTATGCCGTCAGGAAACCCACCTGTGATCTTCAGAGGAGACCTAAAAGGACTTACCGAAATACGCTCTGCAAAAGCAGACTACAGTATGCCTATTGGTAAGGGTATAAAAATGGATGTAGGGGCAAAAGTCAGCTATGTAACCTCAGACAACGATCTGGACTTCTACAATTATTCCGACGGCGACTATATAAGCGATACATCCCGCACCAACCATTTTATCTATCGGGAAAACATCAACGCAGGATACGTTAATTTCAATAAGAGTTGGAAAAAGTGGAGCTTACAAGCAGGCTTGCGAGCAGAGCAAACAATAGCCAAAGGTGACGCCAATACTCTGGCAGTTGACTCTTCCTTCAAAAGAAACTACGCACAACTCTTTCCTAGCATTGCATTACAAAGACACCTGAACCCAAAGAATGAATTGGGCATTACTCTTAGCCGTCGTATCGAACGACCCGGCTATGACCAACTCAACCCATCTACTTACTACCTGGACCCCACCACTTATAAAGCCGGAGACCCCTACCTTAATCCAGCCCTGTCTTATAACAGCGAACTATCATACACCTACAAACAAAGGTTTATTACCAGCGTTAACTATACGCACACTACAGCGCCAATTACTCAGGTAATACAGCCTAGCACAACTGAAAGCAAGGTAACCATACAGACCAATAAAAACCTTTCAGGTATGGACTATTATGGTTTAAGTGGTTCCTATCAGTTTCGCTTTACCAATTGGTGGAACAACACCACCAACGTTAACGCTTACTATTCGCACTATACCGGCAATATAGCCAACTCAGTTCTGAATGCAGGGAGAACGACGTTTAATGTTAATTCCAACAACAGCTTCATTCTGCCCCGCAGCTGGGCTGCCGAGATAGGTGGGTTCTATCAGGCACCGCAAGTGTATGGCTATATGAACCTGAAGCCGACATGGATGCTGAATATGGGCGTTCAGAAAAACTTTCTCGACAAGCGGGCTACACTACGCCTCAGAGCACAGGATATTTTCTGGAAGGGCAACCCCAGAGCCACTTCCAACTACAACGACTACAGAGAAACATTTGTAGTGACAAGAGATTCCAGACAGGTATCGGTATCGCTTATCTACAGATTCGGCAAGCGCACCTTGCCGCCATCTATGCGTCATCGGGGTGGGGCAGAAGATGAAAAAGGTAGAGTGAGCAACAATACCGGATAGCCTGAAGTTTTTCCCGCCTTCCAATTAGCAAGTGAAGCTGTATCTGTTGCAGCATCCCTCCGGCCGATCCCGGAGGGTTTCTTTTGACTAGCTTTCATCAAAGTACAGCCTGTTTGCGTCGCAGCTATTTCGTTTCTTAAAGATTTCGTTTAAATGTTGTAAAAAGTCATACATTAGTTACAATTTCTACAACATGAAAACTATACTCATTCTTATATCTATCATTTCCGGCTCTTTGTTCTCGCTCAATTGCACTGCGCAGGCACCACTAATTCAATGGCGATCCTGTTATGGTGGTACACAGAGAGACAATGGTTTTGCTGCAGTAGCCACTCATGATGGGTACGTTATGGTAGGCAGGAGTAATTCCCCCAACGGCGATATTACCCACCCGGCCAGCCCGTTTACAACCGATATGTGGATAGTGAAGGTTAGTTTAACCGGGGCTATTTTGTGGCAAACTTCGATCGGAGGTTCGGGGCAGGAGATTGCGTATGATATTAAGGAAACTACTGACGGAGGGTTTATTGTTTGTGGCGAGACAACCTCCGGCGATGGGGATGTAACCGGCTATCATGGAGTTGGCGATGGCTGGGTGGTTAAACTCGATAACATTGGAAATATTGTGTGGCAAAAGGCACTGGGAGGAAGCGCGCAGGAACTCCTGAATGCCATCATCCAAACAAGTGATGGTGGTTATCTGGTTGCCGGCGGAACCGCGTCAGCTGATGGCGATGTAATTGGCTATCATCCCGGCATTGGTCCGGACGTGTGGGTAGTGAAGCTCAGTAGCGCCGGGGACATTCTGTGGCAACATTGCTATGGAGGCGCCGGCGACGAAGTAGCGTTTGCCATCACAGCGACGAGCGACAATAATTACCTACTCACGGGTTACACCGGTTCTGAAGACGGCGATGTGACCGGCCATCACGGAGGTCTGTATGTGGGCGATGCTTGGACACTGAAAATTAGCAATACCGGCACCCTTTTATGGCAAAAGTGTCTTGGTGGAGCAGGGTACGAGGCAGGGTATTCCATAATTGAAGCTGTCGATGGCAAGTACACGCTGGCTTCTACCACTACCTCATCCGACGGAGATGTCACTGGTTATCGTGGCGGAACAGCATACGAAGGCGACTTCTGGATTGTCGAACTGGACAATATGGGAAATGTAAACTGGAAGAAAACATATGGCGGTACCGGCCCTGATGTTGTCCGCAGTATGGTTGCAACACCCGACGGCGGTTTCGTTATTGCAGGGTGGACGGCATCGGAGGACGGGCAAATAACATCCAAAAATGGTGGCACAGATATTTGGCTCATAAAAATTGACAATGTCGGGAACTTACTATGGCAGCGGTGCATGGGTGGGGCTGGTGGCGACTATGCCCACGCAGTGCTCCAGTCGGCAGCCGATGAATACTTTGTTTTGGGCTACACAGGTTCTTCAGACGGAGACATCGATAACTTTAAAGGTTGGGAGGACTTCTGGGCTGTGAAATTGGGTACAACCGAAGGTGTGGACGGGCTAATATCTGCCGGTACTCCGGTATCTGTTTTTCCGAACCCTAGCAACGGCACATTTAGTTTAGTCGGTAAGCTGGATCCTTCCGAAAAAGAATATAAGCTGGAAGTTATTAATGTCCTCGGCCAGATTGTGCATACAAATAAATACAAAATGATTGGAGGGAAAATACAGGAAGATATCAATCTGTCCGGATTACAATGCGGTATTTACTCGCTGCGACTGACAGCAGAAAGAGCAAGTGTAATTTTGTCTTTATGGGTTCAGTGAAAAAGAGTTTACAGAGCAACCGGAATAAAAGTTTGATGCGTTGTTAGGTGGCGTTCAGCTTGTATTGTTTGCTCTTAATTTTTATCGTTACAATAGTTCCGGATTCGGGGGGCTCCTTGTCAGTATATGCTATCGTGATCTGCATGTCTTCGTACCTATTGAATATACTTATCAGGTCCTGTATCATCAAGTCACCGTAAGAGGCTTTTTTTTCTTCTCTGGATGCCCGCAACTGCTTTGAATAGGCTCTCCCAACCCCATTATCTTCGATAGTACATACAAGCATATTTCCGCCGTCGGGTATGTTTAAGCCCACTTTCAGCCTACCCTTTCCTTGCTTAAGCAATATCCCGTGATTGATTGCATTTTCAACAAAAGGCTGAATTAATAATGAAGGAATATTCATATAGCCTGAATTCAATCTGGGGTCAATCGAAAACTCATAATCAAACCTGTCTTTGAATCGGGCCTGTTGCAATTCAATGTAATTTCGCAAATTCTCCACTTCTTCCTCTATGGTAATGTATTTGTTTCTGGAAGACTTCAGGTAGTTGCGTAGCAATCTGGAAAACTTAGAAATATGAGCATAGGCATCATCCATTTTGTTGTTGCTCACTAACAATAGTGCCGAACTCAGAGAGTTAAAAATAAAGTGTGGATTTATTTGAGCGTATATGGATTTGAGCTCCATTTCCATGTTTAGTTGCTTCCTTTCTGCTGCCTTAAGTACTATTTTTCGTGTCAGTAATACTGCAGATGTCAGTATCAAAAGTCCAAGTATGATACCCCCACCCCAGATAATCTTTACTGCTGATTGCGTTTGCCACCAAAGTGGTTTTATATACATATTCAATTCAAAAACATCACTCTTCCACGATTCGTCAATAGCATACAGATACAGTTTATAGTAGTTATCCGGTACAAACAGTTCTGATGTGTTTAATTCGTTTGAGTTCAATACTGTAAAGTTGTCCGGCTTTCCATAGGCATAATAGTACTTTAGGCTACCATTGCCATTGGGGTTAATAATGTCGAAAAGTACTTTGCGCTCTTTCGGGTTAATCGTAATGGTATCTTTGCTTTTAAGGTTAAATACAGTATCTCTATAGCGCAGGATTACACTGTACTTATTCTGAATTGCATCATTGTTATCAAGTATTTGTTTCGTCTCCGGAATCTGAACGGTATAAACTCCTTTATTGGTGTTCAACACTATTTTGTTATTCATTGTCACCGCCCCGTAAACGTCAGTATATTTTATGTTTTTCGAGTTGGGGTACCATAGCGCATCTGACAATTTCATTTTCCCTTCAATCACACTAAAGAGAATCCCATACTTCCATACCACAATCAACTTGTCTTCGTATGAAAAGATAAATGCTTGACCTGTAACCCTGAAATGTTTAAATAGCTTTTGGGTAGTGTTTTGCTCCAGATCATACATTAATAGATTGTCGTACGATTTAAGGAACACATTTCCGTAACTATTGTCTATTCCTGCCCATTCTATATCATTTATTGCTTCACTATTAAGCTCATTAAGTATCGTTTTTCTATTGTTGTTTTTCTCCGTAACAATGATTTTGTTGCGGTTATATGCCCAATGTTTTTCTCGTAGCGAATCATAAAACAGCCCCAGATACCGATCATAGTCAATTGTCTTTGAATACACAGAATCTCCTGATACAGTGGCAGACCATAGGCCTCTAAGTCCGGCAAACAGAAAAATATTCCCGTTTGTTTGCAATACCGTATACGCTGCATTGGTCGGTAATTCTACTTTATACGGTATCAACTTTTTTCGGTTTTCTACCAACAAGTAAGGCGCCTTTGCTAATACTAATAATGAGTCTTTTGACATCATTGATATTTGCTTTATTCCCGAAGCCGTCCCGACATCATACTTTACTACGTTGTGCGCATAGTCTATTGAAGTTAATTGTGAAGTCTTTTCGTCCCACCAGAAAGAAATTGAATCGCGACAGGTGCCGACATTTACGGCATTCCCCAACGCTATTGAAGTGCTTTTAAAGTTGTGACTGGGAAGCCGATAGTCTATCCATACACCGTAGTTGGTAGTTCCTATGCAATAGTTCCACTTGTCGCTCTTGTGCAAGGTATTGATGTTGACACTTTCGCTAATAGTCTCCGGAACAAAGTCTCCTATCTTATACTTTTGCAGAATTTGCAAGTCAGACTCGTATCTGCATCTAATAACATCAGACTTTGTGACCACATAAAATACGTTACCATTAATGGGCTTTTTCTCTATGTAAACAAAACGAATATAATCGTCAATTGCTAAATCGAAAGAGCAGGTTTGAGTAGCTCCCGTCACCAGATTGGTGAAATAGATGACCTCCGGCTTTACCGCAGGGTCATACGATAGAACGTTATCGCCGATAACAAAATTCAGATACGAACCATAGTCCTTAGGGAGGACATTTTCTATTTCTGCTACAAAGGAAACATTATCATGAATGTTGGTACTTCTGTTTGTCCCACTATCTGTTATATGCCTGTAAATATATTTACCCGACAAGATGTAAAATGAGTTGCCATATTTATCAACCAAGGGCAAACTCTCACTGATAGGTTTTGCATCTGCAAACTGCAACTGGTGCTTGACATAGCCATCTGCGATAAGGCCGAAAATGGTGTCATTGTCAAAATAACAGAACGTATGAAACTTTCCCCCTTCGTTGTAAGGTGTAATAAAAGAAATCCCATCCCCATATGTCCTGATATTAGTTGGGTAAAGTGTACCCTCTATATTTTTAAGGTTTGCCCTGTGATACTTCCCCCTGAAAATGTAGCCGATTTCATTGGCTATATTACCTAGCCATATTCTGCCTTTTCGGTCTTCATAAAGCTCCCATATATCATCTGTAGGCAGCCCGTCCGATACATTGAAATGAGTCACAGAATATCCGTTATACCTACAAACACCCTTGTTAGTGCATATCCACAGATAACCGTTCTTATCAGTAATCATACCATATACATGATTAGACGGCAAACCTCTATCTGTATTCAGATTAAAAGAAGTGGCCTCCTGTCCTTTCACAACAGTAGTACATATAGCAATCAACAAGCCAAGAAAAGTAAAAACGCCTCTACAAAAAGTATTCACCCTGAAAAAGTAACTATTTATTGCGTTTATATCAAATATACGGATGGCGCGCGTTCTGCAACCTACTCATGACATACCGCAAGCATTGAGCAATTTACAGAAGTCTGGAATAAGTATCAGTAATAATCGAGAATGGCTGTCGATGACAAAGTGTGAACAACGCGTAGGTACTGTGGAGGGAAACTCCTTGAACCATATTCCGTCAGTTTTTTATAAACGACACTTCAACCAGTTGAATATGTCACAGCAATAGACACCCCTACTCTCTGTTATCTCTTCAAACTATGTTCGGGATTATAATCCCGAACGACAAGCCGGATTATTCGAACTCCTGCTACGCCAAATCACCTCACTTTTGTTTCCGACAGAAAAAAACCTCTGGTCAACAAAAACATTAAAATTCTAAAACAAGAAAAATGAAAGCAGCAGTATATACGGAATACGGAGCACCGGAAGTTGTGCAAATAAAGGAGATAGCAAAGCCCGAACTAAAAGACAATGAGATACTGGTAAAAGTAAATGCTACTACCGTAACCGCCGGTGATTGGCGAATGAGAGCAGGGGAGCCATTTGCAATTAAACTTTATAACGGTATTCGTAAACCTAAAAGAACCATATTAGGACATGAGTTTTCGGGTATAGTAGAGGCTGTGAACAGTAACGGCTCCTCCTTCCGTAAAGGGGACCACATATTCGGACTGGCGGGTCAAAATGGAGGTGCGCATGCAGCATATGTGGCTGTTCCCGCTAATGGCACGTTGTCACTAAAACCGGAAGGTATTTCAGATGCTGCCGCAGCAGCATTACCCGTTGGTGCAACGGCGGCACTTTTCTTTCTCCGTAAGGCAAATATTCAGCCGGGACAAAAAGTACTTATATATGGCGCGTCCGGAAGTGTAGGTACTTATGCCGTACAATTGGCAAAAATATTAGGAGCAGAGGTAACGGCTGTTTGCAGTACCGCTAATACAGAACTGGTTCGGTCTCTGGGAGCAGACAAAGTAATTGACTATACCAGGGCCGACTTTACCCAATCAGGGGAGGCGTACGACTGCATCTTTGACGCAGTAGGTAAAGCCGATTTCAGAAAGAGCAAAAAGGCACTTGTCCGGGGCGGCATATTTCTTACGGTAGCCATGAGTATGCGTATTCTTTTTCAGTCGTTAGTGTCCGGTATTAGAGGTAGTAAGCGCTTGATTACCGGTATTTCGAAAAGTACGACTGATGACCTGAATTATATAAAAAGCTTAGTTAATGAGGGAAAACTAAAAGCGGTAATAGACCATAATTACCCCTTCTCTGATATAGTAAAAGCACACCAACATGCACAAACCCATCACAAAAAAGGGAACATAGTCGTAACCTTATAGCCTTACAATACAAGCGTGGCACTTGCTACAAAAAGGTAGAAGTGAGACACTTCGACCAGTTGGAAAAAGGAGAAGTGAGCGTTTTAAGGGCGTTGCAAATGCTAATCCGTAACATCCCCGTTACAAAAGAGTTAAGGCTTGCCCGCCAGTCAAAAAGACTGGCAATGGCTTAGACACCAGCGGAAAACACTGGCGCCAAACGGGGATGGGGGGTGTAATAATGCTTGCCTTTGTCGCTGCCGACCGTTGCTGGGGAACGTCAATGGTCTCGTTTGCGCTTTTTGTGAGGCTTATCTGATGCAGCGTCAACTATTGCGGAAAAGTACCCTGTAAAAAAGTAGGTATAGACACTGTCTGTTTGTGAAGCCGAATGGTATATTCTGTCGAAATGGTAGTTGATATACCCAAATATGGTATCGTCTGGTTCGTATTTCCTTTTGTCCAAGGTTAGCTCCTGTTTCCTTGTTTTTGTTTCATACCATCCAGCACGTCCGCAAAAGGGGTAGTATTCGTCCACTACAGAAAAGCTGTCGTTTTTGATTGCCAATTTGAAATTAGGCAGGGTGTTGCGGCAAGAAAGGTACAGGAATAGTTGGTTGGTATTTGCACCGGCCGCAACGTAGTTGATTTCTTGAATGCCGTGTATATTCGTTTTGCATTTTGCTATGGCATACATGTGCTCCTTATGCCTTCTTCTTTTCCGCTGTTCGTTTCTAGAGTATCTCTCAGGGTTATTGGTTTGTTGCTCGACAAAAGGGGAAACTATTTTGTTGTAGCATGTGTCACGTAGCGAAGCGTCAACTACTCTCATGGTGCTGTATCTTGATTGAGAAAAGGAGCAGAAATTTGTACAAATGACAATAAACAGTAGGCAAGATAATTTCAATGATAATAGATTTGCAAAATGTAATTTAGGGAAATGTAGCGACGGTAAGTGTCATCACGGGTAATTTAGGGATTCGTTATATTTGAGTAGATACCGCAGAAGATGAGCATTGCTATCTTTTGTCTATTTGGGTTCGGTAAAAATAGGACTTCGATGGCGTAAGGGGTGGAAATTTGAAGGGTTGTTCAGTGCATGCTTTATTGGGTAAGTTGTAACAGGCGAAACGTATGAAGTGACCTGTTTACCTTAAAATAGCTTGCCCTGTATTTCAATTTTTGGATGAAATGTCCCGATAATAATGAATGGATTTCTAGAAACGTAATGATGCGCTTGGGTTGTGCCTAAAAAGAAATGAAGGTTCTTCGTTTTCGCGAAATCGTCAAAGTACTTTTTTCGAACGTCTGCTATTGCCTTTTGTTCGTCTCCTTTATGCCTAGAAAGACAGTTCCAGTATAGCTGACCGATTTCCCAGTCCTCAATCATCATTTTACTTTGCACACCTCGGATGTCCTTAAAAACAAACTTAAATTTATATGGCAACTTTTGAACTACCTCAAATTTGCCATTCTTACTAGTCTCGAAGAGGTTCAATTGATTAAGTCGTGCTAATTTCTCCTTGTCCCACTCTCTATCCACTGGTTCTGCAGTAAAATCTACAATCTCAGATGGCTTGAACACAGCCAATGATGTACAGGTTTCCTTGTTTTTTGCCTCAGAAATTAATTCGGTTAGGTCGCAGTATACCTTTCTTAGACAAATTGCTTTGCGTTCAGCCCAATTGTTATCTGTATTAATATGTCCTACAATTTCAACTTTGCTGTCATGTGAGAAAGGGCGGTAACTCTCACTTCTAAAGTCACTGTCATTCTTCACTAAATCTATTTCAATCCAGTCATACTTTTTGTATTGTTCATTATAAGACTTTTTGCGGAATGGAAATGGATATATCCTTATCCATGTCCCATCTTCACGGAAACCTGCAGTGCAAACCAGTTCATCATATTTAGCTGATAGAGTTGGGTAAGTTTTGACCGTTATTAGCACTCTTGTTTTTGCCATTTTTATATGTGCTTTACTTCATATTCAAAGTTTGGCAGAGTCTCAATTGCTTCTGCTAAATGTTTACGGTGGCATTGACAAATATTCGCCTCAAAACAAGTTAGGGCGATGCGTTTATATTGTTTTAATAAGTTCAAAATTTTGTTCTGTGACTCTTCCGTATTACTTAGATTGTTTTTGCGATAGTCGTCAAAAAGTTTGTCATAGTCAGTTTGTGTATTTAATTCTTGCCGTCGGTCAGATGTGATTCCTACTTCAGGATAATGAACGTATTTAATTCCTAAACTTTCACAGGCTTTTTTCAGTATGCTTTTGCTGAAACCGTATTTCATACTTAGAGCATTGTTTCTAACGTCTACCAAAACTTTCACATCATTTTTGAGCAGGCGAACCAAGTAGTTCTCAAATGAAATTCCTTCATACCCAATAGTAAACAGAATTGTTCTTTCCTCGTTAGGTCTAGCACTATGCACCTTTTCTAGCTGCTCCGTATCAAGTATGTCCTTCGCAACTTCACTCTTTATCGCATAAAATGGAAAGTTTATGTAGGTATGCCTCATCAAGGCAGTAGCACTCATTTTTCCATAATTTTCTTTAACCTCTTGGAGCAGCAATAGGTCTGATGGTTTCAGTTGCTTTGTGTAGTCAACGGCATCATTTTTTTCAAAGCTGGTTTCGTCTTCATTCAAAAAACCTCTTTTTGCCATTGCAGTCATATCGGCATTCGCAGAGTAAGAATAACAGCCAAATCTATATGGTATGAATTCATAATCGGCTTTACTCTGTCTATTTGTATAAAGAAATAATAGTTTTTGTAGACGGATTTTGTCTAATCGTCCATCAAAGACCTGCAATAAGGATAATATAATTTTTCGCCTGTAAAACATAGATGTAAAGTTATCAAATTTCCTATCGCACACAACTGCATATAAAATGTCTTTGCGTTGACTAACACCGACAAATAAATTGCAATACTAAGACCGAACGACTGTAATCGTTCCCAGCAAGTTTGCAACGGAGCGGCGTTTTTAACGCCCGAGACGAGCCTCACTATTCGAGTATGCAAATCCTACCCCGCAATCTCCACCAGCGCACTATTCACACGCTTCACGGTTTCTTCCATGCCTATTACCTCAGCGATGGCAAAGACACCGGGGCCATACTTGCCGCCTACCAGCATGATGCGGAGGGGTAGCATTACTTCGCCTTTTTTTAGTCCGATGGTTGCTGCCAGTTCGTTGAAGGACTCTTCGAGTGCCTGCTCTGTCCAGTCGGTGATGTTGGTGAGAGATGCTGCCCATTCTGTAAAGAACTGAACTTTAGTGTCGTTCCACTTGGCGGTGATGGCTGCTTTTTCTTTCAGTTCTGGTGTAGCGAAAAAGAAATGCCCCTGTGTCCAGAAGTCGGACAGCAGTGTACAGCGGTCTTTGATAAGCGGTATTACTTTCAGCAGCAGCTCTTCTCCCGGGTTTACCCCATTGGCTTCAATGAATGGTCGGGATAACGCTGCGAGTGTGGCATCGTCTGTCTGCTGTATGTATTGATGGTTGAACCATTTTGCTTTTTCAAAGTCAAACTTAGCGCCACCTTTGTGTACCCTATCTATAGAGAATTTGCTTATCAGCTCATCCATAGACATTACTTCCTGCTCGGTACCATCGTTCCACCCGAGTACCGCCAGCATGTTTACAAATGCCTGTGGCAGGAATCCCATTTCTTTGAACCCCATATTAACGTCACCGGTCTTCGGGTCTGTCCAGTTCATCGCAAACACCGGAAATCCTAATCTGTCTCCGTCACGCTTGCTTAGTTTTCCGTTTCCGTCAGGCTTAAGTATGAGTGGCAGGTGTACCCATTGTGGCATCTTGTCTTTCCAACCCAGGTACTCCCACAGCAGCACGTGTATGGGTGCACTTGGCAGCCACTCCTCACCTCTGAAGGCGTGCGTTATCTCCATCAGGCAGTCATCTACCACTACCGCAAGGTGGTAAGTAGGCATACCGTCTGCCTTCATCAGTACTTTATCATCTACCAACGAACTATCAAACGACACTTCGCCACGTATCATGTCGGTTAGCGTTACCGTTGTGTTTTCAGGAATCTTTATGCGTATTACATGGGGCGTACCGTCTGCTATGAGCTGTTGCGTTTCCTCCGCAGAAAGTGTCAGCGAGTTACGCATCAGCAGGCGTGTACGACTATCGTATTGAGCCGCAGAGTATTCGTCCTTGCGATGCTCTTTGCGCATGTTTTCCAGCTCTTCCGGCGTATCAAAAGCATAGTAGGCATGACCCGAAGCCACAAGCTGATCGGCATACTGCCGATATAGGTCCTTTCGCTCGCTCTGGCGATAGGGCGCAAATGGTCCTCCCTTTACAGGGCTTTCGTCCGGCTCCAATCCACACCAGGTAAGGCACTCCATAATGTACTGCTCTGCCCCCTCTACAAACCTGTTGCGGTCCGTATCCTCTATACGAATGACAAACTCACCGCCGTGATGGTGCGCAAACAAATAGTTATACAATATGGTACGTACGCCACCAAGGTGCAAACCACCGGTGGGGCTGGGTGCGAATCTTACTCTTACTTTCATGTGTAATTATTAACCGGAGTTACCGGGCAAAACAACCTGCCCGATTAGTGTATGTCATTCCGGAGTGATACTAAATCTTATTTACTCTTTTCTCATGTCTGCCTCCCTCGAAAGCCGTGCTGAGAAAAGTATTGACCATTTCCTCTGCCAGTTCTATGGAAACGAAACGAGCAGGAATACAAATGGCATTAGCATTGTTGTGCAGGCGTGCCAGCTCAGCCAGTTCGTTGGTCCAGCATAGCGCTGCCCTTACACCCTGATGCTTATTGGCGGTCATACATACGCCATTGCCACTACCACATATCAGTATACCCGCTGCCGCTTCGCCTTTTTCTGTCATGGCAGCTACGGGGTGCGCATAATCAGGATAGTCGGTACTATCTGTGCTGTAGGTACCCTTGTCAGATACCTGCCAACCGTTAGCTTCCAGCATTTTCTTGATGGTTTCCTTGTAGTCAAAGCCCGCATGATCGCATCCGATGGCTATAGGCAGGCTTTTGTTGAAAGTGGTATTGCTCATATTATTCGTTATTAATTTCTTGCTGTGCCTCTTTAATCTTTCTGATTCTGATGGCTCTGCTACTGATACTAACAGATATTTCAAACAAAATATACAAAGGTGCAAAAATCAGCAGACAACTGAATACATCAGGTGGTGCTATCAGCATAGAAAGTATAAACAGAATGAGAAATGCATATCTGCGTTTGGCCTTCAGAAACTCCGGCGTAAGTATCCCGATACGAGTCAGGAAATACACCAGCATCGGCAACTCAAACACCACCCCTAATGCCAGTATCATATTGCTGATGGTGTCGTAGTAGTTTTCAATAGTAATGATGTTCTCGAAGAGTGGACTCAAGCTGTAGTTACCAAAGAAGTTGATGGTATAGGGAGCCACAATGAAGTAAGCAAACAATACACCAACAAAAAACAGCAACGAGCACCAGAATACAATACCCCGCGCCATTTTGATTTCCGTCTCCTTCAAGGCCGGCTTGATGAAGCGCCACAGCTCCCAAAGAATATATGGGAACATTATGATGAGACCGAGCATCATGGATACAGAAAGGCTCATCATAAACTGACCGGTAACCGCTGTATTCTGAAATTTCATGTGAATCTCATTCATACAGAGATCATCCGAATGAAACAACTTGCCCAAAGCACAAAACGCGCGGTACGAAATAAAGTCCTTGTGGGCAGGACCTAGAATGATATTATTAAATATCCACTTGTCTTTCCAAAATGCGAAACATGCCCCTATCAGTACCGCGACTGCAGACCGTACAATGTGCCAGCGCAATTCCTCGACATGGTCGAGAAAGTTCATTTCTCCCGTTGGATTACTGGTTTTTCTCTTGTCAAGAAATTTGTTGATGAAGCTCAATACATCTGTATTTGGGGTGCAAAGTTACGGTATCTGTACATAGTGTGAAAAAAGATTAGAAAGTTGTTTTGAAGGGGTAGCGCACTTACGGGCACTTTTTGAAAGAAGCCACCGCTGTGAATACCTACGGCAAGATTGGACCTACAGCCATAAACATTAGTTCTTTTTAACTTTTTACCCTTCAGTTTTTAATATCTTTGCTGTTTGGAAACGTTTTTAAAAGACAGTGCATGAAGCGATTAGCGATAATGGGGTCAACAGGGTCTATCGGGACACAGGCATTGGAAGTGGTGTCTGCCAACCCGGATAGGTTTGAGGTAGAGGTATTGAGTGCCAATCGCAACAGTGAGTTGCTGATAGAACAAGCAAGAAAGTACAACCCGAATGCCGTAGTAATAGCGGACGAATCAAAATATAAGGAAGTAAAAGATGCGTTGCAGTCATTACCTATAAAGGTATTTACAGGAGAGCAGTCGCTCGCAGAGGTCACACAATGGGACACAGTGGATACGGTTTTGGGTGCAATAGTGGGTTTTGCCGGGCTTCATTCTACGCTCGCAGCTATTGAGGCCGGAAAAACCATTGCGCTTGCAAATAAAGAAACCTTGGTAGTTGCCGGAGAGCTGGTTATGCGCAAGGCAGCCGAGAAAAAGGTAGCAATAATACCCGTGGATAGTGAGCACTCCGCCATTTTTCAGTGCCTGGTGGGCGAAAACCCGGATGCTATCGAGAAGGTGATACTCACAGCATCGGGGGGGCCGTTTCTTGGCAGAAAACCAAACTACTTGGTTAATGTAAAGGCGTCTCATGCCCTGCAACACCCCAACTGGAGTATGGGCGCAAAAATATCTATCGACAGTGCAACTTTGATGAATAAAGGGCTGGAGATGATAGAAGCTAAGTGGCTGTTTGGGTTGACAAATGAGCAGGTAGACGTTGTAGTGCATCCCCAATCAGTGATTCATAGCATGGTTCAGTTTATAGATGGCTCTGTGAAGTCTCAAATGGGACTGCCGGATATGCGACTACCCATACAATATGCGCTGGCATTTCCACACCGTATCCCGAACAATTACAAAAGACTGGAATTTAAGGATTACCCTAAACTGACATTTGAGGTCGCTGATTATAAAACTTTCCGTAATCTTGCCATCGCAAAAGAGGCCATGATACGTGGCGGCAATGCGCCATGTGTACTGAATGCTGCCAATGAAGTAGTCGTAAACGCTTTTCTGCAAAACAAAGTGGGCTTTCTGGAAATGAGTGATATGATAGAAAAGACGTTAGAAAAAGTAACATTCATTACCAGCCCTGAGGCAGAGGACTATATGAAGAGCGATGCAGAAGCGAGAGAGTATGCTGCCGAATTTGTGAAAAAGAGCCAACTATCCATTTACTAATCAAAACTGCCTGAACAAACTTACTTAATAAGATTTCCATTCTAATAAAACGAACATTTCACTCCTTGCCTTTATGCGGGCTTCGAATACAAACTTCTTGAACTGATACAATGCATTTAGATACAATACTACTTATGTCCGGCACTGTCGTAAAGGTGCTGCAATTATTTGTTGCCCTATCCCTGCTGATAGTGCTACACGAATTCGGACACTTCTTTTTTGCCCGATTGTTCAAAACAAGGGTAGAGAAATTTTACCTGTTTTTTGATTTCCTTTTTCCTTTTTCCGGTCTGCTTAATTTCTCTTTATTCAAAAAGAAAAAGGGTGATACAGAATATGGTATCGGCTGGTTTCCGTTGGGTGGTTATGTAAAGATATCCGGAATGGTGGACGAGAGTATGGATAAGGAGCAAATGGCCCTACCACCCGAACCATGGGAATATCGTAGCAAAAAAGCATATGAGCGACTGTTTATTATGCTGGGCGGTATTATCGTGAATATTATTGTGGCGATGCTGATATACATCACTGTATTTAGTGTGTATGGCGAGGAATACCTACCTGTGCAAAATGCGACCTATGGTGTAATGGTAGATAGCACTGCCAAATCCATCGGGCTGCGGGACGGCGACATGATCAAGTCAATAGATGGTGTACCTGTAACCCGCTTTAATAAAATTGTAACCGCCCTGGTGCTGGACGAAGGAAAAACCATTCAGATAGAAAGGAATGGTGCGCCGATGGATATAGCAGTAAAAGAAGGTACGGTACACTCAATAATTACCAGCAAGAAGCGCGGTAGCTTTATTTCTCCACGTATACCTACGGTTGTTGACAAGGTTTCGAAAAAGTCTGAGGCTGAAAAGATGGGCATGAAGACCGGTGACAGTATCATAGCCATGAATGGCATACCGACGCCTTTTTTCGACCAATATGACAGTATGAAGCGGGCATTAGTTGGGCAGCCGATAACAGTAACTGTAATGCGTGACAATGCGCCGGTAGTACTGAACGGTGTAGTCCCCGAAGACAAAATACTCGGCTTCCGTCCTATGGGTGACTTAGACAGATACTTTAAGTTTGAAAAGATAAACTACAACCCTATTCAGGCGATAGGCAAGGGTGTTTCTTATACATTTACGCAGTTTGGCGCTTACATCAGTCAGTTTAAGCTGATGTTTACTTCAAAAGAAATAAAAGCAAGTGAGAGCCTCGGTGGCATCATCAGTTTCGGTAAGATATTTCCCGGTGAGTTTGATATGGAGAAATTCCTGATGCTGACAGCATTTGTTTCTATCATATTGGCGTTTATGAACCTGCTACCCATACCCGGTCTGGATGGAGGATATGTTATCTTCCTGCTGTGGGAAATGATAACGGGCAAAGCAGTAAGCGAAAAGGTAATGGAACGTGCCACAACGGTAGGCTTAATATTACTACTTACCCTGATGGTCTATGCCAACGGGCTGGATATATTCCGGCTATTTAAGAGCTAGCGAAATCTAAGAACTCATTGAAAAAGCGACGGCACGAGAGCGAGCAGTCGCTTTTTTGTGTTGGGTGTTTGTGACAGCATTAATTTACCAATCCCCTGTTGCAACTGAAAGTCGAAGCCATTCAAAGGGGAATTTCGCGATTATCAATCACTAAAACCTTGCTGCTGTAAACCGTACTCCGACTTGAAATAATTGCAAGCTGATGTTCTGCTCTCCGGAAAGGTTGTTGATAGCATAGCCCACATAAGGGCCTATCGCCAGGCGGTAGGGTTCAGACTCAACACCACCTTTCCTCGCAACGATGTCTGCACAAATACCGAGGCTCACACTTGGGTCTACCCACAACTTATTGTAATCCCAAACGAGTGCCTTATAATCCGGCTTCACCTGAGCGTTGTAGTTAAAGGTAACCCCCGCCTGTCCGTAATATCCTACTTTTCCCGGCTTTTTCATAAACCCGATGGTAACAGGCAATGATACACATTGCACTTCGGTACTGGAAGTTATATCTTTTCCGCCCTTGGGATAGCTGTACCTTGAGGTGAAAGTTGTATAAGCAAGCGAAACGGTGAAAAACTTGTTATTGTCCCAACAAGAACCCGGCAACAAAAACTTCGCCCCCAAACCGATGCGATAAAGTTGCGACGACCCTTTGTAGCTTGCAGTATCTGTAACTACGGTACTTGTTACTTGTCCCCAAACAAGGCTCAACATGGTTGTCACGGGTCGGTAGGTGCCGCCATACCTTGGTGCGGGTATTAGATTCGAAAAAGTAGACTTTGTTCCATTCGTTTGTGGCTCAGCTCCGAATTGCTTCGGCTCGATTCGGGCATGTGCAATATTGCATGCAAGCAAGGTGGAAATAACTATCGGTATGATTTTCATAAAGTTGTTTGCGATAAAAATAACAAATACAACCGAAATATGAAGTGAGAATATATAGGGCTACTTCAAAACTATGCAACCAACCCACCAACATTTGCTTTTATGTCTCCGAACTCAAAGTGGCTGCCAATCTCTGATTGACGAACATAAATACAAACGTGGCATTACTAACTATTGAAGCAAAATACCGGCTTGTGCTGGCAAAAACACTTGTTTACCATCAACCACAAAAGGCTTAGATCCTAAAAACACCGAGGAGTCTTTGCTAAACCGCTTAATGTACACTTCTGTATGTATTATCGAGTCTCCAATATTTTTGCTTATAGTGTCTCTTGTATGGTAATTTAACATTTCTGCCATCTCTCGATAACTTATTGCATATTCCATAGTGTCAATATAAGGGTATGTCACTTCACTGGCTACCGAATTAGTGTTTGTGGCACTTTTACAGTTAAAGAAAATAACGGCAATGGCGACATAAGTCAAATTTGATTTTCTCATTCCTGAATATTTTAGGACGGCGGAAAAGAATGCAGGACTCCCTGTTTGCTGAACAATATTATACCATACAATGTTAATTGATTCTCAAAAAAATACAATTAGCTCGGGTGTATTTATACCTGAGATTCGTAGCACCCTTATCGATACAATGAAAAACGGAAGCCGAAAAACCCTGAAATATAAACACCCTAATCCCTTTACCAGCAATAATCACATCAATATTCCGACACCGGAAAGAGACGCATAAAATTGGAAAAATGTCAGAAACATTTGCACCGTAGCTCCTCGCACAAACTACTATTTCATTACCTTTGAATTATGGCAACGGTATTACTGAACAAAGAGAATGGAGTAGGGTTTATCACCCTCAATCGCCCCGACAAGTATAATAGTTTTAACCACGACATGGCTATGGAGCTGCAAGCAGCCCTCGATAACTGCGCCGAAGACGATGCAGTACGATGCCTGTACCTGACCGGTGCCGGAAAAGGATTTTGCTCCGGACAGGACCTGGCAGAAGCTACAAATCCCAGCCCGGAAGAATTTGAAGTTTTGGTACGGGAGCACTATAATGCAACCATCCGCAGAATAAGGAACGTAGAAAAACCCGTTATAGCAGCCGTCAACGGAGTGGCGGCAGGTGCCGGTGCCAACATCGCGCTGGCCTGTGATATAGTGCTGGCTTCGGAGAGTGCATCTTTTATTCAGGCGTTCAGCAAAATAGGATTGATACCCGACAGTGGTGGCACTTACTTTCTGCCGCGCTTAGTTGGGTTGCAGCGTGCCGCCGCACTTATGATGACAGGCGACAAAGTGAAAGCCCCGGAAGCCGTGGCTATGGGCATGATATATAAATGCTTCCCCGATGAGGAATTCGAAGCTGCAGCCAAAGCTATGGCAATGAACCTCGCTCAGATGCCCACTAAAGGAATCGGACTTACCAAACGCCTACTCAACAGAACATTTAATAACAATCTGGAAGGGCAGTTGGAGCTGGAAAAACAAACGCAGGTCATTGCCGGCACTACCGATGACTTCAGAGAAGGTGTTCAGGCGTTCCTCGAAAAGCGGAAACCGGTATTCAAAGGCAAGTAGTATTTGCCTAAATAAGTAACTAATGAAGAGAATCTTTTTTATTACAGTGCTCATTGCTGTATCGCTGTCGCATGCCACTGCGCAATCTTTGGGGTCAATAGACAATTATCTGGAGGACCCTAAAGTGCATCAGGGTGCTAAAGATTACTATAATGAAACAGTTAAGGCCACGGCCGATGACTCCACCGCCAGAATAGCTGACAGCATGCTGACAAAAAATGATACCGTCCGACCTTTTTATATGTTGCTGGTATCTAAGATGTTTATCTATGCCGACGCAGACCTGGCTATGATGTTATTTCCGAGATGTTACACACTCCTCGACCAAAGACCTGATGACATAATGGAATTCCTCTACTGCGATGACAAATTTGTTCAGAGCGAATTTAAAAACTACTGGGCGACGGCCATCGCTTTTCAGTTTCGGAAAGAACGCCCCGGCGACGTAAAAGAAAACCTCGACAATATGAAGGCCGAGCTTACTGAGAAGTGTAAGAAAAAGCAACGGGAACACCTGAATGACTTTTTAGGGTTGGTAGCCAAGCGGCTCTAACCACACTAAATAATACGATATACACATCGTAGGTGGAAAAATATAAAATAAATTACCTGTTCCTTTTGCATTGGGCAATGTATTACTGCTAATTTTGCAGCCTGCATGAGGTGGCTATTCATTTTTCTTATCGTTTTTTATTCCGGGTCAACCGTCAGGGCGCAATCTTTTGTTGCCCGGCAGTACGGCATTGACACTCTGGTAGCTAATGATAGTATTCTGAATGAGACCGCCACACAATTTGCAGACAGCATGCTGGCAGATCACCCTATGCTGGCCAGCACATTTGTCGTCAATGACATTCAGTCTCCTCACGTAATGGTACCGCAAACAATGGCTTTTTACCTGCTATTGTTTATGTGTTTCCTGCTGGGGGTTATTCGTTACATGGACACTAAATATTTTGTCAATCTATGGAGGGCATTCTGGAACCCCACACTCAGCAACCGACAGCTGAAGGAACAACTGCAAAGCGCCGGGCTGTCAAACTTCCTGATGAATGTATTTTTTGCCTTTGCCGGCGGGGCCTATATGTTTTATGTAGTTCGGTATTACACACCGATGCCATCAGGGGTATTACCCACCTGGCTACTTATATTTATGCTTATTGCCGGTACCGGCCTTATTTATGTAGCAAAGTACGCAACCGTGCGATTCAGTGGATGGGCATTCCGGGTAGAGGGCATTACAGAGCACTATTTATTCAATGTATTCCTCATCAATAAAGTGCTTGCTATTACATTGGTTCCGTTTATTATCGTACTTGCATTTGGTGGGCACAACTGGATACAACCGGTGGTTATTATCTCTTTCATCACATCCGGCGTATTACTTATCAATAGATACTTTCGGTCGTGGCAGGTATTCGGCTCGTTCTTCCAATACAGCAAATTTCATTTTTTTATGTACCTTTGCGCCTCGGAATTGCTGCCATTGGCAGTACTTATGAAATTATTAGTTAAAGGTTTAATGTTTTATTGATTTATTGTATTTGTATTACACTGATTGAGTATTCCGAAAAAAAACCCCGATAATCCTTGCATATGGCCAAAGTTGCTCGTTCACCAAAAAAGGGTACTGAGAAAAAGGAAGTGAAGGTCAGCCGTATTTTGATTACGCAACCACGTCCGGAAACAGATAAATCCCCTTACTTCGACCTCGCAAAAAAATATAATCTTCAACTAGACTTTCATCCGTTTATACGGGTCGAGGGTATTAGTGGGAAAGAGTTTCGTAAACAACGAATCAATATACCTGACTTTACGGCCATAATATTTACCAGCCGCTATGCTGTTGACCACTTTTTTCGCATTTGTGAAGAGCTAAAAGTTAAGGTGTCACAGGATATGAAGTATTTCTGCGTTGCAGAGGCGGTTGCTCTTTATCTCCAAAAATTTATTCTGTACCGCAAGCGAAAAGTATTTTTCTCTGCCGATGGCAGTATGGGAGGTCTTAAAGAAATCATTACCAAACACAAAAACGAAAAGTACATTTTACCGGTGTCAGACAACGGGAAGAATGATATCGCGTTACATCTGGCAAAACAAAATATCGAATACGCCGATGCTACTCTGTACAGAATGGTGTCTAACGATATCAAAGATGTAATGAAAGACGGTTATGACCTGATTGTGTTCTTTAGCCCGTTCAGTGTACGTACTCTGTTTGACCACGACCCGAAATTCAAACAAAACGGAACAATGATAGGCGCTTTCGGCCCTACAACCTCCAAAGCAGTTGAGGACAATGGTATGAGGTTGGATATCAAAGCACCGGCACCAAATGCCCCCTCAATGGTATCGGCATTAGAACTCTTCATTAATGGCAAATAGTCTTTCTGTGTGACCTGATTCGCACTTGTGTGTCAGTTATTTTCGATTTGTTCCGATACTCATTGTTCGTTTTAGTAATTTTACCCCATGAAAAACGTATGGATTGCGCTTTTTCCGTTTTTAATCGGCGCTATTTTTACTGTTGGCTGTAATAATACAGACGATAAACCTGTGAATTCCGGGCTCGAAAACGAAGTTTTCATGCAAGAGCCGGCACTGAGAACTGTTACGCAGGAAATTGCCAAATCGCCTGACAACGCCGCGCTCTATTACGACCGGGGTGTCATTTTACAAAAACTTAGGCAGGATAGCCTGGCTATCAAAGACTTCAAAAAGGCTTCATCTCTCGATACCAACAATGCCTCCTACTATAGTGCGGTTGGCGACATCCTTTTTGAAAGCAAAGACCTGAACGGGGCTATAGACTGGATTCAAAAAGCAATTGAGAAACAACCCGATGACCGAAAAGCACACCTGAAAATCGCAAAGCTTTTCTTATATCTTCAGGATTACGGCAAAGCCTTTGCGGAAATAAATATTGTGCTGCGTAAGAATGTGTATGACCCCGAAGCATACTTTCTGAAAGGAATGATTTACAAGGACATGAAGGATACTGCGAAATCTATTTCTAATTTCCTCACCTCAGTACAGGTAGCACCGGACTACAGAGATGCAGTTGTGCAATTGGGTATTATGTACAGTGCACAAAAAAATCCGATTGCCCTCCAATATCTGCAGAATGCATACGATATGGATACTACAAATGTATTCCCCGTCTTTGCTAAAGGCGTGTTCTACCAAGACAATAACGACTTTGCTCGTGCAAAAGAAGCATACAGGAAGTGTATATTGGCAGACAGGCAATATACCGATGCGTACTTCAATATGGGCTACATCTTAATGCAGGAAGACTCCACCCAAAAGTCATGGCGACAATATAACATGGCTATTCGTACTGACCCTACCAACCCTGCTGCGTACTTCAACCGGGGACTATGCAGCGAGATGATGGACAGTATCGGGAATGCCATTGCGGATTACAAAATGGCACTGAAGCTCGACAAAAATTACGACAAGCCTAAAGAAGCCCTGACCCGACTGAGAGTAAAATTATGATCAGGAAGGAATTGAATATGGTGTGCTGTTTCGATGGTCACACCTTAAACCAAATTTTGATAACTACTTAAAAAAAGATACAATGCCAATTATTGCTCCATCTATGCTTTCTGCCGATTTCCTGAAGTTAGGAGAAGAAATAGAAATGATTAATAACAGTGAAGCAGATTGGTTTCACCTCGATGTAATGGACGGTATATTTGTCCCCAACATCAGCTATGGCATGCCTATCATTAAGCAGATGAAGCGATTGGCCAAAAAGACCTTTGATGTTCACCTTATGGTTGAGGAACCTCAGCGGTATCTGGAAGATTTCAGGGATGCTGGCGCTGACTATCTGACTGTGCATTACGAAACCGGCTATCACCTGCATCGTACACTGACCACTATCAAGGCATTAGGCATGAAGGCGGGCCTGGCTATTAACCCGCATACACCCGTTGAAATGGTAAAGGATATCATTCACGAGATAGACTTGCTGCTGGTAATGAGTATCAATCCGGGCTTTGGCGGACAAAAGTTCCTGCCTCTTACATTTGACAAAATACGACAAGCAAAGGAACTTATCCTTGGAAAGGGTGCAAGTACGCTGATAGAAATAGACGGCGGTGTAACACTCAACAATGCGGCAGACATTATTGCAGCCGGCGCCGACGTTCTTGTTGCCGGAAATACTGTGTTTTCTGCAACCGACCCACAAGACACAATTAAAAAACTGAAGCAGACAGGGAAATAATCTTATTTTCATTGCGTTATATAGGCTCATACTCGTTATGCTTCGAAAAAATGCACTCTTATTTCTATTACTTATACTCTCCATCCCGATTGCCTACGGTCAGAAGGCATACGTTTCAGGAGTTGTAAAGGACGACCGGGATCATCCGGTTGACCAGGCATTGGTAGCCGATGAAGCAACCGGCATGGGTACCTATACCGATAAAAAAGGCTATTACTGGTTAGAAATACCTGCAGAGAAAGAGGTATCTATTGTTTACTACTCTACCGGACACGTAGCTGCACATAGAAAACTACGCCTTGCAACTGGTACAACCAGAACAGTAGATGTGAAACTAGAAACCCACAAAGCAACTGTCTTAAAGGAATTTGTAATTAAAGACCAACGAAAAAGAGAAGAAGCCGGCTCCGTTTATATCGACGTGAGCAAGGCCTTATATATGCCGAGCGTAATAGGCGGTGTTGAGGGGCTAATTAAGCTTGCTGTTGGTGGCAATAATGAACTCACTACACAGTATAGTGTCCGCGGAGGCAACTTCGATGAGAATCTGGTGTATGTCAATGACTTTCAGATATACCGCCCTTTTCTGGTAAGAACGGGGCAGCAGGAAGGACTTAGTTTTATCAACTCGAACCTGGTCTCCAACTTGAGCTTTTCAGTAGGCGGATTTCAGTCCAAGTACGGAGATAAGATGAGCAGCGTGCTTGATGTTACGTACAAAAAGCCCAAGACATTCGGGGGTTCTTTCTATTCCAGCCTCTTAGAGAGTGGCTTACACCTGGAAGGGGCTTCAAAAAACCAGCGGTTTACCTACTTATTCGGTGCCCGTCAGAAAAGCAATCAATATCTGCTGCGCTCACAACCTACAAAGGGAATATACAATCCTTCGTTTACAGATGTACAGGCTTTACTCACTTACAAACTTGGCAAAAATTGGGACTTAGAGGCGATTGGCAACTACGCACGCAACCGTTTTACATTTTTTCCGGAACAGGCTACTTCCAGCTTTGGTGTACTTAACCAGGCTTACCAGCTCAATATCTTTTATGACGGCGGAGAGTTTGATCAGTTTGATTCAAAATTCGGCGGACTTTCGGCAAGCTGGCATAAAATCGACTCTCGCCTGCGGGTCAAGTTCCTGGCTTCTGCTTTTACTACTAATGAATACGAAACCTACGACATAAACGGTGCATACCTTCTGGGCGAGTTAGAAACAGATTTGGGCAAGCGCGACTTCGGTCAGATAAAGACCTACCTCGGGGCAGGCGGTATACATAGATTTGCCCGTAACTATCTGAACATCAATGTTAACAATATAGGAATGCGCGGCAGCTACGATGCCAAAAAACACCTCTTACAGTTTGGTGCAAACACTAGTATAACCAACATAGCAGACCAACTGCACGAATGGGAACGCAGAGACTCCGCAGCTTTTTCACAACCCTACTCTGCAACTGAATTAAATGTCGCACGTTTTTACAATTCAGCGGCAACTTTTAACTATATGCGGGTAAGCGGCTTTGTGCAAGATTATATCAGATTCGATTCTGACAGACTTTCCGTCACGGCCGGTCTTCGCTTCAATCATAGTTTTCTGAACGATGAGTTTATTCTAAGTCCCCGAGTTCAAACTGCCTACCGGCCACGCTCTGCTAATAGAGATATTGTTATTAAACTCTCTGTCGGCAAGTATGTGCAGCCTCCTTTTTACAGGGAGATGCGGGACCCATTAGGTGGTGTTAATAAACAATTGCTGGCTCAGAAGTCAATACAATATGTATTAGGTGCAGACTACAACTTTAAAATGTTTGAGCGGCCATTTAAGGTTACTGCCGAAACGTATTACAAAGGCCTTTGGGATATGGACCCTTACCGATACGACAATGTACGTATACGGTATATGGGCACTAACAATGCAGTCGGTAGAGTATATGGTGGCGAAGTGCGGCTGTATGGCGACCTCGTAAAAGATGCTACTTCTTGGGTCAGCATTGGCATGCTAAAAGCCGAGCAAAAAGTTGACAGCCCATCTATAGCAGGTTACGACAATTACTTCCCTATGCCTACTGACCAGCGTTTTATGTTGGGCATGTATTTCGAAGACTACCTGCCGAATAACAAGAATTTTAAAGCACATATCAATATGCTTTACTCAACCGGACTGCCGGTCGGACCACCAACGGGACACCTTTATCAGAATATTCTGCGTATACCGGACTATAAACGAGTAGACATCGGTTTTTCTGCCTTGTTGTTGAACGGAGAAAAGAAAACATATCATGCGCATAGTTTCTTCAACAACATAAAAAGTATTTGGGGTAGCTTTGAGGTGTTCAACTTGCTGAGCATTCAGAATACGCTCTCCTACACATGGATTCAGGATCAGAGTTCCGGCAACCAGTATGCAGTGCCCAATCGACTCACTTCACGACTGCTAAACGTGAAACTACTATTTAACTTCTAACCTGGCCGGGAACACATTCAGTTGATTCCGGTTCGTTAATCTAATACTATTGGGAGAATTATTGTCAGGCGCATTGCCCGGTTAGGCAGAAAATAGCTGTCGGAGTTATTTAGGTGTAATTCACCGTTGTTTAAAAATATTTTCGAGTTTGCCACTCCTTGCTATTTCACAAACATAGCGCACCAATGTTGGCGAGAAACACCAATAATGGCGGAAAAAGTAAAATAGCAGACCTTCGACAATAGTCTAATGGTCTGCTATTTGTGAGCGGCTAACCGCAAAATATCTATTGTTTCTTTATCAGCTTTTCTACTTTTAGTGACTTACCCGCCTCGTTGTACAACGAAATAAAGTAAATACCATCAGCCAAATTTCGAATATCTATTTCTTTGGCATTGGTCACATCAAGCAAAGTCTTGCCGTCAACACTACTAACAACCGCACGTACGCTTACCATTGACTCGATAAACACTTTATCGTTTGCCGGATTCGGATACACCTTAACGTCGGTACTGTTCACGTCTGTTACAGAAGTTGGCGGTCCTGATCCTTTCCATCCTGTCAATACATATACTGCCGATACAGACTGACAGCCGTTCGTATCTGTAACTGCTACCTTGTAGTTGCCATTGGCTGTAGCTGGTGTCGTTGCCGATATAGCTCCCGGTATTGCAACCAGGTCTTTGTACCACTGGTAGCTTACAAAGTAACTACCCGTGCGGAATATCGTACCGTTAAATGTTATCGGCGGATCCGGCAGCGGTAACTCTACCACATGAACATCTGCCGTCGCTACTATGCAGCTGGCAGGTACAGATATTTCACAATGATAATCTCCTTCTACTGTTGCATTGTACGTACCTGAGTTAGCGCCCGGTATCACTACACCGTTGAAGTACCACTGGTAGGCAATAGAGCCACCAAGATAAGATACCGTGGTAGATAGCAGTGAACTACCGCCCCAGCAAAAACGAGAAGGAGTCATTGGCGTCACTGTCGGTGTTGTTATTACTACAACCTGCGTATCTGCATGTGTCATATCTGCACAGCCTGTGGTGGCATCTGTTACCCGAACTCGGTAACCGCCACCCGTTGTAGCTACATAGTTAATGCTGGTAGCGCCGGATATAGCACCACCGTCTTTGTACCACTGATAATTGTAGCCTGCAGGGGCACCAAGCAATACAAATCCACCTACGCAGAATATCAACTGCCCGCCTGCGGTTATGGTCACATCCGGCAATGGATTCACCACTACAGAGCTGGTTACTGATGTTGCCATGCAGCCGGCACTATTCGTGATCTCTGCATAGTAATCTTCGGTTGTTGTTGCTGTATAACTTGACGTCGTCGCTCCGGCTATTGAACCTGACGTATTGTACCATTGGTAGGTATAACCCGCCCCCGAAGCAGCTGTCAACGTGACGCTGTTACCATCACAGAACGTAAGCGGACCCGATGCTGTAATCACGTCTACAGGTGCCGGGTTCACTGTTATAGCAAGGGGAGCAGATACCGCCCAGCAGCCGGCACTGTTCGTAACTCGCACTGTATAGTTGCCGCTTGACAACGCATCATATGTAATATCTGTGGCACCGGGTATCGCCGTTCCTGATA
>JAUHYD010000029.1 GCA_030426665.1 Bacteroidia bacterium | reverse complement strand
CCTGAGCCAGGATCAAACTCTCCATTGTAAATGAATTGTTCAAAACTGACTGATGTTCTCAAATGTTAATTTTCGGAAAATCAATCGTTTTAATTATTGTTTTCGCTGTTTCACCTAAACTCCTCAATCAGTAAACTGATCAAATCATTCAGGTGACTTACCTGTGGTAACGAACTTCATCGTTACCACGCTGTTGCTATTTTGTTTTCCAATCTCTCAAAGAACTTTATCCATTTTGCCACCTCAACAATAAGCCGAGTTGACTATGAATTCTGACGATGTACAAGGGCTTGAACCTCGCTCGCAGCCTTTAACTGCTCATCTTTTTCTGTTACTATTTTAAGAACTTTTCGTTACTTTTTTGCTACCCCTTTCTCTGTAACGGAGTGCAAAGGTAGAAGGTTGTTTTGACACCACCAAATGTTTTTTTGAATTTATTTTTAAACCCTGAAACACCAGCCAAATCAACCCGCTTTTTAAAGAACTTTTCCCGCACCGTTTCCGCTAAGGGACGGCAAAGATAGAACCCTTTTCTTCCACCACAAAACCTTTTCTCAACTATTTTTAAAAGAAAATCACAAACAAACGTTAACGCCCCATGAGCTAATTAGACAACTGCATCTGAATACTCCTTATTAATGCCTTATGGCCTTATCATTACAGTGCTTGAGGTAACAGAATCCTTACGATGGAAAGTTGTACCGGATTCCCTTCTCTGCTATGTAGTCTCTTATATCTATAAATGAAGGATGACTTTCAGTCTCGGCATCTACTACCGCTATGAGTACATCGTACTCGTCTTTGTTATAATCTACGTCTGCGGCACTATCACCAGCAGTAAACGCATCAAGGAACTGTTGCCGATACGGGGCTATTGCCGGACAGGCAATTACGCAGTTGACAACAAACGAAAAATTGCCGAGGGCAAACTCTGTATCTATTAGATCTTCAAAGTCCTCACATAGTTCTGCTGCCTCAGACTTGGAAAAAGGGGTACTTTTCATAAACAAACGATGGTTGTCTATACCGCAAACGAAGTACCGCAACCACAAGAGCTGCTGGCATTGGGGTTATTGAATACAAAACCACGAGCATTAAGCCCGTCAGAAAAGTCGACTTCCATACCCATCAGATAAATTCCATGAGCATCCTTCATCACAACCGGTACACCTTCTATTTCATACTTCTGGTCATCTTCTTCCAGCTTATCGAAGCCTAAAACATAACTAAGGCCCGAGCAGCCACCACCTTTCACTCCTATACGCAAGTATTGCCCTTCCTCGAAACCGGGCTCATTCATCAATCGCCTTACCTCTGCTATTGCATTTGCACTCAACTTAATCGGCGAACTTACTGCTGTTTCCATGTACTCTTTATTTTTTTACAAATTTACGACTACTATAAACGCCGACCAAATCGACTACGGGTAATCATCAACAATACTAATACATGTATAGTAATATTGGAAAGTAAACACATAGTTCCCGAACATTTTTTACATTTGCTACCTGTTAAATTCATATTATATTCTAAGGCAATGGAACAAATAATAAGCGATACATCTGCGCATATGCAGAAAGCGTTAGACCACATGGAGTCTGAAATAAGCAAGATACGTGCAGGAAAAGCAACGCCACAAGTAGTAGATGGCATATATGTTGAGTACTACGGCAACCCTACCCAACTAACGCAGGTAGCTAACGTGACAATACCTGATGCTCGAACAATATCTATTCAGCCTTGGGAGAAAAACATGCTTGGCCCCATAGAAAAGGCAATTATTGCTTCGAATATCGGGCTTAACCCTCAAAATGACGGGACATATATACGTTTATACCTTCCACCACTGACAGAAGAAAGAAGAAAAGAGCTTGTAAAGAAAGTGAATGTAGAAGGCGAAAATGGCAAGATTGCTATCCGCAACATCCGCAGAGACGGAATAGAGCAGATTAAGAAGATGCAAAAAGATGGTCTGAGTGAAGATGAAGCAAAAGATGGTGAAGGAAGAGTTCAGGGCATAACAGACAAGTTCATTGCTAAAGTTGACCAACTGTGCAAGGACAAAGAGAAAGACATTATGACCGTTTAGTATCCGTCAGGTGCAGAAATACGATTAATACAACTTTAATGCCGGCAGCTATTGCCTGATAATTATTGTACGCCTATGGGTGAGCTACATCAACAAATACTGCTGCTGTTCTCCATACCGATATATGCCATTCTGATACCTGTGGAAATATTGCTGAGCAATTTCCGCAAGCATAAATTTTATAGCTGGAAAGAAACAGTTATGAATGTGTATCTGAACCTGCTGAACGCTGGGGTAGATATGGTATTGCGGCTACTGGTCGGCCTGACTCTACTGAACTTCTTCTTCAGCTACCACCTGAACATCTCCTGGCATCCGGTTGTATATTGGATAGTGCTACTGTTCGGAGAGGATTTACTTTTCTGGCTGGAGCACTTTGTGGACCACAGGGTACGTATCTTTTGGGCGGTACATGTTACTCATCATTCCTCACCGGAATACAACTTATCAACAGGGTTCCGGTCTTCTGTACTGATGCCTGTGTACAAGTATCTTTACTTTATACCACTGGTACTGCTCAACTTCCGTCCTGTAGATGTGATATTTATGTACTCGGCAACACAGATATACGGCATACTGGTACATACACAATACATCAACAAACTGCCCCGCTGGATAGAATACATTTTTGTAACCCCATCGCACCACAGGGTACACCATGCCAGCAATACTCTATACCTCGACAGAAACATGGGAATGGTATTTATTATCTGGGACAGGCTCTTCGGGACTTTCACGGCAGAAAACCCTGAGGAAAAACCACGCTACGGAATAAATAAACCAATAGATAAACCCTACCACCCCCTGCAAATAGTGACGCACGAGTGGAGGGAACTGGCTAAAGACCTGAAAAAAGGCAACTCACTTACTGACAAACTAAAGTACCTGTTCTTCGCACCCGGGTGGAGCCACGACGGTAGCACAAAAACTACAAAGGAGCTCCAAAAAGAGCTGGGGAAGTAGACGTATTTTATACTTATCCCGTGAAGACGGTGTGGGTAATGGTTGGTTATCCAAATATTAATTGCTTGCAAAGCGAACCATGAAGGCAGCCTAAAAGAATAAGCAAAAAGGTTTTCAAAATGAAAACAAAATGTTTACATTTGTAGTGTTTTGAACATTATAGCAAAAGGAACATTACTATACTATATTGCAAAATACCCAAAAGCAGAGACGGCACTGTTAATGTGGTATCATGAGATTTCCAAGTATGTTTTTCAAAACTTCAACGAACTTAAAGAGGTATATGGCAGCGCAAGCATAATTGGAAACAACAGAGTAATATTCAATGTTAAAGGCAACGACTACAGGCTTATAGTTTCAGTTAATTTCAGACACGCAGCTTCCTATGTGATATGGTTCGGAACACATAAAGAGTACGACCAAATAGATGCCGCCACAGTAAACTTCGACACAAAAATTCTAAACTTCAAACCCAAAAAATGAACTGGAAAGTATTAAAAACGGAACAAGATTACCATGTAGCCATAATGCGTACTATGGAACTGTTCCAAACGGACGAAAATACTCCCGAAGCTGACGAATTGGAACTATTGCTGGTATTGGTAAAAGACTATGAGGACAAACATATTCAGCTACCTGCTGTTGACCCAATAGAAGCAATAAAATTAAAAATGGAAGAAAGAGGCATGAAAGCAAAAGACCTCGAATCTATCATTGGCTCAAAAGGACATGTATCCTCTATACTATCGGGACGTAGAGAACTAACGCTGAAACTTGCTCAAAAACTAAAAAACTATTTCCAACTGCCTGCTGATATATTTCTACCTGCCGCATAATTGGAGCTCCCTATCCGTCATGCTTTCCATGCTTCTGGTCGCCCCAGAGGTTTTCTATTCTCCATTCTTGTTGTTCTTTGAATGGTTCTTTGCGCTCCGGACAGTCCTTGAGTGCGCATAGGTGACACTGATAGGGCATACAGCTATCTATATGAATAAATAGCTCCACACTATTGCTGAAATTGGATTGTATCAACCCTTCTAAAGCGTGAATTTCTCTGTCCGCATCTACGACCTGACGATACCAGGGCAATGTAAGATGTGCATCTATGTGCATGAGCTTTCCGTACTGTATTACTCTCAAGTTGTGAAGGTCTACCCACTGATCGGCACGTTGCTGTTGCAGTACGTCTATCACTTTTTTCAGCAGGGTCATATCCATTTCATCCATCATGCCTGAAATGGAACGGCGCAAGACCTTGTAACCTGTAATAATGGTAATAGCTGCAAAGAACAATGCCACAGCACTATCGAGCCACGGCCAATGATTGTTGGTAAGCAGAATAAGGCTGATACCTATGATAACGGCTATGGTAGAGTAGGCATCTGTTACCAAATGATTGCCGGCAGACTCCAGCACCATAGAGTGATGCTTCTTACCCTCCTTCACGGCATACCTGCCTGCCAGATAGTTTATCAACCCTGCAGCAGCAATGATGAACAAACCTGTATTAAGGTTAGACAGGGTATGTGGTGTAAGTAACTGATGTATCGCTTCGTACACTATCATACCTCCGGCAACAATAATAAGCGTACCCTCTACTGCAGAGGTGATAAACTCAACCTTGCCATGACCGTAGGGGTGATTGGTATCGCGCGGACGTGCCGAAAGCACAACGCTATACAGCCCAAGGAAGCCGGCGACAACATTTACAATACCCTCCAGCGCATCGGTAAGTACTGTTACCGACCCTGTGATGTACCACGCCCACAGCTTACCGCAAAAAAGCAGCACAGACAGCAGGGCAATATATCGTTGAATACGTATCGGCATGAAGCGGTAAAGCTAATCCGCTTTGTGAGGAATTGCAAAATAAGATTACGTACAGATACCCAAGCTTGCTATAGTTGGCTGAAACCCGATTGCAACAAAATTGTTACATTGCGATAATACCCAACAAAAAGAACCTATAAGTTGATTACAAACAGAATACACCCCTACCCTTTTGCAAAGTGCATTGCATTAGTGCTGCTTGGGATTCAGATATCCGGAAGTGTGAGTGCTCAGGAAAAGAAAAAAGGTTACAGCCGCATATACGTTACTTTCAATCCTCAATACCACCTCAGTGAGAAATTCAATGTAAAAAACGACAACCTATACCCTAATCCTATTCATGTAAAAAATACGATTGAGAGTTATGGCAGCATAGAATACGAACGAACAACACGATATGGATTAATACTCAATGGTGGACTACTAATGGGGAAAGAGAACCAAGATATATCGATAATATATGACCTGTCTAACTTTAACCCATTGGCAACCAACTCCCTAAATGGGCAAATGATTAGTTACAGAACAACCCCATCAATCAAATATTTCGGTCCAAGGCTGATGATAGGTTACCGAAAAAAGATTACGAACAAATGGTCTGTTTCCGTGCGAGCAGGTTTTACGATGAGGTATCTTACGTCTGGGGTAGACGATAGAGGTCTATTGGGCATTGTATACCTGCCTGACAATGGCGAAATAATCGACGAACAAGTTATAGTCTATGACATGGTATATGGGAAAAGAGGGTCGTCGAAGTTCAATCAACAAGGCAGGCTGTCTCAGGCAATTGCGGATAGGATAACTGGTGGCTCACTTATATATAACATGAATATTAGTACATCATACGACCTAAACAAAAAGTGGATCAAGAATATCACTTTAGGAATAGAAGCACATCCGAATATCTGGCCAAACGGTTACGGTTTTTTGACGACAAAAACAAAGACCAAGTCGTACGTACACTCAACTGGCGGACAAATAAGTATAGACAACCACTCGGACAGGAAAATATCCATCGGGCTACGTATGGGAGTAGGGCTATGGAGGTAGCTAATAGCCTTCCGTAATAAATATTCATTATATTTGATTTAGGAAACCTGCGCGCAATTGACCAACCAAAGACCTGAAGTCTAAACAACGAAATTATGAACAAATCAAATACATGTAGAGGAAGACACTTCCTTGGGCGATTCATTTTTGTGTTTATCTTTTCTCTTTTCGCTGCTCAATCCCCTTCTTTAGCGAAGGAAGGGGAGAAAAAAGCTATCAGTACTCTTTATCCAACCTACTGTATGCAACTATCGTTGCATAATGGACCGAGTACATTTCAATGGGGGCCACCACATGAGAAATTCGTTTTACCCCAAAATGCGCTTTGCCACCAGTTTGGTGTACAATACGAAAGAGTAACAAAACACAATATCATCCTTAATGCGGGACTTCAGTATGGTCTTTTCGGCTACAGTATAGATATTGCATATGATTTATCTAACTTTGATCCGGCAGCTGTTGAGAATTTAAAAAACAAGATGTATAACGGCAGAATTAATACCTCTATGAGTTTTTTAAAGCCAAGCATCATGATTGGTTACCAATTCCCGTTAAATGACAAGTTGACTTTTTCCACTAAAGCAGGTGTTTCAATGCTACTGTTTACCGGGAATAAATTTAATGGGAATAAAGAACACTCACTTACTTATACAACAGACGACGGCAACACTACAAAAACAGAGCTGATAGTCTATGAGGAGGACCTTTATAAAAAACACCACTCATATCGTAATACACGACGCGTAAGCAAATTTGACCTCTATTTTGGTCTTCAACGAGCATACAATTACAAATGGATAAAGAGATTTGCAGCAGGGATAGAGTTAAGCACAAACATTCGCGGGCTTTATTATAGCCGAACGTCAGTAGGAGCGAGACCAAACATTGCGGTAGCTAACAAAAACGATTTCGCACATGACCAATTTACAGACTACCATCTGTCCATCGGTCTGCGCTTAGGTGTGGGGCTGTGGAAGTAGTTGGTTGCTGATGTTAAAAGAATCGACCTCTTACGGATGGCTTGCCTTATACTTTTCTACAACCTTATCTAAATGATCGATGAACTTCTGCACATCAGGGTCATAGGAATAACCCTCTTCCACCAGTTTGTTCCCGTTTTCGTCTACAAAGAAGTAAAATGGCTGCGAATTCGCTCCGAACTTTGAAGCCTGCAAATCCAATATAGAAGCACCCACGGTGGTTACCTGAGAGTGCAACGCTTCCGAGTAATATTGCTTATCCTTAGGCAGTTTCTTATCATTGTAGTCGCAGAACAATGATGCGATAACAAAGTTATTTTTTAGTCGCTTTCCTACCTGCGGGTTTGTCCAAACGCCACCTTCCATTTTGCGGCAATTGGGACAATTGATTCCTGTAAAGTCAAGCATAACGGGCTTTTTAAGCACTTTTGCTGCTGCCAAGGCCTCTTCATAATCGAAGTAGGTAACAATACCATATTGCTGAACAGCTTTGGGCTCATTTGCAGACAACTCTTTTACATACTTTACAGGTCTTGGCGCACCATTATCCCTTTCCACCGGAGCAGCCGAACCACCAAATGATTCGAATGTGCCCGAAGGCGGAATAAACGCACTAACTCCATTAAGTGGCGCCCCCCACATACCCGGCAACAGATAAACAGCGAAAGTAAACGTTACAATAGCCATAAACAGCTTGAATATAGACACATACTCCTGACCGTAAATGTTCTTTGCAGGCGCATCATCATGGGACATTTTCAATTTACCCAACAAGTACATACCCAGCAATACCGATATCACTATCCACAGGGCAATAAATATTTCTCTATCGAGCAAACGCCAACCCTTGGCAAGGTCTGCATTAGAAAGGAACTTCAGCGCGAGCATCAACTCCAGAAACCCGAGTACCACCTTCACCTGATTGAGCCAACCACCTGATGACGCCACCTTGTTGAGCATTCCGGGAAAAATGGCAAATAGCGCGAACGGCATTGCCAACCCTACCGAGAATCCAAACATACCTACGGCAGGCCCGGCAATACCACCCTGTCCTGCCAACACTAATAACGGACCTACAATAGGACCTGTACAGGAGAATGATACAATGACCAACGTGAGTGCCATAAAGAAGATACCTCCGAAGCTGCCTACACCCGCCTTAGAATCGGTTTTACTGGTCCATGAAGAGGGAAGCGTAATCTCGAATGCACCCAAAAATGAAATGCCAAACAGCACAAAGATGAAGAAGAAAAACAAATTGGCAATCCAGTTTGTAGACAAAGCATTGAGGGCATTAGAGCCAAAAATAGCCGATATGGCTATACCCAAAACTGTAAAAATGATAATAATAGATAGTGAATAGTAAATCGCGTTCTTAATCCCCTCTGCACGTGTCTTGCTGCGCTTCGTGAAAAAGCTGACCGTAATAGGTATCATAGAGTATACACATGGCGTAATAACCGCTGCAAGCCCTCCTCCTACAGCCGCCAGAAACAGCCATAGTAGCGACTTGTCGTCCGACTCTTTTTCTTTCATGCCCAAGCCACCATCAGTAGCTGCAACATTGTTATCGGAATTCGCTGCTTCGCCTGCGGATGCACCAGTTCCCCCACCAGCATCTGTGATAGCAATGGTAAATGGCACATACTTTGGAGGCAGACACATCTTGTCGTCACATACTTGATATATGTGTGTTCCTGTTATTTCTGTGTTTTGTGTGATGGTGACTTTCACGTGATACACGACCTCACCATGAAAATAAGTTACAGCTCCATCTACTCCATCTACAACCTCGGTAATGGGGTGACCTTCTTCGGTTGCCACACCTTTTATAGCACCCTCCTCAGTTGTATCTCCTTCTATGATTAAGGCCGGATTCTTA
The DNA here is from genome assembly GCA_030426665.1 of Bacteroidia bacterium. GTDB lineage: Bacteria > Bacteroidota > Bacteroidia > Chitinophagales > Chitinophagaceae > Nemorincola. The sequence continues at coordinate 15,080 of JAUHYD010000029.1, read as the reverse complement.
TCAAATTCAAATTCAGGAAAAATCTGAAAGCCATCTCCGCCGGGATGCAGGCTCCATATATGCCAACCTTCTTTTAGTGATAGTTTGAATACGATATCGTATTCGTTGCCCTGTATTTTCTTCGCCGCTATTTCCCATGTAGTGGGGTCTTCGGTTATCTGTGCCGACAGACCAAACGCCGACAGTAAGAAAACAATAAATATCGGTATCGCCTTAATTGCCTTTGTCATACTTAATACCCTTTTTATAAAACTAACCTGCAGCTGCAGGGATGATTGTCATAGCTAAATGCGGTTTTCTATCAGGTCTCTATTTTATCTCAATCTCGAAATCCTCGTCCGTCGGTGGCAGGCAAAGCCTGTCGTTGCATATCTGATAGTTAAGTTTTCCGGTAATTACTGTTTTGTTTCTTACCGTTACGTCTACTGCATAATCAATCTTACCGCTCAAATAGCTCACTACTCCATCTACACCATCCATCTCCGTCTTTGTCACATGCCCTTTTTCTGTGGGTGGCCCTTGCACTTTTACATTCGGGTTATCGGCAATATTGAAAGAGGGAACAATCTGATAGCCGTCACCTCCCGGATCTAAAGACCATATGTGCCAACCTTTATCGAGCTTAAGATGAAAAATCAACTCATACTCGCCTGCCTTTTTCTTCCTGGCCTCGTAAGTCCATTTTGCGTGTACTTCTTCTGTCTGAGCAAACGTATTGGCAGAGAAACAAAGCCCGGCAATCAGTAAAAGTGCATTGTACAATGGTCGCATAATCTCTGAGTTTGGCAAAAATGGTAAAAGAATACTGTGAGTATGACGATGCAATATAAGTTTCCTTGCAGGCATAACGACAGCCACGCACTTACATTTAACTTTTATTTTTATAAGTTATAGGCAATTATCTACCCGTTTCGCTTAGTTTCCATTAGCTAATGCCAACAAAATATCCCTGCCATCAATGTTGTGCAACGGGTCGGAGCACGCACGTTCCGGGTGTGGCATCATACCAAAAACATTCCGTCCTTCATTGCAGATACCTGCAATATTATTGACCGCACCGTTGGGATTAGAGTTGATATGCACCTCTCCATTTTCGTTGCAATACTTAAATACAATCTGATTGTTTTCGTTCATGGCTTTCAGCGTCGCCGCATCCGCATAATATCTTCCTTCGCCATGTGCAACCGGAATCTTCAACGCTTTTTCACCAACTTTCCACCCGATGCGGTTCTCTTTGTTGTCGCTCTTGATGTACACATTCTTGCAGGTAAACTTCTGGTGGTCGTTCTGTAGCAGCACACCCGGCAACAAACCTGCCTCACACAATATCTGAAAGCCGTTGCAGACTCCCAGTACCTTTCCGCCTCTATTTGCAAAGTCTATCACCTGCTCCATCATAGGGCTGAACCGAGCTACCGCGCCACAACGCAGGTAATCGCCGTAAGAGAAACCACCCGGCAACACAATACAGTCATCGGTTGAAAACATGCTAAGGTCGCGGTCTTTGTGCCACAACATGACAGTTTCTTGTTTCAAATCGTCACGCAATGCGTGCATCATGTCGCGGTCGCAGTTAGAGCCGGGAAAAACGATAATACCAAATTTCATTAATTGTTATTTATATAGCCAGAGGCAAGCAGCCAAAAGTACTAAAGAGAAATAAAAGATAAAATTACTAAACCGTTTGTTCTTTTCAAGCAAAAGCGCATGAGATATTATAATACTTAATGCGGGAATAGCTATCAACCAGGCACTTTTTATGGCATTATCGGTGAGTGCTGCCACAAGCAATGATATAATCAGATAATAGGAAATGGCTATCCAGTCGCGGCGCACGTATATATTACTCAAGGCTACATTTTTACGCATAGCGTACACTCCCGCAGCCAAAAGGACAATTAATCCGGAAAATAAAACTGCAAGGTATAAAGGAGAAATCACATCTAAGGAAAGAGAAAAACCAACATAGGGCCACATTGCCAAAACCGGCAATCCATCGGCCAGAAAAAGAATACATACCAGAAAATACAGTGGCGTGAAGTATCCCATCAATGCCACAGACCACTCGCCACCGTTGAATGTGCGGAACATAACCATGCCCACCAACAACATCAGGAAGTAAATAAGCATGGAAAACTGAAACAATGCTGCACAACTCAACAAAAACGCCACATTATAAATCAATTTGCGGGGGTGAGGTGTTTGCGGGAAACTGAACATATTGTTGACGGCTGCCAACAATAGGAAAATTATCAGATGAGTTTCATTGAAATGATTGAATGGTACATAAACAGAAGTAAGCAGCAAGTAGACAAACGAAGGAACATAAGTATAACGAGGAAACAACTTGTGCCTATCTGCAATGTTTTTGATAAGTATTGACTGCCCGAATAGTATTACAATTGTTACGAGCGTAAACAGGAACGCACTATTCAGCAACACAACCGACAGTCCTTTAAGTATGTAATTATAAAAGAAATGTCGTTCCACCGGCAAGGGCATTTGCGGGTGCAGGAGTGCAGGCATTTTTACGACTAATGCAAAAATGAATAAAATAATTACCGTAAAGGGGCTGTTATTCTTTAGGAACCGAAGCACTGCCAGATTTTAAGCGAAGGTAAGATGGTTATCATACCTGCGCAATTGTCATTAAAAATTATATAGTTTTCGGAGAAGTTACCCACGATTTCTATTCTCAAAATAATCAAACAAAGACAATAAATAAGGAATAACCAAAATAAGTAACCATATAACAATGTGCCTCGGCAGCAATTTCAAATAATAATTACCCACAAAAACCGGAACTGCTACTAACGTGCATACGAATGCATGTCGTATGCTTACCTGATCCTCGGAGTATCGCTCTATGTGTTGTTGCTTCAATTCATACATACTGTCAATATACTCTTCGCTAAAAAGCCCCCATTTTTTAGACGGTAAGAACCCGAATAACATACTAATGTTCTGAAAGATGTAGACTCCTGATGTTCCCAACACGAAATACTGAAGACCAATATAAATTGTATCTAAGATATCTGGTTCATTATCAATCTGACTGGCTTGGTAGACGCGGTATATGTAATCTATCGCCAAAAATGCCATAATAACGGAACTCCACAAACTCAAAATAAACCTGCTGTTTCTGGAAAGTCGTGCCGGAGTGAAAGCATTATAGACCGAAAACAACAACAGCATCGCCCCAACAACTTCTATCACCTTGATAAAGATGTTGCCGGAATCAGCAAACCCGTAATCGACGAACCAATATACAATAGCAAAAGACTGTAGTAGCGTCAATCCCTCGCCTAGCGCAACCGTAACCTTCTCTCTATATAAATATACAAGATTCAAAATATACATCGCAAGGATATAAAACGGCCACAAATCTATGTGCACCGCCAGATTATATACCTCTTCCCGTTTCCATGGTATAAACCCGATAAAGCTCCAGCAATATGCGCCCAAGCCCAACACTCCAACTTTACGCCAACTGCCTATAAATCTTTTGCTTTCAAAAACTGCTCCGGCGATAATAGCAATAACTAACAAAGTCATTGACTTAAAGGACGCAAAAGGTGCTACCGCTATCACACAAACAGTAGCCACGACACTAAATGTTAGCATAATTGCATGAAACGGTCCAAATTCCTTAGACCCAATTAGCTTAGTCAGCGCTTTCTTTTTTCTCTCGTTCATTCGTCTTTGCTATTCCAAAAGCAGATGCCGGAAATTCAAAGATATACCGCATTCGCTAAACCCGCATTCATATTTGATGGACAGAAACAGAGCATTCTATTAAAAAACATAAAGGCAAAATTCCAACAACAAAGATTTAAACATTTTTAGTATAAGACGAAAAAAAATGTTATTTTAGTATATTGAGAAAGCCAATTGACTGGGAGAATAACGACACCATATACATCTGAATTATGAACATCGACTCTTTGTAGGGGAGCAGAAAAAGCATTGTAACAAGCAAAAATCGTCAACTTATGGAACCAACAGACATTAAGAATCCGGAGTATTTTCATAAAGTAGTTGACTGCCAATATGCGTGTCCTGCTCACACTCCCGTGCCTGAATACATAAGACTAATAGCGCAACAAAAATACACAGAGGCCTATATGATAAACTGGGAATCGAATGTATTTCCGGGCATACTTGGTCGTACATGCGACCGACCTTGTGAACCGGCCTGTCGGCGGGGCAGAGTAGAGGAAGAGCCCGTTGCTATCTGCCGTCTGAAGCGTGTGGCAGCTGACAACAAAGGTGATGTAAGAAAACACATGCCACAAGGCCCCTTCCCTACCAATGGGAAGAAAATAGCACTCATAGGTGCCGGCCCGGCATCGCTTACCGTAGCGCGCGACCTGGCTCCATTGGGCTATGAGATACACCTGTATGACGAGCAGAAGGCGGGAGGGGGATTTATGCGCAGCCAGATACCGTCTTTCCGGTTGCCCGAAACAGTACTTGAAGAAGAAGTAAACTACATTCTTGACCTGGGTATACATCAACACTTCAAGCATTATGTAAGTAGCCTCAAAGAGCTGCTGGCAGGAGACTATGATGCAGTCTTCGTGGGATCCGGCGCTCCAAAGGGTCGTGACCTGAACGTACCCGGCAGAACAGAAGCGGACGCCAATGTGCACATTGGTATAAACTGGCTGGCAAATGTAGCTTTTGAACATACACACACAATAGGCAAGCAGGTAATCGTATTAGGAGGAGGGAATACGGCTATGGATTGCTGCCGAACAGCACGTCGTTTAGGCGGTGAAGAAGTAAAGGTAATTGTCCGTAGTCCCTTCGCTGACATGAAGGCTTCGCCGTGGGAAAAAGAAGACGCAATACACGAGGACATACCAATCATAGATAATCATGTACCAAAGTCGTTCGTAGTAGAAGATGGCAGATTGAGGGGTATGATGTTTGAAAAAGTACGTGCCGAATACGACGAAAAAGGCAAACGCAAACTCATACCAACTGGTGAACCGGAGGTATTCTATCCGGCCGACGACGTATTGGTGGCTATAGGTCAGGAAAACAGCTTCCCCTGGATAGAAAGAGACCTCGGCATTGATTTTGACAAGTGGGATATGCCAGTGGTAAGCGAGACATCATTTGCAAGTACCAACCCAAAAGTCTTCTTTGGCGGAGATGCGGCATTTGGTCCTAAAAACGTCATTACTGCAGTTGCTCACGGGCATCAGGCTGCAATATCTATCCATAAACATTGCATCGGCGAAGACGTAAATGACCGTCCGACACCTGGTGTGACAATGGTAGCACAAAAAATGGGCATCCATGAGTGGAGCTATGATAGCGAAGTAACGACCGACCTGCGATACGCTGTTCCGCATGCCGATAAAAAACTAACCCTCAGCAACCGAAAAAAAGAGGTAGAGCTTGGTTTTGACCTTCCGACCGGTTTTAAAGAAGCAGAACGATGCCTCAATTGTGATGTGCAGACCGTGTTTACGGAAAGCAAGTGCATAGAATGCGATGCCTGCATGGATATTTGCCCCACGTCGTGCATCTCTTTCACACAAAACTTAGCGGAAGAGGAACTGCGCAAGCACACGAAGGTGTTGGCGACAAATACATCACAAGACCTTTACGTATCGGGGCCGCTGGCCACTACAAGGGTGATGGTAAAAGACGAAGATGTATGCCTGCACTGTGGATTATGTGCAGAGCGATGTCCGACATCGGCATGGGACATGCAACAATTTCTGTATAAAGTAACTAAGGCTGAGGGGTGTTGTGTGTAGCATGGCAGCAAACTAACGGCTATTTCCAACACACTATCTGAAACAAAAGCCACTATACTTAAATAAAAACAGATATTTAGCTACTTTTATCGGCTATCACTGATCACCGTCGGGAATGAAGTACACATTGCTATGCTTACTGGTGTTATTGTCTATTGCTGCTCCCGCAAAGAAGAACGGGCGTCAGAAGATAGACTCCCTGACGAATGCTCTTTCAGATGTTACCGATGACTCGACAAGGTTTCGTGTTTTGGCACGTCTTTCTCTTGAAGTCAGCGCATCTAACCCCAGAAAAGGAGTTGCGTACAGTAAATCCCAACTTGCTATTGCCAAATCTATGAAATGGGAAAAAGCTATTGGGCATGCGTATGCGCACATGGGTATAAACTACCAATCGCTTTCAAAATATGATAGTTCTTTAATCTGTTTTGAGCAGGCAAAGCAGTCATTCATCAAACTTAAGGACACGACTCAAATTGCAGAGACCTACTTTAAGATTGCTTACACATACTTGTTAAGCGGTGAGTTTGACAAGTCGCTTGAGTATAATTTCCTTACCGAAAGAATGTATCAACAAGTCAATGACTCCCAGAATCTGGCTTCTCTGTGGGGCAACATTTCTGCGGCGTACTTAAATAAATCAGACCTTCCGAAAGCCCTTGAATATATTTTCAAGGCCCAGAAACTAAATGAAGAAACGGGTCAAAAATATAGGTCAGCGGGAAATCTGGGCACTATCGCTAGTATTTATCTTCAACAACAGGAATATGACAAAGCATTGGAGTATTACCATAAAGCGATGGACCTGAACGAAATTATGGGCAACAGCAGTGCCATTGCCGGAAATTTAGGTAACATCGGTGCCGTTTACAGCTATCTCGAAAATGACTCATTGGCATTGGGCTATATGCTGAAGGCATTAGAGATGTACAAGCAAATCGGTCAAAAAGCGAACGTTGCAATTGTCTCGGGAAACATTGGCGAGATTTACACAAATCTAAACAACTACACAGAAGCGATATCTTACCTGTACCGCGCATTTGAGTTCTCAAAGGAGACCGGTAATAAATCTACACAGGCAGCAGTATTGAATATGTTGGGCAATTGCTACATGCACATCGCTATTGATACAGCGCGTGCTAAAAGTTCAAGCAATGAAATCGGCAACAGGCCCTACATTAATGATGGGCGAATCCCGAAGGGAAAACAAGCACAGTTGCAAAAAGCAAGAGAATTCATGCGCGAAGCCCTGCTGGTTACGCCAAAGGGAGGTAACCAAATATATCTCGCCGAAACGTATCAGAGAATATCTAAAATCGATTCCCTTTTAGGCAATTACAAAGACGCACTTGCGGAGTTTCACAAGTATGTAAAAATAAGAGACTCGACATACAGCAAGCAGAACAAAATTGACATAACTAACCTGATAACCCAACGAGAAATAGACCTTAAAAACAAACAAATAGAAATCAACAAGCTCGTGGTCTCAAAAAACCGAAACGAGCGGGTGTTTTTTCTTTCAGGGATTGGTGTGCTTCTGCTAATTATTGTCATTATTCTCAGGAACTATGCTAATCAAAAGAAAACGACACAGCTTCTCTCACAAGCAAAAGAACGCAGTGATGACCTTTTGTTGAATATTCTTCCGAAAGAAGTCGCTGACGAACTAAAGGACAAAGGAAAAGCCGAGGCAAGGCAATATGACGGCGTCACTGTCATGTTTACTGATTTTGTTGATTTTACTCAGGCCGGAGAACGGATGAGCCCTCAAGAACTAATAATGGAGTTAGACACCTGCTTTAAGGCATTTGATGAAATAATAAGGAAATACGGCTTTGAAAAAATAAAAACAATCGGAGATGCCTACCTCGCAGTATGTGGCCTACCAATGCCAGACGCCGCGCATGCCGAAAAAGTAATAAATGCCGCCAAAGAAATAATTTCCTTTATGCAGGACCGCCGGGCAAAGCTGGGCAACCGAACGTTCGAGGTCCGAATTGGCATTAGTTCCGGAAGTGTTGTTGCCGGCATTGTAGGAGTAATGAAGTTTGCATATGACATCTGGGGTGACACTGTAAATACAGCCGCCCGAATGGAGCAAAATAGCGAACCAGGTAAAATAAACATATCTCAGGTTACTCACGATTTGGTAAAAAACAAATTCAAGTTCACCGACAGAGGCGAGATACTTGTCAAAAATAAAGGTGAAATGAGAATGTACTTTGTGGATTGACGTTGTCTACTTTTTTAAATACACTTGACAAAACAGTGATAAATGAAAATCACAATAGTCACGTCGATGGTTATTTCGTTATTGCTATTAGTTGCCGGGATAACTATTGAAGGCAACATTGGCATAGGGAGTTTAGTGCTCGGGTTCGGAATAATTATTGTTTTAGGTATCGGAAAAAGGTTTGACAGAATAGAAAGAAGGTTTGACAGTTAACAACATCACCCCGCAAACGTCCTATGATATACCGGCTAAAAACAGTCCTACATACAATTCGGTTAACTTTACCAATCTTTCGGCAAATACGACTAAATGATTGATTTTCTGAAAAAACGATGGCTGCTACTGCTGTTACTTACGGTCTTTGTTATCTTAAAGATACCACACCTTTCATACCCTTATTATTGGGATGAAAGTGTCCCGTATGCCCCTGCCATCCGAGCAATGTACGAGCATGGCGTCAGCCTGATGCCCGACGCCATTGAAACCGTCTTTTCCAGAGGGCATCCGTTGTTCTTTCATGCTGCTGCAGCCAGTTGGATGAAGATATTCGGCACAAGTCATTTTGCATTGCACTCTTTTGCACTGTTACTATCAGTTTTACTTCTGATTCTGGTGCATGAAGCCGCCTTACGGCTATTTAACGGACGAGTGGCCATATTAGCGACGGTACTAATCCTCCTGCAAGAGATCTTCTTTGTTCACTCCTCTTTTGTTTTGCCGGAAGTTATGGTAGCGCTCACTTGCTTTGGTTCTATGTACTATTACATACGCGAACGATATGTACTAACAACACTTTTCCTGACGATGCTGTTCTTCACTAAAGAGACGGGGCTTGTGATGGGTTTTGTGTTGGGAATAGACGCATTTATTGGGCTATTTCACAAACAAAAAGACATCAAAACGTCCATCTTTCGTCTGCTATCCGTTGCAATACCGTGCCTTTTTATCGGGGTATTTTTTTTGGTACAAAAGCATATTCTGGGCTGGTACGTATTTCCGGACCATACTGACTTAATTCGATCAGACTGGGATTCCTTTTGGTATCCGTTCCGAACTGCCGTCGCCTACGAAGCTTTTTACAAAAACTACAAATACTATTACTACTTGCTAATCGCGATTTTTTCGATTGTTGCAGCAATAAAAATAAAGAACCTTCGATACGTAGCAGTACTGTTGCCGACAATAACTTTTTACTACTGTGCAGCCCCTGATCACCAATCAACATTCCTTTCCAGTATCTGGTATTTCTTAATTGTGACTTTTTCCTGGTTCGGAGCCACATATCTGATGTGTCATAAGTCACTTTTTGCAAATGCCCGACAGCGGAAATTCATTGCCCTTAGTGCAGTGTTTATATACTGCTTTTTTATTTTTTCGGCATTAAACTTCTACACATCCCGCTACCTAATCCCGGCACTCGTACCACTACTTCTTATCGTAGCAATATTGATTGATTTTTTTGTATCGAAGACACACAAGGCACTATATGCAGGCGCAGGGCTCGCTTTTATGATTATCGGCTACTTTGCATTTAAAAATAGTGACAACCATGGAGATACCGAATTAGGTGCATTTGATGGAATGGATGTCCATAGCGCAATAGTGGACTACATGGAGCAGCATCAGTATTACGACAAACAGATAGGCAGCGGACCCTATCTGGAAAATGCTCACCTAAGCATCCGGGATTGTGGGTTTCTGAAAAAAGGAAAAACATTTGACCACATTGGATGGGGTTTTACAGACAGTACTGACCTGATAATATTTGACAACATTGAAAATGACGATAGGTACAATGACTTCAAAAAAGACACAAATTTTGTACTCGAATATCGTGTTGAAAAAGGAAAGGTGTGGGGAGAGATATACAGGAGAGCAGAAAAGCACTAGGCCTCCTAACTACTTCAGCAATAATCACGAGGGCCTGTAACGGCATAGTCAGCATTCGCTTTAATCCACCTTTACAACATCCGGAACAATCATGCTAGGCCCCTCTGAAATTGAGTTCGCTTCTCGCAACATACCCTCTGCATCGCTATGATTTCTATAGTTACCGATTTTCACCCTGAAGTTGGGGGCCATATATGATATATAAGTACTAACGCCGGGGTGATTTCTCATAAAAGCAGTCTTAATAGCGATTGCTTTTTCCCGACTGGGACCACTGTATATTTGAACCCTGAACCCGCGACCCTCATATTTTTTTATGTATTCCCGATGTACAATACCCGAAGGCCCCGTATAGGTGCGGTATTGTGTGGGATTGTCCGGTGCAGGCCTTACCACCTTTCTGGGAGGTTCAGGGCGAGTACGGCTAACATAGCTGTGATTTGTCCGCAATAATACAGCTAACCGGGGGTCACTATGAATAACCACACCTGTTTGACGCTGTTCCTCCTTCGCCGAAACCAACGAGCAAGAAACGATGAGCAAACCAATCATAAATAACACTCCCTTACGCATCACACCACAAATTTACGCTATTGCAATGCCATAGCCCAATACATGATTGACTATTACAATGCTGTTAACGAAATAAGGGTCTGTAAGACAGAATATTTTAGTCCGAATCACGTGCAATTCATTGCGCTCAAATTATTCTTGTCGGAATCAACATGAGAATATGCACAAGATAAATCAACAATAGCGACGAAAACAAAACCCCTGAGTCCATTGAGAATCAGGGGTTTTGCGATTTATTATGAGGTCGAAAGCGGATTCGAACCGCTGTAGCAGCTTTTGCAGAGCTGAGCCTAACCACTCGGCCATCCGACCACGGTGTGCAAATTTAGTAAAAAAACGTTTCAGTACAACAACAACCTTTAGAAATCGATTGTTTTTTATTTGGCTTTCCCGTCGTACGCCCAACGAATATAGGTTGCCCCCCAGGTAAACCCACCACCAAAGGCTGCCAACACGATATTATCGCCCTTGTGAAGTTTGTCTTCCCACTCCCAGAGGCATAATGGCAATGTACCGTTTGTGGTGTTGCCATATCGTTCTATGTTCACCATTACCTTTTCGGCAGGCAGATTCATCCGGTCAGCAGTGGCGGTTATTATTCGCTTATTTGCCTGATGAGGCACTAACCAATCAACAGAATCAGCGGTAAGGTTATTACGTTCCATTATCTCGGCTGCCACATCTGCCATATTCCTTACGGCAAACTTAAATACCGCCTGCCCTTCCTGATAGACATAGTGCTCTTTGTTCATCACGGTGTCAATACTTGCAGGCTTTACCGAACCACCTGCCTTCTGATGCAGGAATACCCTGCCGCTACCATCAGTCCGCAATACAGAGTCAACAATACCATACCCCTCGGTATCGGGTTCTAACAGAACTGCACCGCCACCGTCACCAAAGATGATAGAAGTCTTGCGGTCTTCGTAGTCCATGATGGAACTCATCTTATCAACTCCGACTACAATAACTTTTTTGTGCCTGCCTGTTTCTATAAATTGAGCGCCAACGGTAAGCGCAAAAATAAACCCACTACAGGCAGCGTTAATGTCATAGCCCCAGGCATTCTTCATCCCGACTTTGTCACAAATCACATTGGCTGTTGCCGGAAACTGCATATCCGGCGTTGTAGTAGCACATATCACCATTTCAATCTCCTCAGGCCCTATCCCGCGCTTTTGTAACAGCAAGTTAACCGCTGCCACTGCCATATCGCTGCTACCCTTTCCTTCGCCTTTCAGAATCCTTCTTTCCTTGATTCCCGTGCGAGTTTGTATCCATTCGTCGGTGGTATCCATCATTGTCTCCAACTCCGCGTTCGAGAGTACATACTCAGGAACATATCCTCCTACGGCTGTGATAGCAGCATTTATTTTCTGCATGAAGTATTGTATTTAAACACAAAATTAATTCAAAAATCAGTAGAAAGTAAAGATGAAGCCCATTATATCATACACATCATGCCAAATACATGTTAAGGTATTGATAATCAAAAAGATGCAATGACGCAAAATAAAATAAAGTATACTTTTTAAGAAACTACCTACGTAGTATTATCCTGAATGTTGTTCCCTTTCCTACCTCGCTATTCTTTACAAAAATTGAACCATGGTGATATTGGGTAATTATCCTTCTCGCAAGCGAAAGCCCCAGACCCCACCCACGTTTTTTGGTCGTAAATCCGGGGGTAAATACTTTTTTGACCTGATGGCCGGGAATACCCTTGCCGGTGTCGTGTATATCAATATATACCTGTTGCGGTTGATTGACAACGCTAATCTCTATCTTACCCTGACCGCCCAACGCATCCAGTGCGTTTCTAATCAGGTTTTCCATCACCCAGTCAAATAGTGGACCACTAATATTTACAGGTACGTCAGACTCACATTCTATAAGCGATATTGTTACCTTTTGGGGACTTCTCTTCTGCATGTACTCGACAATCCCCTGCAATCTCACATACAGATTCTCGACTTTCAGCTGTGGAGTGCTACCTACTTTTCCAAACCTATCGGCTACCAGCTTTAATCTGTCCAGATCTTTTTGCAATTCGGTAACGGCCTCACGGTTTTCCTCGTTATCACGTAGCAACTCAAGCCACGCCTCTATAGAACTGAGAGGTGTTCCTAGTTGGTGCGCTGTTTCCTTGGAAAGCCCCACCCACACCTGATTTTGCAAACTTCTGTGCGCGGCATTCAGTGCAATCAACACTACAATCAAAAACACAACGATTATTGCCAGCTGCACGTATGGGAAGTACCGCAGTTGTGTCAATAAATAAGACTCCCCGTAATATACATAATCGGTTCCGGTACCATAATCCACTAATATAGGTGCATGCTGAGAACGATATTTCTCAAGCTGTTGTTCGGCATAATTGGCCTTATTGATTGCGTTTACACTATCTATATTTATCTTATCCTTTATATTGCCTTTTTCATCGGCAATAATGAGTGGTATCGTCTTGTTTTGCGATAACTTGTTCATTGCTAGCTGGGTCTCGAAACCCTCCGGGTTGTCTGAGCTCGAAACAATTTTAAGCGCATTAGTTATCTCTTCTACTTTTTTACGTTCCTCAACGGCCAGTTTTGCAGCCAACTGATTGGTATAATACAACGAAGCACCAACTATAATTAGTGCTATGACTACTAGATATGACTTCCAATTTAAATATTGACGCATGTTATTATACCGTTTAAACGAGTATAGTGTAAAAATATTATGATTTTGAAGGAATTACCACTATTTTTGCGGAGGAAATTTAACAATTCATGGATACGCAACATAATAATCACGGCACCGAAATTGACAACCCTCACGATATAGAGCTGAATAAGCCTTCTAAATCTCGTTTTTTGTTTTTATTGTCGTTTTTTGGATTCTTTATTTTTGCCTGGGCAGGCTGTTACAGCCTACATGAGCACAAGTACCCGGACAATAAGAACGTAGAGGTACCAGACAATACGTTATACGAGCCAAAGTATAAATAAAACGCTGAAAACGTAAGCGCCCTTTCTTATCATGATTTTATGCCAACAGGACACTGCCGTTGTAATACTTAGCTATAACGGCACTAAGTGGCATGAATTATTTTTTCCTACTATTGTTGCAGAGGCGCATACAGGCTACGACGTTGTCCTTGCTGACAATGCCTCTACGGATAATACGCTGGAGTATGTCCAAGAACACTTTCCCTCTGTAAAGACACTTCGCATAACAGAGAACCATGGCTTTGCTAATGGCTACTATGAAGCCCTGAAGCAAATAAAAGCCAAATACTATATTTTATTAAGTGCAGATTTTGAGGTAACAAAAGGCTGGTTCCCTCCCTTGCGCAATGCAATGGAAGCTGACCCCCAAATGGCTGCATGCCAACCCAAAATAAGATACTGGAAGGAGCGGGAGATGTTTGAATATGCAGGCGCCGGAGGAGGTTTCATGGATAACTTCGGGTATTTGTTTTGCAGAGGTCGTATTTTCTTTGACATCGAAAAAGATAACGGACAGTACGATGATGATATTGAGGTGTTTTGGGCATCCGGTGGCTGCTTTATGGTCCGTTCAGAACTGTATCACAAAGTAGGAGGGCTAGACAACGAACTATATGCCCACATGGAGGAAGTAGACCTCTGTTGGCGACTAAAAAATATAGGTCATAAAATCGGCTACATCGGGAGTTCAACTGTATTCCATGTCGGAGGAAGTGTTATTAGTTACGGTAGCTCGCAAAAGCTCTACTACAATTTCCGCAACAACTTAGTATTGTTGATAAAAAACGAAAAGGGCAGCAAATTACTTTGGTTGTTTCCACTACGCTTATTGTTAGACTGTCTTGCCGGATTACGACTTCTACTGACCGGAAATGGCAAGCAAACACTCACTATCATTAAGGCACACTTCCACTTCTATCGGGACATGGGAAAGTGGTTCAAAAAAAGAAGAAACAATAAAAAACACATTACCACCCGCAACGAAGAGGGTATTTATCACCGTAGCATAGTGTGGGACTATTTTCTTCTACATAAAAAGGTGTTTAGTAAGCTGGGTTGGCAACCGAAGAAGCTGTAACTCCGGTAAATGCCCAAAAGTGCCTCCCTCCTTCACCGTTATAACTATTCCGTCTTAGAACGAATAAAACGCCTTCGCAAATCCATACTAAAGAATACCGCCCTTTCAAATTCAAATAAATATCGCTGTTCTCAATTTTACAAAAAACTAAACCTGACAATCGTATCCATTTAAGCGCAGGTTGATGGCTTATATTGTTTAACATAAAACTTTCCTGTTTTATTAAACCACGTTGAGACCCCACAGTGTCTATTAAAAAGCAAAAGGGCAACCGGAAATCCGATTGCCCTTTTGCTTTATCCTTTACAGACAAGGCTTACACCCTGTAAGTATTGTTTGTTATTACTGCTGCAGTACGAAGTGGATTGTTTTAGCTTCGCTGCCTGACTGCAACGTCAGCATGTACATGCCGTTAGCTAGTCCATTGCTCAGCTGTATGCGCTCCTCCACTACGCCGTTCTTAGCCTGAAGTGTACCGCGGTATACTACCTGACCCAAGACATCTGTTACACTTACTCCCAACTCCTTCGTTTCCTGTACAC
>JAUHYD010000028.1 GCA_030426665.1 Bacteroidia bacterium | reverse complement strand
GTTTTGGAGGTACTAGTTCTGAAGGCGGTGGAGGTGTTGAGGGGTGTGCTGCTACGAGTAATGGTAGTAATGGCATTCTTGTGGCTGCCAAGGCTGGCTCTGTAGATGGGGATGTGACCCACAGGGTTACTGAATATGGGAATAATATATGGTTGGTAAATGTGGATAGCGATGGCAATGTGCTGTGGGACAATTGCTATGGGGGCGGGGGGCAGGAGTACCCAAACTCTATATGTCGTGGTGCAGATGGCGACATTTGGATAATGGGTTGCTCGCAAACTGCAGGCGGTCAGGTAAAGTACGGATATGGCGATAAGGATGCCTGGCTGGTGCATACAGATAGCGATGGTAATTTCTTAAATGCGAAAGTATTGGGGAGCAGTCGTCAGGATGTTGGGTATATGGTATATCCTCTTAGCGATGGTTCGGTTTTAGGTGGAGGGTATTACAAAGAAGGGGATGGTTTCTTTTCTGATATGTTATATGAGGGCTTTTCAGATGCGTTTCTTGTAAAGTTTGCTAATTGGGCAAATGAAATACACTCGGTTGCGCTTAATTCGTCTGTATCAATATACCCTAATCCGGCTCATGATTTTATTCAAATCAGGTGTCAAAGTAATGAAAAGGGGAAAGTATCTATAACTGATGTAGTAGGCAAGGTTGTCTATACTGGTGAGTTTAAAAGGCAGTTGCAACTGTCTGTACGAAACTGGCATAGCGGTATGTATTATGTACAGATATTGCAGGACAACAAGGTGATAGATACCCGGGAAATAACCATTAACCGTTAAGAGCAAACTCTATCATGAAAAGTAAAAATTCGGGCATCTGCTTTCTATATTCATTCTTCTGTTATTGTCGGAATTATAATGCTAATGATTAATGGAAAGGCAGCACTTTTCCGTGTACCCCATCTGTCACCCTGCCGAAAGGAAGGGACTGTCACATAGCGAGAGTATTGGATGTCTCCTATTGCCGACAATCAGCAGATACAGCACAAAAATTAAAAATACCGGAATCAAAAAAAACATGCAAACTCTATATCTCGAACCAAACCACAAGAATAAAATTGTTTAATAGTGTTTCGTAACTTCATTGTTCGATCATGCTACGCTCAAATGAAATTAGTCTGTTTACTCCTATTATTAGCTACTCCATTACCTGTGTATGCACAGCCTGTAACACCAATGATTTCTTTGGAGACAATTGGGGGGGATGGTTCAGACCAGATATTGCCGTATACTACAAAAACACCTGATGGTGGTTTTATTATCGGTCTTAACAGTCTTTCATCAACAGGTCCTATAACCGATGATTTTTGTAGTGAACCGCATGGGAGAATGATTTTTGTAAAATATAATGCCAGTGGTTCAGCAGTTGAATGGAGCAAATGTTTTTCAGACAGTTGGTCAGATTCATCGTTTCTTTTTTTGTTCGAAACTACTGATGATAAATATGTAGTGGGAGGAATGAAGAATAGTGGAAACAGATGGGTAATACACAAAGAAGATGCCACAGGGGGGCTGATTTGGAATAAGTCTTATGGAGGAACGGGTACACAACAGCTTTACGGAATGGCTGCTTTAAGTGATGGTGGATTTGTAATGTTTGGTTCTGCTTATTCGGGTAGTGGCGATATGGGTTTCCATTATGGCAGCACATTTACACGCGATTTTTGGGTGCTAAAGGTAGATAGAGATGGAGAAAAAGTTTGGAGCAAAATATACGGAGGTACCGGAGATGATATAGGGGCATCAGTACTGCCAGCTCCTGATGGCGGATGCTATATTGTTGGCTCTACAGGTTCTACAGATTATGACTGTACAGATAACCATGGTAGCAAAGACGTTTTTGTCGCCCGTTTAGATACAGCCGGAGATATAATCTGGCATAAGTGTATAGGTGGTAGCGGTTCAGATGGGGGGGGGGGAGAGAGGGGTGTGGAGCTACCGATAACGGCAGTGGAGGTGTCTTAATCGCTGCCAGAGCAGCTTCCTTAGATGGGGATGTGACCCACAGGGTTACTGAATTTGGGAATAATATATGGTTGGTAAATGTGGATAGTGATGGCAATGTGCTGTGGGACAACTGCTATGGTGGTAGTGGTCAGGAGTACCCCAACTCTATATGTCGCACCACCGATGGCGACATTTGGATAATGGGTTGCTCGCAAACTGCAGGCGGTCAGGTAAAGTACGGATATGGCGATAAGGATGCCTGGCTGGTGCATACAGATAGCGATGGTAATTTCTTAAATGCGAAAGTATTGGGGAGCAGTCGTCAGGATGTTGGGTATATGGTATATCCGCTTAGCGATGGTTCGGTTTTAGGGGGAGGATATTACAGATATGGAGATGGTGGTTTTTCTTTGTATCCGCTTCATGGTGGTGAGAAAGATGCTTTCCTTGCAAAGTTTGCCAACTGGGCAAATGAAATACATTCAGTTGCGCCCAATACTTCAATATCAATATACCCTAATCCGGCTCATGACTTTATTCAAATCAGGTGTCAAGGTAATGAAAAGGGGAAAGTATCTATAACCGATGTAGTAGGTAAGGTTGTCTATACCGGTGAGTTTAAAAAGCAGTTGCAACTGTCTGTACGAAACTGGCATAGCGGTATGTATTATGTACAGGTATTGCAGGACAACAAGGTGATAGATACCCGGGAAATAACCATTAACCGTTAAGAGTAGGCACTATCACAAAAAATATACTTCTTCAGGTCCTTCCACCAAGTCTGCAACAAATAAGAAACACCCAAACCGGCCTTATAAAAATGGCGTTAAGAAAAATGCCGAAACGAAGCGACCGCAAAATCTATGTACAGATATATTCAGTGGCCGCTAGTAAGCCCCTGTCGATAGTAGTAAATTGCCGAATGATACTATATATTTTGCAGCGCAGTGCAGGTGTTTTTTAGCCGATTTTTATACAGCCTTGACTTTTTGGTTCTTTTGCGTCAAGGCAAAAGAACATATGAAAAAGCCACAAGTCACTTAAAGTTAGCAATCGAATATCTGTTCTTTTCTGTTGATGTATATTGTATCATCCTTCCGGCAACATTTGTCTAGTTTGTCCTATAATCAAGGTTCCAACAACACTATTTAAAAATATTCTTAGATTTATTATTCAATCAATATTCATCACAAAAAGAAACCTCAGGCACTATTACAAAAAGTGTATTTCTTTGGATTCTTCCATCAAGACTCCGTTAAATAAGCAACACCCAAACCGGCCTTATAAAAATGGCGTTAAGAAAAATGCCGAAACGAAGCGACCGCAAAATCTATGTACAGATATATTCATTGGCCGCTAGTAAGCCTCTGTCGATAGTGGTAAATTGCCGAATGATACTATATATTTTGCAGCGCAGTGCAGGTGTTTTTTAGCGGATTTTTATACAGCCTTGACTTTTTGGTTCTTTTGCGTCAAGGCAAAAGAACATATGAAAAAGCCATAATTCACTAAAAGTTAGCAATCGAATATCTGTTCTTTTCTGTTGATGTATATTGTATCATCCTTCCGGCAACATTTGTCTTGTTTGCCCTATAATTAAGGTTCCAACAACACTATTTAAAAATATTCTTAGTTTTATTATTCAATAAATATTCATCACAAAAAGAAACCTCACTCCTTTATCAGAAAAAAGTCTCCGGAATCGGGGTTATTAAGGATCAGGCTTTGATAGCCTAGTTTTGACAACTCGACAGTGATGTCTTTACACTTTCCTATGCATCCGCCCATGTTGTTTTGCACTGTGAATGTACCGGTGGAGTCTGTCCACATCTCCATATCTGCACTCACAACCCGGACATGTGCACTGTCAATCGGCATTTTTGTGTCATTATCACGAATGACTCCCTCGGCAGTACGGTAGCCTTCACAGCTTGTGAGCAAGAGTGCGGAGGTAAAGCAGGTGAGCGATACAGAAGCAAGCTTTTTCATAGGTGTTTATCCCAAAGATATGACTCATATTTGTGATGGGCAAAAAGGTGTTTCCGCTCTTGGTAGTAGCTTTTCTTGTTGCAGATTTTTTGTCAGTTTAGCTCTGCTGGTACGCTTTTTGTGGTATGTTATTAAGGTGGTTTTTAGTTGCTATTTGTCATTATTTTTGGAGGAGTGGGGTAGTGCAGGTTGGCAAAGAGTGCGCAATTTTTGCGCAATTTATATTGTATAGAGTATTGATTATCAATAATATGTGTTGAGGTTAAATTGCAAATTACAAATGCGCAATTTTTATTGACTTGAGTATTTACAATGCGAGTCATGAGCTTTCTAAGCTGCCGAAAGATTTGGCAATAATTTGGCATGTAATATTGCTATTCATTTTCTATACTTTGACATAATCCAACTACATTTGCTGCAAGCACGAAAGTGTGAAATAATATGAAATCTGTAAATTTGCTATCTGTAGGGGTGTTTGTTGCTTTGGGTTGTATTGGCTGTAGAAATGCTAGTCCTGCGAAAGTCAGTGAAGTGCCTGTTAAAGATACTGTGATGGTTCGTGTGGCGCCACCCGAAGAAAAAATTGAGCAGCTTTCTATCAGTTACCGCTTACTCGCTGTTGACAGCAATAAAGAGTGGATTAGCACCTTATCTGCAGGCGATACGCTGAATGCTCTGTTGGTACTCAATCGGGTAGATAAAAAGCATCTGTTACGACAGGATACGTTGGTTGTACCTGACACATTTGCCGCCGACCTAAACGTATATGCGCCATTTCCTGATAGCATAGCCACGCTGAAGCCGATTAATAAAATCATTTTTGCGTCCTATTATGCGCAGGCGTTCGCCGCCTATGAACATGGTATCAGAGTTCGCTGGGGACCGGTAAGTTTAGGCAAAAAATCTACACCTACAGATACAGGACTGTATTATACTAACTGGAAATCCCAAAAAACGACTTCTACAGTAGACCGTAGCTGGGTTATGGAGTGGTATTTTAATATCGATAATTATGGAGGGGTGTCTATGCACGAGTATGCATTACCCGGCTATCCGGCATCTCATGCGTGTATGCGGCTTTATAGAGCCGATGCTTATTGGATATATCATTGGGCTGACCAATGGTTACTTAAAAAGAACACGCAATTGGCCGCCTACGGAACACCTGTTTTGATATTTGGGAGTTATCCCTTTGACGGACGTAAGCCATGGCTAAGCCTAAATGAAGACAGTACCGCCTTACAGGTTACGGCAGAAGATATTTCACAATTGGTCGCGCCGTCTTTGCAACTAATACTAAAGCGTCAGACTCAGCGAGATACCGTATTGTTATGTAGGAAGTAGTATTTTTTATCTGGAATTCAGATGCACCCGAACTTCAGTTTTGGAAAGCTATTTGTGAGAGAAGATGAAGGTTATGGATGTGACCTTTCATGGTATAGGTCAGAAAATCATCGGGGAAGTTTGGGCATTGAATGTGACACAATTACTCAACTATTGCTTTCGAGATTTTTGTCGTCTTTCCATCACAGGAACGTAGGATATACATACCGCTATTGGGCAGCTTTATCTCGGCTGTTACGTTTGCTTTTATGAGCATTGTTTCGATAGGTCTACCCATAAGGTCACTAATGTGTATGGTTATTACACCTGTTGTTTTATTGGTTATTGCTCTGTAGTTGAAATTTCCATTAGAGGGATTGGGCGTCAGGCTTATCTTCAGTCGCTCTTTATGTTGAGACAGAAAACTTAAATCGTCGCCGCAATGTTGTACAGTAACGATATGCGATGCGGTAAAGCCACAGTCGCCGGATGTGTACTTAATGGTATCTATTCCTGTTTCTAAAGCTGTAACTACACCACTCGCGTCGACATTTGTTTTTATTCCTCCCGACGACCAGGTGCCACCTGTAGTAGTGCTCGACATAATGTAAGTACTGTCCAGGCAAAGAGTGTCTGCACCGGCAATGTTACCTGAATATATGCGGCCGGAATCAAGCATGACAAAAACATTGGGCAACCCTAACCCGCACGACACGGTAGATAAGGCCAGGCATCCATGATTATAGCCACACGCTACACCAGCATTGTTTGGCGCGTCTATTCGACCTAGTACGCAAGTTCCGGTGGCGGAAACGGAATCGCTCATGAAATAGATTTCCCCGTCAGGTGCTAATCGCAAATCGCTGTAATAATAGCAATAGCCAATCGCGCTTTTCGATGATACGATCTCGGCTAAACTGCCGGCGGTTAGATCAAACTGAGAAATGCGGTAATCGACTGAAGGGTCGTCTCGTTGGCTAACATACAACTTGGATCCATCGGGAGAAAACTCAAGACCATAACCCAGATGGGCTGCCGAATCAAGCACTTCACAGCCGGAAACAATTCCAGTTGCAGCATCGAAGTCATACAGTTCTGTCGGGCCGTTTAAAGATATGAGTGCAATCTTTTTGTAGTCGTGACTTGCTTTCATTACACCCACCTTGTAATCTAATGGGGGTGTAGCCATACCGGTACTGGAATTAACCGGACCGCTTATGCCGGCGTCTGTAATACGGTAGGTCTGAAAGATATTTGAGGTTTTTTTGTGAGTAACTATCCATAGGTCGCAATCTGTTCCTGGTATCGCAATCATCTTTTCGCTTGCGCTGTCAGTCAGCGGTGTAGCTGCCGATCCGGGAACTATGTCGCCAAGGCCACCGTCAAGCATTATGTCAAATATGGAATACATTATTTTACCGGAAAAACCGGGTTCGGCAGGCTCCCCGGAAAAGATATAATATTGACTTGAATTTCCGACTTTCGGTACTATAAGCGCGCCTTGACTGGTACTTTGTGTGGAAAATGGAACGATTGAATTACCCAATGGCGTGATACTGTGTAATTTGTTATACACACGCTGACCATTTGTATAGAAAAGCAAATTGCTGGATTTGTCGCTTACTGTTGCTGTCCCTTCTCTACTGGAGTTGCCCGTGGAGTAGTTCACCGGTGACCCGGAATTGAAATCTACGCCCGAATAATAGCCAAAAGTCCAATTGGCATTCTGGTTGGTATTATACTGTCCAAAAGAGTTGAAGTAAATAAATAAAAATATCAATATGGCGCTATGTTTCATCATGGGCAGTAATCATTCTTCAATTGGTTTTGCGGGATTGTTACTCTTTCAAATATAGTAATATTATCCTCGTTTTCGGATAAGTAAGACTTAAATGGCAATAGTTGCTCACTCAAGGTCTGCGTAGATTATATAAAACGACAAGGTAGCAGCAGGTATTGAATTATGTGAGCATTTTTAAAGCTTGCCCATCGTTCGCCCGCTGAAAATGGAACGATAAGTACGATGGCACTTAAATATGTCGTTCTATATTGTTTTCTTTACAGCAATGCCCGTATGGGCAATAGTCGGAATTAAAGAACGTTTATAAATGAGGTTTATACTTTTGTTGATTTGTTATCTGTTTTCTGTCGTTGGCGCACAGGCTCAAAAAACGTCAAGGATTGTTTTCTTTAGAATGGATGCACCTGTTGGATCAAAATCTGCATCTTATTTAAAGTCACAGTATCACAGCGATGAACTGTTTAAAGATGATACCGTAATTGCGGAAATGCCCTCATCATCGGTGTTTTTATACAATACACAATCTCTCGCAGGTGTGTATTTTCGTACGCCGAAAACAGATCCCTCACATCATTTGCAAACGATGAAACTAAAAGATCGTAAAGGAGTCATTGTTTTTGTAAAGACCGGATTTTTTGGTGGTGGACTTAGCGGTCAGACTCCCGAGGTTATTAGCTTTCCTCAGTTTAAAAACTGCTACGATAATACTAAGTGGCTTCGAAGGGAGTTGAAAAATGCCGGTTATCCCTCTTTGGCTAAGCTTATGGAAGGTTACGAACCGATAGAGAAAGATAGTATTCAAGTTAGGACGGTTTCGGCCATAGACTATGCCGAATATTTTAAAGACTTCAGTAAACGGAATGTGTCAGACACGGTGTTTTTCGGCGAGTATAATGAAGAAGTAGATAGGTCGAAAGCTACCTCGTTTAGTGTAGCCGCAGGAGATTCTTCGGGGCTATTTCGGATTGAAGATTATTATTCGAAAAGCGGCCACCTGAAGCAAATGGTTTATTGGGCAACACTTGACTCTGAGAGCCGGGAGGGACGTTATGTTTCCTACTACGCCAATGGGCGGATAGAATCTGAGGGCAGATACAATGGTAATATAAAAGAGGGAGAATGGATAAACTACTATGATACCATTGGAAACCCGGTTTGGTATAAACGAACGTATGTATCCGGTGAGATAGAGGGAAGCCTGAATAGCTACTATAGGAGCGGACAACTCAAAAGGACTGAAATACACAAAACGTACACTGATACTGTGGTTTATAGGTATAAAGGGAACAGCAGGTTTTATGTAAATGAATTGGACTCTGTGATAAATAGCCATTGTTACGACCGTTCCGGGAACGAAATTGAGTTTACCCCTTTCGAAACTTTACCTCATGCGTCTTATGATATTCAGGAGTATCTTGCAAAGACTATCAGGTTTCCTATAAGTGCCCTGGAGAATAACATTCAAGGCAAAGTGGTAATACAGTTCGTTGTGAATAAGAATGGAGTTGTAGAAAAACCCGTTATTGTGCGCAGCGTTTCGCCGGACATTGATGATGTTTGTATAAAGGTGATAAAAGGGATGAAAGATTGGAATCCCGGCATTCGAGATGACAAAGTCGTAGATTTTCCCTTTAGGCTACCAATTAAGTTTAAAATAGACTAAAGTCGCAAGTGATATTGATTCCGACAATTGGGTTTGGTTTTGAGGTGTTAATTTTTGGAAGGGTACCTTAATTGGGAGCTGCAACACTTAATCATTTCTGTTCTTCAACTTGATAGTCACTTGAAATTAAAAAATATTCTTTCCCTGCGTAGGGGTATTCTTTCCAATAGTTGTCTTATTAGAAATGCGGCAACTTGGAAGAAGCAATTATATTTGATACAAGATACCAAACATACACAGGAGTGGGCGACAGTACCGATACATTTAAGTCTGACACCAGTATTGTAGAAGATGCGTTCAAAACCCATTTTAAGGGGTTGCATGGCTATGCCTACACTATTCTGAAAGACGAAGACACAGCGGAGGAAATGGTGCAGAATGTCTTTTACAAGCTGTGGAAAAACAGAGACGGCATAAAGATTAATGAATCAATTGCAGCCTATCTGTATCGCAGCGTCTACAACGAAAGCCTCAACTATATTAAACATCAGACGGTAAAACATGCTTATCAATCTCATGCTGCCAGAACAATGGAAAATGACAATAACGCTACGGAACGAGTAAAACTTAAGGAGCTGGAAGTTAAACTGGACCAGGCAATAAAGGAGCTTCCGGAGCAATGCCGCACAATCTTTCAGATGAGCCGGTTTGAAGAACTGAAGTATATGGAAATTGCCGGCAAACTGGGTCTATCGGTAAAGACAGTGGAAAATCAGATGGGTAAAGCCCTTAAAGTTTTGCGTATGAAGCTGGCGGATTACATAACGATACTCATTATGTTATTACTCAACTTATAAAAAACAGGAAAGTGGAAAATAATATGAAAAATATTAATGACGATGTGTTGGTGAAGTACCTGTTGAGAGAGGCAACAGATGAGGAGCAACAATGGGTTCAGGCATGGATAGCCGAGAGTGATTCCAATAAGCAATATTATCAACAGTTTAAGCTGATTTGGGATGAAAGTAAGAAGCTGGAAAGGACATCAACAATTGATACTCACAAGGCGTGGGAGCGATTTAAGGAAAAGGCGGAAGCAAGAGATATACAGGAAGAAAATAAGGCGAGGGTTATACCGTTTTTCAGGCAACAATGGTTCAGGGCAGCAGCGGTTTTGCTGGTACTTGCCGGCAGTGTCTGGTTTATTCATTCTTTGTCTGGTTTGGGTTCGGGAGAAATGCTGGCGCAATCTTTTGATGAGGTATTGGTAAAGACACTACCGGATGGATCTGTAGTTACGCTCAACAAGCATACAACACTCACATACCCGGCAAACTTTACAGGAGATTCGAGGAGGGTTACGTTAGTAGGAGAGGCGTTTTTCGACATTACTCCCAATAAGGCAAAGCCGTTTATTATTGACGCAGGTAAAGCATCAGTGAGAGTAGTAGGTACTTCTTTCAACGTAAAAGCGCGAACCGACCTTACAGAGGTGATTGTGGAAACCGGCATCGTGCAGGTAGCGAACGAAAAGAATACTGTCAGGCTGTTGCCGGGCAATAAAGCGACATTAACAGATAAGGAAGATAAACCCGTAACGGAAAACGTAACCGATGAACTATACAATTACTACCGTACTGATGAGTTTGTTTGTAACGCTACTCCGTTGTCTAAAGTGGTCGCTACGCTTAATGAGGCATATAGCGCAAATATAGTGCTGGCCGAACCCGGGCTCAACAATTTACTGCTCACTACCACCTTTCATAAGGAATCTCTTGATGGGATACTGGACATCATTAGTCAAACGCTGAAACTTAAAGTAGAAGAAAATGAGGGTGAAATTATTTTGAAAGAGAGGTAATATATTTGTGCTGATGAGCGTATCTACGTGGTTCAGGTTCTTTATTGGTTGTGCATTATTTCTCATGCCGGAGCAGGTTTTTGGTCAGGACCTGCTACAAAAGCGGATCAGCATTTCTGAAAGAAGAAAACCGCTTGCGGACGTATTGAAAACGATAGGGCAGAAGGGTGAGTTCTATTTTTCGTATAACAGCAATATTATTCCTAAAGACAGCATCGTGTCGGTTGCTGCAGCTGATATTTCTGTCCGTGATGTACTGCGTAGGTTGTTGCCTGGCGATTACAAGTATATAGAATCAGACAAGTACATAATCATTCAGACGACAGACAAAGAGAAATGGTATACCATAAGTGGCTATATTACAGACGGGCAGTCCGGCAGTCGGCTGGCAGATGTAAGTGTCTTTGAACGGCAACAGTTGGCATCTGCAATCACAGGCCCTGATGGTTTTTTTATGCTGCGCCTCAAAGACAGGGAAAGATACAAGGCCGCAGAAATAACTGTGAGTAAGGGATTTTATGTGGATACTACTTTGTCGCTCATAAAGGGGTATGACCAGCAGATTTCACTTGCTATTGTTCCCGAGGTTCATTCGTTGCCGGACATGGTTATCTCGCAGTATTCAGGGGTTGAGCGTTCGTGGTTCAGCCGATTGCTTGTGTCTTCCAAGTTAAAAACACAAAGCCTGAATCTGCGTAAGTTCTTCGTAGACAAGCCATATCAGTTTTCGTTAATACCTGGTGTTGGCACCCATGGCAAGATGAGCGGACAGGTAGCCAATAAATTTTCATTCAATATTTTAGGTGGGTATACTGCAGGTGTAGATGGGGTAGAAATAGCAGGTTTGTTTAATATTGATACAAAAGACGTGCAGTATGTGCAAGCGGCAGGTTTGTTCAATGTGGTAACGGGAAATGTGGAAGGCGTGCAGTTGGCAGGTATCAGCAATTATATAAAGAGTAAGGCAACCGGCGTGCAGGCGGCCGGTATTATGAACAAGGCAAAGAAAGTACAAGGTGTTCAGGCCGCGGGAATATTTAATGTGGCTTTTGATTCAGTTGTAGGCATACAAATGGCGGGTTTTGTAAATGGTGCCATGTATGCCAATACTCAACTTTCAGGATATGTAAACTTATGCGGCTATGTAGATGGGTTGCAGGCAACAGGTTTTGTGAATATTGCAAAGAAGGTACATGGGATGCAGGCCTCAGCTTTCGTAAATATCGCAGATGAGGTTGACGGAATGCAGGCAAGTGCTTTTGTAAATATCGCTCATAAAGTGAAAGGTGTTCAGTTGACCGGTTTTGTGAATATCGCCGATAGTAGCGACTTCCCGATTGGGTTGATAAATGTCATTGGCAATGGGGATAAGGCGATTGGCTTGTCAATAGACGAATTCGGCACAACAATTCTTGCTTTTCGATCCGGAGGTAGGGTATTGTATGGAATTGTGGGTGGCGGAGGAAAGCAATACTTAGGTGGGTGGTTGTACGCTGTTGAGGTGGGAATGGGTGCACACCTAAATTTCACAAAGCACTTTCGTGTAAATGCTGAGTTGGCAAGTCTATCAATGTCGGACCTTGGCAATCAGCGCTTATCCGATAATGCGTTTCGATTGATGCCATCAGTGAGGCTAGGGCCTATAGAAATGTTTGCAGGCGCCGGTATCAATTTTTCAGTGTACAACTTCCAACCCGATTATGCAGTAGCAACCAATTCTGTTTTGTGGGAAAAGGATAGACAAACAAGCAGTATTGCGTTCAGAATTGGCTATAAAGCAGGTTTTCAAGTTCACTTATAACCCTGCTTTTACAGGATTAAATTTCGCCACCTGTCACGAACTTGTATATCATCAGCATACCCAGAGAGGTTGCTATCTCCTTGTTGCGAATGCGATCATAATGAAAGCGGAATTTCTTAGAAATGGTTTTGCCTTTACCAGATACTGCCATCCATACCGTTCCATTTTCTTCGGGGTCGTCCTCTGAAGCCGGGCCAAGCAGTCCTGTAACAGAAAGGCTATAGTCTACATTGAGTGTTTCTATTGCCCCTTCTGCCAGTTCTATTGCAGCAGCCTCACTGATAACTCCATGAGTGGTCAGCGTCGTATCCTTTACGCCGAGCAGTTGGTGCTTTACTTTGTCGGTATAACATACTATCCCGCCCATCAAATAAGAGGAAGCACCGGGAATCTGGGTAAGGTGGTGGGCAATATTGCCACCTGTACAGCTCTCCGCCAGTCCAAGCGTAGCATTATTGGCTGTGAACCAATTGAGCAGTACCTGTTCCATAGGTATATCTTCGGTTGCAATCACTATGTCTGACAAGCGATTTGCAAATTGCATTTGCAGTAGTTCTATCCGATCTGTCAGTTGTTTTGCTTCGCCACCTTTTCCTGTTAGACGCAGTTTTACTATGCCTGCTCCGGGCAGGTAGGCGAGGCTGATGTCATCGGGCAATGCTTCTTCCAGATCCTTTATCCGTTCTGCGATGGTACTTTCCCCCTCTCCCGCAGTAAAAATGGTTTTGTGTATGATAGCCTCGCTCGTGAAGTGCGTTTTTAATTTGGGTAATACTTCCTCCTCCATGATGTGTATCATCTCGAACGGAACGCCCGGCATAGAAATGATTACTTTGTTATCTTTCTCAAACCACATGCCGGGAGCGGTACCCATTCCATTAAACAAGACAGTGCAGGTATCCGGCACGTCTGCCTGTTTCATATTTCGCTCGAGGATTGGCCTGCTCCGCTTTTTGAATATATTGGTAACGTGATTTAATGTTCGTTCGTCAACTCGCATCTTACCGCCGAAGTATTCAAGCAGTAGTGGTTTGGTTATGTCATCCGCAGTGGGACCAAGGCCTCCGGTTAGTATCACTAGAGACGCGCGACTGAGCTCATCGTCAAGGGCCTGAGTGATAGCATGCTTTTCGTCACCAACGGCAACACGTCGCAGCACATCAATACCCTGTTTGTTAAGTTGTTTGGCAATCCAGGCAGAATTGGTGTCTATTGTCTGTCCTATCAGTAATTCGTCTCCGATTGTAATGATGGATGCTGCTATAATGCTCATTGTTCGTTTTTAAAATATGGAGCTAATCTGCTATAAAGTTCGTCCGGCATAAGGGCTCTTTTCTTTGCAACCGGGTCATAGAATACCAATGTAGTGACACCTTTGTTTAGCAATTCACCGGCTTCATTATACAACTCAGAGTGAAACTGAATTTTCGAATCTGTACTTAGCTCTTTTAGCATAGTGTGTACAGTTATCAAATCGTCATATAACGCAGGTCGAAAGTATCGGGAGTTCAGTTCCCGTACCGGCATCATTATACCCATTTCTTCTAACTGACGATAAGTGAATCCTAACGTACGTATAGCCTCTGCACGTCCTACTTCATAGTATAGTGCGTAATTGCCGTAATAGAGATAGCCCATTTGGTCTGTTTCCCCATATCGCACCCGTATCTGTGTTTCCGACTTAAACATCCTACTGGATTTTTGCTTCGCCAAAAGTAATTTAATTAGCGGATTCTTTTCAGTGAAGCCGTATTAAGTATATAATTACAGTAGCAGGTGGGTATCAAAAGCAGTCCCGGATTTATTTCATATTTTCGGGCGGGTTGAATGTTCGTTTAAGTACTTAAAACATAGCCAATGAAAGCACTTTACACTATTTTACTGTTGCTAACAGTTGCTACATCTGCGGAGGCGCAGCACAATTTGGGTATATCTACCAGCAACTGGACAAGCTTAAATAGTCTATACCTTAACCCCGCAAACATTGCCGATACCAGAGAGGAGAGGGTTGTTAATTTACTGTCTTTCTCCGGTGGGGTCGATAACAATGTTGGTCCGCTCAACGTAGCCGAAGGGTTGGTAGTAGCTGTAGGCAACGGAAAGGCCAACAATATGTTCAATTATTCCAACAATAGCAAGGTAAGCATGCTGGCTCCTTATGTCAATATTACCGGACCGGGTGTGATGCAACGTATTGATAGTGTAAGTAGCTTTGCTATCACGACCAGACTGAGAGGGATGAATCAGTTCAGCAACTTTGACCAAACGTTGTTCCATTCGTTTAATGACCCAAACTTTCGACCGTCAGAAGATATTTTGGCTACACCTACAAACTTTGTTTATACTGTTCATTTGTGGGCTGAAATCGGTTTTTCGTATGCTCGGGTTTTGTTTGACAATGGGCAACATAAGCTTAAGGCAGGCGCATCGGTGCGGTACCTTTGGGGTATAGCGTACGTAGGTGTTAACGGACGGAGCATGGATGTCGATTTTAAGAAAGGCGATAATTTGTTTTTTGCCGGCAATACCGATATAGAGTATTCGAGTAATGTCCTGAACACAGAAGTGAGTCAGGGGCAAAATATTTCGCAGCGATTTTCTGAGTTGATGATGAAAGGTAATTTTGGGAGGGGAGTAGGGGGCGATATGGGATTAGTTTATGAGTATCGTTCGTTGGACAGTAAGCCCAAAGATGGTTATAAAGCCAGATTCTCAGTTGCACTTTGCGACCTCGGTATGGTTGGCTATTCTGCAAAGGCCAACACAAATGAAATATTTTCCGGCAGCGGCAATGTGACAGGCGTTGGGATATTAGATAATGTGAAGAACTTTGAATCCATAAAAAAGTATGTTGAAAACAGAGGCTTTACTGCTGAAATCAGACAAAAGTCTGCTCGTGTGTATATGCCTACCAGAGTAATGCTTGGTGGCGATTATCATATACAAGACGACTATTACTGCAATGTGACCCTTTTGATGAATACTGCCAGTAGGAGCAGGCTTGGCAACTCCTACTATAATCAGCTCACTGTTACTCCAAGATATGAAACCAAGGATGTAAGTATGGGATTGCCACTTACATATAGCACGCTATCAAGCAGGTTTAAAGTCGGTTTGGGTATTCTTACGAGAGGGTTCTTTATTGGTAGCGATGATTTGCTGTCAGCATTTGTGAAAAGTGAATATGGCATAAACCTATATGCGGGGCTGAATGTGCCGATATACAGGTAAACTTAGGATTACACTGCCTTGGCCGTAAATTTTAATCAATGCCATTGCCGCTCGCGTATAATCTCATGCAGTGTAGGAAATGACAATAAAAACAACACGAGGTAAGAGTAGGGATCAGTAATGGGGAACCTTTTCATATATCGCCTCATTGGAAGCCAATAAGCGATAAAAACTATTCTTATATTTAAAAAATGAGCGATATGTCAAGGATGTCGGGAATGAACTCCGAAAAGAACGAAATTTGCTCCTTTACATAAATGGATTTTATTTATATTAATGTATGAGCTAATGTCCCGAGGTCTCTATTTTACAACTTTCCGGTCTTTCGGAGGGAGGTCAACGACTACTCATAGACATTCGTCACTATTCTCACTGCATTATTGCCATAGTCTGCAATTAGCAAATTACCGGAATGGTCTATAGCAATACCTCCCGGATTAAAGATTTTTCCTCTTAGTGGTGCATTTCTATCACCGGAATATCCCGGCTGCAGAACGCTGCCGGCAACGGTTGTAACGATATTCCTTTTGTCTACTTTTCGGATAACAACATTGCCGTTGTCAGAAAAGAAGATATTGTCATCCTTATCAATGAATATGCCATACGGGTATTTGGTCAGACAATCTTTAGCAAGGGTACCGTCCTCGCTATACCCCTCGTCACCCGTTCCTGCAATTGTTGTTATGACACCTGTTTTGGAGATTTTTCTGATGCGGTTATTTCCGTCATCTACTATGTAAATATTGTCTTTAGAGTCGACTGCTATGTCTGTTGTCCTACCTATCATAGCTTTGGTAGCAGGTCCATTGTCTCCGTAAATGCCGCGAATCCCCGTTCCACCAACAGTTGAAATAAAACCGAGTGGGGTAATCTTCCGGATACGGTAGTTACTGCAATCTGCAACGTACAAATTACCCTTGCTATCAAAAGCTAATGCCATTGGACACCTGAGTAAAGCCTTTGTTGCCAATCCTCCGTCACCTGAAAACCCTGGTATGCCTGTTCCGGCAATAGTAGTAATGATTCCCTGCGAATTTATTTTGCGAATACAGTTGTTCCACCCATCGGCTACGAACATATTGCCGTACCTGTCAAACGCAACATCTGTCGGAGCGAACAAGCTAGCCGAAGTTGCCGGGCCTCCATCACCAGAATATCCCTTTGTGCGGTTACCGGCAACGACGGTTATTGTTCCGTCCGTATTTATCCGACTCACGATATTATTACCACTTTCAGAAATATAAATATTGCCCGCTCTATCAACTGTGATTTGGTTAGGCTCAGACAATACAGTTGAGGTGGCAATACCTGTAAAGCCGAAACTTGTTTGACTATGACAACCTGCGATAGTATTAATTGTACTTTTAGGAATGGCAATGCCAAAGAGTATAAGAAGTACCAGTAGTTTCATGCCGGGCATTTGATTTGAAAATGAAGTTAACGTTTTCACACAACATAACGCGGGATGCAGCATCGACATATTCCTTTAATGAATCGTGATTTTCTGATTATTATAATAGATATCACCGCTTTAATGTAATCTCTTTAATGCCTTCCTGAATATCTGAGGTCAGTTGCTTATATTAGCATCCGTTGCGAAAATTAAGGGGTATGCAATTTCGGAGTAGGTTGGTAATGGTTTTGTGCTTGTTGTTGATGACTGTCGCTCAGTTGTCTGCGAAGACTGATACATTGAGTTATATCGGAAAGCAGAGTAAAAATGATACCACCACCTCTTTGAATATCTTAAAGAAATTCAATTGGTATGCTGTGGCAAAGTATAACGACGGAACTTCAATTAAGTGCCTCACCAGAAAGCCTGATACCCTTAACAGAATAGGGCGACTTGTGAGCCTACAGCTTACCACCGATTTTATTGCAGATACTGCTGTTCAAAACAAGATAATTACGCTCCGCTATACACTGGATGGGTCTGTAAACGTATCATTAAACAGACGTAGTATTTTTAAGTCGGGGCTGTATGCCCCGAAAGGAAGCGAACGAAGTTTCACAACTGATGAGTTTAAGAATATTCTGTTTGCCGGAAAATATCAGCGGCTGCATATCGACTATCTTCCCTATAAAACGCACTCACTTCAGCTGGATATTGATATGATTCAGGAAGGTCCGGCAGAAAAAATCAAAAAGGGGAAAATTGCTGACGAAAATGATTCGGATTGTAAGGGGTATTACTATCTGGCGTTTGGTATTGTGTTTATTGTTTTATTTATCTTTTTCAGAGAAAAAAAGGAAAACCTGTATTTCGCGTTGTTTTGTCTTTTCGCAGCATTATCTTATTTGTGGGATGGGTTTCATACTGATATACTTTATAACCTCGAGGCTTTTCTGGGAGTTTTTAGTTTTGAATTCCTTACTATATTTTTCTGTAAAGTATTGCGAAATAGGGAACGGCCAAAGAAGATACTGCTATTAATTGTTGTAGCGGTATTAATTTGTGCTATACCGAGCGTGCGGTATGGCATTCCTGTTTTCTATATATTTCCCGGGCGTTGGGTGCTCGTATTGATTATTATTTCACTTTACCTATATGTGATAGCTGCCGCCATCTACCAACTAATAAAGGGGATAGGGCAAAAAAAATGGGAAGCACGCGTCATACTCCTTGCCTGTCTCGTGCCTCTGATAGTGTTTGTTATAGTGTTTTTTGGTTCATTGATTGTGATAATTGCAAAAGCATTTAACTCAGTTAATGGTTCAATAAATGTTGACACGGGTCCCCTGGTCGACTATCTCGCTACCATGGTCGTATATATATACCCGCTGGGGGCTGTATTGATATTGGGTAGGCGCAACGGACTAAATCAACGAAAATTAATTGCTCAGGTAAAGTCAATTCAAAAACTTTCGGAAGAGAATCTGGCAAAAGAGCGGGAGAAACAAGAAATAGTTGAAGGGCAGAAAGAAGTCCTTGAACAGGAAGTCACATTGCGGACTGCAGAAATAGTATCCCAAAAAGAAGAAATAGAAAAACAGCATGAAGAGTTGCGGGTTGAAAAAGAAAAATCGGAAGTGCTGTTGCGAAATATATTGCCGGAGGAAGTGGCTGAAGAATTAAAAGCGAAGGGAAATATCGAGGCCAAATATTACGATGACGTAACGGTGATGTTTACTGATTTTGCAAATTTCACGAAAGCAGGCGAGCGAATGAGTCCACAAGTTTTGCTAAACGAGCTGGATACTTGCTTCCGGGCATTCGATGAAATTGTGGGCAAATATGGGATTGAGAAAATTAAGACAATCGGGGACGCGTACCTCGCTGTCGGAGGTCTGCCAACTCCCGATCCGCTGCATGCCGAAAAGGTTGTTGCGGCTGCAGTAGAAATAAACAAATACATGGCAGCCAGGCTATCAAAGCTGGGTATCAATGAAACCTTTGCTGTGCGTATAGGCGTGCATAGCGGAAGTGTGGTGGCGGGGATTGTGGGTATAAAGAAGTTTGCTTATGACATATGGGGTGATACAGTAAATACCGCTGCCCGTATGGAACAAAACAGCGAAGTAGGTGCTATAAATATCTCTCAGTCAACTTACGAATTAGTTAAGGAAAAATTCAATTGCGTATATAGGGGCGAAATTGAAGCAAAAAATAAGGGAGTAATGAAGATGTACTTCGTGCGATAGTTAGTTTGTTAAACGTTCAGTTTCGTGATTGTCACGACAAAATGGTAGTAAGGAGAATCAGTCTTTTATACAAAGTCATTATAAGCAAGAATAGGGTTATTATTAATACATTGTATCTGTGGCAATGTCAATTAACTTGCCATTTTCATCGAAACGAAATTGATGTCGTTGTTTCATAGGGCTTTTTTGTATAATGCACCTTCTCTGGTTGGAGTACATAACTATTCGCCGTACTGTAGAGCTCGCTAAACCCGGAGGGACATCTCTGGAACGGTGACCACCCGGCCAATCAAACATCAGATACCTAAGGCTATCGCTACCGGCAAATACGCTGCCGACACGAATTTCCGGAGCATAGAATGCAGGATATGCACCCGTACCAAAACCTAAGGCTGCTTCTTTATGTACTTTTAGGAATAAACTAAGGTACAGATATGCTTTGTCAACATTGGCTATAGGATTGCGGGTCGTATTAATGAATTTGATGAATTCTTCCTGTTCTTCAAAAGTTACAAAAGAACCATTTTTATTATCGACAGCATATACCTCGGGGTACAAAAGCGGCTGTCTTGGTGTTAGCCTGCCGGAGTCTCTAAAACGAACAAGGTATATGCTGACATCTTCGAAACAGCCGGCAAACAGCTCTTGCATTCCCTCAAATACCGGATAATGTGGACCTACCAGATTTCGATCTTCTGCACATTCCGTCGAAAAACCATCCAGATAATGTGTTGTGAACCTATTCTTCAATTCGTCGGGCGAAAGCTGACCGTATGCCATGAATCGGGCGGACAACATAATAACCAATAAAACTACTCTCATAATGGTATGCCTAAAGGTATAAAAAAGGCAGAATAGGAAAGGGTAACTACTCCGTATTTAGGAACAGCCTGCGGTAGGTAACCCTGGTTGCTGCCATTATGCAGTTGTATACTTGTCGCAGACAAGGAATGCAAGTGACATTTTTTATGGTTATGTCGCTTATAAATCATAATTTCATTTTTTTGAAAGTAAAAAATTTGACCTATGAATAAACTATTTTATCCTATAATAATCGTATTGTTGATGGCAACAACTAAGGGTAACGCACAGTTTGCGATTACCGGATATTCTGTATCATATGATACAACGGATTGCTCCAGAACATACCTTCATATTTATACATCTTCCACTACACTAAATGTGCGTTCCTATTTCAATGGCACCGTTGATTCGACTTTGTCTTATTTTTCCTTTGTGTCTTTTACCGGCGTGGCTAATTTTGCCTACGATATCCCAATACCCGGTAATTATACTTTCAAAATTGTAATGGATGATTCGCTTGGTTTCAGATGTGATTCGATAATAATAAATTTGACAAAATTACATTGTGGCTTTTCTACGTCCGGATTGTATGTCGATGCCAATTCAAACTGCGTTTATGATGCTGCCGATTATGAGTTGTACAGTCCTGCGCTGATTGAGGTCAGTACAGGCGGTACTCCGGTCGACACCCTCTCTTGCTATAACAGTATCAACTTCATGAACACTGGTACGGCCGGAACGGTTTACCAGTATCGGCTGCTGCAAGCACCTACCGGCTATACATTGGATTGCCCGTCCAGTGGTATTATACTTGATACTGTAGGTGTATTCACCATTCCAAAACGATTCGGTTTCCATTGTGGTTCTTCGAGTGATTTTGATTTGCAGGGTTTTGTAAGATTGTCATGTGGTACCCATCAGATAAGGTGTGAGACGATTTTGAAAAACAACCACTGCAATCCTGTTACTGCAACTCATAAAATTTCAATAAGTCCTAAGTATTCATTCCTTATCTCCAGTCCCGCCCCCAGTGCTATTACCGACGGCAATCCTTCCTGGCTTTTGTATTCAATGACTGTAAATTCATCTGCCTATATCAGGTCAATCTTTGAAACGCCCGGGAGCATAGGTTTGCCGTACGGCGACACGGTGAACTCAAGGCATGAGTTGACCCCACTAACCGGAGATATAAACCCGTCGAATAACATAATAGTAAGAGTAGATACTGTAAAAGCCGGGTATGACCCTAACGACATTGCGGTATATCCACCGGGCGAATTTTCGTCCGGCGATGAATTGGAATATACGGTTCGATTTGAGAACACCGGAAATGATACGGCGTTTAATATATATGTTCTGGACACATTGCCCGACAATGTTGCGTTTAATTCGCTGAATATACTGGCATCATCACACCATCCGATAAATACAATTATGTATTCTTCAGGTGGGCACAATATTGTAAAATTCGACTTCCCGAATATCAACTTACTTGATAGCTCTCATCATGATGAATGTAATGGCATGTTTGTTTTTAAGGTAAAATCGAACTCCGGGCTACCGTATGGCACAGAAATCAAAAATCGCGCTGGTATTTATTTTGACTACAATCCTGTTGTGTTGACTAATACAGTTACCAATTACATTCCTTTCCCTACAGCTATTGAAGCAGTAGAGGACAGAGATGATTTTGCTATCTATCCCAATCCGGTTGATGATAAGCTGTATATTAATGCGACAAATACCCAGATCAACACCGTTACTATCACCAACGTTGTAGGACAGGTTATTAAGACCGTACAACAGGTGCCATCTGGCACAACAGTTGATGTGCAATCCCTGGCACCCGGAATTTACTTTCTGTATATAGCAGGGGAGGGTAGAAGTTCAGTAAAGCGGTTTGAAAAGCTATAGATGTGGCGGTCATCTACTCCGGGTGCTATCCGTTGCGATTAAGTAGGTCGTTGGTTTTCTGAACAACAATACGCATATATAGGCTTGACCTAAAAGTAATTCGTGTTGCGTAAGCGACAATGACTTATCCACAAATTTCAAATTGTGGATAAGTCCCGACTTTGCTGCTGTATTTTTGACACATGCCTTATTATAAGATAACTATGGTTGCCGAATCCGGGAAGGAATTCAAAGGGGTAAAGGAAGACCAGTTGAGCGACATTGATCAATACTACATTAAAGCATTTAATGAGGCGGTTGCCGCCACAAAATGTATCATCAGGAAATTTGAGGTTGTTATGCTGACAAGTCACGCTCCCGAAGTATTTGAATACCACCAACGGAAAATAGAAAACGCTAAGATTGGCAAAACCGGTTCGATGAACGCTTTGGATGAAAAGCGCAACCACAGACGTTAATTGTTGCGCTGACGTTTTTGTTATGGCAATCAAAATACTGATTCAGATTCGCCTATATTGAATTCAATGCTTTGGCCCATTGAATTCGTAACATAGCCGGCAACATTAACCGCTTTTCTTTCATCATTATGTAGGTAATCGATATCAATGGAGCAATCGCCATGAATACCTACCCAAATGCATTTTGATTCACCGGGTTTCAATTGGTTTATGCTATGGTTCTCGCATCCTGTTATGTGTATGTCATAAAGTGTACTATCAGTTGCATTACCAAATGTTATCCGCATTACATTGAGTAGAAAAATCCCTAAAAAACAATAAAGTGCAAGCACCGGTATATTAAGCAACACCAATAGATAGGTTATTGAATATTGCTTGCGATTTACAGAATCCTTTTTTCTTTGTATCAGAAAAAGTAAAACGATGAGATTTACTATTCCGGCAAATATTGCATATATATATCCGATAAACAGGTACATATCGGCTGAGGTCATGTAAAAGAAGAAAAGAATACTCGTTCCAATTGTAAACGACAACAGTGCTGTATATCTGCCAAGCTTTATACTTTGTGCGTCTGTCATCACATTCTTCTTTAGAACACAATATAGCGATTAGATGTTTTATTGGTGTGGTTAGTAGACAGAAAGCCAAAGTTGTATGATTGTTCTATAATGTACTCGCATTATGTTAACGTAAGGAATACTACCAATAAAAAAAGACATCAATAACAGTATTCTTACTTACATATAATGTCTAATTATAGGACATTTATGGAGTTTAGGTCTTAACCAGATGCCGGATTATAGAACTGAACTCAATTTCTTTTTCAGATATAAGTTCCCAATTTGATGTCTATAGGGGAGCTTGGATATTAATTAAACAAGGAGGGTACTCCGCAAATAGATAAAGTTGTACTTATTTCTTTTTATTTCCTTTGATAGTAAATGGTGGTTGCTGTATATTTTGGCAGCTATCATAATAACCTTTGTACTTCTGTTCAAGTTGCTTGATGGTGAAAAGTGAATCAGTGAAAGATTGAATTTTCTTTGTGTTATTGCTAAATTCAATATTTGCAGAGCGTTGCCCCTCAATGTAACCAACAGTTCCAACTGACGTAACTATTGCAATTAAAATTGTAAAAAGTGTACTATTATCTGAATTGGATAGTATATTTCTTTTATAATATACTTTATTATCTATCATTTTCTGATAGACTTCAAATAACTCCCTTAAATTTTGTACCTTTTCATCCTTATCTGGCCATTTTGTAAAAGGCCGATCCTGATAATAAGTATCAAACATTGGTATAGCAATCGACTTCTTGTTATCTCCAAAGATTGCATATACATATCCATAAACTTTGTCCATCCAGAATTGCCTTACAATGTTTTTAGTATTTAGCTCATCTTGAACTTCTTTGATAAGTTTTCTAGCCGTATTTCTATTCATATTATAAACCTTTCACACAAAGTACAAAAAGTTTACTACCAGTAAATAGGGTAGTTTGTAATATAACAGCAGGGTAGTATCTTGGTGGAAAATTACGTTGCATGGACACACCTGATTTTAGTAGTTTTTTAAAACCAATATCAGAAGAAAGTATATCTGATGATAACTTAGATTTCTTATCTGAGGTTTATTCATTTCCTACAGAAGTAATGAACAAGATACTGTTTCAGTTAGTAACAGCACATGATCATGCTTTACTAATTAATGATTTGGAAAAAAATGTATACCCAAAGGATACTACAGGAAACTCTTTAGATATGGCATTCAGAAATGCCTTAAAAATCTTAAAGAGTTGGAACTTAATTACATTTGATTCTAATGTTGCTAGGTTAGATGACGGAGCTTTTCAGCTATATGAAATTCTAAATACAAAAGAAGATGAGGCAAAGCCATATTCAGCATTTATAAAAAGGAAGCAGAAAAGAGAAGAAAATGCTGACTTGCTATTAAAATATCAAGTAATTGTCGCACAACAGCAGGCTGAATTAAATCCGTTGATTAAAAAAGCAAATGTTTCTAGTGGAAAAATCCAATCATCATTGTTGTCCATAAATCGGAAAATGCTGATTGCAAACCTTGCGATTGCTTTTGGGACAATTGTTGCTGCTGTTTATTACATTGTTGAAATCGAGAAGAATTTTCAATTTGTGAAGGCAATTGAGGTGGTAACTTTTCTTTTCGTTTTTTTGGCTGGAATATGTATAGGCATATTAGCACTATTAATAGCAAAACAGGTATTGAAAAAACGATGATTATTATTCCCCATTGCATTTTTTTATCACTCCAAAGATACAATCAATTAAAAAAGATAAATCACTATAGAAGCTGTATCAAGGAGCTTCTGGTTTTCATTTGTTTCTTTTACATCTTATAGGAATAGCCTAATAGTTGTTAAGAATAAATGTCCTATAATTTTCTATCTTATGTTTTCACCTTGAAGCCAGCAAAGGCACACATTTTACTTCGGTGCCTGCTGATGCTTAATATAAGATGAATTATAGGAACAACTACCATCGGGGTGTGAGAGCCACAGACAAACAGATTGCCGGGCAGAGTAGTGGCTATTTTATATAATGTGGTTATAGGACAAATGTCCTATCAACAACACGTTATGTAACTTAGCTTTGCCCTGTGAGTAGAGTGCGTGGGCTGACCGGCACGGCATATTGAATTTTGGGCAATGTGTGGTTTGGAAATTCCGGAACTATATACTTGATACGAAAAGTT
>JAUHYD010000013.1 GCA_030426665.1 Bacteroidia bacterium | reverse complement strand
CATAGAAGAAGAAACCCCTATCTCTGCCTGACAGCCGCCCATAGCGGCAGACAAGGTGGCTCCTTTCTTAAAGATGCTACCAATCTCTGACGCTGTCAATAAAAACTTAACTATTTTTTCTTCGTCATCCACATCACAGAAAGCCAGAAAGTAGTGTAGCACTGCAGGCACTACCCCTGCTGCCCCATTGGTGGGAGCGGTTACTACTCTGCCAAAAGAGGCATTTTCTTCATTCACCGCCAGTGCGAAACAGCTTACCCAGTCGAGGGTGGTTTTAAAAGAACTGCCTCCGCGCTTTATCAACGCCAACCATTCGTCATAGTTGTTATACACATTATCTTTTACCAGTTTGGAATTCAGCTCTGCAGCGCGTCTCTTTACCTTTAGCCCACCCGGTAGTTCTCCCCGCTCATGACACCCCCGGTAAATACAGGAACGCATTACTTCCCATATCTTCAAGACCCCCGCCTTTGTAGCGGCATCTGATCGCCAGATACGTTCGTTCTCCATTACCACATCAGAAATATCTAATCCCGTTTTGTCGCACGCTGCCAAAAGGAAGGAGGCATTATCTATAGGATGTGGAAGGTCTACAAACGCTCCGTTGCCGCTTTCCTCTCCCTCCTTGATGACAAAGCCACCACCTATGGAGAAGAATGTCTCGGCTATTTCATCACCATTATCAAACGAACACAAAAACGTGAGTGCATTGGGATGATATTGCAGGCTTTCGGTCATGAGAAAAACAACATCAGACTTGAAGTTTAGAGCAATCTCTTGCTCGCCCCCCAACAGAATCATGCTCTGGGTCTTAACCCTATCAATGGCCGGTGTAATCAGATTGACATCAAACGTCACAGGGTCTGCTCCCATAAGCCCCATCAATACGGCCACATCTGTACCATGCCCTTTTCCCGTCTTTGCCAAAGAGCCATACAGCAACACTTTTACGCTCTGAACAGTGTTCAGCCCCCTCGCATTGAGCGTATCTACAAACCTCAATGCAGCGCGCCACGGACCCAAAGTGTGTGAACTACTCGGCCCAACTCCTATCTTAAAAATATCGAATACCGATATGCTCTCCTTGCTCAACGTTGAATATTAAAAATTGGGGGGAATAACTCCCCCCCCAAAGATAACATCAATCAGTATGAAAGAACAAATTAAGGCAGCAACACTTTGTCTATTACATGAATAACACCATTCTTCTGGCGAACATCAGCAATAGTAACCATTGCCACTGTACCCTTGCTATCTTTAATCCATAGCTTTTTGTCCTTTTTCATGATGGTCAACTCACCACCCTGAACAGTTTTTAATGTTGCTTTTCCGTTCCCCTTTTTTATCATTTTCATTAAGTCTTTTGCATCTACGTTGCCGGCAACTACATGATAGGTCAGTACACCCGTCAGTCTGCTTTTAGCCTCCGGTTTCAACAATGCCTCAACGGTGCCCTTTGGCAACATCTCAAATGCAGCATTTGTTGGTGCAAAAACGGTGAACGGCCCATCACTCTGCAATGTCGGCACCAGCCCCGCTGCCTTTACGGCTGCTACCAGTGTTGTATGATCTTTTGAGTTTACTGCATTCTCTACAATGTTCTTTGTCGGATACATGGGTGCACCACCTACCATTACCTCTTTCTTGGCAAATAGGTTTGTCAGACTTGTGGTTATCAGCAATACCACTGCAAATGCTACTGTTACAATCTTTTTCATGATTATTGGTTTTTTGGGAATAACGAAATATTATACCCTCTTACCTACGAAGCAGCATTTCTTTTGGTTTTATTCTTAACAAGGCTTTTGAAATAAATTATAGATATAATGTTTATATTGAGTATCAATCAAATCATTCAATCATGAACAATCCGGTCACTACTTATATCGCATTAATATGTCTGGTTGCCTGCTCCTGTGCCACCGCGACAGCACAAAAACTAATGATGATGGGCAAAGTGATGGACGAGCAACACCACCCCATAGAAGGTGCCAAGATAAACCTTGCCGGGAATTACCGTACAGTAACGGGAAAGTCTGACAATCTGGGATTGTTCACGACGGGGACCATGCCCCCGGGTGATTATTCTGTTCATATAACCATTGACGGCAAGCATTTTTCCGCAGGTCACCATGACCTTCGGGAAGATAATGACCATACCTATTACTACTTTACCATAACCGCAGCGGGCAAAGTAGAAACAGCGCTATCTAACAGGAATCCATACATGGAAGCCGAGCTGGAAAACATCTCTAAAAACGGAGACAGGATTCTGAATAAAGATATAATCATAATGAAAGTAGATTCAAATGGCGACCTCAAACCAACCAACGTAAAACCAACACCTACTACGCCCATGAATAAGTAAGCTTATGCTTCCATTCATTTCGGACATGCCTCGACTGTGGCTTCGGTGTCGGGCAGGTGCCTTGTGACAACAAGCGGAATGGTTTGCTGTGTCCCGCTGAAGGAAGGAGACATGGCGAACTCGGAAATTGACATAAAAGAAAAGGAATTGCTCGTCCGAGTTTGCAACTCGGATGATTTGGCATGGCATTTTTAATGCACGTAATAATGCGTTTATTTTTTTCTCTTCATGCGCTAGCAATATTTCGCCCGGCAAGAGCTTTTGGGTGAAGGGTATTAACAAGTGCAAAAAAAACGACATACAAAAACGCAATAAAATAACAATACGAATAACATACTAACTTTAGATCATTTTCCTACCTTGGTTCTCCATGTCAAGAAATGCAACGGCGAGTTGGAGTGGATATTCGCATCAAGGGAAAATTGCCTTGTTAATTGCTTTGCGCAAAATAAATTCTTTGCACGGTACTCCGGTGAATCTAAATGACTATTGGCTAGAATGTGAAGCACATGAAGATGCAAGCATAAGGTTAGGCTCTGCTATTCTAGAAGCACATCAGGTAAAGGCAAAGAATGGCAGTACGACGATTAGTGCATACACAGATGCTCTAAAGATATTTGAGGATGGAGAAGTGAAATATCTCCACACAACTTGTGAAATCACAAACTGGAATGATCTTGAAGCACATGAAAACCCATATGGAGTTGTTCGCTATTTGTATATGGATGAGGTTAATTATTGTCCACTAACTTCTATAATAGGCTACCTTGATTCAGATGTTGCGACGTTACTTAGAAATGAAGACCATGACCAATCCGAAAATGAGCCGCATAGGAAAACAGCAATAGAGGCATTTTTATCTTCGTTGGATGATAAAATTCGCCATGAACATGCTCTCAGGGGACAGGCTGATTACAACATCTCTTTTAGTTTAGAAGATGTAAGGCAAGTTATATTGAACCCAGCTACACCCGCAGCCGCAAGACTTGTCGCTATTCGCCAAAGACTATATCAGACATTTGAATATTTCGTTTCTGAACTTGACAATGAAGAAATTGAAGTCGAAGAAGCACATGAAGCCGCAGTTACAGATGCGCTAGTAAAGATTTATCGATTAAATGATACAGATTTTCAGCAGTTTCTAAGAAACATCAACCCACATACTTCCGGTGGCGTTAGACTTGAAACACAAATCGTTCCCGATGACTTTTTTGTCAGGGATAATTTTTATTCCACTTTCTTGTGGGCATTAGTTTATATTAATGGGGCGAGATATAATCTCGACGACAAATTGATACCGAGCTATTTCAAAAAATCCAGTTACTTATTGACGTCAATAGTGGGCGTAGCTAATATGATAAGGCGTCATACAAAAAGCATTCTAGACAATACAGATATTGATTTTTCTGCTTATGAAAAGGACTTTTTAGTTACCCAACATTATGAAGGCAGTCTATCAGCTATCCTCTCTCCTTTAATCCGGGAAGGAGATGAAAAACGCTTTATGAAGATGAAAGACCTTAAGTTCATCAAAATT
The DNA here is from genome assembly GCA_030426665.1 of Bacteroidia bacterium. Taxonomy (GTDB): domain Bacteria; phylum Bacteroidota; class Bacteroidia; order Chitinophagales; family Chitinophagaceae; genus Nemorincola. The sequence continues at coordinate 140,188 of JAUHYD010000013.1, read as the reverse complement.
CAAGATGCAATAGATACCTTAAATGAAGCACCATGAGAAATCTCTTAAAAAGAATATTTACCGTTAATGATTTTGACCGAATCCGGGAATGGGAAACCGTAGATTTTTATCGTAATAGAAATGTCGAACGCAAAGAATTTTACTTGCTTGAGGTACTATCAATAGATGATCTGATTGGATGGAAAATTAGTGATAATTCACCGTTAGATGTATTTGATGAATTAAGAGCTAACGATAGCGAAATTGAAAAAAACACCTCTTTAATTCTCGCAGTAAAGGTTCGGAATTTTCAAACTGATTTGCCCCTCATCAAGAACAAAATCCTTCTGATAGAAGAAGACGCTTATTATTTTAAGAAGTACGTTATTGTATACACCGACGATTCAATACATGTCCTTTTGCAGTCCAACGACATTTTACGTAGCCTGAAAGAGACCCTGTTTAATTCAACTTCTTTTGTTGCTTTCAAACGGCAAATGACCGCTGATGAGCAGTACTTTGTTACGATGCAGCTATTCTTGAAACTTCCATTCTTGCCGACTCCCATTGACAGAAATGTTGAACTTACTTCAATAGAAGCATTGTTGGAAAACCGTTTGACTGCGGAGGAAAGAATCCTACTTAACAAGCTGACTGAACTAGGCAATCCCGACACTTTAAACTGGCTAGAAATCCGCGGTAAGGTTTTGTCTCCAAATGCCAATGAAGAAGATATATTGCAGTTCATTTCAAATTTTTAATGTCATGCTTAAGCTTTTAAAAATTTACATTGAAAATTTCAAAGGAATAGACTCCCCTAAAATCATTGATTTAGAGGATTGTAATTTTTCTATCCTGAGTGGACCAAATGGATTTGGTAAAACTACAATATTTGATGCCGTTGAACTGTGCCTCAGTGGCAAGCTTCAACGGACTGACAGTTTTAGCGATGTAACGAAAGATAATGCAGACTACCTAAAGCCCTTTTACCAAAACACTAAAGGTAACGATGTTGTTCTAAAGCTATTGCTTCAAGACGATCTCAGTGCATCTTACCATGTTATTGTGAAGTTTTTGGACAAGGCACACGATGGCAGGCAAGATGCTGGTAGAAGATTTAAGCCAAATGCGTGGAGCATACTCACAACGTATTATTCAGCAATTGAGGATGTTAGCACTTTTAGAAATCAGTTTGTACCCAGTGAATATACACATGTAGATCAAGCCTTTATCGATCGACTGTTCTTTTCCGATACGCAACTTAGCCATGTTAATTTGTATCCGCTGTTTAACTACCTCCAGCAAGAGGAGAATATCTATTTCCTAAAAAAGGATGAAGACGAAAAAAAATCCGAGCTGGACTTTCTTTTTCAAACCCAAAAGCAGAGCCAAGAGTTAGATAATATTCGCCAAACGCATAGGAAGATTAAAGAGCTAACAGAGGAGCTTAGACAGAAAATTGAGAGACTTGGGACAGTTACTTCAGAGTCATCTTCTGTGACTTACCAAGCATTATTCCCAGACATATATCTATCCTATGACCAGGAAGAATTATTCGCTGGTAAGGCAACGGATGAAATTCTCGACAGTTTCAATGTCTATTTAAAAGATATTGAATCCCTTACCGAATTTATCAACAATTTTAGTTTCGACGAATATAAGAAGGAAAAGGTTGTAGTGGGGATAAATGCAGTATTAAATCAACGTTCCATTAAATCTGCCTTTGTCCTTTTTCTGCTAACTGATACTGAACGATATAATTCATATGAGGTATTAAACAGAAGAATAGGAAGTGCCAAGAAAATCTTATCCAGTATTGAAGGGGACATTGTTGCCGAAAAGGAGCTTTTGGAGTTTGGTTTCACCGACCAGTTTGTTGCAGGTTACAAAGAGGCGATTGCACAAAAGGTTAGAATAGTGGCTGCAATGAATGATCTGGATAAGATTATCTTAGACCTTAATGATGCGAGAGAGAAAGCGGTCACTCACTCAAGTAAATTGCCTAAAGTAGTACATCGGCCTCAAAACTGCCCTCTTTGCGATACAAATTGGCAAACCAGTGAGGAGCTATTAAAGGCAGTTATACTAAAGACTGATGCTCTGATACTCCACAATTCTCAAAATGTAGAAACACTAAACGTTGCTAATTTGGCAATTGAACGGAACTTTAAAATGCCAGCTAGAGACCGCGCTGCAGAATTCCTTGAGTTGCCAGAGAATGAACTTGATTCTGCGTTTTTTAGTTCTCTGACCGAATACAAAGGTTTCAGAGATGCAATCGGTCGCTTTATCGCTTTATTGTCTACAGTAGGAATAGACTTGGGAGACCAAATGTTAAGTGCGCCGGTTTCATTTTCCCTTTTTCAAGAAAGGGTCTATAATTTTGAGACCAGTCTAAGGCAAAAAATGTCTGAAATTGTACCGGATCAGAATAAATTACTTCACAAGCATCTTTTCAAAGATTTATTTGGGGAAGATGTTTCAAAGCTTATTTCTTCGGATGAAGTAAATCGGAAGCGGGAGTATATAACAGTTAAATACGACCAAGCGAGGCATTTTTCACTTCAAGTTTTGACGGCGAGATTGGAGAGGTTTCAAGTATTGGAAAGGAATATTAGCAAAGTAAAAGAAACGTATTCGAAAGCATTAAAAGATTTTAAGCGGGACATGATTGAACGCATTAAAATCCCGTTTTACTTATACTCTGGTAAAATTCTTCAAAACTATCAACAAGGCATTGGAATTTTCATTGAAATGCAGCCGAATACTGCTCGTGTCAGGTTTTTGACTGACAGTAATTCAAATCACGACATCGTCCATCATCTTAGTTCAGGTCAGCTTGCAGTAGTGTCAATTGCCTTCTGTCTTTCTCTAAATAAGGTTTACAAAACGAGCCAACACTTCAAATTTCTTGCAGTTGATGATCCTATTCAAACATTAGACGATATTAATGTGCATGCCTTGATTGAACTAATGCGCCATGAGTTTTCAGACTATCAAATATTACTATCAACCCATGAGACTGACATTGAAAAATATCTGCACTATAAATTCAGGAATTTTGGCTTCCTATGCAATAGAATTAATGTTCAGAAGGAGTTCTTTGGTGTGGTTGAAGATAATTAATAATATTTCGCCATTATTATTTTTCCTCACCAATAATCACAAGAAGGGCAAACAACACATGTTAAAGATAACAAGATTAATATACCTAAAAATTACGCTACCAAAGTATTCATAAATTTATGGGGTGCGTCTCACTTATTATATCTACAGCCTTGAAACAAGAACAATAACTCCCAAATCCCCTCAATCAACTAATTAACCAATTCCTCAAAATTTGGCTTGATTTTTGATGCATATATCATCATAAACCCACCCCTGTCATTATGTTACAATTCAGCCACAATATCCACGCACACAGACCACACATACTCCAAAAATGCCGGCAAAGAGTGCGCAAAAAATGAGCAATTTTGGGAGCATATTTTCGCACAACTAATTGATTATGAGATAGTAATCAAAATAACGAAAAGAAAGCAGCATGGTGCGCAAATTCCCGCGTAGCCCTGCGGAATCGGGTTAGATACAATGATGGAAAATTCCGGATTAACCAATCCTGCAATTCCGACATGATCAACACAATACATCCGCATTTCCAATTTAACTAATCCCTGATTCCGTGTACCCCGGCTACACGGCAGATAATTTGTAACCACTTTAATAGTTTATTTTTTACACACCAAACCAATTCACGTAACTTTGTAGTACGTATTTTCTAAAAATGGATGCAAATAATAGTGGGAGATTCAAGGTATGGACACCACTCCTTTTTTCTTTAGTGCTTATTATCGGAATGATACTCGGCTTTAACCTTCGGGATACGTTGGTTAACAAGCGGGATATTGCTACTATTATTCAGCGCAACGACCGGCTAGAGGAAATTATAGACCTGATAGACCAGAAATACGTAGATACTGTGAATACCAACCTCCTGTACGAGGACGCTGTTTCCGGCATACTGGAACCACTTGACCCACACACGGTATACATACCCGCCGACAATCTGCAAGATGTAAACGAGGGCTTGGAGGGAGGTTTTTCGGGCATTGGTATTGAGTTCTCTATACGCAAAGACACAATAGAAGTAACATCTGTTGTCGAAAACGGCCCCTCCTATCGTGCCGGGCTTACCGAAGGCGATAAAATCATCAAGGTCGGCGATAGTATTGTGGCAGGCACGGGTATTACATCAGAGGGAATCATCTCCCTGCTCCGTGGCAAACAGAAAACCGAAGTAGCCGTAACCCTCCAAAGAATTGATGATGGTGCGACAAATGAAGTTTCGATAGTGCGCGACATCATACCGCTTTATAGCGTTGATGCCAGCTTTATGGTAGATGGCAAAACCGGCTACATCAAGATAAATAGGTTCAGCGCTACCACATACGATGAATTCTCTAAGGCACTTAAGAAACTAAAGAAGGAAGGTGCCAGTCAAATGATACTGGACTTGCGAGACAATCCGGGCGGCTACCTGGATGCAGCCACATCTATCTCTGACGATTTTCTGAATGATGACAAACTAATAGTGTACACAACCGGAAGAAACACCCCCCGTTTTGATTACAACGCAAAAAAATCAGGAGACTTCGAAAGCGGAAAACTGGCGATTCTTGTAGACGAGAGTTCCGCTTCGGCGAGTGAGATACTTGCCGGGGCTATTCAGGATTGGGACAGAGGCGTCATAATCGGTCGCAGGTCATACGGAAAGGGCTTGGTGCAGGAGCAATACGAAATGCCCGACGGCGCAGCACTGCGGCTAACGATCGCTCGCTACTATACACCATCAGGACGCAGTATACAGCGTTCATTTGCAGATGGCAAGGAAGCCTATCATGCCGATTTGGAAAATCGCTACGAAAGCGGCGAGCTCACCGGAGCCGAAACATTTACTATTGCCGATACTACCCGCTACTACACCGCCAACAAGCGCATTGTGTACGGCGGTGGTGGCATCACACCAGATGTGTATGTACCCTACGACACTACATATTGGTCATCGCCCGTACTAAAAGCTGCATTCAGCGAAGAAATGAGAACAGCAATATGGGACTACTTTATTCATAACAAAACCACGCTCCGGTACAAAAACGTATCTGACTTTGTAAAGTCGTTCAAAGGAGAAGGGCAAGTAGTAGACCAATATCTTGCCATGCTTACGCCTACTAAACGACAAAACGTAATGAAGCAGTTCAACGAACCTACAAACAAACGCTACTTCAAGACGCAAATAAAGGCGCAACTGGCACGATATCTGTTTCGTGATAACGGCTATTACTCCGTAAAGCTGAAAGATGACAATGTAGTAAACAGGGCGCTGTCGGTCCTCAACAGTTCTGAGTATGCCGACATCTTACAACCGCAACCCTACACACCGTAGGGCGGCAACTCTGTAAGCCACTTTATATCATTAGGATTACCGGCATCGGCGCAAAAAGTCTGGTGCCCATTTGTAAGTAACCAGTATCGGCACTGCACAGTACCCTGATAACTTAGCAATTGGTGCAACGTAGTTTCTGTAATCGGCACATCAGGACTCTTGCACTCTACGAGCATCCATGGCTTATGGGTTCGGTCATACACCACGAGGTCAAACCGCTTTGACAACCCGGCTACTTGTATGGCCTTCTCCACCGCCGTCAGAGAATTTGGGTATCGTAACTTTTCGGTCAGAAAACCAATAAGATACTGCCGCACATGCTCCTCAGGAGTCAGCACCAGCCACTTCTTACGGATAGGGTCAAACACACGGGTCTTACCATCCTCCTGCCTTAGCCGAAGTTCTATATTACGGAAGTCGAGTGTTATCATTCGTTCTGTTTTGGGCCATGGCATTGCTTAGTAGGCATAGTCGCTCAGGTATTCATAGTCAGGCGTCAGCTTACCGTTTTCACAAATGGTTGCTCTTCTCAGGATATCGCTTTCCGGCTTCAGCAACTCAGGCAATATATACTTCTCAAAATGGACACCAAAATACTCAGACGCATCGCATGGCAACTCATTCGGCAGATTATCAACCGCCATTACATCTATAATATCTTTTGTCGACTGAAATGGCGCAACGCGCTCCAGCGTGTTTCTGTCAACACCATATACCGGATCGGCAATTGTGGTACTACCAGAGTTGATAGGCACAGAACCATCAATATCGCAGGTAATATCAGAAATTACACTTATACGCCAATCCTTTCTTTTTATCGCTTCTTTCTCAAATAACCTGTCTATGCTTTCTTCCCAATAAATGCCATTCATTAGAATATCGGTCTGCCCCACATAAGCATCAAACAAACACTTATAAGCCTCCGGATTAGCGTGAAAGTCGTCCCGAAAAAACTTGTCATTATCTCTGCGCGCATAAAGATCTGCCCCTTTCAGGTGTGTATATACCGGATAGTCAAAATCGTGCAGCAAATAATCTTCGGGCTCAATCGGCTCTATATCAAGCTTGGTCATTACATCCAGCACTCCCGTAGCCACCTTCCCCGACCCGGTTATCGCAATCTTTATATTCGGCATCATTGACTTATCGTAGGCCTGTATCAGCTCTCGATAGCTCCGCACTCTGTGTGCTGCAGGCAATTGGTATAAACCAAACTTCTTTCCATAAGTAAGCAACCCATTGTGCGCCCCTACTATACCGGCATATATACCGAAGCCCAGAATCCGCTGCTCGTCCTTGTGTGTCAGACACTCATAATCTATCATGCGGATACGCTTCTGTATCAACGCATGCATCAGCCCCTCGTTGTATGGTTGCATCTTCTTGGTATGCGAGAAGAAAAAGTATGTTTTGTCCGGGATCAGATAATCAACCGGCACTTCTTTGACGCCCAATAATATATCACAATCGGTCAGATCTTCGGTGAGGGTAATCCCCGCTGCCCGATACTCACTATCGGTAAAACAACGAACAGGCGATGGTTCTACGACAATGCTAACGTCGGGGTATTTGTCTGAGATTTCTCTGCACTGCTGCGGAGTAAATGGCACCCTGTCATCGCGCAGCTCCTTGCGCTCCCTTATTAATCCTAATTTGAGCATCGGTAATGATTTTCTACAAAGATAGCCTACTCGGTCGTGATACAATAACAGTGATTGGAGGTAGACTGATACTATGCTACCTTTGCCACCTATGACAAACTACTTTGAGCTCTACGGCCTGCCAGTATCAATGCGCCCAGATAAAGCAGCAGTTAAAAGCAAGTTCTACGAACTCAGCCGTCGATACCATCCCGACCGCTTCGCCTCTACCGGTGCAGATGAAATGGCCGAAAACCTACGAATGGCAGCTGTTAATAATGATGCGTACCGCACACTTACTGACCCCGACAAAACAATGGCGTATGTTCTAACGTTGGCAGGCATGCTGGAAGACGAAGAGAAATATACCCTTCCTCCAGACTTCCTGATGGAAATGATGGACCTGAACGAAGCGGTAAGCGACTTCGAAGACATGCCCGACAATGAGCAGGCCAGGCTTACCGCTATGAACAGTCTTGCCGAACAGATGCAGGCATGGGAATCGCATGCCACAACCCTTACGGATAGATTTGAAGCGGGAGACAAAGATGAGCAGTTGCTAAAACAAATAAAAGATATGTACTTCCGTAAAAAATACCTATTGCGGATTCAACAAAGAATTGATACATTTGCAGCCCACTAATTCAGTTTTACCGTTTCTGATTGTAAAACTGTAACGCCCGGATGGCGGAATTGGTAGACGCGCCAGACTCAAAATCTGGTTCACGCAAGTGAGTAGGGGTTCGACTCCCCTTCGGGGCACACTGATTATCAAGGAGTTACGTTAAATCGTGGCTCCTTGTTTGTTTTAGGTAATTTGACCTTGCATTATGTTTTGCATTGCAATCCTTTGAAAGTCGTACTGGTGGCTGTTCTTGCTGTTTAAAGGTCGATTGGATAGCACATGATAAGCGGTAATTGCGCGTCAACCAGTTCCGCCATTAGAATGGTAAATCATCTGAATTTTGAGGCGGCTTGTTTATTGCTTTATCAGGAAGAGGAAGATTTGTTACCACATACAGATTCAGAATATCATCTCTGTCCATAAACATTATTTGGCTTCGTTTATTCGCATCCAGTTTTCCGCCAATCCAGTTTTTGGCTGCTTTTGTAATTTCTCCACCGGCCACTATAAAAGCGTGGTCTACCAGTACGTTTCTATTTGTCTCCGCATCGAAAATTTCATGACCAAGCATCATCAATGCTTGTTGATAGACTTCCGCGACATTAGCGTTCCCTGTTTTTGTAACACCTGAGGAATCTAACTTCCCTTTTTTTACCTGAATACCGAAATACAAAATATGCTGCGTTGGCAAGCTATATCTCATCCATATATCTTTACCGTATTCAAGAGCTTTATCTTTATGTCCAGCAAAACTAATACGATGAAACCCTAACTGTCTGAAAAGAGGGAGAAGAATTTCTTCTATCAACTCGTCTTCTGAAACATTATTAAGATAGGCTGTCAAAGTATCTCGTCTCTTGTTCTCACTTGCGGAAAACGGACGATGAGGGTTAGGAGCTGGTGCATTAATATTATAAGACTTTGGAACGATTGATACTCTTGATATATTCTCGTTGTCTAAGTGGCGTACTGCTAACGAAAACCTGCTTTCAATTGCTTTTTCAACGTTATCAATTTTATCTCGATGGTTGATAAACGTTTTAACATCAATGCAAATGTATATGGTGTAGCCATATGTTCCCCCATTCCAATTATCATAGTCTGTTTCTTGGATAGTTATTTGAGAATTTGTCAACAGACCTACAATATCTTCATCACCGTCTGCTTTGGCTATTTCTGTGACAGTATGCAGCAGGCTTTGAAATTCGTTTACGTCATCAATCATCGCTTCATTTCGATTAAATACTTTATAAAAGTAATAATAACGTGATAGATGTAGATAACAATTACACCCCATCTGGTCGAAGTGCATAATTGGGTGCCAACCAATTCCGCCATCCTTGCGACTTCACATTAGGATTAATAAAGTGTTTAAATTAACCCCTGCTAAAACTCGCAGCATCATGGAACAAGTAAGTATAACTCGTCAAGAACTCTATGACCTTGTATGGTCTGAGCCGTTACTCGCCCTTTCGAAAAAGTATAAAGTGCCATATCCAGACTTCAGAAAGATTTGTGAGAATATGAATATTCCTGTGCCTGGCTCTGGCTATTGGACTAAACTAAAATTTAAGAAGGACGTTACACCTATTCCACTTGACAATTCTTATACGGGCGAGAATATCCTCACAATATCAATCGATGAATATGGCACTTCAAATAACATTGTTCCTGGGAAACCGGTTAAACAATTAGAGAAGCGAATAGAGATAGAGACCAAGAAAGAAATTACCGTACCCGCTAAGTTAACTCAACCTGATAAACTAATAGTTGCTGCTCGTGAAACTTTAAACAACAAAGCTAAAGGTCGTTGGGGAACTGGAATACTATCAACCGACAGAAACGAAATCAGAATAGCAGTTACGTCGGGCCTTATTGCACAGGCATTACGTTTCATGGATACGTTGGTAAAAACTCTACGTCATAGAGGACATGACATTCTAATCAAGAATGATGAGACCTATTTTGTAGTTGAAGGAACCGAAATAAAAATAGGGTTGAGAGAACGTACCGTCAGAGTGCCGCCAGCAGAAGGAAGGTATTCGGCTGATTATAAGCCGACTGGGATAATCTACTTGAAAATGGATTATTTTCTCATTCACAAAGAATGGGATAACAAGAGAACGCCTCTCGAAGAGCAGATAGCAAATATTATTGCAAAGCTTGAAACCGTTGGACACAACGGTAGGTTAGAAAAAGAGGAGAACCAAAGATGGTGGGCAGAGCAGAGAGAAAAGAAACGGTTAGAAGAAGAAGTTGAAGCTCGGAAAGAAAAAGAATTAAGGGACTTCAGGGCACTTCTTGCGACAGCCAAACGGTATGATGAGGTGAAGCAATTACGAGATTATATAAGCGTTGTGGAAAGAAACGAGCAGGATAAGGGAACGATGACCGACGAACTACACGCATGGCTTGATTGGGCGAGGAAAAAGACAGACTGGTATGACCCGTTAATTCAACGAGAAGATGAGCTGTTAGATGACAGTTATCGGACAAATTTGGAATACAAGAAGAAAAACATCTGGTAAAATCTGCTCTAAACAGACATCCACACCAGAAATGTTATGACAAAAAAGTAATTTTATACTGCTATGAAATTTTGTTACATAGATGAGAGTGGTACTGGGCAAGAACAAATTGCCGTTATGGTCGGAATAATAACCGACCACCATCGGATGCGACCTACCAAGAGCGATTGGAACGACCTACTAAGCAGATTGTCCCATGCAGCTGGTCGAAGAATACCTGAAATACATACACATGAACTGTATGCTGGCAATAGTCCATTTAGGAACCTTCAACCGCAACAGAGGGCGGATTTAATTAATAGTATATTCAACTGGTTATCCGATCGTAAACACTCAATTGTATTTACTGCACTGGATAAATCTGCTTTCATGGCAAATCGGGGTCAGGAACCCTTTTATCAAGATTTGGGTAGTTTGTGGAGACATATGGCGTTTCATATAGCGTTGTCGCTGCAAAAATATCACCAGACTTTTGATAAAAATAAAGGAAACTGTGTGATGATTTTCGATAATAAAGTTCATGACCAAACGGAATTTACCAAACTAATTCTTAACCCTCCAGATTGGTCGGATACCTACTATAAGAAGGGTAAGAAGCAAGATAAACTCGACCAAATTATTGATGTACCTCATTTTGTTGATAGTAAGCAGGTCGGATTAATACAGTTAGCAGATTTTCTGTGTTATTTTTTAAGAAAACACTTAGAACTCAGCCATAATTATACCCAACCGAAGTTTGTCGGGGAAGATACCGTCATGTCTGGATATGCAAATCAAACTTTGAAATTGGCAATACCCAAAGCGAACATTTTCTTAAGTAAGAGTAGATGTCCAGCAGCAGATTACTTCTATCGTTACTCATCAACTCACGTTCGATAATATTTACTATATTCATGAATTTGGAACAACTAATAGGCCTGGTCAATCCGAAATTGACGGTCTTGATAAAAGATCACGCAGGCTTAAAAAAGTTCGCACAGATAAGGGCGAAATTTGAAGGGTGGTTGAAGGTGGAATTGGTGAGGATTTTTGAGGAAGCAGGTTATAGGGCGTTGCCGGAGGTTTCGGGTATTGATATTACGTTCGAGAGTGTGGCGATAGAATTAAAAACATCCAATACAAACCTGCGAATTGAAGGAGTTGAGAATAAAGGAAAGCCAATAACGAACAACCTAAACAACATAATAGCGGATGTTCATAAGTTACGGCTGAGAGATAATTATGCTGATAAGTATGTTATATTTATTATGTTCCCGGTACCTCCTCAACACCCAAATTGGCAACAATATTTGAGTGTTATAAATTCAGTTGGCGTGGAAACAATTACACACGATTTGACCTTCGCAAACGGTGTGCCGGCTAAAATTGGGTATATCAAAGTTCAATAACGATGAATAACGAAACGAGGCAAGTAATGAATTTCTGTATTGACAATTTGGACGAATTATCGACCCAAGTTGTCACAGAGTATTATGCCCATTTACCGCTTTGTGTTATTGATAGCGTCTTTTCCATCGGTGTAAAATATGAGGGTGTAAAGAATACCATAGCCAGAATGTGTGATTATTACAAAATAGCTATAACAGCCCCTCAAAGCGGACAGATACCCTCAAAAAAAACTCAAATAGCCGTTTCAAAGTTCAATGAAATGCTTGCCGATAATACCCCGTTATTTCTTGCAGAAAATGTCTACAAAAATAGACAGCGTACATCCGTGAAAAACGGTATTCTAAAGGCGGAAGCGGTCAGCCGTTTTTTATCTGTCCTTAATGATTTCGGTGTGGAATATTATCAAGACGTCTATAAGATTTCTAACAATAAGAGTTTCGAGTTTTGTATAAAGAGTATACCTGGGCAAAAAAGTACAATATCACTCAAGTATTTTTTTATGCTGGCAGGTAACGAGAGCCTGATAAAGCCGGACAGAATGATACTTAGATTTCTCTATGACGCTACCGGTTTACAGTATTCTATTGAACAATCGCATGCTCTACTACTCAGTGTATCGCAAGAACTTAATGCCATTGGTTATGTCATAACTCCACGAAGACTCGACAATTTAATTTGGAACTATCAACGATCCCGGTCAAGAGGCAAAGATCATATTAAAATAAACAGGGTGTAAACTTTGTCTCTTTAAAAAAGTACTACTGTTGGTTTTGTCCTAATTAGAGCAACTTTTCTCGATTCATGAACTCAGATCGAAATCAAATACTCATTCGAACAAAGCATCAAACCTCTCTTGTAATTCTCCACTCGCGGCAACCTCTCTAAAGGTCGTTTTTATCAATTCAAATGTGTTAGGGATTCCAGAACAAAAATTCCAGAATTCATCTTCAACCCACGCCTCATTCGTAGGCTCTAATGGGAATCCCCCGCCTATAGTTTTCGTCCAAAAGTTTTCTTGATAAGGATTATAAGGAAATACTATTCTTGCCTGAGCAATTCCAGCTGGATACCTTGAATAATAATAAGCGTACCAATTAAGCAACTGTGTAAAATACCTGGTGTAACTTCCAATATTCGGTTGTACTGTTTTTGTATCAAAGAAATAATCAATGCCATCTTTTCTCAACCAGATGTCTACGCCAAAACCAGTTGACGCATTACTAAATCCTACGACCGGATTAACTAAAAATGGTTGACAAATTGCTTTTAATTGAGCGTGACAGTAATCCGCTGTATATACAGGATTTTTTTCAATTCTTCCACTGTAAACTATTTGAATCGTTCCATGCAAGTTTGCTGGCATGATCGTAGGTCTCATTAAATTCTGTCTAATCACTTCAAAGCCATTGGCAGATGCTAAACTTTTGGCTAAAGGTTCCCACAATGTCCTACCGAGAGCGGTTTCCATTCCACCGACAATTGATCTTATTTTTCTTTCTCGAGGAATAATCAAATCTAAAATTTGAAAGTCGGCAGCTCCTCCATTTAAACGAGCCCGAGCAAAATCAGTAATACTTGCTATTACTGTCCTCCTAATTGTTTCTGACACCGTTTGTGCGGTCGGTATAGTTTGTGGGATAAGTGGAGACATACAACGCAAATTAATATATACACAATGTAAGTCCTATTTACGTATTTACAAAGAATTGTTGAAAGAAGAATCAAGTCACTTTAAAGCGATTCACATGCTTTATGATTTTACATGCAGACCAAATACAAATACTTTGTCTAATTTTAGCCATAAAATCAATTAAACAATGGAAATAGTGAAAGGGAACGATGAGCATTTGAAATATCCAAGAAGAAAAACCAGAACTATCAATAATACAACCTTTGAAATTAACGAGCCAACGGAAACGCGCTCAAAAACCATGTCCAAAATCAAGGGATCAAACACGTCGATAGAAAAGATATTAGAAGATAAGTTAGCATTAAAAAAAATAAATTATTGTAGACCCGAACATCTTATAGAGCCTGTAGAAGGAAGTCCAGATTTCGTTATCCCAAAATATAGAATTGCCATTTTCTGTGACGGAGATTTTTGGCATGGATATAATGTAGCTTCATCAAAAACTAATTCCAATTCTGAATTTTGGGAGGCAAAAATAAAACGCAACCAGCAAAGAGATAAAGAAGTGAACGACATCCTCGATAAGAAAGGATGGAAAATATTTAGATTTTGGGAGCATGAGATAAGACAAGATGGAGACTTGTGCACACAGAAGATACAAGATTATATTGACAATATCAAGAAAAAGCACAATGAAAAAAAACACACATTTACCTTTGTTGACTTGTTTTCCGGTATTGGAGGATTCAGAGTAGCTCTTGAAGATGTAGGCGGGAAATGTTTAGGATTTTCCGAAATAGATAAAGAAGCAATTACTGTATACAAGCGAAATTATATCGAGGCTGATACAGACGAATTCGAACTGGGAAGTGTTACGCAATTAAGTAAATTACCTTTTAAAGTTGATCTTATCGTTGGTGGTGTTCCATGCCAATCATGGTCAGTGGCTGGCAAAATGCGTGGATTTGAAGATCCAAGGGGACGTTTATGGTATGATACATTAAGAATCGTAGAACAAAATCGCCCTAAGGCATTTATTTTCGAGAATGTTAAAGGGCTTCATGATCCCAGAAATAAAGAGAGTCTTGATTTTTTACTTGAGAGTTTCGAAAAACTCAAGTATAAAGTTAATGTTAGTTTATTGAATTCTTACGACTTCGGATTACCTCAAAATCGAGAGCGAATATTTATTGTAGGGATAAGAAAAGATATAAAAGACTTAGACCCATTTTCATTCCCAAAGCCTTTAGATCATTTAGCGAAACTTACAAATTTCATAGATGATATTCAAATTGATGGAATTAAACAAAAGGCATTGTTTGAACCTAAAGAATTGTTTGGGGATAAGATTCCATTTTCACGTAATAAATTTCAAACCTTGACATCCTTAAATGACTTCTTTGTGTTTTGTGATACCCGCAATGGACATTCGACTATTCACTCGTGGGACATTATCAAAACAAGCGAATTTGAGAAGGAAATTTGTATGGCCATCATGAAAAACAGAAGGAAAAAAATCTATGGATCTTCTGACGGCAATCCGATACCATTAAAAAGCTTGAAAGAACTTATTCCCAATTTAACATCAACCGATTTGCAAAAATTAGTTGATAAAAAAATATTAAGAATTACAGAAAGTGGATACGAATTTGTAAACTCTAAAAACTCTGCTGGCATCAATGGAATATATAGAGTGTACTTGCCAGAAGCGAACATTTTTTCAACTTTGACCGCTACTGGTACAAAAGATATGGTTTCATTAATCCAGATTGAAGCAAGTTCAACTTCTGAATATAAAAAGAAATTTATTCAAGAGGTTTTTAAAAAGAAAAAGTTTAGATCGATAACACCCAGAGAGGCCGGCCGTTTGCAAGGTTTTCCAAACTGGTTTATAATTCATAGCAACGATAAAGTTGCCCATAAACAATTTGGGAATGCGGTTTCTGCGCCAGTAATCGTACATTTATCAAAATCATTATTGGCAACTAACATTTTTTGCGATGACAACAAAAGAACGCATCGAAATTCTAAACAAGTATAAGGTATGGTTTCGGGAATCTTTGGTAAAAAGTCATAAAAAGAATACGGAGAAATTAAAAAACATTAACGAATTCAATATTAATCCATTGTTGCTATATTACCTTGCAAATTTTTTAGAAGGTAATGCTGATTCCAAATCCTTAGCAAAGGCATTAATATATCCGAGGATTCTTGGCACGTCGATTACCACCTCATTTGGGACATTAATGCAAGGACAGTTTATTACAAAAGTGCTCGGAGCATATGGTTCGCCTATTCCAGGTATTGACATTCAGTTTATCGATCAAATAGACAAGCGCCAAAAGTATTGTCAATTAAAATCTGGCCCTAATGCACTTAATAGAGACGATGTCACTACGATTAAGAATCATTTTAAGGAAATGCAGAACCGTGCAAGGTTGAACAAAGGTGACATTAGAATCGGCGATCTTGCTTTCTGTTTAATTTATGGGGAACCCGATGAAAAGAATAGCTTTGTATTAGAACTTGAAAGTCACTATAATATTTTTATTGGAAAAGAATTCTGGCACCGATTTACCGGTGATGAAGGTTTTTATAAATCTCTTATTGAAGTATCTGGTGAGGTAGCTAATGAGATTGATATGAAAGAAGTTGTTGAGGATGTGGTTGAAGTATTAAGCCACCAAATTGAAGAACGGTTTAAAGATTTAGGATAATACTTTTCTCGATTGATTTTAATTGGATTCCCCAACATTAGTGTTATGGCTTGAGAATCTTAACCTTAGCATCTATTTAGCGGAAATGAAGAAAAGATGCCCCCAGCATTTGCTATCTTCAGATAAACGATAGAAATGAAGAATCAAGTGGTTCGCACCAGGCAAGGTCAAGTTGTAAAGTTGATAACACTAATAGGTGACGAAAACCCAATAGAGACGTACCTTATAATTTTACGTTGAGTCATGGAATAAACTCTAATTTTCGATGGAAAAGAAACTGACCGCGAAAGAATATGTCAAACTACACCCTGACAAGTATGTGATGTTGACATACGAATTCGGTGACCCAATTTTCATTGCGCCACTCAAGGACCTGCAAATTCAGGTTACGCCAAACAGAACTGAGGCTGAAACCTGGACAGAACTTGATAATACCCCAACCAAATTGGAGTACCATAAAACCGTTACTGGTTACAAGCAACTAAAGTTTGAGAGAATTTGATTTGCTTTTATTTTCGCTTTGTTTCTGCCATGAATGCGAAATACAATTTTGTCGCTTGTTTAAGAGTTGCCGTACCGTAATATATATCACCATCTATAGGGATTTTGTGATTCGGTAGACTGTCATGTTTGGATAATGTAAGTTTCTCTAATAATCCTTTACCGCCATCTTTAGCGTAATGCTTATCAAGGTCTCCTTCATATTTTTCAACCCGCTTACAGTTGGCAATTCTTGTACTGATAACGTTTGCGCCTTTATATTTTCGAGATAACCACTCACGAAAATTTTCAATATCCATTTGTGCCATTGTAAATTTTTGGATTGCCAATCTACAATGATTTCATTAAGGATACAAGAAACAGCGAACACACATTAAAATAATAAAAGTGTAAAGTTTGCCCCTTTCACTTATGAGCTTGCAAAAAGCAATGCAATTTCTTGAACATCTGCCTATGATGCAATCACCGTAAGTTGCATAAGATCGCTTTCAGATTACCTTCCCATGTAGTAATTATTTTTTTGACTAAGAATTTACAGCGACACGGTTTGGCGTTCTCGACATCTACTTTTGACATACAATATCAATGTTTATGGCATCAGAAACTGTCTGTTTTAAGGAGTTACAAACAAGAGAATTTGAATTAGAAAAACCGGTCGCAAGAATGAACATATCAGAAATTTTTGCGGAACGGAATGGTTCTTATCTAAACGAATTCACGCTGTTTCTCGCTTATTTTAATACCATTCCAAACTTCATAAATGAAATAAATATTGATTGCAGAAAGGCCAATCGGTGGTTTATGGAGACATATAAGAATGACATAAAAGGCTTTCATTTTGACAAAAGGTATTTCGATACTCGAAAGAAAGCCGAGCTTGACGATATTTTTTATATCCTCGATGAAGACTTAATTGTTGACTTCGATACAAATCAATCTACCGTAAGGTTCCTCTTTCGTAAAACCTCAATTGAAAAAGTTGAAGAAATTATTAGTGGTGTAGTTAAGTTCCGGGAAAAGAAAACCCGCAGAAAACCCGAAATTTCTCTCTTAGTGTCTTCAAAACTTGGTATTGATACTAAGTCGTTAGAGGTAACAAAACCGAAGCTGAATATTACCGACAACTACAATGATGATTTTACGGAAATTCATCAAACAATTCTGAAGAGACTGTCAAAGAAAAATGATAAGGGGTTGGTATTGTTGCATGGCAAGCCAGGTACTGGCAAAACCTCCTATATCAGGTATCTTATTTCACTTCTTAAAAAAGACGTTATTTTCTTGCCACCCAATATGGCAAGTGCCATAACTAATCCTGATTTGATTTCGGTGTTAATTGAAAATCCAAATTCTGTATTTGTTATTGAAGATGCCGAAAATATCGTTGTTGATCGGGAAAAAGACGGCAGCTCGCCTGTTTCGGCACTGCTAAATATTTCGGATGGACTACTTTCAGACTGTCTCAATATACAGGTAATTTGTTCGTTTAATACGGACATATCCAAGGTTGATTCGGCATTAATGCGCAAAGGAAGATTAATTGCTAAATATGAATTTAAGGAGCTGGAAATTGAAAAAGCGCAGAAGCTATCCGAGAAATTAGGGTTTGTTACCACTATTAATAAGCCGATGTCCCTGACGGCAATATATAATCAGGAGGAAAAAGACTTTCAACAGGAGATAAAAAATGCTCCCATTGGTTTTAAATGTATATCTTCAAAATAACAGGGATGCCGAAAACTGTATAGAGTAGGCCAGTAAAATTAAATCGAATAGAGTTATGGCAATTTCAAATGTACAAAACGAAGGCTCTTGGATTAGAGTTTACGATGAGAAGAGCAAGAGAATTTCGGAAATGTCGGCTTCCAATAAGGAAGTAGTAGGCATTGGTTCCGACTTTTTTGTAACCGAAGAAGGTTCATGGATACGGACCTACGATGAGCATTGCAAAAGAATTGCGGAAATGTCGGCCAGCGGCAAGGAGGTAAGAAATGCTGCCGGGCAAACTTTTACGACAAAAGAGGGAAGCTGGCTGAGGACGTATGACAAGAAATGTAAAAGATTGAGTGAAAGAAGCGCATAAAAATGACTACTTCCTTTACCGCTATTGATTTTGAAACTGCGCAGGGCAAACGTTGGAGTATTTGTCAGGTAGGTTTGGTTCGCATAGAAAATGGCAGTATTAGGGACCGGTTGTCTCTTTTGGTACAACCACCCGGTAATTACTACTGGAATAACTTCATTGAAATTCACGGCATTACCCCTGAGCATACGGCAAATGCTCCAACTTTCAATGCAATTTGGAAGCAAATCGAACCATATATAACCGGGCAAATCGTAGTGGCGCACAATGGATTTGCGTTTGACTTTCAATGCCTCAATCAAACATTGGCGTATTATAACATAGAGGTTCCTTCATTTTCAGGACACTGTACGTATAAAATTTTTCGTGCTAATTTGGCATCGCTATGCAGAACTCATGGCATTAAGCTCAATCACCATGATGCCTTAAGCGATGCCTTAGCATGTGCAGAACTTTTTCAGTTGCATTTAAAACAAAACAATGTCAATAGCAGAAAATAAAATCCCCTTAACGACGAAAACAATTGGCAATCTGCTGCAATACAGCTTTTTTATCCCATCATACCAAAGAGGGTATCGTTGGACAAAGCAACAGGTAGAAGATATGCTAAATGATATTGCAGAATTCTCACCAAAGGAGATTACAGGTGTGAGTGATAAAACATGGTATTGTTTGCAACCAATTGTCGTGAAAGAGAATGATGGGAAGTGGGACGTTATAGATGGGCAACAAAGATTGACTACAATTTACCTAATACTTCACTATCTAAATCAAGGATATGCAGAGAATAGACGAAAAAAACTATTTGCTCTACAATATGAAACAAGAGCAGGCTCAGAGAATTATTTGAAAAGTCTAACTGAGGACGCGATTGACGATTCAAATATTGACTATTACTTCATATCCTCGGCCTACAAGAACATTGCAGCTTGGTTTGAAAAAAGAGGGCAGAATTTTGACACCAATGGCTTCGAGTCTAAGTTCCTGCATTTTACAAAGGTGATATGGTACGAAACCAGCAACGATTCTATAGATATTTTCACACGTATAAATAGCGGCAAGATACCTCTAACAAACTCGGAGCTGATAAAAGCAGCATTCCTGAATAGCTCAAATTTTAGAAATTCAGACAACGAAAAAATCAAGCTGAAGCAATTGGAAATAGCGTCAGAATGGGACCAGATTGAATATGCCTTACAAAACAATGCTTTTTGGTATTTTTTAAATAAGGAAAAAAATACGCTGCCCACACGAATAGAGTTCATTTTCGATTTGATAGCAAATAAGCCTTCAAATGCCGATGACTTTTTCACCTTCCGGTATTTCAACGAAAAGTTTAAACAATATACAGAAAGCGAGATTGCCGAAAATTGGCAAGAAATAAAAAAGTATTATCAGGTCTTAGAAGAGTGGTTTATTGATCGGGAATTATATCACAAAATTGGATTTTTATTGGCTACCGGGACAAACATAAAAGAGATAGTAAAACTCAAAAAAGAACTCTCCAAAACAGAGCTAAAAGCATCAATAGACAGCAAAATAAAAGAGAAGGTAAAAGTCCAGGTTAACGACTTAGAATATGGAAGTGGCCTCATTAGAAACGTTTTGCTACTTCACAATATTCAAACCATGCTTAACAATGTAAATGAAACTAATCGTTTCCCTTTTGACCGATACAAAAAGGAAAATTGGGATGTCGAACATATCGCGGCAGTCGCGGAAGACATGCCTACTACAGAAGCGCATCAAAAGGATTGGTTAAAGGAAGTATCCTTCTTTGTCAAGGACAACGAACTGAGAAAACGGATGTCAGAATATCAAAAAGAAAATTTTGAACGGATATATGCGGAAGTTTTAGATCACTTTAGTGAATCTAAAATCCACGAAGATATTAATGATATTTCGAACCTTGTATTACTGGATGCAGGAACTAATCGGAGCTATAAAAATGCTGTGTTCCCCGTGAAGCGGAAGACAATAATCGAAAGAGACAAAAATGGAACATTTATACCTGTATGTACTAAAAATGCATTTATGAAACTTTACAGCAATGACGTTTCACAAATGACCTTTTGGGGTGAGAATGACAGAAGTGCCTATATAAAGGATATCATTGCTACATTAAAAACGTATTTACCACGTCAAATTAAATCAAAAAATGAATAGCAACCCGTTGGCTCACAAGTTGACTTTTTGGCAATTAATTGAAAAATCGAGAATAGAAATCCCGATTATACAAAGGGATTATGCGCAAGGTAGAAAGGAAAGATTTGAGATACGGAACAAGTTTTTGGATGCTTTGCTAAGTGCTATAGAGGAGGGGAAATTTATTGAGCTTGACTTCATCTACGGGAATGAACAAGACAATTGCTTGCAGCCATTGGACGGACAGCAGCGGCTAACAACTCTTTTTCTACTACACTGGTATATAGTGGCTAAAGAGAATTTGCTAAACCTAAATAAAGAGACACTTAAAAAGTTTACATACGAAACACGAACAAGTTCACGTGAATTTTGTAATCAGTTAGTTGAGCACGGGATAGATTTCAACAAGCTCTTGGACTCAGATAATGATGCCAATGGGGAGCTTTTATATAATAGCTTATCTAAAAGTATAATTGACAGCTCTTGGTTTTTTCTCTCGTGGAAGAAAGACCCAACAATTGAAGCCATGCTGATTATGCTGGATGCAATTCATCAAAAATTCGAACGGCTTGGAGACAGAGGTAACATTTGGGAGGAACTGACAATAAGAAACAGAATCAGCTTTCTTCATATCCCACTAAAACATTTTGGTCTTTCGGATGATCTATACATCAAAATGAATGCACGTGGGAAAGCCCTTACTGATTTTGAAAAATTCAAGGCGAAATTCGAGCAGTATATAATTGAATGTAATTGGGAGGCCGGACTGAGTTTTAATGTTCAATTTTCTCATAAAATAGATTCTTGTTGGACTGATTTGTTTTGGAAGCATAAAAATGCGGATAATTTAATTGACAGGGAGCTGCTCAATTTTATCGTCGGAATAGCCATTAGTAACTATGCCGAAAACCTTGAAATTTATGAGGACTTTGAAGCTGATAAAATAGTCAAGAATGAACTCGCGGCAAAATCAAAAGGTAAGCCAGTCACAATTGAGGCAATAAAGCGAGAAAGAATAGAGAGAAGAATATCCGATTTATTTAACGACCCAACTAATATCGAGCCTCATGATTTTCCGAGCAAAAAGGGATTTGATTATTTGAAAACTTGCTTTGATAAATACGCAGTAAGAACAAATAATAAGTTCTTTAATGATGAATTACTTCCGGAGAACTTGCCGCTTTGGGATTATTGCACTCCTGGAGCGACAATTTTTACCGAGTTGATAAACGGAGAGGAAATCACCTATAAACAGCGTGCCTTATTTTTTGCTCAAACACAAGCAATAGGAGACGAGAATTTTGAGTCAACGACATTTTCCGACTGGATGCGAGTGGTGCGCAATATTGTTCATAATTCTACGGTTGATAGTGCTACATCCTTTATCGGCGCAATTGGATTACTTAAGGAAATTTCGAGCGGAATAGGAAATATCTATCAATATCTTTCCAAAAATAATCCAAAGTCGAACTTTGCTTCGACGCAGGTTGCTGAAGAAATTTTGAAGGCAAAAATTATACAGGCTAATTCGTCTAACAGGCACGTCATTTTTCAAACAGAGGACACGAACTTTTGTATGGGAGAAATAGCTTTTGCGTTGCATTGTATTGATTTCTCAGATTCAAAGAAACAATTTGATGCGGGTATGTTATCGGAAGTACAAAAAGTAATCAAACAATATCTAAACGAATCAGACATCACAAATGAATTCCGCCGTGCTTTATTGACTGTAAAAGGCAACGATTTCTATACCTATTGGGGTACGTGGAGCTACAATACCGATGCAAACAAACGGTGTTTGATAGAAAACACAAGTGACTTGAAAAATAATTTCACCGATGGCTATTATAAAGATTATTTGCGCGATTTGCTAATGCTACTAATAAACAAACCAGTAAGTGAAGTTATTAATAATTTCCATTGTCCAGACAATATGCCTAATTGGAAAAAGCGCCTGATAAAGGAGCCGGAATTATTAGATAAACATTGTCAATCTAAGTATTTCGGCATCCCCAATTCAGGAGAGTTTTGTTATCTATTTGGTAGTTATAAAAGACCAAGTGTTGAAGATTGTTACAAAGTCAAATAACCAGTATGTCCAAACGCGGCTACATATCACGTTACCTCCTAATTGTCAAAAAGCTGAAGGCAAAACCATACTCCACTTATGAGGATTTGCAAGACTATGTTGAAAATCAGTTCGAGTATTTGCAAATGCAAGACGATACTTTGAACATCGCTTTTTCACAGCGCACACTTCAAAGAGATATTCGAGAAATCAGAAACATTTTTGGAATTGACATCGAGTATTCAAAATCAAATAAAGGCTATTTCATAGACCAAAGTGCGGGGGAGAATATGAACTTCCAGAGAATGATAGAAGCCTTTGATATGTTCAATTCCTTAAACCTTGCACAAGACCTTACTCCATTCGTTCATTTAGAAAAACGCAGACCTCAAGGCACTGACAATTTATATGGTTTGCTTCACGCCATTAAAAATCACCTTAAAATAAAATTCTCTTATCAGAAATTTTGGGAAGATGAAATTAACGAGCGATTTACTGATCCCTATGCTTTAAAAGAATTTAAAAACCGCTGGTATATTTTGGCGAAAGATAATAAAGATAGCCGGGTTAAAAGTTTCGCATTAGACCGTATGTCAGGTCTTGAAATTACTAACAAAAATTTTAAAATGCCAGCTAACTATAACGTGGAAGAACGCTATCGGTATTGTTTTGGAATTATCAGCCCAACTGATGAAAATCCACAGGAAATAATATTGTCATTTGACCCTTTTCAAGGAAAGTACATCAAAACACTACCGCTCCACGAAACTCAACAGATTTTAATTGACAATGAAGATGAACTACAAATAAAACTGCATTTACACATTACCCATGACCTTATCATGGAATTGCTATCATTCGGTAATAACATGAAGGTCATAAAACCGAAATCATTAGCCAATGAAATAAAGACAGCTCATAAAAGAGCATTTGAACAATACTTTTGAAAGTATTCGCCAATCTATTTATTCCCTGTCAATTACTGTGCTTAAGAACTCGACAATCATTGCTTGTAGTCGAATATTGGTTACAATGATTACATGCCGTTATTAATCGAACAAAATCACATTATAATAATAAAAGTGTAAAGTTTTACCCCTCCCTCAAAGGTTTAGCGAAATATTACATCGAACTGTTTTAGCAGGTCAAATTGGCCTTCGTACATCTCGTTTCCGGCTACGCCATACATGCTCTCGTAATATTCCAAAGTCTGCCACCAATCCGGCTTGTTTTCGGGCTCATTCGGAGCTTGCTCGGTCATTGGCTGGCTTGTGCATTCATTTGAGGTTTCGTCTTGATTTTGGCTATCCAAAACGCCACAGGTAAATGATGTGATTGGCACTACGAAACTATGCCGACTTCTTGACGTAGGGATTTACATATTTATATGCCGGTTCGTTTTTGCCGGCATCCTTTTTATTGAATTCTTCTTTTACAATCCTGGTTAGATAATCGACATTCTCTTTGTTTATCTTATATCCCTCTGCTTTCAATACCTCGACAGCAATTTCCTCGTTGCTCATGTTGGGAGTCTCTTTCTCGTCTTCTTTGTCTTGTTCCTGAATTCCTTTTACGATCCTGTTTATATCGTCCATATTCTTGCCATCTGTTTTCAGATGTTGAAGCTTGGTCGGCGCTGGTTGTGCCTCTGGATGGCCGTTCTCTTCTTTCCTTTTCTTCGATGATAATAGTTCATCTACCGTGTATTTCTTTTTCATTTCCTCTTGTTTGATTCTATGTGTTCCGTAATATTCTGGTTGCAGTTTCGGTGACATACCGAGCTCTTTGAAATAGTCCATGATGAGTCGGTTTGCAACCGCATAGTTCTCTTCATTATTCACATAGATGCTATCATAGATGTTGAAGGCATCAATACCCATCTGTAATAGTTTCACATTGACGTTGTCGTAGAAAATTTCGGCCTCGGTCTCCTGAAGCAGTATGGCGAAGTCTCCATAATCCTTACAGAAGTAACCACCTTTTATATCACATACGGCAAGCCAGCAATTAGGATACTTCTCTATGAACTGCTGCTTAAGGATGTTCGGCTTCCCGGTGTGCATTGAGAAGAACACCCGCTTGAAGAACTCAACCTTGAATTGCTTTCTAAGTTCCACCGGTATTTCGTTCTTCTCCATGAAATATTCATAAAACCTGCCGGTTTCGCACACACTCTGATATTCGATCACGTCAATAGGAAGCATACCGTTTTTGTTATTCCAATACATTTTGAAAACTATGCTGGCGATGAGCGGTTGTGAGTTCTTCAGGTCCACACCGATAATGCTGTTGCCGTCTAATTTGAGATGATCCCTGAACTCCCGGTTGAGATTCGTAATGGTAGTATACACTCTCGATTTGCCGTTTGGTCGGCTAATATTGAGTTCATTTGCATTCACCCGAACAACAGCCTTCTCAATACGTGCGAGCGTCGTGCCGTCGCTTTCTAATTCTTTCTGCTCACGTTTAACTTTGAACTCGCTCAACCAAGGGATCGTTTCATTACGCATATCTCTTCTTGCGACCCTGTCGTTCAGATAGACAACGTGTTTCGGCAGATATTTCCCAAGTACAGTTTCCGCGACTATGGCAGGTACAGTTTTCGCATCTATGAAAATTCTGTCTGGTACAGTTTCCGCGTCTATGATTTTCCCTGCTTTTTCGATACTTCCAGTTTCAGGTACAGTTTCCGCGTTATAAAAGGAAAATGTATTATTATGAAATTTATTAGTAGAACAAGAAAGGTTAGAGAACTTATAAGAAGATTCATGAAGCTTTATTGAATAATAAGAAACAAGAAATCTTAGATTCAGGATTCTCATAAAATAATCGAACTCTTTTCTGATAGCTTCTTCCTGATACTTATTAGTTAATACAGTTTCCTTGATCTCAGCGATTTTATCTTCGTCTATCTTTATTTTATAAAGAACTTTAAAGTAATCGTTCAGACCATCTTTTATGATCTTGTCGGTTTTTAATTCTTTGACTGCGGCCATTTTCTCAGAGAAGACCGGCATATTAAATCGATAGGTACGAAACTCTTTCTTTATAAGCTGATAACCATAAGACTTTTTGCCGACCTCCATTATTTTGTCGCACTTCAATATGTTCATCGCCATCAGGTTCTTCAATACAGGGGATATGTCTTCTTTTAGATACTTCTTCATCTTCTCCTGGTTGATATTCACGAAAGCATTGTCCTCGTATAAGTAAGCGTTCTCACAGATATAGTCGCAGATGTAGTAGTAAATGAACTTTAGCCGATTGATCATCTTGTCTCGATTGACCAGATAAGGCTTGCCAGCTGCCATATTTGCCTTTCTTTTCTCGGCAATATCTATATCAATGCAGTATTCAACCATTTCATCAATGACCGCTTTGTCCTCTGGGTTCAAGAGGAACGATACACTTCTCTCTTCAATTTGTTTTTCCTTTCGTGACATTTTGAATAAAATTTTGAATAAAATAAAATGGCCGTACAAGTTCATGGAGAGAAACGAGTACGGCCTGGTTACGAAACCAATATCTTCAATTGCATCAATTCATCTCTCCATGACTTACATGATGCGCTTTTCTTTTAAATAGCTTCAATAGTTCTGTTTGATTTCAATTCTTTCCATTTTTAATTGTTTAGAGCTAAGATGCCAAACAATTCCTAAGAAGATTTGAAATGAATGAAGTTTATTCTAACTCCACAGAATCGCACGCAATACATTATAATTTCCTAAGTGTAAAAATTGACACCAGAGTTTTAAAATAATTCTTGTTTAAGACTTTGTCGGCGTATTGTCTGGCATTCATGCTAAAAACAAATCTGGGGCTCAAAAACGAGCTTTCAATCGCTTTAAAATACTGTTACTACTTTTAGAACATAGCATTATAGGATATGTCAACAACAACATGAAGACATTATTCATTTAGTATGCTTCGTTCGCAAGTGATATTAACCGCATATCGAAACTTCAATACCTTTGTAATAATAAATTCCTCAATTATGACATTAACCTACGATGGCGATAACGAAGAATGGAGATATGCCCGCCTTTCAAAAGTGGCACAAATTATGTCCATCGTCGACCCGGAATTACAGGATAGCATATCGAGCTTGCACGATCACGAAGGTTGTCTAACGGTTACCTGGATGAATAATTCTGCAATGAGTGAGGAAGGGAAGGATGTTTTACACGGAATATGGAAGCTGCTAAATGAAATCTTAGTAGAGCATGAGATTTTTCAAGCATAGTGTTAGCTCAAAAGAAAACTTCTGCAAGGAACAAGGGAATATACTATAGCTAAAAAATTAAGATACTAAGTTTATAAAGTTGTCCATAAATTCCGGAAGTGAATTAGTGCCGCCTTGATAAACTACATCGGCTATCACTTCTTTCAACCATTTTAACGCTTCAACTAATCGCAAGGATTTATCATTGGCGGTTTTTGATATGATTTCTCTAAGCGTTTGTATGTCTCCTTCTTTAACGCCTAAATCTTTCAACTTAGGGTAATGACGGGCTTCTATAACTAATGTGATTCCTGTTTGATTAATGCCGCCATTTGCAAAGTTTAAAATATTGCCATTTCCTAATACCGTCGTCGTACCAATTTGTTGGCTTGCTGTGTTGCTTGTAGGAAAACTCAAGGGCTTTAAGTACGCTCGACCTTTCGGTGTAATACCAGAGAAGAAATTGTCCATATAGCCTGTATCACAAATGTTTTCATGATAGATATAGCCCAAACCTTCTAATAGTCTTAATGAACTTTCACATTCCTTTTCTTCCATCTCCAACGACTGTTGAATAATCCTATTCCTTACTGCTTCGTAATTCGGCTCCAAGTAATCTAATATCCTTTTCTCAAAACTTTCCCCTCGTTGATAGTATTTTCGCAATGACCCGGCTTTATGTAAACGTCTGCCTTCATTTGTAAATTGTACAAGAAATTTATTTGTAGAATGGTATGGATTGTTAGAGGTGATAAAGTTGTTTTCAATTAGAAAAAAGTAAATATCATTTAACGGAGAGTCATTATGGTTTTGCTTTGAACGCCGACTTGCATAATCATAGAGATTAATGCAGTCTGAATTTAAAGTACGAGGATCTGCCAGTACTTTATCTAATGCTTCTATCGCTTCGGCTGACAACTCTGTCATAAATTATCATTAAATGGTACTTAGTAAATGTGTGACGAAAGCGTTTATGTGTGGTATGTTATCAATTAAACCTTTTGTAGCAACCTGTTTCAAAACATCACCTGACCATTTTGTAAGGCTTTTTATAAATGTGGGTTTGTCCTTTTTATTATCTTCTATAAGTTTTTTTAATTCTTCAATTTTGTCATCCTCTATGCCTAAATCCTTAAGTTCCTTATACTGCTCTTGATTGACTGTTATATTGATATTACTCTGGTGAATATTACCGTTAGCAATATTTACAACATTCCCGTGGCCAATTATGTTAGGATTGGTTTGATTGTATTGCGCTTGCTGTTTTTCATAGTACTTTTCAATGCTTCCGCATTTGAACATCTTCCGCCCTTCTTGTTCTATAAAGTAGGTGCCATCGTAGGCTCGTAATTTTATAAAATCATTTGCTAAGAAGAAGTCTATCAATCGCTTTGAGTAATGCTCTATATTGTCGGTAAATAGCGCATCAATTTCCATTTTGTTTATCCATATATACTGTGAGGATAATAGCTGTTGATCCGTTGAAGCAATCAACGTATTGATTGCTGTCTTTTCAATGTTGTTAAGGTCGCTATATTCTATCATTGATAATTCTATTTTTTTAGAGCTTTCAATCCATTCTCTGGTTAATTCGATATGAGCATTGCTGTCTTTATACCATTTTTCTATATAAGGCAGAACCACGTACTGAATGTGCTTTATGAATTTATCCCTACTTCCACCTTTCTTTGTGTAATAGTCCAAATGATAGTCAATCAGCTTCTCCAAATCGTAAGGTGGATTTACCCTGCATATTTTATTTGCAAACACACCATCGTAATCCTCACTCTTTACTTTTTCTGTTACGCTCCATCTTCTTGGTGGTTCAGAATCATAGCCATTGTGTCTTTGACGGCCAACCCCAGATATTGTTTCTCGTTCCACACCGAGATTTTCTAACTGGTACTTATCAGTTGGCTTAGTATTTAAGGGGTTAATCGAATAAAACTCATTCATACTAACAAAGTTACAAGTGGTCTTTTGTATTTGTGATTATATATGAACAAAATTTATCCACAATTTTATTTGTCTGTTCGTAGTAATATATATGACTGGATATTCTGCCATCACTCTTCACGCAGTCCATCAGAATCACCCTGTGCACGGTAAATCAGTATTTGATATTTTCATTCGTCAAATAGCTCGTCAAACCTAAACAATCACCGGCTCTACTATCCTCTATCTTAAAGAATGCTAAAGCCGCGCTAAAGCCCTGAAAGCGCTTCCCGGTTCCATTTTTCTCTGCTACCCTTGCGATGTACCAAAACAAATACATAGCATATGAACACAGCAGTAATCGAGTTCCTGACCAAACAGCCGAACTCAAACAAGGGCGAGATAGCAGACGGGATAAACTTACGTGGTCTCGGTTTATTCAATCTTCTCAAAGGCATGGTCAAGTCAGGCGAAATTCAAGTCAATGGAGATGGTCATGATGCCACCTATTGTATTGTGGCAGCAGAAACCACAACGGAGGCACCCGTTGCCGCAGAAGCCGTTGTTGCCGCTTCGAATGAAGAAACAACCGAAGAGGCCGGCAACAAGAATGAAGAAACAAGCGATGAACAAACGGAGCAAATAGCAGCACAGCCTTCCGATACTCAAACAAAGACAGCCAAGAAGAATACCGGCAGGAATACGGGAACCTATTTGTTCAACGGCACTTCTTATAACAAGGGAAAGCTCATCAATACCGTTGTGGCCGCACATGTTGCGAAGAACAAGAACATCACACACGACAAACTGAAAGATGTGTTCCCCGATACCCTGCTCAAGAGGTTCGGCATCTTCCAAACTGTTGAGAAAGCGAGGGAAATATCAGGAGCCAAGTATGATCGTTACTTCTTCAAGGAAGAGTTTCAGATCAAACTCAAGGATTGCGTTATCGTTACATGCAATCAGATCACCAGCGAAAATATCCTGCCATTCCTTGAGGTCTGTGCCAAGCTCGGCTACGAGATCACTGCCGAATAAACGTACCCTACTTTCTATTGAAATGGACATCTCAAAATGGTGTCCATTTTTCTTTTAGGGTAAGGGGGCAAAAATCACACGTTGAAAATCGTAATGCGTAGTCAATATTGGATAAAAGCAGGAAACGAAATCATGTCTCCATTATTGGCTAAATCATGGCTGGCTTGGTGTTTATACTCTTTCCAAGGTTCGTCTTGAATTTGATAGCCCGGATTGAGCCCAATCCTTATTCTAAACTTTCCTTGTCAAAGTCGATTAGTTGGGAAGCAGAAAGACCAAAAAGGTCGGCCAGCCGGAATATATAACTTATGGTCACGTTGGTCTCACCCCGTTCTATTCTTGATAGCTGGGTCACATGGAGATCGACTGAATTGGCAAATTCCTCAATGGTCATATTCTTCTCCATTCTCAAAGCACGAACCCGCTTGCCGAATGCGACAATCGCTTGTTCATCCCTGTAATGGTTGATTTTACCCATAACCCAAAGGGAACTCAATACCATAACGCCGACAAACACATATATGTGTTTTAATAGAAAAAACTACTATTATTGCGCTTAAATAAACGCCTGCGAATAACAAAAATTAAATTTTCATATATCAAACTCAAATCAATTTCTATGGCAATCAGGAAAAGCAAAGAAGAAACATTTTCTATTCAGGGTACAATAGACGACTGTCTATTAAGAGTTGAGCAAGCGCTCAAAAAAGGAAACTTCACTAAAGTGAATGTAAATAAAACCTTAAATCAAGCCACTGGTAATTACAAGAAGTTAACTGTATGGGGTGAAATCACTGTGACATTGTTACCTAAGTCTGATGGTAGCGTACGTATAAATGTGAGTTCAACAGCAAATGTTGATAACATATTTGCTCTGATCAGCAGCCCTAATAAGAAAATACTGAACCAATTTAAGAACAACTTTCAATGACATATTTCAAATGCAAATCGAGAGCAATATAGGCGTGACAATATCTAAAAAGATCACCGTTAGAACATTATGCAGTGTTGTAATGGCAATCGGTTTAACGGTGTTGTATTTGATACCTAAGCATTTCTTATTTGGTTCATATTCGTCGCTTTGCGTTTTTCATCGGATGTGGAATATTGATTGTCCGGGTTGTGGTGTTACAAGATCACTGTACTCATTCTTACATGGGGATGTGATTGCGGCATGTAAATTAAACCTGGCAATCCTTTCAATTATACCTATCTGTTTAGCGGAGATATTATTGACTTTGAACTTCTTCCCGGACAAAGTTTCCAGCATAAGAAGAATTTTATTTCAATCGTTACCCATTTTATTAGCAGCAAATTATTTAATCAAGTATCACTAACGCAAAATCAATAAGCAATGTTCAAAGGAAGCGAAAGCACAAATTTTAAAACCGACACTCCACAGGAGAAAGTATATGAAGCAATTCAGGATGAACTTGAAACATTAGGGAGTGTTGTAATTTCAGATAACGGTATCATAAGAATAAGCGGTACAAAATTTAATGGCTTTTCGCATGAAGTCATCATCAATGGCAGGATCAGAACAAAAGAAAATAGATATAATATTGAATTAGATTGGGAAGCTAAACCTAACTGGTTTCTTGTTATTCTGACAGCATTGTGTTTAGTTGGCATAGGTATTGCGCTATTAATCTTCCCTTATATGGCAAGCAAAGACTTGCAGAAGAAAATTAGTACATCGTTGGACAATATAAAATTTGAGTTCAAATAGAATGGAAGCAAGGGTTTTGCTCATCAGGAAAGCCCTTGCTTTTACTGT
The DNA here is from genome assembly GCA_030426665.1 of Bacteroidia bacterium. Classification (GTDB taxonomy): domain Bacteria; phylum Bacteroidota; class Bacteroidia; order Chitinophagales; family Chitinophagaceae; genus Nemorincola. The sequence goes on along the minus strand of JAUHYD010000013.1, from coordinate 108,468 downwards.
TTCTTTAGTGGTTTTGTGGCTATACTAACAAATACTCATGACCAACATTCTGCGGATTTAATCATTTTAGTTTGTTGCGACTTTTCTTCTCAATGGCGATCGTATCGAGCAGGTCAAGTAACGCTTCGATGTCAGTTAGTATCTTGTCAAAGTCCTTGTCGCTCATTCCGTCCTGAAACTTGAGATAGTCGAAGAACACCTTCCGTAGATTTCGGCTTGCGCGTTGCGCGTCAACGTCCTCAATAAAGTATCTAAGCCTCTCAAGCAATTCTTCCGACAGCGCGTTTTTATCTCCTGACATGTTGTATTGTTTACAGCCGAATTTACGCGCGCATGAATTGATGGGCGCCACTTTAGCGCAAGTTTTGCGGTCTTATGGCACTCTAAACTTCTACGGGAAAGGAAACGCATTTATACTCGTGTTCATAAAAAACGAGACGATGATAAATGCAAACGACCAGCTCCGCGAACACAACTGCTCGGACAATTTCTATAACTACAATTTTGGACTGACAATTTCAGAAGGAGTTTTAGCCCTTGCCCAGAAATTTGAATGCTTCTGGTTCATAGACATTATTGCCAGCTATCAACGGGATTTAAGAAATGAAGAGTTCCAGGTTTGGAAACTAACAAAGCATGACGGTGACAAAGCGACCGTGACTTGTGAAGATGGTAATAATCATACACTCAAGTTTCAAAAGATCGGATACACTGATTTCTCGGCAGACGAAGCAACTGTATGGGTAGAGTTCGGCACAGCAATCTTACCATCAGAACATTAATTAATTCACCAAAGAGAAAGCAATATGACACACCAGGAATATAAAGAGTATCAAAGAGCAGCTGAATATGGCCTCATGCCGGACGAGCTGAACCCAGTGTTTCTGTACTCAATGATAAACCGAGACATTTTGATGGACATCATCAGCGGTAAGCTTGATGCGGTTCAAATGGCGCGCATTGAAATGATGAACAGAGGTCTTGATGAAAAGACTGGTCGCTGGATTGGTTGGACTTCAAACGACAATAGAAATGTGTTCGGACAATAATAAGCGCGGCAGTATATTGGGTGAGTTGTTGCTTCTGGCCGCGATGTTGTTTCTTTCGTATCGTATATTTCGAGGGGTACGAAAGTGGTATCTGACATTGAACAGGAGGCAAAAGAAGTGGTTTTGGATAGGCTTCGCGTTGCTGTATCTATTCGGACTGATGTTGTAAAGGTGGTACCCCCACTTGAACATGGGTATCAAAAGCCTCGCTTGTGCGCTACATTTATGTTCACAAAAGAAAAATCCCGCCTCACAAAGAAGCGGGATTCTATTTATAATGAACAACAAGCCTATTTAATCTCACAGTTGTCGAGCAGCAACTGTTTGTCTATGCAGAATAACTTCACAAGCTCAAGCCCATCATTATACGGCACCACGTATTCATTCGCCTCAAATTCCTTCAATAGCTGCATTAGCTTCTTTGTTTCGATATAATAGTCGCCTGGTATGTCGACCTTAATGTATGGCTCATCAGTCAGGTAAAGGCCGTTTAATCTACCGTTCTTCATTCCCAAAATATTGACCTCAGAAATGAATTTGTCCTTGTATGCTCTCTTCATTGGCATTGCTGCACTATGTAGCTTTTTAATGCCATTGATGAATTTACTCTCGTCGAAGCGTGGCATTGGTTTCAGCGAATATGGGTCACAGCGGTCTTCTTCCTTTTCTAAGGAATTTAGCAGGGCATCGATCTCTGCCTCTATCATTATCTTATCTACTATGTCTTTGGGTAAATTGTTGCTTGCTTCCATTATCATTTAAATAGCTTATAGAACACAAAAGGGGCAATTTTGCCCCCTTGAAGTTATGCCGCCATCTTGAGAGTATCAGACAATGTAATGTTGGTAGCACTGCGATACTGTAATATCTCATCTTTAAGATGGCGCAATATTGCTTCCGCAAAAGGTATCTGTACCATGTTGCCCATCAACCTTATCTGGTCTTTTTCTGGAAAATTACTTATGTCATATCCATCGAGATGTGATAGTATCTTCCGTTCCTGTACGCTGATTTTACGCCAACCAAATTTATCAAGCACCATCAAACCTTCATCATTTGCGGTCATTGTGTTTATGACATTCCTACCTGCGGCTTTTGGCGTCCCATATACACCATACTTGAAAGCGATGATGTAGGGCAATACTGCTTGCATAGATACTTCGCTCAAGTAAACTGGTGTCGTTTCTGGAAAGCTCGGCTCGCCTACATCTTTACGTACCATGATTATGGTAACACGGTTTCTGGACTGATAGGAACCATAATCTAATGCGTTTAATACTCGAATGTCATAATAGTAATCTGTTTGTGCCTCAAGCGTTGCAAGAACCTCCATTCTTAATGCTTTCATTGGTTTATCGAAGAAGCCAGGCACTTGCTCGAACCATGCAGTTTTAGCGTTCAGCCCCTGCATGCCAGCCAACCTTATTTGTTTCATCATTAAAAGGTTACGCACGTCGAAATTGCTACGTAAAGGATTCACGCCCGACATGCCTGGGCATGGACTGCCAGATACAACACAATCAATCATGCCTTTCTCGAGTTTAAGTGCACCATTAAAGTGCCTGTCAACAAGTTTTTTAATTCTTCTGAAATTCATTCGGTTTAGACTGAAATCACAATTATCAAAGTAGCCACTGCAATTATTTATTTTAAACGCATTCTCTGCAGCATCCCAACAATCGGTAGCATATACGGTATTGAAACCTGCACGCTGCGCTCCCTTTGACATACCACCTACTCCATGAAAGAAAGATGCCAATGTTGGAGATAAGATATTTGAGTTGATACTATTGCCCTGTAAATTGAGTGTGATTCGTTTCATAAAAATGTTGTGTTTTTGGTTTAGAAAATTGATTTTGTGAGTGTTTGTTTTATTACGCGGCAAGTTTTGTTTCATTCATACTCTCGATATTTCTAAGGATAATGTGAACACTGTATTGTCCGTTTACCGGCAGTATTACATGATGTTGCGCTTGGTGACGCGCTCCTTTGGTTTCATTGTCCGCCTGGATGTTATGTGATGCGGTCTCTAACTTTACACCGTTTAATGTACCAACAACCTTATTGCCCTCAATGCGGTATTCCAACTTGCCTATATGGTCTATATCTAAAGACATTGACTTTAAATCGTATTTAGCTTTGCTACTTTCTGTGTTCTTTTTGTTGGACAGTTTAATGTTTCTAAAACACTGCCTGGTGTTGAATGCAGGCTCTCCATCTATTTCGCCTTTTACCTGCTCGCTTGTTTTTGTTCCGTTGTCGATTTCGTCAAGAAAATCAGGATTATTGTTCCCAATTCTGCTGATGTTTTGTATCGTACCATCTGATAGCTTTGTTATGGTCGCTATCTTCTTTCTTGTTTTTGTGCCTTCGAGTTCTTTAGCCCATTCTTGGCCATTCTTATTGTTCTTCAGGTGATTGGTCAGGAACTTAATCAGCTCGTATATTTTTCGCCTGCTTTTGCCGTGCACCCAAACGTTCTTAAAGCTGATAAACCTTATCACATCGTCCATCGTCGCGCCTTTCATCGTCACAATCTCGATCTGTTTTTTCTTCATGTTTTGGGCTGCGATAACATCTGTTGGATGTGTAACTACAAAGCCATCTTCTGTTACTACGGGTCTTTCGAGGTAGTTAAAGAACTTGATGTTTTCTGTAAACATCGCATCCGGCTGGTCGTAACCAATAGCCTCCAGTATTGGGTGTATCTTAAGCTTGCCGGGACTTACTAAGCTCTGTTCGTAGCTGAATTGCCTTGTCGCTATTTTGCCTGTCGCTGTTTTTTTCATTGTTTCTGTGTGGTTTTGAGTTTTAGAAGTTTTACATGTCATTGATGCGGTGTTTTTTGCGTTTGTTTTTTTCATAATTGTTTATGTTTTTGAGGTTAGTGAATACGTGTTAGTTGAATTTTTGGACATGCCTACGGCATGTGGTAGTGACACCATTATTTTTTGAACTGACTTTTTAGACGATTATCTGACTATGAGGCGATGCTCAGATTATAGTCCGGCATGAGTGAGATGGTCTTGCCGGTATTGCGAAGGAGATGAGAATTATTTTTCAGGGCGAGGTCAATTAATATAGCCCTTGCTTTAGCTGCAACGGAACTAACATGCTGCCCAGGCTGTACAGACGGTATAAATGATATTACTTTATTAGTTACACAAGACTTCTGGCCAGCATGTGCTACCTCGGCAGTAGCTACGTCGGCATAGACAACAACGACGATCAACTGACCAGGCTTAGGCGAACCGAACTCGCGGATCTTCGACTTGAACCAGGGATTAGATATATATATCTGACACGCGTCCATAACTTTTACTTCAACAATTTCACGACCGTTTTTAATTGCAACTTGCTTTTCAAATTTAGCCTGGGCCTTAGCCGATGTCTTATTAAAAAAACCTTTAACAACTTTAATACTCTTCATAACCGTGTTTTTTCGTTTGATTTGTTGACACAAAGAGACTATAGAATTCCTAAGAACAGTTATTTTTCGCTTGACCGCCCTTTCGCTATATTTGAGTAAGCAATAGTTAATGAGCAGACATACAAATAAATATGGAGAACTGGAATGTGCTGCCTATTTGGAGGTAGCCAGATTTAAGTGGGGGGAAGATTTTGCCTGCAAGCGCCCGGGCTGTACGAGCACTAAATACTTTGAGGGCGATAAGCCTTACTCAAGGCGATGCTCTATATGTAAAAAGGATGAAAGCCCTACTGCAAATACCGTGTTTGAAAAAATGCGCATGCCATTGACGGCATGTCTTGAAACTGTTAGGATGGTTATGGAGGAAAGAAGGAAATTGACTATTGAAGAAGTAACGCAACATTTGATTAATGCTGGACATAAAGGCGTAAACACAAAATCAGTTTGGGTACTTCTTGGTAAAATATATCAGACGATGACAGCCGAACCCAGGATATACGGTTCCAAAGCATTATTCGTTGCTTTCATAGGAAAACACCAAATTGGTCTGTATTCTTATGGCAACATCGCTGAAAAAAAGTATCGGTCTGCGTTCACGGCGAGAGATTTACGTGAGGTTTTCAGCTTAATAAAGAAATACACTCAAGAGCATACAAAGGTTTGTTTGTATTCTTTTGCTGGGAATGGTTCATTTAGTCGTATGAAACTAAGAAAAGTACGAACTGACTTTAGGGAGGCATGGCTATTAAAGAAGACACTTACAATAGACGAAGACTTTTATTCATGGAATAAGTCCCTTGAGTGCCGTGCTTATAAGTTGAACGGAAATGAATATGAGGACTTAATGGTTCTTTTAACGCGAGAAAACAAAATAGAGGAGGCAAAAATCACACGTCAATAATTATAATACATAATTGTGGTTGAGTGGTCAGATATGTCTAAAACTGCTCAGCGGGTAGGCTCATAATGCAAAGTGTAATGCAATTTTGATTTAGGTCTGTATTTGTTGATGGGCGAAATGCTTGCCTGTATTGCTTTAGAAAGAATTGTCGTTTTCGTTGACAGCCAGATTCTAAGTCTAAAACAGATGGTTGGAGTTACTTCTGGTCAAGTAGAGCAGTATTTTATTACCAGAAATGTGCTTATCATAGTTAATTGGAAAACTTTATATAAATTCATCCAGTCTCTTAAAAATTACTCAAGATGGCAGGCAATCCTATTTTATTAATAACAGCACCTGATATTTCACATGCGAAAGCACTCCATGAACTCTTTCAAGATGAAGACTTGCAACATGAGTTTCCGCAACTTAGACCCAGATCAGTAGAGAATGCCAGAGAGTTTTTAGATAAGCAGACAGATTTAGTAGGTGGAAAGATTACGTTTTTCCGGCTAATCAAAATAGGATATTCGCCTGATCCAGCATTTCATGGTGCCGACTACACAGACTTGATAGGATTTGTAACGGTTGCTGAAACAGGAATGGGTGACTTCGTTTTAAGCAGTGGACTCAATCATTTGTTATCGTTTGCTGTCGCAAGGAAGTATCGTAATATGGGTGTTATGACCACAGCATTGAAAATGACCATTGACGCAATGATACAGTATGAGTTTAATTTCATTGGTGCTATTGTTAAAAGTGGAAATGTGTCAAGCGAAAGGGTATTATCAAAATGTGGCTTTGATAAGGTACAGTCAACAGCGATTAATTCTACCTTCATTAGGAGACTTTGTATGTCGCTACCTGACTATAATAAACATTTTAGGCCAGCAATGTCATAATAAGAAAAGCATTAAACCTTTGCTGCTAAGTTGAATTGATATGAATGAATCCGAGAAAATAGAATCTCTACTACAAAACCTCTTACAATCACCATTATACCCTTTCCCCACAAAAGGTAAACTTGATATTACTTGCGAGAAAGGAGTGTATATCATCTATGATCCTACATCTGCAGTAGCTCACGTGGGCAATACTCCTCGGGCACAAAAAGGACTCTGTCAACGGCTCAATGACCATATATTAGGCAATTCATCTTTTGCGCGGAATTATTTAAAACCAAAAAACCTCTCTGTAAGGAAAGGTTTTACTTTTAAATTACTTGAATTGCCATCACCCCGAGAACGTGCCTTGCTTGAAGCATTAGCATGTGGTACACTTTGCCCTAAGCATATCGGCACAGGAGAGATAAGAGAATAATACCCGTAATGAAAGACTTGGTTTAATTAAATTTCATTAGCTTATCAGACATTTCCTTGTACTTATTGTCTGGCAGGGTCTTCATATAGTGGGCGGTTACCGCACCACTACTATGGCCAAGTGCTTCACTAATAAACGCGACCGGCACTTCATTAAGTTTCATTGAAGTGGCATAGGTATGCCTTGCGAGGTTCATGGTCAGATTAATAGATAATCCGATTGCCTTGCCGACAGGTCTTAGATCACGGTTTAGATTTCTGGCGAGAACGTCCTTAGCGGCCTTTCTTTCAATATCGGATTTTGTGCCTCTAAAGCATGGAAAGATGTAGTCATTCGTATTCAATGTACCCCACTTCTCGATGATGCGCTTTGCCTCTGGATGCAGGTAAACGATTATCTCTTTGGTCTGTGAATTGGTGTTTACAGTTTTTGAACGTACGAAGGTCAGCATGTCTCCTTTGATTTGACTGCCTTTTATTGACAGCGCGTCTTTAATATTCATACCATTGCACAGATACAGGAATATGAAGTAATCTCTTGCCCTGGTTTCGCCTAATGATTGTGGTTTATAATCAAGCAATGCTTTGACTTGTTCAGGATAAAGTACATCCTTGGATTTAGAAGCAGTACCAATGGTATATTCTTTGAAAGGATAAAGACCAGAAGATATAAAACCGTCTTTAATCGCACGATTGTAAATGTGGCGTAAACTACGCATATGGATTTGAGCTGTGGCATTTGAGTTACCTTGATTTATCCACCATGCTTTGAACGCCTTGAGATATTCAACTGTAATGTCTTCGAGATAGAAGTGCTTTCTAAACCTTTGAAATGTCAACAGGGCTTGCTCATAAAAGCTGATACTGCCAGCTCTATCTTCTTCGGTAAGTTCATCAATTTTCTGTTTAAACAATACAGCCAAATCAGTTTTGCCGGTAACCTTTAGAGCACTCTCTGACTTGAATAAATTGGTGAACATTTTCCTGTCTGCATTAGGGAACTGGTCAAGTATATCCTTGGCCTTGCTTACATAGACTTCGATGCTGTCCTTCAACATCTTCGCTTCTTTAGGAATGCCGCCTTTACCGGTCATCGCTTTATTGAAAATGTCCGGTGTGGTGTAAAGTTTGACACCTACGCGAAATTGCTTTCCTTTTAGAATTACTGATATTTTTACCGGCAACAATTCACTGTTTGCCATTGGGGTACGTGCGTCCAGGAACGCATACACGCTGCCTATTTTGGTATTTTTTACTTTGGTCATTGCGATATTTTATATCGCAAGTGTAACAGACTATGGCGAAAACGATGGTCTGGTGCTCAACTTTTTGCAGAACTCCAGCGAATTGTGATATTTTAGCTAATTGTACTTTATAATGATCCCGTACAGAAAAAAATACCATAGGAAAATAAGGCTGAACTCATACCGTCCTTTATGCTCTACTGAATTAGGCATACAGGCAGTAGATAAATATGGATTGCCGCCTTTTATTGATGCTTCTTGCAGAAGAGAACCTGATTTCGAAAATGAATACCCTTCCATTTCTTCATTATGTCGTCAAGAGTTATTCGCACCAAACCTATTTCAAAACGATATAATAGCCTACATTACAGTAAAGGGTAATTGGTTTGCCGATTATCCACATTATCGACTGGTTGCTATTTTAGAAGTAATCGAGCGACGAAATTCTCATAACGTTGCTCGAGATTGGTATACAAACAAAGGAATAGACGTGCCTTCTAACTGTATGACAATAGATAGTATGCCATTGCCATTTGATTATACGGCTGGTGATTTCGATAAAGTTACAGACCTAAGAAGGTTCATGAGCCGGAAAGACGAACTACGGAATTCTATTGGCGCCAGACGAGTAGAGTTGTGGAATCAACGCTATCAAGAGCGTGCGACGAAATACCCGACATTTATTATTACTAAATCGATCTTTAAAGAATTGCACAATCCGCCTATTTTAACTTTAGAGAAAATGGAGAATATTTTCGATAGGATACCTAACACACGAAACCCCAACATTATCGAGAAGGAACAATTCAAGAATTTAGCGAAGGCGGCCGGTATCGACTTCATTTATGAGTAGTGAGTATACGACTACAAAAGTCTGGTGTTTTAAAATTGCATTGTATTTTGCATTGAACCTATGTCGCACTTAGGCTATCAAAACAACAACATTACAATCCTGGCAAGCTAAAAAGTCATCCTATTGATAAAAAAGAAGACTTCTTTCGCGACTCAAAATCTGGTATTCGCAAGGATGTGCAGGTTCGATTCCTGTTCCGGGCACCAAAAATAGAGCGGAGAAAAACAGCGAAGAGCAGTTTCTCCGCTTTTTTGTATGAGGGCGTTACAATTGTGTTCTGTGAACCAATGAGTTCGCTAGCGACGCTTGGACCAGGTGGAGTCAATCACATAGAGTTTTAAACTATAAGGAAGAATGTTTGATTTGCACTCCTGTAGGCCTACCGCCAAAACAAATAAATATCCCAACACGAAAACTACCTAATCTATCAGGTGAAACGTGCTAACAAACTCCTGAAAGAAAAAAATCTGGATGGCAAAGTTTATAGCTGTAAGCATAATTGCCGGCCACAACAATTTCCGTGTACATAGCATATAAAACATGACAATTACGGTATTACCTGTGAACATCAAGAAAGCCTGAAGATGCACATAACTCCCGAAACACAGCCAAACGAAATTCGATAGCAAAAAGGCAAACAAATAGTGCTTCCAGCTGTAACTAACATCCTTTAAGAGGAAAATCAAGAAACGAAAAAAGAATGGCGTGAGTAAAGCGTACCTATACGTGCCTATCAAAGATGTTCTATCAATATCCCATTTCGGACTGTAGAACAGTGCAAGGAATAAAGTAACCGCCAAATATCCGATTGAGAACAAAAGCCCCTTTTCGTACGTCATATTTTCAGAGAACCACTTGACGATAAAGTACACCAAAAAAATTGCCGCAAGTAGACACACAAAAACCGCAATTGCGTTGTACCACAATGTATCCGGCGCACCCGCATAAAGCGGAAAAATCGGCACACTGAATATCCGCATCCAAAAATTGGCTTGTGCCTTAAAATATGCTAACCACACACCGGTATAAGCATATTGTATACCGACAAATACGGCTAGCCCAAATACGACCGGCAAAAAAGAATTAATAAAAAACTTCTTAACCGCAATGCGCCACATTGACTTTTTCTGACTTAGCAACTCCATTAAAATCAGCGCTGGAATCAATGTGATAGTTGTTGCCCTGGTAAGCGACAACAGAAACAAAGTGACCCAAACAATCGTTCTTTTATCTTTCATTATGCCCCAAATACAGAGCGCAGACAACATGAAAAAAAGCGCTTCGGAATAAGGCACAAATGCAATTATAACCTGCGGCATTGACAGAAATAATATCCTTTGTGGTTCAGAGATTCTATATTCGGAAACCAAAATGCTCATCCCGACTGAAAAGAACAAAACATTTAAAACACAGATGGCCCAAACATTACAACCAACGAGTTTCCAAACAAGTGGAAACAAATAATAAAACCCCGCATTACTCTGCCCACCTGAACTGTAACTATATCCGCTTTCAGCAATCGAATGATACCAACCGGCGTCTCCTGACAATAGATTTTTTTCATCTGGAAAATAGTTTACCAGACCAAGCTTATATAAGAATAGTTGAAACGTTAAAAAGATAGCAGCATACCCAACCACAAAAAGGAAGTTATCTCTGAAAGATAAATTTCCTTCCACCTTTTCAACGTACGCCTTACCATTTTTCATTATCATGATTTACGGGTTAACAACCATCTGTCGAATGTGGTTAATACATTGACAAAACGACCAATACAAACACATAAGTTTTTTTAATTTGCCGGTATTGGATCTATCTCATCTTATCGCTGTTTCTTAGCAATCTCTTGCGTTCTCTAGCTGTTTGCTTATGTACAAATTTTCGGTTGAATTCGGCGGCCATAGGAATGTATTCTATATCGAATTTTCTAGACTCGTATTTATATTTCTGGACAATAACAGCCTTTCTCATATAGAATGGCAACCTGCCAGCCGGCAGATAAGAAACCTGCTTAAGTTTATAATTATTGATTATCAAGGCAAGTCCGTTCGGACGCCCGTCGGCAAGCGGCATTTGGGGTTCTGCCCATTTGCGTCTATTTGTTTGCCATACCGGCGCACCAAAATAAACAATGAGATAATCCAAAGGTGATGCCGCTTTTGGTACTTCCCGTGCCGGTGATAAGTTTTCGGTCAGCAATACACCTTCGAATTTTTGGTCGAGAATGGCTTGATAATTCGTGTCAATATAGTAGTACACCGGGCAAAAGTCAAAATTATCGCCAAAGTCCCTAACAGTCACCTCCATTATGTTAGCTGCGTCATTTCTCAATGTTTTCAATTCTCTATGCAGTCCGGCCTGTTCCAGCGCGACAGCTCTGTTATGCTCTGATGATAGCTGAACGAGAATAAAGCGTGGGACCATATTATAGGTGGTATCCTCTACAGCAAAAATGTTTTTCGAAATTAGCTGAAATACTATACATAAAATAACAGCAGCAAACATTTGTCTCATGAGCCAAAGTTAGAAAACTTCAGAACTTTATTGAGGTTTGTGCAAAGGAGGCAGATTTTTCTTTTTCATTTTACATTTAAAGGCCGGCTGTCGTAAGATTTAAACACAACTTTTGTCCTTCCAAATTGACTATCCACTTTGCCATAACCATTAACCTCTATCATACCTGCTATAAGGCATTTAATAAATCACACACTATCCACCAACAAAATACATCTTCATCATTCCCTTGCCCTTTGCCTCAACTTCACCTCTATACTCGCAGGCAAATTTGTCTTTCACCAATTCGTAAGTAGTCCGGCTGATATTTAATTTACCGGCTTCAGCTTGTCCTTTACTATTTTAATGTATTCATCTTTCTTCGGCTTACGTATTTTTAACGCTGTCTTGGTAAAGTAGGTATGTTTTTCCAGAAAACTGACTTGTAACCTATTCCAATCATCCTCGTTATTCAGAATCCCATACATGCATAGTTCTTCGTACAAACCATGGCCAATCTTGAAAAAATCGCCCCTACCCATGTAATCAAGATCGGCGTCGCATATTATTTGCTCAAGAAGGTTGTGAGGTGTCTGCGGTATCTTAGTTGCCATAATCATCCCATGTATTCGTTCTATCTGTTCCGGACTATATCCGTATTTCGGCAAATAATCGCTGGCAAGCTCGCAAGACAGACGCTCATGCTCACTCCTGCTTTTAATAAAACCGGAATCATGGAATAGTACGGCTGTTAGCAACAAAGTAAGATCTTCCCCTTCTATACCCTCCGCCTTAGCAATCATTTTCGCAGAACGATAAACATCCTTCATATGCTCGGTGCTGTGATAAGTGAGATTCTTAGGAAGCTCTTTATCCAACTTATTCATGATAAATTTCTTCACCTGTTCAAATTCCATATTCTGTATTTTTATCGCAATTAAAAATAATCAGATTAGCGTTGTTGGCATTACTGCCGTCTAACTTTACGCTCATTCAACCTGCCACCTACGACGTGGCTCCAGTGGTAAGATAATACATCTTCATCACACCCTTACCCTTCGCCTCTACCTCGCCACGATATTCACAGGCGAATTTATCCTTCACCAACTCATAAGTGGTCTGGCTGATATTTATTTTGCCTGCTTCGCTGTTTTGTTCCATGCGCGCAGCCGTGTTTACGGTATCGCCCCATATGTCGTAGGCAAACTTCTTTACGCCCACTATACCGGCTACAACGCTGCCGCTATGTATGCCCACCCGAACTTGGAATGTGCGTTCCGTACCCATTTTCGCTAGCCTATCGTCCATAAATGCAACTATATCTTGCGCTGCATTCACAATATTCTCAGCATGATGAGGGTCGGCAGCGGGGAGACCTGCTACTGCGAGGTAGGCATCGCCGATTGTCTTTATCTTTTCGATATTGTACTTCTCTGATATCTCATCAAACTTTTTGAAGCAGGTGTGTAGCTCATCTATTAGGTTTTGTGCACCCATGCTTTCACTGGCCTGGGTGAAGTTGACAAAGTCCGTGAAGAGTACCGTTACATTGTCATAGTGCCTCGCTTGCGATGTTCCCTTTTCCTTTAATTCCCGAGCCACTTCAGAGGGCAGTATATTCAATAAGAGTTCATCGCTGCGTTCTTTTTCATTTCCCAGCAATTTATTATTGCGGAACATAAAGAACGAGAATACTGCGAGCGCCAACACACCGCCAACGCCAAGAAATGTATAACTACGCTGCCGCTGCAGCTTCATTGCCGCAGCATCGTCTTTCTTTGCATTAACGAGCGCTAGCGAATCCTGTACCTTTTCGTACTTATACTTCATTTGCTGCTGCATTATTTTTCGGGCATTTTCTTTTGAGAAAACTGAATCTCTATATCGAGTATGCAGCATAAAGGCGTTGAGCGCCGCTTTATAATCGCCCAACAGAGAGTCTGCAGTGGATAGGGCCCGGTAACTTGTTTGCAAATTATCAATATCGCCGGCTTCTTTGCTGACAACTACTGCCTTATCCAGATATTCAACAGCCTTATGCAGCAGCGTCGCCCGCCCCTTGGGTATCACTAGATCTGAGTGGTAAGGTGTAGCATGCGGTTCTTGGGCGATAGTCATTTTAGCTTTGTCCGGAGGGTGTGTTACAATACCGATGTAATCTTCTCCAATATTACAAAGAGCAATTGCTTCTGAAAATTTACCCCCTATTGCTTCTGCCATCTGTAGCCCTTTTAAGTGCCAGAATAATGCCTGCCTATAGTTCTGCTGCAAATTATAAACTGTACCGATATTGCCGGAGACGGAAGCTATACCATGTTTATAACCTTCTTCTTCGTGCAGTTTCAACGCTTTAAAATAATATTCCAGCGCTTTGGGATAATTGTTTTCTTTAGCATAAACATTGCCGATATTGCCGGTAGAAGTGGCTGTCCCACTTTTATCCCCTATTTCTTCGTTCGATTTCAGAGATTTCATATAATATTCCAGCGCCAATGGAAAATCGCTTTCGTAGAAATAGACTGTAGCTATATTGCCGTTAACATAGGCTATACTACCTTTATCCCCAATTTCTTCAGCTGCTTTCAAGGATATAAAATAATATTCCAGCGCCTTGGGATAATTACCTTCCTGCCCATAAACATTGCCGATATTGCCGGCGATGAAATTTATACCAGCTTTACTCCCAATTTTTTCAAAGATTTTCATGGCTTTCAAATAATTCTCCAGTGCCTTCTGGTAATCGGACTTATACCAGTAATTCATCCCAAGGCAACTACTAGCGTTTGCGATTAAGAATTCCGAGCCTAACTTTGAGGCTAATTCCAGCCCCTGTTGCCCATATATTATGCCTTCTTCGGAATTAATGCTACAGTAGCCAAAAGACAAGTTATTTAGTAATTTCACCTTGTTGGTGTCTTCTTTTTGGCGAGGGAGCTCTTTGAGTAATGAGTCTATTTTATCTTGTCCGTGTAATTGGGGATACACAGGGCTAGCACATAATAAACTCAATAGTACGCAAATAACGATTAGTCTCAAAAGCATAGATATTTGAGTACAAAATACAGAAAATGTTTATGATATTTCGGAAGGCATGCGAACTTTATCCTACATCCTCCTACGCTGTGGCTTCGGTCGATAAATCCACCTATGCCGTCGCTCCGGCCGACAGGTAATACATCTTCATCATTCCCTTTCCCTTCGCATCTACTTCCCCTCTGTATTCACAATCGAATTTATCCTTAACTAATTCATAAGTGGTTTGGCTGATGTTAATTTTTCCTGCCTCGCTGTTTTGCTCCATGCGGGCAGCGGTGTTCACGGTATCGCCCCATATGTCGTAGGCAAACTTCTTCACACCCACTATACCGGCTACAACGCTGCCGCTATGTATGCCGACCCGAACCTGGAATGTTCTTTCTGTACCCATTTTCGCTAACCTATCGTCCATAAATGCAACTATATCTTGCGCTGCATTCACAATATTCTCGGCGTGGTTAGGGTCAGCAGTGGGCAGGCCAGCTACGGCGAGGTAGGCGTCGCCGATTGTCTTAATTTTCTCGATGTTGTACTTCTCTGAAATCTCATCAAACTTTTTGAAGCATGCATGTAGCTCATCTATCAGGTCTTGAGGACTCATGCTTTCTCCCGCCCGGGTGAAGTTTACAAAGTCGGTAAAGAGTACGGTTACATTATCAAAGTGCTTTGCAGTAGTGGTGCCAGCGGCCTTCAATTCTTCAGCTACTTCTTCCGGAAGTATATTTAACAGCAAACCGTCCGATTGTTTACGTGCTGTTTCTGACTTGCTCCTTTCCTTCACAATGAAGAACGAAAACCCAACCAGTAGCAATATTCCCGCTACACCCATATAGGTATAGCTCTTCTGTTTCTTGAGGTTGATGGCGGCTATCTTTTGTTTCTCAGCCACCTTCAGGCTATCGGTTAGCCGTTGGCGGTCATAATCATTCTTCATGGTCATCTTGAGTATTTCTTCTTTATTCTCTTGCGAGAATACAGAGTCTTTGTTTGCATAGTAGTGGTCTGATGCGTCTAATGCTTTTTTATACTCACCTTTTAGTGCATAGGCATTTGCCAAGATATTGTATGGACCTATCAGATTGCCGTGGTCATTTACGTCTGTGAGTATTTTTTGTGCTTGCAAGGCATAATTTATAGCTTTGTTTAAAAGTGCATTTTTGCCTTTAGGCATAGGTATGTCAGTTACATATTTCTTTGCTATAGGCTCAATACCTGAGATAACATCGCCTTGGTTTATGACTGAATCATTGGCTAGGTCTAAATAGATTTCACCAATAAATATCATACGAATAGCTGCCTCTCGTCTGTCGCCAAGCTCTTGCATCACTTTCAAGGCACTTGCAATATAGTCGGCTGCCAAGTCGTAGTGTTTTTGCTGCCTGTATAGAAACCCTATTCCGCCTATTGCGGTTGCAATGCCATGTATATTATTCAATTCTTCATAGATTTTCAAGCTTTTATTAAAATATTCTAAAGCACTTGCGTATTCATTTTTGTGTTCTGCATAAATGACAGCAACATTGAGGCAGATATTTGCGGTAAATTCTTTGTGACCTATTTCTTCACAAATCTTCAATGCCTCTAAATAATACTCTAATCCTTTATTGAAATCACTTTGCACTGAGTATATGACACCGATGTTGCAAATGGTGGCAGCTATACCTGCCTTATTACCTACATCTTCATGAATTTTCTGAGCTTTAAAATGATACTCCAACGCTCTGGTATAATCACTTTGCTGCTGGTAGGCAATACCAATGTCGCCATATAGTGCTGCCTCTTGTGCCTTATCTCCCATTTTCTTTGTGATCTCCAATGATTTTAAGTAATACTCTATTGCTTTGGGGAAGTTGCTTCGTTGCTGCTCAATAACAGCGAAAAGATCATAGGCAATTTTTATCCTAAGATCATCTTTCATCTCACGGGCGAGCTCTAAGGCTTTTTCTGCCGTTTCAATAGCTTTGGGATAATCGCCCACTCTTAGGTGCGTTCTGCCAATGCTTGACAGCACGCCGGCTTGATACAACTTATTGTCTATCTCTTCATACATTTTCAGTGCTTGCTCATAGCACTCTATTTCTTTTTCATGTACTCCGGTATGCATATAGTACCATCCCAAATAATTATAGGAAAGACCTATGCCTTTCTTCCAGTTGAGTTTTTTAGCCAGCGCTACTCCCTCGTGCGCATACTTTATACCTACTTCTAGGTTAACTTTCAAGTAGGTTTCCGCCAACCCGTTCAGTACATTCACTTTGTTGGTATCTTCTTTTTGTTTGGGCAGCTCACTGAGCAGTGAGTCTATCTTGCCTTGCCGGGATGCTTGGGCATAAAGTTTTGTGCTGGCAAAAGGGAGCAATAATAACAGGAGGTATTTAAAGCAAATTTTCATAATCGAAATATCATATTCTTTTTTAAAAATTAATAATAAAGGAGTAAATATTTAAATATCGTAGCTGTTTTGTTTTTGTTATGAATTAATAAATGGTAATTGATGGAGCGTTTATTGTCATCTTTACCCAACATAATACATTTTCATCATTCCCTTTCCCTTCGCATCTACTTCCCCTCTGTATTCACAATCGAATTTATCCTTCACCAACTCATAAGTAGTTTGGCTGATGTTTATTTTTCCTGCCTCGCTGTTTTGCTCCATACGGGCAGCGGTATTAACAGTATCGCCCCATATATCATAGGCAAATTTCTTAACGCCCACTATACCTGCTACTACACTCCCGCTATGTATCCCTATGCGCACTGCAAATGTTCTTTCTGTTCCCATTTTGGATAGCCTATCCTCCATAAATGTAGTTATTTCCCTGGCTGCTTTCATAATATTCTCGGCGTGGTTAGGGTCGGCAGTAGGTAGGCCGGCTACTGCAAGGTAGGCGTCGCCGATTGTCTTTATTTTTTCAATGCCGTACTTATCAGATATTTCGTCAAACTTCTTGAAGCAGGTGTGCAGTTCATCAATCAGGTTCTGCGCACCCATGCTCTCACTGGCTTGGGTAAAATTCACAAAATCGGTGAACAACACTGTTACATTATCGTAGTGCTTCGCTGTGGTGGTGCCAGTGGTCTTTAGTTCGCTAGCTACTTCTTCGGGCAGTATATTCAGCAGCAGTTCATCCGATTGCTTCCTTGCCGTCTCTGACTTACCACGCTCTTTTACAATGAAAAATGAAAACCCTGCCAATAGCAATATTCCTGCCATCCCCATATAAGTATAGCTCTTTTGCTTTTTCAGATTTATAGCTGCGATTTTTTGTTTTTCAGCAACTTTCAGGCTGTCGGTCAATCGTTGGCGTTCGTAGTCATTCTTCATACCCATTTTCAGAATCTCTTCTTTATTCTCTTGCGAGAATACGGAGTCTTTTATGGCATGATAATTATCTGACGCCTCCAGCGATTTTTTGTAGTCACCCTTCAGCTTGTAAGCTTTCGCCAGTCCTTCATAACAGTCCTGCAGAATATCCAGGGTTTCTATTTTCTGGCATATTTCCAGTCCGCGTTCCATGTAGTCTATGGCCGCTGTTATCAAGGCTGTCCTGCCCGTAGGAATGGAGACAGCGGGCCGGTATTTATTTTCCGAAAGTGAGGAAACAACGGTAGCTCTACCTCCATTTAAATCAATATCCTCAACTATGGCTAAATATGCCGAGCCGATATTGGACAAGTCTATAGCCATAAAGTACCTCTGCCCTAGCTCTTCGTTAAGCTTTAAGGAGCTTTGGTAGTAGTCTATTGCCTGCGTATAATCCCTTTGTTCTTGATAAACCATACCGATATTACCGGTATTTGTTGCAATGCCGCGCCTATTCCCCAATTCTTCATTCATTTTTAAAGCCTTTAAAAAAAACTCCAGCGCTTTGGGGTAATCACTTTGTATTTTATAAACAACGCCGATATTGCCAGTTACAGTCGCAATATGTTTTTTATCTCCCAATTCTTCATACACTTCCAGAGACTTAAAAAAATACTCCAGCGCTTTGGGGTAATCCCCCTGGTCTTGATAAACCCTGCCGATATTGCCGTTATTTGTCGCGATGCCACTTTTACGCCCCAGTTCTTCATTCATTTTTAAAGACTTAAAATAATATTCCAAGGCTTTGGGATAATCACCTTGGGTTTTATAAACAACACCGATGTTGCCACTTGTAGCTGCAATACCTTTTCTGTCGCCCAAGTCTTCGGCCATCCTTAACGCACTAAAAAAATATTCTAATGCTGTGGAGTATTTGCTTTGCCTACAATATACAATGCCGATATTGCTGGAATTTCTAGCGACACCGGTTTTGTCGCCCATTTCTTCAGCCATTTTTAAAGCCTTAAAATGATATTTCAGGGCTTCAGAATAATCGGTCTTCGTTTGATAATTACTGCCTAGAGTACTATTAACTGCCTCTAGTCCCTTTTTCCAGTTTATTTTATGGGCCAAAGCAACCCCCTGCTTTCCATATTTTATGCCCTCGTCCGGGTCGATGGAAGAATAATCTAACGACAAGTTATTTAGCAGGTTCACCTTGTTAGTGTCCTCCTTTTGTTTAGGTAACTCTTTGAGAAGTGAATCTATCCTTGCTTGCCCATGAAGCTGGGCGGAGCAGTGAATAGTTATTAGTGAACAGTAGATAACTAGTAAAAGGGACTTAGCAAATTTCATCTTGTTGTCTTTTGTGGTAATAATCTTGTCGCTTACGTAACTTTCGGAAAAATCATCCACCGACTGAAAGAATAACAACGACAAAAAGCATTATTACTGCCAACAAGATAAAAAATTAATAATTATTAGTCTTTATACCATTGTCACCCCCGGGAGATATTTCACCGGGAAGGAACCGGCGCACATCAAGCTTCCATGAAAACAGAAAAGTGTCGACTAAAATGTGACATTTATGCAATTCATTTCAAGTGAAGCGTAACACATAATCGGCCTATTAACTGCAATTTTGTCGTGTGAACTATCGGTTCTCATCTGTACCGCCAGTGGCGGAAAAAACAACCAACATCAATTATGAACAGAGTACAAAGAGTATTTATTGCGGTATCGATTATTAGTTCGTGCTGCATTCTTGAAGCCTCGGCCCAAATCTATGTAACGATACGGCCGTCAAGACCTGTATATACCCGCACTGTCGCGCCTGGACCCGGATACATTTGGATAGAGGAAGATTGGAATGTGAATGGTGATGGGTACGAATGGAGAGGAGGCTATTGGTCAGCACCGCCTCAGCGAGGCTACAGATATACCAAGGGACATTGGAACCATTCATCGCGCGGTGACCATTGGACGCCCGGACGCTGGCACAGCGGCCCTCGTAGCAATACCGCTCACCGCAAAAACAGCAATTCAAGAGTTCATCACGGGAATGGTCAGCCCAAGGATCACCGCAATAGCGGAGGGGGCGGGCATAAAGGTGGACATGGACACCATGGCGGTAAAAAGTAAGACATCGACCAAGAACCTAAGATACATTCACCTAAATAGAGTTACCGATTCCGGTAAATCTATTTAGGTTTAATTTTTAAGAATAACATTTGCCTTTTCTCGAGGACTATTCTTTGGCAAAATAATGGACTATGCAAGTCACAGGCTGAACTATGAGCCTGGTCCGGTAGAACTACCTTATAACGGACAAGTAATACCTTATAACCACAAATAGACTTCATCCCCATCAAGCGGCACCCCTATTTCGATATCGGAAATGCGCCCATATTCTACATTGAGCACAATCCAGTTTTTCTCATTCATATAGGTATCAAAGAAGTCATATTCTTCGGCTTGCCAGTCTTTAATTGTCTTGAGTGGACCTTCTATCATTTTCTTTATTGGCTGATCCATCAGCAACTCGCCATTAAAAGTAATCTCAGGATTTGATGACCGGATATACCCCAACCTATCGCTCTCATGTTTATAGAACGTAAACATGGTCCGCAATTCATTGTACTGATAAATAAATTCGTCTTCCTCGTCATCCGAGATAAAAATCTTGTCGGGTTCGCCCAATAGCTTTACTACAGTCGTCGGCAGCATACCGAATGTGATATCTCCTAACCCTTTTCCTGGTTTCAATTGCATAGACCAAAAGTAAAGCATATTGATGGTTCTTCCGCACATCAGGGATAAGCAAAAGTCCCTCCCATAAAAAATCCCCTCTACCAAACAAGGTAAAGGGGACATAAAGTTATCTGTTTTCTTACTATTAGTTCAACTCGCCTACTCGTGCCAATTCCTTAGCCACATCGCGCGCCTGAGTGCTGTTTGGGTACTCATCGCGCAGGCGCTTGAATGCACCTTTTGCATCTTCTGCCTGTCCTGCAGCATCGTAAGCAAGCCCCAACTGATACAGGAACATTGGTGTGATCAAGTCGTCACCTTCGCCGGCGATTGCTTTCTTATAGCTTTCTATTGCCTTTGCAGAATTTCCACTCTCCATATATGCCTGCCCCAGCGCTCCTTCTGCCTGACGACCAAGTAGCGTACCTTTGCCATCAAATGCCTGCAACTCAGAAATAGCTTTTGGAAAGTCACCCATCTTCAGGCAACAGATACCTGCATAATAATGCGCCAGATTTCCGGCCGGAGTGCCACTGTGCGTGCTTGCAATTTTAGTAAAACCGGGGTTTCTGCCGTCGCCGTTAAGCGCGAGCCCCAGTGAGTCAATCTGGAAGTTTTGCTGTGCCCATGCCATTGCATTTGCTGCTTTTTCTTCTTTCGGACCTTTGTACATTTTGATGTATGCAAATGCCCCGACCACTACCACCAATACAACTGTTATTACTGTACTGATGGTCTTCTTATTATTTTCGTAGAACCCCTGCATGTCGTCGAGAGGACCTAATTCTGAGGTTGAAGTTTCGCGAGATGCTCCCGGAGTATTTCTTGCTGAATTTGCCATATTAATTGAATGGGTATGCTTATGTATTGTTTTATGAAATTATGTCTGGTTCTGTGTAATGTACTAGCAGATTAGTCTGTTATGAAAGGATAGTCTGCTTCGGCATAGATATCCTTGTACAGTTCGTCATCGTTCGGTAAGGGGCTATCTTCTGCAAACTGTACAGCTTCGGCCACCTCAGTCTTTACCTTCTCGTTTATCTGCTCTATCTGCTCTTCAGTTGCGTAGTTATTTTCCTTAATCACTTTAAGCACATGATTAATCGGATCCTTTTCTTTAAAGTCTTCGAGCTCTTCTTTGGTACGGTATTTTGCCGGATCGCTCATTGAGTGACCACGATAACGGTAAGTTTTAATTTCCAGGAATGTTGGCCCACCACTTTCTCTGGCACGCTTCACAGCACGCTCTATAGCTTTGTGTACCTCTTCGCAACTCATTCCGTCAACACTATCGCCGGGCATATCAAATGCATCGGCCATTCTGTATATATCCAACACCTTTGAAGTTCGCTCGACAGAAGTACCCATTGCATAGTAGTTATTTTCGCAAATAAATACCACCGGCAACTGCCAAAGAACTGCCATGTTCATTGTTTCGTGCAATATACCTTGCCTGGCAGCGCCATCGCCGAACATACAAATAGTAGCTCTGTCGGTACCATGATATTGCTCTGCAAACGCGATTCCGGCGCCCAGCCCTATCTGTCCGCCTACAATACCATGTCCACCAAAAAACCTTTTCTCTTTAGAGAAGAAGTGCATACTACCACCTTTCCCTTTAGTACATCCGGTAGCCTTGCCGTATAGCTCCGCCATACATTCCTTTGCGGGAATACCTTTGGCAATTGCCAGGCCATGGTCGCGATAAGCAGTAATCATATTATCATCCTCACGTATTGCCGTCATCATCCCTGCGGCAACGGCTTCCTGCCCGATATATAAATGACAAAACCCTCTTATCTTCTGCATGCCATACAGCTGCCCCGCTTTTTCCTCGAAGCGACGGAGTAGCAGCATAGTCTCATACCAATATAAATATGTCTCTTTTCCGAACGTAGTCTGCACAATTTTATAGATTTGTGCGAAAATATAAAATTTTTTGTTCCCGAACATCCTTTGATAAGCATAAATAAAATATCGCTGCTCCAATTTCGCAACTATAGCGACTCATCATTTGAGTTCCCGTCACGAATAACTTGCATTACAGGGGCAAACGGAAGCGGAAAGACCAACCTATTGGATGCAATTTATTATTTATGTTACACTAAAAGCTACTTCAGCGCCTATCAACAACATACAGTACAAAGTGGTAAAAACGGGTTTAGGGTAACAGGGGCGTTTACACGGATAGGTTCGGAGGAAACTATTAGTTGCAAATGGGATACAGGAAAAAAAGAAATATTTAAAAATAATTCTTTATATGAAAAAATAACGGATCATATAGGATTATATTCAGCTGTAATGATTGCGCCAGATGACACTAATCTAATCAATGAGCATAGTGACCTACGGCGCAAATGGGTGGACGGCATCCTTGGTCAGTCTGACAGGCAATATCTGGAAAAACTGATGCACTACCAACGAATACTGCAGCAGCGAAATGCCTGGCTTAAAACTCAAGCTTACAAACCCGCTACCAACAACGACGAACTGGAGTATTATAACAGATGCATGGCAGAGGATGCTGTGTATATACACCGACAACGCAAAGCATTTATAAATGA
The DNA here is from genome assembly GCA_030426665.1 of Bacteroidia bacterium. Taxonomy (GTDB): domain Bacteria; phylum Bacteroidota; class Bacteroidia; order Chitinophagales; family Chitinophagaceae; genus Nemorincola. Next base: position 85,545 of record JAUHYD010000013.1, on the reverse strand, counting down.
CTTCCTTCCGTTGTTAAGCAACTTCTATCATCGTTTATCAGGCGGTGATGAACCGGTAGATGTCACCTACAACAGCGACATTAACCAAAATTCCATGCAATACTGGCTGCAACACAATCTACAATATGACCTCCGTTATCAGAGAACCCTTAAGGGTGTCCATAAAGACGATTGGTTGTTTTTGCTGAACGGACTTCCATTAAAACAGTTCGGCTCACAAGGCCAAAAGAAGAGTTTTCTGTTTGCGCTGAAACTGGCACAATATTCATGGCTTACCAAAACACTTGCATTAAAACCCATATTGCTATTAGACGATATATTTGAAAAACTAGATCAAAGCAGAATGGAAGCATTGCTACGTATCATCACGGGCGAGGATATAGGGCAGGTGCTACTGACAGATACTCACCGAGATCGAATAAATGACGCATTTGGCGAAAATGCCGGCGTGACGTATATCACGCTATAAACACTCTCCGACGATTGTTTCGGCGAGCGACGTGCAAATGCCGTGCTTTCATGTGTGCGGCCAACTTTACTCTCAGCTACCGCCACATTAACATCGAACACCAAAAGTGCGAGTACTTAAACGGGGCAAATGCTTTTTGTCTGATTAAATTGAATATTTATTGAACAAAATGTTACATTCTTACTATATTGTGTATACATCCGTCAATTTCAACTGTAAACCACATTTCCCCTTATTTGAGACGCGAAAAACATTCAATTAAATCGTTGATTTGCCAAAGCCGCAAATCGATGTGGATTTGCATATAAAAGAATAACACAAGATAGAATGAACGGTACACTTAAAATACTATTTGCAGATGATGACCCTGACAACCGAGAACAAGTGTATTGGGCTCTCACGTCGGCAAAAATCGACTATGTCGGAACAACCGTTCAAGACAAATCAAAACTTATTAAGACACTTGAATCTGAGATACCTGATGTTATGATCATCAACCACAACGATGTGGCTTTTGATATTATTGAAACTTGCAGGGCAATAAAAGAAATCGCGCCAAATATCCCGACGATAGTCATTTCTGAAATCTTAGACGCACCAAGTGCAGTTTACCTCATTAAAGAAGGAGTTTCTGATGTTATTGCAAAAGCCAGTATTGAGCATATGCCAGGCAAAGTGCTGCAAGCAATAATCGAAAAGGAAAAAATTATTGATCAGGACTTGGCCAAACGAGCATTACGAAATAGCGAAACTATGCTCAAAAAAGCCCAAAAAATTGCTCACGTTGGCAGTTGGGACCTAAATTTATCTACCGGCGTCACAACACTATCTGATGAAGCCTGCCGTATTTTCGGTTTGGCAACTTCTGACAATGAACAATCTTATGAAGCATGGTTGTCGTTCATATACCCCGATGACTTCGAAGCAGTAATTGAAAAAAGCAGACAGGCTAAGCAGTCGCTCAGCGAATCTGCATTCAATTATCGCATTCTTCTGAAAGACGGTTCGATTAAATATATATACAGCGAAACGGAGTATGAATTAGACGACGAAGGGACACCCATAAGTTTGTTTGGTGTGGTGCACGATGTCACAAAACAATTGCTGACAGAAAGCGAATTACAGAAAAGCGAATTGAGCTACAAACGCTTACTCGACAATATGAACGATGGCTTTTTAGTTGATGACGTTGATGGAAATTTAGTTTTTGCCAATGAGCAATTCTGCAAAATCTTCGGGATAGAAAAACAGGAACTAAACACAAAAGTGTTAGAAGACTATATAGCGCCCGAAGAACGGGAGACTTTGCGCAAGCGACACAACGACAGAATTAAAGGAAAACCTGTACCAGAAAAGTTTGAATACCGGGGTTTGCAAAATAATGGTGAAAGAATTTGGGTTGAAGTTAACGTAAAACAAATAGAAGAGAACGGAAGTATAACCGGCACCCAATCTGTTGTGAGGGATATCACTGAACGAAAAAACACAGAAGAAAATATAAAAAAGGCAAACCGAATGTATGCCTTTATCAGCCAGATAAACCAAACCATAGTACATGCAACTAATGAACAATCACTTTTTGACGAAGCTTGCCGTATTGCCGTTGAGACAGGTGGCTTCGAACTAGCGTGCATTGACCGAATAGATGCAGCAAACCGAAAACTTATTCTTGTAGCCCACAACAATGTCCCGCTTTCAGATCTGGAACAACTAAACGGACTAGAGTTCAAAGAGACGGGAGCAATAGGCAAAATGCTGAAATACGGGGAGTGTTATGTGATTAACGACTACGATCAGGAACCAGAACAAAATTTCTGGACAAAATATGCTTTTGCCAGAGCTTTCCAATCTGCAATTTTTCTCCCAATTAAAAAGTTGGGAAACATACATTATGTACTGAGTCTTTTTTCGACGAATGCAAATATGTTTGACAAAAAGGAAATTGTATTACTTACCGAAACATCCGGCGACATTTCTTTTGCATTAGATGTATTTGAAAAAGAAAAACAAAGAATACACTTCGAAAACAAACTTATAGACAGCGAGCGAAGACTTAATCAGGCACAGACCGTCGCTCATTTAGGGAGTTGGGAGCTTGACTTTTCAACTAATCTTGCAACCTGGTCTGATGAAGCATGTAGAATTTACGGACTCGACATCACAGACAATATACAAGATTACGATAAGTGGCTCTCGTATATTCATCCTGATGACAAAGGGCGTGTATTGAGAGTTATTGAAAAAGGACAAAATAGTCTTACTGGCTTCTCTTTACATCATCGCATCATCACCCAAAAAGACGAAATTAAACATATATTTTTTCAGGCACATTTCGACTTAGACAATCACGGTGTCCCCTTCAGAATGCATGGTGTAGCACATGACGTGACGGAAATACAGGAAGCCGAAAATGCCCTTAGGCAATCGAAAACGAATTTGCGACTAATCGTGGATCTGATACCTCATTCAATTTTTGCAATGGACGGCGCCGGCAAATTTATATTTGCCAACAAGAGTTTTACGCAGCTTTATGGACTCACTCCCCAACAATTAGTTGGCAAGACGATCTATGAAACAATTCCGAACAATAACAACGCAGCTGAACTTGTAAAGGAAGCAATAGAGGTTATGAACTCCGGAAAAAGAAAAATTATTCCGGAAAGTACTTTTACAGATCATGCGGGGAAAGAGCGCGTCTTTTATTCAATCAAGGTGCCTTATAATCCTGTTGGACAACAAGTGAAAGCAATGCTGGGAATAGCTCTTGACGTCACTGAACAAAAGGCCGCGGAAACAGAACGAATGAAAATGGTTGCTGACATAATGCAACGAAATAACGACCTACTTCAGTTTTCCTACATTGTGTCACACAACCTTCGTTCTCCGGTAGCGAATATAATGGGCTTGACCGACCTACTGCAATCTACCGAACATGACAGAGATGAAGAGCAGGTCTTCATCAAAGGCCTGTCTACGTCTGCGAAAAAACTCGACGACGTGATACGCGACTTAAACACAGTTCTTCAAATAAGAAGCAAGATTAACGAAAGGAAGGAGATGGTAAATCTCAATAAGGTTTGTCGGGATATTCAGTCGGACATGTCCGGTCTTGTAGAAAACGAAAACGTGGACATTACGACTGACTTTACAGAAATAGACACATTATACTCCATCAAAAGCTATCTGTACAGCATAATATTAAATATGGTTTCGAATAGCATAAAGTTTCGGCAACCGGATATTGTACCGGCCATCTTAATTAAAACTCACAAGGTTGAAAATGGCACTCAACTTATATATAGCGACAACAGTATCGGTATAGACTCAGACAAGTACGGCACTAAGATTTTTGGATTGTATAACAGGTTTCATGACAATATAGAAGGAAAAGGAGTGGGTTTGTTTATGGCTAAAACACAGGTCGAAGCACTGGGAGGAAGTATACACGTAAAAAGCAAAGAAAAGGCAGGCGTTACATTCACAATACTTTTCACCAATTCATAGAACTCAACACATGGGAACAAACTCGAACAGTGGTTTTATTGTTATTGACGACGATCCGATTAACAATCTACTTTGTACCAAATTCATACGTGCTGTCTTTCCTGAGGCCGACATAAAAACGTTTACCAGTCCTGTTTCAGGTTTGGAATACATCAACTCTATGCAACATAGTGAATTGATTGGTAAGCGAACACTACTATTAGATATCAATATGCCTTTCATGAGCGGATGGGAATTCCTTGAAAAGATGAGTGACCTTCCACAGTCATTAACCGACCACCTGACTGTATATATCTTGTCATCGTCTATTGCTATTCTTGACAAAAGCCAAGCAGACTCCTACCCGATGGTTGCCGGATTTATAGAAAAACCGCTAACCATAAAACGATTGAAAACACTTTCCCTGCCAGTGTAACTGAATATGCCAACACCCATTAATAAGCCCAAAAACGACGCAACAAATAAATTTGGCTTCTTGACGTGCCAACCTACGTACTTATATTAAAAGGCCCTGAACAACTATGGCAATACGATAGGGGTCATGTACCAATTAATAATAAATGCGTTGAAATTACTATTGACAAACTTTTATCAGAATTCCCCTGATTACATCCTTTCCGGGCCTACCCTAACAACTTTCTCCTGTAGGGTTTTATTAGCGTCGTCATGAACTCTGACAGTATATAAACCGGCTTTGTCGCGTTTTGCGTAAAATCCTACAACTACTGATCCACCCTTTTTGTCAAATACAATTCCGTCTTCCACTTCTTTGTATACGCTTCCATCCTCTCTGTATACCGATACGTATACATTTCGATACACATTACTATTGTTCCAACTCATATTGACGTAGTAATGTTCCTCGCCTTCTTTTATTATGCCTCCTATACCAATAGTATCTAACTGCTGTTCCACGAAAAAGACGGGCAAATCCATTTTAATCTTCTTTGCGATATACATTACCAACCGTGCGGACTGCTTCGGTGCGAGATAGCTATACACAGTGGACAGGGAATGATGATTGGTAAACATCCAAACAGCACGTTGAATAATATTCGGCTCTATTTTTTGTTGTTTTGCGAACTGTAAAACAGCAACCAGGTTTGTATCCACTCTTCCTGCGTAAGTGTATCGTATCCCATGATATGGTGCGCGAGCACCGGAGTTGCCACAAAAAGTTTGCAGATTCACGCTCCTGACTTCATTAGCATTGAGAACGATAACATCACCCCCGAGCAATATCAGGGGTTGGCACCTTTTGTCATCAGGTCTGAATATTAACCCGGACTCAGTGCGAACGGTAACGGGTGTAGACTTATTATTAGTCAGGGTTAACGACAAGCCTTTGTTGCAATACCCACCATTTGACACAGAACGAATATCCACTAACTTACTTTTCATTGCTTTTTGCAATGGGATAGGCTTTGTGTTAGAAAAAGAATACTCTGGAAAAAACAGGAGTGAAACCAACGCAGCAAAAACTACTATCAGTATTTTTTTCATTGTATAGGACATTTAGCGTTGATATTAAAGTTATTCCATTTTTATCAAAGAATTACATATAGAATAATTTCCTTTACCAACGATAAGAACTTTTTATGTCCGGAAACACAAAGCTATCTCGAACGGAAGTGTAAATTTTCATTATATTACGTAAATTAGATTGTCAAAAAAATACTTTTTAAACCTATATAGCAATGTCAAAACTATTAACACGGAAACACTGGCAAATCTTCCTAATTATATTCGGGCTCCCAATAATCCTATTCATTATCGGATTAGCGATTGTAACAAAGACCAGCAATTTTCGGGTGATGTTAATTGCCTACCCAATTGTCACATTGCTTTTTTCGTTTAACTTCTTCAGACTTCTTTATGTGTTCGGCACATCGTTGCGTAGAAAACTTCCTGAAACGGTCAGCATGAGTCTTCCAAAATTCAAGTGGGCACTATTCTTCCCCGCAGTCTATATCATGCTATTTCTTTTGTTTGTAACACTCATGTATTTTGGGCTCGGTTTCGTCAGGCGAATACCCGTTTTTGCTGCAGCGATAATATTCCCCTTACACCTAGTGTCTATGTTCTGCATATTTTACTCCTTATACTTCATAGCAAAGTCACTCCGGTCCGTCGAGCTGCAACGATCTGTATCGTCCAGCGATTATATCGGTGAGTTCTTTCTATTGTGGTTCTTCCCGATCGGGGTTTGGGTCCTGCAACCCAGAATAAACAAGATTTTTTCCGGCTCGTAACAGGCCGTCAACTACTTTGGATGAAACTAATTGCTTTTCATGCCAAATTTGCATAGAGGTTTTGAACTATGTAGGAACAGTTCAAAACAGGCTCGCAACTAATTCCAGCGACAATAGAGACCTTCGAAGCGAGCTAATAGCAGAAGCGGTGCACGGCAAGAGAAATAGTAGCGGACACACAAGATAAGACTGTACTAAGCATGTATGAATGCGTCTTCAATGCATGTTAGTCCGTATTCAATTTCCTCAGACGTGTACGTTCCAAACAAAGCCATCTGAAACCAATTATGTCGCTGCAAATAACGGCTTTGAAAAGACAGACTTATATCTTTTCCGGACAAATACTTTATTGCATTCTGAACATTCTTCTGTTCCGGCACAATAGTAAACACCCTACTTTCAACTGTTGAAAACGGAATCAAGTTCAGTGAATCCAAACGACTGAAAACTATTGAAGAATAGTCCGACAATTGGCGGTATCTATTTTCATTTAAGTTACAACTAACAGCGCGGGAAAGAGCTATCAGCAAGTTAGAGAGCATAGTAAACGGAATTCCGTTGCTATCCTTCATGTATGCCAGATCCAAATACAAAGGCACAGAAGACGACGAGATAATTTCTGTATTACATAGTACTAACGCAATACCGGCATACGAACCAATCCCTTTACCGGAGGAGGCCGTTGCCATAGCTACATCAGCAAGATTAAGGTCAATAACACCAATGGTGCTCATGCAATCCAAATAAATATCACAAGAGAGTGATGCACAATTTTCAATTATTTCATTTAGTGGATTTATGAAACCGGTTGACGTCTCACAGTGGCAAAGGAGCAACCATTTTGCTCCTGAGAGCGATATCGCGTCAACTATTTGTGCAACATTTATCGGGGAACCCCATTCTGTTTTAAGAACATTAAAATCTAAACGTTGTCTACCGGCCTGCTGTATCAGTCGCTCTCCAAACTCACCATTAGCCAATATCAGGCCTTTTTCTTTACGCAATCCTATCTGAGCAATCATTACATCATTAGCCAGAGTGCCACTTCCTGAAAACAGATATGTTTCCCGAACATTCAATTTTTCAGAAATCGAGCCACTAACCTCATGATATAAGTCTACAAACTCTATTGACCTATGGGAAATAGACGAATAGCGCAAAGCATCACTGACAAATGGCAAAGTGTCGATAGGGCCGGTTGTAAAATTGATCATACTTTAAAGCTTCCTTTCAGATTCTTCAACGAGAAATACATCGGCTGATACGGCACTTCAGGAGAGCCTACAAGCGGGCCAAAAGGTTCTGCTCCAATATTTTTATACAATTCTATTTCTCTGGTAGTTCCGGATATCACACCAAGATCGTACCCTTTCGAAATTAAATCAGGAATCAATACCATTAACATGGCTAGCGCAACTCCTTTCTTACGCATATCCTTTCTGACTGCAAACAACCTAACTTCAACTAAATTATTGTGAGTAGGCAAATAAGCATCCAGATTATCCAGCTTTTTATCTAAAGAAAAAGGACGAACGGCATTATAACACACCATTCCAACGATTTCATTTTTGAGCTTTGCAACAATGTATGTATTCAATTCATGAAAACTGTCGACAAGTAAATTGTTTTCACGTTGCTCATGTTGTGGTATTTCTTCCGCAAAGATTTCGTGATTAAATTTATGAATCTTGTCAAACTCTTCCTGAGTCGCGTATTTTATCTCGAATTTACTTTCTTCCAATGTACAAGATTGTATAGCTGAGATCTATCGCTTAAACCCTAAATCGCTTACCAATGAATCAGGCAATACCGGTAATAAATGCCTCGGTAACAAGAAAGAGGTCAACTCCGCCAATTCTTTAAACACATAATGGCTATCGGCCGCTCCTTTCAGGTATTCAGCTCCCGTGCTACCACCTGTACCGACACGCTTGCCAATGGTACGCTGTACCATATGTATATGCCTATGGCGCCACATAGAGAGCAACTCGTCTACTTCAAGTAGTGTATTCAACAATTCGTAAGGGAGTTGCAACAATGGCCTGTCCCTATATAACATAATAAACATAGCATTTCTGGAAGCTTCAACGGAAAACGAGCGACCTTCAGGGTATGCATCTTCATTAATGAAAATAGCATCAAAGGTGTTCATGTTTTGCATTTCTCCTTCGGAAAGGCTACTATGGTAAGCATCTCGGTATTTACTCCAAAAAGAGGCATCATTATTTTCACCCCAGTATTCTTTGTTCTTAACGAATGGCATTCTTGTTAACCATCTATCAAACAATACCAATAATGACTCCTGGCTTTCCACCGACTTCACACGCTCTCTGTCTGCTTCAGTTAGTTGAGAAAGATAATAAGCCTTTCCGTGCCTTTGGTCATATTTAAGCCCTAGAATAGCTTCTACCATCTTGAACTGTATACTCTGAAATCCGGAGGCCGGACGAAGCAAATCTCTGAAGTCAAGAAAATCAAGCGGCGTCATAGTTTCTAACACACCCATCTGAATTACGGCCACTTCCATAATCTTGCAGACACGTTTCAGTCTATGGACGCTATTGTATATATCGGCAGTACTGTTTTCAATATTTTCTTTTTGAAAAATACCACGCACTATACCCAATTCGTGCAATATCTGCTTGAACCACAACTCATACGATTGATGAATGATTATGAACAGCATTTCATCATCTGCCTTAATCCCCTCCTTAGCACTTTCGGGATACTGAGCATTTAGTATTTTATCGAGTTGTAAGTACTCGCTATAGTAAACCGGCTTGCGTTCTTTCTTTTCCATGCCGGAAAATTACGAAATGAATGGGCAAGCAGAAAATTATTAATTGTGATTTCAATCAGTTTTCGTAGAATCTTGAGAAAACACACTCCAACATTATTATACCCTTCTATGCTTTCCTTGTTCTGCCGGCTCCAAGGTCGTTGATGGCATCCGCCATTCGTTCAATAATAGTTTCATCGTTGTCCGGTTCAAATACCCAGGACAACCATGCTTTCCTGCCGTTTTTCGTTAGTGCCTGAAAATTAGCTAATGCTTCGGGCGCGTCGGCAAGCGCATCATGAAAGTCTGCTTCAGATACGCTATCTACCGGTTTGTTGCCATACAATCGTATATGAGCCGTGTCCCCGGCTTCTTTTTTAATTTTCTTACGTATTTCTGCCTTTACCGCCAGAAACAACCTTCCGCCCTTTATGGGCATCAGGCTGGCATTATTCATCTCATATTCGTCAATCACAGCATTCACCCTTGCCCAGCCAAAGTTTTTCTTGCCACCCTTAATAACGGGTGGCAACAAGGCATAAGTCCACCCGCCTTTCCCATTCATTTTTTCCAATACTATATCTCCTTCGAAAAGCAAGTGTTGCATGGCAGCTCCATTTATCCTGATAAAAATAAAGAACACATTCGAAAATATGAATCCTGGTAAGTGTTAAGGTTATTGTATGGTAATAACTTGGTTTTACTTTCTACCTATTTGTTCCCTAACTTTATAGGGTAAATAAAACGCTATCAATTTTTAATCTGAACACAGGAGTTCGACAAACGAAACAACATGCAAACAGCATATATAGCGGGGGGATTAAGGACGGCGGTGTGTAAATCGAAAAGAGGGGCATTTCGCTTCTTCCGACCCGATGACCTTGCGGTAGCAATTATAAGGGGATTACTGGCCAGCCTACCTCAACTGGACCCAAAACTCATAGACGATGTAATAGTGGGCAATGCTGTACCGGAAGCGGAGCAGGGTTTGCAGGTAGGGCGAATTATTGCAAATAAAGCTGTCGGCGAACATGCGGCAGGGTTTACGATTAATCGTTACTGCGGGTCCGGGCTTGAAGCCATCGCGATAGCTACCGCCAAGATTCAGTCTGGCATGGCAGAATGTATCATAGCCGGAGGCACGGAGAGTATGAGTCTAGTACCAACAGCGGGATGGCGCACTATGCCCAACTACAAGTATGCTAAAGAAAATGCGGACTACTACCTGAGCATGGGGCTTACCGCAGAACAGGTAGCCAAAGACTACAATATATCGCGGGAGGATCAGGATGCATTTGCGCTGCGCTCTCATCGACGCTCATTGAATGCCATTAAGGAGGGTTATTTCAAAAGTGGCATATTACCGATTGAGGTTAAGGAAGTATATGTGAACGGGCAAAACAAGCGTGCCGAGCGAACATCAATAGTTGATACCGATGAAGGACCAAGACCCGACACCTCAGCAGAAGCTCTGGCTAAACTCAGACCTGTATTTGCACAAGGAGGATCGGTTACCGCAGGAAATTCTTCTCAGACATCCGATGGAGCTGCATTTACCATAGTTATGAGTGAGCGGCTTGCCAACAAACTAAACATCAGCCCAATAGGCAGACTCATATCCTGTGCCAGTGCGGGGGTTGACCCGAGAATAATGGGAATTGGCCCAATAAAAGCAGTTCCGAAAGTCTTGCAAAATGCAAATATGACACTTGACAAAATTGACCTTGTAGAGTTAAATGAAGCATTTGCTTCGCAATCGCTTGCGGTAATACGAACACTGGAAATGAACCCTGACATTGTAAACATAAACGGAGGCGCCATATCCCTGGGCCACCCACTAGGTTGTACAGGTGCAAAGCTTACCATACAGATACTCAATGACCTGAAACGTTTGGACAAAAAATATGGTATAGTGACGGCTTGCATTGGCGGAGGACAAGGTATTGCCGGTATAATAGAGCGCTGCTAAGTCGCCCCACTTGATTACAAATCAACACACATAGGTAATAGACACAAATGACTGACAATCACAATTACGAGGAATACAAAACAATACTACAAAAAGCCGCTGACCTTAATAATGCAACTGCGGTATTGAGTTGGGACCAGGAAGTATATATGCCCCCTAAAGGCGCTTACTTCCGGGGCAGGCAGATAGCTACACTTGCCGGGCAGGCACATGAACTGCTAACATCTAATCAGCTATCAAACCTTCTGGATGAACTACAAAAAGACGAGGGACTAAACGACCTGCAGAAAGCGAACATCCAAAGGAGCCATGAAGACCTGCAGAAAAACAAACAGCTACCTCCTTCGTTTGTTGAAGAGTTATCAACGCTGACCAGTGAATGCTATAATGCATGGATAGCTGCGCGTAAGAAAAATGACTTCAATATGTTTGCACCTTTTCTAAAAAAAATGGTCGCACTCAACAGAAAAAAAGCGTCATTATTCGGTTATAAAGAACATCCTTATGACGCATTGCTCGACGAGTACGAGCCAGGAGCCACCGTAGCCATGCTAGACAGGGTGTTTGATGGCGTAAAAAGTGAACTACCTCCTATTCTGAAAAAGATAACGGCCGCCACACAAGTTGATGACAGTTGCTTTGGCGCATACTTCCCGAAAGATAGTCAGTGGAATTTCTCAATTGAAGTGCTACAGGCTATGGGTTACGACTTTGAGGCAGGCAGACAAGACTACTCAGAGCATCCATTCACCACGTCCTTTAGCCCGGCAGACGTGCGTGTAACCACCAGGGTAAGCGAACATGATTTTGCATCGCTACTTTGGAGTACAATACACGAAGGAGGACATGCTCTGTACGAGCAGGGGTTACCTGAATCGGAATACGGACTGCCACTTGGTGCCGCAGCATCGCTCGGCATTCATGAATCGCAATCCCGACTTTGGGAAAACTGCATTGGAAGAGGGCTACATTTCTGGAAACATTTCTACCCAATATTGCAAGCTCGCTTTCCGGAACAATTATCAAACGTAACATTAGAACACTTCTACCGTGCTGCTAATAAAGTGCAACCATCGCTCATCAGAACTGAAGCAGATGAAGTTACCTACCATTTTCATGTGCTTATACGGTACGAAATTGAAAAGGCACTAATTGAATCTACACTTGAAGTGGAAGATGTACGTGCAAGATGGAACGAGTTATATCAAAAGTATCTCGGAATAACGCCTCCGGATGATAAGACGGGAATACTGCAAGATATACACTGGAGTCATGGCAGTTTTGGCTATTTCCCTACATACACTTTAGGTAGTTTTTATGCGGCACAGTTCTTTTCAAAAGCACAAGACAGTATACCGGATTTGTTGCAGCAGATAGAACGCGGCGAAACAACTGAGTTGTTGAATTGGTTACGAGATGGGGTGCACAAACATGGACGCAGATATTACTCCGAAGAACTTTGTGAGCGAGTAACGGGGAGCAAATTAGACACCAGCCACTTTCTGACATATATTACCGAAAAGTACAGCAAAGTATATGGTGTGGACTTCACTGAATAGGGCGACCTCAAAAAAGCAAAACGCACAGTAAATTGACAATGTTATTTTTGCGAACGTGACGGATGTCGTTAGAAGATATAAGGAACCACTGCAAGAAGAGGAACTATCTGACCTTGTAACCAAAGAAGCGAAAGAGCGCAAGCAATATTATGCTGTATTCCGTCTGCTTATGATTGGAAGCTTTGTACTGCCTTTTATTGCTTCATGGTACAGAGCATACGAGGGTGCGCCGAATGCATTTTCTTACGCCAGGTTTTTTGTTTCCGCTACTATACTGGTAAGTATATCAGCGTTGGCTACCTACCTCAGCTTCCGACGATTCCATAGCAACCTGATTGCCGACATCAAGGAGGGACAAAAAATTATAGAAACCAGACCAATCACCAAAAAAGTATCCATCCCTTCGAAAGATGCTTATTACTTTTACACCGAATCGAAGGTCAAACTAAGCATAAAAGTATCGGAAGCGTTTTATAACGAACTGCAGGAAGGCGATGAGGTAAGTATCGAATACACGCCACACGCCCGTATATATCTCGGATATTTTTAGGAATGAACAAACATAGCACTATGATAAATACTGTAATATTCGACATGGATGGACTGCTGTTAGACACAGAACCATTGTGGGGGACTGTGATGCTTGATGTGGCGCAGCGAAATAATATTCCTATAACACGAGAGCGTTTTAAAGAAACTACCGGACTCAGAATTTACGAGGTAACTGACCATTGGGCATTACACTATCCCTGGTCGGGAAAATCGGCATACAATGTTGCAGAAGAGATATTGGATGAAATCATAATTGCTGCAAAATCACATGCAGGAATACTTAGAGGAGTGGAGCAATCTCTGCAATTGCTAAAAGAAAACAACTACAAAATCGGACTTGCGTCATCGTCTCCATCGAGAATGATTGACGAATTGGTGTCACATTTCGGCATCAAACATTACTTTGAGATAATTACATCAGCCGATGTAGTAGATCTTGGCAAGCCCCACCCTGCCGTTTTTCTGCATTGCGCCGAAAGTCTGGGCGCCAAGCCAAATGAATGTTTGGTATTGGAAGACTCAGTTAACGGTGTGATTGCCGGCAAAGCGGCCCGAATGAAAGTGATTGCAGTGCCCGATGAAGCACACTACCATGACCCACGTTTTTCTATCGCAGACACTAAAATAGGTAGCATGGAAGAGTTTAGCCTGAACATAATTTAATAAACAAGACTATCTGATGTCGTAAATGTAAATACCCTTAAACGTACCAATCAAGTGGTTAGTATAGGGTTTGTATCGGGCATCATTGATGTATTTCTCTTCTGTAATTATCAAATACTTTGCCCCCCTTTCTTTGCAGTATTCAACTGAAAACCGTCCGGGTTCAAATAAATCAGATGAGAAACCGGGATTACCAAAAGCAGCCAATGTAATGTTTGGTGTATGGTCCGGTACTGATAGTACTATATCATCAGGCGCTATCCCTTTCTCTCTTAAAAAAGGTTCCACTTCGAATACAGCCGGGTTTGTTATCCCTATATTTGCCTCGGCATATCGTTCTCTTATTATAAACTTATTGTGATAAACACTTATCACCAAAAGCCCAACTAGCACGATATAAACGGCATATTTAGAATCCTTCCCCACGCGGGGCAATATAAACTCTTCGCAATACGATATAGCAGACACACACACGAACACAGCCGGTATAGTCATCAACAATAAATAATAGTCATGGTCATCAAACGCCTGATACCAAAGCAAACTATATGCGGCAGCACCAATAATAAGCACGAGCGTAAACGACCTGAGAAACGAATCTACCCTTCGCCACTTAACGACAAAAACTATTAGACATTGGCAGAGTACAAACAATAGTGCAGGGTGCTGGAAACAACTCAGCCATACATCGATAATTCTCTGATTAAAGGTATACACAATACGCCCTTCGGTCATTTCCCAAATAGGGAATATACCCTGAAGGTTTATAGTATTACCATATTTAGCATTGTAACTCGCCGTAAAGATATACCATGCTACAAAACAGCAGCCGACAAAAGCACTACCAATGAGGACGAACAAATACTTTTTACTTTGCGCTTTCTTGTTGAAATAATACATGGCGGCTATAAACGTACATGACACCCATATCAGTCCACCATCAGTTGGCTTAAGGAGAATTGAGAGCACAAAAAATATAATGCTCCAAATCAAATGCCAACGTGAAAAAGTAGTTCGGTATCGAATAAAATAGTATAGGGCGACAAACGAAAAACTAATAGCGGGAACATTGGGCAAGTAGTTTACAGCATAGTAGTAGTAAAAAGGTGAAGTAGCCAATACCAGGACTGGGAACAGGGCCAATAGGGGATTCTTTATCCAAAACCTAACACAAAGAAATAAATAACAAAGCCCAATAACGTAACACAGAAATGTAACACCCCGAAGTATCCAATAATTAAAACCTAAAATCCTACAAAGTTTGGCAGACAAATAATAAAGTATCGGAAACTCACTAGCTACTTTTCCTTCCTCGCCGATAAGGTTATAGGTAGCCGGTAAAAAAAAAGAAGAATTGTGCTGGTAGTAAGTTTTGGTATAAGCCAGACAATCACCCTGTCGGAAAGCATGAACGGACCTCGGTGGAAATTGTGCTATCCGAATGCCATCAACAGCAACGAATAACGAAACTACCACCACAAGCAAAAACAAAATCAGATAGGTATTGTTCGGTTTCAACATACTTATATTTTCCAATCCCTAACCAAAGTTATCAAAGTATGCCAAAACAGCAGTGGCCAAAAGAACGAACCTGCTAATAAGCGATTTCCCAACCTATCCATTTATCAACCTTACTGCATCCCTGGCAAAGTAAGTAGCAATCAAGCTGGCGCCTGCCCTTTTAATACTCGTGAGAGATTCGATAATAGCTTTATTTTCATCCAACCACCCCATTTGTGCAGCTGCCTTTATCATTGCGTACTCTCCACTAACATGGTATGCACTCACCGGCACCTGCACATTATCGGCAACCTCCCTGATGATGTCGAGGTACGCCATAGCAGGTTTTACCATCACAATATCCGCGCCTTCTTCAACATCCATAATGGTCTCCTTTATAGCTTCGAGCCGATTAGCATAGTCCATCTGATAAGTCTTCTTATCTCCAAACCCCGGTGCGCTGTCCAATGCATCTCTGAACGGGCCATAAAAACAAGAAGCATACTTCGCACTGTATGACATAATACCGACACCCGTATGACCAGCTTGTTCAAGTGCCAGGCGAATCGCCATGATTCGCCCGTCCATCATATCGCTGGGTGCTACTATATCTGCACCGGCAGCAGCATGGCTAACACTCATTGCAGCCAGCACCTCTACAGTAGGATCATTAACTATTTCGTTTTGCTCTACAATTCCGTCATGACCATAAGTTGAAAACGGGTCAAGTGCCACATCTGTCATTACAACCATTTCCGGGCATGCATCTTTAATAGCCTTTATGCTCCGCTGCATCAAACCATCCGGGTTTACGGCTTCGGTACCTTTGTTATCCTTCAGTTCGTCAGGGCATTTGATGAATAACAACACGCTCCTGATTCCCAAACTCCAAAGGGTCTTTACCTCCTGTATCGTGAGGTCTATACTCATCCGGAAGTATCCCTTCATAGAAGCAATTTCTTCCCGGACACCGTTACCTTCAACAACAAATAGCGGAGCAATAAAATCTGCTGGGGTAAGTATAGTTTCTGCTACCATCGATCTGATAGCGGCGGAGCGGCGGAGAATTCTGTTTCTTCTGATTAATTGCATGGGAAAACCGATTTTTATATTTGGTACAAAGGTAGCTGCTTTGACAAGACGCAAACTTACCCTCAGACTTTATGATAATCTTTTTACTTAAGCTACTGTATAAATCATAACCAACACTCCGCTGCGTGCGCAAAAATCAATAAAATGACCTACCCCTAATTTGTTTCCCCTGCAGTTCCGTAAGTAAACGGCTTGCAAAGCTGCAAGCGGGAAATACAACTTTGTTGAAAGGAAATGTGGCGCATAACAAAGTAACCCACGTAATGCGGAATATCAGCAAAACCAACTACACTAATACAAAAGGTAAGGCGAGCGAACCTCGCATCAATTAAACAACACTACTACAAATGTGCCCGCAACATCCAAGCCATTTTTTCGTGTGCTTCCATTATACCTGTAAGAAAATCGGCAGTTCCGGCATCCTTATACTCGCCATCTACCTTGCTAAGATCCTCACGCACTGCACGGATAATCGTCTCGTGGTCATTCAGCAAACCTAAAACCATCTTCATTGCACCTGGTTCATTTTTAGGAGCTCCCAGTCTTGTTGCAGTAGTAACCGCATCCAAAGTTCCTTCCGCAATTCCACCCAGCATGCGTGCGCGTTCTGCTACATTATCGAGCATTTCCGCTAATTGGGTGTACTGGTCTTCAAAAAACTTGTGTAAAACTGAGAATGCAGGACCTGTGACATTCCAATGGGCATTTCGAGTTCTGGCATATAGTGAAAATTCATCGGCAAGCAGCACATTTAGCATTTTGCAAATCTCTGCGCTGTGCTCTTCGGCAATTCCAATATTTGGTTTCATAATGACTAATTTGACGTAAATTTAGACAAAGGAATTAATAAATCTATTATTATTAGATGGCTTAACAATACGCTAAGTATTCTTTTGAATTCTGAATATTCACACAGCTATAGATATTGCTTTTTTGTGCAAAATACCCTCCCCATGATAAAGCTACAAAAATCACCACTAGTAACTGCACTACCTTTCAGTGTAGTTGTACCAAGTGTTACCCGGGCAGGCAACCGGCGGGAGCTGAATGGACAGGCGATTTCAGGGGTTGACATGGGTGATCGGTTTTGTTTTCAACGTTGACGGGTGAGCTTTTAATAAATTACAAATAGTTCGTAAATTGCATTTGTAGCAATTCGAATAACACTTCCCTCGACCCATTAAACGTATTAATTATTTCAAATTATTTGTTATGAACATCAAACTAATTAGCATAGTAACAGTTTTCTTGCTTTTTGTCTCATTATCCGGCACCAATGCGGGTATTGTCTTTAAGCACCACGCAAACGATAGTACTATTTCAGCAAGCAATTTCACCGGTTTAAACATTACACATAAAGAACGAAAGACGATACTGAAAAAGGTTATTCGGGATAGCATGAGCAATGCAAGGCCTTCTTCATCTGGCTGGGAAGGTATAGTTGCTCTTTGTTGTGGCATTTTGGGTTTAGTGACCGGTTATCTTGCAATTCCGGCGATAATTTTCGGCGCTATCGGCATGGGTAGACACAAAAGGCATCGAGGTATGGCTATTGCAGGGTTTGTTTTAGGAGTTCTGGAAATACTTATCCTTATACTTGCGCTTATTTTTGTTTTTACTGCTTTTGCATTGTTATAAATCAGCGTTAAATGGTATTCCCGGGCACATTTACGCATATCAGTAAAACGGGTTACTTTTACAAAAAAAATCCTATGTTGATTCGTAAGAACTTATGCCTTATCATGGGCAGCCTATTGTTGATACTCAATTCACACAATTCTTATGCAGGGTTTCTGCTAAAAAAACATAACAAGCCCCTAGTCGAAACTGTTGTTGGGAGCGACGCAACTGCGGATTTAGAGATTGGCAGACAGGCCTTTGCTACTCCTAAAGAAAATTTGAAGAGCAATTTGTGTCATACAGACAACCCTTCAAACAAGAACAGCGGCTGGGAAGGAACGGCTTCCATGTGGTGTGCCATCGGTGGAATTGTATTTTTCCCTGCGTTAATTTGTTCGATTGTGTTTGGCGCAATGGGATTGAAAAAAGGTAAAAAACACAGAAATAGAGCTATTGCCGGATTAGCTATTTCATTAAACATTATCTTCCTATTTATACTATTACTAGCCTTTGCTTAAACCATCGTAATACTATAATACGATATGTTGCAGTATTTCGCTTTTGTCAGGGTAGTCCGTATTGAAATGTAAACCCCTGCTTTCTTTTCGTAGTTGCGCCCCTTTAACAATTAGATACCCAATAGTAATAAGGTTTCTTAGTTCACATAGCTGGGGTGACAGTGTTGCTACTTTATACAGTTCCTCTGTCTCTTCATGAATGAGGTCTATACGTCTCATAGCCCTTTGTAGCCTTACGTCGTTCCGTACGATACCGACGTAGTCACTCATAATGAGCTGCATCTCTTTCAAGCTCTGAGTTATCAGAATCATTTCTTTCGGGTCGTTGGTGCCAGAGGCGTTCCAATCGGGGACCAAATCATTGAACTTAACACTATCAACTACTAACGCCATGTCAGCGGCACAACGGTGTGCAAACACAAGTGCTTCAGGCAGGGAGTTCGAGGCAAGCCTGTTCGCTCCATGCAAACCTGTACTTGCACACTCGCCACAAGCGTATAGATTCCTGATAGATGTCCTGCCGTTTTCGTCCACTTTTATTCCACCGCAACAATAGTGAGCTGCGGGTGCCACGGGAATCAAACTTTTCGAAACATCTATCCCAATGCTTAAACATCTTGCATGAATATTTGGAAAATGCTCCACAAATTTTTCCATGTCCATTTCCCGACAATCAAGGTATACAAACTCGGTACCAGCACGCTTCATTTCACTATCGATAGCACGAGCCACTACGTCACGCGGGGCCAAATCTGCACGGGAATCGTAAGAAGCCATAAAGGCTACTCCATCACCATTTCTGAGAATGGCTCCATCTCCTCTTACTGCCTCGGTAATTAAAAAAGAAGGACTCACCCCTGTCTCGTATAAAGCGGTGGGATGGAATTGAATAAACTCCATATTTTCAATCCGGCCTTTTGCCCTGTACACCATTGCAATTCCGTCGCCTGTAGCTATACGTGGGTTAGTGGTGGTTCGGTATGCCTGACCCGTTCCACCTGAGGCCATAAGAGTGCATTTTGCAAGCACCTTCACGACATTGTTGTTTTCTGTATCGAGCACATAGACACCATAACAAGTAACGTCAGGCGTTGCCTTTGTTACCAAATATCCCAAATGGTGTTGTGTGATAATATCCAGTACAAACCAGTGGCTGTGAATTGTAACATTTGAAAGTTGCCTCACCGCTTCTAGCAAAGCTCGCTCTATCTCGGCCCCTGTTATATCCTTGTGATGTAGAATTCTATTTTCAGAGTGACCACCCTCTTTTCCCCTCAAAAACTCGCCCATGCCGTCTTTGTCGAAACGAGTGCCCCATTCTATAATTTCATTTACCCGCTCTGGGCCTTCTGTTACAACTATATCGACAATTTTTTCATTGCACAATCCGTCGCCTGCCACCAGAGTATCTGTAATATGTTTGCGGAAGCTATCTTGTCCTTTACCGTCCACGACTGCGATACCTCCTTGTGCATACTTTGTGTTTGTTTCGTCGGTATTTGCCTTAGTTAGAATAGTAACAGACTTGTCGGGAAACCGACGGGCTGTCTTTATGGCGAAGGTAAGTCCGGCAATACCAGAACCGATTATCAGAAAATCTGTTTTGTGCATGTGCGTTAATGATGTTTAACAAAAATAGCAGTTATGCGATTGAACACACAAAAAAAAGCTACCGTTCCAGAACGGTAGCTTAAAATATTCTTATAACGTTAGCAATTAAAGCTGATCGTAGATAGGAGCATCAACGTTACGATGTACACCGAAATACTGATATGTTTTTCTGCGATAACCTTTCTTCAGATAAACGTCTGTGTCATTACTATAATCTTCGGGAATAGTGATCCATGAACGACGCTTAACATCTCTCCAACGATAAACACAAATAGTATTTGCACCACGACGTGTCAATGCATAAAACTGAAGGTGTTTCTGAGTATATCCCATTTTCAGCATTTGGTCATCGCTGAATTCATCTTCTGCAACACTAATGTGTGTGCGTCCAACCGGATTGTACCAACCGTTTACGGCAACGCGATTCGGACCAGGATTACGGTATGCCCAAAACAACAACTCTTTATCCGACCAACCCCAGTTAATCAACTGACCGTCCTGATATTCGCCATCAACAACAGTTACATAGTCTCTATCCTGTGGAATGTACCAACGGAAAACACGCACCAGGTCTTCCTGTGCAAAACTTTTATAACTCAAAAATACCGCTGCAAATATCGTGGTCAGTAAGACGATGGTTCTTTTCATGTTTCTTTTTGTTTTCAAAATCGAACCCAAAATACATAAAATTTTTGTTGCCCTGCAAATAATTAAGGCACTTTTTTTTGAAGCCAATCACTTTCAGGGACAAAAACTCCTTAAAATAATGATTATGAGCAATTTCTCGGGCGTTATACGCTGAACAAATGCACTTCAAAATTTAATGTATTGTTCGCTTTCAGACAGCAAATTACGCATTTATGTGCATTCAAAAAAACAATCGACAAATTACGAACAATATCCGATCGCTTTGCTGCAGCCAGAGTTTAAGCGCCATGGGTAATAGAACCATTCGCAAAAAGTAAACACAATTCGCCTTTACCAATAGACGCTTTATCCTATAAGGTTCAAAAATCGCAAAAAACACCCTTCAACAGGCCTCCAAGTTGGGTAGATACCACTTAAACAGTAGAATTAATTAAACAAAGTTCAAAACATTAGTATATCATCACCATAGTTTGTTCATTTTCAGATTGTTTATCACTCTGATAGCACCGGAACACATTAACACATTCCTACTACATCAAACTACATTCAGTCAGTTATTCTTGTTCAAATGCAGCCTTTGGTGTAGCTTTGGCACCCCTTTTGCGTCAACATGACAGTTAAAAAAAACTTGCATGAATTTTGAGTATGCTTTTGGGTATTACTTGCATACATGCAGGTTTTTTGTTTTTACTTTTAACCTAGTACATAATATAATAGATGAAAGGACTACTCTCTAAACTTTTTGGTGGCAGCAAATCCGACAAAGATGTAAAAAAGATCCAGCCATTGGTTGGTCAGGTAAATACCATATTCGAACAACTTCAGTCGCTTTCTAACGACGAGCTAAGGAATAAAACGCAGGAATTCAGAGCGCGAATACAAGAACACCTGTCTGATATTGACCAACAAATTGCCGAAAAGAAAAAAGAAGCAGAGGTTGAAAACGCAGATGATATCCAAGCGAGGGAGCTAGTATATGCGGAAGTAGATAAGCTTATAAAAAAGCGGGACGAACAGATTGAAGAAATTTTACAGATAATTCAACCTGAAGCATTTGCTGTTGTTAAGGAAACAGCGCGTCGATTTAAGGATAATCCGGAATTAATTTCGACCGCGACTGAGCTCGACAGAGAGTTGGCAACAACAAAAGCACATATACGTATCGAAGGTGATCAGAGTATATATAATAACTCATGGGACGCTGCAGGAAGCACTGTAAAGTGGAACATGGTTCACTACGATGTGCAGTTAATAGGTGGCTCCGTACTTCATGACGGTAAGATTGCGGAAATGGCAACGGGTGAGGGAAAGACATTGGTGTCTACACTTCCTGCTTATCTAAACGCACTTGCAGGTGAAGGTGTACATATTGTAACAGTGAATGACTACCTCGCTAGAAGGGACCAGGAATGGAACGGAACTTTGTTTGAGTGGTTAGGACTAACGACAGATTGTATTGACAAACACCAGCCTAACTCACCGCAGCGCCATCAGGCATACATGGCAGACATCACCTATGGCACCAACAACGAATTTGGTTTTGACTACCTACGTGACAACATGGTACATCACCCCGACGAAATGGTGCAACGTAAGCACCACTTTGCTATGGTGGATGAGGTAGATAGTGTACTTGTCGATGACGCGAGGACACCGCTTATTATTAGCGGACCAATTCCTAAAGGCGAAGAGCAGCAGTTTTATGCTTTAAAGCCCAGGATAATAAAACTGGTTGAGGCACAGAAGAAGATTATTAACCAGAGCCTTACAGAAGCAAAAAGATTGATTGCCAGCGGCAAAACAGATAAAGAAACCGGAGGGCTACACCTTTACCGTGCTTTCAGGGGGCTACCAAAACACAGCGCTCTTATTAAGTACCTAAGTGAAGATGGCAACAAACAAATCCTGCAAAAAGCAGAAAACTATTACATAGGAGAGCAGCAGCGCAATATGCCTAAGGTTGACACCGAGCTGTATTTTGCAATAGATGAAAAGAACAATAGTGTAGACCTTACAGACAAAGGACTTGCGCTAATTACCGGAGCCGGCGAAGACCCAAGCTTTTTCATTCTTCCTGATATAGGCAGTGAAATTGCAGAAATAGAAAAATCTGCCGGAACTCCAGAAGAAAGAGCACAACGCAAAGATGCGCTAATTCAGGACTATGCCGTAAAAGCAGACCGCATTCACTCTATCCAGCAATTGCTTAAGGCATACACGTTATTCGACAAAAATGTTGAATACGTTGTTATGGAAGGCAAAGTAAAAATTGTAGATGAGCAAACGGGACGTATTCTGGACGGCAGAAGGTACAGCGACGGACTGCATCAGGCAATTGAGGCAAAAGAAGATGTACAGGTAGAAGCAGCAACACAGACGTTTGCAACTGTTACCCTTCAGAACTACTTCAGGATGTACCACAAGCTTGCCGGGATGACCGGTACTGCGGAAACGGAAGCAGGTGAATTGTGGCAAATATACAAGTTGGATGTTGTGAGTATTCCTACCAACCTGCCGATTATCCGGAAGGACCAACAAGATCTGGTATACAAAACGAAAAGAGAAAAATACAAAGCTGTAATAGACGAAATAGAAGCATTGAGTGCGGCGGGCAGACCGGTACTGGTAGGTACTACATCTGTAGAGGTGTCTGAATTGCTTAGCAGAATGTTGCAACAGAAAAAAATTCAACACAACCTGCTCAACGCGAAGCAACACTCCAGAGAAGCGCAGATAGTGTCTGAGGCGGGTATGGCGGGCGCTGTAACTATTGCGACCAACATGGCAGGACGTGGTACGGATATCAAGCTCGGCCCGGGGGTAAAAGAGGCTGGCGGACTTGCGATTATAGGTACGGAACGCCACGAGAGTCGCCGTGTGGACAGGCAGTTACGTGGTCGTGCTGGACGTCAGGGAGACCCGGGTTCTTCCCAATTCTTTGTGTCACTTGAAGATGATTTGATGCGCTTGTTCCAGTCTGACCGTGTGGCTTCGCTCATGGACAAGATGGGGCATAAAGAAGGCGAGGTACTGCAGCATAGCATGATATCGAAGTCGATTGAACGTGCTCAAAGAAAAGTGGAAGAAAACAACTTTGGCATGCGTAAAAACCTGCTGGAGTATGACGATGTTATGAATGCCCAACGTGACGTAATATACAAGCGTAGAAATCACGCATTGTTTGGCGAGCGTTTGTCAATTGACCTAGACAATGCCATCTATGCAGTGGCTATGGACCATGCTGAGCAATTTGTTACCGACAATGACAAAGAGACTTTCCGTCTGGAGGTAATGAAACATCTTGTAGTTGAATTTGACTTGACAGAAGAAGAAATTAGCAAGCCAAATGCTACGGCTATCGGCGAGCGGCTATATCATCAGGTTAAGGAGTTCTACCTGCGCAAGACCACCTCATTGCGTGAGCAGATGATGCCAACGCTGGAACAAATACTTAAGGAAAACGGCGACAAGATTGACAATATAGTTGTTCCGTTTACCGACGGCGTTAGAGGCGTACAAGTTTATGTAGACTTGAAAGAAGCGGTAGAACAAACAGCCGTTCCGGTTGTTCAGTCTCTCGAAAAGAATATGACCCTTGCCCTGATAGATGATTCATGGAAAAATCACCTGAGAGCTATGGATGACCTTCGCCAAAGTGTGCGTATGGCGTCTTATGAACAAAAGGACCCTCTATTGATATATAAATTTGAGGCGTTCAACCTGTTCAAGCAGATGATGATTGAAACAAACCGCAATATCATTAGCTTCTTGCTGCGAGCCGGGATACATATTCAGGAAGCACCTGTTCAAGCGGCAGTAGAACCCGAGCACAGGACAGACATGAGCCAAATGCGTGACAACAAAGCGCAGGTTGACGCTGCAGGTCAGGCATATGCGGCAGACGAAGAAGATTATTACACAGAAACACCGGAAACGCCACAGGAAGTAAAGCGCACTCCGGTGCAGGCAGGTCCGAAAATTGGCAGAAACGACCCTTGCCCTTGCGGTAGTGGCAAAAAGTACAAAAGTTGCCACGGAAGAGGCCAATAAGTATAAGTATTTTCAGATAATCCAATCAAAAGCACCTCTAAACGGGGTGCTTTTGTTCTAGTGGGCTATAGAAGGTTTCCCAATGATGTAAATAACTTTTCCCACTTGTGAAAGCCGAAATAATACTCATCCAATACATTTGCGTCAATATCAACAAACCACCAAAAAAAATGTATAAAAAATCAATATTTCTACTATCGGCAACAGCTCTGTTTATCTCTTCCTGCACGAAAAAACCAGCTGAACTCAAGCTTGAAATCCCTTACGAATCGCTTACGGCAACGACAAGCTATTTTAATACCTTTAAAGGAAGCGATGGATTGAGTTCCGTTGACATCAGCGGACAGAAGACTCGAATAGCGATGATGAAGGAGATGGATGCGTACCTGAAAACCTACACTACCGCAACGCTTGATGCTGAAAAATTGAAAAACATGTTTGCGAACAGCAATACACCATTTTCGGATGCCACACTGAATACAGCAACGGATAAAACGATTATCGCAAAAACAGCACAATCATTTACAGCTACTGATGCGGATGCAGAAAGAAATACGTTCAAAAGTTACTTTGATTCGGTTGCTGCAATGAGCGCGTTTGCAGGGCAGACTGCGGCACAGGGTGTCCCCGGAGCACTAGGCAACCACCTTTTTAATGCAAAAGGATTTGAATACAGTCAGTTTATACAAAAAGGACTAATGGGTGCTTTGATGCTTGACCAGATATGCAACGTATATCTAGGAGCAGAAAAGCAAACTGCAGACAATTCTACTATCGTTGTTGACAAAAACTACACAGCTTTGGCCCACTATTGGGATGAAGCATATGGCTACCTGACTTCAAATGAGTACTACCCTATGCCGGATCCTGCCAACTCCACAAAATGGTTGGAAAGCTATTTAGGTGGTTATGTACGTCAAGTAAACGGAGCATATGGCGACCCCGAAGCTGTATATATGGCATTCCTGAAAGGTAGAGCTGCCATCGTAAATGACGATGACGCTACAAGACTTGAACAAATCGCCATTATCCGTGCTGCGTTAGAAAAAGCTGTTGCTACAGTAGCTGTCAGCTACCTGAATAAAACTAAAACAGCAACTGACGACGTTTCCAGGTTCCACTCACTTTCGGAAGGCACCGGATTTGTGTATGCGTTGCGTTTTGGTTACAACGCCACAATCAACAAAGCAAAATCTGACGAATTGTTGGGCAAACTTATGAATAAAGCAGATGGCTTCTGGTCACTGACAAATGATGATTTAGACATAGTTCGAAATGAAATTGCAGATGCATTCGGCATAAGCCGTGACGCAATTGTAAACCATTAAGTAAACACTATCAAACAAACATTATTCAAGCGACTAATTAACTTAGTCGCTTGAATAATGTAAAAAACGTAACGAAAAATGATGAAAAACCTTCTGAAATCCGTGCTTTTTGCTGCATTGTTTCTTCCGACGACGATGCTACTGCATAGCTGCAAAAAAACAACGGAAAATCCCGGAAACAGTACAGACAATTTTGACCGGGGTGCTCTGCTGTCAAATTATACTGAAGGCTACATAATACCGGCATATAACAACATGGAGAACAAAATTTCCGACCTTCAATCAAAGGTAGCGTTATTTGCGTCATCGCCTGATAGCGCATCGCTTTCGGCGGTACGTTTGGCCTGGCGTTCAGCATACATAACGTGGCAGGGAGTTGACCTTTTAGAGTTCGGACCCGATGAGAGCATTTCACTGAGAAGCTACTTCAACATTTATCCAACTACTCCTTCAAAGATCAATGCTAATATCACCTCTGGTGGTTACAATCTGGAAGAGTTCGGCAATAAAGATGCACAAGGGTTTCCCGCTTTAGATTACCTATTGAACGGTATTGCCGGAACAGACTCAGAAATCCTGTCTTATTATACCACAGATGCTGAAGCAGCAAAAAGAAAACAGTACATGAAAGACATTGCCGACAAAATGCTTTCAAAAATCAATGCAGTAAAAATAGCCTGGGAAACCTACAAAACAGACTTCGTCAATAACACGGCCACAGATGCCAACAGTAGCATATCCATCATGACAAACGCATTTGTACTGTACTACGAGCGTTACCTTCGGGCAGGGAAAGTAGGTTTGCCTGTAGGTGCCCTAACCGGAGTAGCAACACCTGAAATAACGGAATCGTTTTATACGCCTGATTTATGTAATGAACTGGCTATTGAAGCCCTGAATAGTATAGAGAAGTTCTATACCGGAACGGGTTATAACAATGCAACCGATGGATTAGGCTACAAAGATTATCTTACGACCATCGGAACCAAAGACAACTCGAACGTTCTGATTGCAGACATTATCAGCAGCGAACTGGCTGAAGCAAAATCGACATTATCTACCTTCTCCCCAAACCTAAAACAAGGAATAACTTCAGACAGAACCGCTGTACTGAATATCTACCAGCAATTACAGGATGTGGTACCGCTTCTTAAAGTCGATTTGATTTCGGCTTTGGGTATCTCTATTACCTATACTGATAATGACGGTGACTAAGGCATGACAAAAGCAAATAAAGCATTATCAAAAACATATCTGGAGCAGCCAATTCCCTCAGCTGCTCTCGCCGTATTCCGGCTTGCGTTTGGATTAATGCTGTGTGGCGGAGTTATACGTTTTTGGCTGCGTGGTTGGATAGATGAGCTTTACATTCTGCCTAAGCACTATTTTCATTACTACGGCTTCGAGTGGGTACAACCACTTGGTCAATATACTTACTTACTCTTTTTCATTTGTGGCATTAGTGCCTTATTCTTTGCTTTAGGGTTATTCTACCGCCTGTCCGCAGTTGCTCTATTTATCAGTTTCACGTATATTGAATTACTAGACAAAACCAACTATTTAAATCATTACTACTTTGTCAGCCTGGTCCTATTTCTTATGATATGGCTACCTGCCAATGTAAACCTATCGCTGGACGGCGCAATGAAACCAACGATAGTCAGAAAGTACATTCCCCGATGGACAACAGGCAGCATCAGACTGATGCTCGCCATTGTGTATTGCTATGCCGGACTAGCAAAGCTAAACAGCGACTGGCTAGTCCATGCTATGCCACTGAAGTTGTGGCTACCGGCCAAGAACGACCTGCCATTAGTGGGTTCACTTTTAAACTATGTTTGGGTAGCATACGCATTCAGCTGGTTTGGCGCAGTATACGATCTGTCTATTCCTTTGCTTCTGCTCAACAGAAAAACAAGGCGCTATGCGTTTGTGGCAGTTGTTGTCTTTCATGTAGCTACCGCTATACTCTTCCCAATAGGCATGTTCCCATACATAATGATTTTGTCCACACTTATATTCTTTGACAGCAAGGATATAGACAGGATACTCATGGCGTGTAAAAAACGTCTTAATTTTATTACGGTTGCAAATGGCAAAGAGATGTATACATTTGCACCACTGCAGAAAAAAGCGTTAAGGGCTTTGTTCATTTGCTTTTTTACGATTCAGCTCTTACTACCATGGCGCTATCTTTTGACTCCGGGAGAACTATTCTGGACAGAAGAAGGATACCGGTTTTCATGGAGAGTTATGTTGATGGAAAAAATGGGCTATGCACAGTTTATTGTAAAAGATAGTAGTACCGGGAAGCAGATTGCCGTAAACAATGCAGACTTCCTGACTCCAAATCAAGAGAAAATGATGGCTACACAACCGGACTTTCTATTGCAATTTGCTCAGATTTTATACAACTACTATTCACAATACGGAATGAGTGACCCTGAGGTATATGCTACTGTCTACGTGTCGCTTAACGGACGCAGAAGTACTTTATATACCGACTCGTCAGTTGACCTATCAAAGGAAAAAGATTCGTTCCGTCATAAAACGTGGATACTTGATTTTAAAGACAAAATATATGGGTTATAAGTGCCTGTTACTTTTTATCGTGATTACCCTACCCTTATTGTCCTTTGCTCAGAAGGATACGGCTAAGCGATTGAAAGCCGTTGAGATAACTGACAAACGGGGCGATTTCGGGTTTATGCGTCAGGTAGAAGGCATGAAGTTGACAGCGGGTAAGAAAACAGAATTGATAAACGTGGAACAACTCACCGTAAATAAATCGACCAACAATCCGAGGCAGGTGTATGCAAAGGTATCAGGTCTGAACATCTTTGAAAATGACGGCTCAGGGCTGCAATTAAGTATTGGTGGCCGAGGCCTTGACCCGAACAGGACTTCAAATTTCAATGTTCGCCAAAACGGCTATGACATTAGTGCTGATGCACTCGGCTATCCGGAAAGCTACTACACGCCACCTACAGAGGCCCTTAAAAAAATTGAGGTTATCAAAGGTGCCGCCGGTCTACAATATGGTACGCAATTCGGCGGACTGCTGAACTTCCAAATGAAACAACCTGACGACTATGATGAGCCCATAACACTTGAAACCAGACAGACCATGGGCTCGTGGGGGTACTTAGGCTCTTACAACAGTATCGGCGGAAAGGTGGGAAAGCTGAATTACTTTGGCTATGTACAGTTTAAACAAGGAAACGGATGGCGCCCAAACAGTAAGTATCATTCGCTGAACGCATATACCAACCTTCGCTACCACTTAACCGAAAAAAACACAATTGGCCTGGAGCTTACCCACCTGAATTATCTTGCGCAACAACCCGGCGGCCTTGACGACAAAATGTTTGCTGCCGACCCCAGACAAAGCAATAGGCCCAGAAATTGGTTTGCCGTAAAATGGAATCTAATGGAATTAGAGTGGGATTATAAAATCTCCGGCCGTACGAGGCTGCAAACAAAGGCATACGGATTGCTGGCTTCCAGAGATGCGGTTGGGTTTCGTCCCAACAGGCCTTCCCAACCCGACAATGGTGGCACCAGAGATTTGCTAAAAGGGACGTTTCAGAACATAGCATCAGAATCAAGGTTACTGCATCGCTATACAATCGGGAAACAGTATCAGACATTACTCATTGGGGCACGGGTATATAAAGGACAAACAACGGGCAAACAAGGGGCAGTGAACAATGGTGATGACGCCAACTTCAACTTTATTGACGAGACTAATGAGCTGAGTTCCGACTACACATTTCCCAACCTCAATATAGCTGCATTTGCAGAACATATTTTCAGAATAGGATCCAAAACAACCATTTCGCCGGGGGCGAGAATAGAACATATTCATACAAAAGCTGACGGCATGTATCGTAACAGAGTATTGGATTTCCGGGATTCTGTCATTAGCGACATTCAGGTTTTTGAAAACAAAGACCGTCCCAGAACACTACTGCTGATGGCAATGGGTATCGGGCGCAAACTGTCTGCCAATGCTGACCTATACAGCAACATCTCTCAAAACTACCGTTCAGTTACTTTTAGTGATATACAGATAATTAATCCCTCATTTGAAATAGACCCTGCAATTCGTGACGAAAAAGGATGGAATGCAGACTTGGGTGTACGCGGTAATATAAACAACACATTGAGGTACGACGCCAATGTATTCTTCATGTACTATGGCAACCGTATAGGAGAGTACTTCTACACAAAGAGCAATAAGACCGTCATTCGTCGCAGGGGCAATGTTGGCGTAGCCAATATCTATGGTTTAGAATCCTTCCTGGAGTTAGATGTTCTGAAACTAATTGGAGCCGACAATAGCACTAAGAAGCTTGCACTATACTCGAACCTTGCACTAACGGAAGCCCGATACACAAAAAGCCCATTGCAAAATGTACAGGGGAAGCAAGTGGAATATGTGCCGCACATTAACTGGAAAACGGGCATACAAACCGGATATAAAAACTTAAAATTCACTTTACAGTTTAGTGCTCTTTCCGACCAATACTCCGATGCCACAAATGCGCCGAGCAGTGGCTATAGTGCAGTTAACGGTATAATTCCCGCCTATCAGGTTGCAGATTTTTCTGCAGCATACAGATGGCACAAGTTCACCATTGAGGGAAGCATCAATAACCTGCTTAATGTCGCTTACTTTACCAGACGTGCAACAGGTTATCCCGGCCCGGGTATCATTCCCGGAGAAGGCAGAAGTTTCTATCTGACATTAGGAGCGAAGTTGTAGAGCGTTTTTCTTATTTCTGCTTTACACAATTTTACATATCTTTTCTCAAAACTTTCTATGAGACTGAATTCAATAGATGTAAATGACATGCCCCCCATTTTGCTACAGGGTATCAATCCCTTCACTTTAAATAGACTTGGCGCTGTTGTAGCTTTAGTTGGCAGAAATGGCTCAGGAAAGTCAAGGACACTAAAAATTGTTGACCAATACATAAAGGAATTGCACCCGAAAAACGTCTTAAATGATTCTATTTCATTTTCCAATACTTACCTGGAATTATTAAATAATATAAAAAAGAACGATTATACCCCCTTTGCTTTGGACCAATTAACATTAAATGATTTGCAGAATAAATTAGATACCAAATCTTTTCTAAGCACAAATCAAAAACTACAATACGAAGAGCTTTTTAAAAAAGCAAAACGATTCCCCCCTCAATGGCAGTCGAACATATCGAACGTAATTCATGAAATGCAATCAATTGCAGCAAAAGCTAAAACATATGTCAAAACAATAGACTACAAAGATGTGCAAAGCCTACAGTTATTGATAGATAAAAACAATGATAGCACAATCCCTTTCGAAAACTTAATTGGGATGAAACCAGACAACAAACAAATAGATGAAATGTCTATTATTAAGCGTTCTGCATTGTCCTATCTCGCTAAATTACCGAACCAGCTTTTTACAGATTATCATGGAGCAGATTGCAAGGAGTCTGAATTTCACAAAACGCAATCATACGAAAGATTCATTTTATTAAAAAAATACATTAATGTTTTTCTAAGAAAAGAATTGACATGGCAAAAAGGTAAACTTTCTAAAGAAGCTACCGCTAGTGCTGGGTCAATATCATCCACTGGATCCTTTTTGTTAAATAATACCAAATTTGATTATAATAAACTGTCTAGTGGAGAAAAAACACTGCTTGCATACGCATTGTTATTTTTTCTAATTGACACAAGTCAAAGAGTCAATCTTAGTGAGTGCATAATAATAATAGATGAACCCGAGCTCCATTTACACCCAGAATCTGAAATAGCTATTGTCAATGGGATAAGGACACTTGTCAAAGATAAAGGCCAATTGTGGATTGCGACGCACTCCATAAATATTCTGTCACAGCTATCTCACGAAGAAATATTCATGGTAAAGGACAACCAAATATCCCATCCAAGCTCAGGTCTTCCCGGACAAACATTAAGGGAACTTATGGGGATGGATGAGCAACTTGAAAAACTAACTTACTTCCTTTCAGATATGTCCACTTGGGAATACTTAAACTTTATGACGCAATGCTTCGAAGACCCTGAAGTAATAGATAGTTCAAACCCTAAAGACCCACAAGTAGAAGTATTCAAAAAAAGTATTCGCCAAGGGAGTACCAAAGAGCTATTACTAGACTTTGGAGCGGGGAGTGGACGACTATTTAAAGAATTTTCAAAAGACACAACTATCGCAAACAAAATAAAATATAGCATACTTGAGCCTGACGAGTCTCATAGACAAAAATTATCAAATCTTGGTTTGGTAAACCTGTTTGACAACCATAATAAACTTCCGGATAATACATTTGACTACATCGTATTATGCAATGTGCTTCACGAAATTCCAATACTCGAATGGGATCCAACTCTTAACAAAATAGCCTCATCGTTATCAATGAATGGACACATTATAATCATTGAAGACAGAATGCTACCCAAAGGAGAAAAAATTGGAGAAACCGGTTTTCTTATCCTTGATCCGGACAGCATACAAGAGTTGTTCTGTTTAACAAGTAAACCTGTACAGATATACCCAAAAGATGACCGGTATAAGGGTAGAATACAATGTACTTTGATACAAAAAGAAGATATTAAAAAGATAAACAACGCAAGTATTCTTAAGTCAATAGAAAAACTAAAGCAAAACACATTCGAACGAATCGAGAAAATTAGGAATGATGCAAAACCTGATAGTAACAGGCAAAAATTGGGCAGAGAATCAGCATTTTTATCCCAACAATATATAAATACAATACTAGCCGTGAAAGCTCTTGAAAAGAACATCGAATCTGAAAAAAAGTAACAATATTTGTACAACAAACTTTGTACACATACTACAACATACACACCCACCATACAAGGGCAGAAAAAGAATGCCTGAGCATCATCAACCTGCATCAGCAATTTGGCGATAGCGATGTATTGAGCAAGTACAGCATTGGGTTGCACCCATGGTATCCCGACACCTTCGACAGCGATTGGGAAGCTTTAAAACAAATGGCCACACACTCTTCTGTTCTGGCAATCGGGGAATGTGGGCTGGACAAAGTATGCGATACCGATTGGCAGCTCCAAACGACCATTTTCCGGCAACAAATACAACTGGCGGAAAACATACATAAACCCTTGATTATCCACTGTGTACGTGCCTATGAAGAAGTAGTGGCAATGCTGAAAGAACACAACATTACCGTAGCCGTTATCTTTCATGGCTTCAATAAGAAAAGACAACTTGCCGAGCAGCTCATCAAGCATGGTTACTATTTGTCATTTGGGGCAGCATTGATGTACGAAAATTCAATTGTCAAAGATGTATTCCGAAGCATACCAGATGACAGATACTTCCTGGAAACAGACAATTCAGACATACCTATTGCTGACCTATATTTGCAAGCTGCTGCAATCAGAAAAACTAACGTAAACTCTGTAAAGGAGCAGATACACAAAAACTTCAAAAAGGTATTTAAGTTATGATGACAGATACAGCCTGGTTATCCAGAACAGAACTGTTGATAGGAAAAGACAACCTGGAAAAACTGAACAATTCGCATGTACTCGTCGTAGGCATGGGCGGCGTAGGT
Source organism: Bacteroidia bacterium (assembly GCA_030426665.1). Lineage (GTDB taxonomy): Bacteria > Bacteroidota > Bacteroidia > Chitinophagales > Chitinophagaceae > Nemorincola. The sequence goes on along the minus strand of JAUHYD010000013.1, from coordinate 51,815 downwards.
TCTTATGCTGCGGAGTTTATATGCCGTGCGGGTATAGGAGAAATGACCATCATTGACGGCGATGTAGTAGACCCAAGTAATCGGAACCGACAATTACCGGCACTTGCTACAACACACGGCATGAGCAAAGTAGAACTAATGGGCGAGCGACTGATGCAGATAAACCCTGAGCTGAAATTGCACGTTATAAAAGAGTTTGTAATGCCCGATAGAGCGGAAGCTTTGCTTGAAGGGAACCCGGACTATGTAGTTGATGCCATTGACAGTATTACGCCCAAGTTATCGTTCATCAAGGCTGCCTATGCTAAGCAACTTAAGTTGGTTTGCTCTATGGGTGCCGGTGCGAAATTGGACCCAACCTGCCTGAAAGTGACGGACATTTCAAAAACGTATAATTGCCCGTTTGCGCAACAAATACGCAAACAACTGAAAGGCTCCGGTATAAGAAAAGGCATCAAGGTTGTTTTCTCTCCGGAACTTCCCAATAAGGATTCACTAATGCTTACAGATGGCACTAACTTCAAGAAGTCAGCGTATGGCACAATATCGTACCTACCCGCTACATTCGGTGCCACATTGTCGTCGGTTGTGATAAGAGACCTGATTGAACAAGCCTGATCTACTGCAAAGCTACTTTTTAACCATATACTAAGTCGGGCAGCACAAACGTGCTGCCCGACTTAGTATATCAATACTTATTGTCCTTACTTACTTATCACAAAGTGGAACACTTCTGTAGCGGACTCTGTTTTCACACTCAACATGTATGTCCCGGCGGCAATTCCGCTATTCAGACCTATCGAGTAATCCAAGGTACCGTTTGCCGAAGTTGTCACATCTGAGTAAACAACCTGACCCAATACATTGACAACCTTCAAAGAAATCTCTTCATTAGGTTGTGCCGCAACAGAACCTTTCAGCGTGAAGCTACCAGTGTTAGGGTTAGGGAACAATGAAAGGTTGTTTACATTGTTACTTACACCACCTGCCTGTAGCCAATCGCCATAAACGATAATTGAGTTACTATTTGCAAGCGATCCGGTTTCACATGGAGGGTTACCATTGACACGACAATAAACAGTATCGTTATCATAAACAGTTCTGGCGAAAGTGCGATTAGTAGCACCGGGTATCGCGTTGTTATCAACAAACCACTGGAACGTTGCAGAGCCACCACCGGATGTCACGTTAGCATAGAAGGTAGCCACCTGACCCAAATAACTAACAGTAGTCGGAGCCGTAGTAGTGATATTAATAACCGGAGATACGTTTGGATAGATGTTGATTGGCATATCAACATAAACCGGAGATGGTGATGCGCAGATGTCTGAACTATTAAACATAAAGACTCTGATAACATCGCCATGAGTAGGCGTATACGAGTGTACTGTATCGTCAACTCCTACATTTATACCAAACAGTTGCCATTGATACCTGGGATCGTCGCCTCCATTGACACCATGCGCAGTAAACGTCACCGGAATACCCTGACATATAGTATCCTCTGCCGGCGTACGAGAAATCGTTACCGAAGCAGGAACGGGATTGACAACCGTAAATGGCTTAGTAGTATAACATCCTGATAGTGCAGCATAAGTAATCGTCACAGAACCATGACTTACCCCGGTAACTACCCCATCTGCAGCCAAAATTGTGGCAACAAGGGCATCACTACTACTCCATACGCCCACATGGGCTGTATCAAGCGTTGCAGCAGTATGGAGCGTGTCTGACCTGCCAGGGCAGATACTATCAATGCCCGTAATTGGAGCCGGCAGCGTGTCTACAATAATCGGAGCTTCAACAAAACAACCATTCGGCACCGTATACGTAACTGTATTTGTTGCTCCTACTACCAATCCGGTAATAACACCCGCAGACGAAATACTTGCAGGACCACTAATTGTCCATACACCTCCCGGTGTTGCATTAAATACAGTAGTAGTTGCAGCACCGTCACAAATATTAATACCACCCGTTATAGGGGGCGGTGTCTGGTTCACCGTTACCGTATATGATACAGGATTACAAGCAAGAGTTGTATAAGATATAAGAACAGTACCTCCCATAACTCCGGTCACAATACCGGTTGAAGCTCCAACTGTAGCTATCGCAGCCGAACCGGTTGTCCATGTACCACCACCTGTTCCGTTCGTCAAAGTAATTGTGTTCCCCGTACACACTTCGTCAGTTCCGACAATGGTAGACGGTGCTGTACTGATATTCAGCGTCGTTGTTGTAGAACAACTAGTCGGAAGCGTATAAGTAATTACAGCGCTTCCTGATGCGGCATAAGCCGTCGCAATACCAGATGTAGAACCAACCGTAATGACACCAGGCAAAGAGCTTGACCACGTACCACCAGATATAGAGTTACCAAGTGTTACCGACAATCCCTGACAAATAACCGGTCCGCCGGTGATAGGTCCTGCCGCAGGAAATATGGTTACTGTATTGGTTCTAATACAACCCGTTGACGTAAACTTATAAGTAATAGGAGCCGTTCCACTGGAAAGACCGGTTACAAGGCCCGACATAGACCCTATCGACGCCACGGAGGGAGCACCGCTTATCCAGGTTCCCGCAGGAGCCGATGAAGTAGTCAAAGTAGTAGTTAACCCCTCACAAGCATAAGGCAATCCATGAATTGTATCGGGCATTGGATTTACCGTCACTACTCTCGTGACACCACTACAACCCGAAATATCATAAGAGATTAAAGCAGTACCGGGGACCAACCCCGTTACTATCCCGGTAGTAGAACTAATGGCAGCTGTACCGGGAGCACTACTCGTCCAGGTACCACCGGCAACTGTATTATTAAGTGTAGTTGTCAAACCGGGACATACAGATGCAGTTCCTGTTATTGGTGTAGGCGGTGTTACTACATTCACGTTAGTAGCTGTGCTACAACCTGTAGGCAACGTATATGAGATAGTGGACGTACCACCCAACAATCCGCTAACCACCCCAGTAGCAATACCTATAGAAGCAACAGACGGAGCCGTACTTGTCCATGTTCCACCAGAGGTAGCACTTGACAATACTGACGAGGTTCCGACACATAGAGTCGTTGAACCTGAGATGCTGGCAGGATTAGGGTTGACAGACAACGTAATGTTGTATGTATTAGAGCAAGTTGTTGTTGAATTTCTGATTGTTATGGTGCCGTTGTATACCGCTGACGGAAGTGCAGCAGGTACAGTGACAGGAAATGCTCCCGCCGGAAGGGAAACAAATACAGGCACAGGAACAGGACCCGCAGGGGACCACGTCAATGTATACTCATCCGGGCTACCTGTAGTACCTGTATATGCATATGACGCAGATGATGCCGCGACACTAAAACAAACGTCATCCGAAGTAACCAATCCGGTTAGGGCAACTGCATTTACCAGATACGTATTAGGAGTTGTAGGTGGCGACGTAATAGTATTAACATCGACAGCTGCCAGACCATTTGACGGGTTTCCAAATATGGCACCGGTAGTAGTTTCGGCTATTACAAAGTAGGAAATTACATCACCGGAAACTACACCGCCCATCGCAGCAGAGCTAATGACAAAACTCCATGTACCGTTAGTCGCAGAACCGGAAACCAAAGTGCCCGGTGCACTGAACCACGGACCAGCACCTTTCTGGAAGTATATGCGCGGTCTCTGAGTTCCCAAAGTTGGAACACCGATTGGCGACTCAATTGTTACCGGATTCAGCGTAACATCGGCACCACTACATGTAGCAGCCAAATTTGTATAAGTAATCTTGCTAATTAATTCATGACAACCAATTGTAGGTGTAACCGGGCTACGCGAAACACCATCAATATCTACAGTAATCGGAGGCGCAGCAATCGGTGTACCAACTGCCAGTGGGTTATTAGCAGGAATCAATTGTAAATGCAGGTCAGTAGGAGACACAAATGCCGGCGTAACACTTATAGAGTTAACGTTTCCAAGAAAACCGGTTTGTATGGCAGGAATTGTCGTTCTATTAATCCCCCCTATGTACCCTAAGTTCCCTGAGGTAGCCACATAGTCATTAAAGTCAATAGCAGAGAAAATGGTATTAGGGCTCAAACAATACACACCGTATCTGTTTCCTGTTGTCTGGATATTTGAGAATATATTATCTCGCATATCAACGGCACCGGCAGGAATGGGACCTACAGGCGCAGCTGCCGGATCAAAACAAGCAGCTCCATTTGTATAAGCTCCGGTAGAGTTATTAGCTAACTGAAAAGAATTATGATGCAAATTCACACCATTACCTACGTCCATATAAAATCCGTGCGCATTATTACCGATAATACCAGACCCCGCACAAGTAACATTTCCGACGTAATTATTAAATATATTTACGTTTGAAGAAGTGTTGACTATATCCAAATAAATACCGTGTGCTCCATTGGCCACTGTATTAGACACGTTTGTAATCTTGTTTCCTGAGATAGTCATATCTACTATTTCCCAAGACAACATTATTCCATCTACATCTGACCCACCATTGATGGAGATGTTATTCATCGTATTGTTGGTAATCTCTGTATTCGTACACCTAAACATACGTACACCACCAAATCCCATAGACGCGAAACTATTACCCGTAATAACCCAACCATTATCATTGGCAGCCGGGGCAACACATCCGTTGGTATAAACACCAGTCTGTGCATTTGAAAATGCGTTGTTTCTAATTATATTATTAGAATTTGGTGCTTCAGCAGCACCAAAAAGGGTTGTCCCACTTCCGGAGGAAATAGCAATACCAACCAAGTTGCTATTCATAACAATCTTACAGTTCTTTATCTCATTATTAGTCGCACCTACTGTCAAAGAAGGGCTACCAAACCTGATAACAGAAGAGCCACCTGTACCGGTAGTGTTACGCAGTGTCATATCCTGCGAAGTGCCACCTGCTGTATTTGATCCATCAATTGTAACATTGCTTGCACCATACAGATATATCATACCGTTGCCACCTATATTACCCGTAATGATTGGTGTAGCACCGGCAGCGGGCTTAATAAGCACTGACGTATAGGTTGCCGGAGCAGCACTCTGATTGAGTATTGCAGGGGCAGTTTCCGTACAACCTGCAGGACCGATGGTGATAGTAATGGCACCACCATGCGTACCCGCATTTATGGCATTAAAAGCCAAACGCAAATTAGTATACGCAGTAGGCCCCGTAACTCCGGCAGTAGCCGTAAGCGACACCTGTGCATTCGCATTGGAAATACCGAAAAAAATGACTGCAATGAGTGTCAGGGCTTTGAACATTCTATTGCTTGAAAGAATAAGATTTTTTCTCATAAAAATTATTTAGAAAAAACTTGAAACAGTTTTTATAAAATACCAACCAAAAATAAGATTTTTTTTATACCAATCAATGGTTTTGGGAAAAAAACTAAAGGAACACGACATCCTATTACTATTTTCCAAACTATGAATAACTATTGATTAAAAAACAAAATATTTTTATTCTTGCATCTGACAATTATTCGAACTGCCATAAGAATGGTACAAATAAAGGGCGTAAATCCCGGCTATATTGTTAGTGCAACGGTTAAGTAATCGCGGAGCAACCCGTCACCCCCTAAGTAATACTTCTGAAATAAGTAAGTTTGAGTAACTGCTCTATTGCCAGAGAAACGACAGCAATAAGTGCAAACGGAAAAAACAACTCAGCGTAGTGTTTATATGATGTAATATCAATTTTCGTTTTTTCCATCCGATCAATATCGTCGTAAATAGCCGCGAGCGACTTATTTCCGGTAGCTCTGAAATATTTACCACTTGTTGTCGCTGCCATTTTCTTAAGCAAAGGTTCGTCTATCTCAACAGGAACCATTTGCTTTTGTATCCCGAAGGGTGTCTGCTGTGGCATTAACGCTTGCCCCTTAGATCCAATTCCGATAGTATACACCCTTACATGAAAAGCTTTGGCAATTTCCAGCGCAGTACTGGGATCAATCATACCAGTGTTGTTAACCCCATCTGTCATTAGTATAACCACCTTGCTTTTACCATCTGCATATCTCAGTCTGTCTACAGCGGTCGCCAACCCCATCCCAATAGAAGTACCGTCGGTAATCATACCGTTCTTTATTTGATTGACTTGATTTTTCAATACGTTATGGTCAATCGTAATCGGGCACATTGTAAAGCTCTCACCGGCAAAAATAACCAACCCTATCCTATCTGTAGGTCGCTGATCGATAAACCGAAGTGCTTCTTTCTTTGCAGCCTCTATCCTGTTTGGCTTAAAGTCCTCTGCAAGCATACTACCAGACACGTCTATACTAAGCACTATGTCAATACCCTCACTATCAACGTTTTCGGTGGTATTACTCGTTTGCGGGCGTGCTAATGCTATGGTAAGGCAGACAAGAGTCAGCACTCTCAAAACCAACAAAAGCGGCCGCAACCGAGCCTTACTTCCCGCCTGCTTTTTATTCAACCCGGACAATGTGGTTAACCTGAATGCAGGGTTTATTTCTTTTTTTCGCAATTGCCACCAAATCAACAATGGCACAAGCAGTAACAAAAGAAAATACCACGGGTGTGCAAAAGTAACCTGTTTCCAATCCATCAGTAAACTCATAATTCCTTTTCAATTGAAGTGGGAACAATAACCGGCTTCGAATCAACAATCAGCTTTACAGACTTTTCCATCGCGTCCATATGTTCTTCGGGCAAAGGCTCAGCTTTTGCAAACTTTGCCAAATCTGCAGTGGTCAGAATTACAGACAACAAATCATAATAACGCCTTAACTCCTTGTGTATTTTTGCCTTATGAAGCAACTCGTCTGTCGTTAGCTCCATAGCAGCAGTATCAAATCTCGCTTCGATATAATCTCTGACTATATCAGTCAATTCGATGTAATACTCTTTTACTTTTTGTTTTTGCCACAACTGCTTTTCGTCCAGTTCGTTTAATAACCGGAGTGAATATTCCTGAATTGTCTCTTTTGGCCCTTCCGGAACCGGCGGCTTTTCTTTCTTACGCTTCAGAACATACCACACCAAAACTCCTGCCAGCAATGCTACTACTATCCCTCCGATGATGTACTCAATATAATCCGTCCACGAAGCCTCAACCTCCATAATCCCCTTAATGGGCCGGAATGCTTTGGTAGTATCAACTGCTACGGTCTGAACTAATAACGGAAAAGAATCGGTCTGAACCACGTAGGGATTTCCCGATACCGGCATCACCGCAAACTGAAACGCAGGCACCTGGAACAGCCCGGAATCAAAACCTGTAAGTAGTAAGCGTTGTTTATAAGTGACATTGCTGCCTACAAGCGTAGTATCAATTTTCCCTTTCTCTACAACTTCAAGCGTATTGAAGGTGTCAGGGATTGCCGCCCAATTTATCCGCTCTTTGGTAGTGTCTGATTTTAATTCAATAAAAAGCCGAACCTGATCTCCGATTGCAATTTTGCGAGCATCAATACGTGCTTTAACAGTCGCCACGTTCTGTGCACCGACAGACATAGACATACACAACAACACTGCACACCATCCAAGCAATCTACCAACTTTCATCAAACAAGATTTATTTCCTTTTCGCATTTTGTTTACCGGTTATGAACAAAGCAAATGACCACACTCCCATCGCTCAGTATTGCTATCTCGACTTAAAGTATGACTGAAGAATTTTTACATAGTCCTCATCTGTTCTGATATTCAGAAGTGAAGCACCACTTTTTCTGAAAGTCTGCGTACAGTATTTGTACTTCTTTTCGAAATCCGATTCGTACTGCCGCCTCACATTTTTATCGTCTGTATCAACCCAAAACATTTCCTTAGTTTCTGAATCTAATACCTGAATTAGTCCCGCGGCAGGGAGCTCCCTGTCATATTTGTCATAAATGTGAATACCTACCAAGTCATGCTTACGGGCCGCCAATTGCAATGCGTGATCATAAGGATGACTTACAAAGTCACTCAGTAAAAACGTAATTGAGCGCTTCTTGAGCACATTATTCAAAAACTCTAGTGCGACACCAACATTTGTGTCGCCCCTGGTAGACGGCTCCAATGCAACCAACTCACGAATTATCCTCAAAATATGTCCCTTACCCTTCTTGGGCGGTATATACTTTTCAACCTTATCACTAAAAAATATTACACCAATCTTATCATTGTTAGTTGTCGCGGAGAAAGCAAGGACCGCACTTAGCTCTGTTATCAGGTCGCGCTTCAGCTGCTTGTGTGTCCCGAATAAGGTACTGTTACTGATATCGACCAACATCATCACTATCAACTCCCGCTCTTCTTCGAATACCTTAACAAAAGGATGAGAGAAACGAGCTGTGACATTCCAATCAATAAATTTCACATCATCACCGGGCATATACTCCCTCACTTCGCTAAATGACATCCCACGCCCTTTAAAGGTAGAGTGATACTCACCGGCAAAGATATGATTGCTCAACCCCTTGGTCTTAATCTCAATTCTCCGAACTTTTTTTAATATCTCAGCAGTTGTCATCGATTGTTGTTGTAATGAGTAGTACTACACTAAAATTATTAATCACATTATCCACCAACGAGCATTTCTAAAGTCTAATGAAGGGGTTAAAGTACAATTATTAATTCCATCAACCACAATCATAAAAAACAGGACATCATATATTCATTTCTGATTAAATGATATAATTGCAAAAATAACAGATACACTCAAGAGCTGCGAATAAGATTTACTTAAAATTTTCTGAAAATCTTGAAGGACAATACCTCTAATAACCATCATTCATTAACGACACTACAAATCACAAAATATCAGAATGCATATAATTTGGAAAGCACAAACAACTCTTATGAAATTACGTACCGGGGATGACAACCTTCAATTCATAAAGGCAAATTATTACGGTAGAACTTCAAACATTTTCTGAAAATATACCGAATAACGGGTTCTATCACTACTTTTGACCATCATCATTACAATTTAGGCATGGATTGGTTTGAAAATTGGTTTGGTTCACCCTATTACCACATATTGTATCAGGACAGAGACGAACAGGAAGCACAGGAATTTGTTGAGAAATTGCTTGCCTACCTGAAACCAAACGCAGGCAGCACTATGCTTGATATTGCCTGTGGCGAAGGCAGGTTTGCCAGACAACTTGCAGGCCATGGCTTTAATGTAACAGGGATTGATATTTCTGATGCAAGTATTCAAAAGGCCAGCGCACTCGAAAACGATAACCTGAATTTTTATGTTCAGGATATGCGGCAGCCATTTTACATCAACTATTTTGATTATGCCTTTAATTTCTTTACCAGCTTCGGATACTTTGACAACGACAGAGACCACGAACTAGCCGCGAGAGCATTTGCAACTGCTTTAAAAAAGGAGGGCATACTGGTAATAGACTACCTGAATGCCGGATATGTTGCCGCCAACCTGAATCCTGAAGACACAATTCAAAAAGGTGATTTCACTTTTTCTATTTCGCGCAAACAAGAGAACAACCATTTTATTAAAGACATCAGATTTAAAGATGCCGATAACAAAGACCGACACTTTACTGAAAGCGTGGCTGCATTTTCAGTTGCAGATTTTCAGCGGATGTTAAAACCGTCGGGCATGTCACTAATTGCAACTTTCGGAGACTACCTCCTTAACCCCTACCACCCTGTCGACATGCCTCGTCTGATAATGGTTTTTAAAAAGAACAATGCTTAGTACGCTGCATGACATAATCATCAACTGCGATCATATAGCCTGGTATTACCTCAATACACAATGGCACAATGGTTTTTTTGACACAATTATGCCATTTCTTCGTAATCAGTGGTTTTGGGCACCGTTGTACCTATTCCTGCTAATTTTCATGCCCGGACGTTTCAAAAAATCAGGCTGGATATGGTGTCTGGGATTCCTTATCACTTTTGCCATTTCAGACCAAATAAGTGCTCACTTAATGAAACCCTATTTCGGCAGACTACGCCCCTGCAACGACCCTACATTTTCCAATATTGTTCATTTGCTGGTACCCTGCGGTGGCGGCAAAAGTTTTCCATCGTCGCATGCTGCCAATCACTTTTCACTTGCACTTTTCAGCATTGTATCGTTAAGGCACCTTGCTCGGTTTATCTGGATTCCGGCACTCCTGTGGGCGATATCTGTAAGTTATGCACAAGTCTACGTTGGTGTACACTATCCGCTTGATGTATTCGTCGGTGGAGTGTTGGGCGCAATTGCAGGCACCCTCACCGGAAAACTATTTAACAGGCGATTCAAATTAACGTAGTATCCGCTGCTGAAAGCACAAATAAAGACAACAACTTATGTTCGTCACCCTTCTCTCATTACCTTCCATTCACTTCTATGCTTGCGTAACGGGTGTTCTTTTGACTTATTGAATATCATCATGCCATTTTCCCGACCGGCCCGGTGCTTGCGTTGCTCTTCTTCCGGCATGTTTTTTTCTTCAACACAGGCCTCGCTACAGCACCCTTCCAACCTTTCAGCACACTCTTCACATTCGATAAAAAGCAAATGACAACCATCATTTTTGCAGTTGGTATGTGTATCACAGGGCTTACCACATACGTGACACTCAGCTAACACATCATCCGTTATCCGCTCTCCCAAACGTTCGTCAAACACAAAGTTCTTTCCTTTAAACTTCAATGGCAAATTCTGCTCTTTAGCTTTCCGGGCATACTCAATTATCCCACCTTCTACATGAAATACGTTCTTAAAACCATTGTGCAGCATATAGGCACTTGCCTTTTCACAGCGAATGCCACCGGTACAATACATAATAATATTCTTATCTTCCTTACCCTTCAGCATATCGGCAGCCATGGGTAGCTGGTCGCGAAAAGTGTCTGATGGCACTTCGATTGCATTTTCAAAATGCCCAACCTCGTATTCGTAGTGGTTGCGCATGTCAACAATTATCGTGTCTTTTTCTTCGGATAATTTATTGTATTCGTCCGCTTTTAGATACTTCCCCTTCTTAGCCATATTGAAGGTAGGGTCGTCAATACCATCTGCTACAATTTTGGCACGTACTTTCATCCGGAGCACCCAAAAAGACTTACCGTCGTCATCCAACGCAATATTCATTCGTATCCCATTTAACATCGGGTCTGATTGATAAAGCGTGTCTCTGAAAGCCTCATAATTACTCTCGGGCACACTGACTTGCCCATTAATACCCTCAGCAGCGACGTATATGCGACCGAATACTTTGAGGTCAACAAACTTCAGATATAAGTTGTTTCGAAAAGCCTCCGGTTCCGCTACCGGAAAATACTGATAAAAGGACACTGTGGTACGTGGCTCTGTTTCTGCCAGCATACGCTGTTTCAGTTCCTCATTGTTAACGCGGTTGTGTAACACTGGCATGGTGTACCTCCCTTATTTTAAGTGAATGAGGATGCAAATGTACGAAACCATGAAATTTCCTGATATGATTTTCGTCAGTAAGGATTATACCCTATAGCCAACGGAGTGGGTTTCGGCGAGAAAGCAATGTATATTTTTTGAGATTCATCCAAAAAGCGAGCACCATATATACAATGATAGGCGACCCCATCGTGAGAAAGGATATATATATGAACCACAAACGTATTCTGGAAGTTGCAACGCCCATACGCTCACCAATAGCACTACACACGCCAAAAGCTTTCCATTCTATAAAATCCTTCAAATGATATAACCGATACATAGACAGGTGTAAAGTTAATTAACAACAACGTTAATTCAATGAGAAATAAGAAACAGGAAAAGAAATTACATAATATTAACTCGGTAACGACAGGAACGACCGTTAAAATTCCCTTTCCTTTAACTCGTCTTTTTCGGTTAGTCGTGTTTAGTTCTTAATTTTAGGGAATCAATTCACTATCAGACTTTTTCCGGATAACAGATGGATTTTAAAATAGACAGCCCGTACCAGCCTGCCGGTGACCAACCGGAAGCCATCAGACAACTATCTGAAGGAATTGAGAACGGCGAGCAATTTCAGACATTGCTGGGTGTTACCGGTTCGGGGAAGACGTTTACGATGGCAAATGTGGTGCAGCAGGTCAAAAAACCCACACTGGTATTGACCCACAACAAAACCCTCGTTGCACAGCTGTATGGTGAATTGCGCAGTTTTTTTCCGGACAATGCTGTGGAGTACTTTGTATCGTATTATGATTATTACCAGCCGGAAGCATACCTACCTGTCTCTAATACTTACATAGAAAAGGACTTGTCTATAAATGAGGAGTTGGAGAAGCTAAGGCTACGGGCAACCACGAGCCTGCTAAGCGGTCGGTCAGACATTATTGTAGTGGCATCGGTATCCTGTATCTATGGTATCGGTAACCCTACGGACTACGCTAATGGTATTATAAGATTCCGTAAAGGTGACAACATTGGCAGAAATCACTTCCTGCATAAGTTAGTCAACTCACTATACAACCGTAGTCAAGGTGAGTTTGCGAGAGGCACATTTCGCGTAAACGGCGACACCGTTGACGTGAATCTACCCTATCTCGATTACTGTTACAGGATTACATTTTTCGGCGATGAAATTGAAGAAATAGAGACGTTTGCCCCCGAAACAGGGAAGCGAATTGACACAATGGATAATGCCGCCATATTTCCTGCGAACCTGTATGTTGCTCCCAGCGGGCAAATGGGCCAGATAATGTATGAGATACAAGATGAGATGACGGCCCAGGAAAGTTACTTTAAGAGCATAGGAAAACATATTGAAGCTCAACGTATCAAAGAGCGGGTAAGCTATGACCTGGAAATGATACAGGAACTCGGCTATTGTAGCGGCATTGAGAACTACTCTCGCTTTCTGGACCGACGAAAGCCGGGTACGCGCCCATTCTGCCTGATTGACTATTTCCCTGACGACTTTTTGTTGATAATTGATGAAAGCCACGTAACCATACCTCAGATAAGCGGCATGTATGGCGGTGACCGTTCCAGAAAAATGAATCTTGTCGACTATGGCTTCCGATTGCCGTCAGCATTGGACAACCGGCCATTGAACTTATATGAATTTGAAGGCTTATTAAATCAGGTAGTTTTCGTTAGTGCCACACCGGGCAAGTATGAACTTGAGAGATGTGGCGGCGTTGTAGTTGAGCAAATTGTAAGACCAACGGGATTGACTGAACCAGTTATTGAAGTAAGGCCAAGTATTAATCAGGTAGATGATTTGCTGGATGAAATAGACCAACGGGTAAAATCCGGCGGACGTGTACTGGTGACTACGCTCACCAAGCGGATGGCCGAGGAAATGGACAAATACCTGAAACGCATTAACATAAAATCTAAATACATCCACTCTGAAGTAGACACACTGGAACGAGTAGAGATACTTAGAGATCTCAGGCTGGGCGTTATTGACGTTCTGGTGGGCGTAAACCTACTTAGGGAGGGTCTTGACCTCCCCGAAGTTTCTCTGATGGCAATTCTTGATGCCGATAAAGAAGGATTTCTGAGAGATGAACGATCGCTAACCCAAATGGCGGGAAGGGCGGCACGAAACGTAGACGGACTCGTTATATTCTATGCGGATAAAATAACAGCCAGCATGCGAAGAACGATGGACGAAACCGACCGTAGGCGTGAAAAACAGATACGGTACAACACCGAGCACGGAATTGTCCCAAAAACCATTACAAAGTCCATTAAGGAAGTAATGCTGCAAGGATCGGTACTTGACATCAAAGGTTTTGACGCAAATAGCCCTTATGCGGTACCGGATGAAGCCACAGCCATAGCAGCAGAACCGAATGCAACATACACATCTGTAGCCCAGCTCGACAAACTTATTACGAAAACCAAGAAAGCAATGGACAAGGCCGCCAAAGACCTTGACTTTATGGATGCCGCCCGCCTAAGAGATGAACTTTTCAGCCTGCAGGAGCAGAAAAAGAAAATGAAATAGACAACCATCCAGCCCCCTTTACTGATCGATTCCGGCCGATTAACACAAGCATAACTACGAAACGTTAACTACTTGTGAAATTTATTATTACATTTATTCTCAATTTAGAATAGACGACCAATTATCCCTCTCAATAAACTATTTCCCCTACTTGCGGAATTTTAACAAACGAAGCTCCATTTGGAAACCATATGGCGTTTTTAAGATATAGGCAACAATTTCAGGTTCATTATTCACTAAAAAGAATGATTATGATTAACTACAACACACGACAGCGCTCCTTCTCGGGGGACAATCCATCCACGGCCAGATCGCCAAGGATGAACTTATCAATGTTTCAAAAGTCACGGCGACTGGTACTGCTCCTTGCAGCCTTCCTCTTCGTATCGGTGAGTGCCATGGCATCTCACTTCCGATATGGTTTGGTAACTGCTACCCGGATATCAGAAACATCAACAACTGTCACATATCGTTTTAATGTGAACCTGGCATGGCGAACGGGGTCGGCAGCGTCATCTGCATACTTTACCATTTCAGGAGGGAACAGCGGAAGCTTCTATGTTTCAATGATAAATGTGGCTTCTTCCGGTGGTGATTGGATAGACGGTACCGGACAAAGCGCAGATATTACGCTTAACAAAACGTCAACTCCAACCAGAGTAACATATTATAGTTGCTGTAAAATAAGTACGATACAAAATAATTCTGACGGCAACTGGGACGTATATACTGTTTTGAACACCGCAGCATCCGGCAGCACACCGTTGTCAACAATGCCGGCAATCATCAACATGCCTATCGGCTCAACGTCAGCGAGCTTTTCTATACCAGCGTCTGACCCAGACGCAGGCTCAACTTTGACATTTGGCTACCCGGACTTTACTTCCGGAAACCTATCCGGACAATCAGAGCCGTCCGGATTCTCGATAAACAGCACCACCGGTGTGATGACAATGAATACTGTCGGAAAAACCGCCGGCGACCAGTATAACGCAATGGTAACTGTTACTGACAATCAAGGCAACCAAATAATGCTTGATTTTCTAATTAATATGGTTGGCGAATCAAACCCGCCGGAATTCGACTATACTGTCACGCCGGCTAATGGTACAGGATTCAATTTGGTAGTTGGTGAAACCGCCAGCTTCGTAATTAAAGCAACCGACCCTGATGCAGGCAGTACTGTTAGCCTCTCCGCATCGGGTCTGGCAGGAGACATTACAACCTCCAACTTCAGCCCGGCATTTCCGGCAACCGGAAATCCATCAGCTACAACATTTACCTACACACCTGGCACTGCAAATCTGGGCACAACCGTAGTTCTTAACTTCATAGCAACCGACAATGTAGGCGTTCAGGCAAATACTTCGATATACATAACTGTTGTTGCAGAACCTGCACCCGTATTCGTAAATCCAACCCCTATTCAGGCAAGCATAAGGTCAATACTAGCGGGAGAGAGTATTAGCGACACGATTGTGGCACAAAATTCAATAGGTTCCAATATATCGATAGCTTACGCCACCATACCATCGGGCGCGACTACATCTCCTACGGTGCCTACAACTGGCGCCAACCCAGGATACACAATCATGAACTATAGCACTTCGGGAGCTTCAGACTTCGGTGAAAAGAGTGTGAGCTTTCAGGCTGTACTATCGTCCACTCCATCAATATTTGCGTCACGCAACTATACAATAGTGGTAAACTCATTGCCGACATTTACATCAACTCCAATTACCACCGCTTCGGCATGTGGCACATACAGCTACAATGTGGTTGCGACAGACCCGGATATTGCTTATGGTGATGTGGTTGAAATCGAATCGCACCACACGCTTCCATCCTGGCTGACAATTGTTCAAACCGGAAACGGAACAGCTACGCTTGTCGGCTCTCCTTCAAATGCCGATACAGGAACGTATCACATAGGTTTGGTAGCTGCTGACATGTTCCATCATAACTACGACGAAGTAGAACAGGAATTTGAGATAGTTGTTACTCCATCGCCTTTAGTTGGAACAATATCAGGTAACGATGGTGTATTTGCCGGAAACTCTATAACGCTTACTGGCTCTACCTCATATGGCGACTGGAGCAGCAGCAGCAACTCAATAGCGACTGTTAGCAGCACCGGGGTTGTAACAGGCGTATCAGACGGCGTTGCGACGATTACATTCAGCAACACCGGAGGATGTACAGATTACGACACACACAATGTGACGGTAAAAGAATGTAGCGCAAATGCAACATTGGTGTTCAACTACACCGGATCAGCTCAGACATGGACGGTACCGGATGGAATAACCAGCATAGATGTAACACTTACAGGTGCCGAAGGTGGCGTATCATACTATGACGCATCCAGAGGTAGTCATGCAGGAAGGGGAGGAAAGGTAACTGCTACACTTGCAGTCACTCCCGGACAAGTTCTTAATCTGTATGTGGGTGGCAAAGGTCAAGACTTCACCAACGTATCTGGCGTTCAGGCAATGGGCGGCTACAATGGTGGCGGCAATGGTGGTGCCTATGGATATTATAGTGCCGGTGGCGGTGGCGCCTCTGACATTCGTATAGGTGGCACGTCACTATCTGACAGAGTTATCGTTGCTGGTGGCGGTGGAGCAAATGGCTATGGATACTATGGCACACAGGGAGGTCACGGAGGTGGCACAACCGGTGCTAACGGAGAAGCATATAGCTCTTACGGCGCTGCTACAGGCGGATCGCAAACATCAGGTGGTATCGGAGGCACGTATAGCAGTTCATCGTCTGTCTATCAGGGCGATGCAGGAACATTAGGTCAGGGTGGTGAAGGCTCATACTACTATGGCGGCGGCGGCGGTGGCGGCTACTACGGTGGCGGCGGCGCAGGATACTTAGGCAGCGGCGGCGGTGGTTCTTCCTTCGCAAACGGAACCTACGCTTCATCGGTAGTGCATACTCAAGGATATCAAACAAACAACGGGCAGATAATAATTGCCTTCGAACAGCCATTGATTGAGATTACTACACAACCGACAAATACAAGTGCATGCTCAGGCAACACAGCTTCATTTTCTGTTGCTGCTACATTAGGTTATTCTGCTCCGGCATTGACCTACCAATGGCAGGAAAATAACGGATCGGGTTACAGCAATATATCTGGCGCAACAAGTAGTACACTTTCATTCACGGCATCTGCTGCACAGAACGGATATCAATACCGGTGCAACATAGCGGGAATCTGCGACCAAACGGCAACAAGCGATGCAGCTACACTAACAATTAGTTCGGCTCCGGCAATTACTGTTTGTCCATCAGCGGTAACTGTAGATGTGGAAACCGGAACATGTGGCAACTCATCTGTTAGTTATAGTGCAGCAACCGTTACAGGCACTGCGCCAACGGTCACGTACTCTAATGCATCAGGAAGCACATTTTCTGTAGGTACTACAGCGGTCACTGTGAATGCCACAAACAGCTGCGGAAGCGCATCATGTAGCTTCAATGTAACTGTAAATGACAATGAAAACCCGACTATAACAGCACCGTCAAGCGTATCAGTTAATGCTGATGCCGGTGCATGCGCTGCAACAGGCATATCATTAGGTTCAGCCACAACTGCTGACAACTGTGGTATTGCTTCTGTAACCAATGACGCTCCAAGTTCGTTCGGTGTAGGCGTTACAACTGTAAACTGGACGGTAACTGATGTGCACGGAAATACTGCTACCGCTACACAAACAGTAACAGTAGCAGACAACCAAAACCCAACAATTACAGCTCCGGCAAACGTATCGGTAAATGCTGATGCCGGCGCATGTGCTGCAACAGGCGTATCGTTAGGTTCAGCCACAACCGCTGACAATTGTGGTGTCGCTTCTGTAACAAACGATGCACCAAGTTCATACAGCGTTGGAACGACTACAGTAAACTGGACTGTAACTGATGTTCACGGGAACACAGCTACCACTACACAAACAGTAACAGTAGCAGACAATCAAAACCCAACTATCACTGCCCCTGCCAATGTATCGGTAAATGCAGACGCGGGTGCTTGTGCTGCAACAGGTGTAACACTTGGCTCTGCGACAACTGCCGACAACTGTGGTGTTGCTTCCGTAACTAATGATGCACCTGCTTCTTACAGCGTAGGTACTACTACTGTAAACTGGACTGTAACTGACGTTCACGGCAATACTGCAACTGCTACACAAACTGTAACAGTATCAGATGATCAAAACCCAACAATCACTGCGCCGTCAGACGTTACTGTTAGTGCAAATGAAGGAGAATGTGCCGCTACCGGCTACACGCTTGGTTCTGCAACAACTGCAGACAACTGTGGCGTTGCTTCTGTAACCAACGACGATGCCGGCACATACGCTGTCGGAACACACACCGTCAATTGGACAGTGACTGACATTCACGGAAACACCGCTACAACAACACAGACAATCACCGTGGTTGATACCGAGAATCCTATTGCCCGTTGTCATAACCATACACTTAATCTTTCCGGAGGATCAGGAACAATAACTGCTAGTGACGTTAATGACGGAAGTTCTGACAATTGCGGAATTGCTTCTATGACAGTTAGTCCTTCATCATTCACTTGCGCCGATGCTGGTGAAAATACTGTCACACTTACAGTTACCGATATTCACGGAAATGTTTCTACATGCACCTCGACGGTAACCGTACAGTACCAGCCAAGCGCTGTAGCAATTGACGTTACACCGTCAAGCAGCATCTATACAGGTGGCGTTGCAACAACCATCTACCTTGGTTATGGCGCTCAAACTGCGACACTTAGTGCTACCGGTACAGGCGGATCAGGATTCACCTATTCATGGGCACCGGGCACTGCTTTAAGCTGTACAAGTTGCGCAAATCCGGTCTTCGCACCAACTACACCGGGTAGTTATACATATACCGTAACTGCGACTAACAGCAACGGATGTAGTACTACCAATACAATAACCATGTGTGTAATAAACGCGAAGGGAACTAAGAAAAATAAAGTGCTACTTTGCCACGTACCTCCGGGAAATCCATCTGCAGCTCATACGCTTTCCATAAGTGCAAGCGCTGTACCGGCCCACCTTTCTCTCCACTCAGGTGACAGATTGGGTGCATGCGGAAGCACTTGCGGTGGTTCATCTAAGCCAGGTCAGGCAATAGACGCCCAGGTGTTCGACAGCAAGCAGTTTTCTATGCTGGTTTATCCAAATCCGTTCAACAATGAAATTCATGTTGACATAGAAAGTGACAATTCTACCGCAGACGTTATCCTTTATGACGTTACAGGAAGAACCAGAGAAGTGAAAATCGGACAGGATATCAGTTCGTCAATTATTATTGGTCAGGACCTTCCTGCAGGTATCTACATACTTGAGGTTAGACAAAAAGACGTGTCTAAGAAAGTTAAGATTACTAAGCTGTAAATTCAACTTAGCTTATTTGAAAGTGCTGCCCCGGATTCCGAGGCAGCACTTTCTATTTTTACAAATTAGGCATTGCTAAAGACAACAAGGTCAATCGCTTAATCTGTCGCGTTTTTTCTTTTATAGGTAAGAAAAGTCATAATCAATCCCAGTTCTTCTGCATTCACTCTTGCTTCTCTCACCTCGCTTTCATGTTGTGGGTTCATAACCCGCATTTCGTATCCAATAAGTTCACTTTGGTCAAAGTCCGGGATAAGCGTTCTGCGCCCTTTTTTTATATAGTGACATTTAGAACAATTTATCTCAAACAATACCTTCCCCTTGTCACACTGCTCCGTATAAGCTGCTCTCACCTCATCTGACATAGCATCGGGAAATTCGTATGAAACCAAGTTTCTATTAACGAAACATGCGTTCAGCAAAACCACACAAAATAAAAGTAATAGAATCTGCTTTTTCATAAAATACTAATAGACGCCACCTACTATCCTCTTATTGAGGTACTTTGAATTAGATACCGGCAAAGTGTATGGTGGCGCTTCAAGTTTAATGGACTCACTAAGTGATTGAATAAACGAAATCAATTGATGCTTTTCTGTAAGCGTAAGATGTAGCGAATCGGAAGACAACGTCTGGTTACTTAAAGCCATGCCGCTTCCGGCACCACCTCCGGCATCATAAAAGTCAATAACCTGCTCAAGGGTCCGGAACACCCCATTGTGCATATACGGCTTCGTGTGTTCCGCATTTCGTAACGAACCGGTTCGAAACGCATACTGCATTTCTTTTGAGGCATAGATTAAAGCTCTCCCCTCGTCGGGACTTATGCCGGAATAAGCGGTATCAGAAGGGACACCAAGCACCTCAAACTCCGAACCAATAAAAGGAGGTTTTACACCATTAAACTGTGGGACAAAATGACAAGTTGCGCATTGAGCCTTTCCCATAAAAATATTAAACCCGGCAACAGCATCTTTCCCTAGTGCTGTTGATTGACTCATTGCACTATCGAATGGCGAATAGTAACTACTGAACCTGCTGTAATAGTACGTAATTGCAGAAGCTATGTGATTAAAAGAAATCTCCTTTTCCTGTGGAGTATATTTCATCAACTGTCTGAAGGTTTTCCGATACTCTTTACAACTCAGAACTTTCCTTACTACCTCTTCTTTTGCGCTACCCATCTCCATTGGGTTAGTTACTACGTCCAGCGTCTGATTCTGAAGAGTAATATGCTTCCCATCTAACATAATAAGATGGTTGTAAATTACATTCACAAGAGAAGGAGAATTCCTATTCAAGACTTCCTTATTATTATAATTCAGGGGCGTAGTAACAGATGTGTCGGTAAAAAACTGATTAGGCTTATGACAGGAAGCACAGCTACGCATATTATTCCCAGACAGTATCGGGTCGTAAAAAAGCAACTTCCCTACCTTTTCAATTGCGGCTAAGGCGTCTTTGTCTTTTACCCTTAAAAAGAGCCCCTTTGCATCCTGACCAGAATACAGGTCCTTATCAAAAATAGATTTTGCTTGCTTGCTCAGGGTGTAGTCAACAAGGCTACTGCTGACCACTTTGTAATCTCTTATCGCCTTTTGATTCAACACAAAGAGCGGGTTTACATATTCTCTCAAAAACGTAAAATGATCAAACGCTGTGTAGTCTCGAGGTTGCTCTCGTACATACTCACACATCCCATCAAACAATTGCATATAACCCGTCGGGAGCTTTGATTCAGGGAAACTCGCATTAAAGCATCTATTTATCTTATCTACTGACTTCAGCAGTGTCCTCAATTCCGGTACAATACTATCCGATTGAGGACACTCAAATCCGGTAGTATATATTGACGCCAGATTCAGAATAAATAATCGGTTACAAAGATAGAAGTGATGAAAAGTTGTTAGTGCTTTAGTCGTACTATCGGCACAATACACATCTATTACAGATAGTAATTTCTCCACCAAATGTAATAGAGAGTCTTTCTCCACCCTGGGCTCATCCAGGTACAACAGCGCCAGCGTAAGACCGGCACCTATTCTTTTATAGGGCTTTTCATGTTTTTCAAACACTTCAGTTTCCCACTCTACCGGCAAGGGACCGTTGACTGACTTATATGCTAAAGGGTCCAGGTAGCGCAACCAAAAGTCCACAGACTTCATTGAATGTCTTACCGTCCCGATCTTCCGACGCAATTTCTCTTTTGCATCAACGGTATACTGATCATTGGCCTGTATGTCAGCTACAAGAGATTCAAGACTTTCCCGAAATGTACCTAATCCCGAATTGTAGTATTCAGCATACACAACATTGCTGTTTTCTCTAAAAGAAATAAAAAAAACAGCTGATACGACCAAACAAATGCTAACTAACCAACGCTTCCTCATACAGACATAAAGAAATCCCCAATGCCGTTTCCAAGTGTATTTAGAGCGCCAAATTAAGGACCACGAAAAACAAAATTAAATAGTCAGCGACACCTCAATATTACCAACTCATTAATTCGATGTTAACTCCTGTAACGTCCTAAAAACCAACAGAATACCGCATGATACGGCCGTAACATTTAGTTGACAATTCGGTTACGTAGTTCTAACCCCTACGTAATCTACCAAATCTACTTTTGGACAAAATTTAAGAACATGAAAAAACATTTAGGCGCAATTATGATTGGCTTTGCCGGCATGTTGTTACCACATGCAGAAAGCAACGCACAAATTACCATGCTACAGGACTACAAGAATTTTCATTCACCTGCAATTGGTACTTATCAAGGTATAAACTTCAGGGAAGCCGGTTTTTCCGGAATGTACCCGATTGCCAACACTAACGGTAAGGAGTTTTGGATTTGCTCTGACAGAGGAGTGAACATTGACGGAAAAGATGCCAACCCATCGGGCTGTCATCCGACTTATGACAAAATATACAGCTTCCCAAACTATGCTCCAAAAATTCATAGAATACGCGTAAATGGAGATTCCGTTGAAATTCTTCAAACAATAACTATGAAACGCCCTGACGGCAGCGATGCCACAGGCATCATCAACCCTACCGGCTTCGGTAGTACTGCCGAGGAAATACCTTCTACCGATACGGTTCAGGACTGTTCACGTTTCAGCATAAAAACTGTCGCAAAGGACGTTTGGGGTATTGACGCAGAGGGCTTAGTAGTAGATGGAGATGGCAACTTCTGGGTATGCGAAGAAGGTGGACCAACCGTTTGGAAGATGTCACCAACCGGTGTGGTACTTCAGAGGTACTCTCCCTATGCAACCATGTCCGGTGCTACGTCAATAGATGTACCAATAGACACAGTATTCAAATACAGAAAAAACAATCGTGGTTTTGAAGGTATTGCTATTACGCCCAACGGGAAAATATATGCTATTATCCAAAGTCCAATCCTGTATCCTGACGAATCAACAGGAGAAGACACAAGGGTACACAGAATATTGGAGATAGACCCAGCAACAAGTACTACACGCATGTTTGCCTACCTTAATGATGGCGTCATCGGGTCAGGCTCTGACAGAATCCGCTTGAAAGATTGGAAGATGGGAGATATGGCAGCTATTAACGATAGTACATTCTTAGTTATTCAGGCTGCGGCAAGAGGCTCATCAAACATTAAGAAGATATACAAAATCAACATTAACGGCGCAACCAATGTAACTTCAGGATTGTATGGAGGGTTAACGCTTGAAGGTCTTGCAGACTCTGCAGGCCTGGCTGCACATGGCATCACTCCTGTAAAAAAGACCTTGTTCATGGACCTGCTTGCACATGGCTGGGACCCGGCTCTGGACAAAGCAGAAGGACTGGCAATAATCAACGACAGCAC
Organism: Bacteroidia bacterium; assembly: GCA_030426665.1. Taxonomy (GTDB): domain Bacteria; phylum Bacteroidota; class Bacteroidia; order Chitinophagales; family Chitinophagaceae; genus Nemorincola. The sequence continues at coordinate 28,615 of JAUHYD010000013.1, read as the reverse complement.
AATAGCTGTAAGTAACGACAACGATTATGGACAGTACTCCCCGGACGAAGATGGCCTGGCAGTAGCGACAACAAATCTGAGCCATGTAGTGACATACAGATTAAGTGGCAGCAATAAACTTGAAAATTATGAAGCACACGCTACCGACCTGTCATTAGGAGTAACAGGGCCAAGTACATCACGCACTCCATATCTCGTACCCACAGTACCGGGCGCATGGTTTACCTCTATTCTAACTAGCGAAGACGTTGTAGGTGGTTATAAAATGTGTGGCACGCCAGATGGCCTTGGTACATTTGATAACGGAGACGGCACATTTACTGTCGTGATGAACCACGAGTTCAGTTCTTCTGCGGGTATCAATCGTGCTCATGGAGAAAACGGCTCATTTGTATCAAAATGGATTATCAACAAGTCAGATTATTCCGTTGTAAGCGGCGAAGACCTGATTCAAACGGTTAAGCTATGGAACCCGGTCACATCTAGCTATATTAGTTATAGCTCATCGTTCCCATCTACATCCACAGCATTCAACAGATTCTGCTCTGCCGACCTTCCGGAAATTTCAGCCTTCTACAACAGCACAACTGGAAAGGGTACAATGGAACGCATCTTTATGAACGGCGAAGAAGCAGGCTCAGGAGGTCGTGGTTTCGGCCATATTGTAACCGGCGCAGATGCAGGAACTACCTATGAACTTCCCTACTTAGGAAAATTCTCCTGGGAAAACTCCATTGCTTGTCCGACAGAAAGCGACACAACCATGGTTATAGGTACAGACGATGCAACTCCGGGTCAGATATACGTATACCTGGGAAACAAAAGAAATGTGGGTAACGATATCGAAAAAGCAGGCCTTACAGGCGGTAAACTATTTGGCATTGCGGTATCAGGAATGACAGTTGAAACGAACAGTTCTTTGCCAACACCCGGCACTCCGTTCTCATTGGCAGAAATCGGACACGTACAAAACATGTCTGGCTCGGCTATTAATAGTGCCAGCAATATAGCCGGGGTAACCAACTTCCTTCGTCCTGAAGACGGCGCATGGGATCCGAGCAATCCAAATGATTTCTACTTTGTAACAACAAACTCTTTTAGTAGCCCGAGTCGCTTGTGGAAAGTACACTTCACAAACCCTTCAAGCCCTTCGTTAGGCGGAACCGTTGAGGCAGTACTTGATGGCACCGAAGGTCAGAGAATGCTTGACAATATAACCATAGACCATTACGGTCACATACTCATGGTGGAAGACGTTGGCGGCAATGACCATATCGGAAAAATATGGCAGTACACCATCACTACAGACGATCTGAAACAAGTGGGCGCACATGACACTGCCCGCTTCCTGCCCGGAGCACCTGAATACCTGACACGAGATGAAGAAGCATCGGGCATACTGGATGCTGAACTTATATTAGGACCCGGAATGTTCCTGATAGACGACCAGCCACACTACAATATATCTGGAGAAGTGGTACAAGGGGGACAGTTTCTGGTTTTCTTCAATCCGGATTCTTACAACTCCGCTCCGGAAATAGATATAACCGGAAGCTCGGTGAGCATAGCAGACGGCGACATGACACCATCTACAACTGACAACACTGACTTTGGAAATGCTTATGTAAGCACTGCAATCTCAAAAACTTTCGTGATCGAGAACAATGGAGAAGGCATACTTACGGTTTCGTCAATGAACCTTGCCGGCGCACACGCAGGAGACTATACATTTGTATCACCTCCTACCCTTCCACTAACAATTGCAGGACATGCTACACAATCAATTACGATAAGCTTTTCACCTTCGGCCAATGGCAGTAGAACAGCAATGCTGAATATCGGCAACAGCGACATTAACGAGCGTATGTACCACTTCGCATTGAAAGGAAACGGCATTGACTCTCCCGAAATCCACGTACAAGGAAACTATGCCAATATTCTGGATGGAGATATGACACCCGGCACCGGAAACCACACTGAATTCGGCGAAGTTAATACCGGCAGTATCCAAATCAGAACATTCATGGTTCACAACATTGGGTTAGGAAACCTAAAAGTGACGGCAATTAACTTTACAGGTGCAGACTCTGCAGACTTCACTTTGAACACATCGCTGCCACTACCAATTACAATTGCTGCAGGTGACTCAACAGCAATTGCAGTGAAGTTTTCTCCTTCTGACATTGGTGACCGAAATGCAATCGTTCATTTCATGAACACCGACGCAAATGAATCTGATTACGATTTCGCCATACACGGAAAGGGAATGGGAATGCCCGAAATAAACATACAGGGAAATGGCATAGACATTGCTGACGGCGACGTAACACCGGGCACGTCAAATAATACAGATTTCGGTGATGTACACGTCGGCAGCGAACCAGTAAAAACGTTTTTGATACAGAATACAGGTGCAGGCACATTAACTGTATCCAGCATCTCGTTTAGTGGCACTAACGCAAGTGAATTTACACTATACGGAGCTCCCGGGTTTCCGATTACAATACCCGAGAGCGGAAGCCAATCATTCGATGTACGTTTCGCACCTGTAGGCACCGGAAGCAGAACTGCTACGCTTACGATAGCGAACAGCGACGACAACGAAAGCGTATATGACTTTGCCTTAAAGGGTACCGGAATTGCAAGCCTGGGAATTGCAAGCAAAGAAGTTTCTTCTTCAATAAGACTATTCCCCAACCCAACAGGTAGTGACGCGACGCTCTCGCTGAATTTAGTCAATGATGCAAACCTCAAAATAGATGTTGTAGACATGCAAGGGCGTGTTGCGACGGAAGGTATCAGCAGAAAATGTCTCGCAGGCGAAAATAATATCGCAATAAAAACGAGCGATTTAAGTAATGGTATATACTTCGTGAAAGTTTCTGATGAGATATCAACGACAAATATTAAAATGGTAATAATCCACTAAGCCGGGAGAATTACAAAAAAAGTGTCTTTTATAGTAGGTCTGCACGTATTTGCCGTGCAGACCTATTGTTTTAATATTCTTTATTGTAGGGCTCATTACCATTGCTTTGGCGAAGTCCATTTTTAATTCACAAAATCGGTCTACCTTTAAGCCTGGTAAAAAAATATTATTACGATGGGTTTTCTGATTTTAAGTCTCATTTTTATTGGTGTCGGATTATTTATTTCAAAAATACAAGACAAGATCAGCGTTTTCGGAAAGCCGGTTATGGCTTTTGGCGTAATTATTCTTTTGTTCGGCGTACTATGGTCGTCCATAATCAAAATAGACGCAGGTTTGGTTGGTGTGCAAAAATTGTTTGGAAAGGTTCGCCCCGACGTACTCTATAGTGGTTTGCACCTGATAAACCCTTTATACGAGGTTCAGGAAATGGACGTTCGTACGCAAAACTATACAATGAGTGGTGTTACCCACGAGGGCGACATGTCGGGCGACGATGCTATACGCGTACTAAGCGCAGATGGATTAGAGGTAACTATCGACCTTACTGTTCTGTACAGAGTGGTTGCAAAAAATGCACCCGGCCTTTACCAAAAAACAGGATTGGATTACAAAGACAAAATTGTTCGCCCTATTTCACGCACCAAGATACGCGATAACGCAGTTTACTACGACGCAGTAGCACTTTATTCAAGTAAGCGCGACGAATTCCAATCTAGGATTTATAAAGCAATAGAGCAGGAGTTTAACAGTCGTGGGATGTTGCTTGAAAACCTGCTTATTAGAAACATTTCGCTACCTACCTCTGTAAAAAATGCGATTGAATCTAAAATAAACGCAGAGCAGGAAGCTCAGAAAATGCAGTTTGTATTGCAGAAAGAACATCAGGAAGCAGACCGTAAGCGAGTAGAAGCCCAAGGTATCGCAGACTATCAGCGTATCATTAACGAAAACCTCACCGAAAAACAACTTCAATACGAACAAATAAAGGCCTATAAAGATTTGGCTGCGTCAAGTAATGCTAAAATAATAGTGTTGGGGAAAGGCGGCGCACCTATGATACTTGATGCGAGATAAGTTATTCCATACCAATACAAAGTAGCAACAAATACCGGGCTGCCTTAATCTGTGATTTTGTTTACATCAATAAAGTGAAATTGGTAGGCTCCATCGGTGCTGTCTATTCTGTATATAAGCCCGCTGAGTTCCGCACCGGAATAAGATATCCCACCAACCTTGATAAAGTTTTCGAGCCTGCGGCTATCTGTAATATCGAGAATCATAACAGCGCACAAATCAGAGCCTGCAACGCGAACTCGCATGAATTGCTTGTCCCAACTCTTTTCATATCCTTCTATATAGTATGATAGCTGCTCAGGGTCTATACCATTAATATAGCGTACAAGTGCTTTCTTGTATTTATTGTCTGTCGGCCCGTATTTTTCAAATACCGGGTTATGGTTATCACAAGCATCTTTGCCACAACCAGCTACTGTAATAAATAACAAACAATAAGACACTGCTTTTTTTATCATATCACCTCAGAAGTACAATAAACACAAATTTTACTCAACTATATACCTTTGCGTGACACTCCACGCACGGGGCCGATCCGCAAATAGCACTTTGGTATGTGCCCACGTATCTTTAAAAAACTCTGAGAATCGATAATGGTCAAGAGCCGCCTCAGACTCCCATTTACTATAAGTAAAAAAGACATCAGGCTGCTTGCTATCCTGCCACAATTCCAGATGCAGACAGCCATTGAAATTTCTTATGGTTTGTTTTCTGGTTTCAAAAAGAGCAACAAAGTCGGAAACGACTTCTTCTCTGAACGTCATTTGTACAATTCTCACTATCATTCAAACGTTATTTTTATTTCATTGTGATTGCCTTTCATCCTGAAACCAAAAAGATTTGCTGCACTACCCCTGTTCACACAAATTTCAAGATAACCTTTACTATTAAATCTACACAACTCCTCCCCCCTTTTCACATCGTTGTAGTAACTACTGATGCGCGAAATTTCGTTAACATGCATAAAGCGCACTTTGAACTGCCCTCTTCGGTTCAGTCTGTCAAATTGCTGTTTAGTGATGTTTAGCACAACGTTGCCAAATACATCTATATAAACAACTTTACAGGCTATTGTGTCACCGGGGAGCAACGTAAGCTCATCCTGAAACGTACTTGTCAGGACATAAGAAGGTAAGTTAAGCGTTTCAGGGCGCCCCGTTTGCAACAACTTACCAAAATGCGCTGCTGCTTTTACCCATCGTTCAAAAGTATCTTTTGATGTCATTTCGAAACAGATCCAGGCACGGTAGTCACCAGCATTCAACACAAAATTTAGTACACCATTGTCAGGTGCTAAAAAATAATGCCCGTCATAACTACACAAGACCAATTTAGGTAATCGTTCGAAAAACACATCGACTAATACCACATGAATTGTCCCCTCAGGAAAACTGCCATATGACGTAGCCAACAGGTAGGACGCCTGACCTACGTCAAAAGGAGCAACTTCATGGCTAATATCTGCAATTACAGCTTCAGGCATGTGCTGCAACATTATTCCACGTACCTTCCCAAGAGAAGCATCCACTAACCCGAAATCCGATAACAGTGTGAAATTAGCCATTAGCATTTTGCAAGCAGAAATAATATTAATAATTCAACTGCTTCTTCTCGGTCAAAATTTGAAAAATCAGATATTTACAAAAGTACGAAGCAAAATGGATTTGACTTTTTACTTTTGACAAATTATGCAAGAGTTAGTTATAGCATCGAATAATAAAGGAAAAATCACCGAAATACGTCGGTTAATACCTGATTTGTCACTTTTGTCGCTGAAGGACATTAACTTTTCTGACGAGATTCCCGAGCCATACCATACCTTCGAAGAGAATGCCTTCACAAAAGCAAATACAATTCATCAGTTTTCCCGAAGGAATGTATTTGCCGATGATAGTGGTATATGTATCGGGCACTTAAACGGAGCACCGGGTGTAGACAGCGCTCATTATAGCGGAGTGAGAGATGATGAAAAAAACCTACAAAAGGTACTTTCTGAAATGAAAGGGATAGATGACCGCAGGGCGTGGTATAAAGCTATCATCTGTTTGATCTGGAAAGATGAGGTTCACTATTTTGATGGGACATGCCATGGTAAAATTCTGTCGTCCAAACGGGGAGCCGGAGGATTCGGATATGATCCCATATTCGTACCCGATGGTTATGAGCAAACATTTGCGGAACTCCCTTTATCTGAAAAAAACAAAATCAGTCATCGTGGAAAAGCAGTAAGTAAAATGGTTGCATTTTTAGAGAACGTTATCAGATAAGCGGCATAACCAAAACGTTAGTATTATGAAGTTTTCCATTGGAGACAATATAGTTTTAAAAAAGACAGGAGAAGAGGGGCATGTGGTAGCAATGATTGACAAACTCATGATCGAGGTGGCGGTAAATGGTACTTCTTTTCCGGTTTATATTGAAGATGTTGACCACCCCTACCTTAAATGGTTTACGAAAAAAAACGCCAATAAAAAGAAAGCTTCTCCGGCGGAACAGCTACCTGTTGAAAAAGTAGCGCTCAGGCAGGCCAGACTAGCCCGCGGCATATACCTTTCTTTTATGCCGGAGTTCAAAACCGTGGAGATGGAGGATATTGTTAGTCATGTAAAAGTTTTCCTGCTAAACGAGCTGCCCACTGACGTGCGATTCACCTATGATGCGAAACTTGTAGAAGACTCTTTGTTCCGACACGAAGGTAAAATTCATGCATTCAGCAATATATACCTGCACAGCATAGATTATGAAACCATGAATGACCAACCCAGATTTAACTGGGAACTGGAAGACGCAGGAAATACAAATAACATTGCAGAAAAAGGTGTGATAAGAATTAAGCCTGCAAAGTTATTCGGATACGTTTCTACGATTCTTTCCGGAGGCGACCCCTCGTTCAGCAGCTTGCTTTTAGAATCTTTTAGAGACAAAAGCGAATTACCCCCTGAACCCGAGTTCAAGCCTGTTATCAGACCTTCTAAAATCCAGTCTGTTAAATCACCTTCAACGGATACTCCCAAATACGAACTGGACTTACACATTGAACAACTGGTAAGCAGTAAAAAAGGGCTCACAAATGCAGAGATAATCAAAATACAATTGGAGACACTGCAGAAATACCTGCAACTCGCAATTGTACATCGTCAGGAACACATGGTTGTGATTCATGGATTGGGTAAAGGAAAATTAAGAGAAGAAGTTCATGCAGTCCTAAAAGCCACACCCGAAATTTCGCGCTTCAAGAATGAATGGAGCGGAAAGTATGGGTTCGGAGCTACTGAAATAACCTTCAGAAGATAATTTAAACAATACCAGCTTATCATCGAGACATTAGCATTAATGCAAATTATTAAATTCGAAAAACCGGCAAACACAAGAAGTTTCCAATGCGAAAACATTTGTTTTGTATTTACTTTGCCAAGTATCTATTGTATTTGTTTAAGCACCACCGTGCATACCATATAGTTTCACTTTTAGTGGTACGGGGTTTGAGTTTTTTTCCTGTGAGAAAACAAGTCATTTTTTATATTGAATTCTTTCGAGCCGTGACGGTGGTGATAGCGTTGCTATTTTCATCTCAGAGTTTTGGGCAGGATAAGATTCCTGAAATGCTGGAAGAAATTAAACATGCAGAAAGCGATTCCCTATGTGCCCGTGCCTATGGCAAAATATATCTGGCCTACCGCTATTCGTACCCGGATACAGTTTACTATTTTCTTGAAAAAGGATTGGATGAGTTAACCAGAAAACGCAGCAAATACGGTGTGGCTTTGTTGCAATCACTATTGGGAATAATGGACAACCAGCTGGGCAACATTGAACTGGCAAAGAAAAGGCAATTAAGTTCTCTGAAAGCATTCGAAGAACTAGGAGACAGACATGGAATAGGGTCTGCAAATAACTTTCTGGGTATAATAGAAATCAGGAAAGGAAATCTTGATATCGCTACGAAACATTTCTTGCGGACTTTGAAAGAATACAAAGCAATTGCCAACCACCTGGGCGTTGCCAATGTATACATGAACCTCGGCATTACCAGTGACAAAACAGGAAATAGAAAAAAAGCACTGCAGTATTATAATTTGGGCCTTACTGCCATGAAGGACACTTCTGATGTTAGCACAATGTGTAACCTATACAATAACATAGGAATCATATACGGTCGGCTTGGCAAACTGGACACTGCACTGCTCTATTTTCAGAAAGCAGTAGACGGTGCAGACACAACTGAGCATATTGACTTATATATATACTCCCTATTAAATACGGGAATATTATACAAAATGTATGGCGATGACGAACGCGCACTAAAGGTACTCAGAGAAGGGCTTCAGCTGGCCAGAAACAAGAAGTTGGTAGAAGAACAGGCACGACTCATTATGAGCATTGCGTCGGTAGAAGGTAAAAGCGACCCTCAATTGGCACTGGACGGTCTGAAAGAAGCACTGGACATATCAATAAGCCTGGGTACCCCTGCAATGGTCGCTGAGGTGTACACCGAAATGATTCCCTTCTACAAACAACTTGGAGAATACGAGAACGTTGCAACACTGCTGGAAAAAAAACAAGCCATTAAAGACAGCCTCTATACGATAAAAAAATAAAGGAAGTGACTGACTTGCAGTCCGTTTACGAGTTACAACAGCTCAATGACAACATCCGGCAAATGCAATTGACTCAGCAAACCAACATGTTGCGCCGCAATATTCTGGTGGTTATTGTCATCAGTCTTACACTGATCATAATAATCGTATTAATATTTCTCTCAAAAACACAGCGACTGAACAAGCAACTTAATCTCCAGAAAAACGACCTGACGACTTCCAATGGTACGAAAGACAAGTTGTTCTCCATAATCGGACACGACCTACGCGGACCAGTGGGCAACATACCCGTGATTCTGGAAATGCTGGAAGACAAAAGTGTATCTGATGCAGACAAGGCTTTCATGCTTGAGTCTTTGAAAAACCAATCTCAGTCTATTATTGAAACACTGGACTCCTTGCTTTTCTGGGGAAAGTCACAAATTGCTACTGACGGACTTACGAACGATGTTTTTAATACAGGTCCATCAATAGAACAAAATATCAACTTATTGTCGGTGAGTGCACATAAGAAAAATATAATAATTGAAAAACAAGGAAATGTAAGTGCAAGAATTTTGGGCGAAAGCTCACACTATGACTTTATTGTTCGCAACCTGCTTTCAAACGCAATTAAATTCACGCCTGCACAAGGTCGCATCACCATCGCCGTAGACCAATCCGGTTCTGACGGCTACACAGTCACATCAGTTAAAGACACAGGAGTGGGCATTTCCGAAAATCAAAAGCAGCAAATATTCGAACCGGGCTATACCTCTGCCGCGGGCACCAATGGGGAAAACGGTAACGGCATTGGATTAATGCTATGCAAAGAGTTTGTAACAGCAAACGGCGGAAAAATATGGTTTGAGTCTGCTCACGGAAATGGAACAACATTCTATTTCAGTTTCAGGAGCGCATAAATCAACCTTAGAGGATAGCCTCGCTTACTGCGGCCTCGTCCCAACCTAATAAAAAAATGCCATTACCCAAGTCCATAACCGGACGTTTGATAACGCTTGTATATTCCATCATAAGGTCCACAGCTTTAGACTTGTTACTGATGCTTTCTTTCTGCTCGTCTGTTAGTTTCCTGAAAGTTGTTCCCTTTGTATTTATCAATTTGTCCGAGGGGAAGTGTTTCAACCATTCCTTTAGCGTTTTTTTATCTATGCCGGACTCCTTATAGTTATGGAATACATAGTCCACTCCGTTGTCGTCTAACCAGGTCATCGCCTTTTTCATTGTCCCGCAATTCTTAATACCATATATCGTAATCATGCCGCAAAAATACAAATTGTAAGCGCAACGCAGCGGGACCAAAACAATCGCAGTAATTTCACGATGCTGAATAATGTTGCATGTTATTTTGAACAAGCTGATTAACTTTGGCGGTAGTTATGCCGTTACACAGTAAATGGGACATCGGAACACATGGAGAAGCCGCCATCTGGAAAGTGACGGAAGATGAAAGTTATTTCAGAGCACAGACTCAACTGTCATCCGGCATCAACAGTGATCGAAGACGGATAGAACACCTTGCCAGCAGATTTCTGTTACAGCATCTTAAACCGGACATACCTTTACATTCTCTTTCAATCGACGAACATCGGAAACCATACCTACCGGGTGGGCGTTACTTCTTTTCAGTGTCGCATTCATGGCCATTTATTGCGGTTGCCGTCGATACGAGCCGACAAATGGGAATAGATATACAAACGTGGCACCCTAAAATAGAAAACATAAAGAATAAATTTCTGTCTGAATACGAACAATCTTTCTGCCAGAATGACCCAAAACTGCTCACTCATGCGTGGTGCGCAAAAGAAAGTGTATATAAATGGAACGGAAAAAAAGGAGTCGATTTTATTAAGCACCTACCGATTCGGTCATTTAGTCGCCTTGAAGACCAACTTGACATTAAAATAGATTTTAGCATTCCGGAAAAACCAATTCCTGTCTTGGTGCACAATTTTGGAAATCAGGACTTTGCCTGCTCTTACGTAGTCGGGACAGAATAGTGGCCCTCGTAATAGTGGCCCTCATATTAAAACAAGGTCATGGGAACTCCAAACGACTTGCAATAATCTGCCAACTCACGCATAGATAAAACAACAAATTATATGTCGAATGAGATTGTCTTATGTGAAAAATTGCTCTGAATTGATTAGATTTGCCCGATTAAGTGTTATATTAACGCTAAATCTGAGTTTGCAACGCCGGAGAGCAATTCCGGTTCAGCAACAATAGATAACATATAGAAAATAAATAAAAAACAGAACATGAAAAAAAGTGTTTACTTATCCGGCCTTTTGGCTGTTTGCTTCTGCCTTTTTAACGTAACGTCGAAGGCACAAATGCCGGTAGTGACTACCGACCCCATCAACCAAACTGTATGCTCAGGTGATACCACCAGTTTCACAATTGAAGCAACAGGTGCAACACCAATGACTTTCATTTGGGAGTCGTCTTCCGATGGAACAATGTGGGACACTGTATTTAATGGAGACATGTACGCTGGCGCAACTTCAGACACGTTGGTTGTTTACAGCAGCCTGGCTCTTAACGGTATGATGTACCGTGGTTCTGCTTTCAACGGAGATGGTGCAGACACTTCTAATTCCGCAACACTAACTGTTGATACAGCTTTTGCCGGAACTATATCTGGAACTAACCCATTATGTATTGGCGCTACTGCTCCTTTCACTAGTTCGGTGCCGGGAGGAGTGTGGAGTAATGCAGACCATACCGTTGACACGTTTGACGCTTCAGGTGTTTTAGCTGCATTATCATTTGGTACGGATACCGTATTCTACATGGCTACTAATACTTGTGGCGATGCAACCTCATGGCTGGAAATAAGGGTAGATACAGCAGTATCAGCTATGCCGGTTACCGGTCCTTCTGATGTTTGCGTAGGCAATGTAATTACACTTTCAAACGTTAATGTATTAGGTACAGGGGTGTGGAGTACAACTACCGGAAATGTGAGTGTATCTTCTGCCGGAGTTGTTACCGGAGTTGCGGGTGGTATTGATACCGTTACTTATGCATTTACAAATGGTTGTAGTTCTGTTAGCTCATATGCAATAGTTAATATAGACACCGTTATCACTCCCGGAACAATATCCGGTCCTTCTGAAGTTTGCGCAGGTAGCTGGGTATCACTTACATCTTCTATCACCGGCGGCATTTGGTTGAGTGGCGCAACATCTGTTGCTGTTGTAAGCTCAACAGGAAATGTTACCGGAATTAGTCAGGGAACTTCATTGATATCTTACTACCAGTCTAATAGTTGTGGTGCAAGTTTTGCAAGCCACTCAATAACGGTTCATGTACCGGCAGGACCTATCACAGGAAATGACTCTGTTGGTATTGATTCAATGTTGCACTTGATGAATATTGCAACAGGAGGAATGTGGTACTCTGACGACACTACTATTGCTTTCGCCGATACCATGACCGGTTGGGTAACAGGACGTGCAACAGGCGTAACTACTATCCATTACGACGTGACTAATATTTGTGGAACCAGTAGTGCGACAACAGCTATGCATGTCGGACCATTGCCAAGCGCAGGAACGATCTCCGGACCTGATACAGTTTGTGCAGGTTCTACTATTACACTTACCGGCTCTGTTGCCGGTGGAACATGGGAAAGCGTACATCCTGACTCTGCTACTATTGATATGACAACAGGCGTTGTTACAGGAGTAGCTAGAGGTAGAGATACAATATACCATTATGTTACAAATGCATTCGGCACATCAAGAGTACGTAAAAATGTATATGTACACGATGCACCTGAAATTACTTTCTCAGGCACAACGACTTTCGCCATGGGCGCAAGCTATCGTCTGGATACAGTGAAGCCTGCAGGTGGTGTTTGGAGCAGCAGTGACCCTTCTACCTTGTTATTCATCTCTTGGGATCACTTTGTGCCATTGAAGCCCGGCAATGCTACAATCACCTACACAGCCACAAACACTTGTGGATCTACCACCCGGACTTTTGACATAACCATACCGGGCGCAACAGATGTTGCTACCGTTGCTGGTAATAATGGCAATATGGTTGTTTATCCTAACCCTACAAAAGGAGCTATATCTATCAACCTTTCAACTTCAACTAGTGAACAAGTAATTGTGACACTTACCAACATTTTGGGCGAAAAAGTTAAAGAATTCAACATAACAACGAACGCAAAAAATGATGTAATTTTCGATCAACCCTCCGGCATTTATTTGCTAACAGCAATAACTGCTGACGGGGTTCGTCATACAGCACGCTTGAGTGTAACCAACTAAAGTTATTCTCTATGTATATTTTGAAGCCGGCTTTTAAGCCGGCTTCTTTTTTTCACGTAAATTTGGATTAAACAATTCAATATTAGCGACTCAGATTATCCATTCAAGATTATTGTGGATTTCATGGGTCTTTAATACATTTGTTCGCAGACTACCTACTAACGTGAGCAAAACAAAAAAAGAAAGAAAAAGCGGCCAGACTAAAACGCACGCGACGCCAAAAGGCAGTCTTACGGCACAAACTCCAGACAAAACAACATTCAGTATTCCCTACCCTCAACTGATATTGTTACTGTCGGTAATAGTTGTGTACTTTTCTGCGCTGTCACTTGGCTATACAGAGTTAGATGACAGTATCTTTATCAAAGAATTTGCTGCGTATAATCAAGACCTCTCTAACCTGGTCACAGCATTTACCCGAGGACTTTTTGATGCCACGAAAGACCCCTACTATCGCCCGTTATTCTCTGACGCAATGATTCTGAACTACCAGTTCGGTGGCGACAATATAGCCAGCTATCATGTCGTAAACATTTTGCTACATGCTGCTACCGTATTGCTGCTCTATAGGTTATGTGGCAAACTAAAGATCAACCAAATTTATTCGTTTTTAATAGCACTTATTTTTGCTGTTCACCCTGTGCTCTCACAGGCAGTTGCATGGATTCCGGGAAGGAATGACACCATGCTTGCTGTATTCGTATTGTCGTTCCTACTGCATGCTATTTCTTACACTGATTCAGAGCAACCTAAAAACCTGGCTCTATCAGGACTATTTCTGCTACTTGCTTATTTCACAAAAGAAACTGCTGTATTTGCTGCCCCTGCTGCATTTGTTCTGCTGGTTCTATACTCCGGCAAACAATGGAACAGCAAACCACTGATTCGCGAGTACATAGTATGGGTTGGCTGCTTTGGTGTCTGGTATGCAGCACGCACTGCCGCATCCATACAGTCATCCGGAATTGGGTCCGTACAGTCGCTAACGGACCTGATACATCGTCTACCCGTCATTGTACAGTATATCGGCAAAGTTTTGCTGCCATTTAATCAAAGTGTGTTTCCTACACAGGAGGATACCGTTATGTATTGGGGTATTGGAGCACTCATGATATTAATCGGAGCAATAGTTCTGCGCAAACCACGTAACATTAAACCACTGGCGAGTGGCCTTGCAATTTTTCTTTTGTTTCTGATGCCGGCACTACTGGTACCTTCGACTCTAAACGGACAAACCTTTGAACACAGGCTATATCTGCCAGTCATTGGTATACTACTGTTGCTACCCTACACCATTCTTTTCGACAACAAACTATCGCCAAGGCAACTCACGATTTCTGTAGTTGCTGTATGTTGCCTTTTTGCCGGTCTGAATATCAGACATCAGCGAAACTTTGACAACCCTATATCGTTCTGGACACAGGCAGCAGAAACTTCGCCTAACTCGGCGTACGCCCTTATGATGCTGGCAGCGCGCCTAGATAAATCAAAAGTAGCAGAGTCTGAAGCTTTGTTCCGAAAGGCATACCGGATAAACCCCAAAGAAAAATATCTGAACTTCTATTTCGGAGAAATGATGCAGAGCAAAGATTCTGTATTGGCATCTGAACCCTACCTGTTGGCAGAAAAGGAAATATCTGACTACGTGCGATGCGACTTTTATCTTGCCAGAGTTGCCATGGTGAAAAATGACAAAGATGCCGCTATCGAATACCTGCAACGCTTTCTGACCAGAGACAAGTACAACGGCATGGCGCATAACAATCTGCTTTTATTATTACTCGAAGCAGGTAAGACACAGGAGGCAAAAAAACAAGTATCCAGAATGCGACAGTTGGGAATGAGCGTGCCACAAAACATTTCCCGCCAATTGGGCATGTAGGTTATGAGGCCATTTGACTATGAGATAATGTGGTAATAGAATATTGAGGTAATTTATAGCTCTCAGGTTTACGGATTCTACCTATAACACGACAACGAGGTTGCCTTTGCACTATTCTAGTTATTGCCATCGTCAGTATAATAACATATACTATACTTTGGTCGTACACAATCCGTCGGGTAAAAAGCGGTACTTTTGATAAGCACTCTCTGTAACGGACATCTTATGTTTGGAATATTCTTTTTCGCTGCTGTCATTGTTGCGGGCGTTGCCTACAATAAAAACAGAAAACGCAAGATTAGCGCATATAAGCTCCCGGCAGATGCAGCAGCACTTCTTGAACAAAACGTTGTGTTCTATAAGCAACTCAATCAAGCACAGAAGCGAATTTTCGAAAGCAGAGTAAGGGACTTCCTGGCCAATACCACCATCAGAGGTGTAGATACAGAAATCGACGATTTAGATAAACTACTTGTTGCATCAGGTGCCATCATTCCCATATTTGCATTCCCTGACTGGCGCTACAACAATATTTCTGAAGTACTGATATACAAAGACTCGTTCAACAAAGACTTTCAAACAACAGGAACCGGGCGCAACATAGGTGGCATGGTAGGTACCGGTGCCATGCAACGAATGATGCTACTTTCTAAACCTGCGCTGCGACAATCGTTTAGCGATGAACTAGACGGGCAGAATACGGTAATTCATGAGTTTGTACACCTTATAGACAAAGCAGACGGCAGCATTGACGGTGTACCGGAATACTTAGTGCGACACCCATCAGTAATACCATGGATAAAATTAATGGCGGAAAAAATCAGGGACATACGTACCGGCGAAATAGCAGACATTGACGATTATGGTGCAACCAACGATGCTGAATTTCTTGCGGTAGTTTCTGAGTACTTCTTTGAGCGGCCGGAAAAACTAAAAGCAAACCATCCGGATTTGTATGCTATGCTGGTCAAAATGTTTGAGAGGAAACAGTAAGGTCTGTAAAGAGCAATAAGCATATGCCGAAATCACTTTTACTTCGTCGCTTGGTTTTGGGGACGCCTTACTTCAAATACGACAGTATCCAATTCACGCATGAGCCCATTTTTAAATTTACCGCATACAGACATTGTTACAATACCAGTATCTTCAACTTCTAATACGTAATCAGGGCCAATGCCGGTCAGAGTACCTTTGTCAACCGTTACGTGTACCTGATTATAAAAAAGACCACTCGCACGAATGTCTAATTGATTGGGTACTCCTGCATAAATAATGCGTGGTCCAGTAGTCTTCACACTTACTACAGGCTCCCAAACAAAGTACTCAAATCTTACGTTTCTTGTTTGGGGATAATTGTCCTGTGCATGTATAAATGACACCGAGCCATCTCGACGATGCATACCCGGCGTTGTCACCGTTTCGGCATAGGAACCAACGCCATTTCGAATGTCCAGCTCCTTACCACCTAACCTCATCCCGAGCAACTTGTATTCAGCAGTGTCCGGCAACATAGCGAGCAAAACAGAAGCCTCGAGCCTATCACCGGAAATCAGGAAAGAGGTATTCGGTATCGCAAGTGCCAATTCCCTTGAGTACCCACAAGATGTGCCACTATTCGCACCTTCGATAATATTGTCGACGACCATTTTTGTGGCACCTAAAAATTCTAACTTTAAGCGGGACAATTCCATTTTCGCTTTATCGCCGGAACCCTGAAAATGAACTTGTGACCATAGTATGGAGTCTATACCAAAAACGTCTTGGTGCTTTCCCTTTATCTCCTCGCGTAGTTGCTGTCGCCTACGTGTATCCCGCAATCCCGTCGAATCCAACATATTTTCGAGCGCATCATCAATTAGATTCTTTAAGCGTTTGGAGCGACCTTCGTCAACCATAAAACTTCTCACAATTCGGTCATCTCTTTTTGACGAGTCAATCAGCAAAGCATCCAGGGAATCCTCAACCGCGCGAATTATGTCAAGTATTTTGTCACATTCCTTTTCAACACTTAGTGCAGCATTATGCGACGGCACCATTTTCTCACGGGTAAATTTGGGTGCTTTGACAAAGTTTATCTCAATCTGCTCTCTTATAGCTTTTCCAGACACTATAACTTCCGCATCAAAGCTCTGTTTGAGACTACGAAAGGTGTAGTTGTCGGCACGATTATTGTCAGAATTGCTACAAGAGGTCGTGGTGATTACCCATAAAAGCAGCAATAAACAATGTTTCAAATCCTTCAGCATATGTATCCTCTTTCGGTTGAGTGAATAATAGCAGCATTAGCTTGGGTTGGTGTTACGAACAAAAACCACACGCCAGTCCCTACTTTTTTTTCTTCACCCTTAGAATAATATCCGAATACTCATTGGCTCTTTTGACCATTACGGGTACCTGCTCTTTTTCGGACATGCGTAGGAGTGTCAGATACTCCGGTGTGGCATTTTTGGGCAATCGGTAAAACCGTGCCGACTCATTAAAAAACACTTCGATATATGCATCCTCACCACCGGCCGGGCGAATTCCGGCAACCGTCAAAGCATATTCTACGGATTCCATTCCATTCTTTTTCTTTGGCTTAAAGATAGCGCACGATTGGCTGAATAAGACTATAAACAACAGACTCAACATGCACAAACGGCGTGTTGAGTCTGACAATAATTTTTTATAAATTCCAATTATGGACATGAAATACGATACTTATAGCTGGTAAGTGTGCTGTTGGTTCTTGAATACGTTGGATCTGTACTAAACACAAAACCCGAACTACCAGATGGTGCGTAAGAAGAAGTTGGCTGTACATTAATCATAGAAACATGTGGTGTAAAGCTGGCCGCACATACCGGGTTTTCCTGAAAATGCAACCATGTAGACAATAACACCGGCTGATTGAACATCGCAGGGTCAAAAACATAGGCTTTCGGACCTGTAGGCGTCTTAATTGTCACCAATGGTGCTACATGATACCACCACCTGATACAGCACCCACCCCACTTCTGTGCTTGTACACATAACTTGTCGGAACCGGAGTTAGCAAAGCTGAATATTTTCTTTGTGCCATAATTGTATTTGTTATTGATAATCCAGCACATTTTATGTGCTCTCGCGTAGCAACCATCCGGACAATACTGAAAGGTAATGCAGTAGTCAATTGCATAAGGACCGGGTAAAGCACAGCACTGGCGCGTGATGTAGTCGAACATCATTTGTGCCGTCGCAAAATCCGGAATCACATTTGTCAAACCGGCATCCGTAGTATTCAATACTCCCATATCTTCCGGTGTATTAATAACATCGTCAGAAATTCGCGACAAATCTAACTCCATTGCATGCGAACGATCACTAACCACCTTGCGTGATTTAATAGCCTGAGCCTCTTGTGCATCAGGATATTGCGCTTTTACAATGACCCCCTGCCACGGATCGAACGTAACCGCTACAGGTTCATTTTTACTGAGAGCCTCTTTCAGAAATTCCAGTGTCGCAGCATCTGCTACCGTAAAGAACTGTGTGTTCTCACTAAACATAACCTCCACAGCACTACCATCCTGATAGGTCCTTATATCGGCTACTGTATATACATTTTCCAGCGTCTGATAAGTCCCACCCTTACCCCCGGTGCTGCTTTCGTGCTCTGTGGTGACAGGAACTGACTCGCGCCCCACAACGCCGGCATCGCCATTTTTCGTAGCACCCTTGTTACAAGACGTAACGGCAACCATACCGGAAAAACATACCGCAGCTACCACAAGCGTAGTCCGCTGAAGCCAATTGAAAGATATTTTGGTATTCATAGAAAGTATTTTAAATAAAATTTGCACTTACACAACCAAATTACAAAGAATATCATTACCTATCAACATTTTTATACATTTTTTTGTTTTTTGTTATTATTTGAACACCGTTACAGAAAAAATACTAACTTTCCATGTACGTTTATATCAACTTTTGACAAAATGAAACAACTTTTACTATTTATTCTTATCGCAACATTTGCCGTTGAGGCAAATGCGCAATCCACTACAAACCACCAACTCCAAACTGCACATCAGCGAATAATTAACGGGCTGCTGCA
This sequence comes from Bacteroidia bacterium, assembly GCA_030426665.1. Taxonomy (GTDB): domain Bacteria; phylum Bacteroidota; class Bacteroidia; order Chitinophagales; family Chitinophagaceae; genus Nemorincola. The sequence continues at coordinate 9,768 of JAUHYD010000013.1, read as the reverse complement.
AAAGCAGACAAGCCGACACGAAGCAGCAATGAAAACAACCGCCGGGGTGTTGAAGCAGCGCGTCATTGGACAAAGTGTAACTGACTATGCCATGTTTTCTTTGGCAGACTCGATTATGGTGAATTATTCAGGAAACGTAAGGGGCTCAGAATACGATTATAATTTTATGATATACCCATACAATTACCCCTACGCAACGTCACCGATGTTTGACTTCGCAGGCGTCTTCACTACACCTCAAGTGGCGTTTGACACCTTTGTCCACTGGACTATTGATCCGTTTGCAATGCCAATGTATCAATTGTATGAAGGTGCCTATGCTACATACGATACAAACAGCAACATGACAGGGTATACTGAGCTCTTTGTAGACTCGGCAACCAACGATAACAGGACATTTGCGAATTCCTTTACAACCTTCAATAAAATTGACACCGGACTTTGGTTTAATCTGAGCATGGGGGTTGCAGATAGTGCGTTCAAACAGATTTTTACCTACGATACATTGAAACGCTTAACAGCCGACACATTGTATGAGCTGCACCTGGGCGTGTGGAGGATTGCCGGTAGAACCTACTATACATACGACACTTCCAACAATCTGATATTGATTGACCATTATGCAAATCTGGCGGATACTTCATTCCTACTTCCGCTGGATCATGCGGCAAAGTACGAGAACACTTACGATGCCAGCAACAGACTGGTAACTGTGCTTACCAGCCTGTTTGATGGAACAGCCCTTGGCCAGTATGTAAAAGACACGCTGGGATACAGCGGAGCACTACCCTACCACAATTCCTGGAAGCAGCATCAGTTTGATGCTATACACGGCACATGGTGGCCACAATACTATATGTCAAAACACATTGGTGTGTCCGGGCTTCCGGATACCGTATTTCACAATGGCTGGGACAGCATAGCACATGCGTGGGTTCCAACCTCAAAAGATGTTGTGCATTACAACTCTTACAGCAACCCCGATACCATGAAAAACTATCTATATAACTGGACAGCCTATTCAGCAACACCTGACTTTAAAACGATTTATTTCTACGATACTTTTACGTACGTGGCACCTGTTACATCAATAAACAAAACTGCAAACAATTTGTCGGTAAACTTATATCCTAACCCGGCAACAAACACACTAAATATTAGTATAGCAAACCCGGCAAAACTTAGTAATAATGCTACCCTATCGGTGTACAACGTAAATGGCCAGATACAAACCCGTCAATCTGTAGGCAACCAAAACTCTGTTCATGTTTCGATCAGCGGATATGCTTCCGGTATTTATTGGGTAATCATTCAGGACGCGGCTACAGGTACTGTTGCCAGAAAACAGTTTGTAAAATTGTAAGCACGCCAAACCCTGATAATTTCAAATAGGTTCTGTATTTTTACAAGCCTAAAAACTGACTCCAATGTTTAAACGACTTTTGGCATTTTTATTTGTATGCCAGTTGGCTTTGCCGGCTTTTGCACAACTATACCCCCCAACGCTGCCGGACCCGAATAGGAACCAGGACAGCATACCGTATAAGTTGACGGACATTATGCCTCCGTTCAATATTCTATTGAAAGACAGCGCTACATTAATCAACTCTTTCAATATCCCTAAAGGCAAATATGTCGCGTTGGTTTCCTTCTCTCCCGATTGCAGTCACTGCGACAACTTTACGGAAAAATTACTTAGGGGAATGGACTCCTTAAAGCACATTCAATTTTACTTTTTGAGTACCAATCCTTACACCACTGAAATTCAAAAATTCTACGTTAGGCATCATCTGGATAAATACAAGAACATTAAAGCTGTGGGATGGGACAAAGAATTCTTTTTCCTATACCATTTCGGAACCATGCAAATCCCGGACGTTGCCCTCTATAACAAAAACAAAAAGTTTGTGCACCTTTTTAAGAATGAAATTTCTGTAAAAGAGTTGTATGAACACTCGCGTACAGACTAGAATCAGCTACCCGCTAAAGTTGTATCGGAGCGTCTTTTCTTAGCAATATGGCGTGTTATCCACACTTGCTTAACATCGTGTATAATATTAATAGCTATTGCGCTATTAAGCAGTTAAATTTGCGGTGTGGCGAAAAAGTCAGGAGAAACACCGTTAATGAAGCAACACAAGGATATTAAAAACAAATATCCTGATGCTGTGTTATTGTTCAGAGTTGGCGACTTTTACGAAACCTTCGGAGAAGACGCACATATATCTTCAAGAGTACTGGGCATCACACTTACCAAACGTTCAAATGGATCTGCCTCGGCAATTGAACTGGCAGGGTTCCCACACCATTCTCTGGAAACTTATCTGCACAAGCTCGTTAAGGCTGGTTACCGGGTTGCGATATGCGATCAGTTAGAAGACCCCAAGCAAACCAAGGGTATCGTAAAACGGGGTGTAACAGAACTGGTAACACCCGGCGTTGCTACCAGCGATAAACTCCTTGAAAACCGAACCAATAATTTTCTTGCTGTCATCCACCTTGCAGAACCCCATTGCGGAATATGTTTCCTCGACATTACGACGGGTGAATTTTACGCAGCTGAAGGCGACATAGAATATATGGACAAGCTGCTGCAAAGCTTCCAACCTTCGGAGATTATTCTGTCAAAATCGCAGGTAAAGCGATTCAGAGAGCAGTTTGATTCAAAGGTATATACCTTTCAGTTAGACGAATGGGTATTTCGGGAGCAGTATACTTACGACTTGTTGCTGGAACACTTTCAGACACAGTCGCTCAAAGGTTTTGGCATCGAAGACTTAAAATCTGCGACAGTGGCCTGCGGGGTAGCTATCCATTACCTGAAGGACACGGAGCACGCAAACCTGCAACACGTAAATACCTTACAGCGAATTACCGCTACTGATTTCCTTTGGATGGACCGATTTACCATTCGAAATCTGGAGTTGATAAATAACAGCTATGAGCAAGGCACCAACCTGCTCCAGGCTTTAGACCACACATTCACGCCAATGGGTGCACGCCTGATGAAGCGCTGGATGATATTTCCACTGTATGATATTCACCGAATAGAGCAACGGTTAAATCTGGTAAGTCACTTTATTCGTTCACAGGAAACCAGCCATTCGCTCACTGCCCTTACCAAACAAACCGGAGATGTAGAGCGTCTGATTGGAAAGATACCGCTCAAAAAAGCAAACCCACGCGAAGTCCTGCAATTGGCTAAGAGTCTGGGTTTTATGGCACAAATACGTGAATTATGCATAAACGACTCCGATGAGTCCCTCGCCGCACTTGCGGAACCAATGCAACCGCTTACAGCGATACAGACGCAAATTATTGATACCATATCCGAAGATGCTCCTGCCGTTGCAGCAAAGGGAGGGATGATACGAGAAGGCATTTCAGAAGAGTTAGACAAATTAAGGTCCATATCTAAAAACGGAAAGAATTACCTGCTTCAAATCCAGCAATCAGAAGCTCAGCGCACAGGCATTTCGTCGCTAAAAGTGTCATTCAACAACGTATTTGGATATTATCTGGAGGTGACCCATACCCACAAAGACAAAGTACCACCGGAATGGGTACGGAAACAAACGTTGGCTAACGCTGAACGCTACATAACCGAGGAGCTTAAAGAATACGAAGAAAAAATACTGGGTGCAGAAGACAAGATTCTCGCGATAGAGATGGAATTGTATCTGCAACTACTTGCAACAATAGAACCATATATTGCCCCGATTCAGCATAATGCACAAATCACCGCTCAAATAGATTGCCTGCTCTGTTTTGCAAGCAATGCACAGCAATACGGCTATCACCGCCCCGAACTCGTAACTGAATCCGTCATTGACATAAAGGAAGGCCGGCATCCGGTTATAGAACAGCAACTACCTCCGGGTGAAAGTTATATCACTAACGATATAAGGCTGGACAAAACGGACCAGCAAGCAATTATACTTACCGGCCCTAACATGAGTGGTAAGAGTGCGCTGCTACGGCAGACCGCGATTATCACCCTGATGGCACATATGGGTAGCTTTGTGCCAGCTACCAAGGCAACGATTGGGCTGACGGACAAAATTTTTACCAGAGTAGGCGCGTCTGACAACCTGAGTGGTGGCGAAAGTACGTTCATGGTAGAAATGAACGAAACGGCAAGTATCATCAACAACCTCAGCGAACGTAGCTTGGTGTTGCTGGATGAAATAGGTAGAGGCACCAGTACCTACGACGGCATATCGCTGGCATGGAGCATAGTGGAATATTTACACAACAACCCGACAAGACCCAAAACACTTTTTGCCACGCACTATCACGAAATAAATGAACTGGAGCGACACCTTCCCCGTGTAAAGAACTTCCATATTACACATAAGGAGACCGGCAATAAGGTCATTTTCTTACGTAAGCTGGCCGCAGGTGGGAGCCGTCACAGTTTTGGTATACAGGTTGCAAGGATGGCAGGTATGCCACCGAAACTTTTAGAACGTGCCAATGAAATACTAAAACAGCTTGAAGAAAAACATTCTGACACAGGAGACTCGATTCAGCAAAAAGTAAAAAACATAAAACAAGCACCAAACTATCAACTCAATATTTTTGATGGCGTTACAGAAGATATTCGGCGCATACAACAGCTTCTGGACGAAACAGACATAAATACGCTGACTCCGGTGGAAGCTTTAATGAAGCTAAATGAAATGAAAAATATTGTCAAACAATATGGGCAATAAACCGGCACACGCCATCGCTCTAAATATTTTTTTCAGATACCCACGCAACCTTTTGTGCTTAAACTGCATTTAGTATTATGAAAGCATTTTTTGCCGGGTCGATGTTTGATAAAAGAAGGTACTTTTATTGTACATTAAAACATTGAAAACTGCCACACTTCATCGTTGAACATTGATTTATCAAATACCAATGACGAGGCATATCTGGTAAAATGTTGCCAAAACAACGAACCTGTTGCCCAAAAGATTCTCTACAATAAGTATGTAGAGGACATGATGTTGTTATGTCTCAGATACATCTCTGACGTAGAAGACGCAAAAGAAGTGTTGATGGATAGCTTTTACAGCTTTTTTAAGAAAATTGACACTTTTACATATAGAGGCGCAGGAAGCGTGAAGGCATGGTTAAAAAGGATAGTTGTGAATCAGTGTTTGATGCACCTGAGAAACAAAAGTAACAAACCGTTGTTGACAGAAGATGTAACAAAATTTGAAAACAAAGGGAGTAATGATAGCATATTAGACCAACTTTCAGTAAAAGACATCATGAAACTTTTACAGGAATTACCGGAAGGTTATAGAGTAGTATTTAATCTCTATGTTTTTGAAGGAATGAATCACCGGGAAATTGGCAATCTATTGGAAGTATCTGAAAGCACATCAAAATCTCAGTTGCACAGAGCCAGAAAAATGCTGCAGGAAAAAATATTATTAACAGGTTAGCAAGTTCAGATGAAAAAGACTTTGAAAGAACGGATGGAGGAGACTAAACTGAGGGAAGTGCTGCCTGATTTTGATAATAAACAGGAATGGAAAAAACTATCTGAACGCCTGCACCCAAAACCCAGGAGGATATCCCTTACCGGCACTAAGGTAGCGGCATCTATACTTTTAATAATTGCAGCTGGATTTATTGCAGTCATTACGCTTAATAGAACCCGATCTCATACCAACACCGTCGCAAGCCAATCTGAAAGTTCACACAACTGGACGAAGGATATGCCGGACTATTCAAAAGACATTACACCCGGTGCTACTCAGGAACAAATAAGTAAAGTAAGCTCCGGTAACGAGACTGCTTCCGTCAACCCACAAAAAAATGTAAAGGAGCCGGCAAATAATCAAACCTTACCCACAGAGTATGCTGAAGCAACTATATCCAAAACAAAGGAATCGATTTGCAACGGGACTGCATGCCCGTTAGAGATATGTATTATCCAGAAAATAGTTTGTGCCAATGGCGTCCCTTCCGAAGTCGCTACGTGTAGAACCCTGGAACCTGATCAGGCCAAGCAACTGCATTACAAATCACCAAGTGGGTTGGGAAAAGATTGTAAAGTGACTATTGACGAAATCAGAATCCGAAGAGTAAACACAGGAGAAACCATCGTATTAAATGCGGATTCCCAACCGTCAACGGCAGAAGAACTCTTTAATTGTATTACCGGCCAGGAAGAATGCAATTTACTGGCCGGTATTTTTAATAATGACTGCGATAATCAAAGAAAACCACATAGCATTAAAGTTGACAATAGCTATGGAGACCTTATAGTTCGATAAATAAACAAACAATATTTAATTTTATTTTTAACCTAAACAATCAAACAAAATGAAAAGAGTAATTATTTCGTTACTGTGTCTGACAATCACGTCAGCGGCAGTACATGCACAAAACACAGCTACGCAAACACCACCACCTCCTCCGGTAGAGAAAAAGGTAGACCCTAAAGCCGGTAAGTTCAAATTCAAGGATATGGTACACGACTATGGCGAAGTACCTGAAGGACCAAAAGCAGAATGTGATTTTGAATTTAAGAATGTTGGTAAGAGTCCCATTCTTATAAGCGAAGCACACGGCTCTTGCGGATGTACTGTACCTCAGTGGCCTCGTGAGCCTATCCTTCCTGGTAAGAAAGGAAAAATACATGTGGTATACAATACTGCAGGTCGTCAGGGTCCGATAAACAAGACTGTTACAATCAACTCTAATGCGCAGGAGAGTCCGGTTGTATTGCAAATTCGCGGGACTGTTAAGCCAAAACCAAAAGCGGAAACAGAAACTAAATAATCAAAGATTTAGCTTTTATTTTTAAATGAGAGAACCCCTGAAAGCCTTTGCTTTCAGGGGTTCTTCTTTTTACGCACTCGCGATTAAGAATTACAAGGTATTTAATCACTCCCACAATTAAACCAAAACAGGGTGCAAAATATTGCACCCTGTTTGTCTAAAATGTTAATCAATAACTATTACTGCTTCAACACGAAGTGGAATACTTTGCGCTCAGCACCATTGCTTATATTCAGCATGTACATTCCGTTGGCAAGTGCTCCATTCAACGATATACGCTCATTTACACCACCATTCCGTACACGTAGTACGTTGTTGTATACTACCTGACCCAGCATGTCTGTTATCTGAACAGATACAGTCTCTTCAGCTGCGCTGCCAAGATTGCCCGACAGTACAAACGTTCCGGTATTAGGGTTCGGCACCAGGCGAAGATCACTCGCACTCCAGCCTGTCTGTGCAATTCCTGTTGCAGGACCTACACTCAATACTACCGAGTTGATAGTCTCTTTACCACAATGTCCGGTACCTACAACTTTACACGTTACAGAATCGCCGTCATTAAACTCACTGTACATAAATGTAGTTCCTGTTTCACCGGGTATCGCTACATTGTTGATGAACCATTGATAGGTTGGTGCATCGCCGGCCTTGTTCACAACAGTTGTAAACTGTACCTGCTGGCCTTCTTCTACTATAGTTCCAGGATGAGCAATAACCTCTACTTCAGGAATGTACAGACTATCCACTCGTAAGTTGATAACATTGCTCGATACATTGTTACCGGTGATACATGCGTAGTTGCTGTTCAGACGACATACTACTGTTTCGCCTTTTGTAGGCATGTAACTGTAGCTTGAACCTGTTGCTGTTGAAACTATGCTGCCTCCTACTACCCATGTGTATGAAGGTGCATCGCCGCCATGCGCTATCGTCGTGTTGAAATACGCCATATCTCCCTGACATAATGAATCGCCATTTACTGACATCACCGTTATTGCAGGTGTCTCGTTGGCAATCACATGCATGCGGACCATCGCCGAAACTTCAGCCACTGACGGACACGCTTCGCTGCTCATAAAACGCACAACTACATCGTCACCGTCTGCAGGTGTGTACGAGTAAGTATCTGTAGCTCCTACATCGGTTCCGTTTACACTCCACGTGTAGGTTGGTGTACTTCCTCCGTCAACTCCTGTTGCCGTATACGTTGTCAAGGTACCATCACATACTTCGTCGCCCATGTCTGAGCTGACACTTACAGATGGAGTAACCAATGCATTTACCGCTACAGTAGCATCTCCGGACATCATCGCACTACATCCTGCGCCTGTCATGGCTGACACGGTGTACATACCACCTAACGTCTGCATGCCAAAGCTTAACGTACTTCCCGTTCCAGGCATCGTCACTACCGAACCACTGCCGTTCATCAAACGATAACTTACTCCCGATTCAGTTCCATCAAGACCAACAGAAACACCCATACCACCTGCACAATAGCTTCCGCCTCCGGTCACATTCTGTGTCATTGGCAAAGCATTCACCATCATTGTTCGTGACTTCATACAACCAGTTGCATTTACTGTATACGTTATCGTTACGCTTCCGGCAGCAACTCCCGATACCACACCCGTTGCATCTATTGTTGCTATCGCATCATCGCTGCTTGTCCAGCTTCCTCCGGCAGTTGCATCGCTTAGCGTTGCAACAGAACCCTCACATACTCCGGAGGCTCCGGTAATGTTTGCAGGCAAGCTGTTCACAACTATCGTTGCTACTGATTTACAGCCCGTTGGCATGGCATACGTCATAATACTTGTTCCGGAAGCAACTCCTGTTACCATTCCATCACCGATACCGATTGTAGCCACCGCTGTATTATTACTTACCCACACACCTCCAGGGGTTGCATTTGACAATGTTGTAGTCATTCCTTTACATACATTCATGGTACCGGTTATCACATCAACAGGGTCGTGTACTGTTACCGCCTTGCTGCGCATACAGCCAGTAGGCAATGTGTACGTCATATTGGCCACACCAGCGGTAACGCCCGTTACCACACCTGTTGTCGCATTGATACCTGCTACTACACTGTTGTCGCTGGTCCATGTTCCATCAGGATAGGAGTTACTCAATACTGTTGTGTTCTCAGGGCATACTGAATTTTCACCCGCTATCAGACCCGGCAATGGATTTACCGTTACTACCCTGGTACGATGACAACTATTTCCTATTGTATACGTGACTGTAGTTGTACCTGCGGCGATGCCTAAAACTTCACCGGAAGCATCTACCCTTGCCACATCAGTAGCAGTACTCCATGTACCGCCGCCTATCGTATTTGTCAATGTAGTGGTAAGACCAGCACATACGGTCGCGTCTCCGCCGATTACGTCCGGCAAGCTGTTCACTATCAGCGATTGTGTTGTCTTACATGTTGTTGGCAACGTATACGTGATGATACTGAAGCCGCTTGACAAACCAGTCGCTACACCGGATACATTTACGGTCGCTACGGCAACATCGCTGCTGCTCCACGTACCACCGGCACTCGCACTACCCAACATAGTTGTCGTATTCTCACATATAGTTGTATTGCCAACTATTGGTGCAGGCAGTGGGTTTACCAATACCGACATTGACTTCTGACAGCCTGTTGGTAAACTATAAACTATTGTCGCACTTCCTGCGCCGTTACCTGTTACTACCCCACTACCATCTATAGATGCTATGCCCGGAGACATAGACATCCAACTACCGCCGGGGGTAACATTTGACAGTGTGATTGATGAACCAACGCACACTTCAGTCGCACCCGTAATATCTGATGGTAAAGGATTTACTATCATTGATGCTACTGAGTAACAACTTGTTGGTAGTGTATACGATATTGTAGCTGAACCTGCGTTAACTCCGGATACAGTACCGGAAGATGCTACCATTGCAGTTGATGCTGCACTCGTGCTCCATGTACCGCCC
>JAUHYD010000027.1 GCA_030426665.1 Bacteroidia bacterium | reverse complement strand
ATAGTCAAGTTGCATTTCTTCTGTAACGAACGGAGAATTACTTTTAAATTCCAAAAAGGGAGAGCGGTTACCGGCATCGTTGCTAGACAAACACCTCCGCTCCCCCTTTTTAGATTCAAGACCTTTTCTGCCGGTATTTAATTGGTGTCTATCTAGCTCGTTCATACTACCAATATTTCATTTTTTTGTTAAGCAGGTAAGACAGGAGAAATGTCTACTAATAGACATAACGGAATACAAAAAAGCACTTCTTAGAAAGTGCTGTCTTTGGCGTATTAATACTTCAGCTATCTCCTTAAAGCCATAACCTCATTTGAATGGTTTTTCAGTATCGTGTTTAGTTGTTTGTACACCTTTGGGTACATAGATTTCAAGTTCACGTTCTCCGCAATATCCAAGACAATGCATTCCATAAAGAAGCCAGCGAATGTTGGTAAGTCCTGATCGTTTTCAATACTGCGAAATACCTTGTCCACTTCAGCAATTTGCTTTCTGACATCATAATCCTTGTCTTTCTTTTTAGGTGCGGCTTTAGCCATGGACGCACTTTACAGAATTAGGGAAAGTTGTCAACTCTGCCCGTGAGTATACACAAGTAGATATTTATCCTGTCTTTTAGCATTCCCATCTGATTGATATGGTAGATACATGAGTCAAGGACATAAGAAGATAGGGTATCGGTTACGGAAACATAGGAATCTCAATGGCTATACCATTCGAGAAGCAGCCGGAATGGTTGGTATCGGTCCCACCAGACTCTCTCAATGGGAACGCAATATGCGTAAACCAAGTATCGAGAACCTTATCAAACTGGCGGTTCTGTACCGAGTACTTGTAGATGAACTTTGCCTTGATATGCGACAGGTTGCAGTCAGGAATTTGCAAAAGCGTAATGGTCAGTCAGAAAGAAATCAGGAACTAAATAAGCCTCCCTAACTAAATACAGTTCTTGTTTTTCTGTTTTCGTTTAATGGCTTTTTCATTGTGTGTAAAGATGTTTTTTATTGTGCTTCCCTTATCTGTATCGTTCGACATTCCGTTCATCGATTTATTTATAGAATAAATAACGGCAAAACGAACGAGTACCAAACTGTGGAAAAGCCTACCGGGTTATTAACAAAAGTATCCACTAATACATACACTACATATGGCAACATCTAAAGAAGAAAAATTGGCTCGGGAAATTGCTGATGTGCTCAATGACAGCGAATCCCTGCCGGTACATATCGGTTTTGTAGAACGGTATTCTGAAAAGTTTCTCCGCAAAACTTTGCAAAAGGTTCTGTCTATTCCTGAAGATCAGATACGGAAGACTCGTGGAGCATTATTTACCTATCTCGTTAAGCAACATGGCTGGAGAAGTAATTCTCGGGATTAGCCCGGGAACTCGGGTTATGGGTATCGCGGTCATGCACTCTGGTGAGCTAATAGAATGGCGAGTAAAATCATTCAAGGGTAAATGGTCGAAAGAGAAACAACTCGCTATCCTCAAAATGGTTAGCAAGCTCTGTGACTACTACACAGTACGCAGAATCGTTGTTAAGAAGGTTGACCCTTTGCGGAGTTCCCCGCAATTAGATGGGGTAATATCTGCCATTGTGCAACAAGCAAAAAAGCAAACATTGCTCATTAAGACATTCTCTCTGGAAGAACTGGATTACGATTCCCATTCCAAGAGAATGACAAAGGGAATGCTGTCTGAAAAGGTAGTCGGCAGGCATCCTGAACTAAAACAGGAGTACATCAAGGAGCGGAATAACCAAAAGGAATACTACACCAAAATGTTTGAAGCAATCGCAATTGCGGAACATTCGCAACACTAGCACGACAGTCCGGCTAAGACCGGGCTTTTGTGCCACTCCGAAGCGTATTCACTTGTGAATATTTCTCCCCCCTTATGCCTTCCTCAATAGCCATCTACACTGGTTGTGAGACAAAGTATTCTTTAACAACAAAATTGTATGACATGGCAGACAACAAGACAGCTGACAAACCACGTACACAGATAGATGTATATGAGTTAGTCACACAGAAGATCATTAAGGCATTAGAGAACGGAGCAGTCCCCTGGCAAAAGCCATGGGTAGAAGCAGGTGTTCCCCGGAATCTGATTTCCAAAAAGCCGTATCGAGGTATTAACTTACTCTTGCTCGGAATGGAGGAGTATGAGCACAATCTGTTCCTGACATTTGAACAAGCTAATGGCATCGGTGGCAAGGTATCTAAAGGAGCAAAAGGGCATGTAGTAGTGTACTGGCATGCACCTAAAGAACAAGAGGGGCAAACTGATGTCCAAGAGGACACAGAAACCGAAAAGAAACGTGGATTTCTCCGGTATTACAAGGTGTTCAACATTGGTCAGTGTGAGAATATCCCTGAGCGGTTTATCCCCCAACCTCGTGACACCAATGACATACCGTCCTGTGAGTCTGTAATTGAAGGTATGACTAACAAACCCAAGATACAGCACAAGGGTACGAAAGCGTATTACCTGATAGACAAGGACTGCATTGTAATGCCAAAGAAAGCCTCTTTTGCAAGCGATGCAGCGTACTACAGCACGCTATTCCATGAGATTATTCATAGCACAGGAAGTGACAAACGCCTTGCTCGTGAGGGTATCACAGAGATGTCCGAGTTCGGAGATGCGAAGTATTCAAAAGAAGAATTGGTAGCCGAAATAGGTACATGTTACCTACAATCTCATACCGGTATTGTTACAGAGTTCGACAATAGTGTTGCCTACATGCAGGGGTGGCTGGGTGTATTAAAGAATGACAAACGACTTGTGCTTGCTGCTGCACGAGAGGCGCAGAAAGCCGTTGATTTCGTTCTCAACTTATCAGAGGTCTCAAACGACACTGCTACGGAAACATAAGCTCTTTGTTGTGAATGATCACTATGAAAACAGAAGCCCGGTATTGATTTGTCGGGCTTCATTCTTTTTAAGCATTTCTAAAAACTTGTTCAATGAAAACTAAAAAGGAAACATTCGCAGGTCTGTTAGAAGCCTCTGCATATTACCGTGATACTCGCTCAGTCTTTGATGACCTTCTTACTCTTGCCTTATGTGCCTTTTCTCAAAATCCGAATACTGGTAAATCTTATTGTGAAGATGAGTACATGGCGACTATTGGAAGATACCCGAAAGAAGATGTACAAACCCTGTTCCCTAAATTACTTGCTTGTCTGATAACAGAAATGGATGAGAGAGTAGGGAGTGATTCAGGTAATGATGTCCTAGGCGAATACTACGAAACACATTTGTACAACAAACGTTCTTCCCAATATTTTACACCCTGGCCGATATGCAAATTCATGACGAAAAGTATCGGTATTGATGCAGAAGAGGAAGATACACGCAAACGTATATTAGACCCGACTTGTGGGAGCGGTAGAATGTTACTGGCTGGTGCTGAAACATATGGTAAACAGCATGAGTTCTATGGAATAGATATTGACGCTGTATGTGTAAAGATGGCAGCCATTAACTTGTTCCTAAATGGCATGTTCCATAGCGAGGTAATGTGTGCTAATGCACTCTCCCCTGATGATTTCCGGTTCAGTTACAAAATCTCCCTATTACCGTTTGGGGTATTTCGAATAGATAACAAGGAACAGTCTCCCCTATGGCGTAGGTATACAAGTAGCTTTAAGAAAAAACATGAAGTGAAACGTGAAATTGTCTTACCCTCAAAGAGTGGAGTAAAGCCAATAGGAGGTGGCTCTCAATTAGAATTATTTTAAGCAACCTTTGTAACACAAGGTTGCTTTTTTCGTTTCAGTAGAATGTCATTTTTTCTTTAGGAGTGTTTCTAACAAGGCACTTTTTTCTTGCTCGCTTTTTAGCAGGCGTTCGTATAGCTTCTTGTTTTCTTCAACTAATTCTATCAATTTATCTAAAGGATTAAAGTGGCATTGAAAATTAAATGCACTACTATCATTAAAGGTGTTAATATTATTAATTGCAGTTTCTTCATTAAAATTCCTGATTGCCTCTACGCTAACTCCGAGGAGAGTAGCAACTTTAGATAGTTTTTCATCGTCAACTTCTTCACTTTGTTCCATTTTAGAAACAGCTTGCTGAGAGATACCTAGCCCAGCTGCAAGTGTATCTTGTTTCATTTGCCTTAATTCCCTTATGCGTTCGATTTTCCTCCCAATATGACTGCTTTTTACGTTTGGCATATCCATGCTTTAAGTTTTGTTGGTTGTAAAATACAACTATTCAGGTTGTAAAACACAACCTGAAATATTTTCATAAGTGATGAGGTCTATCTTATTTCGCTTGATACAAAAATACGCAAAATGGAACAGCAAAATCAAGCAAATCCACAACAACAAACAGTGATTGTGGTCGGCAAACCCAAAAGTGTCGCAGTAGCAGTCATACTGACATTTCTTTTCGGACCATTGGGTCTCCTGTATGCATCTGTAACAGGTGGCATTGTTATGATTATCCTCGGTGCCATTATCGGCGTTGTCACTTTAGGTATCGGTCTTATTGCCGTATGGATAGCCTGTATCATTTGGGCTGTAATTGCTGCGAACATGGCAAACAAGAAGCTTGCCAAAAACACTAACCAATAAAACGTTTTTATGAAACAACTATTCAATTATTTCTCGTTACTATCTCTACTAATGTGTTTGTCTACAACGAACTCTACTGCTGCGTTCGTTCTCAAAAAGAAACAAGTGGAAATCACCCAAAGTGAACGCCCCCGTATTGATATGCATCAAATGTTTGTCGGCAATAAGCCACAACTGCCTTCCCTATTGGCATCACACCCCGCAAAGAATACAAAAAGCGGAATTGTAGCTTACTTAGCAGCAGGGTTAGGTGTTGTAGGGTTGGCGATTGGCTCTGTGGAAACAACATTGATTATGATGATCCTCGGTTTGGCGGCCGGAGTATTCGGTAAAGTTGGTCTCAATATGTACAAACGAAAACCATTCTTGCGGTTTCTGTGCTACACAGGAATTGTACTCGGTGCATTACTTGTTTTGTTTGCTTCTATGCCAATTCTCTTTCTTCTTTAATACAATTTACTATGAAATACCTGACACTTATATTGTTCTTGTGTTGTACCCACATTTCGTTTGCTCAGTGCGACACACACAGGAAGACAGATGACTTTAATGGAGTTACCACAACGTGGACAAACAAAGTAAAGCTCACTTTCGGTGGTGTTCCTACGCTCCTGAAATCTGCCGGAGACAGGGGTTGTACATACCGGGTATATTTTCGGTTGGTTGACCATAACGGAAAAACTTCGATTAGTATTTCTGAAAATACGGATAACTGCTTCTGTTGGGCAATACGAGTTTCGTTTAAATTCAATAACGGAACGGTTATTACAAAGAATAACTATCGGAAAGGGCAAGAGATTAAGACCCCGCTAGGATATGAGAAGTACATCTTTTTTGATATTTTGGATAAAGAATTAGCGACATTTTCGAATAGCTTGATTGATAAGTTTCGGATTGTAGAATTTTCTTGTGCTGACCACCCGGTAATCGAGGAGCGGTTGGACAAGAAAACGGCAAGGAAAATAAATGGTGTCGCTTCGTGTATGCTTCATACATTGGATAATAACTAAAACCTGTACTTATCCTCACTACATACGGTAGTCACCACCGTCTCCGGTACCAAAGTTACGGTATATGTGTAATATCCGGCAACATCAATAGATGTCGTCCCTGAAGATAGCGGCCCACCTAATACCAGCAGGCGTTCAGCTGTAGGAGTGAAGCTAAAAGAAACCGTATCCGGGTTGCCGCTTGATGATATCTGTATTACATCCAACAAGTTGTTGTTGTCAGCTGAGTCTACTAGCATAATCTGGAAGTCTCCGGAGCGAGCCACCAACTTTGGAAGATTAATCAGCTTTCGAGCCTTGATGTCGGCGGGCCTCTAGCAGGAAAATCGAAAAGACCCGTCGAGGACAGAAACCTTCTCCATTAAGGTCTATAAATCTTATTGGATTGTTAGTGCCATAAGCAAAAGGAGACCAAAAGGGTATACGTCAGCATGTTCTCTTGACTATCGCAAGAAAAAAAGAATGCATATAATTGCAATTAAGTTTAAAATCCAAAAAGCGAACACATACTTGTATATTCGTCTGTATATCTGTACTATATTAAGTTGTTTTATAAAATAAGCGTTATTATATAAATTTGGTTCTTCTTTAATATTAGGAATTCGAAAAAAAACATGAGTAATAATGGTCATTCTCGTTGGGTCGAGGTTTTTACTTCTAAAAAATTTGTCAAAAAGAATAACATCAAACGATGGCTCTCCGTTTTTTCTGATATCTTCAATTATTAAATCTAATTTTTTTACCGATCCGGTATAAAAATTTAAACTAAAGAGAGTTACTGCAAATATTGCGAACTCAAAAAGAATACAATTCTCTGCATAATTGACCAAAAACGCTTTCATTAATACATTCTATTTAGCCTCTTCTTTTGTAGCAGCTTCGCTATAATCACTTGATTTCCAATTATTAGTAGGTGTACTTTCTGTCTTTCCATCCTGATTTATATTTAATGTAACATCAGAGCTGACTTTAATATCAGTTTTATACCAGCCACTCTCTTGACTTCCCCTTTTCCCCCCTTCATTGTAGGCTTCTAAGTTCCCATCATATTTAATAACATTGCCAGATTTATCCTGTACGGGCTCAACTCCTGTCACTCTAAATGATTTAACATTCTCTACCATAGTACCTATTCTTTCTTTTTCGCCATATGTCACCGAGAAAGATTCCTTTAAATTTGTTTGATTTCCATAAGTAATTACCGCTCCAAGCCCTAGTCCAGCTGATACACCTATAGAATGTCTACTAGCTGACATGCCTATTCCTCCTCCAAGTTTTGCAGAAACTGACGTAACTGGAGAGGATACTCCCCCTTCGTTAAATGCTTCTCCAAATGTGGGCTTATGGACAACTTGTAACCCAATACTACCAGACATCTCTGCTCCGAATATTATTTGAGGGTTTCTCGAACCAGATGTTACATCTTGGTTAGATGGTCCAATTGCAGTGTAGGCAACAAAATTAGTTGTCCCTACCATATCAAATGCTGTTCCCCTTATTATAGCGGCATGCCCACCAACTCCAAGTCCACCTGCCATACGTCCAGTTTCTGACATAATTGTTGTGTAACCCAAAAACTCTTTACCATCTAGGTCTATTCCGGCAATTGGGCTATTACTTGCAAACTGAAAGGGAGTTAGCATAGGGAATTTTTTAGTTAAAGGATCAATACTTATAAACCTAGCTACACGAGAGTCGTGCATCCTTGCACCATAATCATAATGATTTCCTACTCCAGCCCACTCATTATCTTTAAATTTACCATTATACCCATACCTATATTTATCCTCACTACATACGGTAGTCACTACCGTCTCTGGTACCAAAGTTACGGTATATGTGTAATATCCTGCAACAGCAATCGTTGTTGTTCCTGTAGATAGCGGTCCACCTAATACCAGCAATCGTTCAGCTGTAGGAGTAAAGCTGAAAGAAACCGTATCGGGGTTGCCGCTTGATGATATCTGTATTACATCCAAGAGGTTGTTGTTGTCAGCTGAGTCTACCAGCATAAACTGGAAGTCTCCTGTTCTCGCCGGGATTACTAAGTGCAGTTCCTGCTGTAGATTAGGCACCAGCTCCGCTGTTTCAAATGAGAATACATCGGTAAAGTTACCCAATGCCAGTGCGTCGGTAGTATGTAGCACTCCCGGTCCTGCATCTGTAAGCACGCCACCACCACTGTAAACGGTTACGGTACCTGAAGTGAATACAAACGGATGGAACACACTTGTAACCACAGAAGTCATTATAGTAGCTGATACAGTGGTACAGTGCGTGGCTGTGTCATTGGTATATCTGCCCGGCATATACATACCAAATGGATAATAATCGTAAGCACTCTTAATAGCAGTGAGGTAATGCCCTATAATCGTACCCGCCGTAGTGTCATCCGGTCTGCGGGCATCGCTGAGCGTTGCTAGTACATCCCCTAAGTGGTCAACTACTTCATACTGCTTCTGTCCTGTTATGTGCTGTGTATGAAAATTGTCGGTATGGGTCTTGCCATAGAGGTTTCGGGCGGTGTCCGTTATTACATCCTGATATTCGTCACTATACCAAGGTCGGCGAGCCAGAAAAGATACTGTATCATATTCGTCATGCTCATAATCCCATTTCAGACCATTTTGTCCCGGCCAGTAATTGCGTACACCCAACCGGCTACTGCCGTAAATGTCATGCTCTGCAAGGTCAAATTTTTGATGCTGCATCACCGTACGGTACCGCTCGAATACACCTGCAAGGAAGCCTGCGCCACCACCGGGCATAGAAGCCGCCAGCCTTTCATCCATACGTGTAGCATACGGGCGGGGGGCTAAACCCGGCACTTCAGCTATAGCACTGTCTATATAATCACCACCAAACACACTGTCCAGGGCAAACAAGTAATCGCCCATATCAGCACTATAAACAACTTTTAATAAATCCGTTGTTCCCGCAAATTGATAGAGAAGCTGTTCTGCCCCAACGTAACTATCGAAGAAAGTCAACATTCGTTCCTTTTCGGCAAAGCCGTACAACAAATCCTGCATTTGAGCAACATATTGTCCCTGAGGATCACCAAAATTAGCATCGCCGAAAATCACTGTATCTACAGCCAATAATTCCAGAAATGAAGCAAACTCATCGGGGTGGTGACTCCCTGCCGTTGTAAGCTGTCCGGCAAGACCGGCTGCCAATTGCGGGTTGTTCGCAATAGATCCCAGCTGTGGGTATAGCAATGCCAGAGCTGTATCGCAGACAATAAATGTATCTAATGCTTCATACCCCATTGCATCGGATAAAAGACTATCGGCACCGGCTTCACACAATAGTCCGCAGGCATGAGCAGCAATAGCACTGTCAGTGAGTAATTCTGCAATGGTACTTGTCAGGTTCGCAGGGTCGTCCAGGGCTGCCGCTTTCATTGCCAGCGAAAGAACACTATCGCTTCCCGCCTGGTCGTACTCCACCAACGGTATCACATAGCTGGCACTACCTGCCATAATATCTGTATAGAGCTTGTTGCTATTCTCAAGGAAATAAGAGACAGGGTGGTCGGTTTGCCAGTCTGTAAACCCGGGGTCACGTAGCGAATATGTCATTATTGCATCTGTAAACGCTTCCTCGAGTCCAAAGTCTACAGCCACCCAGTCTCTGATGTAAGGCCCCGTGCCTCCTCCCAATGAGGTATACTCGTCATGTGCCTCAGTAACCAGAAACATATCAATGACGTTGTACTCTATGTCTTCATGATATATTGCCAGAATATTACCTTGTGCATCCCGTACATAGTATTCATTGTCTTCCTGGCTGCCTCCGGAGATATTTTTTGTAAAATACTTTGCCACCCTATTGCCGGCAGCATCATAGTCAAACAACATTGAGTTCCCTGCAGTACTGTTTCGTGTCTCTGTAACCTTGTTATACAAGTTCCACTTTATGGTATCCTGCCCACTTACCATATCCTTTATGGTGTTGCCTATTTTGTCGTACTTATAGTTAGGTGGCGCAGACGGAGATATTTCTTTTATGTCATTGGTATATACATCCGGCGCAAAGTCTATCAGCGTCTTCAACTCATTCGGTGTGTATCCGCTTAACCCGGTGCCATAATTGTATTGCAGGCTGTCCATCAGTTGTGCTGCAGTACCTGTATTATTGCCGTATCTGATGAGTGTTTGTAAATTCCCATCCAGGTCGTAGGTATAATTGTTTCTGTAGTCCGTAAGGCCTGTCAGCGAATGGTCTACAGGACTTACAGAAGCGTAAGAAGCTGTGTATATCCTGTTGAGTTGGTCATAAACGTATTGTTTGTTCAGTCGGGCAAAGTCTGCCATAGCCATCGTTTGTCGGGCAATATTACCGTTGTACAAGTTACGCGTTACGGGTGCCACATGAGCCATCTCCCATGCAGTAATAGGTTTGTAGTCATCTTTAAAGTAATCAATAGCATAAGCGGCAGCATCAGCAGCGTTAATCGTCACATCAGCATCTTGTCCCATATCCATTGCCCTGTTCATAGTGTCACCATTCATTACTTTCAGCCACCCCTGTACCGTATAGGCATAGTCTATACCCTGTACTCTCAAGTCCCCGACATCTGTCCGCGCCAGCGGACCATGTTCATAATAGGTGTATTCAGCATCCCGATGCCATATAAACCCATCTCCGCTTGTTTCAACCTTTGTAATCCGGTTGTCGTCATCGTAGCTATACCGCTGATAGTACTGATCTGCAAAACTCCGGTTATAGCTGAGCATATTTACCTTTCCGCTTATCAGATCATAGTCATAGTCTATGCGCTTGTAGCGTTGCTGCACATTGTCCAGAATCGGATAGTCCTGTACTAATGTTTTTACATTACCGGTGATATCATAGCTATAATGTGTGGCATAATCATAATGTACAAAACCGGTGTCTATTGATGAAATGCTTTTGAAATACTTGGTGGCAGCTACACGCTTGCGCAGGTTGGTCTGTGCGTCCATTCCAGTAATGGGGTATAGGTTCTGTGCGGCAGTATCGTATACCGTGAGTACTACATCTCGTCTGTCCAATGATCGGATGTACATGATCACACTATCATGTGGCATGGTCTTTATTCGAGCTATCACCGGTGCCGACGAGGAGTAAATGAGCGTTGATAACAATGGATCACTACCTGCTCGTGTGAAGTAACAATCGGGTAAGTAGGGTGGAAGATCCGCTTCAAACTCATCAAAATACGGACAAAGTAATTTAGCCTCTCCCGTTTCTATTATCCTATTCTGTTTGTCATACAAATTGTAGGTACAGTAACCTTCAGGTGCCTGCTTAGCATTCTGAGAATATAATAATCTACCTGCAGCATCATAATAAAATCTTGTCTCTCCTGCGTCCGGAGTGTTCTGTAGTACCACCTGATTAATGGAGTTGTAATTATAGGTACTTACTTTACTATGGTCTGGTATTAAACTTCCGGGAGAAGGAATAAGAGTTAGAGGAATACCTTCCCTGGCTGTATCTACTGAATGCAGTAACCCTGGGCTAAGCGGATTTACTCCTGCCGGAGGAACGGTCGCATCTAAATTTCCTGCCCGGTCGTAGTAGTACAATGTATATCCAAATTGCTGTGTCTGATAACCGATTATCAGTTGTTCCCGGACATTTGTAAGCATATAGTCAATGAACCCGGCACGAATTGCGGTAACAAGCGAGTCCAGATAATTGTTATAATCCACTATTCCTTGTCTGATTCCCGAATTCAGTAAGTATCGTTCACAGTTATTAAATGTGTCGGACGGAGGAATAACGCTGTAACCTGAGATAGGATTGCCCATAATTACGTTACTTAACTCTACATTACTGCCTATGACGAAGTTGGTCATACCCCTCGCCTTGATGAGCGCAGTATCTCCATCTCTGTGCATGTTGAGCGTAAAGAATCGGGTTGTACTGTCCCCTAATGACGGCACAATCCCTTCCGGTGGTCCGATAGATAAAATACTGTAGTTTGGATGGTCATATCGGGGTATCCATGCAGGCATGTCCACATATACGTTATACATGGTATCCCCATCTCCAAAATAGCGATACCAATAGGTGCCATCGGAACATCTATAGGCAATGAGCGGTGAATCCACAGTTGTTATCACCACCACTTTGTTGGTGTCAAAGAAAATATGCCCCGGGTTCACAACATTCAGGTCTTGCACCATATCTATGATGTTGACCAGTGTGTCAAAGTACGGGTTCACCATAGAGCCGTCAGCAATGTACAGGTTGTTGCGTATTGCGGGGTTGTAAGGATGAACATAGGACACATCACTACCGGAATAGGATGGAATCCTTGCTTCCAGATATTGTGCTTGTATGGAATCCAGCACGGTATAAGGAGGCAACTCCTGATAGCTATACGTATAGTTGAGGTAATCTTTTTTCTGTGTTTTAAAATAATCACGGTTAACAGTACTCTGGAAGTTGCTTACCAATGTAGCACTCAGGCTATTGTTCCAGAAGTATCGCTTTAATTCATAAACGTCTTTTGATATTTCGTAGGGGGGTGTTACACCCGGTTGGTACTTCACATAGTAGAAGTCATGTGGCACATAATGGGTACCCATCCATATACCACGCGTTTCCGGTGCAGAAATAGACACAGTACCACCACTTCCGAATATCGTAGCCGCAGACGGGATAACCGTACCCGGGTAGGCATAGATAAACCCTAGTACGCTATCCGCCTGCAAAGAGTCTAACCGGAAGTTGACAATCTTTTCCGAATAGCTGCCTGCATAGGCGTTGATAGCATTTCTGTACACGTATATTGACCAGGGAGAGGGTATGCTGAAATCAACACATACGGTTGCCCCTGTAGCAGAACTGTCTCTGTAACAACCATCAAAATTGTAATCCGGGTCTATACTATTGAGCATATCCAGAAAGTCATCTGCATCACTTGTTGAGGTAAAGGTGAGGTTACTATAGCCCACATAAAGAGGAATGGCTGTACTATCTGCCAATGCACAGCTTTGAATAAATCGCTCATACTGATCTAACGAATAGGATTCGGCAAATTGCTGGTTCATGAAATTCAGCAACATTCTATCAAATAGTGGATGGTCGGCACCCTTTACGCCCAAGGCCGTCATAGTATCTGTAAACTGAGCATACAACTCCTTCATTTGAGTACATGGAATACACCCTTTCAGTCCATTGTCCCTTGGCACCATTGTTTCCACGGTGTCAGTCCAGCCAAGCAGCACACAGCTTGTGTAAGACGTGTCTGCGTAGTCGGTTACCTGAGCTACAAAGCTGTATTCCGTAATCAGTCCTGCCATAGAAGGTGCGGGTAGCGTATTTATACAATCCACGCTGGTTACAACAATACTGTCACCTGTTGCACCGTCAGCAAAAATGTGTGCACAAGGACCTCCTGCTGTACTGCGGAGATATATCTTCACCGTATCCGAATAGGGTAATGACAATCCGGGATCATTGAATACTTCCAAAGTGTAAAGCCTATTGGTCGCATCATATGTCACTACATTCATTACCGGTGCACTACTCCCTAGCCGCTCATATATATCGTACTCAAAAAGGTTGTCTGCATACCGTAAAGTATCATAATAATAGGTTCCCAAATCGATATAGGCATTGTTTACCGGAGTTTCATTCAGGTAGCGGGCAATATGCACATAAAAACTGTCGGTCATGCAACTCTCTGTTCCCGGTGTCCCCGGCAGCGAAAAGCTGGCATCTATCAGCCACGGATTACAAATATCGTCCGGAACAACACCATTTGCGGTAAGAGCATACCGTATCATATCCGTTGTGAAGTTACCCATGCTAACGATACCTGCCGCGCACATACTGTCCAACGAGTTACGTATAGCTGCCAGCACAACAGTATCGCCATCTTCACAGTTCGACAATCGTGCCATAATGGAATCTATCTGTCCGTAACAGAGAATCGAGTCTGTAGAACTATACACAAGGTCAGCGCTGTCAGCTATGGCGGCAAGCGATGCACTGTCATAGGAGCCTCCTTCGGCCAGGATATCCAAAAGCCAGGGAGCAATCGTTCCGCCGCTGGTCCACGGGCTATCAATCATAGGGTGGGCAGGTGCCCCCCAACTTGTAACCATGGGAGGAGTAAACACCTCTTCGCCGGAAACTACCGTGAACCGCGAAGAATCACACAGGGCACAAGAGTCGCCCGAACCCGCTATGACATAATTATCTACGTATCGCTGCCTGTTTACCAGGTATAGATTAATCATGTCTGTGAAATAAGCTTCCTTAATCCCCTTGGTTGTTAATATTCCATTTGTTATTTCAAAATTGAAGACGTGGGAAATACACTCCTTCATCATTACGGTATCGTCGCATCCGCAATAAAGCCGTATCAGCTCCGGCAAATCCAGCCGTACCATACCTCCCGGGAATGTCGCCAGAGAGTCTGCAATACTGCCACCTAATATAGTAACCAATGGATCATGAGCTATAATGCTGTCCAGATATAGCAGTCCAAGTTTTTCAGCGATAGCACCGTCCGGGATTGCCAATAACTGGGTTTTGAATGTATCGTTGATACACGCCTGTAACAGGCAATATTCCGGGTGCATCGGTAGCAATGCTTCCGCTATCGCATCGTCTCCGGCAGCAATACTTAGTTTAAAGACCATGATAAAGGAGTCTACGGACATTGTCCGTATAGGATAGTAGTCTACGCCTTCGATAGTTATGGTATCGGGTATTCGTTCTATCACACAGCTGTCCTGATAGTGAAAATGAGGATAGCCGATGGTATCCCAGGGCAATTCATAACCCGGACCGTCATGCCATTCAAAAATGGAAGGAGGAGTGCCGACAACGTCCCCGTCTACTACCGTATACCCCCCATAAGTCCCTCCGGGATACATGTCTCTGATCATCCGCCTTTTTTTCTCTGCGCAAGGATCGTCTTCTTCCGCATCAGGGCAAGGAAATTTTTTCCGCTCTACTGCTTTACGAACAAACCATGGTTCCGTTTTTAAGCAGTTGGCAACGGCAAGAAAAGAGTCTATTGCAGCATCAACATCTGCCGGGTCAATAGATAACTCTTTGTGAACAGAGTACGGGCCAACTCCAAGGTGCATCACACCACCATCACCGGAAAAAGAAACAGGAGATGAAACTACGCCCGTATAACCAAGCGTGCTGTCTTGTGCATAAACCGTATCGCCACACTGATCAATAACATGATAGTCAAAGTTAGCCGCAACGGAAAGGTATTGTCCGGGACATACAGGATAGGGTGAAAACTCATACACATACCGTATTGAATCATTGCCTTCCACTTCATTAAAAAAGTCTTTATCAGCTATTTTCTTATTGCCGATTATTTCCTGCGGAAAGCCATACAGTATGTCTTCCTGATTATATGTAACACCAGGGACATCTACAGGGGTGGTCGCATGGGTTACGGGATTTCCCCCTTCCCCGATCATTGAAGTAGCAACCTGCTTCCCCTGGTAGTTTTTAATAGACATAGACAGCTGCATGTTGGGGTCCCTGCTAATCGTCATGTTATAATAACTGTTCCAGCCTACATCTAAACCAAATAGCCGATTTAGGACTTGCTGTCCCGTAGTAACATAGTAGTTCGTAATGATGTTGGAGTCTGCAATTTGCAATCTCGGACCGGCTCCTCCCTGTTTATCAACACGGTCATTGAATGCCGGACTATACTTTGTTTGTATCATAGGGTACCCTCCCGCATCGGGTACGAATTGTTGTACCCCTGCTGTATCCGGATTCTGGTTAGAATAATAAATACTAGCCAAGGCATAGGATGCCATCGGGGGTAATTGCGGGTCTCCGGGACAAGTGTGCCATCCGGTATCAAAGTCTCCTGCCTGATACGGCAAATCAGTTACCGAGTTAACATCCACATTATGTAAAAACGAGAACGAGGTCGAATTGACCGGTGCCGGTATTGTTTTAATCGCTGGTCGACCTTCGTAGTCGTACACATTCTTAGTAACAATCAACTTATTCGGATCACTATTGAAACGTGTGATACTTTCCCTGTTTTTCAGCAAACCATCGTAAAAACTCAGTACATGTTTATACTTGCCGCCTTCCGCAAAGCTGACTGTATACTGCCAGTTAAGGCTGTCGTGTGTGTAGGCATCCGCAATATGATATACCGCCGTTGGGTGGCTGGTGTTCAGGGCATCCAGGTTTCCGCTGGCGGCGATAGAATAGGACCAGTCACTATATATCGGATATTGGAACAGGCTGCTGTCAGGTCGCACCATCCTGACTCTGTAGGCAATGTAACCGGCAGGATATACCAGCGGTATTCGATAGTGACTGGAATCGAGCCAGACACGCGTGCTGTTGTGTGTGAAATCATATTCGATGTCCGACATGGACAATGTAGACATACTCCCGGAAGAAATGTCCCTGCTGTAATCGTCAAGATAAGTCCATTCTAACTCAAAATTGACAGGAGTCAGCTGCACCGGAGTAGACCCTCCCGGCAAGTTGAATGATACAAGTAAGTAGTTATTATCAGGGTCTGCAGTATAATCTGTTTCCACAGAATACCCGGAGCCATAATTTGTTTTATCATATCGTTGGGTAAGTATCGAGCTTTCTACTCCAAAATTCCACTTGAGTGTATCTGTCAGGTCGGCACTTATCGGTGACCCATCGTTGTAGTCAATAATGCCCGTAAGAACCACTATAGTTTTAAAATAGTTGCTGTATTTCGCTAACCCGATGTCCTGATATGCATTTAATGGGTCTGCATTATTCTGACTTGTAATAGTAAGCGTATCGCTTGTCATTGTATATATGGTTGTGTCAGAAGGGTTAGTGTAACCATATATTTGATACGTGAGTTGATACGTAAACGGACGTTGAGTCTTCGGGTAGTAATTATTCACATAGAACTTAACAAATGAGTTGTTGCTTTTCAGTTTCAGGTCATCCCCCCAGGAAGAAGGACTGGCCATAATTTCATCCCACTCATTGCACCATACGGTTATGGTATCAGATAAGCCATGCGTGTTCAGTTGCTCCGCAGTACGAATCCCGGAGGCTTGAGATGTCTTATAGTGAAAGGTCTGCGCATAACCTGACAAGGAAATACATAGAGTCAGCAACAGGCTGCAGCATCGAAATATTCGTCTGCAAAGCACTCCGGTAATAGCATGCCCCATAAAAAGTATATTTTATAGTTTTGAATTCAGTTTATATTCAGTGTATTTTTTCAAAATCGCTTTGTCATTATTTACTGTAAAAAAATTACTCATTTTGTACAATGAATTATCTGCTTTTCTGAAGTTGTAACATTCGATTCTTTGTGTTGTCCCCTTGTTTTTTCCGTACGCATCATTCTTCCATTTTTTGTAAGTGCTCGTAGCAAAGCGAACCATCCTTTTTTCTTTCCGGTCAAAAACCAAGTCAATGCTTTTCAACATCATTTGCTTGGGAAATTTAATCTCCATAAAAAGGGTGTCATTGACCACTTTTAATTTATTGACCGTACCGTACTGAAATATCACGGAGTCGAGATACATTTTCAACGAGTTGTTTTCGAACAAGTCTTTCTCTAACGCCACTTTATATGATTTGTTCAGGTGTTTGTTTACGTTGACAATAGACACATAATGCTCTCTGTGATTAGCTCTGTAAAACCACCTGCCATCATAAATAACAGTCATCGCATTGCTGCCGTTATACATCAACTTGCTGTCATTGACGATGCAGGCAACTCCTTCCATACGATCCGTTTGGTCGTTGGGGTACTTTGCTGTCAAGGTATACTCGTACATCATGTTTTTTGTGTCCTTCATTTCCTCGAGAATTCCCCTCAGCTCTCCGGAGTAGGGACCATTGTTTTGCGCATGAAGGGGCGACGGGCTAAATGCCAGCAACACAGCATACAGTAGGCAATTATTTAGTCGCATTTTCTATTTTAGCGGGTTGTTACTTCTTGATTCCGATATTGTCATTATTCCCTTTTCTGTTTCTTTCTTTGTTCTGACAAGATTCCCCTCCTGGTCATACTCGTACAATGTTGCAAAGTTGTTTTCATCAAGTGTAGCCATCAACTTCTCATTAACCGGATTATACACAAACGACTTCATGTTTCCGTCAGCAGGGAAAAATCGTATGTCGTCTAGCAGGTAATCTTTCGGCATACGGAATGTAACAGGTACACCTGTTGTCAATGGCACGTTAAAGGTGACTTCAAATTGCTGCCAGCCGTCTATAATATTTGTCTTTTTTATCGCCGGATATACGGTGCCACCTACCCGTATTCCACAACTGTCATGCAGCGTGTAGGTAGTTGCATTTGCCGGTGGTACTGATTGTTTCGCCCAAAACGAAAGGATATAGTTCTTGTCGGGTCTTAATTCAAAAGACAGGTATTCATTGGTTGCCGGTTTTAAGGTATACCCCGGAGCATTGAAATAGGTATTGTATAGGCTAAGTGTGCCATAGGAGGTATTCATAACCGGAATGTCCATTGCGTACACCCCGACTATACCTCCTGAAGATACAGGAACAGAAAGGGCGTGTAGCCCTGTATGAGCATTTGTGGTTACGATGTCCAAATCACTTGGATTATCCAACAGATACTTACAGTATCGTGGAGAAACCGGCGACAAAGAAGTCGAGTCGAAATAATTCGCAAACGGAGAACTACGATACCCCATAATACTTTTGGAGTACGTGAGCATGCCATAGTCCTCAAAGCCTTCTGCCAATATTTCTCCTTGCATTGCATTTGATGCAACTGCAACCGGCAAATCCTGATTATGGCCAAATACAGCCGTAGAGAAATTTCCTATTGCATCTTTGTTCTCTACTTCTTTACCAAATGGTGACCATTTAGTAATTGTTCGAGCTCTATACCAATTAGTCTCATCACCCGGTGCAACGTAATTATAAGGGAACTGAATGCACATTTCTGGATCAAAGCCAGAGTAATTAAAGTAATTAGTACCTTGGAATACCCCGGCCTCGCGTGCGGATAGCCCTGCATATTCTCTATCGGCCACATATGCATATTCGCTTAATAGCCTGTAAATACCTCGCTCTCCGGTGGCGTATGGATTGACGCTGTCAACTGTTGCAAGATACCGATGAAGCAGTCTGGTGTTAGAATCGGAATATGTTCTGGCACTGATGCTGATCAGACTGTCATGTGTAGTTTTTAACTGGTAGTGACTGCCGGTGTACTCAAGCGGGCTGCCTTTTTCTGTATAAGTTTCGATTGTTTCATTCAATATGTTTTTAAACCCGGAATTAATCACTTTCAAATGAACATCTGTGATTGTTGTTGACGGATCCCAGCCAGCTGTTGTTGTCGGATAACGTGGTAAGATAAAACCAAAGCAACAATTCTTACAACCCGGAAGGACTATTTTTTGGCTTGACACAAACCAGCCGGTAGTCTGCCGTAAAGTACTTGATGGGTCTTTGAAGGTAATCAGCAGCTCATCCCCTACAGCAAAGTTGGGTCTGGTGTAAAAACGTCCGAGTCCATCAGCTGTTATATCCACGGAAGCAATATCATCTTCATAATTTATATTTGCATAGGCAGGTGCCATACCTTGATACCCCCACCATGCAGGTATATTGACAGTATATTCTTTGTCCTGATATTCATTGTTAATTGACGTGACGACAACCTGCCCTGTTTCCGGGTCAAACAGTTCATTCTTTTGAACCGTTATCGCACCTTCATTATATGCCTGAACATTGTCCAGAACACCATACTGCTGTATTACCTTAGTAGCGGTGGCGGACTTGAATCTATTTTGATAATTTCCTTCCCATTCATATGCCAACGCTATGGGAAAGATAAAAATCAGGAATCCCGAAAGGTTTAGGTTAGCATTTAAGGTGTTGGTTTTTGTTTCCTCGTCCCTTCTGCGTGTGTCCATGGTAACATCGGCCTCTACTCCCAATTGCATATTTTTTACAACCATTCTTTGAGAAACGGTGTCATATACGAGGCAGTCTAAATGATTGTCCAGCAAGCCGCCTGCCATATGATAGTTATAGAGTTGATAACTGATTAGCTGATCTGTGGATCCCGGATGATGCACCAGGTGTCGGACACTTTTTGGTTTCCCGTGCATATCATTGAAAGTAAGTGTATACCCCTGAGTGCCGGTCATTTCATTTTCCTGAGAGAAGAAGTCAAAGTGGTGCCTGAAGGAAGACTCAATAGCGGTTGCTTCAACCTTTAATGGAAAATCTTTTGCTGTATAATAGTGGTACACGTCAACGCCCTGTGCTGATACACCTGTTTGTGAAGCAACACTTTTTACCGTAACCTTGCTGTAACCTACGCTGGCAGAGGGAAACAATGACTCTCCAATTGGCATTTCCTGATAAAGGTCTATCGGGTCATTAGGAGGAAAATCACTTCCTGACCTGACAATATAAGGTGCCGGTTGCCGGAATGGGTTTTCATCCCCACCAATCTGTGGCTCGTAGCTGGCTACACCACTGCTGATAACACCATAGGTATCATCAGTAATAGTGTATTCATACTGTTTGCCATATACTGCGTCATGTTCGTTGCCACCTGCAAGCGTCTTCCATAAATCAAAGAACATCAACGTCTTCACTCGCTGTCCACCACCTTTCTTCGTCAGTCCGGGTGATTGCAGGCGAATAAATGATTTGTTGATATTCACCACACGAGCATTGTGTTTTTTCTTCACCATTTGTGTTACCGGATTCTTGTGTATGCTAACCAGTTCCTTGAAAGCTGCTTTTAGCCCATCTAACACCTCCATATCTTCGGATGGATCTGTCCGGGTACCGGGATAGAGTATATAGGGTAGACTATACCTGCCCGTATTTATTGCAGTAAAAGTTATCGGGTTAAGACGCATGTCATCTTCTCCGGCAGGCTTCACCGGCTTCAGACGTACGTATCCGTGTATGCCATCGGGACACGCACCAATATCCTCGACATTGGCATACCCTTTTATTTGTTCGAATGTACTAGCATTGGCATCGTTCAATTTTACATTCAAATTGTAATACATGATGTTTGCATCCCCCAAGTAATTTCGATCGAATGACAATGAGGGTACTTCTCCGCCTCTTCGCAGAAAGTACAGATATAAGTATGGAGAAGTCTCGTCAGCGTACAGGTAGCTGGATGGATTGAATGCCGGTCCGTTACCAATTCCTTGTACTAAAAACATTTCATTAGTTGGTTTGTCCTGAACAAACGAATAGTCATCAGATTCATATTCCGTCTGTATCATACCTCCGGATGGCAATGAAATGCGGAAGAGCGACCATGCTCCTGCATATGTACTACTCAAAGGATCCCGTTGGTCAACAAAAGGAAATTCAAAGTTGGATATCGTTGCCGGATTAGGTTTATAGCACCCCCACCTGTCTTTACAGGATAAGTCATAATCTGGATTATACCCATACTCGAACCCATAAGGACTGGTCATACTTTTTTGAGAGTTGCCATATTTAAAATAAATCTTACTT
Organism: Bacteroidia bacterium; assembly: GCA_030426665.1. Taxonomy (GTDB): domain Bacteria; phylum Bacteroidota; class Bacteroidia; order Chitinophagales; family Chitinophagaceae; genus Nemorincola. The sequence continues at coordinate 7,916 of JAUHYD010000027.1, read as the reverse complement.
AATGTCAGTTTGCCGACAGAGGAACCTCCGCTGATTTTATTAGGAATACCCTTACAAAGGGAATCGTCATATACAAAATAAACCGTCTTAATTGGCACAGCACTCGTTCGATTTATAAAACGGTCATGTTTATTGAATAGTCGGATAGAATCCAGCTTATACGATTTGGCGGGTGAAGATGACGCTGTATTATAAGGTGCAATTGCATAATCACCAGCTGTTACTACAGCATCAGTTACTCCGCAGGCATCATTTCTTTCCGATGTATAAAACTCTGCTACGAAATTTCTTGTTTCTATCGAATGTAAATACCATTGTTCTCTTGACCCGATAACAATACTCCCTTTATCGTCCCGTGAATCACTCAAAAATCCGGGACCATATTGAGCTTTCCCTGCGTCAAAAGGGGCTTTCCAACGGTAGTCGTTTTCTTTACGCGTGTAGTTCATTTTGGTGTATGACCCAAGGTCATCATCCGATACTCCGTCCCCCGTTACATCTACATAGTCTGCAGATAGTACAGAAGTGAGCAAATAGCTATGAGCGAATGAAGGGGTTATGGTTGAACTATAGTAATTATCTAGACCTTTTGTGTTGCCAGTGCTGGCATCAGTCGCTGAGTAGGATGCTAATCCTCGTATTTTGCTCATGCTGTCCGGTACGTCCACACTGAATGTCGCCTCTTTCTGAACATGGTTCATTGCCGGAATGCCATAGATATATTTCCGACCGTCTTTCTGCAACTGTACTATCTCTCCGATTTCGTCTTTCTTATGTTCCAGCCTGTTACTGCCGATTCTGTCAATCTCATCTCTATCGGCATCCGGACCACCACTAAATCCGTCTGTTGAAGAATAACTATATAGTTTAGGGTTAAAACCGACACCTTCCTGACTCAAATTTTCTGCTGTGTAAAAGTAGACCAGATTACCCCTTGCGTCTCTTTTGCCTGATGAGTGCGCCTTAGTAAATGGTATAGTTTTGGCAACACCCGGTGTAATTGCCGAATACTCATGAATGTCTGAAAAGTATTGCTCGTCAACCTCTGTTAGCTCACCTCCCTGCTTTAAGTAAACATCCTCATACAGACTGCCCGAGGTTTTTCCTGTATAATGCCGAAGATATGTCTCCCAGGGACCTGACTTTAATTTTGTTTTGGAACTGGTATAGTCACCACCCACTTCAAATATCCAACCTGCTCCTGCCTCTAAACCAACCGACCTGCTTGTCTCTTTGCTTTCTGTAACCGGATCGTATACTGATCCGAAATCATTTCGGTAAGGACGAAACATGCCACCGGTACCTTGTCCGCTTACACTGAACAAATCATAAGTAAGGCTTGCAGGTGGCAGGTATTGCATTGTTTGGTTGAACTGCCCATCTTTATCCCTTGTAAAATCCAGTATTGTTTTATAGTCAGAAGTGGGCGCGTTGTGTAAATACATATAACCGTACGCATCTCTGGATCCGTCGTTATTATAGTGAACCTTGCTATACATTCCGTTTACAGTAAGATAGGCGAGACACCATACGAACTCCCCTCCAGCCTTCACACGACCCTGAAAAGACTTCATTGTGCTGCTGTTGGTAATAACCGGCACAAAGTTTTTTACGCCAATTGGAATATTGTTCGAAGTAGTGTGACTAGTAGAGTTTCCGCCACCAGAGAGGCTGATAGAATAGGTCAAACATCGGTCTGTCAATCCGGTTCTTGTTGAATATCCTTGTGTTACACCAACACCAATTCCGGCACCCATCCCTTTGCTCACAATAGTTGCACTAGACAAAGAAAGGTTTGCATTGTAATCGATGGACGCACCTGTTTGTGAACCAACTCCGATATTTACTCCCAATGAAGCACACTTGAATACATTGATACCGGCACCTAAGTCAAAATCTACACTCGTTCCCCTGTAATTGTTAAACGTTACATTCGCTCCAAAACTCGCACTTGCCGAAAGAAGCGGATCCCCAAGACCGGCTATTTCCAACCCACCTCCAATACCGACTCTAAGTGTTTTGTCGTCTTTAATGTGTAATTCTTTTGATAGTGTATCTCCATTGAAATCATCCGGCACACCTCGTACAGAACGATTAATTACTCCCGGGTTAATATTCCAGCCAAGACCTACCCAGCTGGCTTCCTGCTCCATACTTACTCCGCCATGATAGGAGATATTTACAGGGTAGCCCTCCACATCTAACAGAGGGATATTGTAAGTGAAGTCTCCGCTGAACATATCCACCATGTCAGTTGTTCCAACGGGCTCAAAGCTCTGCACTTCAGGTTGGGTTGGACCAGTTGTTAGTGCCAACGCAACATTGGGGAGAACTATCTGTGATGTCAAAATCGAAAATAGCATTGCTGCAATTCGTTTTTGTGCCTTCTTACTAAACCTCATATTCTTGATTTAAAATATTCTAATAAATAAGTTCAGGTATCCGCTTTAAATCAGACTTTTTAAATAACGCCTTAATAATTCCATTACCAAAGATTTCATCTTCATATATCAATTGCATATTCTGTTCAGGTGTACGCATTTCCCCCGGCAAACGAAATCCCACTATCATTGTCTCCTGTGGTGTAAGGTTGTAATTGTTCTCAAACAGATAACTCATTGGAAAAAGGGTATCCGTACCACCGTACACCAAACGGATATGTTTTTTTGCGTGATTGAGAAAGTAGTCATACCGTTTGTCATAGTCTTCAATAGAAGAAAGGTTATATCTCATAGAAGAAACCTTTCCACTTGAGAGGCGAAAAGAGATATTAAACCAGGCCGTTCCTTCCAATTCTTTCATTCTTTTGTTTTTTATTGAATCATTTTTGACTCCCTTACTTTCAATCAGCATAATCATCTCTGCCGGTTTGTATTGAAAGGCATACTCCCATCCCTCTATTTTCACTACTTTCCGAAAACCATATCTTTCGTCCTGTAGGTATTTGACATACTCAGGTGCTTTCAGTTCCTTTCTGCACGAGCATAACGTGCCGAGTATCAGTAAGAATAAGCTTCTGCTAACTACCTTCTTCATATTTTTTATTCACGTATTCTATCAACTTATCAGTAAGGTCGTAATAGTCGTCATTGTACAACACGCTACCCATGCCATTTGCGCCAATGATCACATGTAACTTTTCCTGCTTCCCAAAAGCTTCCACTGCAGGATTTAAGCGCTTCCACACCTGTTCATTTATCTCACGGTTACTTCGGGTGTACTCCTTGTCCAGTTCCGAACGAATGTAATCGTATGCATAGGCCAACTTTTTTGTTGCTGCTTCATCCTGCGTAGCCTTTGCAAGATTCAACTGGTTGCCAATACTGTCGACTTGTCCATTTAGCAGTTGCAGTTTAACTTTTGCCTTTGCTTCCATTTCCGTCTTCATATTGAATTTGTCGAACAACCTGACTGCATCTACAACACCAATCTTCTTTTGCTTTTTTTCAAAAATCATGTTCAGAGATATACCCGTTACCAGGCACATCAAAAAGCAAATCAACAATATTCTTATTTCTTTCATTTTGCTCTGTTACTTTTAATGAATAAACTCAGGGTTCAAATAAATAAACGATAGTTTGTACTGTTCTCCATGCTGCGAGTTGAGTGTTAACGTGTATTTCTTCTTGTGTCTCAGGTTGGCAGACTCTTTCAGGTTCACCACAAATCGGTTGTCACCATACGTTATATTAAGTTTGTCCGGCTTTATCTTTACCGGCTTTCCGCCTTCGTCTGATATTTGTAGTGTCAGAATATCCTTGCGGTATCGTTCAAGGAGAAACTTAATCTTCAGTTCACCCGGAATATAGAGGGCAACAGATTCACCTTCCCTTTTAATATCAATATAGGAACGGGTTACGGGATAGTGCACAACAGGTGTATCCTCTGGGATAATAAATTGCCATGTTTCCGAACCGCCAAGCAGAATACCCCGGAAATAGGCATCTACAGTCCAGGCGTAGGGTTGGTTTGCTTTCAGTGGTTTCGCATAAATCGGATAGATGATGCTATTTTGCATCAAGTCTTTCTGATCAAACATCGGCTGGTTGCGCATCACGGCACTCACCGGGTTCTGACCCTCTTTAATTTCCGCGACACGCAGTCGATAATTTAGTTCATTTGAAAATGAATAGTTAGCCACCCATGAGAGCATAGGGTTAAATTCATCCAACTTTGCTTTGTCTTCCGGATCAATCAGGTTAATCAGAAAAAAGCCATCCGCCCTATGATAAAGGCACTCGTTGTATGTCATAGCTGGCATTTCCGGTCGTACCGAATTGGGAGTTACGGTTACACAATACTCATACGTGCCTTCAGGTAGCATATTGTAAGTAAAAAACAACTCCCGCAACCCGGAATGAGAAACCTGCCAGATTGGTTGAATCTGATCCGGTATGATTTTGTTCATTCCGGGCTCTAACTGATAGGTGTATGTGTAAGACAGGTTCATATTTGATGTGCGGTATCGGATCGAACCCTTTACTTGTACTGAGACCGAAGTCGTTGACTGCATAGTATAGCTGAAAATATTTGCAGGGTTAATTGGCACTCCATCAATCGCTGCCATATTAATGATAATTTGTTCCTGTGCACTTGCGGCAACAGAAAGCAGTATGAGTAGTGCACAGATACTTTTTAACCTGAACTGAAAACAAGAAATAAGATGTCCCATTGCCGTTGTTTTATTTATAATTATTTTAGTTTGCTCGTTTTCCCATCTTGGATTTGAACCTATACAATACATCGATATTACCTCCGAACAGCTGCTTCCAGCCACTTACTTCGTTCATCTTGTATGTGTTATAACGGATGGAAAGTCTTGTTGTGAAAGGCAGTTTTCTAAACCTGTATTGAAGTCCACTATTTGGTGAATACCGACATAAACCGAAATTTGCAAAGCCAATTTCCTGTCCAAATGATATGGCAAGCCCGTTACTTAGTGTATAAGTTGAACCCAAACTGAAGAATGTCGTGCTGGTTGGTAAAACGCTAACCAGTGTTGCTCCGCCCATTTCTGTCCTCCCTACGCTGGCAACATTAGTGACTTTCTTACCACCATAAAAGCAAGAGGCCTGTATTAGTTTGCTTGAGTAGTTTGATGTATCGAATACTGTTCTTGTTTCATTGTACAGCACTAAAAATCGCCATGATTTATTTTGCCGTTTCAAACTATAGGAAGCCTTACCAGTCCACACAGACCCTAACAAAGGTTTTTGAGGAATGCTTAATGTGTCAACATAAGATCTGAACGAAGTAAATGGCTTGTAGGACAAGGATATGGATGGGTATCGTTTAGTATTCGTTTTTATGTCAAAACCCCATTTTGAATTTGTTCCTTCAGAATAAAAGTTACTTTGCTTCATCAGGTTATACTCAATACCTGCCGTAAGGAATGATTTGAAGAAATCACTTCTGCCGACTAACCGGTAATGAGAAGTGCCACTCATTGAAATAGGCAGGGTGCTGTTTTCAAATGATTTGCCTGTTTTGTCATATGTGCCCTGTAAGCTAATAGTTGAATTTGGTATCGTACCATCAATATTCAGATGATATGCTAACTTGTCGTTTTGTGTGGCTGCTGATACAATATCTTCTTTTCCTGTTTGCCTTATTGACGAAGCCACTTCACTTTCGATAGTCACGTATTCCGTCATGGTACCGGTATAGTTGGCAGACAATATGTGAACCGGATTCAGAAAGCCTGGAGCAGAAATATTTAGTTTGCTGAAAAAGGCATCCTTTGAAAGGCTCTTAGCATCTGGTGCATACCCATAATAAATAAGGCTGATTTTTTGATCTGCATGTGGTTTGAAAATTGCCCTTCCCGAATAGCATGTATATCTATCAAGTGTTCCGTCTCTACCAACATACTCCGTCTTGCCAACTGTTCCTTCCACTTCACAAAACCCAATGTCATATCCCGCATCGACACCCTTCAACATCTGTCCGCCCATAGTATACTTTGACTCATTTTTGGGAAACATACCTGCATCAAACGAGGTGATACCACAAATAGCACTTTTTGCCTTGCCGTCCGGGAACAATTCTGCACCATTTTTTGCCAATTGCTTGCTGCTCAGGTCTCCCAACCTGTTTACTTTACTTGTTTTGTTATACACAACTGAAGAGTCAAAGTAATCAGCATTTTCCGCTTGTGCCAACAACCTTCGATATCTGCTTATTTTTTTGTCTAATGTGGCTATTTTCTTTTGTCGGTCACTGCTACCCCCTGAATTTATTTCAGGTGCCTCGATATTTGAGGCTCGTTCTAATCTTGACTTTTGGTTTTCGAGGTTATTTATTGCGGTACCATAAATCTGTTTCATTCCGACACCACGAGATTTACGCTCGGCATACTTTCTGTTATAGGAGTTAATGGACTCCCTCAGTGCTCCTTTTATTTTATCTACATCATAATGTACCCTGAAAAAGCTTGATTTGATTTTTCTGTTGTTATCCTGAGAAGTATATAGACCTTGTAATTCGACTGGTAGCCCCATAATCGGTAATTCAACCAAGCCACGGATTTCATAATAGTTATTATTAACAGCTGAGTATTGTTCCTGTCCACTACTCATATTCATCGTCAGACCGATGGATCCTTTCATCTCTTCCTGTTCACGCTTCCCTTTGTTGTGTGACTTGTACTGCGAAAACAATGTTGGCTGTCCCGGTCCGCTGCCTCCGGGTACGTTTACATTAGTCGGCATTGCAGCCAGTCGCTCATGTTTACGTATCTGCTCTGACAACGGCTTCTTTTTTTCTAAGACATACCTGCCGGCAAACCAGTCCCGATAATACAGGTCAACAATAAACTGGTTATCGGTTTCATATTCATGAGGTGTCAACCCTTGTTTTCTTACAGCTTTGCGAATTTTTAATTTTGACCGATTCAGTGCTATCCCGGACTGTATGCTTTTTGTGTATTTGCTTTTTTTAATAAAAGAGCGTTTGCCTTTCAGGCTGCTATTTATGTCTTTTCGCATCGGTGACCGCGAACTTAAATTACTATCAATCTCCCGAAAATAGACAGTCTCATGTTCAAATGAGGAATCAGTGAGTCGCATATGAATACTATATGAACCCGGAGCAATGTTATGCGCTCGCTTAAGTACTTGATAAAATTCCGGTGAGTAATAAGTATCGGTATCATCCTTGCTGAAATCTAACTTTATCTTGTTACTTCCTTGTTCAAGATTAGCCGGAAGATTATTTTTTTTAAGTACTAGTACGCTGTCATCAGGCGTGATAAATTTATATACTGATACGAAAGCACGAACATCACGGGTTGTGTCTGACGAGTAAAACAGGTCAAGGAGCAACTTGCCATTTTTCTTAAGGTAGGGCAAGTCACTATGTACTCTCACAGGAGCAGGGATGCCTTTGGCAACGGTTTTTTCTGCATAAGGTAGCAATAATGCAATGATCACAGCAAAGATAGGTTTGGATGCCATAGGATGACATAGGTTATTGTTTCACTTAAACGAATTTGTTTTAACAAATCTCAAACCAAACGTAGTGACATATTTTTACAAATGCAAACATTTCGTTAAAAAAGGCAACATTATCACATTTTTATAACCATAAAATAATAAAGGAAAAAACTTGTATTATCAGGAAACTAGTACCTAATTGTCAGCGTACCGTCCTAATAGGGCGGTACGCTTTTGGCTTCTGGGGAAACTTCAAAATGGCAAGTCGTCATTTGTTTCAGAAGTACTCTCGGTAGCTGTACTTTGACTAACCACTTCTCTTTTCTTTGCCTTAGCTATTACTTTTATGGTATTCACATGAAAGGCTAAGTACGCATGATGGCTACCATCCTTGCCAGTAAACTCATTAAGGTGGATACGCCCCGATACCGTTACTATTGCACCTTTGAGCAAAACGTCTGCAACTTTACTGCTTATCCAATA
>JAUHYD010000012.1 GCA_030426665.1 Bacteroidia bacterium | reverse complement strand
CTGTAATTACAGTGGTAGCAGCACAACCTGAAGATAATGTATAAGATAATGTAGAAGTACCTGCAGATGCCGCTGTCACAACACCGGTTGTGCTTACAGGGGCTACAGATGGACTTGTACTGCTCCATGTACCACCAGATACTGAGTTAAGGAATGAACTGGTGAAACTTTCACATATACTTGCAGTTCCCACATTGGAACCGGGAGATGTCAATATTGTCGCTGATGTTGTATACGTTTGGGAACAACCAACACCGCTACCATTACTAACTGTTAATGAGTAAGTACCTAAACCTGCAGTAGTAATATCCGGAACTGATGCCGAAGCAGTACTTGCTCCGGTTATAGAAGCCGGACCCGCCCATGAAAAATCAGTCACGTTAGCAGGTGCATCACCAACCAATGTAAGTGTGTTACCTGCGCACAAAGGAGCATTTGAAGTAATACCACTTACAGCGGGCATACCATTTACAGTAACTGTAATTGCAGAAAAACAACCACCAGGAACGATGTATGATATTGAGGCCGTTCCGGCGGAGCCGCCTGTAATTACACCCGAAGTGCTTACAATAGCAGCCACAGCACTATTGCTACTGGACCAAGTTCCGGTACCATCTGAGTTAGTAAGTGTCGCAGAACCTCCCACACAATAAACGTCAGACCCGGTGCTTGAAGGCGGGTTAGTACATGGAGGAGGAGCAATTACAATCTCTCCGTTTCCTGTATTCCCCACGCTGTTGTCCTGATCTGAACCTCCGTTGAAGGAGCCACCTCCGCCGCCGGGATAATATGGGCTTCCATTATCACCACCGCCGCCACCACCGCTGTAGCCACCGCCACCGCCGCCGCCAACCGCGCCGCATCTGCCCTGAGAGCCGCCGCCGCCGCCAAAACCGCCGGAGCCATTAGTAGAACTGGATGTTCCTCCATAGGTTCCTCCTGCGCCACCATCCAACGGCCGAGTGCCCCCCTGAGAGGTAGCACAACCAGTTGTTGAAATTGCACCGTCTGCACCATCAGAAAGCCAACCACATCCTCCTGCCGCATCTGCGGAGGTTCCCGGGCTTGTGCCTCCATGACCGCCAACACCGCCGCCACCTGCACCGTGACCTCCCTGCAGACCGTCCTCGTCGACGGTAGCATTAATTCCATTAGGCGAACCGCTATACCCCGAGCCTCCGCCACCGCCGGCAGCTATTAATAAATCTCCGGTAGCGTCGTCCCAAACGAACGAGCCACCGCCGCCGCCGCCTGTATAGCTTCCGGACAAGCCCTGCTGTCCCACTAAAATCTTCAGAACCTGACCCGGAGTAACAGTAAACTGTCCTTGCATAATGGCACCTTGCCCACCTGTTCCGCCGCCACTGCCGCCCTGAGCACCGCTGGCAGTAATTACGACCGAGGTGATACCGGCAGGAACCGTGTAAGTTTCTATTGAGCCCGAATAGCTAAACGTGGTTTGGCTATACCCGATAAAATTGAAACAAATCATTAGTAGCAATAAGTAAACTTTCTTCATATCCGACTGTTTTTGAAAATTGATTTTAAATAAAATTACATGTATAAACTTATCAAAGTGCATGGAGAATATCGAAACATAAATATAACCAAAATTTAATTAAATTTAACAATAAATATAGAAATTACAAATTGCATATTTCAATTAAAACACCAGTTCATACTCATGTCCCCGTCATTAACACAAAGCAGTTACCAAACCTCCAACAAACGAAAAAGCCACACAAAATTTGCATGGCTTTTTATCGCTAAAAATCACAAAAGTAAAAACTACAACTCCAACGCACCGAGATACCGCTCTGCATCTAACGCAGCCATACAGCCGGTACCAGCAGCACTAACGGCCTGCCTGTAAATCTTATCCTGAACATCGCCACAGGCATACACACCTTCTATATTTGTTTGCGTACTTCCAGGCTTAGTGATAAGATATCCCTGATCATCCATATCCAACACACCCTTGAACAATGAAGAGTTTGGCTCATGCCCGATTGCTACAAAAAAAGCAGAAACAGGAACGACTGTTTCCTCATTAGTTTGATTGTTGCGGACTTTGACATTTTCAACCTTACTCTCTCCCATTATCTCAACGGTCTCTGTATTCCAATAGACTTTGATGTTTTCCGTTTTCAATACTCTAGCCTGCATTACCTTGCTGGCGCGCATCTCACCCTTTCTAACGAACATATGCACATTGCTGCACAATTTTGACAGATACAGTGCTTCCTCACAAGCCGTATCCCCGGCACCAACAATCGCTACTTCCTTATTTTTGAAGAAAAACCCATCACATACGGCACATGCAGAGACTCCGTGACCGTTCAGCCTTTGCTCAGACTCCATACCCAACCACTTAGCTGATGCTCCGGTTGCAATTATTACAGCGTCGGCCTCTATCCACTTTTCTTCATCAATCTCCACCTTGTACGGCCTCGAAGAAAAGTCAACTTTAGTTGCCATACCCCATCTGATATCCGCTCCCATTCGTTGAGCCTGTTGTTCAAAATCAACCATCATCTGAGGCCCCATAACACCATTGGGATAACCAGGGTAGTTCTCTACATCAGTTGTTATTGTCAACTGTCCACCGGGTTGCATTCCCTGATATAGCACGGGTTTAAGATTTGCTCTAGCAGCATATATAGCGGCAGTATAGCCTGCCGGCCCTGACCCGATGATAAGACAATGTACCTTTTCTGTTTCGTTCATACTCATTTTTTGTTTTTCTATTCGTATTAGTCCCAAAGGGAAAAAAAATTCAACCCCTAAAGATGCGAAAAATCGGAATAATATTTTGAGAGATTAATGTTAAAAAGTTAAAATCAATAAGTAACAGTCATTGTTTTAGCAACAACCCCATATCCCGCCCAAACACCCAATCCACCGTTACTAATATTAGGTATCGGATTTATGGGAGCAGAAAACGGGTTTCCCACAGCCCCCTTTGCGAAATCTAAAGTATTCCAAAAATTATATACCCCCTTGTCTATCGCACACCATTTGAGTGTTACTACTTCACCCGGAAAAAAATAAATCAGGGAATCTCTCTTACGCACTTCTCCATCATCAATATATCCGGCAGCCAGCCCAATACTATTAATCGTTTTTCCGTTTACAGGCTCGTCACTAAAAATTCCGGACGGGTAAAACGGCTCACTACCTCTACTGGTGAAGTACCTAACGTAGTCTCCAAGCGTATCCGGGTCAGAATAGTTTACGAAAAGTTGCCTTGCGCTATCCAGGGTATTAGGTCCTGCAAATTCCGGTACGGCAAACCACATCGAGTCAATCCCTTGGGGATATGGTATTTTTGTGACTGCGTTATATGTTTTCCCGTTATAATTAATTGTCAGTGTATACTCTTTTCCAAATTCACCGAACAAAATATTCGCACTATCTACAGAATAGACATAAAACTTGAACGAGCCACCCGTATCAAAAGAGTATTCCTTAAGTGTAATAACCTTAGAACCATCTGACACAGTTACATCTGCCCCATGGAGAAAGCTATTTTGCAGCGTCTCTAAGTCGACGTTGTCAAAAAAGCTAACAGACGAAGTCAGTAAAACGTAGGGAACGCTATTTGACTCAATAGCCCCTTGCACAACAACCTGCGGTTCTGAGCTTTGTAAATTTACCTTTACTTCTTTTTCGCATGAAGCCAAAAATATTGACGTTAGTATCACTACTAATATCGATTTAGAAGCGTAGACTATTTTCCGGTAGCGCATATAAAGTCGGGATTGGGTCATATTGATTAATTGGCATAGTTACCTTCGGGCGTGTATATCACCGGAAGTAGTTTATGATTCCGCTCAAAATATTCGTAACCATTTTTGAGGTATGCCCAGAATTGTTGTTTCGACGTATCGGTACCATATTGCTGAATAAGGTAAGCGATACCTCTACCGGTCATTCTGGTAGGATAAACATGTACAGGAATAAAGGTCTGCCCGTTTAACCTGGCACTCAAACATACTGTATACAGTTCACTTATACCCTCATCACTCATAGGCAAACAACCAACGGTTAAACAGCCACCATGGATGTAAATATTGCCACCGGGGTTACTGCCGTTTTGCGCTCTATCAGAATAATTCGGGTAATTGAGTAACATGGACAAATGATATTCGCTGTTGTTGTTAAACTCTTCAATAAAATAAAAACCTTCCGGAATCTGCTTATCCCCTTGTCGCCGCTTAGGCCCTAAAGTACCGGAAACAGCACAAACCCTGAATGTCTTGACTTTTCTGTATTCCTCATCACTATTGTTACGCCCCCAAAGCTCCAATTCATTCTGTGATTTAAATGCGCGCAGATAGATATCAGACGGAGGCCAGGCAAGGCGAGCACGAACAAACGCTTCTTCCGAACTATGGCTGTACTTATCGTTAGCTTCCACAACGCGATGTGACGTGAATTGGTGCGACCTGAAATTGTCCAAATTGCCTTGAGAGAACCCATTAGAGTGAAATACAAACAACATCAGAAAAGCCACCAATATATAGCAATGATATCTTCTCATATACAAAACACTATTCTCAAATAACAACAAAAGTACCGCATATACTGATAACTCATTCAAAAATCGAACTACACAACCGAACAGAAGCCTGCTCAACTAAGATTTGACAATTGAACGACAACAACACGAAAGCGGAAAAAGAACAAAACACTAATCTTGATGATGTCTATATTAACTGTGTTAATACGAAAATTACTTTTACTTTTGCGCTTCAATACGCATATTAAGAATATTTAGCCGATTTCAAAAAATGCTTCCGGACATATATGAACACAAAAAACAGAACTTTCCTGATTTTCGTTACCATTCTATATGTACTTTACCACATTATCACATTAAAATACTCGCCAATACCTTGGTTTGATGAAGTTGTTTTTGCAGATATTACACCAACGTTTGCAAAAACAGGAAAATTTCTCGAGGACTCCAGGTCAATCAGCCCGATAACAGCCCAAGTAAATAAAGCGTACGGACCGGTTTATTTTATGATTCAGGCTCTTGTCACCAATATATTCGGAATGACTATATTTAGCTTTCGGATGACAAATTTGACGTTTGGGTTGGCAAACCTTTTCTTAGTGTATAAAATTTGCAAATCACTAAAGTTCAATACACAAAGCATCGTATTTACAATACTCCTAATTGCCTTCGACCCCCAATTTAATCAATTCTTGCATTCGGGAAGAATGGACTTTGTTGGGCTTTTCTTTTATTTGTGTGCTTACCTAGCGTTTATTAACATTAAACAATACCAAAATAAGAACTATCTTTTAAAGAGTGTGTTGACCGGTTTTTTGTTAGCGTGTGCATTTCTGACCAACCCTAGAATAATGTTTGGATTTGGCTTTTTCATTTTCTATTTTATTTATGAGATTGCCGTTGATAAATATAAGAACCGGAAACCAATACTTTTTAAAAACATGGTCGTTTTAGCTGTATTTGTTTTCATTTATGGCATATGGATTTTCCACCAATTCGGCAGTGTAAGTAACTACATTTCTGAAACGTACACCAAATCTCCATTGTTGCAACAACATATTGGTTTAGCGGATTCTAGCTTCAAGTTCACCTACAATTTTGTTATACACGCTATATCTATACTATGTGTTCTGATGCTGGTGGTTAATAAGAAATTAACGAACAATGCCCAATTGCTATTGTTCGCATTATCTGGCATTGTGTGTTTCCTAATTATCGTTAACGGTGGGTTTCATGGCCGATACTTCGGATTGATTGTACCTTTTACTATGATATTAATAGTTGGCACAACGGTAAACGTATACAATAATATTTACAGCAAATTTCTCGCGGGCGGGATATTGTCAATCTTTATCGCTGCATTCCTGTTTAAAGGTGCATACCTGGTTGCATCAAAAGACCAACGTAACCCAGACACTTATGACAAAATAATTTCATCTCATATTCCTGATGGTGCTTCTGTAGCAGGAGATTTCCAGTATTATTACATGTCCAGAAATCATAATTGGAAATATCAATGTTTAAGTGAAAATGGCAGGCAAGCGGAGCAAGAAAAATATTTCAAAAGGGAAAAGTATGAGTATTTTATTCTAAATAAGCGTACGGAATATCAGGAATTCTTTAAGAATATTGTTATGGGTGACGACTACACGCTAATTGCCAAGATTGAATACAAAGGCGAAAAGACATTTCTTCATCAACTTGTTTCAAAATTGCCATATCGTATATACAGCGGGTATGAAGGAGAGATTTACAAGCGTATTGAACCATAATTGCGTTGCATTTGTGATGTGTACTTATAGCTCAAAAAACTGTCCTTGGGTAGCCAAATGAAAGCCCCTGCCCTCTACTTCAGCTTGTTTGCGTTTATCCCACAATAATGGATTGGTATGATTCAAATGAATGAAATGCACCTTCGCTCGTGTTTTATCATCAGATTTCTGCATAAAAAGTTGCATTGTTTCTGATACAAAGGGGTGAGGTACTTCTGAAATATTACGGCCCGGCAATTCATCGCCTTTATAAAACGTCCCGTCAAGTAATGCTACATCAACAGCTGCCACTTCTTCTACGATATCGTGGGTCCATTTCCCCCATTTGTTGATATCGGGTATATACAAGCAGGTTCTACCTCCTGCTTTAATTCTAAAGCCAACCGTTTCTGAATACTCATCTCTATGCGGTACAATTACCGGCGATACGCCGATTCCATGTTCTTTACAAAGATTGACGAACCCGTTATTTCCTCCTTCTGAATTAATCGGCACCAATTCAATGTTATTCAATGAAACTAATTGACTCCAAGGCCCATTCTCCTTAAGGAACTTCAGCATAGCAGGCATCACGTAAGTCTTAACTCCTTTTGTATTCATCACCTCCCGTCCCAATTGCATCAATCCGGTATAGTGTCCAATATGGGCATGTGTCAGAAAGATTCCATCTGGCAAGTAATTATACCTCTTATCTGAAATAGAACGAAACAAATGCAATTGATCAGCAAAGTCTGGAGTGGCATCAAATAACCACCACTTTTCATGCAGTGGGTCGACCAACGCAATTGAGGCAACATACTTGCCATTAGTCGGCATTTTATGTGCCTTGACACAACACTCCTTTTCGCACCCTGCATGCGGGTACCCGCCGTCCTGCGCTACCCCCAAAACAACTATAAAAGGTCGACTCTCAGTTTGAGCATTGCACTTAACAGTCCAAAACAAACATGATAGAAATAAAAGATACTTACACATAACGTCAAACTTAATTAAAAGAGTTAGCACCCACTACATTTCCAAATATTATTGAAGAACAAACTTTACGGGAAGTGTAAAATAAACTTTCACCGGAATACCGTTTTGCATACCAGGCTTCCAATGTGGCATCGCAGCAATAGCCCTTGCGGCTTCTTCATCGCAGCCTCCACCTATACCTCTGATTACTTCTACATCAGATACGGCACCATCTTCATTAACAATGAACCTAACCAATACTGGACCTTCTATTCCTGCTTTGCGGGCACTTTCCGGGTAATGGACATTGTTGCTCAAATACGCGATTATACTACCATCAAATAGGGGCATCTGCTCTACGTATGTCCTTGGACCAACAGGTTCTTCTATTACAGGTTCAGAACCTGCACTACCACCACCCGTATTGTCAACAGGACCAGAAGCGACAGCGGTATCGCCATCACTTCCTATTCCAATAACTTCTGTATGCAATTCCTTAATTGTAGACATCACTTTACTTTCGTCAATTGGCTCATTGGTAATTACGGGCTGCGTAAACAATTTGGTTTTCGGATTACTAACTTTCGGAGGTAACGGCTTAGGCGCCTCCGGAAGAGGCGGCTTTGACTCAAATTCAGGTCGACTCAAATTTATTGGAATTTTGCAAATGGGCGTTATGGCTGATTGTACCTCCTCGGGCTTACGAATAGCGAACAATAGTAACAGTATCGCAATTCCCCCGAATACGAACCCTACAGCTCTTTCCACACGCGCGCCATAATGTCTACGCAATTGATAACCACCATAGCTTTTGTTTCGGTTTGCAAAAAGAATGTCCAAATAATCTCCTTCTATTCCAGGGACTGTGTTCATGGCTATAAGTTTTGGTACATATATAAGATGCGTAACAAAAGCAAATTCCATAAATACACATAAATAAGAATGGGCCGCCCTATTCGGACAGCCCATTCAATCTTCAATATTTAGCAATTAAAACTGCTGAAATTAACGGTGTTTCAACGTCATGATAACCCTACGGTTAGCCGCTCTTCCTTCCGGAGTAGCATTATCAGCAATCGGCTCTCTACTACCGTGTCCAACAGCAATCATGTGCTTAGGACTTGCTCCCATGTCTATCAAATAATTCTTAACCGCATTCGCACGACGGAAAGAAAGCGCATCATTAATCACGTTTCCACCAGTTATGTCTGTATGACCGTCAATCATGATAAACGCATTTTCGTGCGTGTTCAACTCCATGATAGCCTCTGCAAGTATCGGCAAAGAAACATCACTGATTTTTGCTTTACCAACATCAAACAAAATTGGTTCGCTCATGTCATGTTCATGAATCGGTGGTGGAGGAGGCAATGGTGGTGGAGGGATAGGACATCCATCGTTAGATGCAGGACCTGCTTCGTTAGGACACTTGTCTTCACTATCAGGGATATCATCGCCATCAGTGTCAGGGCAACCCATAAACTTGGCAGGACCCGGCTGATATGGACAAGCATCATCAAAGTTAGGAATACCGTCACCATCGCTATCCGGGCAACCGTTGAAATGCTTCAATCCCGGAACATCTATACAAGCATCTTCAGAATCGGGAATACCGTCACCATCAGTATCAGGGCAACCATCAAAGTCTTTTAACCCAGGTACATAAGGACACTTGTCAAACCTATTCGGAACACCGTCTTTATCTCTGTCGCTAAACTTAGAGAAGTAAAAACGCACTCCAATATTAGCTCCGTATGAGTTAGTTTTGGTTGTGGTTGTGTTATTCAGGAATGAATTGTACTCTCCTACTTTGTCAGTAAGTTTCATACCGGTTGGTGCATGAGTAAACATTTGATATTGATAATAACCACCAATATTCAATGCTACTTTATCTGACAAGTAATAACTCAATGAAGGCTGGAACAAGAAACCAACTGAGCTCTGTGAATAGTTAACCTCACCTGTTTTGTTCGACGGTTCTGTACCCCATCCTACATTGTAGCCAATGTTTCTCTGTGTTGCGAAATAACTGGCAACATCACCACCGGGATTATTTCCCTGAAACTGGGCACTTGTAAGCACCAATGATGTCGGGTCAGGAGTTGCACCATTGTCATAGACAGTTGTGATGCCGTTACCCGCATTAACGTGCTTATATACCGCTTCATAATTAAAAGCAGCATTTGTTGTATAATTATTCTGATACAACATGTTATACACTATTCCTGCGTCGGCAGTAACGCCTATTCTCTTTGAGAAACGGTGCTTGTACTTAAGCACAACAGGAACGCTAAAGCTGTAAACGTTCAGCTTCTCTGTGATAACATCAGTTGCCGTGATAATCTGACGGAAAGTATTGCCGCCATCATCCACTGACTGATATTGCACACCATATTGATTCATGGTAGCATCGCCCTGGTGAACGCGGAACATAAGTCCTGTTCCGATACCCCAATGGCTTTTGTTATCAAAAAAGAAACCAATCTGCACATTACCTCCGTAGGACATTCCATTATCAAACTTCAATCCGCTTATTGCAGATGAGCTCAATGGATTTTTATAGTCCAACACAGGGTTAGTGGTGGTAATATCCTGAGTATATATTCCACCCATCAGATTGGCGTCGATTACCCAACGGGGCAACAAATCATCTCTGTATTTATTCTTTTCCTGGGCCTCTGCGATGGTTGAGAACATGCCTGAAGCTGCTATCAACAAGAAAAACAATTTTTTCATCTACGGAATTTTAATGTTTGATTGATTAGTTTTTAATAAATCTGGCAGCAGCAACTTTAATACCGTCGCTGTAACAATCTACAATGTAGGCACCAGCGGGTAAGTCTGCAATGCTTATCTGCGCCTTGTTGTTCTGTGCCTGAACATGTTGCAGTTGCTGACCAACCATATTGTAAACATTCATATAAATTTCACCTGTTACAAAAGAACTAACTTCTACATTAATGACACTGCTTGCCGGGTTAGGGAAAACATTCATTGAAACATCTGCACGATTTACATCTGCAACTCCTGTTGGACGATTGTAGTAAGTCTTTTGTGAACAACCGTTACGAGATGTAATCACCCAGTAGTATTTGTTTGACCACTCCGGATATTGATTGAAGTAGTTCTGATTAGTTTCTCCATCAAGTGCAGTTGGTTCCAAAGTAGCCGCATCGTCATAACCCCACTGATAATTTGTTTGTTCATTTTGCTTGCAAATAAATTGTCCGTCGAAGTAGATTATTTCAGGAGTCTGAGCAAGACCACCACCTACGGTCACATCAAAACTTGTTTTGCTTGTACATGTAGTTGTAGCATTATGCGATGTCAGTGTTACCACTGCGGTACCCGGTGTATTGAAGCTAACCAATGCATATTGAGTAGATCCACCGGTTGCATGCAAGGTAGCACCAGTAGCACCCCAGCTATAAGTGAATCCGTCAGCTGCAGGAGTTTCTGCACCGAAGCTAATGAATGTAGCACCATTACACAATGCGCTGTCCGGCTTGGTAGATATTGTCGGTACAGGAGGAGCAGGATTTACTGTTACTGTCACCTGCTGCATGTTTACGCAACCGTAAATAGACAAAGCATAGTCATAAACAACTGTCATTGCGTCAGACGAGCTATGCGTAAGCGTATCCTGAATACTTCCCTCTCCTGCTGCAGTATCTGGTGTAATACCTGCAGTAGCAGCACGAGACCAAGCAAATTGTGATAGTGGTGTGTAGCTAACCGGATCAAATGTGAACGGAGCACCACTACAAGTTACAGCAGTATTGCTTGTAAGAACCGGGGAAGGGCGAACCTTAACCGTCACGTTTTGTGTGTTAGTACAAGTGTTTGCCGTAATAGTATATACATATGTTACAGGAACAGTGATGTAAGTTGTGTTATTAAGACGCTCGTTTGGATTTTCAGTACCTGTAGCCAACAAGTTAGAGATACCAGCTACGTAATCACGTGTCCAACTGAAAGTTGCACCCGGAGTAATACTTGCAGGATTGAAGTCAAGCAAAGCACTATCACAAACCGCAATGTTAGAGATGTCATTGCTGATTCTTGGCAGCGGATGAACTTTTAGCATTACCACCTGAGAATCGGCACATCCACCATAACCTGTGATTGTGTAGAGGTATGGAACATTGATAGTAGTATCTGTATTATTGATAACAATTTCACTAACACTTCCGGAACCAACGGCAACCGGGTTAACGATTCCACGAACACTATCTCTAGCCCAAACAAATGTTGCACCAGAAGTTAAGCTTGATGGCGTATAACCAAACAAAGTGTTCGTACAGATATCCGGAGGAGTTAATGACGAACTCAATTGTGGTTTCGGGTTAACAGTAATAGTTAAGTTCTGAGTATTAGTACAACCAAACGCTGCAATTGTGTAGATATAAGTAACATCTATCTGGTCTGGTGTTGTATTAGCTAATGACTCGCTGATTCCTGACGCACCTGTTGTTGCAGGGTTAGAAATACCCGTAACCGGACCACGGCTCCAGGTTGCAGTAGCACCCGGAACGTTTGTTGTAGGTATGTAAGTCAACAATTGACTATCACAAACCGAAGTCAAAAACTCGCTTGCATTTGACAACATCAATGGAGGGTTAACTGTTACCGTCACATCTTCGTCGTATTCACAACCGTCGATGCCCAAAGTAATAACGTAAGTTACTGTTTTAGGACTTACTGTTGTATTGATAAGCGTCTCGCTGATAGCTCCTGTACCTGTAGCGTCCGGGTTGCTGATTCCGGCAGCAACAGGACGGTGCCAAGTTAAAGAAGCACCTGTAGTAGCAGTAGTAGGTGTATAGCTAAACACCTCGCTGTTACACAATGGAGCCGGACTAACGGGGCTAGTCAGGCTTGGTGTTGGATTAACAACCACCATCACATTTACGGTATTAGTACATGTATTTGCAGACAATGTATAAACGTAAGTAACTGTAATTGGCTCGGTAGTCAAATTGAACAAAGTTTCATTAGGATTACCAGTACCTGTATTTGGTGCATTTGCGATACCCGCAACCGAAGCACGACTCCACTCAAACGTTGTACCCGGAGTCAGACTTGTAGGGATGTAGCTAAATAGCATATTGTTACAAATAGATGCCGGAGTAGTAGTGCTGTTCAACATTGGAACAGGGTTGTCAATGATATGGAAAACTTCCGAAGCACCGATACAACCATCTGCTACCGGAGTAACAGTAATATTAGCAGTCACCGGGAATGGCGTACCATTAACGGGAGCGAATGCAGGAATATGACCAGTACCTGAAGGATCCAAGCCAATTGCAGGATTATCATTTACCCAGCTATAAGAACCACCACTAACAGAACCGCTTAAGAAAACGTCCGTTGTCATTTCGCCATGACATAAAACCTGATCAGCAGGAGTTGTAACATCCGGAAGCGGCTTAACAGTTACTTCTATCGGATACTCTATGCTATTACAGCTGATATTATTAATTGTAAGCGTACCATGATAAGTACCGGGTGCTGCACCTGAAGGCACATCAATGTTAAATTCATTACCCGTTGGTAAAGCTGCACTGGCAACATTTAAGAAACCTTCACCGTCAGCAGTAGCATCCCAAATAATGGTATACGTTCCGGGATCAGAGTAATAAAGAGTAACCATTCCGTCACCTTCTCTTGCGCCTTGCGTGTGAGAAACAGAATAGGTAACAGTACCGTCAGCGAATGAAGATCCACCGCCACCGCCGGTCCAGATACCACCGCCGCCACCGTAGTAGCCACCGCCACCACCGCCAGAGTAACCCTGAGAGCTACCGTTGCCGCCGACACCGGAAACGCCATAAGCGCCGGGAGACCATCCGGTGTATGTTGCCGGTGCGCCACCATTTGTCTGAGTACCACCATTAGAGTGACCTCCTGCAACGTGTGCATCACTGGCTCCACCTGTAAGACCACCACCGGCACCACCGGCCAATGCTGTAATATTATCGTCAGAGCCATCGCCGCCGCCGCCGCCGGCAACAACCTTACGGTCTGCAAGAGAGGTACCGCCTATACGGATGTCGGAAGCACCACCACCGGCACCGCCACAACCAAAGTAATAGAAGAAGGCATCACCGCCGCCGTTATAACCTCCGGCAGCTCCCAACATAGAGCCGTTTTCACCTTGACCTCCAACAAATATGTTCATACTTGAACCGGGAGCGACAGACAAAATACCTTCGATTCTGCCTCCTTTACCAGGAGCAGTAGCGCCAGCATAATTTCCGGTTCCACCAGCAGCACCCATCACATCAAACTTAACACTAGTTACATTTGAAGGTACAGTCCAGGACTGCATACTGCCTGTATAACTAAATGTTACCGTATCGGGACCAACGTTTGACAAGCCTGAAAAAGGGATTGTCGCAGATGTTACTCCGGCACAAACAGCAGGCATTGTACCCAATGTAAGCGCAGGTCCGGCATTGATTGTAAGTATGATTGTCATAAGAGCACTACCCGTCCCATCATCAACAGATATTGTAAATGCACTGGTAGTAGCACCGGGGTCCGGAGTAAATGTTAGACCCGACGGCGTAATAGTACTACCGGGAGTAGAAGCAGTTGCAGGGAACCCTGACAATACACCATTCGCACCCGACTCGTCTACAATATCCCAAGTCAAAGTCTCAGATGGGTCGATATCGTTAACACTCAACCAAGCACCAATATCGACAGGTAAATTACTACATATAGTACGATATTGCGGACTGGAATTTGTGAAGGCAGGTACAAAAATTGCACTACTCACAAACGGTAAGAATACCATTAATATACCAGCCAAAAGGAACGTTCTTGTAAAACCAATTCCAGTTGTGCGTTTTTCCCTTCTTCCTGAATGGGGGTAAAGATGTTCTAATCTCATATCAATATAGTTTATGAAACAATGCCGAAAAATACTCAAAAAAATAAACTATTTATAGCTATTCTCTTATTTTTTTATAAATATACGTTCACTCCACCCCTCTAACGGGATAAGTTTGAGCAAAAAACCACATGCCTTATTAATTAAAAGCAATATCGTATTACAAGAAAATCTTAAAGTAACAAGATATTGGTAAACCTAACAATAAAACCCCACAAATCACGTTCCCTTATCCGTTTTAAGTAAACAAAGGTATCATTCTACCCTCAGGATACATAATCTGCTCCAAATATAATCCGTGACCTGCAACATTAAAGAAAGCTTTGGTGCAGTCTCGTGCCTCCAGAATTTCCACCAAACGATTGGCGGCATTACCACTTTTCGCCAATCTGAGTTGGGTAGCTACCAGGCCGCGAACCATTCCCCTTAAAAACCTATTGGCTACAACTACGTAATGCAACTCCCCCTCTCTCTGTTCCCAATAAGATTCACTTATTGTGCAATTGAAGGTCTTTGTCTGCGAATTTCTTTTGGCAAAAGACTCAAATTGATGGTGTTCCTGAATTATTGCCGCAGTTTGTTGTAAAGAAGAAAAATCAACAGGAAAAGGGTAATAAAGCGCACGTTCAGCCATAAACGGATTCTTAAACGAATATATTTTATATCTGTAGCGACGGGACATGGCATGAAAACGAACGTTAAACTCCATATCCGCTGCTCTATATATCTGTTTCACGGCGATGCCCTGTGGAAGTATTGCGTTGCATTTATACAAAAAGTCAGATTTCAACGGTAATTCTGTATCAAAATGGTAATAGTTGTTCAGCGCATGTACTCCTTCGTCGGTACGACTGGCACCATAAGAAAGAACGGGCATTCGTAATAATGTTGACAGCATTGTATTCAACAACAGCTGAACGGTAGGTGTCTCTCCCTGAACCTGAGAACCATGAAAACATGTACCATCATACATCACTTCAAGAACGTACCTTGTCATATAACGCCAAAAGAACAAAAAATAATCAAAAAAGGGAGGTGACGGCTATTATTTTGTTTCGGAAAGTGTTGCTGCTTTGTTCTTCTTATCAAGCCAACGACCCAACAAACCAAAGGTCACCGCCAAAATCAGAAAGAAAATTCCTTTATTCATACTATCCCAAAAATATTCGAAATACCGTGTGTACAGATTAACCAATAAAAACAGAACGCCAAAATCTCTTGCCGTTCTGTCCTGAAAGCGTATCCCGAAATAAAAAACAATGCCTGAAATTACCGCCATAATAATTGAATAAGCCAACACATGAACCTGCCTCACCGCTCGCCAATGGTCAAAAGAATTATAGTTTCCGAATATGGACACCCCCCACAAAGCGACAAAAAACACAGATAACCCCGCGATGTAGGTCATTTGCTTAAATTGCCTCAAACGCTCTACCCTACCCAACAAAAATGCAACGCCGAGCAATACCAACCCGACAAGGACAAAACGCATTGGATAATTCATTCCAAGGAATAGAAAGTGACGCTGAATAGCTGTAGTAAACACACCGTACCACGCCAACACCGAAAAAAGGGCCCCTACCCATAAAATGAAAGACCTGAAAAACAAGCCGATACAAACAAGTGCTATAGAAGCTAGCGATAGAAAAATCGTGTACGTCGCATCGGCATGCAGGTATTTGCATGTGTATACAAAAGAAGTAAGCATAGAAAGCCCTCCCAGTGCCATATATATTTCATACAGAGCAGTGCGAATAACTGCCCGCTTACGATATATATACCCAAACCAGACGATTGCCAAAAGTGCAGAAATCCCTGCGATTGCTACATCGCTCCAGGCAAAATAAGCTTTTATTTTTTCAAGCAACTTCTCATTCAGAAACAAGGCAGCAAATGCCAGCATGGTACAACAAAGCGCAATGAAAAAGAAATACCGTGCAATCTGCTGCCGGTCGCTCTTACGTACAACAATAGATGCCCGCAACGAACCTGCTTGCTCTGAAGTAAGCATACCATCTTTCTCCCATTCAGTAATGGCATTATTCAATACCTGTTTTTCGTCTCTATCGACCTCCATGAATACACAAATGTACATAGATAGAATAACAGAACAGTACGACCTTTCCGGGATGGAACCTAAAGCAAAAAACCTTCTTAGAAAAGAAGGTCATTTGCTAATTGCGGGTTTATGAAGCAAAAACTTAATCACCTATTATCAAAACATTGAGGCTACCTTTTTTACCGGTTATAGAAATGTGATTGTCAGAAAGGTATTTACTGTATTTGCTAAGCACAGCCTTTGATTGCTTTCTGCCATTGATGTATAAGACTCCACCATCCTTTTCAACATTGAATTTATGGTTGCGGTCTATCAATCCGTTTGCATCCATATCGTCAAGCATTGTCTCCATGCTTTCTCTTTCCTGCGTCCGCTCACCGGCATTGTCCATTTCTCTCTTCGCATCGGCCATTTGCCTTTTCGCTACGATAATCTCTTTCTTACTTTCTGCAATATCCCTTTTCGCTTCAGCTAAACTCTTTCTTACCTCTACATTAATCTGCTTACCTAATTGATCGAAATCTAATTCTTCAATAACCTCGGTTATGGCTTGCGCTATTTCTGTACCTAAACCATCTCCGATTTCTTCCCAGTCAACCTCACTTAATTCTCTTTGTGCTTTTTCGATTTCTCTTTCGACATCACGTTTAGTATGTCCTCGTCCGTCTGCAGAACTAATTACAACTTCCTTCCTAACTCTTTTGCCTTTGCCTCCCTTATCATCAGTCGAGGAAATGACGGTTACCTTGGCGTGCGGGTTGTCATCATCGTCCGAGACAGAAATGTTTATACTAACGCCTTCCTCATCATCGTCATGTGCTGTTCCCCCGATAGAAGATATAGATTTTGTAACAACTTTCTTTTTCCCGCGGTCATCAACCGTCACCGTTTTTGTGGTGGTAACGCCCTTTTTGACTGTCGTCTTTTCTTTTACTTTTTCGGTTTTAACCCTCTGCGCAAATGATGGCGTAAATGCTATCATAGCTGTCAAAAATGTTGCGGCAACGATTGCCACTATCAGTGCAGAAAACCTGCCGTGTGTATTCTTTCCGTTTTTCATATCTACTATTCGCTTTATTCTGTTTAACAAATGATTTTTATGACCTGTGGCTGCCAATGAAAGTGAGTTGGCAATACGACTATCTTCAAGCAATGCAAGCGCGTTTGCATATACTACCGCATCGGACGATGATGCAACAACCAGGTCATCGCAACAGTGCTCCCGCTCCTTGCGAACGATAGCTGAAATAAGCCAGATAAATGGATTGAAGAATAGTATCGTCTCAACAATTGTTTGCAACATATTCAGCAGATAATCGTGCCGCTTAATGTGGGCTAACTCGTGCAGAATAATAGACTCTACCTGCTCTGTTGTCAGACGATTTATCGTGGCAACAGGCAGCAATATCACCGGCTTAAAAACACCCAACATCATCGGGACATCTACCCTACGAGAAAGAAACAGGCCAACGTTACGCGATATTCCAAATCTGTATTGCCACTTAGCTAAAAAATTACTCCACTCTATCCCCGGCACCGCAATCACGTTTCTACTTAAAGAGCGTAAACGGACAACATTTATAAGAAACCGAAGCAACATGACACCCAGCCCAATACAATACAACGACACAATAAGCGGGACATACCCAGCTATCTGAGGAAAACCAAAAAAGTGTGCCGGCATGGCTGTAACAGCCTGTTGTGCGCCCGCCGACGCTGTAGTAGCGCCACCAACGGAACCCGTAATATAAACAGTGGCACCTTTAAGCAATTCATAACGAAACTGCCATGTGCTTAAGAACCAGGCAAACACACTGATGCTTGCACTATATGACAAAAAGTGCTTTGCACTGGCACTTAATGTCCTGAATAAATTCAAGACTATATAGAGCAAACCAAAAACGAGCCCACCCTGCCAAAGAGAAGAAAGTAGCGCATAAGAAAATGAATGAGCCAAAGCTGTTGCGGTATCTGAAAGTATGTACATAGACCGTTATTTTGACGTTTAGTGATTGAGTTATTTATTCTTTTTTTCGATTTCCTTCAGGTATCTTTTTATCTCGTCGAGCTCCGCCTTATTTGTCTTATGATTTCCGAGCGCCTGCATCACCAGTTGCGATGCGGAACCACTAAAGACATTGTCTATAAAACGCTTCACCAGCTGCCCTTGTGTTTTCTCCTGCGATACGTTTGCAGTGTAAATATGACTTTTGCTACTGGCGTCTCTATTCAACAGTTTCTTTTCATGCATTATCTGCATCAATTTAAGCGTAGTGGTGTACCCTGCTTCCTTGTTCTTTTCGAGCACTTCGTGAACATCCCGCACAGTCGACGGCCCTTTGCTCCAGAGTATGTTCAAAATTTCCAGTTCACTGTCTGTTGGTTTTCCTATCGTTGTCATTCTGAATGATTGTTGTTTTTCTTCCTACGAATTAGTTCGTACACAAACGTACGAATATTTTCGTAAATAAAAATAAGTGAAAAGGATTTTCACATTTTTTAACAAAAAACCAGAGTTGAAAAATCAGGATGTTAGAGCATCCATGTAATCGAGCACGCGATTATTCTCCACCTTTCCTTGCTCCAGAGCAGCAAACATGGAGATGCCGTGTAACACCAAATAAATAAAACCAAAAGAAACTATGACAGCTGCAAAGGTTGTACGATGTTCACTCATTCCGGGATTGAATGACCAGATTGCGCCCATAAAACATGAAAGGGGAACAGTGTCAATAGAAATAATTGTCCCAAATAATTTATTCTTTCTAAAGCCTTTGCCAGCCTTAATAGCAACCAGCCACATATAAGCAGCAAAACCGACAAGCAATAAAACGTTCATGCCGTTTACACCGAAAAACGCATTGAAAAAATGAGCGTTACACCAAATGTATCCCTTAAAAAGAAAGAAGCCTGAAAGCCCTATAAAGGCCAGGACCAATGGATGAAGCACAAGCCTCTTCATTTCGCCCCAATATATTCGACGGTACTTTTTTCGAGTCGATTTTTCATAAGCAGCCAGGAACGGATAAAACCCTAATGAACCAAAATCATCGTGTGCCAGCTTCATCGCCCGCTCCAACGTGATACCGGGTTGCTCTATGAGCTTCTCTTCTACCTTACAGGCAAAGTGATCGAGGATTTCAGCGATAACATGCGGCGCATGAAACCCTCTACCCTCTATAAAATCCACCACTTCTCTAAGTTGCTCCCGGCTAAGTGTTACTCCATCCATTACTTAAGTTTGAGTTCAAAATAATATGCAGTGATTGCAGAAATTCGTTTAGTCTTGCAACCCCGGTTTCAGTCGCCATAATACAGCTACGTGTTACTAAGTGCCACTTACATATACCCCGGCTTACAGCATCAGTTTCCTTACAAGCAAACCACGCTTTCCTAACTCGCGCAACGCCACTTCCCCAACAACCGTCTCTTACCCTTTGAGCTCCCGAAAACTCTCGTCAACTCGAAAGCCGACCTCTAACTGTCATCACTAAACCGCTTCAATTTATTTTCGAAAAACACCTATAAACAAAAAAAACTTTAGTCTAAAAAAGCATTCGACAATCATCCATCAAATTTCGGCACGCTAACAAAAAGTCCGAAATAGAAAATCAAGAATTGATTGACTCCATGTAGTCGAGCACACGCTTGTTTTCCTTCTTACCCTCCATTATTGTGAAGTACATTGCAATCGCATGAAGCGTTAAAAAGATAAAACCAAACGAAATAACACACGCCATAAAAATCATACCTCTAGCACTAATATCAGAATTAAACGACCATATGGGTCCCATAAAGAATACTATAGGAATTAAGTTCAAAGGAGTGATTGAAGTAAATAGTTTATTTTGCCGAAATCCACGCCCAGCCCAAACTCCAAGAAGCCCCAAATAAGTGATAAAGTAAATAAGCAGCAACATATTCATTCCGTTAATCCCATACTCTTTATTGAAAAAATGACTACCGCTCCACAGATAGGCATTGTAAAGAAAGTAGAACGAAAGTACTATCAACACCATAGCCAATGGGTGCAATAAAAGTCGCTTTGCCTCGGCCCAGTAAATCTTACTATACTTTTTTCTTGTTGCCTTTTCGTAGGCAACTAACAAAGGAGAAAAACCCAACGAACCAAAATCATTGTGCGCCAACTTCATCGCCCGCTCCAAAGAGATACCCGGCTGCTCTGTGAGCTTCTCTTCTACTTTGCAGGCAAAGTGGTCTATTATCTCAGCGATAACATGTGGAGAATGAAAACCCCTACCCTCAATAAAATCTACAACTTCTCTTAATTGCTCCCGGCTAAGTGTTACTTTATCCATTACTTAAGTTTGAGTTCAAAATAATATGCAGTGATTGCAGCGACTCTTTAAGTGCTTCAATCTTAGATTTAGACTCCTTGTTACCCTTGCGGGTTAGTGAGTAGTACTTGCGCATACGCCCATCTACAACTTCACTTGTCGTCTCCAGCAAACCATCCTTTACTAACTTGTGCAACGCAGGGTACAGCGCAGCTTCCGCTATGTCCATCTTATCTGCAGTGAGCACCCTTACAGCCTTCGTCATCTCGTAACCATACATCCTACCGTTGTCGTTCAACAGCTTCAGCACGATTGTTGTCAAACTCCCCTTAATAAAAGTATTTTGCTCCAAAATATACCTCCCGATTGATACCTAACAAATTTAGGTATCAAAATCCATATTGCAAAAAACATTTGTAATTTTTTTTCGGGGCGGTTGAGAGAAATGTATCCCTTGTATCAGCGAATACGTCGATCCAGGAAGTCTCTTATTTGGTTTCTGAGCATGCCTGTTCTAACCTGCTCAATCGGGTGTGGCGTGTCCTTCAGAATTGCCTGCCGTGCATCCGGCAGCGCATTGCACACGGCGGCAGTTTCTTCAAGCGTTACCATCTTATCGGAATCGCCGAGCAATAACAAAGAGGGGGATGCAATGAGGGGATAGTCGTCTGCGGTAAGGGGCGGATGAGCTCCTAAAGCCAGCATCATATCGGACGTGCGTTTAAGTACATCGTGCCAGTTGTTAGGACTATGCAGCTTTTTCAGGCGACTTGCAAACTCCGGTAACTTTTGTTCAATTTTTTCCGGGTTCAGCATTTTCACTTCATTTGCTGCTATCTCCTCATTCCAGTTATATTTTGTTGCAAGCGTCATCACTCTGTCTATCTTGTCCGGGTAGTGACGAGCAAGATACATAGCGACATAGCCACCCATACTATAGCCAAAAATGGATATTCTTTCCCAGTTTTTCTGCTGCATCAGGCTCAGTATATCCTGCGCAAACAGCTCGATAGAAAACGGAGCCGCAGCCAATGGCAGTCCACCATGCCCGAAAAAGTTTATCGTCTGCGCTCTATATTTAGCAGGCAATAAATCTGCCAACGGCTGCATTTGGGCAGCCGATCCAATGGCACCATGTAACAGTAATAGCGCATCCATGAAACATAAATATAAGATGCCTTTTTGGATAAACTGACTTAGACCGATAAAATTATTAGGAGCATTTTATAATTTTACCCCAACAATCGGGATGTAGCGCAGTCCGGTAGCGCACTACGTTCGGGACGTAGGGGCCGCTGGTTCGAATCCAGTCATCCCGACAACATGGAAAAAGCGAAGAAGCAGATTACTACTAGATTCTTAGCTTAGCCCAACTTTAGCTAACATATGTCAATAATGCTAAAATTAATTAATACTAATTCCACACACCATTCATTGCTGTCAGAATAATGGGTTTGCCCTCCGTAACTACTATTGTATGCTCGTGCTGTGCCATGTAACCACCTCTATTCCCAACCATTGTCCAGCCATCATTCAGTGTTTGTGCGTATGAAGATGTGGTTGCAATAAAAGTTTCGATAGCTACCACAGAATTTTTCCTAAATCTGGTAGTGTTAAACCGGTTTCTGTAGTTGGCTATCTCATTTGGTTCTTCATGCAGGCTCCTTCCTACCCCATGCCCTGTCAGGTTTTTTACAACTTTGTAGCCACGTTTCTTCGCTTCTGTTTCTATCAAATGCCCAATGTCTGAAATACGAACACCGCCTTTAATATTATAGATTGCCTTATGCAAAATCTCTTTAGACGCATCTATTAGTTTTTGATGTCGATTAATGTCATCTCCCAGCACAAATGAATTACCATTGTCTGACCAAAACCCATCCAATTCAGCCGAAACGTCTATATTAACTAAATCGCCTTCTTTCAGCACCCTGCTGTCTGAAGGAATACCATGACAAAATTCATTGTTTACACTTATACAAGTCCAACCCGGAAACCCATACGTCAGGTATGGAGCAGATTTCGCCCCGAAGTCAGAGAGGATTTTTGCGCCATATTCATCCAGTTGTTTTGTTGTCATACCGGGCTGCGCATAGCTTCTCATTTCCATTAACGTGCAAGCAACGGCTTCGCTTGCCTTTCTCATTCCGGCCAATTCAGCTTCATTTGTTATTGACATACAGGTACTTTATCTGCTTTATTAATGACGGTATTTATTGTGGCATGTTTACCAACACGCAAATATACGCTATAGGCAACAGGCATGAAATTGCAGGTTGTCATAATCTTCTTATTATTGCTCCATAATCTTACACAATCAAAAAGGAAAGAAAAATAGGACTTGACTGCATCAGGGCGTTTGCTATCCTCACGGTAGTATTTTCGCACTCTTCCGGTCTCTTGTCGCCACTCACCCAAAACAAATATATCGGTGGCTTTACAGGTGCTTTACTATCGCATGGTGAAGTACCGGGTGTACTGGGAGTTGAATTGTTTTTTGTGCTAAGCGGCTTCCTTATTGGGACGATACTTATTGACAAATTTGTTTCCGAGGACAAATTCACATTTGCTGCACTCAAGAACTTCTGGGTTCGGCGCTGGTTCCGAACATTGCCCATCTATTGGTTAATTCTTACCGTTGATATTTTTCTATTTAAAGCCATGGGGCTACAACCACTGGAGTCATACAAATTGCTGTTCTACCCCTTTCTTCAAAACTTGTGGTATCCCAATCCCCGTTGGTTCTTTGGAGAGGCATGGAGTTTGTCAATTGAGGAGTGGTTTTATATTACGCTGCCACTTGTTCTGTACTTAGCGGCACGCACGTTTGCGCACAAACGCAAGGGAACATTCCTTGTAAAAATATTTACTTCCTATCTGCTTGTATTTGCGCTTATCCGTTTACTTTATGCGCTGTATGCTCCGGCAGACATCAGTCAGGACGAAGGGATAAGAAAAATAGTACTCTTTCGGTTAGATGCTGTTATGTATGGAGTCCTGGTCGCTGCTTTTTACTATTTCAAAAAAGATCTTGCAGTGAATTTTAGCAAACTCCTGTTTGGGATAGGCATTATTTCCTACATTTTCTTTTATTGGTTAATGAGCAATCCTGCAATTAGTATTACTAACCCATCTTCTTCGTCACTACGATTTGTCAGCAACGCATTTCTATATACAGCTATCCCACTATTCTTCTCTTTATGCCTGCCCTATGCCAACAATTTCCCCAATCGCAGAGAAACTTTAATCACTAAAAGCATCCGACACGTCAGTAAGATTTCTTACTCCATGTACCTTGTTCACTACTCACTTATATACCTACCATTCTTCTCTTTCCTGCACATCAGGTCCGGCCATACCGCAGCATATCTATACCTGCTATACTGGTGTATCGTCATCGCGTTGTCATCACTTCTGTATAGGTATTTCGAAAGCCCGATATTGCGCTACCGGGACAAAGTGACACTAAAGTAAGTTCCGGCAATTTGCCAACTGCTTTACACTTGCCCAAGCCAATACTTGCAGGTGAATTTTAATGCTTAGTAGTCTCAACCGGGTTTCGGACCCGAAAATTGTTACACTTTCGTTCTTCCAGTAGTCCTTCGAGGGTTCGAGGCAGCAAATTATCGTCAATTCTGAATTTATATAAATAAAGTTTTAAAATGTTAATTTTAGAATGTAGATAGCAATTGTAGGGGCAGGATGCGGTAACTTTGCAATTGTCTATGAGCAGAATATTACTGTCAGTAGGGTTAGTGCTTATCGGGTTATCATCCTGTAAAAAGGAAACGCCTAAACCCCTAACTGAGCAAGAAATACAGCATCGGATAGATTCTATTTCCGAAATACGTTTTAGGGATTTAGAGTTGCGAGCACAGAAAGACCTGAGGCACCGAATAAAAATTGAGGTAAAAGTTAAGGCAGATTCCATACGGAATGCGCTGAAGCAAAAAACGACCCAATAAAGCAAACCGGCCACCCTCTACAATAGCAAAAGTGTGATAATAGACCTCTCTCCCAAACCGATATTATACTTTGATGGTGTCTGCAACCTATGTAACAGTACTATTCAGTTTGTTATCCGTCACGACAAGAGGAAGATTTTCCGCTTTGCGCCGCTGCAATCCTCGGTAAGTATGGAGGCAGTGTTGCAAACCTCCCAAAAAAGCAAAGCCGATGAAAGTGTGATATTGTTCTACAAAGACAAGTATTACACCAAGTCAGATGCAGCACTACATACAGTTCGTTTACTGGGAGGTGTCTGGTCGCTTCTCTTCTGTTTTATCATCTTTCCACGGTTTATCAGAAATGCGGTTTATGATTTTGTTGGCCGCAATAGATATAAGTGGTTTGGCAAAAGAGATAAATGCATGATTCCCAGCTCTGAAAATGCTGACCGCTTTATTTCGCAATAAATTATACTTTGCATTCGCACATCTATCTTAAATTTGAGTATGAATTCTACCAAGCGGATTATCGTTTCACTTTGTCTACTCTTCCTGCTTTTCGATAGCAAAGCACAAGAGGTCGTGTACTCAAGGTACGACCACTTCAACTACCAAACTGATGCCTATA
The DNA here is from genome assembly GCA_030426665.1 of Bacteroidia bacterium. Classification (GTDB taxonomy): domain Bacteria; phylum Bacteroidota; class Bacteroidia; order Chitinophagales; family Chitinophagaceae; genus Nemorincola. The sequence goes on along the minus strand of JAUHYD010000012.1, from coordinate 133,365 downwards.
CCGTTGTGGGCATGACCGGTGGATACCTGTTTACCTATCTTAGAAATACTGATGCAGCGCAACTGGATGCCTACGACGACTCAATGAAAAAAGTTGCCACCATCATTTTGGACTTTCTGCCGTCAAGAATTTACAATATTCGATTTGTTACTTATCCCGATAAAATATTGGTGTTGTATCAGGGACTGGAAAGCAATAAAGTGGTACAGTATGCTGCATTGCTTGATAAATTCGGCATGCTGCAGGGAAAACCACTTGAACTTGGACAGACGAAAACCGGCCTGTTTGGCGCCACAAAAACATACTATCTGTCGGCCGTATCGGACGACAAGAAGCACATACTTATATACACAGTCAAAAACAAAAACAGATCGATTGAGTTTGAAGGTATTTGGCTGGATGACAATGCAGCTGTTGTAAAACAAAGCAATGCGACATTCAAGCCCGGCAACATGCCACAACATGGAGAAATAAATGTTGCGAATGACGGCACCATATACATGGCTGCCTTCACACCCGTTGGCTCACAGGACTATGCAGACCAATACTGGTTATTAAAGTTAAAGCCCGGATCAGAAACATTCGAAGCAAAGGAGTTGAATTTAGGGGAGCAGTATGCTGCCGGTGGTTATACCAAAATCGACAACGTAAACAATAAAGTTTATTTCGGAGGATTCTATTCTGATAATAAAAACGGGAATTTTGACGGTATCATTTATGCGGCTTATGACATCGCAAAGGATGCATTTGTGACCGAACGCTACCTGCCTTTCGACGCTGAATTGTCTGAGGCTACGCGCTCTCGCCGTAAGAGAAATGCATTCGACAATTTTATAGTTCGACAGCTCATCGTAAAAAATGACGGAGGATTCGTTCTGGTGTCTGAAATACAGTACATAACAACGCGCAACACATTCACTCCCGGATTTGGCTACTATTCATTCTATTCGCCCTATATGAACTCTACCGTTCGAGAGTATCACTACAAAGACATTATGGCACTTGCGTACGATAAAAATGGCAAACGAGAATGGAGCACATTCATTCCTAAAAATCAATTCTCGCAAGAAGATGAAGGCGTGTTTTCTTCATATGCACTGCTAAATACAGGCGGAACCCTTGCGTTTCTTTTTAACGACTTCAATTCGCGGCACTCCCGAATTCAACTAGCAACAGTTACCGCAAATGGCCAATCTGAAATTAATAGCCTAATGACCGACTTAAATGATTATTCTGATTGGTTGCCCCGCTACGCAAAACAGGTAGCCGGACGCGTATTGATAGTCCCTTGTTTTAAAAAGAAACAAATCTGTTACGCTAAAGTGACTTTCTAGCGTAGTTATTTTGTCTGGCTAACACCACTTTGATAGGCGGACATATAGATGTTCTTGTTCTCGAAATAAAGCAATCTTCCGTTTCTATCCCATCTTGGCTTAATCTTAAACCGGGTAAACGGGGCTTTTACGTCGCCGTAATTGTTATTGAACTGGGTACCATAATGCTCTAAAAGTGTGCCGTACCACAGCATTGCCTCATACCCTCTAAAAACCATCTCAGAAGGCGTTCCTCCGAACGGCAGCTTATACGTTGCCTTTACCCTTCCACGTAATGTACTATCGGCGGCATCAAAATTGAACGGGTAGGTCACGTTGATAGTCAGGTTTTTATATTTGTTTGCGCGTTTGAGTTTCGCGATACTATGCCAGGTCGGCATTCCATAAACTTCGAAATGATTTCCGGGAAAGGATTCAGATAATACGTTCAGTATACTATCGGCATATGTGGCATCGAGTACGCTGACCACGATAACATTCGGCTTGTTGGTGTCGAGTACAGATGCCAATGCTACCCTGTCCGGCAAGTTATTACACAATAGCTTTTTAAACCTGACTTCACTATATAAGTCATTCAGAATATATAGCGCAGCATTATCATCCGCCAGATCAGAAGTCCGATAAAACAAAGCTACATCCCGGTTTGTATACTTTTCTGAAAGGTCATCAATGATATATTCACAATGGCTCTTGATAGTCGGTTGTAACATTGTGAAATATTGATTGTCCTTTACCCAACCGTCATAGTTGCTCAAGGCAGATACAAAATTTATTTTCCGCTTCTGCGCATAGTCGGATAAGATAGGTATATCGTGTTGCTCTACCGCGCCAATGATAAGGTCGGTCGAGTCGAATCGTCGTTTGGTAATCAGCATATCAGGAGACTGCAAAAAAGAACCTGCGTCATAAATATCGATGTCGATACTCGCGCCTGCTTTATCCAGGCTATCTGCTGCCAGTCGCACACCCTGATAGAACGCCAGGCCATCCGCAGCCTTCTCCGGTGTCTTACCTCTGAATGTTACTGATGAACCGCGTACCAACTCGTCCAGATATAGTGAAACTACTATCCCGACCCTGAACCGCTCATAAAAAATCGACTTGGGATAATTAATACTAGCTTTCCGAGGTTTACCGGATACTGTACGAGCAGAAGATGCATATTTTGATTCATGTTTTGCGTGCTGTCGTTCCTTCTTCCGGGTTGCTCTTTTTTTCTTAGTCGATACAGGTTTAGATTCCTGATTCTTCTTGGCTGAATCGTGAATGGCAGTCTGTGCCATAGCGGAGACACTGACTGCCATTAACAGCACAAGTAAAAGCGAACTTAGTTTTATAAATACCCTGTCTAACATTACGTCTGCATACATTTACACATAGGAACAGCAAATCTATTGTATTATTTGCGTTTAATTAGTTAGCGGTTTGCTATTGTCCTTCCAGACTTTCAACGACACATTGCATCATCGCCATAACATGTCACAACATTTCTCTCCTTCACAATAGAGTTATCTTTCTCACGTTTACTAACTAATCAAATCATAATATGCCTGCAGTCCGATACTTATTGTCACTATTAATTGTTGTGTCAGGCTATGTATGTACTGCAAAGAGCGATGATATATTTCCGGACGATGATAAGACTTTTGACGGGCGTCTTATCTTCGGGCTTAACTTCACACAGGTAGACGGGGACTCACACGCTGGTTTTCACAACGTTGGGCTGAATGTCGGTGGTATGGTTTATGTGCACCTGAGTAATTCCATAGGTGTAAGCCTGGAAATGCTCTACACAAAAAAGGGATCAAGAGGTGCTCATGTAAAGGAGTCGTACTATGTAGGCACCTACTTAGACAAATACTATCTGAATCTCAAATATGCAGAAATACCACTGTTGTTTCATCTGAAACGATGGCAGTTTTTCGACTACGAGGTTGGGGTTTCTTATGCCCGACTTATCTCTTCAAAAGAATGGGGAGCTGCAGACGTCCCGGTACAAATATTTCCACAATACAACTATTTCAATAATTTCGATATCAGCTATATAGCAGGATTCACGGTAAGGATGCATAAACACTGGTACGGCAATGTGCGCTTTCAATACTCGGCCACCACAATTCGCCCATTGCAACGAGTACCGGAGCGCTACAACGTTCTCGCAGATCAATTTAATAACGCAGTTACTTTCCGGGCCTATTATCGATTCTGATTACTACTTGAGCGCCTTTTTCCGTTATATTGCAATAAACAACAAATAAAACCAGCATCCAAAACCAAATAACCACATCTAATGAAATGCACAATTTACTGTACACTTTTTCTGTTGTTCTTTGCTGCCTGCGACAGCGAAAACAACAAAAAAAAGTCATCATCCGGCAAGGTCGAAACAGTCAAGCAAAACTCCATCACGTTTTCTATTGACACCTCGATCGAAACGATGTACTATGTCTTTCTGTTGGCAGACTACCCATTGTTGTCGCCGCATGCAACTTCTTATAAAGAGGCTGCTAAAAAACACTTTGCACACTTCAAAGAACATAAAGCGGTTTCATTAGCCAAAGCGCTGTTTGAAAAGGGATTTGTCTACGGCTATCCGGTCAACTGGAGATATCAGTACACTTCGTTCACAGACAACAGCGCAATGCACAAAGTAGATTACCCTTTTGAAAAAAGGCCGATAAGTGCAGACTCCCTTTCGATGTTTCGGCAAGAGCTCATCAACTTTTACAACGATGCGTCTTGCGCAGACTTCTTAAAGATCCAGCATTCGTTTCTGGACAATATGCTGAGTGACGTTCGCGATTCTGTGGGCAATAAAAATATCATTCCCGAAATTGAAAGCTATTTCGGCATTAGAAAACAAGCCAGATGGAGTGTAATTCTATCTCCGTTGCTGCATTCAGGCGGCTTCACTCTTGAGCGAAAAGACGTGCCTGAAATGTACGCCATGATAGGCCCCGGCGATGCAAAAGATTCGTTACCTGTTTTTGACAAAACATACCTGGAGCAAGACCTTCTGATACACGAGTTCAGCCACAATTATGCCAACCCGATTACAGAACAGTTTTTAGTCGACTCGAAAGTGTATGAGAAAAAGCTGTTCCCCTCAGTACAACAAATGGCGCAGGAGGAAGGATACAGCACATGGGAAAGCTTTATGTACGAACTGATAACTCGAGCAACTACCATACGGATAGTTCATAAAATTTATGGTGCGGATGCAGCGAATGAGCTATCCGCTTATGAAAAAACTACCGGCTTCTATTTTGCAACTGACATAGCCGACGAGCTAAAAAAATATGAACTGCATAGAGACCAGTTCCCAACGCTTGCTGACTTTTTTCCGGAAATTCTTAAACGCATGGATATGCTAAAGCCAGCCGAATAATACAGTGGAGCACCGCAATAATTGCTAACAACAAACCCGCAATTAAAGCTGAAAGAAATAACATTGGGTCGCTCACCGAAGCAACAGAACGTTATATTTATGAGGAAATAGCTCCCCGATGCTACGCCTTAAAACAAACTAAGCTGATTGTTCGTTACCCGCCTAAAGTCACTAGTGTTGAGGTCTTGTTGCTCGACATTTAGATTGTATTTGCGACAGTACAGGTGAAACTGATCCCGAATAAGCGTAGCAAACTTCCCATCTCCGGTTATCCGGTTCCCGAAACGACTGTCATTCACAGCACCACCATGACACTCGCATATCTGGCGCCATACTTTGTCTGCTCTATCGGGGAACGCCTTGTATAGCCAGTCTTTGAAAATGTCGCCTATGGCACCGTTTAGCCGAACGACAGTATATCCGGCCCATTTTGCACCGGCATCGCTTGCTGCTTTCAAGACATCATGAATGTGCATATCGTTGAGTCCTGGTATGAGTGGTGCATTCATAATACCAGTAGGTACTCCTGCATCCGACAGGGTTTTGATGACTTTGAGGCGGGTGCGATAAGTAGCGGTGCGAGGCTCTAATACCTTGCGAAGATCTTCATCAACCGAAGTAATGGACGAAAACACCCGTACCAGATTCTTCCTCGCCAACTCCTGAATAATATCGAGGTCACGAAGTACCAATGCATTCTTAGTAAGAATACCGACAGGATTTCTGTATTCGAGGCATATCTCCAGCAGCGCCCTTGTTATCTTCATCTTGCGTTCTATGGGCTGATAGCAATCTGTATTGCCACTCAATGAAATTGTTGCCGGCTCCCAATTCTTATTGTCGAAAAACTTCCGGAGTAGCGCCGGCGCGTTCCTCTTTACAACAATGCGGCTCTCAAAATCCAATCCTGCACTATAGCCCCAATACTCATGGCTGTTGCGTGCATAGCAATAAATACAACCATGTTCGCACCCCTGATACGGGTTAGCAGAGTACATCATACCGACATCGGGGCTGGTCACTTTGTTGACAAGTGTTTTGCTGTTGTCGTATATATATTCGGTGTGACGCGTTTCAGCTTCCCAATCGTCTATACCTTCGGCATGCTCCTGCACGTACTCCCCTTTCAGAAATCTGTTTTTAGGATTGTACTGTGCGCCCCTTCCTTTTTCAAAACGCTCGTTGGCTTCCTGATTTATCATGTATATTAAATTTTAAAAGGGTTAAAAGACTTTCAAACATATCGACCCGACTTATTCGTCAACACCTTCAACATCCGGTGGCATCCATAAATCCTGATACTCATAAGTTTCCTCCTGATATTCCGGCTTCCTTTTATTCTCTGCGTCTGTTACCAAATACTTACCATCTCCTTCATCCTCTTCCAGCAGATATTGATTCTTCACTTTTCCATCCGTTACTATCATATCTTTTACCGAACCAAAGCCAATAGCATCTTTCATGACATGAGGATTAAACAACTCACTACCCTTCCGCACGATATTTTTATCGTAGCGGTCCTTAATCTGGTACATCACCCGACGCACTGTGTCTCGCTTTATGCGATTGTCAAACAGGCTGTACTGCATAACATCTCCCTTTATAAACGACTGAATAGCTACATTAAGATTGGTGGTTTTGTCAGTAAATAGCGTACTCACTCCCCTGCTCTTCTCAAAGTCGGCAATACGTTCCTTTATGTAGTTACGCAACTCCATGGCATCCTGCAGTGGGTCCGCGAGCTTTACAGTAGTCTCCCATTTGGTGCGGTCTCGATATCTGATACTGAAATACACCTCCCTGCAAAAGAGGTTGCTCTTTACCATCCGCTGCTCCAATCGGGTACACAACGATATCAACATGCTTTCCAGCTTTTGTGGGTCGCTGCTCTGCTGCCTGCTCAGCGTACGGGTAGCGCTCATTGTCTTGTTTTCGGCACGACTGTACATATCTACCTCTGCAAAGTTGAGCCGACGGTGCCAGTATTCTCCTACTACCCCACCGAATGCTTTTCGCAACAAGGCTGCAGATGAGTGGCGCATCTCCACAGGCGTACGAATACCTATCAGCTGCAACCTACGTTCATTGGCAGCTGCTATACCCGGCAAATCAGTCAACTTCAGGGTGGACAGGTATGCATCTATATTATCCTCGGTAATTACGATAAGCCCATCTGGCTTCTGCAACTCTGTACCCACCTTTGCGAGAAACGAATTGGGAGCAATACCGATACTGCATTTCAGATAATCATACTTAGCAGCTAAGTCGGCTTTTATCTGTTTGGCAACAGCCGTGAGGTCGTTATACACTAAGTGGTAGGAATGAAAATTGGCCACCGCCTCATCTATGCTCTTGGGAATCACATCATCGCAATAGCTACGCAATATGTCCATAAAATCTACATGAATACGTCGATACCATGCCGGATGGGTGGTCACTGTCAGCATTTGCGGGCATAGCTCCCGGCACTCACGAAGCCGCATTCCGGTCTTTACCCCATAGCGCTTAGCTTCTATTGAGGCGGCAATTACGGCTGCATTCGGACTATCATAAGTTAGCACCCCCAACGGCTTACCCCTCAACTCCGGATGCCGCTGCTGCTCACAACTCGCAAAGTAGCTGTTCATGTCAACATACATGACAAAAGGCTCCTTTCGTACGGTCATTGAATTACTAAAATAGTCTTTCCTGTGCTTCACACAGCTAAATTAGGATTATTTTGTCAATTTTATTGGAAATTTAATTCAAATGTAGACATACGACAATTCGACTGAAGTTAAAAACTACTATATTAAAGCAACGATCTCCAAAAAGCCTTCGCTTAGAGCCAAAAAACAAATAATATGTTTTAGTGCAAACGATCTACATTTTCTAGTTCAAAAACTTATGACCAGATCAAAAGAGTTCTTCTGTTTTTGGTAAATTTATCGAATTGATACAGCTACATTTCTCAAATATTCACCCCAATAAAACATCATTCCTATGAGCAACAGAAAAGCAATATTATATATCGCAACAAGTATAGACGGCTATATTGCCAAACCTAATGACGACCTGTCGTTTTTGTCGATGGTAGAGAAACAAGGTGAGGATTATGGGTATCATGACTTCCTAGCAAGTATTGATACGGTTGTTATGGGTCGGAAAACATACGATTGGATTATGGCACATGTTCCTGAATATGTGCATGCCGACAAAGAGACTTATATCATCACACGTACGGAACGAGAAACTGCGGGTAATGTCAACTTTTATACCGGGACTCTAAAGGGTCTGATAGACGCACTCAAAAGCAGAACCGGACAAAACATTTTCATAGATGGTGGTGCTGAGATTGTAAACGAACTATTGAAAGACGAACTGATAGACGAGTTTATTATTTCGGTTATTCCTGTGTTACTTGGCGATGGTGTTAGACTGTTTAAAGATGGCAGACCAGAACAAAGGCTGCAGTTAGTCAACGCAAAAAGTTATGAAACGGGGTTGGTACAACTGCACTATGAACGAACAAACCACTAAACAGTCTGTTTAAGGTAAATGTTAAATCCCCCAAATGGTAGTATCGCTATGTTGCAGATACTGTTTACATTTGGACTCAAATAAACATAAGCTTCGGATATGTCCATTACCTTAATTATTATTGCTGTTACGGTGCTTATATCCGTTGCTGCATTCCGTGATGAATCTCTGGTTAACAAACTGATTCTCTGGCCCCGTTATATGGACAACCCGCAAGAGTATTACCGATTGCTTACTTCGGGTTTTATTCATGCGGACTGGAACCACCTGCTATTCAATATGTTTACGCTCTACTTTATGGGCAGCTCCGTTGAAAGCGTTTTGGGTGGTGGTATCATCACCCTGTACCTTACCGGTATAATTGTCGCGTCGCTACCGTCATTTCTTAAAAACAGAAACAACAGTTATTATCGCTCGCTGGGTGCGTCCGGTGGTACATCATCTATCCTCTTCTTTGTTATTTATATGGCTCCCTGGGGACGGCTACGTTTACTGTTCATCCCTATAGGTATTCCGTGTATTGTTTTCGGCGTTATTTACCTGCTTTCTGAGGCCTATATGGCAAAACGAGGACAAGGGAACGTGAACCATGATGCGCACATATGGGGGGCTGTATATGGTATGTTGTACGCACTGCTCACAGATCCTTCGCATGGCGTTAACTTCATCTACACATTGATGCACCCCTATTAGAATCGATACAATTTGGGCACTGCCGTTACCCTCAGCACTCTGCGTGTTGCAGCAGTCACCTTTATGCGCTCGTCAAGTCTTATCCCAGCTACCCAGGCTATACGTTTGTCACTCTCCAAGACAAACACATGCTCCTTATCATGTATTGCCACCTTTCTATCAATCAGCAGACGGCTTACTTTCTTCTTTTTCATACCCATACCAAGAGGGTACAAATAGTCACCAATCCGCCACTTGCGCAGAACAAGTGGAAACGTGACTTTATCGGCATCTATATATGCAATCGTACTGTCCGTCTGTAGTCTATCAGGCAAATCCAGTAATTCGAAAGAAAACACAACGCGCTCCGTTTCTACAACAGCTGGTGCATCCTGCACTTCTATCAGGTCTGCTTCTGCAGTTGCTATCGAAGTCACCACCAGAAATTCTCTGTTCCTGATAACCCGATGAGTAGCGGAAGCAATAAAACGCCCCGACTCAGACGACAATAGTGTAAGAATATGTGGAATCTGTGCTGAAACAAATCCGAACGGGCGAAACAGTTCGTAACATATTGTTGCTATCGGGTGTCGCTTCTGTAACTTCCTGATAGGGATATAGTAGTCCTGTCCACGCCGCTCCATTAGCTTCTTCCGCTCCACACCCACAGCATTATGATACAACACCTCTGCCTCAGCAAAATGGCTAATACTGCTGTTGATATTCGCTATAGCATTTGGGAATAAATCCTCAACTACCGGTACCAACTTGTGACGAACAGCGTTACGCAGATAGTCGTCTGAAGCATTAGAGGCGTCATCCCTGTACGGCACCTGCATTTCATCTGCATAAGCACGCAGCTGATCCCTTGAAGCAAATAACAAGGGTCTGATGACTCGACCGTTTACCGGCTGTATACCGTGCAACCCCTGAATCCCTGTCCCCTTACACAAATTGATAAACAACGTCTCTACATTGTCATTAGCATGATGAGCGGTTGCCACCGCATCATAACCGAATTGCTTACATACTTCCTCAAACCAATCGTACCGCAGCTTTCGGGCAGTCTCTTGTGTACCGGTATTCCATTCGGCAGACTTCTTCTTTGTATCAAAGCGAACCGCATGAAAAGAAACACCAACCGCTTCACTCCATTTCCGCACGAGTTCTTCGTCTTTATCAGCATCAATGCCCCTTAGACCAAAATTACAATGAGCTACGCCAAACGAAATACCAGATACCTTGAACAACTCTGCCATTACCATTGAATCTGAGCCTCCACTTACGGCAAGCAACACCTTACCTCCCTGTAACTTCGGGAATTGAGATTTCCAGTTTATTATAAAATTATCTTTTAGATTGTCCAAAAGGTCGATGGTGATTAAGTATAAAATTTAATAAACAAGGTCTTCATAGGCACCCTGCAACTCGCTGTAACTATGCATGTCTTTCGCCTCTTTGGCCACAATCATTCCACGCTCATATGTGGCAATCGCCTCCTGCTGCAACCCCACCCTTTCGAGCAACTTACCAAGATGATAATAGGTAGCTACATAGCCGGGAGCCTTCGTCAAGTTCAACTCAAAATGCAATCTGGCTGTCGTATCATCTCCCACCTTTACATATTCTAACGCTATTGCGTGATTCAAAAATGAATCGTTAGGACTTTTAGCAAGAAATTCTTTCAACTTTTCTATTCTGTCTGTCATATCTGAATTCAATTTATTAAACCAGCGAAGTTACCTGCGGTGCAAATTTAAGCATGTCAGTCAAACAAGTCTATATATTACCGTAAAGTCATTCTGCTTGAATAAACAGTAATGGCAATCAGTTTTGGCAAATAAAATGTATTTCAAAAAAAAGCGGACTTCCTGAAATTCAGAAAGTCCGCCATTATTTTACCTGGAACGTATTTAGTTCTTCACAAATGTTCTCGATGCCACCTTCACACCATCATTCAACAGCATAACCGAATAAACACCTGAAGCAAGGTTTGAAACATTTATGCTACCCTTTCCGTTTGCCAGTTCTACGTTTTGCAACTCCTTACCCATCATATCGATAAGACGAACTGACATCTGCTCACCACCAGTTATTCCTTTTACCTCAATATTTACAGTTGAGTTAGCAGGGTTAGGGAATAGAACCATACCAAGTGTACGAATAGAAACAGGGCCGACGTTAGCAGGCGCGTTATAGTACACCTTGTGATAACAACCTCCACGCTCTACCATTACCCAATACTTCCTACCTGTAAAGTCTGGTACAGGAAGATATAGCGACTGCATAATCTCACCCGGAAGCAACACAGAATCCAAAGTACCTTCTTCGTCATATCCCCATTGATAACTACTAAGTGTATTGTCAGAGCAAACCAACTCATCTCCGTAGTAGCTAATCTCAGGCATTACCGTATCACTTGCATTTACTGTTGCAACAAAGCTATCAACAACGAAGCAACCGGTACTAACAATCTGTGTAGTAAGACGAACAGTAGCAGTACCAGGATTGATAAAGTTCACCAATGCACGCTGTTTGTCAGGACTAGAGGTTGCATATACTTCCGCATTCTCTGCTGTCCATGTATAGCTCATACCAGTATCCGGAGCTGAAGCAGCACCAAAATTCAAATAGAAACTATTCGCACAAATCTGATCATCCGGATGGATAGTAATATCAGTATGTGGAGCCATCGTATGCACCGTAAATGTTACAGTAGATATATCTGAACCACAATCTGTAGTCACTAAATACGAGATAGTTGTAGTACCAGCCGAAAGCGAAGTCACATTACCAACAGCATCTACTACAGCCACAGTAGTATCACTACTACTCCACAGCCCGCCTGACACTGTACTTGACAAAGTAGTCGAATAATTAATACACAATTCAGTAGCACCGGATAGCGTTCCCGCATCTGCTGCCGGCTTAACCAATACATTGTAGACAGCAGTATCAGCGCTACAGAAGTTGGTGACTATGTACGAAATAGTAGCAGTACCAACAGCCTCACCTGTAACCTCACCAGTAGTAGAAACAGAGGCAATAGTAGCATCGCTACTGCTCCATACACCACCGGTCGAAGAACTTGCCAGCGAGATATTGGTAGTAATACACAATTCTGATGGTCCGGAGATATCACCGGCATCCGCAAGCGGATTAACTGTAATCTCTCTTACTGCGAAACAACCAGAACCAACGATATACGAAATTGTTGCGGTATTACCGGAGACGCCGGTAACCGTTCCGGAACCGTCGATAGTTGCAACAGTCACGTCGCTACTGCTCCAGGTACCTCCCGGCGTAGCATTAGTAAGTGTAAATGTAGAAGCTTCACAAACTGTATCATCACCAACTATCGCCATTGGCACAGGGTCAACCGTAATTGCTCTGGTGGTATAACAACCCGCTAATGGAGTCGCATACGAAATCGTTGCAGTACCCGCCGCAACACCTGTAGCAACACCTGTAGAACCAACGGTCACCGTTGCAATGTCACTAGACGTCCAGATACCACCTGAATAGTCGTTCAGTAGCGTCACATCAGCAAACTCACAAACATTGGTAGGTCCGGTAATGGGGTTCAATGTTGGCTCAACGTTAACTTCCTGAGTAATGTAACATGCAGTACCAATTGTATAAGTAATTGTTGTTGTACCTGCCCCTACACTTGTAACATTACCAAAGGCGTCAATCGTCGCTACAGAACCGGCACTACTACTCCAAGTACCACCTGATGAGGCATTGGTTAGGAACGTTGTGTTACCCAAACATACATTAGGGTTACCCAAAATCGGTGGAGGCAATGGATTAATAGATACTTGCTTTGTAGTGTAACAACCGGTAGACAGCAATGTGTAACTTATAGTTGACGTACCAGCAACAATTCCAGTCGCTTCTCCTGAAGTTTCTACAATCGAAACAGCGGAAGGAATGCTGCTCGACCAGGTACCATAAGGAGTCGAGTTTGTATATGTTGTGGCAGACCCAACACATAATTCATCGGCTCCTACTACTACATCTGGTAAAGGATTAACAACCACAATTGTTGTTGCGATACAACCCGAAGGCAATGTATAAGTTATCGTCGCAGACCCAGCATCTAAACCTGAAACTATACCGGTTCCCGACCCAACGGTAGCAACGGTTAAATTGCTACTGCTCCATGTCCCCCCAACAGAGGCTGTATTAAGAACAGTAAATGAACCTACGCAAACGTTTGTTGTACCTGTAATAGGTTCCGGTGTTGGGTTAACAGTCACTTCCGTTCTTCTATAACAACCGGTACCCAACAATGTATAAGAAATGGTAGCTGTACCATCGTTAACGCCGGTAACTACGCCGGTAAACAAATCAACCGGTGCAATTGAAGGGTCACTTGAAGTCCAAATACCACTAGAGAGGGAATTTGTCAGTGTTGTCGTCAAACCTTTACATACGCTATCAATACCTCCGATTGGTGGCGGCGTAGCGTTAACAGTCATGGCAAATGACGCAAAACAACCACCAGGCAATTCATATTTAATAGTTACGGTATTATTTGCAACACCGGTAACAATACCGGTTGTAGCAAACACCGATGCAACTGATGCATCTGTACTACTCCATGTACCGTCAGCTACTGAGTTGTAAAGTGTAACGGTATGCCCCATACAAACTTCAGTAGGGCCGGTAATAGGTGATGGTGCACGATTCACGTTAACAGGTGCAAAAACCTTACATCCTGCGCCAAGCGTATATGTAACCGTTGTAGAACCTTCTGTGAGAGAAGTCAACAAGCCGCTACCCAAATCAATTGTTGCTACAGTGGGGTTACTGCTACTCCAACTACCACCTGCAACAGGGTTTGTCAGTAACGATGTTTCTCCTGCACAAAGATTCAAATCACCCGAAATCGGTGGGGGTGCAGGTGTAACAGTCACAGTAATAAGTGCCTGACAACCACCGGTAACAGTGTAACGTACTGTATCAATACCAGGGCCTGTTCCTGTTAGAAGTCCCGTACCTGGTTCAATAACGGTAATAGAACCGTTGTCTGATGACCAGATACCATCTGCAGTTCCGTTAGACAACAACACTGAAGACCCAGTACATATATTGGTAAGACCGGTAATTGGCGTTGGTAATGGATAAACAGTAGCGACTACGAACGTACGACAACCAGTTGGCATTGAGTACGAAATAATACATGTACCCGGCGCTAAACCATTCAAATCACCCGTAGTAACATCTATTGTTGCAACAGAAGCATTACTACTCTGCCATACACCGCCTGAGGTCGCATTCGTAAGCGTTGTTGTATTACCGGCACAAACTGCAGCAGAACCGCCAATAGGATCAGGAAGTGCGTTAACAGTAACAATACGTGTCTTAGCACAACCGATTGCAGTTGTATAACTTATTACCACAGTTCCTGAACTAATACCATTAACCAATCCGGCAGAATTTATGGTAGCAATCGTATTATCCTCACTGCTCCAACTACCACCGCCACTAACACTTGTAAGTGTTGTTGTACCGCCCTCACAAACCACCGCAACTCCGGTTATATTGGCTGGCACAGGTCCGACTGTCACAGGTGTTGTAGTACGACAGCCCGTTGGCAACAAATAAGTAATAAGAGCACTTCCAACCGCATTTCCAGTCACAATCCCAGAGCCTGCTCCAATTGATGCAATCAAAGGATTGCTAGAACTCCACGAACCGCCAGCCGTTAAGCTGCTAAGGGTTGACGAAGACCCCATACAAAGAGTTGTGATTCCTGATATTGATGTAGGAATTGTGTTAACTGTTACAATTGCAGTAACGGTGCAACCTGAAGAAGTTGTATAGGTTATTGTCGAAGTTCCTCCGTTTATTCCCGAAACTATGCCGGAAGTATAACCGATGGTTGCAACGACTACACTCGAACTCGTCCAGGTACCACCGGGAGATAGGCTACTAAGATTTGTCGTAGCACCTTCACACAACGAAAGATTACCGGCAATCGGAGAAGGAAGCGAGTTTACATTTACAGCCCTAACGATGAAGCAACCCGACCCTGTCGAGTAAGTAATAAAAGCTGAACCATTAGATACACCGGTAATCAAGCCATTCGTACCAACGGTCGCAATCAAATTATTGCTGCTACTCCACGTTCCGCCGGAAGTCGTAGACGAAAAAACTGTGGTTGCGCCCACACATACCGAAGAAGATCCGGTAAGGGCCGCCGGAAGAGGATTGACTGTTACTGCTCTAGCAACACTACAGCCCGAAGCCATAGTGTACGTCATATTCACATTTCCGGAGGAAAGCCCTGAAACAACACCAGAAACAGCACCAACGGTAGCTACTGCTGTATTTCCACTCGACCACAAGCCACCCAAAGTAGCACTGGCAAGTGTAATTGACAAACCAGCACACACTTCTGTCGGACCGGTTATCGCTGCAGGAACAGGGAAGACATTAACTGTACGAGTGCGGTAACAACCAGTAGCTCCTACAGTATAAGTAATTATCGTTGCACCCTCTGACAGCCCCAAAACAACACCTGAACCAGTACCGACGGTCGCAACAGTAGTGTTACTGCTCGACCAAGAGCCGCCAACCGTACTGCAGGCCAAAGTTGTCGCTGAACCTATACATGTGGTGGCAGTACCGGAAATTGTTGCCGGGGAACCATTAACAGTTACAGAACTAATAGTTCTGCAGCCTGTCGATAACGTGTAGGTTATATTTGCAACCCCTACATTAACACCTGTAACCACACCCGTTGTAGGGTCAACAGAAGCTATTGCTGAATTACTACTTGTCCAATCGCCACCACCAGTAGCATTGCTCAATGTAGAAGTCCCGCCTATACACACATTCAGGTTACCGGTAGAGCTTACCGGTGAAGGTGTAACTGTTACTTCCCTGGTAGAAGAACAGCCTGTACCCAAGGTGTAAGATATCGTACAAGTTCCAGCGCCGATGCCCGTAAATACACCGCCAGACACTGTAGCAACTGATGGATTGCTAGTTGACCAACTTCCACCGCCGGGAGTTGAATAAAGAGTTCCTGTGAGCCCTTCACAAACTGAAGCAAAACCTGAAATTGTAGACGCCGGAGCGTTTACTGTAAACACGGTCGACGTCTCACAACCGGAACCATAAGTGTAAGCTATCACGCTCGTTCCCGGAGCAAGGGCAGTAACCGTACCAGACGCATCGACGGTAGCAACAGCAGGAGAACTGCTATTCCATGTTCCGCCGGTAGAGGAAGTACTCAATACAGATACGTCGCCCATGCACGCAACCATCGAGCCGGTTATTGCATCCGGAATCGGGTTTACCGTAACCGCTGCTGTAGTATAACATGAACTTGAAAGCGTATAAGTTATATTCGCAATGCCAGCAGATACTCCGCTGACAGTACCAAATGCATTTACAGATGCAACACCTAAATCAGAACTAGACCAAGCTCCTCCGGTTGTTAAATTTGTCAGAACAGTTGTACTTCCCGAACAAACTACCAAAGAACCTGCAATCGACGACGGAAGAGCGTTAACTGTAACAATTTTCGAAGTAGTGCAGCCAGAGCTTGTTGTGTAAGAAATGCGCGTCGTTCCAACCGCAACACCAGTCAAAACTCCACTACCACTAACCGTGCCAACGGCGGGGTTTCCTGAGCTCCAAATCCCGCCAGGCGTTGTAGAAGTGAAGCTAGCAGTGCTACCTAAACAAATGGCCGAAGAACCTGAGATTGCAGCCGGTGTCGGATTAACCGTAAAGTCTGACGATGTTCTACAACCAGTCGGCAACTGATAATACATTGTTGCAGTACCACCGGAAACACCAACTACTGTGCCGGAAACTGAATTAATAGTTGCGATACCGGTAGCACTGGAATACCATACCCCACCCGTAGCGCCA
The DNA here is from genome assembly GCA_030426665.1 of Bacteroidia bacterium. Lineage (GTDB taxonomy): Bacteria > Bacteroidota > Bacteroidia > Chitinophagales > Chitinophagaceae > Nemorincola. The sequence continues at coordinate 116,559 of JAUHYD010000012.1, read as the reverse complement.
TTTGCTAATACGGTACTCAAACCTTGACAAACCTCCATTGTTCCGGTGATTGCCGGTGGATTAGGAAACACAGTAATTTCTTTACTTCTTATACAACCTGCGGCCGAAGTATATGTGATATTTGCAGTACCTGCACTAACACCATTAATTGCGCCCGTGATTGGCGCGATAGTTGCTACAGCAGTATTATCGCTTGACCATGTACCTGAAGGAAGGCTATTGGTAACGGTAATCAGCCCACCAACACAAAGTGAATTTGGTCCTAATATTGGCCCTGGTGTGTTACTAACCGTTACGGAATAAGATGAAGAACAGCCAGTTCCAAGTGTATACCTGATTGAAGTGATACCAGCGATACCACTTGTTCCTTCACCAGTTGCTGCAACTATTGATAAAACAGAAGAATTTGAAGATGTCCACAAACCACCTGGTGTAACATTTGAATATGGATGCGTTGTGCCCGTACATACAATAGCGTCACCGGTTATTGCTGCGGGAACAGGATTAACTGTATAAACGGCAGTGCGATAACAACCCAGCGTATTGATATTACTAATAATAACTGTTCCTGCAGAAACACCGGTAACAACCGCTGTTGTCGGTGTAATCGTTGCTGTCGATGGATCACTACTACTCCATGTACCCGATACACCAGACATATACAAATTGGAACCAACACATACCTCATGTGGTAGCGCAATTGCCGGCGGAGTTGCATTTACAACAACATTAACAGACCTCGCACATCCGGTACCAAGCGTATAACTAACAGGAACGGTACCAACGCCATAGGCAGAAACTATTCCTGAGGCATCAACTGAAGCAAGCAACAAATTGCCAGAAGACCATGTTCCTCCCGCTGTCATACTACTAAGTGAAGTGGTTGACCCAAAGCAAACCGAAGTAGACCCGGTAATCGGTGCAGGAAGAGGATTGACAGTTACTACATCTGTTGCAACACAACCTGTAACTCCGCCAACAACATAACTAATAGTAGCTGTTCCTGCTGCCACACCTGCAACAGAGCCCGAACTTAAACCCACACTGGCTACTGCCGTATTACCGCTAGACCACGTACCGCCATAGGGAGAGCTGGCCAAATTTGTAGTCGAACCTTCACACACCTCCATAATACCAGTCAACGGAGCCGGAACAACATTAACGGACACGTCCAATGTAGCGGCACAACCAGTAGGGAACGTGTAGCTGACAACAGTCGTACCAATGGCATTCCCGGTCATTAGCCCAACGCCATCTACCGAAGCAATAGCAGGAATATCGCTAGACCATAGTCCGCCCGGGCTCGCATTACTCAAAGCGGAAGTGCTACCCAAACATACATATGGATCTCCTGCAATTGCCGAAGGAACCGCATTAATTGTAACATCCTTAGTAACAAAACAAGTCCCCTTTATATAAGATATAGTAACTTCTCCGGCAGATACACCGGTCAAAGTACCATTAACATAATTAATAGAAGCTATAGAAGGATCGCTACTGACAAATGTACCTCCGGTAGTGCCGATAACATACGAGGAAGTTGCACCTTCACAAACCTCAGACGCTCCGCTAATTCCAGGCAGAGCCGGATAAACGGTAGCAGGCGCATTTCTAGTTCCACTAGTACAGCCATCACCCTCATATGTAACACTAACATAGTACATGCCCGTAGCAGCAGTTGTTGTTGGCGTTAAGACAACGGATGGTGTAGTGGAAGTTGTACTATATCCATTAGGACCTGTCCAATTATATGATACAATTGCGCCGGTACCCACCGTTGGAGGTGTTGACAACGTAAATTCATTTCCAACGCATATGAAATTGGGAGTAGCATAAAGACCTGCGACAGAAGGATAGCTACTTACAACAAACGAATTTGGCGATGATGGGTGGCTAGTGATTGTATTAACATCAGTCGCAGAAAAACCGGCACCAGGTTCAGCTGTCACGCCGCCGCCACTTTCTGCAACAACGTAGTATAATAAAGTATTGGTAGCTGCCAAACCGCCTAACATTGATGCCGATATTGTAAAGTCCCACGTTCCGCTTGTTCCGTCGCCGCTTACCAATGTACCGGGAGAAGACATCCAAGAACCTGTACTCTTTCGGAAATAAACTCTAGGTTTATTTGCTCCGGCAATTGTAACACCGGTACCATCTGCGATGGTTACACCATTGATACTTACATCACTTCCGACACATGAAGGAGAAACGGGAGTATAAGTTATACTCGGTTGGGCGTATGACTTACCGGTAATAAACAATCCCGTCGCCAGAAGTAACAATGCAAGATAAATCTTTCTCATAAACAGACGATTTTAAAAATATATTTACTTAAAACTTCGTTTTATCAGCAATTTTATCGCTCTAATATAAGTATTGCAAGCAAAAGCACTACTTAGCTTCCACCGGCATATAACTTACTACAAGAACAATAACTACCGAAAAATAAAAATTTTAAACGCTTTAAAACAATTATAACAATACGGTTTGCAGGCAAATTTAACAAAATAAAATTACATTCAAATCGCCAACGTAATAAAAAAAATATTTACATACTTATAAATAAAATACTTTTATTTGAGTCAGAAAAATTGTCATTTTAAACTGATTTTCAGCAAAAAGCAACCACTCTCAAGGAGAAAAAATCCTGAATTACTGTATTAAAATAAGAACAAAACAATAAAATAACTTAACAAGACAACTCCATTTATAAAAAGATACATATTATTTCAAAATAAAAAAACAACAGCAAATTAACGAAACGACAAACCCTGTATTGATTTGAAATAAAAATCTACGCAAAAAGCATGCCGCATAACTCAATTAAAAATAAAAAAACATTACAAGTTTAACCACAACAATATATACCAAACAACTAAATACAAAATCCCGCTCCTGACCCACCCAATCGGCAGAGAGAATTATAATTACAAAACTTCAATGTTTCGCAACATAATCAGAAACATCCACACAATCTGCGAAAAGTGTAGTACATAGTCAATAACTATATTGTGTACAAAATAAGACTAGCAACAAAAAGTCAATATAATAAAATGACGCTACACTCAAATGGCAGCACACAACATTTTATCATTAATTTAATACATAAATTTCCCAACCGAAATTGTCAATTGCACTGTCTATCATACGCGTCCCATTAATAAAAAATACACTACTTTATGAAAAATCTGCTACTAGTAATATCTGCTGTAGTTTTATCGTTCAACGCATTTGCAGCATTAACTCCTATTTCGGGTCCAAGTAATGTCTGCAGCGCCTCTGCGCTGATTCTAACCAACGCAACACCCGGGGGCACCTGGACTGTTTCGTCTACTACTATTGCCACCATTACCGGCAGCTCGGGAAGCACTAGCAGCTCGGCAGTCCTGGTCGGCGGCTCCGTAAGTACCTCAAGTGTTGTTACAGTTACCTATACGGTGGGCGCCGAAGCAGTAAACAAATTAGTAACAGTGAACCCGCTTCCTGCTCCTATCATAGGACCACCGGCTATTTGTAATGGAACTGGTGTACATTCAGTGACGCTGACCTGTGCCACCTCCGGTGGTGTCTGGTCATGTGTGTCAACCGGGTTTGATACTATCTCATCAACAGGTATTTTGTATGACGTATACGGGACCGGCGGGATAGATGACACAGACATAATAAAATACACACTTCCTACCGGATGCTATTCGAAAGACACGGTTTATGTACGTCCTATCAGAGTTGCTTCTTTCCCACCGACATTATGTCTGGGAGGAGGACTAAGCACGGCAAGCTGCGCCCCAACCGGAGGAACGTGGAGCAGTTCTGCTCCGGGAATTGCAACAATTAATCCGACTACAGGTGTAATTATTCCACTGTCCATAGGAGCGACCACTTTCACATATACGTATTTAGGATGCACGATAAGTGGCGGAAGTGTTGTTTCTAACGGCATTAGCGACCACATAGTAAATAATGACGCAGACACTACCTGTTCAGACGTAGACTTCTATATAGCTGCATGTGGTACGTCTGCAACATATAACGCAACAACTGCTTTCGGCGACGGCACCTATAACAGCACCCTTTTTGGTGGAGCAGTAACTGCACACATATATCACAACTACGACTTCCCGGGAACATACCGGGTTAAACAAAAATTGTTCAGAGGGAGCACATTAGTTGATTCGATCGCATTTGACTACGAATACATGCATTGCAAAACGATACCAATAAAAATGTATGTAGACAATAATCACAACTGCACGTTAGACGGAGATGAGCACTTTTCATATATTCCAGTCACAATTCAAATTGATTCAAACGGACAGCACATAGACACCATATCAACAACGGGAGGACTGTACTACCGTGCGCTCGGCCCTACCGGAACTGTATATGCTTTTAGAGTATTATCAACTCTCGCCGGGGTAACGCAAGCCTGCCCTTCGAGTGGCGTAATCTACGAGACCATTAGGGACACTGTGAACACATACACCACCAAATATTTTGGAATGAATAGTACGGTTAGTTTTGACTACGACCTCACTCAAAGTTCATCAATGCGTTGTGGCAGGCACATGGCGAATACTCTGGTGCAAATCTCAAACTCATTTGGCACAGTCGTTAACCCTACGGTGAAAGTAAACTTTAGCCCGAAATACACATTCCGGTCGGCAGAGCCAACTCCTGCATCGATTTCGGGAAACACCATTACGTGGAACTTTGACACTGTTTCGTCAATGAGACCTGCACCGGACCTGATATCTATAACACTATACAGCCTTGGAACGTGGCTTCTTCCCGGGGATACAGTACATACAAGTATCAGCGTCAACCCTACATCTGAAGATGTCGACACAACCAACAACAATACTGTGCGTGTAGACACCGTAAAGTCTTCGTACGACCCCAACGAAATCTCCGTGATACCCTCCGGTATTATTACATCCGGAACAACATTGCAATACACTGTAATGTTTGAAAATGACGGCAACGATACGGCTCACAACATCCACATCATGGACACGCTGTCTGAGTTTCTAGATATAAGTACCTTGAAGACAGAAATGGCGACGGCAACCATGAATATTGCAATTCGTAAGGTGGACGGACAAAACATTGTAAAATTTGATTTCCCAAACATCATGCTTCCGGACAGCTCACATCACAACCTGTGTCAGGGCATGGTTATTTTCAATATCAGAACTCGAGAAGACGTGCCTCCCGGAACATTTATTCCCAATAGAGTTGGCATTTACTTTGACGACAATGAAGTAGTAATGACAAATACTGCCACCGACTTAATTGGAACACCTACTATTATCAACAACCTAAATGCAAAAGCCCTTGAAGCAGAGCTGTTCCCTAACCCTGCGACAGACTTATTAACGATAAAAACAGAAGCCAGCACAAATGGTTCAATAAGCATTTCGAACAGTATAGGACAGGTACTTTTGCAACAATCACTTGACGACAATAAAACTAATATCGATATTAAGACACTACCATCAGGCCTTTATTACGCTATCATCAAAGGGGAGAACGGAAGTATTGTCAAAAAGTTCGTTAAACAATAAGACCCATCGCTACTGTCGTAAAATGCCTGTTTCTATCCGGAGACGGGCATTTTTTGTAAAGACATAACCCCCACTTCCGATTTTTTTTAAGAGAAAAGAAATGCAGCATTAATTTATTTTTCAGAGTTCGGTGTGCCAGAATTAATTTCCACATTATTGCTATTTTGTTCGATTAAAGAAACTCTAAACCTCATACCTTTTGCATACCAATTGTGACACCCTCAAAAACACATACCACTTTATGAAAATCCTTAAAGCCCGTTGTGGTTGCCACTTCCTTTTGCTGCTACTGTTTCTGTCGTGGCAAATCCAAGGTAACGCCCAGGATACCGTGACATATAAAAACCATATCTCTATTACTCCGCTGCGGTTGATTGGTCTGATAAACCCTGGTGCGGAATTAGGGTATGAGCGTTATTTTGGCAACAAGTACTCTGGTAAAATACTCTATGCTTATTTACACGACTTTGCGCGCACTACACCTTACGAAAACTATGAAGGCGTGCGTGTTGGCGTAGAAGCCAAACGCTTTGTCTACCAAGAGGAAAAATTAGGAGCATATGCATCTGCCGAAGCAATTTACAATAGGTCTTCATTTAATTCCATCTATGAGTTTTTTCCCAATGACTCCCCCACGTCTTGGCGCGGTTCCTACCTCGATAGTATATTTGTAAGAAATGAAAACCTCTCACTAAACTTTAAGGTGGGCATGCAAGTACAATACCATCGCTTAATGCTGGAGATATTTGGCGGAGTCGGAATAAAACACAAGCGCCTGACACATGAGGGTCGAATTAACTCGCTGGATCACATTCACTCGCGCCACCCAAACATCTATTCAATCAGTGCAAAAGAGTTCGACGGCCTTACGATGAACCTGCCATTGAATGTAGTCATCAGCTTTTGCTTTTGATGTTAAGAAAAAGCAATACCAGCAACGGTTGATTATCACAAAAATCTTCAATTACACTTCAGTCTGCTGCATTTTTTTTAAATAAAAACACATTAGCTATGCAGACACATAATACATATTCAGCATTCCCTTCCCTTTGGCATCAATCTCTCCCCGGTACTCGCACGAAAAGCTATCCTTCACAAGTTCGTAGGTCGCTTCGGATATATTTATCTTTCCCGCTTCACTATTTTGCTCCATCCTTGCTGCAATATTCACGGTATCGCCCCAAATATCGTATGCGAACTTCTTGACACCTACGATACCCGCAACCACGCTGCCGGAATTGATCCCAATACGCACCTCAAAAGTTTTCTCTCCCATTGCCTTCCTTCTTGCCGCCATAAACGCTTGCATGTCTAATGCGGCTGACACCATTTCAACAGCATGATTCGGATTAGCCTGAGGTAGCCCGGATACAGCCATATAGGCATCTCCAACCGTTTTTATCTTTTCTATCTGATACTTACTCGTTATCACATCAAACGCCTTAAAACAACTGTGCAATTCGGCGACCAACTCTTGAGGCGAAAACAATTCGCCTGCCTTTGTAAAGTCTATAAAATCTGTGAACAAAACGCTCACCTCATCAAATTGTTTTGCGCGGACATTCCCATCTCTTTTTAGCTCTGTCGCTACTTCCTCCGGCAAAATATTCAGCAGCAATTGCTCTGAAATTTCTTTCTCTTCGCTGATAACTTTATTGGCTTCCTGCAAATCCTCATTAGCTGTAGTGATGACAAAGTTGGCTTTCTTTTGTTGGCTGTAATTCCTGTAGATAAAAAATGAAAGAAGTAATACCAAACCAATGCCTATATACCCACTTATCGAAAGTATTCGTTGTTTCTGAACCATTAGGTTCAACTCCGTCGTTTTTTTCAGATTATCTATACTGTCGATAATCATTAACTGACTATATCTTGATTCCAGGTCAATCCTCGTCAGTTCCCTGGCATTGTCAATGTTGAACAGAGAGTCGCGCAACGAGATAAATTGTTTGTATGCTGCCAACGCCTCAGCAGGTTTCTTCATAGCCTCGTAAGTAGTATGCAGTTGTTCCCAGGCTTCTTCTTCGTTGTCAAGGGCATGTGTTTTTTGGGCAATGTCGATGGCCTTTTTAAGGAACAAAACAGCTTTGTCGTAGGCACGTAATGTTGTGTGTATTTTAGCCAGCGTAACATAGGTGATGGGCAACTCATATTCATTGTTCATTCGCTCGGCAATTGCCAGTGACCTTTCTGCATATTGCATCGCAAGGTCGTTGTTGTGTTCCAGTAGATATATTTCAGCGAGATACCGGAGAATAGTAACCTCATTGATACCATTTGTTGTTTGTGACAATTCCAGTGCCTGCTCATAGTATCTCTTGGCTTTTCCATAATTGAGCAGAAACTCATAAGATTTACCCATACTCATGTAGGCTAAGGTCTTTAAATAGCTATTTCCGCTGCCGAACACAAGTGCATTATCGGCATTTTCGAGCGCCTTTTCGTATTCGTTCATGGATATATATATATCCGAAATTGTAAGTAGCAAGCCCGACACTTGAAAGCTATCCCTGATTTCCGGTACATTTTTGGTTCTCATATTGCGCTCTACCAGAGATAGTGAGGTAGTATAACTTTGCAGCGCTTTCGTGTTGTCGGCAAGCTTTGCGTACATACTGCCCATGTTACCCCAGATAGTGGCTTCCTGTTCAATATCCGGATGAAGGTCAATCGAAATTTTCCAATATTTAATAGCAAGGGCATAATTGTTTTGAAGTTCATAACACCTCCCCAATCCATAAAACGCAAGCGACTCATTTGTTGTGTCTTTTAATTCCTTGGAAACCTTAATATATTCATTAAAAACAGTTATCGCTTTATCATATTCTTGATTACAGAATCTATAGGTTTCGCCTAAGTTTGATAGGGTTAAAAATACTTGTTCCTGACTACCCTTCTTTTTTGCCAGTTCTTTAGCCAGCAGTGCATATCTTAGTTTCTCTTCGGCATTTGTACATTTTATCTTTTTGCTAAGCCTCACCAAAACATCAACTTGGTCTTTGGTGTCACTAATGCTCAGTAAGCACTTCTTCAGTGAATCCACTTCGTTCGACGGCTTCTGCGCATGTAATACACCTCCACCAATCGACATAAATAGCAACAAACAAAAAGAAACAACCCTAAATATCATCAATTCAATTAATTATATATTTCACAAACAAAACTTTAAAATAAAATTTAAATAAATCTTAGTAATCATCTAACTTGTTGCATAGTCAACACAGCATTTAGTCATGCCTGTTGGGCGTAAAATATGTATTTTCTAACAATAAAAATTTAAAAATAATGGGACAAGATGGACAAGACACATGGGAGGACGAACTAGAATTACCAACCGATGGCGGAGGCGATGATAGCGGAGGTGGAAGCGGATCAACTTCTGCCAGTATCCGATTTGGCAACCCGAGTGCAGACTGTACTGGAAATGGCATCTGCACGATTGCCGCACAGCCTTTCAATGACAACAACCCCAACCCATGGATACCGGCAACATTAACGTTGAATCAAAGTTATGCTACTGCATTTCCGTATGCCAAAAACCTGAACAATATGGATACCGTAATGGCTATCCAAATGTCCGTAAGTGACCTGATGCCCCTGAATGCATACAATTCTGATTTATACAACACTTTAGTAGGCGGGTCTGAACTTATTCCCGACCCTGATAACATAAAGACAGTAGATCTTATTGAACCACTGATTGTGTCAACGCTCCTGCCTGACGACAGCCAATATTCAAGGGTTTCAATTCCGCCAAATTCGGGACCATGGCCCATACTGAATTCAGCAACGATGGGAGGCGGCGTCACGCTTAATGTTGTTGTGGTGTACGTTACCGTTAAGTTGAGTTTGCAGTAATCACTGATTAAAATCAGCACACTTATTCAGTCACGGAGCAATGGAAAATTCGCAATATCTTTTTGATAGTTGTCGATTACCATTGCTCCTTTTTTTACCATATAGTTTGCGAAAACAGAATACAATTTTAATATCAGCGCTTACTCACTGTAAGCTGCTTAGTAGCCATACCACCCTCTCCTTTATGAAAGGTAATATTTGCGGTACCGACGGACAGGGCCTTTACTACCCCCTCATTTGAAATGTTGGCTACCTGTTCGTTACCAGTTGACCAATACCCGCCACCCTTAGAGTTCTCAATCGTGTACACAGCATTTGCGCCAACGACCAACTCATCATCCCCTTCTATAAAAACACTATTTACCCGTAACGAATAATCCCAAACACGATACACTGAGTTTACGACATACTTATATGAAGACACATGCGCGGAGCCGTCGAAGGGATCCATGATATACAGTGATGTATCGCGAACACCATCTACGACTGCAGCACTCATACCGTACACTACTGCTATATGCGAATCGTTGTTCCAATCTTTCCACCTGAGCAAAAACGGCCTGCCGTTTACCAATTCAGTAGCCACATAGCTGAGAGGCAACGGGACACTGTTACCTCTGCACTGCAGATGATTAAAATGATCGAGAATCGCCAACACGCTGTTTACCGTGTCCTTGTAAAGAGAATTCGTTTTATTGCAAGAGTCCGGCGGCAAATAGGAGCAGCAAGCGCTGTGACCAAATAATTCAGGAGACACACTACGTACATACTCTACAATCGCACACTGCTCCGACGGCAAGCCGACATAGCCTAATACGCATTGAGCACTGGCAGCCCAGCACCACAGAGTCTGTTCTTGTTTACATAATGGAACATCCAGCACCTGCGCTTTCGCAACCATGGAACCAACCCCAAAAACCAACAGTAGTAGAACTCTTTTAATCATGCTTAGTGGTTGATTTTCAATAACGCCTCTCTTGTATACTTTTGAACTTCCCGCAAAGTGTAATGCACCTTAACAGGTTTATTCAAACCCGGCATCGCAAGTCTGGCAGATGCCAATGGAATATACTCTGCATCGAAAAACGAACTGTCTGCATTCCTCACTACAAAGTCCGCCGATAAGGCAAATATTCTTAGTAGATAACGCTTCTCCCGCTTACGCATACCCTTGCTCTTTTTCTGCAACTCTTCAGCAATTGTAGCACCTCCCATATCTGTTGCGAGAAACGTGTTATTCGGTTTCAGGATTGTCAGCAGAACCCGATAATCTTTTCGGTACATTATAGGCACTAACCACTGGTCAAATTCTACTAAATAACTACTATCATGAACGACGTGGAGATTCGAGAAATCTTTACTGAATGTCATAATCCTGTAAGGTCTGGCTAACCCGCAATTTCGTAATTTCTCTTTAGGGGAAAACCCAAAATCATCTTCATGGCCCGGTGGTATCAAAGACAGAAAATGCGACAACCTACCCTTTGCTGCATCTAATATTTTCTGCTCCTGACAGTAACTATTCTGGACACAAAGAACGAGGACGGCAACCAATAAAATGCTGCGCATATAACCTACAGATTTTAAACAGCTTTAGAATAGAAACATGGTGAAGGAGGGAAGTAACTTCTTTTCACAAATTAGAGAAAAAACAAACAAAACAGAAATAAACAGTCGAGAAGCATCGACTGAGTAACTTTCAGTCTGCAGTCTACCAATAGGCAACAAAAATCTAATAAGGTACTTTTAACTCATTATCGACGGACAGAAGTTATCATGCAAAAACGCGACACCCCTACCCCCTGCCGACAAACACATTGTTTACACCGACAAATAATACATCTTCAACAGACCTTTTCCTTTAACATCAATCTCGCCTCGGCAGTCACAAGGAAATGAGTCCTTAATCAGATTGTAAGTAGTTTCTGATATGTTTATTTTTCCGGCATCACTATTTTGTTCCATTCGGGCTGCGGTATTCACCGTATCACCCCAAATATCATAAGCAAACTTCTTAACTCCGACGATACCTGCTACTACGCTTCCGCTATTAATTCCGATGCGAACATCAAATGTTCGTTCGCCCAGATGGTCAATTCTGTCCTTCATAAAGTCTCTGATTTCGATTGCCGCACGCACGACATTTTCGGCATGGGTTTTGTTTTCTACCGGCAATCCGCATACTGCCATATAAGCATCACCTACAGTTTTTATCTTTTCAATTTCGTACTTGCTGGTAATTTCATCGAATGCCTTGAAACACTCATGCAATTCACTTACCAGCTGCCTTGGTGTAAACCGGCTCACAGCTGCAGTAAAGTCGATGAAATCTGTAAAAAGTACCGTTACATTATTAAAATACCGTGCTTCCGCAGAGTCGCTATTCTTCAATTCTTCTGCTACCTCTGCAGGTAATATATTGAGCAGTAATGTGTCACTTCTCAATTTTTCCCTTTCTATCTCTTCCTTTTGTGCCTTTATAATTTCGTTCTGCTTCATGGCCTGCTCGGCCTCTACAAAGAGCTTTATGTTTTTAATTTTTTGCTCATGCAGTTCATTATTTTGCTCTTCAAGCAGGGCATTATATCGCTTATAGTATGCAAGACTCGTTACTACATCACCTTTATGTTCATAAAGCGCAGAAAGCTTCTTCAATATCTGTAGCAACTTCATCTTAACCTTCAGATCCTCCGCATACTTCAGTCCTTCATGTAACTTCTTAATAGCTTCATCGGGACACTTCTGCCCTTCATATATAGTTGTAACATTAATTAGGTTTGTAATCATAGGGTTCAGCAACTGCAACCCCTGTCTGATGTCCATAGCCTGCTCATTGAATGCAATCGCCTCTGCATGCTCACCAACAGACAAATAATACCAGCCCATATCGGTCAAGATTCTGGCAGTAACCGGCAATTGATTGAGCTCACGACTTTGTTCTAATGCTTTCCGGAAGTGTTGCAATGCCAACACATTGTTTCCTAATTTGGAATACACACCTCCCATGGTATTCAAAAGCCGAGCATCAAATATTTTCCTCTTGTTGCCGGCTAGCATTGTAAGTGGCCATACCTCCTGGCATACAGCAAGAGCGTCTTGATAGTTCCCCGTTTCAACGTGCAAGTCTGCCAGCTGTAAACCGCTGGCAATCACAAAATGAATAATTTTACCTGACTTATATAATTGACTATAAGCTTCCGTCAGATGCTGAATCGCCAATTCCAAATTACCCATTCCCCGATAGTTGGTTCCAATTACAATGGCACACATGGCAACGCCGTCGGTATATTCTATTTCCGCAAAAATATCATTAGCGTCACTACACTGATCTATAGAAATTCCATGTTTTGAGTAAAAAGAAGCAACAAAACCAGCAGTAAACAGGGAAAAGGCAAGCCCTTTTTTACTTATATCGGGATTATTTCGAAACCAAGTTGTAAAGTCTACAAGGGTAGATACATCAACACCCTGAGCAAGTGAAATACGCTCGAGCACCTCATGAAAAAACACGTCTACAGCATGCTCATTGCCCCGCTGAGCATCCCGAAATAACAGTTCCAAATTGTCGAGGGCTTCCATAATATTCCAATAGTAGTCAATGACGATTCGCAATAATATGCAACAGTCCACCTCCTCTCTTCGACCAGACCTACGCAGATAAATGTACTAAAATTGCCAACGAATAGTGAACAAAAACCATCCATATCTTTAACATTAACAACTTTTCAAAAGGTTAAGCTATATGCAGGACATTCACTTTAACATACTTATCATAAACAACTATACGAAAAAACAACACAGCTATTGCTCGGACCAAACTTCTTGACTTAAGTCAAGAATCGATACAAAACACTTTCAGACTTTTGCTGTCATAAAACAAACAGGTTATGTCCAAACAATATTCAAATTGCCTACCCCACAAAACACTACGTGTTGCGGGAATCTCCATCCTTATCATGGCCGTGCTTGCTGCCGTGTCTATGGGACTATTCTTCGAAGAAGCTTTGAAACTGAAAGGCGAGCCATTACAGCAATACTATCAGCAAAACATTTCAAGCTACCGTATTGCTACAGTCAGCTGGGTATTAATTCTCCTCTGCGACCTTATTGCAACAGTGTGTTTTTTCGAAGTATTTCGCCACAAGCACCCGTTTACAGGACGGATAACTTCGCTGCTACGCCTCGTGTACTCAGCATTCCTCTTGTTCGGCATCATGAAACTGTTTAGAATCTGGAATATGCCTGCCGATACTGCAGATTCCGTTTCGACAATTATGCAGTCGGTATATGGCTTTCAGTCACTATGGTACGCAGGACTGGTGATTTTCGGACTCCACCTTATCGGGTTAGCAATGCTTACCCCTTCTGCCACAAAAGTTCAACTAGCTATACGTTGGTCGTTGGTACTTGGCGGCATTGGCTACATACTACTCGACGGCGGACAACTGCTCATTGCCGACTTTTCACAAATTAAGCAAACCATAGAACCGATACTAATTGTGCCGATGATACTGGGAGAACTGGGGCTAGCATTGTACATGACCGTTGCTCCCAAAAAGCTATCGGGCACTCCTGCTTACCCTGTTCCGAATCCTGCTTAGGGTCTCAGGTGTAAAACCTAGATAGCTGGCCATCTGATTAAGCGAAGCCCGTTGCAACAGCTCAGGACGTTTCGCCAGTAAATCTTCATATCGCTTTTGCGGATTGGATATAATAAAGTCTGAAAACCGTTCTCTACGTTCATTAAGGTCAGCTTGTACCATCGACGCTGTTATCGACTTCAGAACGGGAAACCGCTCAAAATTTTCGACGCTCATATCATTCGAGCCAACAATTAATACCGAATCTTCAAGACATTCAACAAAACTGTCAACAGGCGTTTGCTCCACAAAGTGTCGGGACGAAATAGCACCGTATTGTTCATCATAAAACTCTATCGTGTACTCCTTTCCGTCTGCTATGCGATATTCTCTTACAAGCCCCTCCAGCACAAAATAGCAAGCTCTTGGCACAACACCCTCTCGCTGCAGCATATATCCTTTGGGGAATTGCTTCACAGGAATACATGCAGCAAGCTCGTCTAACGGTTCACCTTTTAATTCCGGGAACCCATTTAAGAACTCAAACAATAGTCCCATTTCATGCGTCATAACCCATAAAGATAATATTCGCGCCGGAATAGGCGCACATCTTCCACTATTAATCGATTTATTGCTAATTTGCTTTGTACAGGCTTCAAAAATGTCCCATTCAAAATCAATTTTACGAAGTGCTATTTCTGTATTCAGGAAACCGCAGCTATACCATACCGTTGCCAGGTACTTTTTAGGAGCAATGATGGTTTCCTTCGGAACGATGAAAATTACGGGCATGCAGTTTAATGCTATTGCCGGCCCAACTTCAGCATACCAGCAACCACTTGAATACCTCACAGGCGTACAGCTCACGTGGGCATTCCTTGGACATTCTCTCTGGTTTCAGGTTCTACTCGGCCTGTTCGAATTCATACCTGCATGCCTTCTATTATTCAGGCGTACAGCGCTTTTCGGGGCGATCATGCTACTACCCATGACAGTAGGCGTATGCCTGACAAATTTCGGGTTGCACCTCTGGCAAGACACAAAAATACTGTCGGTTGTCTTGCTGGTGCTCAACCTCATCATTATTATGTTTGACCGTGAGAAAGCACTACAGATAATACATACATTATTTCACTTGCCTCAAAAGCATAAATTCATAATACCCGAAATTATAGTTGCAGTTATTCTTATTGGGTATCCCGTCACAAAAAAGCTTCGCGCCGACTACGGAAAGAGTGGCCAGAACGTCCTCACAGGGGATTGGTTTCATGGCTACCCAAAGGAATTTACGCTTATCTCAGAGCAGCTAAATGACAGCACACTACCCCACCACTTACTGAAATCATACTTCGGATCCTGGGAGGAATACAGCGAAATAAATGACCGTGCAAACAACTGGGACGGCTATAAAATATACGCTGTCAACGAACAAAATCACAGTCTGCAGATATCTGATAAACGAAACAGAATAAGCATATCAAGAGGTCCGGGGTATTACTACCTCTCAGGCAAATTCCACTACCAATTACTTGCAGACAGCACTCTAATACTAGAAAAGAAAGTTGATGACTCTACCATTCACACCTGGACTTTCAAACAACGCATCATGAGTATAAACAAAAGATACTGACCAGAATAATCTAACGACAATTTTCGCATATTCTAAAACAAACCCTCAAAAAAAGACTTCATATCAGCCCACGATTTCTTGTCGGCAGCAGCATTGTACTCTATTGGTAACTTAAACTTCTTACCGCTCGCTGTAGCGTCTGGGTTGGTGAATGCATGTGTCGCATTCGGATAGACAATAAACTTGTAATCCACTCCGGCCTCGTCAAGGTTTCCTCTAAATTCCTTTACATCCTCTTCAGATACAAACTTATCTGCCGCACCATGGCAAACTAATATTTTACCTGTTACGCTACCCTTCGCAGCTGGTGCTATTTTCAGCCCTCCATGAAAACTGACAACACCCTTTAAAGGTGTTCCCATTTTGGCTGCATTAAGCACCATACTACCACCGAAGCAGTAACCTATCGCAGCAACATTATCCGGGTCTGCCTCGGGATATTCCAAAACCTTACGGATAGCAGCTTCTATGCGACTCTTACCCAGAGAAGGGTCTTTGTAAAATGGATCCGAATACGCCATTGCTTCCTTTGGGTCATTCGCAATTTTACCATCGCCGTACATATCCGCAGCTATAGCGATATAACCGAGCTCCGCCAACATTGTCGCACGCATTCTGGCATATTCATTATTACCCCACCACTCCGGCACTACAACAATTGCAGGTCGTTCACCTTCTATGTCTGCATCATATACCACCATACCTTTCAGCGTCACACCGTTGTCGCTGTACGAAACTTCTTCCTTTCTAATGTCTCCCTTCGCAAACGCAATGTTGACAAAGATCCCGAGGAATAAACTCAACACAACTATTTGTTTTAGCATCATTTTCATGGAGCATATATTTTACTGCTAAGGTAAGTTGTTTCGTGTATACCTATAGCGACGAAGTGCATTCAAACAGTAATACTCGAGATAAGATTAATTTTAACTAAGAAAGCTAGGGCTAAAAAAACAGGATAACATATTGACTCACTTCATGAACATAAATTCACCCGGATTTCCAGAGGGCTTTGGGAGCACATCTTGTCCCGATTTTTCATCGGGGCGGGTTCGAACCGCGGACCCTCCCGATTGCATCGGGATGCACTGAATCAGCCAAGCTATGCTACTTTCCTTCGAGTAATTCTGTAATGGCCTTTCGGCTCTTCCAAGATTTGATTTGCAGCTCACGATTATACGCTTCCGCTCGGGTTTGATAAGACTCCGTATAGACTACTTCCCACGGACGACCGACTTTTGTTGCCTTGCTCCTACCGGCGTTATGACGCAACAATCGGTCTTCCATATTGTTTGTCTGACCAACGTAATACCGATCCGTAGATAATGAGTGCAATATGTATACTACGAAAGTCATGGACATAAAAAAGCCCTCGATTTCTCGAGGGCTTTGAGTGTGGGAGCACAACTTGTCCCGATTTTTCATCGGGGCGGGTTCGAACCGCAGACCCTCCCGATTGCATCGGGATGCACGGAACCAGCCAAGCTATGCTACTTTCCTTCGATTAATTCTGTAATGGCAGTTCGGCTCTTCCAAGATTTGATTTGCAGCTCACGATTATAAGCTTCTGCTCGAGTATGATAAGACTCTGTATAGACTACTTCCCAAGGGCGACCGACTTTTGTTGCCTTGCATCTACCTGCGTTATGACGCAACAATCTGTCTTAAATATCGTTTGTTTGACCAACGTAATACCGATCTGTAGATAACGAGTGCAATATGTATACTACGAAACTCATGGACATAAAAAAGCCCTCGATTTCTCGAGGGCTTTGGGTGTGGGAGCACACGGGTTCGAACCGCGGACCCCCTGCTTGTAAGGCAGGTGCTCTGAACCAGCTGAGCTATGCTCCCTTTTTTAAAGAACTAAATTTTCCTATTCAAACTCGAACTGCGACCCTCCCGATTATAAATCGGGATGCTCTGAACCAGCTGAGCTATGCTCCCTTTTTAAAGAACTTTTTGTGTTCCCCTATTGCCTAAGGGACTGCAAAGATAAGCGTCATTTTCATTCTCGCAATACTGTTGATCAAATTTATTTTGAAATCATTTGTATCGGTAAAAATTGAGCAGTCAATCTCACAGGAAAAAATAGTCTGCCTTGTGCGCGCAATTTAATTCTTTCTTCACACTAAGTAAGCAGTCTTTTATTACCTTTGTTTGCGTTAATAAAATTTCCTGTTACTGAATAACAAACACATATATGGGTTACATTAAAGACCTTTTCAAAGAAAAGGCAGTCGAACAAAGTAAAGATGTCAAAAGTTTATTGGAGCAGCATGGCGACAAAAAGATTGATGAAGTTACCTTATCACAGATTTACTCGGGCATGCGAGGCATCACGGGACTAGTTACTGAAACCTCATTGCTGGATGCAAATGACGGTATCCGTTTCCGTGGATACTCAATACCACAGCTGAGAGAAAAGTTACCGAAGGCAGACAATGGCAGTGAGCCACTACCAGAAGGTCTATTCCATCTGATGCTGATAGGCGAATTACCTTCTCAGCAAGACGTTGAGCATATCTCAGCCACATGGGCTCGTCGGTCACATGTACCCAATTATGTGTTTAATGTTATTGAGTCGTTCCCTGCAACCGCTCACCCAATGACACAGTTTACAGCGGCGTTACTGGCGTTGCAAACAGAATCTAAATTCGCTAAAGCATATAAGGAAGGCATAAGCAAGAAAGACCATTGGGCGTATGTTTACGAAGATACGATGACATTGATTGCACGCCTACCAAGAGTGGCTGCTTACATTTATCGTAGAAAATACAAAAACGGCGACCACATTCAGCCGGATGGCATGCTGGACTGGAGTGCCAACTTTGCACACATGCTTGGCTATGACAACGACGGTTTCAGAGAGTTGATGCGCTTGTACCTTACTATTCATGCTGACCATGAAGGTGGAAACGTATCTGCACACACTACTCATCTGGTAGGTTCTGCACTTAGCGATCCATATCTAGCATTCGCTGCAGGTATGACAGGTCTTGCAGGACCACTTCACGGATTGGCTAATCAGGAAGTTATCCGCTGGATAGAAAATATGTGCGAAGAGCTGAATACCAATATGCCATCTGAGGAACAAATCGGGGAATACATTAAGAAGACCTTGTCAGAAGGAAAAGTAGTTCCTGGTTACGGACATGCGGTATTGAGACAGACAGACCCACGTTTTGTTGCACAAATGGAATTTGCAAAACGTCACTGTCCGGATGACCCAACAATTCAAACCGTTTGGAATATATATAAAGTTGCACCGTCAATTCTTGAAGCTACGGGTAAAATCAAAAACCCATGGCCAAACGTTGATGCACACTCCGGCGCATTATTGAAACACTACGGTCTTGTGGAGGAAGAATTCTACACAGTGCTGTTCGGTGTTGCTCGCTCACTGGGTGTACTTGCCAGCCTTTGTTGGGACAGAGCACTTGGCATGCCATTAGAGCGTCCGAAGTCTGTAACGACAGCTTGGGTGAAAAGATTTATTAAAGAGTCAGAGTCAGTTGCATAATTAAGCTACCAACCTTGACTTAGTTGCATATTTCGAAAAGCAGGCAGGAAAACTGCTTGCTTTTCTTTTTTAGTATATTGTCCACACACTATAATTGGGAAACATGAAAAAAGGACCGATTTCAGAATTCATACAACACCATTATCGCCACTTCAATGCAGCCGCATTGGTGGATGCAGCCAAAGGCTATGAGACCCATATGCTTGAGGGCGGAAAGATGCTAGTATCGCTTGCCGGAGCCATGAGTACTGCGGAGCTCGGCATCTCGTTTGCCGAGATGATTCGTCAGGATAAAGTACAAATAATCAGCTGTACCGGCGCCAACCTCGAAGAAGACATCATGAATTTGGTTGCCCACAGTCACTACAAACGTGTACCTCACTACCGCGACCTTAGCCCAAAAGAAGAATGGGATTTGCTGGAGCAGGGCTTTAACCGTGTTACCGATACTTGTATACCGGAGGAAGAGGCATTCAGAAAAATCCAACACCACATCTTCAAGATATGGAAGGATGCTGAAGAAAAAGGTGAACGCTACCTACCCCACGAATACATGTACAAGTTACTGCTGAGTGAAGTAATGAAAAACGATTATGAAATAGACCCCAAACATAGCTGGATGATTGCCGCGGCAGAAAAAAACATTCCGATAATTGTACCTGGGTGGGAAGACAGCACTATGGGAAACATATTTGCATCCTACTGCATAAAAGGCGAGTTGAAGCCTTCAACCATGAAGAGCGGCATAGAGTATATGATGTGGCTAACAGACTGGTACCGCAACAACTCCTCAGGAAAGGGCGTTGGCTTCTTCCAGATTGGCGGAGGTATAGCTGGAGATTTCCCGATATGCGTGGTTCCAATGATGTATCAGGATTTGGAGTGGCATGATGTTCCCTTCTGGAGTTATTTCTGCCAGATAAGTGATAGCACCACTTCCTATGGCTCATATAGTGGCGCTGTACCTAATGAGAAGATAACTTGGGGTAAACTCGACATAAACACGCCAAAGTTCATAGTAGAGAGCGATGCCACAATTGTTGCGCCGCTTATATTTGGTTACTTGCTGGGCTGGTAAAACAAATAACACATTTTATGGAACCGGTGGGCTGCTCAATGAGTCGTTCACCGGTTTTATTTTGTCAAGTCCAGTTCCATTTCTAGCAATTCATTTTCATCGTTCTTCATTGATTGGCTTTGCTTTCGGGAAAACCCTAATCGTTCGAGAAGGGCGATTGATCGCACATTACTTTGTACTGTTATCGCCTCAAGTGTCGTTAGCTTCAACTCACCCCTAGCATAGGTCAAGGTACCGGTCGCTGCCTCGAAAGCAAAACCACAGCCTTCATACCGGGGAAGAAAAGCAAAACCAAGATCAGGGTGCACCAATGTTTCTCTTTTTAGTATTCCACAGATCCCGATTGCAGCGTTTGTTTCCTTCCGAACCACTAACCACAATCCAAAACCATGCTTGACATAGCTTGCCATTGGCCCATCAGATATATACTTTGCTGCATCTTCAGTTGTTTTTACCTTTTTGTCGCCGATATACTTCAACCAACCTTTGGTGTTCACCAACTCCAAAATAAATTCAGGGTCACCTCCCTTCAATGACAACTCCCGTAATAAAAGATGTTCTGTTTCGATAACAATTTTCATTTTTCAGAAATTAGGTGAAATAAAAAAGGCTTGTCAGCAAATGCCAACAAGCCCCAATATTTATACGTTACTTTTAATTATCAATTTACTAAAGCACCAGCATCGCATCTCCATAACTAAAGAATCGATACTTCTCTTTTATTGCTGTTTCATAAGCTTCCATCATCAAATCGTAACCAGCAAAAGCGCATGCCATAATCATCAGACTTGTCTTTGGCAAATGGAAATTTGTAATTAAAGAATCTGCAATTGAGAAGTTATATGGCGGATGTATAAATACATTTGTCCAACCCTCATCCGGCTTTAGTAAGCCTCTCGCAGTAACCGAACTTTCTAACGCCCTCATGGTAGTAGTACCGATTGAACAAATATGTCTGTTCTCAATCTTAGCATTATTAACCAGATTAGTAGAATAGTCATCTATCTTGAAGTACTCAGCATCCATCTTATGTTTTGACAGATCTTCTACTTCAATCGGACGGAAAGTACCAAGCCCGGTATGCAGTGTAACCTCTGCAAACTTCACACCAACAATCTCCAACCGCTTAATAAGTTCCCTACTGAAGTGCATACCGGCAGTTGGTGCAGCAACGGCCCCTTCATACTTGGCATAAACCGTTTGGTAGCGCTCTTTATCTTCTTCCTCCGGCTTACGCTTGATGTACTTTGGCAGGGGTGTTTCACCTAAAAGGTCAAGCATCCCTCTAAACTCCTTATCAGTACCATCAAAAAGGAAACGTATTGTTCTACCGCGCGATGTCGTATTATCAATTACCTCTGCTACCAATTCATCATTTTCACCGAAGTATAGTTTATTACCAACCCTTATCTTACGAGCCGGGTCAACAATAACATCCCAAAGATGATTAGGCTTGTTCAGCTCACGCAACAGGAACACTTCGATTTTTGCACCCGTTTTCTCTTTACGACCATAAAGTCGCGCCGGAAACACCTTGGTATTATTTACAACCATAACATCCTTGTCATGAAAGAACCCAAGAATGTCTTTAAACGCTTTGTGTTCTATCTTACCGGTATCGCGATGGATAACCATCAGACGGCTTTCATCACGCATTTTTGCAGGATGCTGAGCAATTAAATTTAACGGCAATTCAAACTTAAACTGTGACAACTTCATATATAAGGAGCATGTTGATTAAAAGTGTGCAAAGTTACGTAAAAGTAACGATAACTTCAGAATATAAACAAGCTTGTTATAATGATTTCGGGGCAATAATGCAACTTTAAAATCGACATTCAAAAAATATTCTCCCTGCTGACAGGAATGTGAACGGAAAATTATAACATTGCCGGAATTATAAGTCACCCAAAATATGCAAATCAGCTTCAGCGAATCGGTATTAAAATCAGTTTCAGCACACTATATCGGGAACAAAGGCAACGGGCAGGATTTAATCACTTCTCGTGAACCATTTGCCTTAAACAACGATGACAAACAAATAATTGGGGAGGCATTCTTTAGCAAATTCAACCTCGATGCTGACAAATACTCCTTTAGCCACGGCGCGTCACTTAACTACAATGAAGTGTACAATTTCTGTCTCGATGCGCTTGCCGACGAGACTACCTTTCAGGAAAATGCCATCAATATTGCCGGTCAATTATACGAAAGCACAACCCATCCGAAAATTAAAGCCGGAGAACTATATGTACTGTATTTCGGCAACTGTCTGATAAACGGTGCATTTACAGATGCCATGGGCATGTTTAAAACAGAAACCAAAAGCAATTTCTTAGACATTTCACCAGACGGCAAAGACTTTTCTCTGGAATTGCGCCAGGGGGCCGACGTTGCGCAGTTCGACAAAGCCTGTCTGGTATTACCTACAAATGCAGAAAACGGTTTTGACGTACTTATATATGACAAAAATGGCAACAAGGGAGACGAAGCAGTGTTCTGGAGAGAAACATTTTTAGGGGTTGTACCTCAGGCTACGGAATACTATCATACTAATCAGTTTATGGGGATGGCCAAGCAATTCATAACTTCTCAGTTGCCGCAAGAATACGACATAGAAAAAACCGGTCAGATTGATTTACTTAATAAGTCTGCCGACTACTTTAGGGCAAATGAGTCTTTCGACAAAAAGAAATTTGTGGAGGACGTATTTGAAGATAGCAGAATAGGAAAGTCCTTTGGGCAGTTTGAGTCTAACTTTTCAGAAGCCAATGAAATTGAGTTCCCGGACAACTTTGACATATCCACGCCAGCCGTAAAAAAGCAACTCAGGGTATTCAAAAGCGTACTGAAACTTGACAAAAACTTCCATGTGTATATTCACGGCGACAAAAGCCTGATAGAACGCGGATATGACGAAACAACCGGCAAAAAATTCTATAAAATATACTTTGAGGAAGAACAATAGTTTTCTTACACAGGTTGCTCTAGACTTCCCCTATTCAATCGAATAGCAATAATATTTAGTATTTTTACGTTTACGTCTCTTGATAAAGAGTCGGTTCCTAAAATAATTTTACATGAAGTACCTGATTTCGCTTTCGGCAATTACCCTATTGCTTCTTTATGGTTGTAACAAAAAAGAAAACATACCAGCACCATATATAACGGCCTTTGCTGACGATTTTCCATTTTTTGCGTCAAGTGCGCAGGTTTCGACCTTTAAAAGCGATGGCGGCACTTACACATCGCTGGAAGTGACCGGAGTAATGGGCTCAGGGGCTACTATGAAGCTATGGATACGCAACTACTCCGGGGCCTTAGACACTTTGTCGATGGATAGTACAGGGGCAAGTGCCACGTTCCTGCCGGTAACACCGAGCGTCGAAGTGAAGTCAAGTTATGGTCAACTTATTATTACTTCTTCTACCCCAACACTGAAAGGCGAATTCGACTTTACATGTAACGACTCAACAAAAGTAAAGGGTTCATTCCAGGTGATTCCCTAGTCCTGCAATTAGGCAGTATGACTATAATTGCCAAATGATTTTCAACTCAAATTTGCGTATAATTGTCATTTCAAGCAACAATCAACTATTTTTGCGCCCATGCAATCATCACTCAGCGAACAAGAAGAAGTACGCCGCGAAAAACTACGGGAATTACTAGAACTGGGCATAGACCCATACCCTGCCCCACTGTATGAAATAACGCATACTGCGAAAGAAATTAAAGACAACTTCAGCGAAGCGACCATGGAGCAGTTTCAGGAAGTTTCGCTTGCGGGGAGGGTAATGAGTGTCCGGGATATGGGAAAGGCAAATTTCGCCGTATTGCAAGATGCCTCCGGACGAATACAAGTATATATCAAACGTGATGCTATTTGCCCGGATGAAGACAAAACGATGTATGACACTGTCTGGAAAAAATTGCTGGACATCGGTGACATTATTGGTGTAAAAGGTCGCGTATTTGTTACTAAAACAGGGGAGACCTCAATACACCTTACATCTTTTACCCTGCTAACTAAGAGTTTGCACCCACTACCAATAGTTAAGGAGAAAGACGGGGAACACTTTGACGAAGTAACAGACCTTGAGTTCAAATATCGGCGACGTTATGCAGATTTGATTGTAAACCCCTCAGTAAAAAGTACGTTTCTCAAGATAACAAAAATGAAAAATGCTATCCGTTCATTTCTCAATGAACGTGGTGCATTAGAAGTTGACACCCCTGTACTTCAAAGCATTCCGGGTGGCGCAGCTGCAAAACCTTTCATAACACATCACAACGCGTTAGACATGCCGCTGTACCTGCGTGTTGCTAACGAGTTGTACCTGAAACGATTGATTGTCGGCGGATTTGAATGGGTATATGAATTCAGTCGTAACTTCAGAAATGAAGGAATGGACAGAACGCACAACCCTGAGTTTACAATCCTTGAGTTCTATGTTGCCTACAAAGATTATCTCTGGATGATGGAGACAACGGAGCAAATGTTAGAACAGGCGGCTATTGCCACTAATGGCACGTCTGTAACTTCTGTTGCAGGAAAAGAGATTGACTTTAAAGCGCCCTACAAGCGAATCAGCATCTACGATGCAATAAAAGAGCATACCGGCACAGACATCAGCGAAATGGATGAAGATGGTCTCCGCAATCTGTGCAAACGTTTAAATATAGAAATTGATGCATCAATGGGGCGCGGAAAATTGATTGATGAATTGTTCGGCAGTCAATGTGAGCACCACTATATCCAGCCAACATTCATAATCGACTACCCAATCGAAATGAGCCCTCTTACCAAAAAGCACCGTAGTAAACCGGGGCTTGTAGAACGGTTTGAACTCATAATAAATGGAAAAGAAATCGCAAATGCATATAGTGAGTTGAATGACCCGATAGACCAAAGAGAGCGATTTGAGGATCAGGTAAAACTGATGGAGCGTGGAGATGAAGAGGCTATGTTTATTGACTATGACTTCCTAAGAGCTTTGGAGTATGGCATGCCTCCTACTGCCGGCATCGGCTTCGGTATCGAGCGATTGGCAATGTTACTGACTGGGCAGGTCTCAATACAGGATGTTTTATTCTTCCCGCAAATGCGCCCGGAGAAGCGAAGCGAAATCACAGAAGAATCCGCGGTAGCAAACAACTAAATATAATTTTTCAGAAAAATGCTCTGAAATACAAAATCAAAAAGTTGGGGCTGGAAAGTCCCAACTTTTCTTTTTTAAAAACTAAATGAAGTTACTATGAAGGCTATTTTATACTTTTTACCAATACTCTTCCTATCTGTGACGGCTTACTGTCAGGACTACAGTAAAGAGATAGCATCCTTCAGGACTAAGTACATCGCAGATCTTCTGAAAGAAGAACACGCCCCGATAAAAGCAAGTGATACAGACAAAATCAGCTTCTTTGAGATTGACCCTGCATATAAAGTGACGGCTAAGTTTAAGGCGACTCCTAACAGTACGCCCTTTATGATTGCTACACATAGCAGCAAAAAGAAAGAATACAGGGAGTATGGCATTTTATCCTTCAGCGTTCGTGGGACGGTATGCACACTTCACGCGTATCAGAGTTTAAAGTTGATGCAGAACGAGCAATACAAAGACTACCTGTTTGTCCCCTTCAATGACCTGACTAATTACGAATCTACCTATGGTGGTGGCAGATACATTGATCTTTCGCTAAAAGATGTAGCAAATGGCACCGTAACGCTGGACTTCAACAAGTGTTACAACCCTTACTGTGCCTATTCTGAAGGATACAGTTGCCCGATCCCACCGGACGAAAACAGATTGGAAGTTGCAATAACTGCCGGCGAGAAGCAATTTCAGAATCACTGATAACAGTTATGTAAAATACCTTCAAACACATTGCCAAGTGATTCAGCGACAACTTTGTGGCATTATTATCCACGACTTAAGCAAACAGCAATCAACCTATTTAACTTAATTGCATAGGCAAAATGTTATGAAAAAAACAAGCCTGAAACGGTGAGGGTCATGTTATGCCATCAAACATAATATCGGCACTTTTCGGACCACTAGCCGAAATAAACGAATTGAGCCTTGCAGAAAACTGCAAGGCTCAAGTATGAAATACATTATTTACACAGCGTTACTGTACCGAAACTACTTTGCCATGCCATTTTCCGTGCTTTGAATATGCATAGGCAAAGTATACACCCGGCGCATCAAAATGCAAGGTAACATATATGTTGGTTGGCGCAACAAACGTAGAAACTTGTCGACCTGCCGCATCGAGAAGAAAAATATTCGCGGGTTCTTCATACATTGAATGCAGGAAGATATTTGCGTCAGTTGTACATGGATTCGGAATTACCCGAATTGATTCATCAACTCTTGGTTCATCCAAATATACGTATCGCACCCTATGCGAAAAATCAGCAATATATAGATTTCCAACGGTATCTACTGCAATCGCTGCAGGGCGTTTAAGTTGAGCATCCACTGCTAAACCTCCATCACCATTTGTTGGGCCCGGATTACTTCCGTCTCCAGCAACCCTACTGACCTTTCCTTCGGCATCAATTTTGCGGACACAATTCCCATCCTGATCAGCAAAATAAACATTTCCCTTATGGTCGACCGCTAAAGAAATCGGACGGCTCATCATGGCTTTCGTAGCCGGCCCATCATCTCCCGCGGAGCCGGGATGATCTCGCATGCCCGCGAAAGTAGAAACTGTACTATCTGAAGGATTGTACTTTCTTATTATATGATTGCCGGCATCTGAAATAACAATCGATCCATCCGGAAGCAAGGCCACATCAGTAGGGGTGTATAAATTGGCATCCGTTGCAGGTACATTCTCTTTAAATATGCCGGATGATGGAATTTTCCCATTCCCAACAACAGTATGAATTATTCCGTCAGGGGTTACCATACGAACACGGCTATTATTATAGTCTGCAATATATAAGTTATTATTAGCATCAAAAGCTATACCCCGTGGCAAACTCAAAGTTGCATCAACTGCCAAAATACCATCACCATTATATCCGCTAGATCCCGTTCCGGCAACTGTAGAAATAATCCCATTTGCATCTATCTTTCTAATTCTATTATTCCGGGTGTCTGAAAAATAAAAATCACCGGCAGCATCAAGAGCCATGCCACAAGGGTAGTTAACTTTCGCCTTTTCTGATGGCCCCCCATCGCCGGACATACCAGCAGACCCAAATCCGGCAATTGTGGAAATAACCCCATATTGATTTATTTTCCGAATTCTGTTATTGCCACGATCGCCAATATAAATGTTTCCTTTACTATCGACAAGCAAACTGCCGGGGTCACTAAGTTCTGCGTCTATCGCAAAGCCGCCATCGCCGCCATTCCCAAACAGCTGACTACCTGCCAATGTTGTAATAACCTGACCATTAACTAAAAAAGGACTTGAACTTATTAATACTGCAGCCAACACATTGAATACAATATTTTTACAACTATGAATGCTATTCATGATTTATTTTTTTGCTGTGCCACCAACTCTACACAAAAACTTGTTAAAGTTGTATCCCAAATAACAATTTGAAAACCACGGGAAAGTGTAAAATTAGTTAAGAACACTTACTTTTTGTGTCCATTTATTATTTTCGGTAGATACAGTAAGAAAATAAACTCCGTCAGGCTGACACATACTTACAGTCTTCAGCGCCCCTGCATTACCAGTTCCGGTACAAACTACTCTACCAACAACATCAGTAAAGGAATAAGTGTAACTCACATTACCAACACCCGATAAATCTATTGTAAACCGACCGAAATTCGAAGGATTTGGAAAAACATTCAACTTAGCGGAAGTCGATACAACATTTTTTGTTGAAACGGTAGTGGTGATATATCGCACTCGTTCATTGTCAAAATCCGATAAATAAATATTCCCAGCGTCATCTGCTGCAACCCCCATACCTCTTGACATTAAGGCATCAGAAGCTCTGCCTCCATCTCCAGTGAAACCCGTAGCATTACCACCACAAATAGTGTACACAATTTTATTTGTATCTAACTTTACAATAGAATACCCGGTTTCGTTGGAAACATAAAGATTGCCATAACTATCAAAATCAAGTCCCGTTGGACGGTTCGTCCATAGAAGATTAGGACCAACCTGAGGATACCTTGCGAAAGTGGCTAAAATGGTACTTACTTTTCCGGTTTTCTTATCCAACTTTCGAATCATACCATTGTATGTATCTGCGATGTACAAATTACCTGAGGGAGATATTGTAACGTCGCTGGGCTTATTCACATACACCATGTTCGAAGATGGCAAGTTATCACCGTTGTATCCACCTATACCAACACCAACAACCGTCTTGATACCTCCATTAGCATCAACCATTCTTATTCTGCTATTCATCTTATCAGCGATGAAAACATTGCCGGAATCATCAATCGCTACACCAGAAGGGCCGTTTAAAGCTGCTTTCGTCGCAGTATCGTTTTCACCATTATATCCGGCTGTGCCATTACCGGCAATAGTCGAGATTATTCCAGCACCCGAAACCATCCGAACACGATTATTACCCATGTCTGCAATATACAAGTTACCATTACCGTCTACGGTTACATTTACAGGCGAATTCAAGCTCGCATCGGTTGCAGAACCGCCATCCCCGCTAAATCCCATTGTTCCATTACCAGCAACCGTCGAAATGACTCCTGCACTAGTAATTTTTCTGATAACGTTGTTATACCTATCTGCAAAATAGAGATCCCCGCCAGATGTGATATGCATTCCCGAAGGACCGTGAATTTCAGCATCTACCGCCTGTCCCCCATCTCCTGAGTAGGCCGGAACTCCGTTTCCTGCAAACGTAGATATAATCTGCGCATTTGAAGTAAAGGAAACCAATAAAACAAAACTCAATAAGCGTAAGGAAAGTTTAGTCATAATATCAAATTTGGCTCTAAATTACGGGATATTTTCTGAATTAAAAACCGATAATTGCAACTAAATTGTCAATTATAAATTTAACCATAGTGTACTATGGGACTTTTCGTTGGATATAACCTTCAAAACGAATGACAAATCAAAAATATTAGCAAACTATTAACTTCACATTCTCACCACAACTGACATCATACTCACTGGTAATTGTAATCTTCAAATCAGAGAATGGATGACCGTAAAGAATGTCAAGTTAACCACGATACCGCTGGGGCGGCAGGCTGCTTAGGGAGTGGCAGTTCACATACGACCAGACGAACGTAGTCCGTTGGAAGGTAAATTTGGACATGTCAAGCTGGCGTGCGGGTGCATCATTGCAAAACTAATTGAAACCAGCGAATCGAGTATGGCATGTATAGCCTTTGAGCTTAATCTTGTCAACATGACGAAGCTTGCACTTTTTGTCACTAAACCTCTGGCAAGCAAACGTCAATACATGAAAAAAACATATCCAAATCGTTAACGCTTATTTCTGCAATTGATTGGTGAGTGATTTAACAAGCCCAATTTAGATTTAATTATTTTTGCAGTTCGGTATCGTATATGCCACCGGGTGGGTCTACAGAATATGCCCCGTCAACGAAGTCACATAAGTTAATTGACAAATACGGTGAGACACAGGTCAAAGACCCTGCCTTCGCATCTCCATTTCCCTATCTATAAATTTCTGTTTATTATCCTTATCCAAGAGCCCCTTATCCAATAATTTGGCAAACCATTTCGAAAATACTTTTGCACCCTTAAAATTCAAATGCTCCAAATCACCAAAGTCGCTGTTGGGAAGAGAAAAATGAGAAAAATCCAAAAACTCAATATCAGAAAACTTACTAGCTAATATGCTTTGGAATACCGGCTCGTTTTGAAAGCTAGGATACTTGCTGTGCAAAGGGCTCCTGACAAAATACACTTCGATACCATGTTGTTTACTAAGCGAAATCAACTTTCGTAAATACTCCAAATTTTTTTCAGAAATTGGAACATCATTTGCCGTTAAAGACTGACCTACCCCTTGTTCGACGCCTTTACTTGAAAAACTTTGAACAATTGAATCAGTCTTGTTTCTGTCGATATATAGATACCCTCCTATCACTTTTGTATAGTCTAGCCCCTTGAATATCATATTGATATTATGTTTAACCAAAGGAAAAATACTTTCCTTAAAACATTTAGGATTATTTACCAATAACAATTTATAAGATTCAAATCCCATAAATGCAGAATAGCGCGGAAAACGGAAAATCATGGACTTATACCCCCAAATCCATTGATCCATATGCTTTTCGATTTGATTATTAGAAAATTCAATAAATAGAGTTCTTAACTGTGGATTCTGAGCAATTATTTTTCTCATTTTGATATAAGAATAGAAATAAGACTCTCCTGAGTGAGAGTAATTTACAAAACCATCAATTAGAGAATCATTGAATGCACATTCTGAATGAGAATGACCTACTACTAACATCTTGTTATTGTCACCAACCTTAAAATTAGAAAAGTTTCTATCTATAAGAATAACGATGAAAACAGCAAATACAATAAATGAAATAAACAACAGTGTTTTAATTAGAAACCTACGCATATTACAGGTTAAAATTGAAAGTAAATAAATTGTTGTTCTTTCCCACCTAACATAATAATCGCTACTATAATTGAAATGTACATCGCATATCTAAAAGGACTTTTCCATTTTAAACCCAAATCATAAATAGCATATTGCCCCTCCCTCCCATTCCATTCAATTAAGATAAAAATCAGAATAAGGAATATTGTTACAAGTTCTAACTTATTTTGAATAGTAGGCAAAGTAAAAAGTGAAAATGAAAAAATACCTGAGAGATAGTTTAAGGCATGCTCTATGTTATTTGCTCTAAAAAAGACCCACGCAATAACGGTCAAACAAAATGTCAAAAGCATATATAAGAATTCTTTAACACTGGGTAAAGCCTTTCCTTGTGCTACCGTTTCTAAATAATTCCGATTTTTTTTAGCTAACAAAATTGGAAGAAAATAAACAGCATTCAATGCACCCCAAACAATAAATGTCCAATTTGCACCATGCCAAAATCCACTTACAATGAATATAACAAATGTGTTTCTGACTTTCATCCAAGTCCCTCCCCTGCTACCGCCTAAGGGAATATACAGGTAATCTCTGAACCATGTATTTAGAGATATATGCCAACGCCGCCAAAACTCAGCCATATTTCTGGAAAAGTACGGGAAATTAAAATTTTGCATTAAATCAAAACCAAAAAGCCGCGAAGTACCAATTGCAATATCAGAATACCCTGAAAAGTCACAGTATATCTGAAAAGTAAAAAATATTGCTCCCAGAACCAACGTGCTACCGGAATAATCAGAAGAATTATTGAAAATTAAATTAGCGAATTCTGCACAGTTGTCGGCAATTACAATTTTTTTAAATAAACCATAGAGAATTTGGCGCAACCCATCCACTGCCTTCGAGTAATCAAAAGTTCGCTTTTTGTAAAACTGAGGTAGCAAATGTGTAGCTCTTTCAATAGGACCTGCAACCAACTGAGGAAAAAAACTGACAAATGCAGAGAATGCTATGAAGTCTTTCGTTGGTTCCAACTTTCGTTTATAAACATCAATTGAGTAACTCAGGGTTTGAAAAGTATAAAAACTTATTCCTACCGGAATAACTACGTTCAGTGAACTGCCTTTAATTTCCGTTCCAAAAAAAGAAAAGGCTGCAATGAAATTATCTAGAAAAAAATTATAATACTTAAAAAACCCCAGAAACCCCAAGTTTATCAATATACTGGTCCAAAGTAATAGTTTTCGTTTCGTAGGATTTTCTTGTTTTAGCAGTCCGCGACCAACAGAATAATCAACGACAGTACTAAACAATATCAACGACAAAAATCGCCAATCCCACCATCCATAAAAAAGATAACTAGCGGCTACAATTAAAAAGTTCTGCAGTTTTAAGTTCCTATTTACGACAAACCAATACAAGAAAAAAACAATTGGCAAAAAAATCGCAAAGTCAATCGAGTTAAAAAGCATACTATCTAATGATTCTTTTTATAACTAATACCTGTTCCAATGACTCTTTTAATAGTTTGCTAACGAAAAGCATGGGCTAAACGGGCTATTTTTTTTCAAAAATACATTTTTTTAACACTTTGAGCCTCCATTATTGATATTGAGACGAAATGCAACGATAGCCAACTTCATTATACATCTATTGCGTATACTTCATGTGCATCCGTATCATTTCCGTTCGGTAGCCAAATTTGAAAACGAAACCTCTTCAATCGATGCAATTAATTGTTAATTCACTATTCCGGCATCAAACATAATTAAACATTCAACAAAATAAAAAACAATGAAATAGCCATCGCAAATTACAACAGAGCAATGTCACTTACTCAATCTACTGCAGAACGAAAACTGCTGATAAGTAAAATTAAAAACCTACAATAACAGACAATGAGCAAATACAACCTATGTCTTACAGAACCCATATCACTGTGCAATACGCTTCTCCACCTCTTCTTTCAATTTGATATTCATCGCTTCAAAACCTCTCAAGGTGTCTACCTCCAGCGTTTTTTTCATAAACGGAACCAGCAAACCCCTGAAAAATTCATAGTGATGAAAGGTTGTTGTTCCATTTTCATTATCCTCCAACACGAATGCATGTTCACCGTCGAACAGATACGGAACTACCAAATTCCCAATCCAGCGAAATTCCCTACAATAATTATTAACAAGAACAGTCGGTATGAATTTCATATCCTTCTTACCGGCAAGGGATAGAACGACAGCTATTTTATTTCCCACTTTAGTCTCACCTGAAACAGATCGTATAAACGGATTCCAGGAGGGGTATTCGCTGAAGTTCAACAGAACTTTCCAGACCTCTGAGGGGGACGCATTGACAACAATACTTGAATACACCAATTTACCATTCTTAACTACTTGTCCTTTGACGAATTTGTTTGCCTGTTTCATTTTGTTCTGATTTTATGTTTTGATTACAACACAAAAGTAGAACCCGTACACAGCCCGAAACGATAACAAAAGATAAGAAATAGCAGAAGCTACTTTTTGTGTACTCTATTACGAATACGACTAAGACTAACTGGCGTGACACCAAGATAATTAGCGATGAGATGCTGAGGAATTCGCTCTATTATTTTCGTCTTATTACTTTCCAGAAGAGCAATGTAGCGTTCTTCCGGACTTTGAGTTAACAAACCAACCATCCGATCTTCTAAACCCATCATTGCCCACTCAGCAATCAACCGCCCGAAACGTTCCCAGTAAATACTTTTTGCAAATAACTCTTTGAGTTTTGCATACGGAAACGTCAGTAGTTGAGTATCAGATAAAGCTTCTATACTCACTAACGAAGGTGCTTGCGTAATGCAACTGATGTAGGCACTTACAAAGGCGTGTTCAAAATAAAAGTAGGTAGTCTTCTCTTCGCCATCGCGAGTATAAAAGTGGCGCATATGCCCCTCCAGTATCATTCCCACATCTTTTGCTCTTTCCCCTTCTCTTACCAGGTAGTCACCCTTTTTTACAAAACGCTCAGAAACATACGGCTCCAGTTGACACCAGTCCTCATCTGGCAACAAGCCAAACGATTCAATTTGGCTACGCAACAAATGCAAATCATGGTTAAAATCCCGCATGATACAAATATAGCGCAAACAACAACTTACTATCGCAAGGCGGAAACAACTACATGCAAACAAAAAGCAAAATTACTGAAACGCCCAACAGTAAGGCCTTAACAAGTATTTTGCATTACATATATTTTAACAGCTTAAATCATTTCAACCTAAAAAAAATGCCTAACGTTGTTGTATCATTTCATTATTCACTACATAACCAAACCAAATTATGAAAAGACTACTCGTTGCATTTTTACTGACAGCCGTAACCGGCAGCACCTATGCCCAGAAAGGCAGTAAATTATTAATGGGATCCTTCAACTTCGGAACCGACTCACGAACGGACACATCCCAAACATCAAATTCAACCAGCTTTAACATTGCTCCCAGCTTTGGATGGCAGGTAACAAAAAACTGGACATTCGGAGCAACGCTACAATACGGCGCAGACTACAATAAAACAACGTCGTCCGGCACACCTTCTTACACCACCAAATCCAGCAATCATTCTTTTGGTGGAGGAGTGTTCGGGCGTTATACACTTCCTCTTACCGACATATTATTCCTTGCCCTACAAACTGATGCGATGTATATAAATGGCACAAATAGAATCAGTAACTTTGGGTACGAAAACAATTTTTCATTGCGATTCCAACCGACAATAGGGGTGAAAATTAAGAATGGATATGCCCTGAACTTCATCTTTGGCGCAGCCGAATACCGATACGGCAAAGGGACTTATGGAAGCTCTTCGTCCTTTTCAACGAGTGCGGGACGCACGTTTGGCTTTGCAGTAACTAAAAATATATTCGGCAATAAAGCAAAGACGACAATTCATGATTAAGCTTGATCGTAACTTCGAATAACATCGACAAGATGCTTAAATAACTTCAGAACAGCCCATGTAACAAATAGTTGCATGGGCTGTTCAGCATATAACAATAGCCACCGCTTATATCACACCCCAGTTGCAACACTTAGACCACTTATATACCTTTATGAAAACACATCTGCTTTATGGAAATCATTGCTATTGTTCTTTCGGCACTCTGTCTGGTGCTACTCATATTTCTGCTATTAAAAAGCAATCAGGGAATATCTCAAACACTTATTGACGCGATAAGAGAGCTAATAAAATCAGAACTAAAAGAAAACCGGAGTGAACTCTCACTCGCGCTGAAAGAAAATCGCGAAGAACTTTCCAATGGGTTAGATAAGCTAACAAAGCGACTGGAAGAAAAACTATCTCTCATAAATGACACCACCAATAAAAATGCAAAAGACAACAGGGATGAACTGGCAAAATCACTGAAGGAGTTTCAGGACAGCTTCTCGAAAAACGTCAAAGAATTTAATTCGCTCCAAAAAGAAAAGTTTGACGCCATGGCAATCAAGCAAGACGAATTGGTTAAATCTACAGAAATGAAGTTGAACGAAATGCGGGAAACAGTAGATGAGAAACTACATAAGACACTCGAAGAGCGGCTTGGACAATCGTTTAAGATAGTCAGCGAACGGTTAGAAGCAGTCCAAAAGGGACTTGGAGAAATGCAAAGTCTTGCAAGTGGTGTCGGCGATTTGAAGAAAGTATTAAGCAATGTAAAAACCCGGGGTGTTTTGGGTGAAATACAATTAGGCAATATACTGGAACAAATTATGGCACCGGAGCAATACGATGCCAATGTAAAAACAAAATCAGGCTCCAACGACCATGTAGAATTTGCCATAAAACTCCCCGGAAAGGATGACAATGGGAAAGCAGTATATCTTCCTGTTGATGCCAAGTTTCCGCAAGAAGATTATGTACGCCTACAAACTGCCTACGATACCGGAGATATACCTGGAATAGAACAAGCAAACAAAGCACTGGTGCAATCCATTAAAAAATTCGCAAAAGACATAAGGGATAAATACATCGACCCTCCTTACACCACTGACTTTGGAATAATGTTCCTGCCGATAGAAGGTCTGTTTGCAGAGGTAGTCAGGCAGCCCGAGTTGGTGGCACTATTACAGCGGGAGTATAAAATCATTGTTACAGGCCCTACAACTTTAGCGGCAATGCTCAACAGCCTTCAAATGGGTTTTAAGACGCTGGCTATTCAGCAACGGAGCAGTGAAGTATGGCAAATACTTGGTGCAGTAAAAACGGAGTTTGGCAAGTTTGGAGGTGTATTGAAAAAGGCACAGGACAAACTTAACGAAGCCAACAAAGAACTGGACGCACTAGTTGGCACTCGTACACGTATGATGCTCTCTAAACTGAAAAAAGTAGAAGAGTTACCTGCAACAAAAAGTGCAGAGTTGATTGATGGAGCTTACGACCCCTATCTTGAAAACGAAAACGAAGAATGATTCACAAAACAATCTGGCACAGCCCACATTTAATATGCCCCTACTCTTCATCGTCGGGATATACGTATTTCACCTTTTCATCCAAATCCTCTGCAGGTGCCTTTTTCAACACTTTAGTATAATCGAAAAACAGATTTTGATCTACCTCACAATCTTCGAACCCTTCCGGTGCTTCAAACTTCATTTTAGGATCGATGCCCGAGTTCTTATCTGCATATAAACGCTTCATGAAATATGCCCATATCGGCAAAGCAGCAGCGGCACCCTGACCAAGGCGTTCACTACGGAAACGGAATGTACGATCGTCGCAACCTACCCACGCACCGGCCAGTATCTGTGGGGTATAGCCAATAAACCACGCATCTGCCTGGTCATTCGTAGTACCGGTCTTTCCCGCAGCATCATTATATATGCCATACCTATAGCGCAATCGGCCACCGGTACCGGCATTCACAACTCCCTCCATCATTTTCACCATCTTAAAGGCCGTATTCTTGTTAATCAGTTCTTTTTGCTTGGCAGCAAAACTCTTTATCGGCATACCATTCTTGTCTTCAATTTTTGACAAGAAAAAGGGGTCGGTATGCATACCGCCATTGGGGAACATACTATACGCTCCCAACATTTCAAACAGCGATATGTCGGACACTCCAAGTGCCACAGAAGGATATGGGTCCAACCTGCTCTTGATCCCGCACTTCTTTGCAAAATCAATGAACGGGTCGATACCAACCTGCTTCAGTATGTACAGCGCAGCATTATTGATAGATTTTGCCAAAGCGGTTTTCATAGGTATATCTCCCTCATCAGAACCTCCTGCGTCGTACGGCTCCTCCAAATCAGGAAACTCCTGAGGATCCGTAGACACAATCCCACAAGGCGAAAAACCATTGTCAATTGCAAATGAATACAATAATGGCTTGATCGTAGAACCCACCTGACGCTTGGTATTGATGTTGACGTGATCATACATAAAGAAGTTGTGATCAATACCACCCACCCATGCCTTCACCTCTCCGGTAAATGGATCCATCGCCATGAAACCTGATTGCAAAAAGAGCTTCATGTATTTTATCGAGTCAATAGGACTCATCATTGTATCGATATATCGGTCTTTATTCCAGGCAAAAATCCGCATCTCCACCGGTTTACTTAACTCCTTCATTGTTTCCTTTTCGGACTTCTTTTCATCATATCTAAGGGTCTTGTACCTTACGGATGATTTGATACTGCTGCTAAGTATCTTCTTGGCATTGCTATTGTGCTTCCATATCGAACCATTGTTGTAGCCACGCTGCGCCATAAACTGCTTTTGCAAACTAGTCAGATGCTCTGCCATTGCCTCTTCGGCGTAACGCTGCATTTTCATATCGATGGTTGTATATATTTTCAACCCATCTTTATAGATATTATAATTAGTACCGTCGGGCTTTTTCAGCGACTTACATGCTCTTTTAACATACTGCTCAACGATCTGCCTGAAGTAAGGGGCTAAGCCATCATGAAAATCAATCTTGTGATAATTAAGCGGCGTTTCTTTTGCTTTTAACTCTGCTAATTGCCCATCATTTATGTAATTGTATTTACGCATTTGGTCAAGCACAATATTTCGCCTATCATGGGCTCGCTTGGGGTGAGTACGCGGATTGAATATTGAGTTCCCCTTCAGCATCCCTATTAGCACGGCCGCCTCATCAATAGATACAGAGTCCGGTGACTCGCTATAAAATGTAAGGGATGCATTCTTAATACCATATACGTTATCACCAAACGGCACTGTATTCAAATAAAGAGTAATTATTTCCTGTTTCGTCAAATTACGCTCTAATTTTACTGCAAGCACCCATTCCTTAAGTTTAAGAATCGGCAACATCCACCAACTTGCACTTCTCCTTGGAAACAGGTTTTTCGCTAACTGCTGCGTTATCGTAGATGAACCACGCTTTTTATGTAGCAACAAGTAAAACGGTATTGCGATAGTAGCAACAGGGTCTATCCCTGCATGGTCATAAAACCGGGCATCCTCTGTAGCCAAAAGCGCGTTAACTATGTTTGGAGAAATTTCATCATACTTACTATTTGACCTATCTGTAACGTAATACCGACCAATTAAAGTACCATCAGACGCCAGCACTTCTGATGATACAGCATTCTGCGGATTTTCCAGTTCCGCTAAGGAAGGCATATAACCCACCGAACCATTTTCGATACTTAACACCAGTGCGGCAAACGAGATAATACCCAGGACGAACATTACCCATAATAAGATGATACTCCCCTTTCTTTTTACTTTGCCTTTCTTTATATTTTTGTCTTTAGCTTTCACCATTGCAAATGTAAGTTAATCAGTCGTTCCCTAAAACGTAAATATGCATTACGATTTTTGAAAGATTTAGGCATTATTTCACATTATTGCAGAATATGCCCAAATATTTGACTTTCAGTACAGCAGCACAAAAAGTACGTTAGCCTTGCAAAAAGTTTATCTGACAATACCAACAGAACAGTTTAATATTCGAAAATCACGAATCCGTATAAACAAAGGCACCTTTTGTTAGTCTGGCGACCATTTTGTGCGTCACAAGTTCCCCGTTTTTCTTTCTAAATTGTTACTTTAGCCCTGCAAACAAAAAATTATGAAACTACTGGAAAATAAAGTCGCACTGATAACGGGCGCAAGTAGAGGAATAGGAGAAGCAATCGCTGTAAAATTTGCTGAACAAGGTGCCAACATCGCCTTTACCTACTTATCGTCAGAGGAAAGAGCGAAAGCATTAGAAGAAAGGCTATCTGCAATGGGCGTGAAAGCGATTGGTTACAAAAGTGACGCTGGAGACTTCAAAGCTGCGGAGCAATTAACAGCCGACGTACTAAAAGAGTTCGGCAGCATTGATATTTGTGTCAATAATGCCGGCATCAGCAAAGATAACCTGTTGCTGCGCCTTACACCCGACCAATGGGACGATGTAATGCAGGCAAACCTCAAAAGCGTTTACAACCTGACAAAACAAGTAATGCGCCCAATGATGAAAAGCCGCTCAGGCAGCATCATCAACCTGAGCTCTATTGTGGGCATCAAAGGCAATGGCGGGCAAAGTGCCTATGCGGCCAGCAAAGCTGGAATAATAGGATTCACAAAGAGTGTTGCTCAGGAAATAGGCAGCCGCAATATCCGTTGCAATGCGATAGCGCCGGGATTTATTGAGACAGATATGACCCACTACCTTAAAGATGGCGGTGCAGAAAAATGGTTTGAAAAAATTCCATTGGGTCGTTTTGGCAAGCCGGAAGAAGTGGCAAATACTGCGTTGTTCCTTGCCTGCGACATGAGCGAATATATGACAGGGCAGGTATTGAGTGTGTGTGGAGGAATGAGCACCTAATTGTATCGACATAAGAAGTATATAAAAGCCTGTCACACGCGAGTGTGACAGGCTTTTCTTCAACAGATAAACAGCTGCTTACCTACTCTCCTAATTTATTCGCAAAGCCGGAATCTTTTACCTTCCGGCGAGACAAAAACGTATAAATAACAGGCACAATAAATAGCGATAGTAGCAGAGAGAACATGACACCTCCTACTACCACCAAACCCAATGGCTTACGACTGGTTGATGCGGCACCCAACGACAGTGCAATTGGCAGTGCACCGAAAACCATTGCCAGGCTTGTCATCAAAATAGGACGTAACCTAAGACCGGCAGCATTGATAGCTGCATCCATTTTTGACGCACCTTTCTCCCTGAGGTTATTGGCATATTCTACTATTAGGATACCATTTTTAGTCACCAAACCTATCAGCATAATCATACCTATCTGCGAAAAGATATTGAGCGTTTGTCCATATAACCACAATGTCAAAACTGCACCGGCAAGCGCCAATGGCACAGTCAACATAATAATCAACGGATCCATAAAACTATCAAACTGCGCAGCAAGAATCAGAAATATAAGTCCGAGCGCAAGCAAAAATGCGAATGCAGTATTCGATGCACTTTCTTCAAAATCTTTGGAAGACCCGGCAAGCGAGTAGCTGAAACTATCGTCTATCACTCCCTTCTGCTTCAACTTATTAAATATGCCTTTCATCGCATCTATACCATCACCAATGGTTTTGCCTTCAGCAAGGTTGGCAGATATTGTCGCAGACTTATACCGGTTGTAGTGATAAATCTGCGAAGGGCTCGTTGTTTCGGTGACAGATACAATATTATCAATCGACACCAGCTGACCACTCTTCGACCGTACGTAATACTGAGCCAGATCCAGCGGAGCATCCCTGCTGCCACGATACACCTGCCCTATTACCTCATATTGCTTGCCACTCATTGTAAAGTAGCCGAGCCGACCATTACTTAGTGCAAACTGAAGTGTCTTAGAAACATCGCTTATGGCAATACCCATGTCAGAAGCTTTAGCACGATCAATATTCACCGACAACTCGGGTTTATTGAATTTAAGGTCTACATCAACGCCCTGAAAAGTAGAATCTGAATTTGCTTCATCCAGAAAAACAGGAAGTGCACTTTCTAACTTAGTAAAGTCAATATTCTGCAACACAAATGCCACAGGAAAAGCACTACCTCCACGCCTTACTGCAATGGTCTGCTCCTGTATCGGAAATGCCTTTCCAAAATTCTTCTTTCTAAGCTCTGCGCCCAAACTCTGAACTATCTCGGCCTGACTGCGCTCCCTATTTTCCGGTTCGCTCAGTCTTACATTCGCCATACCTGAGTTTATAGAACCATTGGAGAATCCCGGAGCGGTAATCGACAGCAACACTTCTTTTTCCGGTACATTCTCCATCACTACATCTACCAATTCATCCATATAGCTATCCATCGCATCGTACGAAGTTCCCTCCGGTGCAGAGATAGCCATCCTAAATCGACTACGGTCTTCGAGTGGTGCTAATTCACTTTGCAAGCTGCTACCTACAAACCAAATCACTAAAAAAGAAACTGCCACACCTGTCAATGCAACCCATCTGTGGCGCATTATCCAAATCAGTCCTTTTTTATAACCGCGCTCCATACCCACAAAAAACGGCTCAGAAAACGTGTAGAAACGAGAGGGTTTATGCACCTCTTTTGTCATCAGTACATTCAGTACCGGCGTAAGTGTAAGCGATACAAATGCAGAGATAAGAACTGCCCCGGCAACCACAATACCGAACTCCCGAAAGAGCCTACCCGTAAAACCTTCCAGAAATATAATCGGCAAGAACACAACAGCAAGTGTAATAGAGGTAGAAATAACGGCAAAGTAGATTTCCTCACTACCCTCTTTGGCAGCTTTGTGTTTGTTCATCCCTCCCTCTATCTTCCTGAAAATGCTCTCTGTAACCACAATGCCATCATCCACCACCAGACCCGTCGCCAGCACAATTGCCAGCAGGCTAAGAATATTGATAGTAAAGCCCATCACATACATAATAAAAAAGGCTCCGATAAGACTCACCGGAATATCAATCAACGGACGGAAGGCAATAAGCCAATCTCTGAAAAACAAGTATATAATGAGGATTACCAGAATGAAAGACACAATTAGCGTTTCCTCTACCTCCGAAATGGACTTTGAAATAAACGAGGTGGTATCCATCGCCACATCGACTTTGATATCTGCCGGAATATCTTTCTTCAGGTCTTCGTAACGTTTATAAAACTCATCGGCAATGGCAACATAGTTAGAACCGGGCTGCGGCACCAGCGCCAACGCAACCATAGGCACACTGCTTTCTTTCAATTGCGTTTCTTCATTGGTTGAGCCCAATATAGCTTCGCCAATGTCTGCAAGGTATATATCTGTACTATCTACATTTTTGATGATTAGTCTGCTGAAATCCTCTTCTGTATTTAACCGCCCCAACGTACGTACCGACAACTCTGTGTTGTTGCCCGCCAGCTTACCCGCCGGCAACTCTACGTTCTGGCGCTCTAGAGCAGCCTGCACATCCGGAAATGTGATACCATACCCTGCCATCCGTATCGGATCCAGCCACAGACGCATCGCATACAGCTTTTCGCCCCACACCTG
Organism: Bacteroidia bacterium; assembly: GCA_030426665.1. Taxonomy (GTDB): domain Bacteria; phylum Bacteroidota; class Bacteroidia; order Chitinophagales; family Chitinophagaceae; genus Nemorincola. The sequence continues at coordinate 74,295 of JAUHYD010000012.1, read as the reverse complement.
TATATAACTCACACCCGGAATTGTCTGCAGCCGCTCCATCAATACATTCTCGGCATAATCCGTAAGCTGCATCGGGTTTCTAGTCTTGCTCTGAACAGTCATTGAGATAATAGAATGACCACTCGCATCCGCTTTCGAGACTACCGGCGAGCCGTCAATATCTTTTGGAAGGCTTCTTACCGCCTTTGACACCTTGTCCCGCACATCATTTGCTGCCGCTTCCAGATCCACACTCAAATCAAACTCTACACTGATACTACTTGCTCCCTGCAAACTGGTAGAAGATATATTCTTGATTCCCGCTATCCCGTTTATCGACTTCTCAAGCGGCTCCGTAATCTGAGACTCTATTACATCCGGGTTAGCTCCGGAATACGAGGTCTTTACATTGATGATAGGAGGATCTATGGAAGGATAATCTCTTATACCCAACGACTTAAACCCGATAGCACCAAATACTACAATTATGATATTAAGTACGACTGCCAGTACTGGACGACGCAGGGAAAGTGAAGGTAGGCTCATGCTCGAATTTAATTCCAGTCAAAAATATGCTATTTCGCTAAACGGCTGTCAATACTATTATCAACTCTGTATATCGTCAGATATTAAATTACTATTGACCACCCACAGCAACTGTTAGCACCCTACAGGTCATTCACACAAACTATCCCTTTTGCCAATTAATCTTTAAGGCTGACAAGTTTCCGGTTTCTAATCGAACACCCGCCACGATATTAAATCCATTTTTAACATAAAACGGCAATGGCGACCTATATGCCCTACCATCGGCAATACGATAGTTATCACAATCCGACACCCACCCCGACAATACGTCTGTATTTTGTTGCAACTGCTCCAGAAGCAGCTTACCCACTCCTTTCCCTTGCGTTGACCGGTCAACGATTATTGCAAACCAGCGCTCGCCATCCCGGTCGAACATCATTGCCCACGCAACAATCTTATCTGATTCATCAACTGCAAAGAGGTGCAATTTGTTGAGCAAAGGGGCAAGGTAGGCTTCCAATTCCTCAAGCGCGCCCTGCAACTGTACCGGGTATTCGTTGTTCCAAAGTTGCTGAATAGCTACCTTTTCGTTTGGGGTCAATACGGTTCGCCGCAATACCGTTACATTCATTTTGATGAATTATATACATAAAAACGCCGGACATCAGCCCGGCGTTCTAAATGTTCGTTTCTTAATACTTTCTACAAGTGAATCGCTTCGCCGAGCGCAACCTCCACTGCATCCTTAATTCCCTCACTAATGGTCGGGTGCGGGTGAATGCTATCCAACACTTCCTGCCATGTAGTCTCCAGCTTACGTGCCACCACAGTTTCGGCAATAGTTTCGGTAACGTTGTAGCCGATCATGTGTGTGCCCAACCACTCACCATATTTGGCATCAAATATCACTTTCACAAACCCTTCGGTAGCACCGGCAGCAGTAGCCTTGCCTGAAGCAGACATAGGAAACTTACCAACCTTAACTTCATAGCCGGCTTCTTTCGCCTGCTTTTCAGTCATACCTACACTGGCTATCTCAGGAGAGCAATAAGTACAACCCGGTACGTTGCCGTAATCCAATGGCTCAGGCATGTGTTTATGCTTACCATCTTTATTTGCAAACGCCTCAACACAAATAATCGCTTCTTTAGATGCAACGTGTGCCAAAGCCTGACCCGGAGTAATATCTCCGATGGCATAAACACCCTCTACATTCGTCTTGTTATACTTATCAACTATTACTTTTCCTTTTTCTGTTTTGATGTTCAAAGCTTCCAAACCGATATTCTCGATGTTGGCAGAAATACCTACTGCACTCAAAACAACATCAGCTTCCAATATCTCTTCACCATTCGCTGTCTTTACAGTAGCTTTCACTCCTGCGCCCGAAGTATCTACCTTTTCTACAGAAGAGTTGGTCATTACAGTAATACCTTTCTTCTTGAAGCTCTTTTCCAGTTCTTTAGATACATCTTCATCCTCAACAGGCACGATACGTGGCAAAAACTCAACTATAGTCACCTTAGTACCAATGCTATTATAGAAATATGCAAACTCTACGCCTATTGCTCCGGAACCTACCACAATCATTGTCTTAGGCTGCGTTGGCAATGACATTGCTTCGCGATATCCGACTACCTTCTTACCATCAATCGGCAGGTTGGGCAATTGGCGAGCGCGGGCACCTGTGGCAAGAATGATATGCTTAGCAGCATGTGTACCCACCTTACCATCTGCGGCAGTAACTTCAACTTCTTTTTTGCCGGTAAGTTTTCCCATTCCTGATAGCACCTCGATTTTATTCTTGCGCATCAAAAACTGGATACCCTTACTCATCTTATTAGCAACTCCCCGACTACGTTTGATAACCGCATCAAAGTCTGCCTTAAAGTCACCGGCAACTATACCGTAATCTGCAGCATGAGTAAATTGCTCATATACACTTGCAGACTTAAGAAGCGCCTTCGTAGGGATACATCCCCAGTTCAGACAAATACCTCCCAAGCTTTCTTTTTCCACTATTGCTGTTTTGTACCCGAGCTGAGCCGCACGTATTGCAGCTACATATCCACCGGGTCCGCTTCCTACTACGATTACATCGTATGCCATAAAATCATTTTATTGTTTAGTAAATGAATAGTTCACAGTGCGGAGCAAATGTAATAAAAAAGCAGACAGGTACACATAAACCTACACCCAAAACAAGCTAATTACCTTAAATTTTCACATTCCGCATTTATTCTCTCACCTCAATGCAATCTAATTAAACGAAAATATTATTTTTAGCAAATTATACTTTTGATTGGCTTTCAAAACCCTTTATGGCTAAAAATATACTCATATTCCTGATATCACTCATTACCTGCTTCGGTACCGCTTACGCCCAGACTGACAGCACTATCGGACTAACAAGTCCGTCTAATTTAGGTACTGACTATCAGGCAATTGCTTCATATCTATGTATAGATATGAAAACGGAACGGCAAAAAGCAAACGCAATATATAATTGGGTGACCCACAATATCACGTACGATGTGGATGCCCTTTGGAAAATCCCGAAGCATCCGGTCAAAGATGTAGTAGAGCAGACTCTTAAAACTAAAAAAGGCATATGTGACGGTTATGCGAGCGTATTCACTGCACTGTGCAAGGCAGCCGGGATGAACGCAGTAACTATTGAAGGATATGCCAAAGACTGGGTTTTCGATAATGGTGATAAATTTCATGTTCCCAGACACGCATGGAGTGCAGTAAAGGTTGATGGCAAATGGCAGTTGGCGGACCCTACCTGGGGTGCAGGATACCTGCATCAATCTCCGACCTGGCTTGGAAAATTGATCGATAAACTTCGAAAAAACGCAGCAACACGCACTCGTAAATTGAAATTCACCTTCCGATACGACCCTCAATATTTCCTGCAAGACCCCGAAACATTTCGCCTGAAGCACCTGCCTGCAGACCCATATTGGCAACTGACCGACTCTGCAATGCCCATAACGGTTTTTGAAGCCGGGGATAGCGCCGTCGCCAGCTTCAACGAACTGTACAGCGCACCCGCACAAGCCAACCCTAAACTCGACAAAATAAGCTCACTGACCGACGATGAACGTCATTTTGAAATGGCAGATCGAGCGTATGCCTTCAATAATAACTACCCGGTAGTACTTGCAAGAAAAAGCCTGTATAGTGCTGATGCCATCATCACACGAGCATTTAATGACGAATCAGTCGGAACACCTGACATAATGATACGGGATGCAGCCAACAGTCTCAAAGACGCACTTAAATATATTGAAGAGCAGAAAAAATCTATGCCGGAGGTTTATAGCGGTCTGAAGAGAAAAAATCGATCAAAAGCGACAGCAGCCAAACAATATATGCGTCGGATAAGAATAGATGATAAGCGGCTCATCTCTGAATGCAAGCGGCACGAAAATTCTATTGACAGCAAGTATTCACGCGGCAAAAAAAAGCTGGCAAAATTGCAACAAATGAAGCAACCACTCGATGCCAATAAAATTGACGATGTGGAAACGCTACGCATGACTAAAAAACAGGACGCGCCGGAAATGGTAACAATCATGGATTCCATTGCGGCACGAAACGAAAGAGTAGCAATTCGTCATCAGGCAACGGCCGATGAAAGCACAACCGCTAAAGACGAAATTATTACGAGCGGTCACCTGCTGGACTCGCTGGCAAATTCGCTTACAGGTGAAGATTCTATGCTCAGAAACGAAGCCTACCAACGAATGAGCATGCACGACAGCTATGACGACGAGGTTATTAAATGGAGCAACTACTTCAAAGAGCAGAAATACCAAACAAGCGACACCCTGTTGAAGTACTATTTCGCAGCTTTTGACAGCATAGCGACTAAATACGAGCGACTACACAAAGCGCACCTGAGCAAACTATCGTTGTTCAAAAAGAACCTTTCTGATATGGAGCGATACAAAAAGCGCAACAAGACCAACCCCACACTCAAAAGTGATTATGCAACACTGGTGCAGGACTATGCCGCTGCAATAGATAGTGCCAGCACGGACATGGCTATATACCTCTCCTACCTGAAAGGCAATAAAGACCTTTTTGGCAAACTCAAGAAACTCGGCGAGCGACAAATATCCATACTTGACTTTATGGAGAAAGCAGAAAAAAGCCGTCAGATATTAGAAGAAAGCAACCTCTCTAAAAAGAAAGAATTTGACCTGAAAGAAAATGAAATGCAGGAGGCTGCGGTAAAAAAAGCCCTAAAGCAAGTACAGGAGTTAGTAGACTATATCGACAACCCTGAATAGCGCTTTTGCATTTGGCATATTGACAGTTTTTTGTGCTTTTAGCGCCCCTGTTTGAACCTTTCGTCTTATCATTAATGAAGTAAAGGATTATACATATATTCAACAATCTGGTTGATCTCACATCCTCTTACGCTCTGGTTTCTGTCGACACGTAATACATCTTCATTACACCCTTTCCTTTGGCCTCGAATTCTCCTCGATACTCGCAGGTGAATTTATCCTTTACCAGCTCATAGGTTGTTTGGCTGATGTTTATTTTCCCCGCCTCGCTGTTCTGCTCCATGCGGGCTGCAGTATTTACGGTGTCACCCCATATATCATAAGCAAATTTCTTTACACCTACTATACCGGCGACTACGCTGCCGCTATGTACACCCACCCGTACTTGAAAGGTACGCTCTGCTCCCATTTTCCCCAGCCTGTCTTCCATGAAGGCTGTTATTTCTTTTGCTGCTTGTACGATGTTCTCGGCATGTTTGGGATCGGCAGTGGGTAGTCCTGCAACAGCTAAGTAAGCATCGCCTATGGTCTTAATTTTTTCGATATTGTATTGCTCTGATATTTCATCAAATTTCTTGAAGCAGGCATGCAGCTCATCTATCAGGTTTTGTGCACCCATGCTCTCGCTTGCTTGAGTAAAGTTTACAAAGTCTGTGAAGAGCACAGTCACATCGTCATAGTGCTTGGCGGTTGTGGTGCCGGTGGCTTTAAGCTCGCTGGCTACTTCGTCAGGTAGTATATTCAACAGCAGCCCATCTGATTGTTTCCTCGCCGTTTCTGACTTACCCCGCTCCTTTACAATGAAGAACGAAAACCCTGCCAGTAGCATTATACCTGCAACACCCATATAGGTATAGTTCTTTTGTTTCCGTAAGTTGATAGTGGCTATCTTCTGTTTTTCAGCCACCTTAAGACTGTCAGTAAGGCGTTGGCGGTCGTAGTCATTCTTCATACCCATTTTCAGTATCTCTTCTTTGTTCTCTTGCGAGAATACGGAATCTTCCATAGCATGATAATAATCTGATGCTTCCAATGCCTTTTTGTAGTCTCCTTTTAGCTTGTAGGTTTCCGCAAGAGCGCTATAACACTGTATGATAACAGATTGCGCATTTACCGCTTTACTCATTTCTAAAGCACGTAACAAGTAAGCAGATGCACTTTTTAGTAGCTCGCTCTTACTCATAGAGCTTGTGCCGTCAGGCTTGTAAGCACCTGTACCTACTTCACTTTGCCTACCAATACTGCTAGCACCTACCTTGTCACTTTTGACTATCTCGTTAAGAACATCACCAATACTAAAAAGTGCCAACGCCGCAGAAGCTCTGTTACCAACATCTTCTGATGCATTTAACGACCTTTGGAAATAATCAATCGCCATTGTATAGTTCTTCTGACGTTTGTAAGTCAATCCGATACCATTGCACACGTCAGCTGAGAATTGTTTAAATCCACCTTCCTCATCTAGTTTCAGGGCATCAAAGTAATACTCCAATGCTGATGAGTAGTCACTTTGGCTTAGATATATATTACCGATGTTTCCTGTAACCCCGGCTATACCCATTTTGAAATCCAAATCTTTAAATAGATCTAGTGCCTTTATATTATATTCTTGTGCTTTGCTATAGTTTCCCAGCGTTTCATAAATGTTACCAATATTCCCTGTAATATTGGCTGCGTAGCTTTTGTACCCCCCTTCTTCAGCAATCTTTAGCGCTCGAAAAAAATATTCCAGTGCTTTTGGGTAGTCGCCTAGGTTAACATAAACGAGTCCAATATTACATGTTACTGCAGCCATGCCTTTTTTGTACTTTATTGCTTTATGCAATTTTAACGCCTTCGAAAAATATTGCAAGGCGCCCGGATAGTCAGATTTAGATTCGTAGTTGTTCCCTAAATTATTGCAAGCCAAAGCCATGCCCTTTTCCCATCCTAATTTTGTTGCAAGATCCAATTGTGCCATTCCGTATTTTATACCATCTTCGGCATTGATCTTGATACATATTCTCGATAATTCATTCAGCAGTCTGACTTTGTTGGTGTCTTCCGTTTGACTGGGGAGCTCCCCGAGCAGTGAATCTATTATTGCCTGACTATGATTTTGGGCGGAGCAGTCAATAGTTGACAATGAATAGAGAAAAGCTAACAGAGAAAAGTTAATAGTGAATAGTATGCTTAAAAGTCGTTTCATTGTTTATTGTTTTAGAATGTCTTAGTTGATCTTCTTTGCTAATTGTCACTCTTCACTATTAACAAACATAATACATCTTCATCACCCCTTTACCATTCGCCTCTACTTCACCCCTGTATTCGCAGCTGAATTCATCTTTCACCAATTCATATGTCGTTTGGCTGATGTTTATTTTGCCTGCTTCGCTATTCTGCTCCATACGGGCGGCAGTATTTACCGTATCACCCCATATATCGTAGGCAAATTTCTTTACTCCTACTATGCCAGCCACTACACTACCACTATGCACACCAATGCGCACGGCAAAGGTTCTCTCAGTACCCATCTTTCCCAATCTATCTTCCATAAATGCAGTGATCTCTTTCGCCGCGTTCACAATGTTCTCAGCATGTTTTGGGTCAGGGGAGGGTAGCCCTGCCACAGCCAAGTATGCATCGCCTATGGTTTTTATTTTCTCAATACCATACTTATCTGCTATCTCATCAAAAGCTTTAAAGCAGCTATGCAACTCGTCAATCAAGTTTTGCGGACTCATGCTTTCTCCGGCCTGCGTGAAGTTCACAAAGTCAGTAAATAGTACCGTTACATTATCATAGTGCTTAGCGGTAGTAGTGCCGGTTGTTTTCAGTTCTTCTGCTACTTCCTCAGGCAGTATATTTAGCAACAGCTCATCCGATTGTTTCCTCGCCGTCTCCGACTTACCCCGCTCCTTCACAATGAATAACGAAAACCCTGCCAGCAGCAGTATACCCGCTACCCCGAGATAAGTATAGCTCTTTTGCTTTTGAAGATTAATAGAGGCGATCTTTTGCTTTTCTGCCGTCTTTAGGCTATCCGTCAGCCGCTGGCGGTCATAGTCATTCTTCATCCCCATTTTTAGTATCTCTTCTTTATTTTCTTGCGAGAAAAGTGAGTCTTTTATGGCATAAGAATTATCTGATGCATCCAATGCTTTTTGATACTCCCCGTTTAGTCTGTATGTTTCTGCAAGAGTTTCATAACACCCTTGCATCAGGTGTAATGCATTTATCTCCTTGCTTATTTGTAAACCACGTTCCACGTTGGCTAGTGCAGCTTTTATGAGCGCAGTCCTGCTCATGGGTATTGCACCATTTGGTTTGTATGCGGCCATGCCGGTTTCGTCTTTTCCACCCATTTTGCTGACACCAGACTTGTCGCCTTTGAGCATCTCGTTGAACATATCACCGATCTGGACCAGTGTACCGGCAGCGTTATATCTATCTCCAATTTCCTCAAATATTTCCAGCGATCTTTGAAAATATTCTATTGCCATCGTATAGTTCTTTTGAATTTTGTAGTTGCCTGCAATACGACCGGTCGCTATAGCTGAAAATTGCTTAAAGCCGCCCTCCTCGTCAAGTTTCAGCGCTTCAAAATAATACTCCAAAGCTTTCTCGTGCTCATTCAGACTTTCATAGTAGCCTCCGATATTACAAGTAACCGCCGCAATACCTTGTTTAAATCCCAATTCATTGAACACCTTTAAAGCCTTAAAGGTGTATTCCAGAGCTTTTTCATAATTTTGCTGGCCCGCATAAATGATGCCTATATTGGCAGCAACATTGGCGGCATACTGTACGTATCCTCCTTCTTCGTCTAGTAGTAAGGCTTTTAAAAGATATTCCAGAGCTTTTGGGTAGTTACCTTGCTCATCATAAACGAGACCGATATTGCAGGTAACGCTTGCAACGCCCATTTTATGTCCTAATTCTCCGTATAGTTTTAATGACCGCTCGAAATATTGTATGGATCTCGGATAGTCAGATATGGTATTATAATTTTGCCCAAGTGTGTTGGTTGCCTTGGCTATTCCCCTTTTCCAGCCAAGTTTTGTAGCTAGTTCCAGTTCCGATAGCGCATGTTTTATGGCTTCATTAGGGTCTTTGCTTGAATAGGCATTAGCCAGATCATCGAGCAGTTTCACCTTATTACTGTCTTCCTTTTGGCGCGGCAGCTCTTCGAGCAGTGAGTCTATTGCGGCTTGCCCCTGTGGCTGAGCGTGAAGTTGGTTGCTACCAAGTATCAGCAAGACCAATAGTAGGTATTTTGTGTGCTTTTTCATATTAGTATGTTTCTCACAAAATAATATTTGATTTTCAATAGAATATATATTATATTATTGTTGCTGTACTGTGTTGGCTGTTAGTAGTATTGCGGATATATAAGGCATAAAAAGAGCCGCCCAACATTATGTTGGGCGGCTCTAAATTGAGATAATATTTTATTTTTAAAAATACTTATACTACATAATACATCTTCATCACTCCTTTGCCCTTTACATCTACCTCGCCACGATATTCACAGGTGAATTTACCCTTCACCAACTCATACGTAGTCTGGCTGATGTTTATCTTTCCCGCTTCACTGTTCTGCTCCATGCGTGCGGCAGTATTCACTGTATCGCCCCATATATCGTACGCAAATTTCTTTACGCCTACTATGCCAGCGACTACACTGCCACTATGTACACCCACCCGAATCTGAAAAGTCCGCTCCGCACCCAGCTTAGCCAACCTGTCTTCCATAAATGCGGTTATCTCTTTGGCTGCATTTACTACGTTTACAGCATGGTGCTGGTCGGCAGTGGGTAAGCCTGCTACTGCGAGGTAGGCATCGCCGATGGTCTTAATTTTTTCGATGTTATACTTAGCTGTAATTTCATCAAACTTTTTGAAGCATGTATGTAGCTCGTCTATTAGATTTTGTGCACCCATGCTCTCGCTTGCTTGAGTAAAGTTTACAAAGTCTGTAAATAATACGGTGACGTGATCAAAGTGCTTCGCCGTCGTGGTGCCGGTAGCTTTAAGCTCGCTGGCTACTTCCTCCGGCAGTATATTCAGCAGCAAATCATCCGATTGTTTCCTTGCTTTCTCCGACTTACCCCTTTCCTTTACAATGAAGAACGAAAACCCAGCCAGTAACAGTATCCCCGCTACCCCCATATAGGTATAGCTCTTCTGCTTTTTCAGATTAATGGTCGTTATCTTTTGTCTCTCAGCCACTTTCAGGCTATCGGTCAGTCGTTGTCGATCATACTCGTTTTTCATACCCATTTTTAGTATCTCTTCTTTATTCTCTTGAGAGAATAAAGAGTCTCTTATGGCATGATAATTATCGCGGGCCTCTAGTGCCCCCTTATAGTCTCCCAGTAGGGAGTCTGCGACGGAAAGATTTAGGTAAGCATTTTGTAAGTTGTCCAGGCTGCCTATTTCTTTATTTATTGCTATAGCCATATTGAAACTTGTCAATGCTTTGTGCAACAAGGCAGACCGTCCAATAGGGATCATCCCGTCGGGGCGATAAGGTGCCGTGCCTGGCAATTCTGAGACGTTTGATATTTTAGCTGAGCCTGGAGGGTTGATAACAATAGAAATATATACCCATCCTAAACAGTCGAGATAAAGCGCCTCTATACTTTTATCCCCGATTTCCCTTGCTATCTGCAGTCCATTAGAGTGCCATGCCACTGCCTGGGTGTAGTTGTGCTGGTAATTGTAAATATTTCCGATGTTGCATATAGTGTTAGCCATCCCCTTTTTATCGCCGATTTGTTCATGGGTTTTCATGGCGCTCGAAAGATATTCCAGCGCCTTGGGATAATTTTTTTCATTTGAGTAAAGATTGCCTATATTTCCCATAGTTGTTGCAACAAGCCTTTTATCCCCTATTTCCTCAAAAATTTTCATTGATTTTAAGTAGTAATCCAGTGCTTTCGGATAATCGCCTACTTTTTTATAAATAACACCAATGTTGCCGGTAATTCTTGCCATCCCCCCTTTGTCGCCCATTTCTTCATATATTTTTAATGCATTGAAATAATATTTCAGTGCATTAGGATGGTCGCCTTCTGACAGATAAATACTGCCTATGTTCCCTGTCACAGACGCCATGCCACTCTTACTGCCTAAACCTTCATATACTTTCAAGGCTTTATTGTTATATTCACGCGCTTTGGGATAATTGCTTTTGTATCTATATATTTTCCCTATATTTTCGGTAACTCTTGCTATCCCCTCTTTAATGCCGAGATCTTCATAAATTTTCTTGGCTTTAAAATAGTATTCCAGTGCTTTCGGATAATCGCCCTGGTCTGCACGAATAGCGCCTATGTTGCCAGTAATAGTTGCAATACCAGTTTTGAATTTCAATTCTTCATTCATTTTCAAGGCTTTAAAGTAATATTCCAGCGCTTTCTCATAATCGCTCCCCTGTGCATAAATATTGCCAATATTGCCGGTAACTACTGCTACCCCATTTTTGTAATTCAATTCTTCATATAATCTCAAGGCCACCTCAAAGTATTTCAATGCTTTGGCATTATCTGATCTCACAAAATAACTAGCGCCAAGCGACCTATTGGCTTTGGCTATTCCTATTCTCCAATTTAATTTTGCGGCAAGCAGTGAACATTGGCGTGCATACTTTAGGCCTTCATCAGGGTTGATGTAGACATACTCATTAGACAGGTCATGAAGTAGGTTCACCTTGTTGGTATCTTCCTTTTGAAGAGCCAGTTCTTTGAGCAGGGTATCTATTTTTGCTTGCCCCTGCAGCTGAGCAAAAGTTGAAGCATTGTTTAATGACAGTAAGAACACCAGCAAGTATTTCAAATACTTTATCATATTTACGTGTTCGTCACAAGTTAATATATAAACTTTAACAAAACAGATAATATTACATTATTTCTGCAGTATTAATTTATCAAAACATCTAAACTGTTTGGCAGATAAACATAGTATATATTCGCATTCAACTGTCACCTATAAATGAAACTGCAGATAAAAATATTGATACTGTTGTCTGTTTTGACTTTTCAATCACACGGCACTTTTGCGCAAACTATATATGGAACGATTTACTATAAGACAACCAAAAGCAGTCGCCCTGATAGTGGAGCAACAATATATTTGTGCCGCAGGACACCCAGAATAGATTTCGATACAGATAAATTGCTGATGAGCGAGCAGGTACACAAAGAGTACGCTCTTAGTTTATCCGGCACCAACCGGCAAGCAGCAAGACACAAAAAAATATTACTCCGGCAATACCATGTTACCGAAAAAGCCGATGTAGATAAATATCTGGCAGATGCATCGCTCGAAGAAAACAAAATCATATCCTGTCCGGATGTTCAAATTCAAATTGCCGACGACAAGGGAGCGTATACATTTAATAATGTTCCTTCGGGCAACTATATTGTACTAATTAAATCTGCCCATTCTACTTTTTCAACATTCGCCAATATTGACGTCTTCCCCAAACAGGAAATTGTCATTAGTAGGATATTAGGGGAATAAAGAAAATTAATTCACGAAATTATTTGGTTCTAAAGATAGTACCTCGCACCAGTGGGTATAGTCATGCCTCTTCTGCAAAAAAATAGCAGAAGTTTATAACTTTTTATAAATTTGAAGATATAGCTGTATCTGTTTATATGCTCTTGACCGTCAGTGAGGAGCCCCACAAAGGGTGGTTAAAAAGTAAAAATTCCACTTGAAAGTGGTTGAAAAATAACCAAATCATTTATAACGACAAACCCACGCCACACCTATCAAACTATATTAATATATTATGCGAAAGTTCCTCCTTTTACTAACTCTGCCAATGCTGGTCTTTTTTGTTGGAAAATCATTTTCCCAGACCTGGGAATGGGCACGCGGAAGCATAAATCCATCTCGCGTAATTGAATCCTGGCCCATAACGGTCGATCCAGCAGGAAACATCTATGAAAGCGGAATGGTATTTAACCATTCCGGGAGCGTAACTTCAACCACAAACTGGGGAAGTTATAGTGTTTCATCTCCTACTAACTATCATGTTGTTGTAGTTAGTTCCGACTCTAGTGGTGCGTACCGATGGATTATCCGGACCAATGGGGCTGCAGCATTCATGATAAATTTGGTGTCAGATGCCTGTGGATATATCTACCTGTACGGGTTTTACAACAGAGGAACTCTCACTTTTGGATCGTCAACGGTAAGTAATCCATTCGTTTTTGGCGAAATGTATTTTCTCGCAAAAATTGATGCTAACGGCAACGTAATATGGGTTAAGAATGTTGGTCGCCAATCCAGTGTTCTGGCTTATGCTTATTCAGGAGGCTTGTCGATTAACAAAATGGATGGGGAAATTTACGTCTCAGGGTTGTTCAACGGCAGTTCTACAACCATCGGAGCTACAGCGTTGGTGAATTCCAGTAGCGACACAAACCTGAGCGATGTATTCGTAGCAAAATACAACACATCAGGTGTACCGATTTGGTCTAGAAGCTTTGGAGGTGACAGTACAGAAGATGTGTTCGACATGGCTGCCGCAACCAATGGAGATGTCTACTTAGGAGGGTTCTATTATTCTCCTACAGTGATAGTTGGCGCTGACACACTGAGCAACAGTTTAGGATACATTAAACCACACGTCTACATTGCTAAATTCGACCGACTAGGAAACCCAATATGGGCAAGAAGTTCAGTAGGCAATTATTTAGATAGGATAAATGCGATGGCCACCGATAACTGGAATAACATTTACATGGTAGGAGCCTATAAAGATACTTTTGCTTTCGGCTCTGTATCGCTACCCTATATCTCTTTACCTCACACTGAAAGCTACTTGTTGAAATTCGACTCGTCAGGAACAGCCCTATGGGCAAGAACCATAGCAGCAACTAGCGGATACCCGTTAAACGGATATGGAGTAGCTACCGATAATAACGGCAATGTTTGGATGAGTAGTGGTAACAATATGGGATCAGCGTCGCTACCTGAACCAATGTATATTGTTGAGTACGATACAGCTGGAACGTTTATCGACAGCGCATCAAAAAACTCCGGCGGTGATGATGAAAATGCCATTGCTATAGATAACAGGGGAAACCTATATATTGGTGGTGATTATGTTTACACTCCGTTTATTGTTGGCAGCGATACACTTTCGCTAATAGGAGGTTCAGGCGAATCTGTATTTATCGCAAAATATAGATATCCTTTTGTTTCTAGCCCCATTGACACACTGGCTCCTGTGACAATATGCCGGGGCACGAACTCTTTGCTGTTGGGAGGCTTTCAATGTGGTAAATGGATTAGCGATAATCCCGCAATTGCAGCCGTTGATTCCGTGACTGGCCTGCTCACAGGAATATCTCCCGGAACAACGACGATTACGTATCATGGAGGTAGCATTGGATATGAAACCGTTGGAGTAACTGTCATTCCCGGTCCATCAAATATAATCGGGCCAGGCAATATGTGCGAAAGTGATGTTGCTGTACTAATTGATTCTGTTGCAGGCGGCATATGGAGTTCCAGTTCGGGTATTCTTACGATATCCGCGTCGGGAAGTGTCACAACAGGAACATCAGGCGTTGCCATTGTTACTTATACAATACCTAATGGGTGTTTTGTGGCTGATACTATAAGGGTATTCTCGTCAATACCGCCAATAACGGGGACTTACCATTTTTGTAGTGGAATATCCACACCCTTTTTCGATAGCGTTTCTGGAGGTGTCTGGGGAAGCTCAGATTGGTCCGTTGCAACAATTTCCTCCACAGGAATTGTTTCAGCAGTATCGGTCGGCACCTCTTTAATAAGTTATACTTTGGGAGGCGTTTGCTGGGACACACTTGAGATAACTGTTAACCCTAACCCTTCTGCAATTGTCGGTGCTGACTCTTTATGTATTGGAGATACAATTCTGCTTACAGATACTTTGCCAGGTGGTTCTTGGATAAGTGGCGATACTGCGGTCGCAGTGTTCGCACTTTCCGGAAATCTCATAGGGTTATCATTCGGCACTGCCGTCGTCACGTACATATCACCAGAGGGATGTGAAGTTTCAGACACTGTAAAAGTAATAAATTGCCCTTCATTAGTCGTTACTTCGCCTCATTCGAAATTCCTCATTTACCCGATTCCAACTCTCCATAACATAAATATTAAATCTGACAATACAATCAATTCGATTGACATATTTAATACAGTAGGGCAACTGATTTTTAGTAATACCTTCCATTCAAATAATATCGAGATCCCATTTGACGAATCGCCACCTGGCATCTATATTATGCAAATAAATAAATCAAATATAATACGCCTAACAAAGTATTGATTGCCCGGCAGTCTAGCTCTGATTGACTTAACAACTGCAACACTTACCCCGATGGGCGAAGTCTCCCGGCTTCGACCTACCCTGCAGTCAATCTCTGGTTGACACCGTCGCCCCTCCATTCCTCCGAATTTGCAATTCACTTGCCTAGGTTTCCCTCCCCTCACATCCCCACAAAAAATACACTTCTCTGACAGTTTTAACGCTCCGCTTATCTCACTTATGTCCGAATAGCGTAACTTTGCGGCACGAAGAAAATCGGGTATGTAATCTGTCTTTGAAATGAAAAAAACACAAATTGTATTGCTGGTGCTGATAATGGCTGCTATTGCAGTGCTTATCAGTGTATTTGGCGACTTTAGTTCTTACGAAACCTTTGCATCTGCTGCCAAGGAGCCTAAGAAGAGCTACTATATTATAGGCACATTAGACACTACCCGCGAAATGCAGTATGATCCGAAAACAGATGCCAATCACTTTACTTTTTTTGCGACAGATAAAGCAGGAAGTCTGAAGAAAGTCATTTTCAATGGCGAAAAGCCTCGCGATATCGAAAAGTCGGAACAAATAGTAATGATGGGTTTTATGGACGGAGAGACGTTCCATTGTTCTAAAATACAAATGAAATGTCCGTCTAAGTACAAAAAAGATATGGTAGCGGTCGGCAATAACGGTTAGATAGCGTTACTTTGTCGCTTGCCACTATTCTGTCATTGATTCCTTAAAAGCCAAAATGGATACAACACAATTCACAGGAGAACATTTGTGGCCCGGGCAACTGGGTCATTTTTTTGTTATTGTTTCTTTTGTGGCGGCGCTGCTTAGTACATTCAGTTACATCCGGGCGGCAATCGTAGAGCAGGACTTAGAGCAAAGCCGTATCTGGAAACGGCTGGCGAGGGGCAGCTTTATGGTGCACGCTGTATCGGTGGTGAGCATATTTATTGCGCTTTTTTATATCATTACCAATCACCTGTTCGAGTATCACTACGCATATGAGCATTCGTCTTATGACATGCCGTCAGAATATCTGTTGTCGTGTTTCTGGGAGGGGCAGCAAGGCAGCTTTATGCTATGGACATTCTGGCATGCCGTACTCGGCCTGATAGTAATGCGTACGGCAAAGCATTTTGAAACCCGTACCATGTCTGTGATTGCCTTTGTGCAGGTCATACTCACTACCATGATACTCGGCATCTATCTGGGGCCTGATATCAAGATAGGAAGTACCCCCTTTATGCTGCTGCGCAACGCGATGCAAAACGCCCCCATCTTTGCGATGCCGGACTATATGGACTTCATTAAAGACGGCAACGGGCTGAATGTACTACTGCAGAACTACTGGATGGTGATACACCCACCTATACTTTTCTTAGGCTTTGCGCTTACACTCATACCTTTTGCTTACTGTATAGCAGCACTCTGGAAGGGCGACTATAAGAGTTTTATAAAGCCGACCCTGGCATGGTCATTGGCAGGGGGTGCCGTATTAGGTACCGGCATCATGATGGGTGGTGCATGGGCCTATGAGTCGCTTAACTTTGGTGGTTTCTGGGCATGGGATCCGGTAGAGAATGCGTCGTTAGTGCCATGGATAACGCTGATTGCGGGTCTGCATACGTTGTTGGTCTACAGAAGAACCAAGCGTGCATTCACCGTCACCATGATATTTCTCTTGCTGACGCACCTGCTGATATGGTATTCTACCTTCCTTACCCGTACAGGCATTTTGGGAAAGACATCGGTACATGCCTTTACGGGTGACGGCACTGCCCTTACCTATCATCTGCTGATTGTGATTGGTGTTTTGATGGTCATCAGCAAGATAGCTATCCTGTACCGCTGGAAACAATTGCCACGAATAAAGACAGAAGAAGCTACCCTTTCCCGCGAGTTCTGGATGTTCATTGGTGCGGTTATATTATTCCTTGCTGCCGTTCAGATATCCGTCACTACTTCTATCCCGGTGTGGGCACCGCTGGCTAAGTGGATTACGGGCAAAGACTTTGCCCCGCCCACCGACCCTGTCTCGCATTACAATAATATACAGGTATGGGTAGCTATTATCATAGGGCTGCTTTCTGCCACCATCATGTACATGAAGTACAAAAACTCCGATGGCAAGACACTTGCCAAAAGACTGGGTGGCACTGCATTGGTTGCGCTTATCATGGCGGCACTTATTGCCTGCGGACAAGACATTACCACCTGGCAGTATGACCTCATGCTGTTCGCTGCCTGTTATGGCATAGTTGCAAATACGTACTACGGAATATCTATTCAAAAGCTGAAGTTCAAAAAGCTGGGTCCATCTGTTGCTCACCTCGGTTTTGCGGCGGTACTGTTGGGCATCCTGCTATCTGCTTACAACAAACACGCTATATCGCTCAATACCACCGGCGTACCGTTTAACTTTCAGAAGGAAACCCAGCAGGAAACAATTAAAGAGAACATGGAAAACGTTATCATGTTCCTTGGTGTTCCTGTAGCCATGGGCAACTACTTTGCTACCTACATAGGCGACAGTGCAGTAGAGGGCAAGGATAAGCGTATCTATTATCGGGTATTGTTTGAGCAAAAAGACACGACGACCGGTGAGGTTACAGACCGCTTCATGCTGTATCCTGATGCCTTTATCAACCCTAAAGGGCAGCAAGGGCTGAGTGCCAACCCATCTACCCGCCACTACTGGAACTACGACGTATTCACGTACATAAGTAGTGCAACCGACAAGAGCAAGTCAGATACCAGCAGCTACAAAAGCCATATTGTAAACCAACCGGGCGACTCTATATATCTCGACAACGGCTTTATGATTTTTAACGGCTTCAGCAGAGAAATTGACGACCCGAGATATACACCCAAGGAAGGCGATCTGGCAGTAAAGGCAAAGCTGTCGGTTTATAATATGGAAGGCAAGCAAAACGAGATAGGCCCTATATACATACTCAGAGACAAGCAGTACATCATGCAGGTGGACGATACTGTTAAGTCAATGGGACTATATACTCGTTTTGGTGCCCTGAATGTACATTCAAAAGACTCTGCATCGCTTGATATACAGGTTCGGCAAACTAACCCGATGGACGACTTCATAGTACTGAAAGCACTTATTTTCCCCTATATCAATGTGCTTTGGATTGGCATCATGATCATGGTGTTTGGCTTCTTTATTAGTCTGGGAGACTTAATTACAACTAAATCTAAAGCACCGGAAGCGTAGCAATATCAAGCATCAGAGTTTGGTGCTAGGCATGCATATTAACATAGACACCTGCGGAATTGGCAAAACCCTGTTGCTGACACACTATTGTCGGAACAAACAGGAACCGCCCGAACACTTCAAGCTAACGACCGCTACCTTAACCAAATCCAGGCTATAGATACCTGTCCCGATTTTGGTTTGGGATTGACTTTTGACGAGCATTTCTTACCGCGTCTGATTCGAGACCATCCTCGCTATTTTACGCTCTATCGTCGCCCGCTGCTATATAAATTGCAGTTGCCAAATCTTTGCTAATAATGCTTCGCTCTATTTGATATTTTATTATATTTATGCTTATCTGATTTAATTCTATGCGGAAGCTTACTTTCATCTTTACCTGGGCAGTCTTTATGCTCTCTTGCACAAATCAAGAGAAGAAGCAACAAGTGCTGACTACATCGGAAAATAAACCTGTTCCACCTCACCTCACAATTTTATCGGACCTGCCTGATAGCCTGCAACCAAAAATCACCTATCTGGCAAATGCGGCACAACCCAAAACAATATCTGTCCCCACCGGGGGCAGTCGCACATACACGCCTCAAAACACAAATGGCAAAATAAAGCTAATGCCTCCTACCCAAAAGTTTCTTCCGGTTTTAAGGAATAGCGATGGAACCATTATACGCGACGGGCATGACGGAACCTTTGTAATGGGAGAAGGCGGGACTTCAAACTTCAGGTATTTCACAACGGATAACGGTCTGGCACTTGACGGTATTAGTTGCTCAATGATGGATTCAAAAGGAAACTTATGGTTCGGCACCTGGGGAGGCGGGATAAGTCGCTATGACGGGAAGTCGTTTACTAACTTTTCTGTGGATCAGGGATTAGTAAGCAGTCTGATTTTAAGCATTGCCGAGGACGCTGACGGCAACCTTTGGTTCGGCACATTGGGCAGCGGAGTATGTCGGTATGATGGAAGGACTTTCACGACCTTCACAACCGCAAATGGCATGTCCGACAATACGGTTTGGAGTATTCTACCAGATACAGACGGGAATATATGGTTTGGCACCGCTTCCGGGGTTAGCTATTATGACGGAAAAAATGCTACATCATTTGCTTCGAGCCATGTTCTAGCCAACAAAACTGTAATGTGCATAGCAGAAGATAAATTCGGAAATCTATGGTTCGGAACAGTGGAAGGTGGAGTCAGCAAGTACGGCCCTAACGTGTCTGACAAGGCAGAAGAAAATTCGTTTACTACCTATACCACAGATAGCGGGTTGGCAAACAATGTGGTTTTATGTATCTGCCCCGATAAAGCCGGGAAAATCTGGATAGGCACTTATGGCGGTGGCGCGAGTTGTTATGACGGGAAAACATTTACCACGTACACCGTAGATAGCGGACTGGCGAATAATCAGGTTTTGAGCATCATTGAAAGCTATAACGGTGATTTGTGGTTTAGCACAGAAGGAGGAGGGGTATGCAGATATGACGGTACATCTTTCACCAGCTACTCTAAGGATAATGGGCTTTCTAATGACGCCGTAAAGAGTATAACAGAGGACCGAAAAGGGAATCTTTGGTTGGGCACTTTTGGAAACGGAATCATTAGTTATGACGGAAAAGCATTCAGGAAATTTTCTCAGAAACATGGACTATCAAACTATAAAATAAACTGCATTGCAGAAGATGACAAGAATAACCTCTGGTTCGGCACGGATGATAGTGGCGTTTGCTGCTTTGACGGCAGGTCATTTACTACCTACACAATCAACCAGGGGCTGGCAGAAAATTCTGTATTGGGAATAACTAAAGACAGCAAGGGAAATCTTTGGTTCGGAACGAATAGGGGTGGCGTTAGTTGTTTCGACGGACATGCATTTACTACTTACGCTACCGCCAATGGTCTGGCTAATTATAAGGTAATGTGCATAAAAGAAGACAGAAACGGCACTATTTGGTTTGGGACCTACGAAGGGGGATTATGCCGTTTTGATGGCAAGTCTTTTACAACCTTTTCTGTCGCTCAGGGACTGGCAAACGATAAAATCATGTGTATTGCCGAAGACAACGAGGGGGCGCTTTGGTGCGGAACCTATGGTGGCGGAGTAAGTCGCTTTGACGGCAAATCTTTCCTTACGTATGCTGCCGGGCAAGGGTTGGCCAGCGATAACGTGTATAGCATTATTCAAGACAAAAAGGGAAACCTCTGGCTGGGAACCGAAGCCGGGTTAAATGTGATTAGTGCTGAAGACCTGAAGAAGACCACAATACTGTCTCATCACCCCTCCGAAGGGAAAAGTGACAGCTTTGGCTCCCCTGAACAGGGAAATGTATTTCTGAGAAAATTTTCGAAATCGGATGGGCTGCCAAATGATTTTGTAACTCAGGTTATTGAGTTGCCCGATGGCAGAATCGCGGTAGGTACTAACAAAGGAATTGCCACATTCACTGCTGCTGAAAACCTTACACAACTGTCTAATGTAAAAAACTTCAACTCCGCTACGGGTTATCCTGTTAAAGACATTAACGTGGGACAACCGGGCATGATAGTGGACAGCAAAGGAGTTATTTGGGCCGGCACCGGTGCAGAAAAAACAGCCTTAGTAAGATTTGACCCGGGTGCCCTTCTCCCCGACACGCTTTCACCAATAATAGTAGTAAGCGGCATTAAGATTAATCAGGAAAACATATCCTGGAACAGTCTTGGTGCGCTTCATTCTAACCCGAAAGAAACGCAGCCCGCACGTGCAACAATTGAAAGCAATGTTTCCCCCACTTATATCACCGAAGAATACAACAGCTTTGGTAGAATACTTACAGATGTAGAAAGAGACAGCATGAAAACGAAATTTGGGAACATTACGTTCGACAGCATTTCGCGGTTCTACCCTACTCCTAAAAACCTGGTGCTACCTTATCGTCACAACAATATCACTATCGAATTCAATGCAATAGAGACAGGCAGACCTGAAATGGTAACGTACAGCTATATTCTGGAAGGCTACGACAAAGAATGGAGCCCGGCGCTCAAAACTACAAGTGCAACCTATGGCAATATAGGCGAGGGCACCTACACTTTTAAAGTCAGGGCACGCGTTGCCGATGCATCCTGGAGCCAACCTGCAACATACACGTTCGAAGTATTGCCACCCTGGTACAGGACATGGCTGGCGTATCTTATATACATATTACTGTTTATTGCTGCCTTGCGCATGTTCAGCAAGTGGCGCGAACGAAGCCTGAGAAAGGATAAAGAAGTTCTGGAAAATACGGTTAATCAAAGAACCGAAGAACTCGTTCAGAAGAACATAGTCGTCGAACAACAAAAAGCTGAAGTTGAAAAAGAGAAAATGCGCAGTGAGAAGTTGTTATTAAATATTCTGCCTGAAGAAGTAGCAGAAGAACTAAAATCTACCGGCACAACCGTCGCAAAATACTACGACGACGTAACGGTGATTTTTACTGACTTTGAAAACTTCACCCATGCGGCAGAGCGAATGAGTCCGCAAGCGTTGATAAACGAATTGGATATTTGTTTCAGTAAGTTTGACGAAATAACGGCCAAATACAATATCGAAAAGATTAAAACCATCGGTGATGCTTACCTGGCAGTGGCGGGCATACCGATTGCCGATCCCAAGCATGCAGAGAACGCGATAAACGCTGCACGTGAAATAAATGCATTTATGGAAGAGCGGAAAGCCCGACTCGGAGATAGCACGTTTGGCATCAGGATAGGCATACATAGCGGCAGTATAGTAGCTGGTGTAGTTGGGCTTACCAAGTTTGCTTATGACATTTGGGGCGATACTGTAAATATTGCCGCCCGTATGGAACAAAACAGTGAATCAGGCAAGATAAACATCTCTCATACTACCTACGAGTTAGTAAAAAACAAATTCACATGCAACTATCGTGGTGAACATGAGGTAAAAGGTAAGGGCTATTTGAGAATGTATTACTTATAGTGCTGCAAAAAAGCAACTGGTGATAACTTTTATAATTTATGTTCTTTTTCAATAGAATAAACTGTATATTTAACTCTAGGTTTCGTAATATAGCTCTGGCAAATGGCAACACTTCAACCTTGAACTTGAACCAATATTGGAAGGGATTGTTTGATTTTGAGTGCTATCATTTATGCTATCAACAGCTGATACTACCTGGAAATGGAACCAGTAACCACTTTGTAATACTGGACTGACAGCACAGTATAAAATGCCGGAGGTCGTATCCGAAAAACCGAATTAACAGAGTAGGAGCAATCATAAAATATTTTCAAGTAATGAGTGACAATCCAGCAATACACCCATTTGACAGCGCCTACATATGGCATTTGACCGTTAGACCCAGCCCTGGTTTAAATGGCTTTTGGTTAGTTCATAAATGTGGCGACCTTCAAAACCCGCCATTAAATGTCGTGGGAGCGGAAAACTTTCCTGCTCAGACACAAATTCAAACACAATCAAAACACAACGATGGTTGGTCTATCTGCTTCCTTGATGAATACAATAGTTTATGGGTAGCGACAGACTGGATGGCAGGCAGTAGTTCGGGAGATTATAATTTGCCTGACCTTGCAGGAGAAATCAACATCACTGTAGACACCACAAATGGCGATGTGAGTTTTCAATGTAGTTATGTAGATGACAATAAAGAAAAGATCAAGGATTTTACGATAAACAAAGCGAAACTTTTCACAAGTTTGGATTAGTTTACAGATAGTAATCTAAACAAAACAATAGTAAAGAGAAAGCGGAGGATTGCGAACTTCTGCTTTCTCTTTTTTCGTGTCTCTATTCAGGTCAATGCGCTCAACCAAACCCTACGGATGATTATATAATTCTGGAAACACTTATTTCCTACTACATCATTATGCTTTGGAATTGTATCAGAACTAGCGTGATTGGCTTCTTAATCAGCCTTCGAGATTTAATTACAACCAAATCTAAAGCACCGGAAGCGTAGCAAAATCAAGCATCAAAACCTGGTGCAGGGCACGCGTCGTTGGTTAAGGTATCGGCCGGGGTTGATAAAACTGAGAGCAAACTCCATACCTCTGTCAGAATTTCCATTTGCAGCATTGAAATCCATCCCGAAACGGAGTCTATAACCACCATATTTTATGCCCGCAGACATGATCGGCACCTGATCATTTCGATACCAAAACCCACCCGTAATGGAAGTATTGCGTTTGCCTGCCAATACTAAGTAGGCGACTTCGGTGCCGGCAATCATATTGTACTGCTCATTCTGATACTGAGCAAGAATAGCAGGATGCAAAGAAAACCCACGTGGCAGCAAAACATTGCAACCAAAAGTCCCGGCATACAAAACCGCATTACCAACTGCATCTGACTGCTTCTTTAACAGTGCATCAGAGGGCTGATTAAGGTGCTGCACATTAACACCCACAACATAATTAAACCAACTATTGGTTGCCTGAGAATAAGCCACCCCTGCATTTACGGTGTAGAGTTCTACAGAATTCCCTAAGCCGAGCGTATAACTACCGGCTGAAGGCAAAATAGTACTGTTAAAATAGGTGCCATTATTAAAGTACATTTCTGACATATCTACAGACGACTGCATATAACCCACCTGAACACCTATCGAAAGCTGCTTTGCTTTACCGTGACGGCGTGCTCGGATGTTCCCCAATTGCATCTGATAAGCTACCCCTGCCGTGCCTACGAAGTTTTTCAAATTCCCGTCTCCAAATGTTGCACGATTAGCCTGGACACCAACGGCAACATAGTCACCATTTCTGAGATTATATATTGGGGCATCCACCGAAGCACCATAAGCCACATATGGAAGAACCACCTCTTCAATCGACCTTCTGTAGTTGGCATTGGCCCGAATGTTACCGTCTATTAAACCGATATACGCAGGATTGAGTGAAATGGGCGAAGCATCAAACAAAGTATTCTGAAAGTTCTGCGCATCGGCAGAGAAATAACCACAACCAAACAAGAGTATGAAAGTAAATATGAGGTACGTCTCTTTCACAAACACTCTATTTCGTGTAAACAATTTCATATTACTTAATTCAAAGGATTTGGCCATATTCCTACAAAAATACCAAAATGATATAGATAAGCTGATGAACGATACTATCCGCTAAAATCGAGTACATGGCACATGCCGCTTGGCACGACTCTTGCCGGGGTTTACAAAGCCAATGGCAAATTCAACACCTCCATCGCCATTGCTAGCTGTAGATACGCCACTAATGTTGTAATCAAAAGCTACACGCATATTGACGCCCCGCTTTTTTATTCCTGCTGACAACATTGCAAAGCCTTCCGTACGGTACCATAGACCGATCATTACAGAGGTTTTCCTTTTGGCATCCATAGAAACCCTGTATACAACCTCACTACCGGCTATTATGTTATTGTTGCCCGATTGAGACTGAAATACCAGCCCGGGCCGTAATGAGAAACGTTTCGTCAGCAGGACATTCCCACCCAATGTACCAACATATAGTGGGGCTAATCCTACCGCATCGGTCTGCTTCTTGAGTAGCGCATCATTGGGCTGATTGATATTCTGAACCGCAATGCCTGCAACATAACTAAATTTGCTACTTATTGACTGTGAATATGACAGCCCCCCATTTACTGTATAGAGGTTTACTGCAATACCCGTACCTAAAGCGAAAGTCGGGCTGCCTGGCTGTGTGTTTGTGCCGCTAAAATACAATGACGATAAATCAATCGAGGATTGTTTATAGCCCCCCTGAAGACCAACAGATAGTTGACTACCTTTCCCGTTCTTCCATGCGGCTTCGCTACCTAACCTTTTGTGATAGGCGACAGATAGCACTCCGACATAATTTTTAAGGTTGCCGTCGCCAAAAGTGCTGCGGCTCATCAGCATACCCACACCTACGTAGTCACCATTTTTGAGTGTATATACTGGTACATCCACCGATCCGCCAATTGAAATATTTGGGACAGCAATGCCCGCCCACGAACTGCGATAGTTGGTATTGGCACGAAAACTGCCATCTATCATTCCTGCGTATGCAGGATTGAGAGACATAGGCGAAGCGTCAAACAAGCTATTCTGAAAGGACTGTGCCCTGACATCTTGTGTACACGAGCCGACAGCAAATACTGCGAGCAAGATTAAAAGTATCTGCTTCATAAAGGTGGTTTACAGAATGTATGGATAATAAGGTAACGTAATACAGAATACTTTATTACAGTTGGCAGAAACTAAAAACAGACAGCAAACCAATTATTGTGACAAAGTGCCTCATTTTAGAATGTGCAAAGAAACACAACGAACTGATTTACAACAATATACGTCACCTACCTAAAATAAAGAAGCAGACAACCCGTTCCGGGGCGGTCTGCTTCTTTGTTTCTTTTCGGACTCTTTATAAAGTTAGTCCAGCATCGTTGCGTCTTCGATAAGAACGCTTACATTGTTGTTCAGTACTTCTACAAAACCTGCAGAGATATCATAGTTCTCTACATTGTTCTGGCTCTTGTCCTTTAGGACTTTCATCTTCCCCTTCCCCAAAGATGCAATCATTGGAGCGTGCTTCTCGAGAATCTCGAAGGAGCCATCGGTACCCGGCAACTGAATGCCATATACCTTGCCGCTGAAAACGTTGTGCTCGGGTGTTAATATTTCTAAATTCATTGGTTCAATTTGATTAAATGGGTTACAGACCCTGATTAGTTTTTAGCCTCTTCCATCAATCTCTTACCTTTTGCAATTGCATCATCGATAGAACCTACAAGGTTAAATGCTGCTTCCGGCAAATGGTCAACTTCTCCGTCCATAATCATATTGAAACCGCGAATTGTTTCTTCGATTGGTACCAATACCCCTTTCAGACCGGTAAATGCCTCTGCTACGTGGAACGGCTGAGAAAGGAAACGCTGTACCCTACGTGCGCGGGATACGGTCAGTTTATCTTCTTCACTCAATTCATCCATACCAAGGATGGCAATGATGTCCTGTAGTTCCTTATAACGCTGCAATGTCAGCTTCACACGGTTAGCACAATCGTAGTGCGCATCACCTACAATAGCCGGAGAAAGAATACGAGAGGTAGACTCCAGCGGGTTAACCGCAGGATAGATACCCAAATCCGCAATCTTACGATCCAATACCGTAGTGGCATCAAGGTGGGCAAATGTAGTTGCCGGTGCAGGGTCAGTAAGGTCATCCGCAGGTACATATACCGCCTGTACCGATGTAATAGAACCGTTTTTGGTAGAAGTAATACGCTCCTGCATCAGACCCATCTCTGTAGCCAGTGTAGGCTGATAACCCACAGCCGATGGCATACGTCCCAAAAGGGCCGACACCTCAGAACCAGCCTGAGTGAAACGGAAGATGTTATCTACGAAGAACAGGATGTCTTTTCCTTTGCCGGTACCATCACCATCACGGAAGTACTCAGCTAGCGTAAGACCAGACAACGCCACACGTGCACGTGCTCCGGGTGGTTCGTTCATCTGCCCGAATACGAAAGTCGCCTTACTGTCCTTTAAAGCATCCATATCTACCGCACTCAAATCCCATCCACCTTCTTCCATGCTGTGCAGGAACTTATCGCCATACTTAACGATGCCAGCTTCAATCATCTCACGCATCAGGTCATTACCCTCACGTGTACGCTCTCCAACCCCTGCAAACACCGAAAGACCGGCATAAGCCTTGGCAATATTGTTAATCAACTCCTGAATCAATACTGTTTTACCAACACCGGCTCCACCAAACAAACCGATTTTACCACCTTTTGCGTAAGGCTCAATAAGGTCAATTACCTTGATACCTGTAAACAGAATCTCAGATGCTGTACTCAGATTTTCAAACTTTGGCGGCTTGGCATGTATAGGACGGCTATTTGCTCTGTCAGGAGCTGCAAGACCATCAATAGCATCGCCGGTAACGTTAAACAAACGACCGTTAATCTGATCTCCGATTGGCATGGCAATACCCTTACCCGTATCTACTACGTCTGTGCCGCGTACCAAACCTTCAGTACCATCCATCGCTACAGCACGTACACTGTCTTCACCGAGGTGCTGTTGTACTTCGAGTACCAGCTTGTCTCCGTTTTCGCGTGTAAGTTCTAACGCATTAAAAATTTCTGGCAGCTTATTATCACCACCGAAGTATACGTCTACAACCGGTCCGATAATTTGTTTGATTTTACCAACGTTTGGCATAAGTATAGATTAAAAATATAAAATTAAGTCCCTTAAATTTTGTGCAAAGGTAAGGAGTATGTATTAAAAAGTAAAAATAAAAATAACAAAGAAAATAACCTTATTAACACTGTATCCACGAGAGGGACTCTCCCCCGTCCCTATTCAAGGAAGAGGGGCAATCTTTTAGGCTCTTGACCTTTGGGAATTGAGAGTTGGACGATTCGGTGTATTAAATCCGCCAGTCTGGCACCTTACTTACAAAGCTATCGTTCTCTATCCAACTCTGTCTTCTCAGAACTTGAGCCGGACAACATTGTTATATATGCCACACTTGCTGCCATTTCATGAGTATATAGTCTGCCAGCAGCGGAATCTTTGCCGACGGGTTATGCCCGTTATATTCCATGTGATGTTCCGAAGAGTCATTTGAAGGGGTCAGCAAAACCCCTTCTTTAATGCCATTTCGGTTGCAATAGTGCGCCACGGGGTTCCACTGATACCGCCAAAAAGCCTCCGTGACACTCCGGGTAAGATACACCTGCCTGACCGAAGGGAAACGACGGAGCAGCGACACTATATTTACATAGTTAAGGTCTTCGAAATTATGAATGATGGCATTATCGGAGAAACCACCCAACATTCTTTGATGAACCGGATTTTCGGGATTGGCATCATCTATGGAGCTTATCAGGTCAGTAAGGGCAATTTTCTTATCGTTACAAAACTGCTTCCACGCAGCAGGCGTAGCTGCCATCAAGGAGTCTTCACCATACAGCCGGGGCGATACCTCCCAGAAACAGGTTGTCCCCGTACGACCATAAAACCACTCGGCGGTATTGCTAACCGGCCATTCCGGATTGAAGGTACCGATGACCAATACTTCCGGCTCAAAGTCAAGGGTGTCGAGATTAAGATATTTGTGAAATTTATGATTGCAGGGCATTATGCAGCACTATTGTTTTGTGAAGCAAAGATAGCTGTGACGAGTAATAAGCATCCGGCCAATTCATAAATTTATTTTCTGAAGCATTGTACACGAACATAATATCAATCCAAATATTAAACAATAATCAAAATCACTTACTACTATCATTTATTTAATTGATAATCAAATTATTAAAACGCAACAGTTACACAAACACTATAAACCAATTACTAACTACATATGCACTCATCCTCCCTATTGGCGAAAAACCTAACCGCATAAAACAAGCAAACAATTATGGCAAAAACATACAGAATCCATATTTTCTGAAGTTTAAATATCCGCTTTTTGAAGTTGACAACCATTGACTAAAAAATACTACATTTGATTAACTCCCAAAATCTTAAAAATGAAAAATACCCTTCGTTCTCTGCTCTATCTATGTTCTTTTTTTATTCTGACGCCAACATTTGGTCAGGGTTGGCAATTTGTCTCGGGTAGTGAATGCCCGGGTTCAGATCTTGAAGAAGGTCCCGTATCTGCCGACACATTTGGCAATGTATTTGCTGCTCCCTGGCTTCTGCAATCAGTAAGCCATCCCGCCATTCCATTATTGGCCATCTTCGGCACCGACACCTTGGAAGACCTTTCGGGCATAGGTCGAAAGAGCATACTTGTTTGTACCGATAGTCTCGGAAACTATAAGTGGGAACTTCCCCTATTCGATGGACGCAACTTTGTCTATGACGTAGAAGCAGACAACAGAGGCAATGTATATCTCATCGGGAACTGCTCAGACCCCTCTTTTTCATTTGGCGGCGGCTACTATAGCGGCACCAGCTCCAACTTCGAATTCTGCGCAAAGGTATCGTCAACTGGGAGTGTACTCTGGGTAAATATACTTCCGTTAGGTATCCACCTCCGCTCTATCAAGATTTCCACAGGTGGCTCGGTGTACCTGTCAGGCAGCTATTCATTTAGCATCACATTCGGCACCACCACCCTTCCCAGCCCAACGCTCACCGATCTGTTTGTAGCCAAATACGATGCTGACCTGAGCCCAATATGGGCTAAGGGGTTTGGTGGCGACAACTATGACGAAGCAATTGACCTGGCATTAACCGAAGATAGCCTTATCTATGTTATTGGCTCCTACCAATCCAGTAACATATCCTTTGGCGCCACTACGCTTGTCAATACCTCTACACCCCTGCAAAAATTCCCCTTCGTAGCCAAGCTGGATGATACAGGCGGCGCAATATGGGCGAACAGAATAGTAGCGGATACATTTATGAACAACCTCGTAAGTTGTTCTGCCGACGGAGCAGGCAATGTATATATTGGCGGCAGCTACCTTACTGACATGAACATAGGTACAATTGCTTTACCTACGACAAGTGGTCATGGACGAATGTTTGCTGCCAAATATGACGCTGATGGCAACACGAGATGGGCAACTTCCATAGAAGACAATGCCCTTCACAGCGCATGCCAGCTTGTTGTCGACGAATGTGATAATGTGTGGGTATGCGGCCAAGGCGGACACACGACCATTTCACCGGCTGACCCGATGTACATAGCCCGTTTCGATACTGCGGGCAACCTGCTGGACACAACAACTCTGTTGTCAGGTGGTGATGATGCCAGTTACCTGACTGTTGACAAAAAAGGCAATTTATTTGTTGCTGCCGATGTGGTGTACAATTCATTTTTGCTCGGCTGGGATAGTGTTATTGTAAAGCCAGGGACAGACGAGGCTTTCTTTATGGCACGCTACAGATATAACCTCCCCGGATGTATCCCTGACACCAACCCTCCAATAAACCACCATGCGGGTATAACCAATGCACCTGATAAGCTTTGCGTAATCACCATCTTTCCTAATCCTTCTGATAAATTAATCAACATAAAAAGTTCAGAACCAATTGGTAATGTAAAAATATTCAATCTGGTTGGACAACTCATTTTCTCGAAAACTTACAAAACCAGCTCCGCTACAGTCAGCTTGATTCATCTGCCATCAGGAACATATTTGTTACGAACAGAGAGCGGCAAAGTGTACAGAGTAGTGAAAGAATAATGCAAAATGGCTTTCGGTTGACTATTTTTGAAGCAACAAAACCTACAGGCAACATGCATTACAAATACCTCGTACATATCTGCGTCTTCGCCCTTACCGGCCTTATTGTTTCCTGTAACAAGGATGATAATGGCAACTCCAATACTACACCAACCACCACTGGCGGATATACCGGCTCCGGCTCTGTAACACAAGGAGTAGGAACTAGCACAACAGGCAACCTGTTTGCTGCGGGTCAGCGTGTGGCTTCGATAGGCACGATTACGTCAACCGACGGCAAGAAATGGACAGTGCCTGCGGAGGTTAATTTCACAAATAGCTTATTCCCAATGGCATCTGACCTTCACAACGGGTATGTTCCCGGACATAATTACAGCAATGCTACACAGGCCGTTGCAGGTCTGTCAGGCTCAGATATAGTGACAATAGATGCAGACGGAGAGGTGTACACGACCTACATCTTTGCCGACAACTACTTCGAGATGTATGTAAATGGCATCCCTGTCGGAAAAGACCCTGTGCCATACACAGATTTCAACTCATGCATTGTACGATTCACGGCTAAAAAGCCATTTACGCTCGCGGTTAAATGCGTGGACTGGGAAGAAAATCTTGGCATCGGCACCGAAAGCAACAACGGAAACAGCTACCACATCGGCGACGGAGGGTTTGTGGCTGTTATAAAAGACGCAACCGGGAATATCGTAGTCGTCACTGACAATAGCTGGAAAGCACAGACCTATTACACATCGCCGATAGCCAATCTGGATTGTGTGACAGAAAGCGGAAATGTCCGGTCCTCAACCGGCTGCAATACGTCTGCAGGTACTGCAAGCAGTTATGGTATTCACTGGGTGATACCTGACAATTGGTATGACATCGGCTACGATGACAGCAACTGGCCGGCGGCAACAACCTTCACAAATGCAACCGTTGGTGTAGATAACAAGTCCTCCTACACTAACTTCACTAACATATTTGACAATAGCGCACAGGATGCATCCTTCATTTGGAGTACCAATCTACTATTAGACAATGTAGTGTTGCTTAGAAAGAAAGTGGAATAAACGAGCGGTTAATGGCTAAAAATCGTGGCGTTACAATATCCGTGTTCTGAAGACTTTGCGATTTGATGGCAGGACGCTTAATATGACGTACCCAGTGGCGGTGGCGTGCGCTAACGAAATATGTAGACGTCCCCAATTTGCGGCCTTTTTCACTCCATATGGCATCTCCTAATTCAGTTTCGGCCTGCTCCCAGTTCCAAAAGCTAGACACGAACGGGTCTTTTAAACATTAATTTGAATAGATATGTGGCTAAAAAAACCAAACCGACATACATATCTATTTAAGCGATATTTTGTATATTTGAGAAAACACCTGCCGATGAAGCACCCTATACTATTTATTCTCTTGCTTTTCATTTCCACATCCAGACTGTCAGCCCAATACAACACACCACAAAACAACGTGTGGGTTTTAAGCAATTATGCCTCAATTGATTTTTCTACAGGAGTACCCGTTACAGGCTCGTCTGCAGCTGATGCCATCGAAGGTGGAGCGAGTGTATCGGATAGCCGCGGAAATCTACTATTTTACACTGATGGCAGTACGGTTTTCAATAGGTCAAATGTTCCAATGCCTTCAGGTGTTGGTATAGTCCCCTTTGCTACCAGAAGTACCACACAGTCTTCGCTTATCGTTCCTTTTATAGGTGACACTAGTAAGTACTACATTTTTTCGCTGGAGAATCAGTTGTTAACGCCATACAGGTTTTGCCACCTTGCCTATTCAGAAGTAGACATGACACTCGATGGCAGAATGGGTGATATAATTCCGGGTCGCTCCGGCATTGCACTAGCTGATGAAATGAGTGAAAAGCTGATTGCTATTGCCGGCAACGACTGTAACGTATGGGTGATTGCGCACAAAAAAGATAGCACATTGTTTTACGTTTACGAAGTTACCGCTTCTGGAGTTTCAGCACCAACTGTGTACAATGTCGGTTCATTTCCGGGCTATGGCAACTACAGCAATGGCGTTATGAAATGCAGTCATGACAGAACAAAAATATTTGTTGCTTGCGTTCCTTTCGGCAGTTCTTTTGTAGGCGGTGGTGAGCTTTGCGACTTCGACCCGGCAACCGGTGCAGTGTCCAACGCACAGGTTATTGCAAGTGACGGTGGCATTTACGGTGCTGAATTTTCGCCGGACAATTCAAAACTCTATATATGCAGGATTACAACGCCATCAATCATTCAGTATGACCTTTCTCTCCCGTCTTTGCCCGCGATTATCGCTTCCGGAACTGTATTGTCCGGAACCATTGGGTTCTCAGGAGATGCAAAATTGGGCCCGGACGGCAGGATATATGTTATAGGTTCACATAGCAGCACATATATTGGAACAATCTCCTCCCCCAACCTCGCTGGTCTGGCTTGCGGATTCCGGCACGATGGTCTTGCATTGTCATCGGGTTCTTCTCCCTCTTTGGGACTACCAAACACAGTATGGACAACCCCGGCCAATGTACCCATTACCGGACCCGACAAAATATGTAGTGGCGCTACAAATACATATGCTGCGTCTGCAGGTGGAGGAACATGGACCAGTAACAACCCGGGAGTGGCAACGATAAACCCGACGACAGGAATTGTTGCGGGCATCGCTGCGGGCATTGCCGTTATAACTTATGCACAAGGCACAACGTGTTATGTCACCAAACAAATAACTGTTAATGCTGCTCCGACCGACATTACAGGACCATCGCAAATATGTATTGACGAAACGGCAACGTTAGGCAATGCGGTCTCAGGCGGACATTGGATAAGTGGCGACACATCAATAGCAACTATTGATTCTTTTGCAGGGGCTGTTACCGGTATTTCTGTTGGCACCACCATGATAACGTATTCAGATAGTGATGACCTATGTAGCACTTACATATCAATAGAAGTAAAAGATTGCGAAGTTGGAGTTTCGGAAATGTCTGGTAGAGAAAACAATATTCGCCTTTTCCCGATGCCGGCAAAAGAATATGTTCAAATAAACAGCTATACGCCTTTTGCACCTGGGTCTAAAGCAGAGATTTACGACATATCAGGAAATCTCCTTATTTCCACTCCTCTGTCCGGCAAACAAAACACGTTATCAATTACCAAACTGGCTTCCGGTGCTTATCATTGCATCATCGCCGGCGCAGATAATAGCGTTTTGCACCGACGGCTTATTCTAAAGCAATAGTGGGCGCTACTGCACTTTGTCGCTCGATTTATTTATTTTCCGGCTATTTACGTTGAGATTGCTTATTCCCGTCTCCGCAAGTCAAGCGGCTGGCAGTCTTACTCTTTCCGCTAATATTACCGGTCAGTTATTAAACACTTACTTGTGCGATTAAACTCACTACCTACCGTCGGCTTTTAGCACTCGGGAACTCTAAAACTGTTAGTGAGAAATGCCGTATGCAATTTTTCCGGTAAGTACGATTCGTTAGTGTAATACAGGGCGCACTATGGCAAACCGGGTCTATTTGCCAACCTCCAAAAGCCGCTCCATCACTACGAAAGTTGCCGGGCAGACGGTAGTGTTTTTGAGGGTGAGTTGTACTCGCTTCAGCAGTACATCTTCATCGGTATATGGGTATCGCCGGCAATCCGAGGGTCGGTCTTCGTATATGTTACAGGTATTATCGTCGGCAAGAAATGGACAGGGGCTTGCCTGGGTTACATAGTCGCCGTCAGCATCTAAGCGTAGATAACGGTGTACCAACTCACCTTCCTTTATACGAAGAACTTTTGCAATTCGTTTAATATCGGGCTGCTTAAATCTGGGGGAATGGTTCTTGCAACACCGGGCACATTCAAGACAATCTATTTTGCTAAACGCCTCTTCGTGGAGGTCCGGCAGCATCTTAAGCATCTTATTTTTGTTGCCTTTTTCAAGCAAGCGTTTGTATGCTTTCTGATTTTCCTTAGCCTGTATTTCCCAATTGTCGGGCACCATAAGCAATTATTTAGGGTTCGTGAGCGCTTAACCCTTATTCAGGCGATTTCGATCAACCCGTCTCGACTCAATAGTATTCTATCTCACGCTCGGCAATTCTTACTGCCTCACCATCTTCAAACACTGTCTTCTTTATCCAATTGCCTTCGTAATCATAGTCATACTTGTATACACTCTTAATAGCCGGAGAGCGTTCTGACAGCTTGAGCATTTCTAAGGTCTCATTACCGAAGGAGTCGTATTCATAATCTGCTGTCACTTTTTCTCGTACAGTACCATTAGCATTGTACGTGATATCGGCAAGGTGATTTCCGTGCGCATCGAACCTGCCCTGATATACCATTCTTCCGTTTTCATCATACTGCCGGATGCGGGTAACATTATCATCTTTATCGTACTCCCTTAATATTTTGGTGTGTTTGTCAGAGCCATCCGTTTTATACTCTCGCTCTTCAATCGGGTTACCCCATTGGTTGTACACATACGTGCGGCGGTACTCAAATGCACCGCTACCGTCAAATGATGTTTCCTCTACCCTGTTCCACCTTTCGTCATAGTTGTAAAGCTTTTTCGACTTTAGTCTGCCATCCGGAGTATAGTCGCTTTCCATTGTGCACTTAGAATGGTCATTGTACCTGTACGTATGCCGTGTTATTAGCTTTGTCCAATGGTAGTCATTTACCTCCAACAAATTACCGGTGTTGTCATATTCCGAAACATACTCCCACTCCTGTGCACCATTTCCTTTGAATATCTTCCAGATTATCCTGTTTCCCCGTTTGTCCACTTCATGCACCGACGAGTCTTCAAGAAGACCTTGTGTATTGTAGCTACAGCTACCAAGCAGGTTGTTATACTT
Organism: Bacteroidia bacterium; assembly: GCA_030426665.1. GTDB lineage: Bacteria > Bacteroidota > Bacteroidia > Chitinophagales > Chitinophagaceae > Nemorincola. Next base: position 38,907 of record JAUHYD010000012.1, on the reverse strand, counting down.
GTCGTACTTGTAATTGATAGTTGCAGAGCGATACGGGATTTCTACCCCACCAATCTTATTACCACCAATCGCAGAAGTACTCTTCATCAGATATCCATTAGTAGTATAGCTTTTTTCGGTAGTATGAATCAAACCACCCTTTAATGCTGCTCCCGCTGCTCCGCCGATAGCACGAAAACCTCTGATTTTAATTGATTTCACACTCCCCCTCAGATCCTCTGCATACAGGTCATTTTTCTTATCCTGACCATACGAAGTCCGTATCAAACCAACCAGCAAAAACAATACTGCAAATAGTCTCATGAACAATATCTGTTGTTATTAAGGCTTCAAAAGCACACAATAATACTATTAACGTCCCTATAATACCTAATCAGTGTAAAAATTAGTAGCAGGCAAGACTTATTCTACTTGTCGCAATATAATCGAAGCCACTACAAATATAACCCTGAGTTACATAAAAGTTTGCCAAATTACGTGAAAGTTATGTTTCTGAAAACATAAAGTTTCGAGACACCTTTCCCCCTCGGCAAGGGCAACGAAAACACAATATGTCTTGGCACTATTCGGCAAGTTTAGTAATGTTGTGACCATAACCCCTCCCCGGACAAACCAATACGGGCAGGCAAAAATTGAATTAATGACGAGCAGCTTTCTCCCACCCATCAATTTCAAGGATATTGTAACGACTTACAAGTCCGGTGCAAGAGGTGATGTTTATGATGCGCTTGTACAGCCGCTCCATGAAGAGCTGTACCGGAAACAGACTTTTGCATTTGTAGATACTCTATCATGGGGGCAGGAGTTAATACTGACTTATGACTACCTCCAGATTCAGGCAAACCAGGGTGGGTTTATCCAATTCATACACAATGGATATGTAGGATTGCTACCGACAATGATAGAGCAATTTTACAAACTGGGTGCTGCAGAAATGGCATTAGTTCTGGATGACGTATTAAAAGTATACGTCCTGAATAAGAAAATTCTGGACGATGCCCAATCGGTAGAAGACTTTGCCAGGCTGTATGACGAATTGAAAGAATTTGAGATACTGGACGAGCGATATATAAGTCTAAATGAACCGACCACGCGCTTATTACTCAACTATGCTATGGAGCACCTTGAAGAATTTGGCACAGACACCAACAACACAACTAACAACAACTAACATTCATATTTACTCGAAACAACGTGTCACAACTAATTATACATACAGATGGTGCTGCCAGAGGCAACCCGGGCAATGGCGGATATGGTGCCGTACTGCACTGGGGGCAGACGGTAAAAGAAATTTCGCAGGGATACCGGCACACCACCAATAACCGCATGGAGCTGATGGCCGTGATTGCAGCCCTAAAACTGCTCACCCGCAACAACCTTGACATTATCATTTATACAGACTCCTCTTACATCGTAAACGCGGTGGAAAAAGGCTGGGTTTTCGGGTGGCAGAAAAAAGGCTTTGCCGGCAAAAAGAATGCAGACCTATGGCGAATGTTCCTGCAGGAGTACCGCAAACACAAGATTAAGTTTGTATGGGTGAAAGGGCATGCCAATAACAAATGGAATAACCGCTGCGATGAATTGGCGACAATGGCTGCCGACAATGGCAACTTGCTGGAAGACACCGGATACACTGCGGATGCATCTACAGGATCGGGGATGCTTTAGTCTAAAATTAGTATTGCATATTTGCCCCTTTTCAGGGCTTACATCCAGTTAGGGTTCTGGTTCCGGCTCAGGCTCAGCGTCCCAACCCGAACCACCTTCGGAACCCTGCCCCTGATGTATTGGTTTGATGGTCAGCGGCATATACTCTATACGTCCCTTTTCGAATAATGGATTGTGACGAGTGGTAGAAAACGTATAACCGATACTAAAGATAACCTGTGAAATAGATAGCTTTTGGCTGGCAGTACCGTTGTAAATTCCGATATCGGAATAAGTGGCACGCGAATACTTAAACGCACCTTCAAGGTAGACATGCCGCATGGCTGTAAGTCTTATAGCGCCCGCAGCTCCCATGTTCCAACCAGCAAATTGAAAAGAAGGATATTCTGACGCCTTACCGGCAATACTATTATACACGTGTGGCATAGACGGCCCGATACCTGCCTTCGCTAATGCATCAACACGGAATGAGTGCTTCAAATTTCTGAATAACTGAAACCGCTTAACAATATTTACGGACATCAAATTGGCACCATCTATGTTATAGAAATATCCATTGGTTGTAGAAAATGCATAGGTACTATCTACCTGTGTGTTATCTACGGTACTTGTCTGCGTTACTAACTGACCATCTGTAAGATGATACTTGACCGGGTCATAACTCAACTCAACCGCAAACGTCTGATTGTAATCGAAAAAGTAACCAACCCTGACATTGTATTGCAAGCCTGCAGACTTTGAGGTAGTCTTATTGTCTGCTTCCACATTGTTGAGTGTAAAACTGCCTCCATTGTTCTGCGTCATATCTATAGACGTAGGCTTAAATGAAGCCGAGTTTGTACCAATGCTGAAATATACTGACCCTCGGTTACCTTCGTCATACATGGACACCTGCGCATCAGCCGAAAAAGACTGAATACCAACGACCATTACAGAAGCCAAAAGGATATATATAGAATTTATTCTTTTCAGGATTAGCATAGCATAAAAGTTATTTACAAAAGTAATAATAAATTTCTCTTTAAGAAAGTTTGTAAAGCTTAGTCCCCTCTTATAACAGTTAGGTAACCTGACCTCATCGCATTTTACATTTCAGATATACCTTCCTGCAAAGCAGCGATTGTTGCATTTACGTCTTCATCAGAAATAGCGCTACTTACAAACCATGTTTCAAATGCAGACGGTGCCAGATAAACCCCTCTGTCCAACATCTTGTGAAACAACTTGTTGAAGCGGGCATTATCTGCTGCAGCAGCATCGGCAAAATTGCGCACGCGGGTATTGCTGAAATGAACGCTGATCATCGACCCTAAACGATTTACCACATACGGTATGTCCGTCTTGTCCATCACCGACCGTACTCCCTGCTCAATACGTGCTGTTTTTTCGTCGAGGGCTGTATATATATCGGGATTGTCTTTTAGTGTCTTCAAGGTAGTATATCCGGCAATCATTGCTATGGGGTTGCCGCTGAGCGTACCCGCCTGATATACATTGCCCAATGGTGCTATACACTCCATAATATCTTTTCGGCCACCAAATGCCCCTACGGGTAGTCCGCCACCTATCACCTTGCCATAGGTCACCAAGTCTGCGCGTACACCCAGGCGTTCCTGCGCTCCACCGGCAGCCAAACGGAAGCCGGTCATCACCTCATCAAAAATCAGCACTATGCCTTCTTTGTCACAAATGTTTCTCAGAAACTCCAGAAAACCCGGCTCAGGCGGAATACATCCCATATTGCCCGCCACAGGCTCTATAATGATGGCGGCTATCTCGCCTTTATACTGCTTTATCAGGTCCTCCACCGCTTCAGGACTATTGTACGGTGCGGTCAGCGTATCAACCGATGCACCTGCCGTTACTCCCGGTACCGTCTGAATATTCAGCGTTGCGAGGCCGCTGCCTGCCTTTACCAGAAAAGCGTCAGCATGACCGTGATAGCAACCTTCAAACTTGATAAACTTGTTTCTGCCGGTGTAGCCACGTGCCAGCCTGAGCGCACTCATACACGCCTCTGTGCCACTGCTCACCATGCGTATCAAATCTACATTAGGGGCCATGCTTACTATCAGTTCTGCCATCTCTACCTCCAGCTCCGTAGGTGCGCCAAAGGAGGTGGATAATGCTGCCCGCTCTTGTATTGCTGCCACTACTGCTTCGTGTGCATGACCTAATATCATGGGTCCCCAGGAGTTGATATAATCTATATACCGATTTCCGTCGGCATCATACATATAAGCACCCTTTGCACTTTTCATAAACAATGGCGTACCGCCCACACTCTTGAACGCACGCACGGGAGAGTTTACCCCTCCGGGTATGGTTTGCTGCGCACGACTAAATAACTCTTTACTCTTACTAATATTCTGAGACATATTTTAATAATTATCGCTTTAAAACACAGTCTGCATATCCGACTGCTTTATTTTGCCGCAAGTTCCGAATAAATGGCGGTAATGTGAGTGGGAATTGGGAATTTGTTGATTTGGAATTGGGGATTCGGGAATAAGTTTCCTGTTGTTTACTACACCCATCGCGACTTACGTCACCCTTCAGGGGATAGGGGTAGTCACAAAGCAGGCTATCAAATAAATGCCCCTAACTTGTATGTCATGCTGACGAGAGGACGCAACTGAACCAAAGTATGAGTAGCAGATGTCTCTTTTCGTCAATCATGAGATTGACCGCCGCTTTGACGTAGTCAGGATACGTACGCCAATCTTTATTTTTACTACGCTTAGCTGGGTCGTGCATTTTCAAACTAATTGTTATGTGTAACAAACATTTCAATAATTTGTTTCGACTATTATTTCTATTTTAGAATAATAAAAATGCATCGCATGAAAATAATCGACAATATTGTTTACGTGTTTTTCTGTGCTTACACAAACAAAAAAAACGATATGGATTTGACTATTTATTCAACAAAAAAAGGCCTATTAGGTATATATGGGGGATTAGCTTTTTCATACTCTAATTATTTTGCATTTAAAATTTCTTCTTCTTATTCTTCATATATGAGAAGTATAGAGAATAATTTTATTTTAATAGCAATGTGGTTAGTAATTCCTTCAGCAGTAACAATTATAACATCAATATTTTTTTCTAAGAGATATACAGACGAAAGTTTACTGAAAATATATGACAGTCATAAGGAGAAAATGTCCACAGCTTTAGCCATTTTTATCGTGTTTATGTTGTTTGTTTTTACAGTTGCATCTTTTGTAGTATTCAGTCTAAAAACTGCTACCATGTAAACACCTATCGATATATGTAACAAATAAATAACTAAAACACAGAAGCGGCGAAGGTATGGTTGCCTAAGCCGCTTGTGTATATACCGTAAATTTGTAAGTAGTTCTTTGACATTTTGTGCCCTCCGTGTGACTGTTGGTGAAGGACTATTATAATGGTGAAAATTACGATGAATGGGTAATAGGTTGAGATGTAAGTAAGTCAGTCGGGAGACTGACCACCGCAGTGATGTAGTCAGGCGACTACGCCAATCAACTATTATTTTTGACTACGCTTAGCTGGGGGCATTAAATAAAAACATGCACTTATTAGAAATGAATTATACAGATAAAAATGAATGATACAAAAAATATATTTGGTTGCTTTGTTTCGGCTACCCAGCCCTATCCTGATGCAAGTCAAGAAGAAAAGGATTTAGCGTTAGAGCAAGGTCGGGTTTTCAGGTCATATATTTGGCGCGACAACGGAATATGCGATACGTTAAAGAAACTGAAACATGAAGATTATGGCAAGGACTTGAAGTTAGTTTTATTCCAGTTTTATGTAAACCCACTTCCTTTTCAGATGCAAAACCTAAAAGCGATTGAAAGTTATAGAAAAAGAGAGAAATCAATCGGTATTCCAATAATTATAAACGTTGAAAATTTTTTCAGTAAATCTGATAGAGAGCGTTACGGCTTTTTAACGCAATCCGTCATGCAAATGTTAGATTTATTAACAGAAGTTGTGAAGAAGAAAAAACTTGATACTAAGGTTGAGGTGCTCAAATCTGACTTGCAACAGATAATAATGTGAGATATTGCCATTACACCACTCGTCTCGACTAGGCGTAGTCTCCCAACTATTATTTTTGACTACGCTTAGATGGGGATAAAAAATACAACTTGCACTTTAAGAGATTTAACTTTTTTAATTGGAATCGATAAAAAATAAAATACGGTTATGGGGTTGTATTTTGATCTTATTCGGACAACTATCCTATTTAAGTATAGTGTTATGGTATATTAATGAGGCTCCTTTATCGGACGAAAGAAGAGTGCATGGTAGAGATTTTTTTGATATGTATTACAAATACATGTATCTTAGTTTAATGTTGGTTTTGCTATTAGGAAATAAGTACATGAGATATTTAACTTTGATTATTGTTTCAATAACGTATGTCCTAGAGACGCATTATCAAGATATTTTCAGCGAATTTTAGCAATGTTAAGCATTCCGTTATGTTGTTAGGTTGCAACTTCCGTCCTCGGAGGGTCTTCTTACTTTTTCTGTGAGAGACCCGACGAGGACGGAAGTAAGTCAGTCGGGAGACTGACCACCGCAGTGACGTAGTCAGGCGACTACGCCAATCAACTATTATTTTTGACTACGCTTAGCTAGGAATTATCGAACTGTAATTTTCCGGCTGTAATGCGCGGTGTCATACGCTATATCAAGAATGTATATACCGGCAGGCCAAGGCGTATAAAGAGTAAACGGCACATTGGCAGTAATGGTATGCCGGGCTACCTCTCGCCCTGTTACATCTGTTACCACAAGCATTGCATTCTGTGCAACCGACGAGGACTTAAGCAATACTACACAAATGTTTTCTGCCGGATTAGGATACACCTCCCCCCCATCAGTTCCCTTATTTATACCCCTACCCCCCACTGGCAAATGAGCGGAAACAAGACGAACTCTGTTATTTAATGCATCTGCAATACACAGTTCCCCTAACCTATTTACTGCTATACCTTGAGGAGAAGATAATTTCGCCAACAAGGGAGGACCACCATCCCCGCCATACCCGCCAATACCATCACCTATTACTGTATTGATGATTCCGTCTGTACCGACCCTTCTTATAGTATTACACTCACCGTTAGATAAAAACAAATTACCGGATCTGTCAAGTACCAACCCCGCAGGTGCTATTTCCGCCGCCGTTGCAGGTCCGCCATCACCACTACAGCCTCTGGTGCCATTACCGGCTACGGTGCTGATAATACCACCACTTACCTTACGCACATATTTATTATCGGTAAAATATACATTGCCCATGCTGTCCACAGCTATGGAGTAAAGGTGGTCAAGCCGGCAAGTATCTGCTAAGCTGCCATCGGGGCTGTATCCCTGCACACCAGTACCGGCTATTGTGGTAATGATACCCGACGTATCTACCTTGCGTATACGGTAATTAAGCTCATCCACTATATACACATTGCCGGTATCATCTACCGCTATGCCTTGCGCAATGTTTAAATGCGCAGCGGTAGCGGCTATTCCGTCTCCGTTATAACTGTTTGCACCTGTTCCAGCTATGGTTGTTATTGTATCGCCCGGTGTTATTTTCCGTATCCGACTCCCTTCAGATATATAAACGTTGGCTTGATGGTCAACCGCCACATAACTTGCACCTATAATCTCTGCATAAATACCCAATCCGCCATCTCCGCTATAACCTCCAGTGCCCGTTCCGGCAATCGTGGTTATAATGCCCCCATATCCCGGAGAAACTTTCCTAATACGCCTATTATGAGAATCATATATATACATATTACCACTATCATCAAATGCTGCACCTTGGGGGATTTTTAACGCAGCATCTGTAGCTGGTCCACCATCACCGGAATAGTCATGCACACCATTGCCCGCCACGGTAACAATAATGGGCGTTTCGGGTGGCTGTGCATCAACAATAAATGGAAACAAAAAGAAGATAACGACAAGGTTTTTCATGACGGGGAATGGTTTAGTTGAATAAATTTAGGAAATATTTCCGTCCCCTCCGATTCTCACACAGAAGACTCGGAGGCAATCAGAGCGAGGACGACGACTAGACACTCATCATATCTCCATTATACACTATGGCATGACCATATTCATTTATTGGCATACTCTTAATAAAATGTTTAGATAGATTTTATTAATCTTGCACATACAATAATCTACAATTATGAGAAACACACTTTTACTGATGCTGGCATTGTTTGCTTCCGGCTCCTTGTTTGCACAGAGAGGCGGACGTTCGCCATACCAGTACAGATACGACGCCATGCAATATGACAACAGCGTATTGTCTATTTTCTCTGAAAACGGAGAACCTTTCTTCCTGATACTGAACGGCATTAAACAAAACCTGACACCTCAGTCAAAAATACGGGTAGAAGCACTGCCAAAATACCAGAATGACATCCAGATACTTTTTGCGAATAAGATGACGCCGCCCATTCGTCAGACGGTCAACATTGCCGACCCTATCAATGGCAGAGCAGTTAACCTGACATTGCGTATCTCTAAAATGGGGAGAGGAAGAGCCTTCCTGAAGTTTCACAGAATGACAGAATGTGACCGTAACTATCACGGACCACGCGACGAGTATGTAATGTACTATGGCAAACCGCAACAGGTGAACACTGTTACCGAAACCAGCTATATGGACCCGATTACGGGTCAGTGGGTTACAGAAACCACCACCACCACCACCGACCAATATGGCTACGGCAACAATGGTGGCGGGCGCAGAGGTGGCGGTCGTGGCGACAGACCAAATGACGGCCGAGGGTATGGTCGTGATTACACCCCTCCTCCACCGGCAGCTCCCATGGAAATGGACACCCGCACCTTCAATGATGCCAAGGCAAGTATCAACAATGCATCATTTGAGAACACTAAATTGTCGACAGCCAAGACAATATTAAGCTCGCACTTTGTCAACACCAATCAGGTTATGGAAATCTGCAACTTGTTCTCTTTCGAAAACTCAAAACTGGAATTTGCTAAATATGCCTACAGCCGTACGGTAGATCAGCAAAACTACTTCAAGGTATCATCTGTACTAACGTTCGACTCCAACAAAAAAGCACTGAACGACTTTATTAGTCGCTCCGGTCGGTAAAGCACAGATCGGGTACATTGCTAAACCCGACATAAAATTTGATGCCCTCACACAAAATGTGGGGGCATTCCTTACCTTTGGAAACCTGTAAGTTCAGGTCAAACATAACTGATGAAGAAAAATATAGCACTGCTCGCGGGCGGGTATTCGGGCGAATTTGAAATATCGCTCCAAACAGCGGAGACCATTCGAAAGAATCTGGATACTGATGTGTACAATGTATACTGTATCATACTCACCGCTGACGAATGGTACTACGAGTCTGATGGCAAAAAAATACAAGTCGACAAAAACGACTTTACACTCACTGTCGATAAAAAGAAAATTACATTCGATTGTGTTTTTATCGCTATTCACGGCACGCCCGGGGAAGACGGCAGAATACAGGGATATCTGGACATGCTGAAGATTCCGTACAATACCTGCAATGCAATCGTATCGGCACTTACATTTAATAAGAGTTATTGCAATAAGGTGGTTAAGTCGTTTAACGTGGTAAACATAGCCAACTCGGTACACCTTATCAAGCATGAAGCCTTCTCTATGGGTGCCATACTGGACCAGCTGAAACTACCTGTATTTGTAAAGCCCAACGAAAGTGGCAGTAGCTTAGGCGTAAGTAAGGTAAAGGATGTTGGCACGCTACTGCCGGCTATTGAGAAAGCGTTTAAAGAAGACAACCAGGTATTAGTAGAAGACTTTATAGAAGGCAGGGAATTAACAATCGGGGTCTATCGGGTAAATGGCTATTTGCATGCGCTACCTGCTACGGAAATTGTAAGCAAAAATGAGTTTTTTGATTACGAAGCTAAGTACACACCCGGAGTAACCGAAGAAATAACTCCGGCCAAAATAGACAATCAACTTCGGGAGCAACTTGAGAGTAAAGCGATATATATATACAAACACCTTAACTGCAGGGGCATAGTGCGGATGGACTTTATATTGCAAAAAAATACCGGCAAGTTGTTCTTTCTGGAGGTAAATACCATGCCGGGTCAGAGCGAGGCGAGTATCATTCCGCAACAAGTGGTTGCGGCGGGCAAGACGCTCAAAGAATTTTATAGTGAATTGCTGAACGAATGTATTTGTAATCACGGGCAAATCGTAGCATAGCCGTAGAACTTATTTATTGACAATGGGAAAACTCAGAACTTCATTTTTACTAAATTTCGTTATTGTAACAGTCTTGTGCGGTTTGCTGTACATTCTGTTTTTTGCTTCACTACACTGTGTTACCCATCATGGCGAAGAAGTAATAATGCCGGATGTGCGGGGCAAAAACATGACCCTTGCCGTAAGTGAGTTGCAGACGTTCGGGTTTGAAGTTTTGGTTGACTCAACTTATGAAACTACATCTATGGCGCTGGCGGTGCTTAAGCAGCTGCCCGAATCCGGGGCGCATGTAAAGCGAGGAAGAACAATCTTCCTGACGGTAAACATGCTGACCCCTCCTAAAATACCAATGCCGAATGTAAAAGACCTCTCCTACCGCAGTGCAGAAATGATTTTGAGGAATAACAAGCTGTTGGTTGGCGACACCAGTTACAAGGCAGACATTGCATCCGGAGCTATTCTGGAAGCCAGCTCCAATGGAAAAGTCATAGAGCCCGGACAAAAGATATATCAGGGCAGCAAAATTGACTTGGTGATCGGCAACGGATTGGGCAAGACAGAATGGGATGTTCCCAATGTTTGTGGCATGAGTGTGATGGAAGCAATGATTTACCTGAACCAGTTCAATCTGCAACCTATCATCGCCGCCTCTGACAGGATGAGCGAAATTGTAGACACGCAAACGGCAATAGTTGTAGATCAGCGCCCGAGAGAACTAAAAAGCTCAGGCGAACACAACCGGATAAACATGGGAGATTTTATCGATTTGCGTATCATGCAAAACCCGAGAGCTATAGATATTTATTGTAACCAATAACAATATTAGGCATTCAAAAATCGTTAGGACTTACGTAACCCGAAATGTATTATATAATTTGAAAAATACTAACGTAATCATATTATCAATAATAGCGACACTTGCACTGTTTGCCCTACCTCAGGTAACATTGGGGCAAGAGCATATAGGCCATATTGATAATAATCCTGCGCTATTCAACAAAAATGCCCCACAACTGCCATTATATAGAACGACGGCAGCCAACCCACTTGAGCTACCTTTTTTCGAAGACTTCACTACGTACAGTGTATATCCTGATAGCAACAAGTGGTCGGACTATCAGGTGTATGTAAACAATACGATGGGCAACAATCCGATAAGCAGAGGTGTTGCAACATTTGACGCGCTTGACTGGCATGGCATTCCATATGACTCTTTCAGCAATGTGAATGTTAGGTATGCCGATTCGCTCACATGTCGTCCTATAAACCTCAGTCTGAATGTTGTTACTCCTGCAGACAGCATTTATCTGAGTTTCTTTTATCAGCCTCAGGGAAACGGCTATTTTCCTATTTCCCAGGATTCACTGATGTTGTATTTCAGAACGAAGTTTGGCGGCTTTGTAAAAGTCTGGTCAGCGCAGGGTACTACCCTGGAACCGTTTAAACAAATCATGATTCCGATTCGCGATTCGCTCTACTTCGACAGCTCATTCAGGTTTCGTTTTGTAAATAAGGCGGCATTGTACTGGTCAGATGCAATATGGAATGTAGACTATATCAGGTTAGACAAAAACAGATCTCAGTCAGATACTACGGTAAATGACATTGGCTTTTCGTCTGACCCGAGTTTTCTCCTTAACGATTATACTTCTTTACCCTACCGGCAATTTTATTCATTTGCTGCCGGAGAAACTGCCGCCCAATATACCTGCAGCCTCCGCAACAACAACACGATTGCCCGACCTATCTCTTATGGGTACACCGCGGTAGGTGTGAACACAGGAGCTACTCTAAAGCCACACGCTTTTTTATCAGGGACAGCAGATCCGGGCGAAAGCGAGCTAACGTTTCCGTCATATACAAGTGTAATACCCTTTTCTGCCATCGGCAATTACGGAAAAGCTGTATTTGAAAATAAATTTTACATTGAATCTGTTTCCACTTCTGACCCGGCTGATAATGACACAGTAACCAAATATCAGGTATTTGATAACTATTTGGCATACGATGACGGAAGTGCAGAAAAGAGCTATTACCTGACGCTCTACCCCACTTTACCCGGGAGAGTTTCTGTTGAGTACCACCTCAATAAACAAGATACCATGCGTGGGATGGCCATCTATTTTGGCAGACAAATACCTTTCGCCTACTACAAATACTTTAATATTGAAATATATTCGGCACTTAAAGGAGTGAACGGGGCGCCATCAGATATATTGCTTTATGAGGAAGAATCGCTGCAGCCCGGATATGTTGATTCCATCAACCATTTCTGGGTGTACAAGTTCACAAATCCGGTAATATTGCCGGCAGGAACTTTCTTTGCGGGCACCTTTCAACCGGCACAAAGTGGTAGTGATAGCCTGTATTTCGGATTGGACGTCAACCGAATTGGCAATAACCACATCTATTACAAGGTTCTTTCAGATTGGAACCCTTCGTTATTCAGCGGAGCCGTAATGATGCGGCCGTTGTTTGGAAAAGATATTGTGGCGACATCTGTTACAAACCTGAATGAATCAAACACGCTGTGGAGTGTATCCCCTAACCCGGCACTTAATACGCTGCAAATACACCACAACTCCGGCAAAAATTTAGAATTTATAATAAGGAATGTGCAAGGTCAGGTAGTGGTAAAAGGACAAGCCACAGACAACCAAGTAGTAAACATTGAAGACTTGCCGCCGGGAATGTATTTTATAAAACTCATGGGAGACCACAAGTTGTACGCGACACAGAAGTTTGTAAAAACCAATTAACCAGCATTTACATATAACATAATAAAACATGACACAGATTTCAGCCCAGGAACTCAAAAACCGATTAGATGCAGGTGAAAAACTGAATATCATTGATGTTCGGGAACCTGCAGAATATGCCGAAGCAAATATGGGAGGCAAACTAATCCCATTAGGAAAAATCATGGGACTTCAGTTGGAAGACCTTGAAGGTTTAGAAGACGAGGAAATAATTGTCCATTGCAAGTCCGGCAGAAGAAGCATGCAAGCAGGCGTTATGCTGGAACAGGCAGGATTCAAAAACATAGTGAACCTGACCGGAGGCATTCTGGACTGGCAAAAACTAACCACTTAGATAGAGCCAAATAAACATTACAACAAATCAAATATAAATTATTCATGCTTTATCATTTGTGCTTATTATTCGATAACATTAGGATAATGTAACCAAAATAGAAGCGGTATAATAATTTCCCCTTTTATTGAAAGTAGTAGTTTGAAAGTAAATTTATTTTGTTAAATTTGCTGCGGTATAAGGTATAATTAGTATTAATTTAATGCTATTAATTTAGTATTATTTGTTGTACTGATGGATGGTATTGAATAAATTGGAAGTATCTTTACCAAGTCATTACCGTACTGAGAGTACAAAAACAAACGATTTTATAATAAATATTTTAAATTTAAATATTCATGGGTAAGCGAATTTTATGTTTGGTGGCCTTAGGATTAGTTGCAAACACGTACAGCTCGACTGCGCAGGTAAGAACTGAGTATATGCGCAGCCTGTCTGCCGATTTGCAGGTTACGGGAGGCATGCTTAACCAAAATATTTCGTCAATTCCATTCTCTGTGAACTATAAAGACGCCTTAAATACAAAACAAGGTGACATCAAGTTCGATAATGGTATGTCTAAGGGTTTTGATTTTCGTTTAGGTTATTACTTTAACAGAAAGCGTTCTCTGGGTATTGGTGTAGGGATCAACTATTACAAGCAACAAGGTGATTTCAAGTTAGACACCTTCCATGTTGAGTTCAGGTCTGCTGATGCAACCTACGACCCATTCAGGCAAGTGATATCGACAACACGTGGCATTAAAGAATCTATTGTAACGAAGAGCATCAACATTCCGTTTTTGCTTCGCTACAAAAAAGACTTCAACGATAAAATTGCACTTACTGTTGATGCCGGTATTCTCTACAACATAAATGTAAAGAACACCTACAACACAAATGCATCGTTTGATTATGAGGGTATCTACCTGTTAGAAGGAAATGTACCAGTGTATGACAATTCAGAAATCCCTAGTGACAACTCGCTGATTATTACAAAAGCTGAATACCTTAAGAACTTCCCTAATGGCGATGTAAACGCATTTTTCAAGCATCATGACAGTATCGGAAAGAGCGTTGGTTTGAACTTAAACGCAGCTCAGAAAGAAGGTTCGGTAACGTACAAATCCGGCTCTTTGGGATATACAGGAGAGATTGCTGTTAACTATATGGTATATAAGAACATATGCGTTAGACTCGGCGCTTACTACACCTACCAGTCTTTCACAAATACTACCAACAACAACGCATTGCGCTTAACAGATGCAGTAGTAAAAGACGCTTCAGGAACAACAACCGGCGTTACATATAACTCCATGCTTAACGAGGCCCAAACAGTAAAGAGCAACAATTACGGTCTTCTGTTGGGAGTAAGAATATATTTCAACAAGTTGGCTTGGACGGCTCCAATAGACGATATCAACAAGGTCACTCCGGCAAAGGGAAGGGCACATTAATATCCAACTGTACAAATACTTAGAAACGCTCTTGCAATTATGCGAGAGCGTTTTTCGTTATTGCCACACTTTAACACTATTCTACGGGCTGAGAACGATTGCCGGCATACCTTTGTATTATACCAATTAAGACTGCAACATGAAAAAGAAAGTAGTCATTTTAGGTGCCGGTTTTGCAGGGCTACAACTAGCAAGACACCTCAACTCAGATGGGTATGAAATCACCCTTATCGACCAGAATAACTTTCATCAGTTTCAGCCACTTTTCTACCAGGTAGCCACTGCCAGACTTGAACCAAGTGCCATCTCATTCCCTTTAAGAAAGGTTTTCCAGAATGACAGGAATATTCATGTTCGTGTCTCCGAGGTAAAATCCATTGATATTGACGGGCAAACTGTAACAACCGAATCGGATTCGCATGAATATGACTATCTGGTAATAGCAACCGGATGTACCACAAACTATTTCGGGAACGAAAACTTCGAAAAGTATTGCTTCCCGATGAAGTCAACGAATGAAGCAATAACCCTCAGAAACAGAATACTCCAGAACTTCGAAGACACTTTAGCTGCCCCACCCAATGAAAGAGAAGAGATAATGAACATCGTCATCGCGGGTGGCGGACCAACAGGTGTAGAGTTAGCCGGAGCATTAGCCGAAATGAAAAAATATGTTCTTCCGAAAGACTATCCCGACATGGACTTCTCTGCGCTGAATATATACCTGGTTGAAGGTATGGCCAATACACTCCAAAACATGAGCGCCGATTCGCAGAAAATGTCCAAAGAATACCTGGAGGAAATTGGCGTAAAAGTACTGGTCAATACACTGGCCGAGGAATACGACGGAACGAAACTGAAACTAAACAACGGCACTACTATCCCGACAAAGACAGTGATATGGGCTGCAGGCATTAAAGGCAATGTTCCTGACGGATTACCAAGCGATGCTATAGTGCGGGGACAACGAATAAAAGTAGACAGATATAACCAAGTACATACGTTGAAGAGTGTTTTCGCTATTGGCGACATTGCCTACATGGAAAGTCAAGATTACCCTAAAGGGCACCCCCAAGTCGCCAACGTAGCAATTAATCAAGCAAAGCTACTGGCTACGAACATAAAGAAAACCGATAAAGGGCTACCAATGGAGCAATTCACTTACAAGTCCCCCGGATCAATGGCAACTATCGGTAAACATAAAGCAGTCGTAGACCTTCCATCCTTAAGCTTTCAGGGTAGAATGGCATGGTTTACCTGGATGTTTCTGCATCTGATGCTCATTCTAAGCGTTAGAAACAAGTTTTTCATTTTTGTCAACTGGACAATCAGCTACTTTACCAATGACACTACGCTGCGCCTGATACTAAAACCAACAGACAAGGCGAGTCCTGCCCGGTAGCATTAATACACCACCCGCAACGTTAATAACATTGAGCACATTATTGGTACGATATAACTAAATTTGCTTCACAGAAATCATGTCAGACATCAACATCCTTGCCATAGAATCATCGTGCGATGAAACGAGTGCGGCCGTAATACAAAACGGGAAAGTACTTAGCAACCATATTGCCACACAAAAGGTGCATGAGCGCTTTGGCGGCGTGGTGCCGGAAATGGCTTCCCGTGCGCACATACAGAATATAATTCCTGTGGTAGAAGCTGCAATTGCCGACTCTGGCGTCAACAAACACGATATGACCGCGGTAGCATTTACACAAGCCCCTGGGCTTATTGGCTCGCTTATGGTCGGTGCCTGTTTTGCAAAGTCTTTTGCACAAGCATCAAACATACCGCTGATAGCAGTTCACCACATGCAGGCTCATGTATTGGCGCACTTTATAGAGCAGAAACCGGAATTCCCATTTCTCTGCCTGACCGTATCAGGAGGACATACCCAAATAGTACTGTGTCGTGACTATCTGGATATGGAAGTGCTCGGCGAAACTATGGATGATGCCGCAGGTGAAGCATTTGACAAAGTAGCTAAAATGCTGGGGCTACCCTATCCGGGAGGACCACTCATAGACAAGTATGCTGCATTGGGAGACCCACTTCGCTTTAAGTTTCCGACAAATGAAATGAAAGACTACACGTTTAGCTTTAGCGGAATTAAAACATCGGTCCTGTATTTTTTACAAAAAGAACGAAAGAACAACCCTGATTTTGCAGAACAGAATCTAAATGACATTTGTGCCTCTGTACAGTATACAATCATTAAGGTATTGATGACCAAACTGAAAAAAGCCGCTACAGAGCTTAACATAAAACACGTAGGCATAGCAGGTGGTGTATCGGCCAATAGCGGCCTGAGGAACGCGCTCAAACAAGAAGGAGAAAAAAGCGGCTGGCAGGTGTATATTCCAAAATTTGAGTATTGTACTGACAATGCCGCCATGATTGGGATAACCGGGTATCATAAGTATCTGAAAGAAGAATTTGCAGACATGGATATTACTCCGAGCGCAAGAGCATCCTGGTCATGAGTAACAACTGGTTTCAATTCAAACAGTTCAGGATTGAACAGGATGGGTGTGCTATGAAAGTAACCACAGACGCATGTATTCAAGGCGCGTGGACGCCAATAGCTCCCGAAACCAGAAGTGTATTAGACATTGGTGCCGGCACGGGATTGCTATCGCTAATGCTGGCACAACGCCATGCTGATATAACGATTGACGCGGTAGAAGTAGAAACAACGGCAGCAACCCAAGCTGCAAAAAACTTTGATTTGTCTCCTTGGAAAGAGCGCATAAACATTAGCTGCGATAACATAAAAAGTGTACCACAAACCCATAAGAAATATGACCTTATTATCTGCAACCCACCATTCTTCAGTAACAGTCTGCAGGGACCAGACGCCGGAAGAAACCTTGCTCGCCACGATTCTTCCCTGAATAAACACGACTTACTGGCGGTCGTTCAACGCCATCTATCACCTACCGGGAGTTTTTCTGTCCTTCTTCCATCGGCAGAACACAGAACATTTGCGAATGCAGCTAAAACGTACAATCTATACTGCACACACGTGCTGGAAATATCGCACAGACCAGGTGCAAAACCTAAGAGAATTATCAGCCTCTGGAAAAGAACGATAGCACAGGAACCTCAAATAGACACTTTGATGATACTGGATGCTGAAGGGCGATACACTCCACACTTCCGTAAGCTGCTCGGTGACTTTTACCTGAACCTTTAAGTTATGTTCGAACTAATTGTCGCTACATTAAGGCAAAAAAATACCGGTTTGAGCTGAACAGCAACAAACCGGTATCAATATTAATTCACAAATATTAACCTCTTATCTCAAAGTTCGAAAGAGAAACGAACTCCTCAACGCGAGCATCAATGTTATCCATATTCAATTCCTGCAACTTAGTTGGTCCGAACTTCTCCACACAAAACGACGCCATGGCAGAACCTATAATGATCGCAGCCTTCATTGCCTCGAAGGAAATATCATCTATGCGGGTTAAATAACCTATAAAACCACCCGCAAAAGAATCTCCCGCACCTGTTGGGTCATAAACATCTTCAAGAGGAAGCGCAGGGGCAGAGAATACGTTGTCTCCGTGAAACAACAATGCACCATGCTCACCTTTCTTAATAATGATATATTTTGGTCCCATGCTTTGAATTTTCTTCGCAGCCTTTACCAGAGAATACTCTCCACTTAACTGACGTGCTTCACTATCGTTGACCATCAACAAATCTACCTTAGTTAAAGCTTTCTTCAACTCATCAAGTGCAATGTCCATCCAGAAGTTCATGGTATCCATTATTACCAACTTCGGCTTTTCCTTCAATTGGTCGAGTACACTTATCTGAACTGATGGCGACAGATTGCCCAGCATTACATACTTGGCTCCCTGATAGCTGTCCGGTATCTTAGGGTCGAAACGCTCCAGCACATTCAACTCTGTAACCAGTGTATCACGTGTATTCATATCCATGTGGTAGCGACCGCTCCAGAAAAAGCTCTTTTCGTCAGCCACAACCTCTACGCCTTCCATCGATACACCACGGTTGGTGAGCGCATCCATTTCAGCCTGAGGAAAATCACCCCCAACTATTGAAACCTGAGATATATTTTTAGCAAAATAAGATGCCGCCCATGCAGCATAAGTTGCAGACCCACCTATAATGCGATCTACTTTTCCAAACGGGGTTTCCAATGCGTCAAACGCCATTGTACCTACTACCAATAAAGACATAATAATAAATTTTGCTGCAAATGTAATAGATATGGCGGTAGATATGAAATCCCAAATTCAATTAGTGCATCAATTAAATGCCGTAACCTTTGCTCCATTTACAAACTGTTCATAAGCTGTAATCAGTTTTGCTTTAAATCGCTCATGCAACGTAGACCCCTTGATTTTCTTTCTGTTTTTGACAAATACTTTCTTGAAACTGTCTTTGACATCCAGGTTTTCTGCCCAATACTCTGGTGAAGATTCGAGTACATATTGAAGTAAATCTCCATCATAAAAATGCCCGGACTTCAGGATGTTCTTTTCTAGCTTTTTTATCGCTAATGGAATAACTATCGGGAGACTACATTTCTGCCCTATCATAATTCTCAAATCTTCAGCTGTAAACTCATCAATATTCTTCTTTCTTAATTTATGTATAGTCTCGACTAAATAAGAATCGTATTCAGGACTACCCCAATATTCGTTTTCAATACTTTCTATTGTCGCCATACCCAACTCTATTACGCATTTGGTAAGAACCTTAAGACATCTCTCCTTGCATGCAAAAGCCTGACGATCCAAATATCACCCTCACGTATTGTGTAAAAAATTACATGGCTTTGGTAGGACAGGCTTCTTAATCCTGCTCTAATGTCATTTCGCACTCTCCCTAAATCATGATTACTACAAAGCAATTCTAATAAATCGTCTATCCCGACTAAGTACTTCACTGCTTGTCCTTCACCAAACTGCGCAAGTGTATAATCATATATCTCATCCAAATCAGTCTCAGCCTCAACCGAAAGGGTATAGCGTAAATATATCGCCATAACTACTTGCTTGATTTGCGTTTTCGAGCGATTATATCTCTCACAGTATGAGTACTAGGTGCTGCGTCCCATCCCTTAGCAATTTCAGCTCGCAATTCTGCTAGCATACGGTGTCTGTACAACTCATGCATGCGTAAAGCATCCCGAACTACCTCTGATGCATTCTGATAGTCGCCACTTGCCAATTGCTCAGAAATGTAGCTTTCCTGTTTCTCTGTGAAGCTTATATTCATAACCAGTTTTATAAAGCAAAGTTATGAAAATGTCCATATTTAGCAAAATCGGACATAGTTACACCGCCACATTAAACTCTCTAAGCGCATCATTAAGGCTAGTTTTCAAGTCTGTCGATGGCTTACGGGTTCCAATTATCAAGGCGCAGTTTACATGATACTCACCAGCGGGAAACTTCTTGGCATAGCTACCCGGTATTACAACACTACGTGCCGGCACACGCCCTTTGTACTCAACAGGTTCGCTACCGCTTACGTCTATAATTTTTGTCGATTGTGTCAGTACCACATTGGCACCCAGTACCGCCTCTTTCTCAACAATCACACCTTCCACAACTATACACCTGGATCCAATGAAACATCCATCCTCTATGATCACGGGTGATGCCTGCAATGGCTCTAGTACTCCGCCAATACCAACACCGCCACTCAGGTGCACTCCCTTTCCTATCTGTGCACAAGAGCCAACGGTCGCCCATGTGTCTACCATAGTACCTTCGTCCACGTAAGCACCGATATTTACATAAGATGGCATCAGCACTACGTTCCTCGCTATATATGCTCCATATCTGGCAACGGCATGAGGTACAGCGCGCACTCCCAAAGAAGCATAGTCCTTTTTCAGCTCCATCTTGTCGTAAAACTCAAAAGGCGGTACTTCCCACGTCTTCATCTTTTGTATTCCGAAGTAAAGCAGAATTGCCTTCTTGACCCACTCCTGTACTTCCCAGCCATTATCTGTAGGTGATGCCACGCGTAACCTGCCCTTATCAACTTCTTCTAAAACTGATCTAACAGCATCGGTATAAGAACCTGTGTTTAATAATTCTCTGTTGTCGTATGCGGCTTCTACCGCCTCTTTCCATTCCTGTTGCATAATCTCTCTTTTTGTCGCCTGATTTTTTACATCCAGGCGCTACGTTATTTACAAAATAATTAATAGCACCTTAATCGTGCCGCATCTTACTAATCTGCCATGGCCAGAACATTTTGTCTGTAACCATACCACGCACAAAACGCTTCTCAAATAACTCGAAAAAAAACATAGCGACAAGGAATGCCAACGGAATGCCAATTCCACGAGTAATCAGTGCATATTCGAGTCCACGATGCGTAGTCCACAAAGCCGCCCTATTATCAATGAAATAAAATACAGAAAAGTGAACTAAAAACAAAGAATAAGAGCG
This sequence comes from Bacteroidia bacterium, assembly GCA_030426665.1. Classification (GTDB taxonomy): domain Bacteria; phylum Bacteroidota; class Bacteroidia; order Chitinophagales; family Chitinophagaceae; genus Nemorincola. The sequence goes on along the minus strand of JAUHYD010000012.1, from coordinate 18,001 downwards.
CTCTCCTATCCATAACAATACCGGGTGTGTCAAAAACCTTTGCAAACGTTCGCTATTGAAAGAAAGTATCAGCAGACCACCATAAATCAAACCAAAGCCGGAATGCTCAAACGGACGATAAACATAAACAAAAGAATACACCACGGCACCGCATATCAAAAAGACATAGGCATTTTTTGTAGTAAAGTCACGAGCAGCGAGCAGAAGCCCTACCAAAAAACAAATCGGGTACTCCAGAAAACGACCGGTATTTAACACCACATGACTATACGAATAAGTGTTGGGGAAATAACGTTCAAAAACCATCTGAAGAATAAACGATCCTAAAAATGTCCCAACAAGTAGGAAAACAATATTACGGCCCTTGTGAAGGCCGTCTCTATTAGCAAACAGAAAAATAAGGAACGGAGCTATAATGTAAAAGATGGCTTCTACCGGGATGCTCCACCATGCCAAATTATAGTAAGAACCGTCAGAGTTAAACATCAAGGCTTCCTTAAAGGTCTCCCAATAAGAAAAATAAATATGTATACCTCTTTCGTTATACCATGTCGGATGAGTATTTATAAACCAAATTATTGCAGCACCAAAAATAACTGCAGCAAAATACGTGGGATAAATTCTTAGAAACCGCTTTTTGAAATAAATCCCGGTGGAGAACTTTCTTTCTCCCCTTAAATACGGACGTAATAAAACCAGACCACTTATTGTAAAAAAGAGATTAACACCTGAGCCTGTTATGTGTGCCCATAACTCCCCTAAAAAACCCAAACCAAATTGGGCGGATATCCGCATAACATTATTTGATACAGAGTGATGCAAAACGATCATCATAGCTGCAATAGCTCGGAAACCATCAATAAAATGAAACCTCTGAAGTTTTTTGGGAGCTTCGCTCATGTATTATGTTTAGATATAACTGTAATGTAAAGCCGTCAAAACTAATATTTTCAATCAATAACTCTATTTATGACAGAAAATACACGCTGCAAATCTTCATCAGTAAGATTTGATCCGGAGGGAAGGCACAAGCCATCAGCAAACAAGCCTTCAGCGGTACCGCTTCCATAATAGGGATATTGCTCAAAAATCGGTTGTTTATGCATAGGCTTCCAAAGAGGTCTGGATTCTATATTTTCTGCTTCCAATGCTAATCGTAAATCTTCTCTCGACAAGCCTGCTTTGGACGGGTCAATCAAAATTGTAGTCAGCCACCTGTTGCTATAAAAACCAGTCGGCTCCTCCAAAATTGTTATTCCTTTCTTGTCTGAAAACAGATCAGCATATTTTGAGAACACAGAACGACGCTGGGCTACCCTTTCATTCAATACCTGCATTTGCCCTCTCCCAACTCCGGCACAAACATTGCTCATTCTATAATTGTACCCTATCTGCGAGTGCTGATAATGGGGCGCATCGTCTCTGGCCTGTGTCGCCAGAAAACGAGCATTCTGTGCTACAGCTTCATCAGGTGACACCAATGCACCACCCCCGGAAGTGGTTATAATCTTATTACCGTTAAATGAAAGTGCAGCTATAGCTCCGAATGTGCCGCACATTTGCCCGTCAACAGATGAGCCAAGCGCCTCTGCTGCATCTTCCAGTACCGGAATTTCATATTTGCTTGCTACCGCATTTATTTCAGCCATCCGGGCAGGCATACCGTACAAATGGACGGGAATTATAGCCTTCGGCCTCTTACCTGCAGCTAACCTTGCTTTAATGGCTATTTCTAAATGCTCGGGACACATATTCCATGTATCGCGTTCGCTATCTACAAATACAGGAGTCGCCCCGAGGTAGCAAATCGGGTTTGCCGTCGCCGAAAAGGTCATAGACTGACACAGCACCTCATCACCTGAAGTGACACCTAACAATACTAAACCGAGATGTATGGCTGCTGTACCGGAACTGAGCGCAGCAACATGACTGTTTTTTCCCAAATAAGTTTCTAAATCCTGCTCAAAGCCATTCACATTAGGACCAAGTGGAGCGATCCAATTAGTGTCAAAAGCCTCTTTCACAAACCCTTCCTCCGTTCCCCCCATGTGAGGAGAGGACATCCATATTTTAGATTTCATCTATTTCGGTTCATTAATTTTGATAATTCTCGCCGGACTACCTACCGCAGTAGCATAATCGGGAATGTCTTTAATAACTACTGTACCGGCACCGATGGTACACCACTTACCTATTCGCACACCCTGTATAGCGACGGCACCGGCACCGAAGTGTGTCCCCTCTCCGATCTGCACGTCACCACTCAGCGTTGCATTTGGAGAGACGTGCGCATAGTCTCCGATGACGCAATCATGATCGATTGAGGCGCTGGTATTAATGATGCAATGCTTACCCACCTTAGTGTCCGCATTGATGGACACACCGGCCATTACTACCGTCCCCTCACCAATTGCCGCACGTTTAGAAAGGCATGTTTCTTTGTGAATTGCAGTAGCAAACGATACCCGATCAGCAATACGTTCAGCAACTTTCTTTCTTATCCTATTCACACCAATGCTCACTACAAATTGGTCGCTGCTCGCCCCCCTACTAAATGGTTGCTGAACTTCATAATGCCATAGCGGTGGCTTTTCGGCATCGTCCCACACTTCTATCTCAGTAATGCCCATACTTTCGAGTATCTCTATAATCACCTTTCCATGACCACTGGCACCATATACAATCATAAAAACATTTTGAAAAACAAATATAGTGACGAATAAGTCAGGAAAGAAACTAAGAACATTCCGGAGCGTTACGTCGAAGAAATGCAGAAAAGAAATACGCTATTTGACAATCAGAAACTTCAATCCACGGCCGGCAATACCGCCTAAATCAGTGCCATTTTCTCCACCACTTTTTGCGTTTCTGCGCAAAGTGACCTGATTAAAGTGCACCGTATCCCCCGCCTTCATCCTATCATAAATAGACGAAGAGACACTCTCCGGCAGCTTATTTCCCGGGCAATAATCGGAAAGATAATCCGTCATTACAACGAGATTGCCCACAGAGTCTTCATATAACATGCGCTCTGAATACCCAAACATGAAGCCGGTTACTGTATAGGCATTACCGAGCGAATCATGTGCGGAGAGGCCTTCCCGCATCAATCTAGACAATTCATCCTTAGCCATAGACCCCGAAACCTGTTTAGAATCGCCCAAATACACCTGCGGAACGTAAAATTTCTTCGGCTTCGTTTTGGAGACAGCAGTGTCACTCTTTCCCTTTTTTTGCTTTTGTGCCGTAGCATTGAAGCCTATTGAAAGAAACAACCCGAATAGTAAAACACATGCAATCCGATTCATAATAAACCAAAAATAAAAACTTTATGCGCAATATCAGCTTTTTTCTGATTGTATGAACCAATCCCCTTATACCAAGCAAGCTGCAGACGCACAAAAACAGAAGCTTTTTACATACTTTGAACAAGTATAAATCAATTGTTCCCTGCAATCATTATTTTTGAGAATCACGAACCAGTAAGTAACGATGAATAACAACGAAATAGCCGACCACTTTTCACTTTTAAGCAAACTGATGGACATACATGGAGCCAATAGCTTCAGAGCGAAGTCTTACAGCATTGCCGCTTACAATATTGAAAAGCTACCCGCCGAAGCGACAACAATGGATGACGCAACGCTGTTTAGCATGAAAGGGATTGGCGAATCGACAGGCAATAAAATAAAAGAGCTTATTTCGACCGGAAAGTTGGCTGCGCTGGACGATATACTGGCAAAGACACCTCCCGGCATCCTCGACATCCTGCAAATAAAAGGGCTTGGGCCAAAAAAGATAGCAGTAATATGGTCTGAACTGGGCGTAGAGTCGCTGGGGGAATTAGAATATGCCTGTAACGAAAACAGACTCGCTGCACTGAAAGGCTTTGGTGCAAAGACGCAGGAAAGCGTATTACAAAACATCGCCTACTTCAAACAAAACATCGGGTTCCACCTTTGGGCGGAGGCAGACAATTTTGCCACCCATATTATCCGGCAACTACAAAAACAACATCCTGAAAATCGATTTGAGCGGACAGGAGACCTGCGCCGTCAAAGTGAAACACTGGAGTATGTGGACATTGTCACAGACCTGAGCCCAGAGCAACTGACATCAATATTCCGTAACGACGACAATACTAACATCGAAGCACTATCTGATAGTTGCCACTTAGTGGCAATTGAAGGGCAACCCAAGATGCGTTTTTACAGTTCGTCCGGAGAGAAGTTCTTTCATACGCTGTTTAAGACGACAGGTAGCGAGACTTTTATTGAATCTTTCTCGGCATCTTATTCAATTCCGGATGCACCCGAAAGTGAGGAAGCTATATTCGTACAAAACAAACTACCTGTCATACCTGCAATGCTACGAGAGTCAGGGGATATTCTCACAAATCCCAATACACCCGATATCATTACCAACCTGATACAGCCAAGTGACATCAAAGGTATCATCCACTCCCACTCTAAGTGGAGCGACGGGATACATATCATAGAGCAAATGGCCACAACCGCTCGTGACGCAGGGCTTGAATATCTTGTTATCAGCGACCACTCGCAGACTGCATCCTATGCCGGAGGGCTTAAACCGGACGAAATAGCAGCGCAACATCAGGAGGTTGATATGCTAAATGATAAATTGGCTCCTTTCAGGATATTCAAGAGTATAGAATCAGATATATTGGGAGATGGTAGCCTGGACTACGGTGACAGTATTCTTGAAACATTTGACCTGGTAATTGCAAGTGTACACAGCAACCTGAAAATGAGTCAGGAAAAAGCCATGGAGCGAGTGCTGACAGCCATTCGCAACCCTTACACAACTATTTTAGGACACCCTACGGGCAGATTACTGCTTTCCCGTAAAGGCTATCCGCTTGATCATAAAGAAGTGATAGACACATGTGCGGCACACAATGTTGTCATAGAAATAAACGCCCATCCCAGGCGATTAGATATTGACTGGCGCTGGATAGAATATGCACTAGAAAAAGGTGTACTACTTTCCATCGACCCTGATGCACATAGCACCGAAGGCTTCAAAGACACTTACTATGGAGTAATGGTGGCGCAAAAAGGTGGATTATCAAAACAGAAGAACCTGAGTAGTTTCTCGTTGAAAGAACTAGAAGCGTTTATAGCTATGAAAAAGCAACAGCGACATAAATAAGGACCAAACCTCCTGCCTATGACCTGTACTTTCTGGATTGGTAAACTACCGTGCCATGCCGCTTTAATATCTCCCGTTCTGCCTTTCGCAAGAGCATAAACCGCTCCTGCATCACATGTTGCTTAATCGGGTCTTTCTCTTCCTGCAGTTTATTGGTGAGTTGGTTTTGCAAAAACAAAATCTTCTTTAGCTCGAAATATGAGAGCGTGCTATCCACATCATTGGGATATATCAACTCTATAGGTATCGACTCAATACCATATTTATTTTTCCAGTTCTCACTCGTCTCCTGCTTAGATAACAATAAGGAAGCCATCTTATTTTTCACCTTTTCGACAGGGTACCGGACATAATGTTGGGTATCGAAAAGAGTGCCTGTCTGGTGATAGTTTTCAAAATACTCGACAAATAGTTCTCTGACCGTGTCGCTCACCAGAAGTTTTGTTTCTACTCTATCTTCTATCAGACCCGCTACACAATCATACCCTTCGTATGGTTTATCACCATACTCTATCAACACCCGCAACAGCTGCCATTCCTGCTCTTCTTCTTTTTCCTTTTTAGGGTCACCGATTAACGCGTCTGTCTCCGCTGCTATCTTATCCGGCTCAGGCAATACATCTTCTCTGGGTGTTACGCCCTCAGATTTACGGGCTTTCCTTTGCTCGTTTTCTATTCTTTCTCTGATAAACTTATTTATCAGATTAATCATACCTGCCTCGTCGACATTCAATTTCTGTGCTGCCTGACGTACATAGTGATTCTGCAATGCAAAGTCCTCAGCCTTATTGATACGCGATATACTCTCGGCTATTTCATTTACCAGCTTAGAACGCTTCACAGGGTCAGATCCGGCTTCTTTCAAACCAATCTGCAATCGGAAACTGATAACGTCCTGCTTGTGTTCCTTAATATATTCGTGGAACTTTACTGCCCCCGATTTCTGAACAAAGCTATCCGGATCTTCGCCATCCGGCAACAGCACCAACTGCACATTGAAACTCTGCGACAGTGCCATATCCAGTCCACGAAGTGCAGCTTTTATCCCTGCAGCATCACCGTCATAGAGTATCGTCAGATTCTTTGTCAATTGCCCGATAAGACGCAACTGGTCCTCGGTAAGCGAAGTACCACTACTGGAAACAACATTCTCCACCCCGCCCTGATGTAGCGAAATCACATCTGTATATCCTTCAACAAGCAAACACTCATCCTGCTTGCCGATAGCCTGTCGGCTCTGGTACATACCGTACAGAATACGGCTCTTTACGTACAGCTCATTTTCGGGTGTATTGATGTATTTGGGTGCACGCTCAGTACTCTTCAATATTCTGGCACCAAACCCCAACACCCGTCCTGTCATCCCCTGTATAGGAAAAATGACACGACCTCTGTAAACATCATAATAACCGTTATTCCTATTCTTTACCAATCCGGCGCGCTCCAGCAATTCTGCACTATACCCTTTTCCGACGGCAGCCTTATAAAAGACATCGCCATCCTCAGAGTTATAACCCAACCGAAACCGCTCAATAATTTCTTTACGAAAGCCCCTTTGCTTAAAATAGCTCAAGCCCACCAACTGCCCTTCTTGACCTTGCAACAAATTGTCATGAAAGTAACCCGCAGCATATTCATTTAAAATCCGGAGAGACTCGCTTGCAAGCTGTTGTTGTTGTTGCTCCGGCGTGCGTTCCGTTTCTTCGAGGGTAATCTTGTAATAATCTGCCAGCCACCGAATTGCCTCAGGGTATGTCAGCTTTTCATGCTCTTCTATAAACGTAATTACATCGCCGGCCTTTCCACAACCAAAGCATTTATAGATACCTTTTGCAGGCGACACATTAAAAGAGGGTGTCTTTTCGTTGTGGAACGGACAATTGGCTATATAATTAGCACCCCTTTTCTTCAATCTAATAAATTGCCCCAACACATCGACTATCTCTGCGCGACTCATTACCTGCTGTATGGACTCCGGGGTTATCATATCTGCAAATGTAAGAAAGCAGCGATTGGCTTTTGCTATATAAAAACAAACAACATAAGACAAAACATATATCTTCTTCCACCAAACATATTAGTTGCTGGATGCAAAATGTGGTACCTTTGCAGGTTCTTAAGAATACAACAATGCATAAAAAATCATCATCCGGTCCCCGTAACGGCAAACGTGCCGGCTCATCTCCTGAAAAAAAGGAGAGTCGTTATGGCAATTCAAGAAAAGAACCGTTTGATAAAAAAGAGCGGAACACCGATAACAGAAGCGATGACCGCCCACGTAAGTCACCACGCAGCGGCGAAGAGCGCAACGGCGATTCCAAAGACAGAAAACCTTACAGCAACGACAGACCGAAGGGTCCGTATCGTAAGGATGCCGGGGACGACAGAAAACCTTATAGTAGCGACAGACCGAAGGGTCCATATCGTAAGGAAGTAGGGGACGACAGAAAACCTTATAGCAGCGACAGACCAAAGGCTCCGTATCGTAAGGAAGTAGGGGACGACAGAAAACCTTATAGCAGCGACAGACCAAAGGCTCCGTATCGTAAGGAAGTAGGGGACGACAGAAAACCTTATAGCAGCGACCGACCTAAAGGTCCGTATCGTAAGGACGCAGGTGACGATAGAAAACGTCCTTCAGAAAACAGGCGGAGTGATGACGAAAGAGCAGCACCCGACGAACGTCGCCCATACGCTGACAAGAGAGACAACAAAAGCGCTCCTCGTGGCGACTTTAAAAAACCGTACGACAGAGAAAGAAAGAGTGAAGGTTCAACGCGCAAACCTACCACAGGGAAGCGATTTGATGACAATAAAGATAAAAAGGAAACTCCCGCTGACTTCTATACAAAACGTACCAGGAGCTATTCTGATGCAGAGAAAAGGTATTTAGAAGAAGACGATGGCGCAGAATGGGAAGTGGTAGAAGAAAAAAAGCGTAAAAAAACACCGGCTGTTGCTGCAAAATTCCCCATGCCCCTCAACAAATTCATTGCCCATAGCGGTGAATGCAGCAGACGTGACGCCGCGGAGTTGGTTCGTCAGGGGAAAGCAAAAGTGAACGGAGAACTGATAATTGACCCGGGGCATAAGATTGAAGAAAACGACAAAGTAACGCTCAGTGGTAAAAAGTTAATACCACAAAAGGGCATGGTGTATATACTGCTCAACAAGCCTAAGGGATTTATCACTACAAATGATGATCCAAAAGGAAGGAGAACGGTAATGGATCTGGTAGCCAGCGCAGGTGTTGGAAGAATGTTTCCTGTCGGTAGACTCGACAGAGCTACAACAGGACTACTGCTCATTACAAACGATGGTGATGTAGCACAAAAACTGGCGCACCCTTCCAATAAGGTGAAAAAGGTGTACCACGTTACACTCGATAAGCCATTGACAAAAACGGACTTCGACAAAATAATGATTGGGTTGGAGTTAGAGGATGGCAAAGCTATTGTTGACGAAATGGCATTTCTCGAAAAGAAGAATGAGCTGGGATTGGAAATACATAGCGGCAGAAACCGAATAGTTAGGCGCATATTTGAGTCGCTGGGCTATGTGGTAGAAAAACTCGACCGTGTAATGTATGCCGGACTGACGAAGAAAAATCTCCCGAGGAGCAAATGGCGCTTTCTCGACGAAAGAGAAGTCATATTGCTGAAGCATTTTAAATCATAATTATTTTTCAGATACCCGATACGCAGGCGCCCTTCGTCTGTGTATTTGGTTGAGATTGTATATGGCATTTATTTCCGCAACTAGAATTCATAACGGGCATAACTGGATGCCTACCGGAACCACTCTTGAAGTAACGGATAGCGGCATCATCGTTGACATACTTAGTACCCCCAATGCTGCTGCAATCCATTATGAAGGTGTGTTAGCCCCCGGTTTCGTGAATGCACATTGCCACCTGGAACTATCTCACATGAAAGGTGCGGTACCGGAAGGCACGGGTTTGATTCCTTTCCTGAAGACAATCCCAACAACTCGTAACCGCTTCTCTGACAAAGACAAGGAAGTTGCCCGAAAATCGGCGTTTGAATCTATGCTGAAAAACGGTATTGTAGCGGTCGGAGATATTGCTAACACGACCGACACCACAGACCTGAGACGCATGGACAAAATGCACTTCTGCACATTTGTAGAAGCGATTGGCTTTACGCCAGGAGGTGCTGACAGATCCCTGCGCTACGCAGCGGGTAATTTAGAAACGTTCCAACAGCAGAAACCAAGCAACAAAATACGGAAGCAATACATTGTGCCTCATGCCCCTTACTCTGTGTCTGCTGACCTCTTCCGATTGATAAGTAAGCACAACCCCGACTCCATACTCACCATCCATAATCAAGAGAGCGAAGAAGAAAATAAGTTTTATAAAAACAAGATTGGCGACGTAAGGACATTACTGCAGCAGCTTGGAGTAGACGATACTTATTTTCAACCTACGGGTAAAACTTCGCTACAGTCGTACCTGCCTTTGCTGGGCAGCGAACATCAGTTTATTTTCGTCCACAACACCTATGCTACCCAAGAAGACGTTGCCTTTGCCACATTTTACGCACCCCAAAGTTTCTGGTGCCTTTGCCCGAATGCAAATAAGTACATTGAGCAGCGCCTGCCTGATATTGATATGCTAATGACTCAAGGAGCCAATATATGCATTGGCACAGACAGCCTTGCTTCAAATCATGAACTGAGTATTCTGTCGGAACTTAAAACTATAAAACAACATTACGCTCAAATAAATTGGGAAACGCTACTCCGCTGGGGCACGTCAAACGGTGCGGTGGCATTGCAAATGGACGATACAATTGGTACTATAGAACGAGGTAAAAATCCGGGATTAGTACTTATCAATGGATTAGAACAAAATGAAAACGTCTACGTATCCAAGGTTTTAGTGTAACAATTATTCTGCGCTGGTCCACTTAGTGGTTCTGCCAAACAACGAGATACCAACAAATCCTCTTACGTCCAACTCGTCTCCATTGTGCGTTAATTTGCAACTATAAGTCTTGCCATTTTCCGGGTCGTAAACAGTCCCATCTTCATACAAGTTATCTCCGGTTTTCTTAAAGCCTTTAAGGATTTGCAACCCCAAAATGGGGTTGGACTTTTTTGATTTATCAGGATTATGAAAATCAACTTTCGGTTTCCCGTTACGGTTAGGAAGTTTCAACCAAACTATTTTGCCATTATAAAGCCCGTCTGCAGACTGATAGACCTGAATTTTGGCTGTCTTCTTTTCGTTATACCACAAGTGCGTTATTGAATCCTGCGCGGTACTACTACACGCAAAGAACATCGATAAAGCTACGACTACTATTCTGGTAAAAGATACTGATGGCATAATCATTTAGTTGCTGTCAAATGAACAGAGAAATACGCTTTGTTATTCCTCATACTTGGATACTGAACCCACTCCCGAAACGTGTTTGCTAACTACCGGGTCTCCTTTGTACTCTACCGACCCTGCACCACTTATAACAGCATCTAATCTGCTAATGACATTCAACTCGCTATTCCCTGCTCCCGAAATTGAAGTTCGAGCTGTTTCTGTCTGCATGCCAAATGCCTTAATATTTCCGGCACCACTAATCTTAAAGTCAGCTTTACGAACTGCCCCCTGATGCACTGTCAGATCAGATGCGCCGGAAAGATCTGCGGAAAACTTATCGACATCAATATCTTCAATTTCAATTGAGCTTGCCCCCGACACATCCAACCTGAATACATCTCCCTCAATAATGCCACTTATAGTAGCATCGGGCGCCCCGGACATAGACAATGCCGCAAGTTTCGGTAGCGAAATATTTACCGTCAAATCACCATCATTCACTGTCCATGTATCATCTAAGTCATAATCGACATACAGTGTGTTGCTGGTAACATGAACGTCTACATGCTCAACTATATTCTCATAGCCTTTAACAGTCACCTCATATCCTGTTCCTTCGCCCACACTAATATTAATTTCAGACGAAATAGAAACATCAACCATATCAAAGTTACTTACGTCTATATCCTTTGAAGTTTTATTGCCAGAGCCTGTAAGCACATTCATGCCACAAGAAGCAATTAATATAAACATACCCAATATGACACTTGCTACTACTATCCGTCTCATTAAAATCCAGTTTTGATACTAATACTATACCGGGACGATTCTCAAATTCAGCATCCTATTCACTCGACTTTGCGCGCCACCAAACATATCCTACAGTACCCATAATTCCCAATGGCAAAAACGCCAAATAAAGTATTCCTTTGTTCAACCCCTTAGCACTTTTGTCTCCCAACCCCTGTGCCGTCTTTGTACAAACCGAACAGCCCTGCCCATAGGAGGCTGTACCAACCACACACAACAAGACGGCTATCGTCAACAATTGTTTCATACTTTAAAGTTACTATGGTTACCCGAATATTCAAAAACAGAGCAATCGCGATATCCACATATTATTAATAATCTCACCCCCAACTAAGACAATCTTTCCTGCTCCCTCAGCCAGCGCTCCGGAATATCCCCTACACTCGCCGTTAAGTAATCATTGTATGAGCAGGGAACCATTACACCGTCCGGCAATCGCATCCACCACCTATTGGTACGTTTACTTTTCCAGAACTCAGAATCTATATCACTAAAAACGACATTAAATATCAAAAATTCATCTTCGTCGCGCATAGACACCTCCGTCCGACGAATCCTGTAGCCATCTATAAAGTACCATAACATTTGCGCTACCTGTTTTGCGGTAATATTATGACGGTCGTACAACTCATTATAGCCAAATATACCCATCGATGTGAGTGCGCTGCTCATTCCCGCATAACGCATCAACTGACACGCTTCTTCCCCACTCAATCCGTTAGGCGAACCGTTCACATTAGCCGGAGCATCGCCGAATCTGATTACTGACATATCAAAACCAAACAAGTCAGAACTTCTCAGTACCGGCTCCATTTCTTCAATGCCCTCTCTTACCTTTCCCAATCTGAAAAAGTCGAACCGAAGCTTGTCCAATGTTTCTAACATCTGTGGATGCACATAATAGCTTTGAAACCCAATATGACTATAATGCCTTACAAAGTTGGGAGTACCGGTGAGCATATCGAGCAAAAAGCCGGATGCATTTACCTCTTCAGTTTCATCTAAATCGATGAGCATGTCTGCTACTGACGCAATAACCGACTTTTCAGCTTTTCTAAAAACATCGTATTGCTCCAGCATCAGGTCGTGCCCGCCACCAAGCAAAACGGCTATCTTTCCCGCGTCCTGTATTTCTTTCAAGACTGCCCTAAGCGCAAATCGGGTATCACCGGGTGTTGCGCCCTGCCGCACATTTCCAATATCTGCAATGCTTATACCGGAATGCCAATAAAACATTTTATATAACTCTTCCCGAACTACATTAGGCGAATTGCCGAAGTTTACTTCTTCTTCGGTACCACTCCAATCGGCACAACCAACGAAAACTATGTCTGCCAATGTAATGTCAAATTCTTCGTCCTTCGGGGTGGTAACAATGGCTCCTATCTGCATAGACTCATATCGTCGCCCATGCGAAGCTTCCACGAAATGAGTTTCTTCCAGGAAATCTACTATGTCATTCATAAATGCTACTGATTATTGTGTGCTAAAGTAAGCAAATGTTGAATTTATCTAAGACTGAGATAGCAACCAATTCGATAAGTTTCGGGTAAAAACCTAATTAAAGCAAGAGCGCTACCCCCAGCATTGTTAAAATAAGTGGGAACCGCAACATAAAGCCTGCGAATACCGCTTATTTTTATATTTTTGAGGTGTGTGTACCGGACATACCCGAACACACAAAAAGTAACACAACATGGCTACCGGTAAAAAAGCAAAACCTACTTATATAAATGCAATCATGGGTGTCGCGCTAGTGCTATTCCTGTTGGGCGTGTTGGGGCTGCTGGTGATCAATGGCAGAGCACTCTCACGAGCTTTCAAGGAAGATTTGGAGGTAAACATAGACTTTCACGATAACGTAAGTGACGAAAATGTAGAGAAAATGCGTGCTGTCATTGACAAGCAACCATTCGTTCGCAAATCACGAATTATAACTAAAGAAGAGGCTGCTGCTATGGAAAGTCAGGTAGAGGGCAGCGACATTGTAGAGTTTCTGGGTTTCAATCCGCTGTTTACATCAGTTTCAATCAAACTTCATGAAGGATATGTGAATAATGACAGCCTGCAGAAAATTCGCAAGTTTATCATGCAGAGCAATGTCGTAAGGGACGTGAACTGGCCCAATCTTGTTGTAGATCAGATGCATGCAAACTTCCGTAAAATAGGTATTGTATTGGGCAGTGTTTCAATACTTTTGCTGATTGTCGTAATTGTACTGATAGATAATACTGTCAGGCTTGCTATGTTCAGCAATAGGTTTATCATCAAGACCATGCAAATGGTGGGTGCTACCCGAAATTTCATTACACGTCCGTTCGACATACGTGCGTTTCTTAATGGATTGACAAGTGGCGTTATAGCAGTTATCGGCCTTTGGCTGGTAATGTCTTTTGCCAAAAGTCAGCTGCCGGTACTCAGCCTTCTTAATGACCCTGTACTCATTTCGGCATTGGCAGCGGGAATGATAGTATTAGGCATTATTATTTCGATGATAAGTACCCACCGATCTGTGGTGAAGTATCTGAAAATGCATGTCGACGACCTTTATTAAACACTATTCTAAACAATTTGGTATTTTTGGCCAATAATTTGATTTTCTATGTCAACAAAACAAACTACAACTACATCCGGCAAATATGTACCGAAAGCCGCCCCAAATGGTCAGACCTTTTTGTTTGATAAACAAAACTACATTTGGATGTTTGCCGGTATTGGTTTGTTACTGATTGGGTTTCTAATGATGTCGGGTGGCAAGAGTCCTGACCCAAATAAATTCAACTATTCAGAGATTTACAGCTTCCGTAGAATTACGCTGGCTCCAATTATTGTTATGTTAGGCTTTGCAGTAGAGGTGTACGCCATCATGAAGAAGCCAAAAGAAACTACTGATACCTCATCGGACAAGTAGTAGCAAACAAGAATATTAAATGGCGTTACAGATAACAATCTATAACGCCATTTTTCATTTATGCAGAACTATCAGGCCCTAAAGTCGTTGTCGGATTCCTTTGCACCGATGATGCTAATTGGTTAAATGCCCGGCGCATCGAAGTTTCAGGCGGTATCAACACTTGATGATATCGAGGCCATATACTCCGACCGAACAAAATATGCTGCACGTCAGTCACAAATACCCATAACATTTCGGGCATTTGTAATTGCTACAAAAAACCTATCTTGGATATATGGAACCTTCAGTCTACCTCAACACGGCATCCTGCGGACTTATTGCGCCCGCAACATTGGCAACCGCCAATTCACTCTATGCAACATTTGCGCACAATAGTAGCATGCATTCCGAACGATGGACGCAACAGGATGAGGGAAGAATAAGAAGTGTAGTAGCAGATTTCGTCGGTGCGTCTGCAAAGAATGTTGCGCTTGTGCCCAATTTTTCCTGGGCCATCAATGGAATCGTTCAATCGCTGAAAGGCACGGAACGTGTACTATTGTACAAGAATGACTTTCCGTCGCTGCTGCTTCCGTTCACTATCAATAACTTCCCGATTACATGGATGGACGCACCCGACGGATTTAACCTGAATCTCGAACAGCTACGCGATGCGGTAATAAACAGGCGTGTTGACATAGTGGCTTTAAGCCATGTCCAATGGGCTTCAGGATATAAAGCAAACCTCGAAGAAATAGGTGAATTATGCCGGGAGCATGGTGTTTTGTTTTTTGTCGATGCTACTCAGTCATTGGGGGCTATCCCTATTAACCTGGCCGAGTTGAATGTTGATGTACTTGCCGGCAGCAACTATAAATGGATGAATGCCGGTTTCGGGTCCGGTGTCCTCTACGTTGGCGACAGCTTCCTTAAAAAATACCCCCCCGCTGTTGGGGGCTTCCATAGCGAGCGAATCAGGGTTCCGGAAGTCGCTGACCCGACTGCCGCCAACTACGAACCCGGCTCTCCGAATATGTATGGGCTGTCACTTCTTGAAGCTACAATAGTCGCCAAAAACAAAATCGGGATGGCAGCGATACAGCAACACAATCACGACTTGATGCAAAAACTGCTGAATGGCATTAAAAACCTACCATTAAAAATACTCGGAGACTATACCATGAACAATAGATCCTCCATTGTAGTTTTATTTGACGAAGATGGGTTGGGCGATTGGGTAAAAAAACACAACATCACGGTAACACACCGAAACGGAATGCTGAGGGTCAGCATCCATTTTCACAATACTGTAGAAGAGGTGCATGCACTGGTAGAATGCCTGCGTACGAAGTTTAGTTAAGTAGGGAAAGAAGCTTGTAATAACATCATCAACGCAGATTTCTGTGAACAGCTGTTTGTGACTTCTTACTGCCACAAACAGAAACTGTACGCCAACTCACCGGCATTCATCTATATCAAGCTTATTCGAAGAAAATTTCAGTTGTAACAAGAACCAACGTAAGCAAATACCCCCAATACCAGGAAATTTCCGGGGAATTTGAAAAATTACGCAGACAGCAAGCTGCTATTTTTGTTCTGATACCCTAACACCTATAAGGAATCTCATGGGCAGCATTTACCACTATTGATTAATATTAGCAATATAATAGTAAAAGTCACTCCATCCATTTGGAAGATATCCAATTAAGAAAGTGAAACTATTTTTGAAATGAGGAGATGGAATCAATTAAAAAATGGCACAATGTTTGAACACCAATAATTATCGGCGTATTAAAATGAATCCAATCATATCCACTAAACACCTTAAATATGAACCGCACCTTTATTCTTATAGTCTTAACTTCGCTCCTTATTCCAAACTTTACCCGTGCACAGATTGGGTGGAAGTGGGCCAGGACCGGCACGAATGCCTCAGGAGATTTTTTTTCGTCGGCTGCCGACAATAACGGCAATGTGTATCTAGGCCTGTTTGGAGGAGGTCCGGCCACTTTCGGATCCATTGTCGCTGCAGCCCCTTTTGTCGCCAAGGTAGATCCTGATGGAAACTATCAGTGGGTATTGGAGTCCAATGGCGCGACCCAATGTATTGCTACAGACCCTACAGGAAATTTGCTGGTTTTAGGCGTTTTCAATTATTCTGTAACCATTGGTCCTTTCACCTTAACACCACCTGCGCCACCACCACTCTATACAAGGAACGCATTTCTTACCAAGATATCTCCTTCTGGTACCGTTCTTTGGGCAAAGAACATAATGGTGGGAATGTACCCTTTCGAATCTGCTTTTGGGTACATCAATCTGGCTACCGACCCAGATGGAAATGCAATTGTCACCGGGCAGTATAAAGTTGCGACAACAGATATTGGCACCACAACGCTCACAAATACAGACCCAACAGGCAATACTACGGATATGTTCATCAGCAAGTTTGACAATGACGGAAATCTCTTATGGGCGAAAAGCTTCACGGGCAACAAAAACGACTACATTTTTGCAACTGCCGTTGCAAATAATGGCGATATTTATATTTCCGGCAGTTACACATCAGACACGCTCAATATAGATGGAACCGAACTGGTAGGAGACCCTAAACCCGAACTTTCGACCCGCGTGTTTTTCCCTGACCTGCAAGGTAACTTCCTTGCGAAATTCAGCAGTAGCGGCTCACTTGCGTGGGCTCACCCGGTCGATTATTACGAACGAATCATCACAATGGAATTGGACAACAATAGAAATCTGTATGTTGCCGGTTACTTAGACTCTATATTAGTACATGGCACCGACACCTTTCTAAGTACCGTAGGGCATTCGAGTGCTTATTTTGCTAAATATTCCGGTTCGGGAGACTATAAGTGGGGAATATCATGTCCGGGAAATGGCGAAAAGTGCGACGACATAGCTATTGACGCATGTGGTAACATTTTGGTATGCGGTGAAATGCGCTCAAATCTGGTTTTCAGTGGTCACAGTCTCACCTACCCGACACCATCAGGGACAGTGGAACAACCAACATTCGTCTTAGAATATGACACATCCGGAAACTATCACAATAGTTTCACAATAGCTGGCGGAGGTGACGACGGAATGAGCATATGTATTGATAACAGAGGTAGTTTCTTTATGGCAGGAGACTATGAAGATACCCTGGCATTTGGCCTTGACACACTAAAGGCTTCCGGTACCGATGAATACCTGTTTGTTGCCAAATATCAATATCAATCATCGCTTTGTGAGGCACAAATAGCATTGGAAAGTCAGACACTCAGTCAAAGCGAGACATTCGATATAGTGCTATATCCCAATCCTGCATATAACGAATGTACCATTAGTTGCAAAAAAGGGTTTGGGGAAAATACAACTGCAGAAATTTATGATGTCTCAGGAAGGTTGGCGAATTCTTATTCTTTAACCGGCAATTATACCACCATTTCTACTGCAAATCTACCAACAGGCATGTATATATGCAGGATATATAATGGTGGATTAAACGTCCAAAATAAAAAGTTGGTGATTTTGAAGTAAAACACAAATCAAATTTGTTTTTTGTTTCAGTCTGTTTTGGCTGCAGTTCATGAACTTCCGTTCCCCCACGATTGTAGCATGCACTCTCGTCTATATTTGCAGCAAGACGAGCATTGTGTAGGCTTCCCTTTAATTCGTAGTGTTTAAAAGTAGAGTTTTTGTTTGACTTTCACCTTTTAGTTTTTCAAATATTTTATCCACAATCGTCTTCGATTGAGACCTGAATGGGTCTCCACTCGACG